>JWIT01000012.1 GCA_000949895.1 Agrobacterium arsenijevicii | reverse complement strand
GAAAACTCTAGCCTCAGATGGTCCAGAAACCTGGGGCGGTTCAAAAACGTCGAGGCTCTAATCGCAGCCGGATGAAACTTCAGTGGCGGGTCACCGACTGTCGAGCAGTTTCTGCCGGAAATCGCACGCATTGCTTGGCCGGCCTAATCGAGCGGCCCTATTGTCAACCATTAAGGGAGTGCCACAACGACGGACACGGCGCGGTAGCTACGCTGACCTACCAAAAACTCTCTGAAAGAACGTCAGTTCAGGTTTGGCGGGCTGAGGAAATTGCGGATGACCTTCTGAAGCGCTGACAGCTATGCCGGCAGGATAGTCAAACGTCGTAATATTCACGTTGTCGAATCCGGCTTCTATCATTTGCTTCCACATGTCGGCTCCATATTCAGAAATGACGATGTAGTCCGTGGCGTTATCACCTGGAAGACCATGATAGCTAGGGGGCATTCCTTCTCTGGTTCGCGTCATCCTGTCTACGATAACGGGAACTGTGTACGCGAGAAGCCCACCTTCTTTCAAAACGCGGCGGCACTCCTCCAAGGCCTTCACCGGATCTGGAACGTGTTCAAGGGTGTCGGAATGGACGACGAGATCAAAACTGTGGGCTTCGTATGGGAGCGCACACATGTCCACCTCAGGGTAATTCGCGAGAATGCGATTGGGCATCAGGGATAGAAAGTGGGTTAATTGCGCGGCCCCGTTCATTTCCAAAACCTTCAGTTCTGGCCGATCATTTATGAATTCCGAGAACGTTTCGTCGCTATGCCAGTGGCTTAAGATCGACTTTGCTAAAGCCTGACTTCTGATGTTGCAACCACATGCAGCGCAGACCATTCCCTGCTGCCTGTCGATGTAGCCGCGCTCAAAATCCGATATCTCCCATTGCTCGACCAGTTCATCCCATATCACTTTGTTTTCTACAAAGTGCTCGTCACCGCAGACCTGACATTTCATGATGTAGCGTTCCCCAGCATATGCGCCTCGCTGGACACAATTGATCCATGAATATGGCAGTAGCCGCAACTTAAAATCAAGCGGCCCTCTATCCATAACCCACAATCAGAAGAACACTCCGGCGGCAACACGTCCGCATATTTTTTTCTCCAGTTGAAATAGGTCGCCTGGCTAATTCCCGCCTTGCGGCAGATCTCCGCCACCGACACTCCTTCATCACCCTGCTTCAGAATGAACGCCTTCTGTGCGTCCAAAACTGCGATGCTTTCATCGTCTTCCGTTGCTTTCCAAGCCAGGAAAAATCACCGGAAAACTCTAGGCCGTGAACCCATAAACTGGGTACCGGATTACTGATTGTCTCGACCGATCAAATCCAGCGCTACATCGAAGGATGGCGCTATCGGTCTGAGGCTTTCTTCCAAGTCGACGTTGGTCATGTCGAAGGCGACGAGGGGATATGGCGCATTTTCCCGCAAGTCGAATGCCACGGCTTCGCCGCCACCGTTGCCGCCGATCACGAACAAACCCCGGAAAAACTCTCGGAAAGTCCCGTCCCGTTCAATCTGAGCAGCTTCCTCGGCGGGATAGAGTTGGAACCAAAGCGGTTGAACCGCTAGCGGTCCTTCCCCGCCATTGCTGAAAGTCAGCAATGCGTAATAACTCTCAGGAAGATCGGCCGGAGCCAGCGATTTGAGCGCGGCGATTGCGTCTGCGGAGGCTCCATCGACTTTATGCCATTCTCGATTTTGCAGCACGCGGCCTCCACTTTCGCTTTCCTGAATGATGACGGTTTCCATTACAGATCAAAAGCTGATTCAGCGCCAGCATGAGCCGATATGACCTGACCGATTTTGAATGGCGCGTGTTTGAGCCACTTTTACCCAACAAGCCAAGAGGGGTACGGCGTGTCGATGACCGTCGCGTGCTGAATGGAATCTTCTGGGTGCTACGATCCGGTGCGCCGTGGCGCGACCTGCCCGAACGCTATGGTCCGCGAACCACCTGCTACAACCGATTCATACGATGGCGGAAAGCAGGCGTCTGGGACCGAATGATGGACGCCATCACTGCTGCCCATGATGGCGACATCCAGATGATCGACAGCACTTCCGTTCGCGCCCACCAGCAGGCTGCGACGGCAAAAAGGGGGATCGAGATCATTGTCTCGGCCGTTCCCGAGGCGGGCTCACGACCAAAATCCACGCGGTCGTCGATGGGCAAGGTCTCCCGATCAGGCTGAGCCTAACCGCTGGGCAAAGCCACGACGGGCAAGCGGCTGACGGTTTGCTTGACCATGTGGGTGCCGGAACCATCGTGCTCGCTGACAAGGCCTATGATGCCGATCGCATCCGGGCGTCTCTCCGCGAGAAGGGGGCGTTCGCCAATATTCCGCCCAAGGCAAACCGTAGGTCAAAACCGTACTTCAGCACAGGGCTATATCGCGAACGGAACCTGATCGAGCGGTTCTTCTCCAAGCTGAAGCATTTCCGCCGGGTCGCTACCCGCTACGACAAGCTGGCGGAAAACTTCCTCGCCATGGTCCAGTTGGCGTCAATGCGCCTGTGGCTGCGGGCTTATGAGTCTACGGCCTAAACAAAACTGGTCCAGTTTGAAGGGTTCAGAGCAGCGCCGGATCAGCTCTCCGTGGAAATCAACACCGGGTGCTTGCTATCGTGGAACTCTGACCGTAGAGAAATTCGAGCTTGGATTATGGGAGACTAGCATGGCGAAGCGTGGGCTTGATTTCACCGGTGAGAGATTCATCCCAGATATAGACGGGGTGATACGTCTTGAGCATCTGCATCGATATGCTTTTGCACGCGACCTGACCACCGGACGAGACGTTTTGGATATTGCTTGTGGCGAAGGCTATGGTTCCGCAATGATATCCGAAAACGCGAAGTCAGTCATTGGAGTTGACATTGCTGCGGATGCAATAGCGTACGCTCGCCAGACATATGTTCGCGAGAACCTGACTTTCTTGGAAGGATCAGCAACAAAAATACCTGTTGTGGATGCCTCCGTCGACGTCGTTGTTAGTTTCGAAACAATTGAGCACCTTGAAGACCACGAAGCGATGCTTGCGGAAATAAAGCGCGTGCTTCGCCCTGGTGGGATCTTGGTTATTTCATCGCCGAATAAAAAGATTTACTCCGATGAAACAGGGTACTCCAATCCCTATCATGTAAAAGAGCTATATACCGAAGAATTCTTAGAGCTAGTCTCACGGTATTTCGAAAATGTGCGTCATTATGCGCAAAAAATATTAGCTGCCTCCGTAATAGCGAATACTGAATCAGTCTCTCCTCTCTCAGTGACCGCAGATATGAAGCAAGACGATAAATTCGAGAGAAGACGGTATGATATGATCGTTGCGTCCTCGAAAGCCTTGCCCGCCCTCGCCAATAGCATTTTCGAAACAGAAGAATCGTCTCTAAATCCTTACAAATCCGAGGAGATGCTGAGACACTACAAAGGTGAAATAGATAAGGTACTTGAGGGGAACGAGCGCCTTCTGGCGGAATTGAGCGAAAAAGAGAGTGCTATCAATAGGGCGTACGCTGTTCAGGCTGGGATCGAAGCACTAGCCAAGGACGCGAATTCGGTACTATCCAGTAAATATTGGAAGCGGACCAAGGTACTCAGAAATGTTTCCAATATACTTAGGAAAATCCGCAGAAAGCCGAAGAAAAGTTGGCCGAAAATGTTCAACTACGAGCATTATATTGCCAACGGCGCCGAAGTCGAACGGGTGCAAGAAGTCAAGAAGGTCAAGCGGCTCGATCTGATACCTTTTCGGGGACGTTCAGTAAAACCGCATTTGACATGCATATCCATGGTCCGCAACGAGGAGGTGCGCGCCGATGACATGATGCGTCATCTTTGTGCGCTTTTCGATCGTGTGGTGATCATTGATCACCTGTCGACAGACAGAACATCGGAAATCGTCGCCCGGTATAATGGGCATAATGGCACGCAGGTCGTATTACTTAAAGCGACGGATGCAGGTTATTATCAGTCCGAATACATGAGTGCTGTAGCAAGAGCTCTAGTGGCTGAACGGCAGAGTGATTGGGTGTTCCTTATCGACTTTGATGAGGTCTTGCCTTTTGAATCCCGAGACAGTTTCGAACAGGCGCTTGCTCCTTTGACAGGGGCAGACGTCGTTAATCTTCACTGGTACAATCTCGCTACCGGAGAAGACGTAAGACAATCGCTGCAGAACGTTGAGGTTACGGTAGGGCCCAAGGTGTCGCCCTTCGTCAAGATTGCTTTGAATATACCTCGGCTACGAGGACGAAGGGTTGCGATCGCTCAGGGGAACCACGCTACCTACCTTGATGGTAATACAACGCCTTACATCGGCGAGCGCGCGTTCGGTATTTTTCATGCTCCGATAAACGGAGTCGCTTCATTTCGGACGAAAGTAAACCAGGGAGCATCCGCGTACGCGTCCACAATAGGGCATCACGCGTCAGAGGGCTCGCATTGGCGCGAATTGAACTCTGCTGCCTCAAAATTTGCAGAGGACCCGGTTCTGCTGCGAGAAATCGCTCTGCGTTACGGCGAACCGTTTGATGTCGTTGCGGCCGATGTTAAAGCCGGACGTGTCACCGAGAACACAAGATCGATGACATTGACGTTCGCTCAAGTTGATCCAGCTCCGTTGCAAATCTCCGAACCGCAAACTGTAATGGAGTTCGATTTAGGCACCATCGAAACGACGATGGTGCGGACTTTCAAAATGGCGAATAAAAATACGTCCGAAATAGAAAATATCCTTTCGAAGCCCCTGTATGAGACCCTTGAACCTCTGGCGCACAAGCTTGATCAGGACCCACTGGTCCGTGCAGGTAGAATTCATAAGGCGATGATTTCTGCTGCGACAGAAATCGAAGTTGTTGTACTTCCCACTGCATGGTCGGGCCATAAAGCCTTTCTGTTTTCGCTCATGGAGGCGATGCGTCCGCGACGTTATGTTGAACTGGGCAGTCATGCGGGCGCGTCCTTTTTTTCCGCATGCCAGCACCTAAAAATGAACGACGGGTACGGCGAAGCTGTCGCAGTTGATATATGGGAAGGAGATCATCAAGCTGGCTTCTATGACGAGCACGTTTTTAACAACTTCAAGTATCTGCTTAAAAAACACTTCCCTAAAAACGGCTCCTATATCCGTGGTTACTTTAATCAGGCGGTCAATCTGTTTGAAAAAAAATCGATTGATCTACTTCATATAGATGGCCTTCACACTTACGAGGCGGTGAAGGACGATTATGAAACATGGCTGCCGGCACTAAGTGACAACGGCGTAATTCTGTTTCATGACACAAGCGAATATCAGGGTGATTTCGGTGTGTGGCAGCTTTTCGAAGAAATCAAAGACCAAGCGACCGCGTCTTTTCGGTTTAGGCATTGCCACGGCCTTGGGGTTTTGGCGTTTGGAGATCGCGAAATCAATCCTGCGATTGAGCTATTGGAACATCTGGCTGCAGATCCTGGTCGAGCCGAAAATTACTATGCAACCCTGGGGTCCGCATTGTTCGAGCAAGCCCTTCGGAGAGTTTCATGACTATAAACAGGCTCACGAAATTGAAGTCGCAGCCAATTAGGCCAGAATTACTGGTCGATGTGGAACACTACTCCAACGTAAGCGGTAAAAAATTTCGGAACGTGTCCGAAGCCTACCGTGATTATTGTGATAATGGAGAAGTCGCCGGACTTACCCCATCGCCGTTTTTTTATCCAGAATGGTATCGTTGGCAAAATCGCGATAGTGCAGGTTACCCTTCCGCTCTGGCCCACTTTGCGACTGAAGGTCTGATCCGGCCGATCGATCCTGCGCCGTTTATTGACAGCGTGTTGTTGCTCAGAAACTCTTCACAGTACTCCAACATTGTTGAAGCTATTTGGGCTTTGGTTGAGAAGCGCGACATTTCGATCTCTCCAAGCGTAGACGATCATCTTGAAAATCTTGCTAATACACAGCAACGAATCCATGCCGCTATCAAGTCGCGTCTGTTTGGCTCCCCGAGCAACCAACGGAAGCGTCTCGTTTGGGTGCAAGCTGGCCATGCATTCCGGCCAGCGAAATGGTTTCGCCCGGATTCAGCGAGATCTTGGGACCTGCTTTGCAATTGGTACACGTTAAGTGGAGTGGATATCCGGTTGGGGGAGATGCACCTTCGCCAATCAGGCACTAAGGCCACTGCTATTCACCATGCATTGAATCACTATGGCGATATCTTGCTGGGTTACGATGCAGTGCTTTTCCTTGATGATGATCTCGGAATCGAGCACGAAGAGATTGATCGCCTTTTTGATATAGCAGAGGCTAACGGTCTCGATATGTTCCAGCCCGCCGTTGCCGCGGGTTCCCAATGTGTGTGGAAAGACCTATTTAGAATTCCGGGAAGAGATTTTCACGAAACGACTGCCGTGGAGATTATGATGCCGGGTTTTTCGAGGCGTGCGCTGGAACTTTGCAAGCCTATTTTCGGCAAATCAGTTTCAGGATTTGGGCTCGATTTTAACTGCTCTGAAACAGTAAGAAAAGCCGGTTGGAAATGCGGCGTGATAGATGCTGTTGCCGCAGAGCATGTTGATTTAATAGACGAGCAGGGAGGCGCATATTATGAATTTATGCGAACCCTCGGCATAAATCAAAAATTCGAATTGTTTCAAACAATTAAAGAGTTGGGCAAGTACCCAGACTTCGCAACGGTGTAGCTTGAGAAAGTTCGGTTATTGCGAATTGTGAGCAATTTGGTCATTGCCGTTTCCGCTGTGGTTTCAAAGATTATGGCTCGGCTTGTCTGAGCAGTTTCTATGCGGATTGTGCCATCGCGTTGAGGTGAAACCCACCCGTCATGTCCGTGACAGGGGATGAATGTGGGTGCCAGCCTTTGCAAAAGGTCAGACATCACCACCGGAGCCGCTCGGTGAAGACAAGTGACCGCCTCATCAACTACGTCGATGCAGAAGCCCGCTTCCATCATGGCGGCTGGTCGACTTATCCCCCGGGTCAAATTTCCCGAACCATTCCTTACGTTGCCTCGACTTGGCCCCAAGAATAGGGTATCCGCCTCAACACATGACGGATTTTTGCCAAGGAAAAATATGACCGACGATCTCGATTTTACCGGCGAACGCTATCTGCCGACGATTGGCGGGAATATCCATCTCGAGCATATGCATCGATATCATCTGGCGAAAAATTTTGTCCGAGGCAAAGATGTTCTGGATATCGCAAGTGGCGAAGGTTATGGCACCTCGCTTCTGGCGGAAACTGCCCGCTCTGCTATTGGCGTGGATATTTCAGGCGAAGCTATCGATCACGCGCGGGCAAAGTATAAAACTGGAAATATTTCCTTCAAAGCTGGGTCGTGTGAAGATATTCCGTTACCGCCGGCGTCCGTGGACGTTGTCGTATCTTTTGAAACACTTGAACATATCGAGGCCCATGACCGCTTTATGCTCGAGATCAAGCGCGTCTTGCGCGCCGACGGAATATTGATCATCTCGACGCCGGAAAAATACGCCTACACTGTCGCTACGGGACAGGTTAATGCCTTTCACGTCAAGGAGCTTTTTAAGAACGAATTCAGTAGGCTCCTGGGGCAGCACTTTGCCCATGTGTCGATGCATGGCCAAAAAATAGGTTTTGGTTCGATTATAGCATCTGAAAACCAGTCCGCGGCCTTTTTTGAAACTGATTCCGGAAGCGGCGCAACTATTGCTGGCGTCGAAGCGCCGATGTACATGATCGGTGTCGCATCGGATCAGCCGGTTGACAATATGGGTATGAGCGGGATTTTCTCACAGGATATCCAGTCTTCCGAACCGGTGTTGAAGCGCGTGGAATTCGAAGAGGCTCAATGGTCTGATGTGTTGATGAAAGACGTTGACCATATTTCTGGTCAAGTGGATGCTCTCCAGCGAAGTAATTGGATGAGCCGGGCGTCTTTGGGAAAACTATTGACGCGTCTGCTTTATACGCGTCTGCTTTATACACTGTCCGACGTAAAAGCCTTCAGCACACGTAGACGCAAAAGATTTTTAAAGTCTGCCGAGAAGCGTGATCCTATGTTGTTGTCACGCAAGGTCGATAAATTTTGCCTTGATTATTACCAGAAGATTACGACAAATAAAATTATCGCAGCTAGCCGTTCAAGTCTCGGTGTGCGTAGCGGCGTGACGGTGACGGCCATCGTTCCCAATTTCAACCACGCCCGTTATCTTCCTCAGCGCCTGGACAGTATTTTGGCGCAGACATATCCGCTTATCGATATTCTGGTCCTTGATGACTGTTCCACCGACGACAGCAGGTCGGTGATCGATACTTACGTCGAACGTTATCCAGACCGTATCAGGGCCATCTATAATACCGAAAACTCGGGTAATGTTTTTCGCCAGTGGCAAAAGGGCCATTCTCAGGCGAAGGGTGACCTCGTGTGGATCTGCGAAAGCGATGATTTTTGCGAGCCGACATTCATCGAGCGGATGATCAGCTCGTTTCGAGACCCTAGTGTTATGTTGGCGTTTGGTCGCATCCAGTTCGCCAACGGCGAAGGCAATTACGTAGCCGGGCTGGATCATTACAGGGAAGATAGCGAACCCGGAATCTGGGATGCGCGGACCGTCCGTCCTGCTGCAGAATGGTTCCGCGGCGGCTTCGGCATAAAGAACGTGATCGCTAATGTTGGCGGTAGTTTGTGGCGTCGCTTTGATATTGCGGACGAAACTTGGGAAGAAGCACGAAGCTTCAAGATAATGGGGGACTGGTACCTCTATTCGGTTATCGCGGGTGGAGGGCAGATTGCATATGAACCAAGTGCCATAAGCTATTTCCGAATTCACGGTAACAATACTTCGGGTAGTCAAGCGCAATCTAATCCTGAATATTATCGGGAGTATTTTCGGTTTATGCGTGCGCTAAAGTCCCGGTGGGATATCCCCGAGAAGACGCTGGAACGTTTTTTGGAGTCCTGCAGTGCAGTATTCCGGCATTCTCAAATTAACGGGTTTGAATTTGATCAGCTGGTAGATACGACAGCCTTGAGGGAGATTCCCCGAAGTAACCGGCACGTATTAATTGGGTTTTTAGGTTTTTCCTTTGGTGGTGGAGAGATTTTTCCAATTCACCTCGCGAACGCGCTGCATAAAAAAGGAATCACGGTTTCCATGTTGCAAATGCATGATGCCGATGATCATAGGACGGTCAGGAGTATGCTGAATCCTGCAATACCTGTTTATACAGCTAATCAGATTAGAGATATCGGGATCAGGAAATTTATTGACGAAGCCGGGATTTCCGTCGTGCATTCACATATTTCGACTGTCGAGGATTTTTTGCTTGCCGACTTCGATGTCTCCCGCGTGTATGTTTCAACATTGCACGGGTCATATGAAGCGATGAAGGTACCTAAGGGGAAAATCGCTCAATGGTGTAAGAAAATTGATAAATTCGCATATCTTGCGGACCGAAATTTGCAGCCCTTTGAGGGGCTGAACGTTCCGTCAGATAAGTTTATCAAAATACGAAACGCTATGCCTGTTGATAATACTGAGTTTACCAAGACACGCGCTGAACTCGGGATAGCAGATAATGCGGTCGTTTTTGCTTTGGCAGCGAGAGGGGTTGAGGGTAAGGGCTGGATCGAGGCAGTAAACGCTTATCTGAGATTACGTGAGCAACATCCGGATGTTCCGATGGCATTGCTCATGGCAGGAGAAGGGCCGAGTGCTGACGTTGCACAGCGGGTGGGAGCCTCGGATGCAACTATTCATTTTTTGGGTTTCGTCAGAGAGGTTCATGGTCTCTATCGGATGAGCGACGTTGCTTTACTTCCAACGCGCTTTCCAGGTGAATCCTTTCCGCTCACCTTGATTCAGGCTTTTCAAGTAGGGGTGCCTTGCATCGCAACAGATGTGGGTGAGATCAAAAACATGTCGCAAGTTGATGGAAAGCAAGCTGGCATCATAATCGAAAATACTGCCGACGATGATCGGTTCGTCAGCTCTCTCACCAGAGCCATGGCATCTATGCTAGATGAAACTACTATTGCCGATTTCAAAAGCATAACCCGACAACTAAGCAAAACGTATGATATCGATGATTTGGCTGCAGAATATGCAAGAGAATATCAATCGATACTCGTGCAAAAGGGC
Source organism: Agrobacterium arsenijevicii (assembly GCA_000949895.1). Classification (GTDB taxonomy): domain Bacteria; phylum Pseudomonadota; class Alphaproteobacteria; order Rhizobiales; family Rhizobiaceae; genus Agrobacterium; species Agrobacterium arsenijevicii. The sequence continues at coordinate 148,251 of JWIT01000012.1, read as the reverse complement.
CACTCCATCCAGAGTTGGCCCCCTCTCTAGTCAATTGTTGAGGGCAACAATGGTGGTGTTCGCCAGATTTTTACCTGGGTAGTTGTTTGGAAGCGTTGATTTGGAGCATGAAACATCCACTCATCATAGATAGATGCTCTAAAAACATGCTTTTTGCTCGGCGCTTTTAAGATCGAACCATTACTTCCATTTTATTGTTCCTTCTAAAAAACCTAGAGCCTTCGCTCGCCGCCGCGCTGAAAAAAGAACGGCGGGCGAAAACAGGAGCGCAAGGACCTGAACGAAAGTCGAGGCTTTGGTAAAGGGTCTTTTATGTTTGATGCCGGTATAAATCCTCGATCGGGCCATATGGAACGCCTTCATACGTGCGATCTCGGGTGATCGTCCCGAAGAGTGCCCTGCAGCATGAATGATGAGGGAATTTCTCACGAACATGAGTTGCCCTAGTTGCGCCAGGCGCAGGGAAAGATCGTCGTCTTCGTGATAGAGGAAAATATTGGGGTCAAAGCCGCCAACTTTTTCGAAATTTTGCTTCGAAACAAAAAAAGCGGCACCACTCAAGATCGGTACAGGGCTGTCGGCACTAGGCCATCCCTTTTTCATGTAGCGGTTGCGCGGCAAGAGCCATGAGCGGCGCTTGAAATATTGACTTCCATCCGCATTGGCGATTCGTGGATTGAAAGCGATAGCTGAAGAGTGATGCTCGACCGCTTCAAGAAGTGCCTCGATAGCGCCTGGCTTCAATCGTGCGTCCGGGTTCAAAAACAGGATCCAAGGCGTTTGGACGACTTCGGCTCCTGCGTTGCAGCCTCGGCCAAATCCCAGGTTTTCATCAAGCCGAACGATGTCGATGTTTCGTCCTGTGGGAAGATTCGCAAGGCTGTTGTTTCGTCCGTTGTCGACAAGAACGATGGGCGTTTCGTCAGGTATTGATGCGATCATATCGGGGATGAGCGCGTCGCTCTTGTAACAAACGGAAACGATTGTCACAGCTGAAAGTGGGAGTTTTGCCATTTCGTATCCAATGGTTGGGGAGCGAGCTCGCGCCTGCATTCATTATTGCCTGCAGCCGTCTGACGAACAGACCTCTAACGAACTCAGTCTCCGTCGTACACAAATGGCAGATGATCGAAGCGTTTGCTAGGATGCTGCAAGTCTTCTCAAGTAAACGCCGTAATCACCTTTGCCTGCGTTGTCAGCGATTTCTGAAAACTCAGCCTTCGTGATGAAACCTTTGCTGAAGGCAATCTCTTCTGGACAGGCGATCTTGAAACCCTGACGCTTTTCCAGCGTGCGTACAAACTCCCCGGCTTCAAGCAGGCTGTCTGGGGTGCCAGTGTCGAGCCAGGCATAACCGCGGCCCATGATGGACACTTTCAGTTTGCCGCGTTCCAAGTAAATGCGGTTCACGTCCGTTATCTCATACTCGCCGCGCGCGGACGGTTTGAGATTGGCCGCGATGTCCACCACATCGGCATCATAAAAATAAAGACCGGTAACAGCCCAATTGGATTTGGGTTTTTCGGGTTTTTCTTCGATGGACAGCGCGCGCATCTCGCCATCGAATTCGACCACACCATAACGTTCGGGATCGTTGACATGGTAAGCGAAAACGGTTGCTCCGTCATTGACGTTCGTACCGCTTTGCAAAAGTTCCGGCAGTCCGTGCCCGTAATAGATATTGTCGCCGAGGATCAGGCAGGACGGGGAACCACCGATGAAGTCGGCGCCGATCATGTAGGCTTGAGCAAGCCCATCGGGGCTTGGCTGAACGGCGTATTCGATCGAGAGACCCCATTGCGAACCGTCTTTCAGAAGGTTCTGGAAAAGCGGCATGTCGTGAGGTGTCGATATAATCAGGATTTCGCGGATACCCGCCAACATCAGCGTCGTCAGCGGATAATAGATCATCGGCTTGTCGTAGACCGGCAGGATCTGCTTCGAGACCGCCAATGTCATCGGATGCAGACGGGTTCCGCTGCCTCCGGCAAGAATGATACCCTTCATGGCGTTTCCTTTTTGCTCTGCGCCAAGGCGGCCACGACCGCGCGCGTTGATGTCTGCCATTCCGGCAATCTAATTCCGTAAACCTCTTCCAGCTTGCTGCAATCAAGCCGGGAGTTTGCCGGGCGCCGGGCCGGGGTAGGGTATTGTGCGGTGGTGATGTCATTGATGATCACCGACTTTCCGCCGTTTTCTGCAGAAAATGCGAATAGCTGTTTCGCGAAATCCGCCCAGTTGGTTTCACCTGTTCCCGACAGATGAAACACGCCGCGAAGATGCGCGGAGGGATCCGTCGCAAGTTTTCTCGCGATCGTGACGATTGCAGTGGCGATGTCATTTGCCGAGGTGGGGCACCCAAACTGGTCAGCAACCACATTGATTTCGTCGCGGCTTTCGCCCAACCGGAGCATGGTTTTTACGAAGTTGCTGCCATATTCCGAGTAGACCCATGCGGTTCGCAAAACGGTGTAATTGGCGGTGCTTTCAGAGACTGCCTGTTCGCCTTCGAGCTTTGAACGGCCGTAGACGGATGTCGGACCTGTCGGATCGCTCTCGACATAAGCACCGGCTTTGGTACCATCGAATACATAATCCGTGGAAAGATGGATGATCGGAACGCCGAGTTCATTTGCCGCTTGCGCGACGGCTCTTGCCCCATCCCGATTGACGGCGAAGGCGATGTCCGGTTCGCTTTCCGCCTTGTCGACAGCCGTATAGGCGGCGGCCGATATCACAACATCGGGCTTGGCGTCACGCAGCGCTTTGGAAACAGTGTCAGGTTGAGCAAGGTCAAGTTCCGGACGGCCCAGAGCCACGATCTCCAGATTGTGATCCGCCAGCGCCTGAAGAGCACTGACGACCTGTCCATTTTTTCCAGTGACTACCAACCGCATCCGGTTCAGTCCTTCGTCAGAACGCCGAGGCGCTCTCCCGCGTATACGCCTTGACGTAGCGGCTCCCACCACCATCCATTGTCCAGATACCATTCCACCGTTTTACGGATGCCGGTCGCAAAATTTTCCTCGGCCTTCCAACCCAGCTCCGTTTCGAGCTTGGTTGCGTCAATGGCGTAGCGGGCATCGTGGCCGGGACGATCCGTGACGTATTTGATCAGCTCGGCATAAGGCTTTGGCTGCGGGCGCAGCTCGTCCAGAATGGAGCAGACGCAATTCACCACATCGATGTTTTTCTGCTCGTTTCTGCCGCCGACATTGTACTTCTCGCCGGCAAGGCCCTTCTGAACGATGAGCCAGAGGGCACGGGCATGGTCTTCCACATAAAGCCAGTCGCGGATGTTCGCGCCGTTTCCATAAACCGGCAGAGGCTTGCCTTCCAGCGCATTGAGAATGATCAGCGGAATAAGCTTTTCAGGGAAATGGAACGGCCCATAATTGTTGGAGCAGTTGGAAATCACCACCGGAAGGCCATAAGTGCGCTGCCAGGCCGTAGCGAGATGGTCGCTTGCGGCTTTCGAAGCGGAATACGGCGACGACGGATCGTAGGGTGTTGTTTCTTCGAAGAGGCCATGCTCTCCGAGCGAACCGTAAACCTCGTCGGTCGAGACGTGAAGCATGCGGAAGTCTGATTTTGCGTCTTCGGCAAGACCGTTCCAATATTGCCGCGCGGCCTCCAGCATGGTGAATGTGCCGTTGACATTGGTCTGAATAAAATCAGCGGCTCCGGTTATGGAGCGGTCAACATGGCTCTCGGCCGCCAGATGCATCACGTAATTCGGCTGAAATGTCGCGAAAGCGTCATTCATAGCGGCGCGGTCACATATATCCGCCTGAAGAAAGCGGTGGTTTGGCGCATTTTCAATTGGCTTGAGTGAGGCCAGATTGCCCGCGTAGGTCAGCTTGTCAACGGTGAGAACATCCGCACCAACTTCGCTTACGAGATAGCGCACAAGGGCCGACCCGATAAATCCGGCGCCGCCGGTGACTAGAACGCGCATCATCAGTTCCCAGTTTTTTTGTAGGTGAAATATTCGGGCAATTCGGACAGGGACGGCTGCTTGGCGTCCTTGTCGGAAAGCACGTAGCTGTCCATCTTTGGCCAATTGATGCCGATGGCCGGATCATCCCATTTGACACCGCGATCATGGGCCGCGCTGTAGGGGGCTGTGACTTTGTATGAGATAACGGTGTCGTCAACCAGCGTCATGAAGCCGTGGGCAAAGCCTGCCGGGACCCACAGCTGGTCGCCATTTTCCGGTGAGAGCTCTACGGCGGCCCACTGTCCGAAGGTCGGCGATCCTCTCCTGATGTCGACCGCCACATCCAGCAGTCGCCCGCGAATGCAGCGAACGAGCTTGCCCTGCGCAAAAGGCTCTGTTTGAAAATGAAGTCCCCGTACGGTCCCGGCCTGTGCAGACAGGGATTCGTTGTCCTGCACGAACTCCACGTCCGCGACATTCTCGCGAAACCATTCCCGCTTAAAAACTTCACTGAAGTAGCCCCTACTGTCGCCGAAACGCGCCGGAGTTATCTTTTTTAAGCCTGATATCGAGAATGCTTCTAGCTGCACTTCGCGGATCCTGTCTGGTCTGCTTGCTCACGGTGATATGACTTTATCGGCAGGGACAGTCAATAACGCTTTATTGATCTCCCACACAAGAGCAGCAGGCTGTTCGTTGCGCAGTAAGCGCCTGCTACCTTAAGTCTGGAGCGCGCGTGGACGGCAGTATAGTTTAAAAAACTAAACCCGCTTATGCGTCCTGATCGACGTCCTCAGCTCCACCAGTCTTTCCAGTGTTTCAAGGCTTCGGTCCGGGCAGGCGGCGGAAAGGACGAGCATCCTTGGCCTTGCGCAGCTGCTCGACCGTTATCCGCGGCAGCTCTCCGGCGGTCAGCGCCAGCGGGTCGCGATGGGCTGCGCCATCGTGCGCAATCCGCAGGTGTTCCTGTTCGATGAGCCCCTGTCCAACCTTGATGCGAAGTTGCGCGTCGTCATGCGCGGCGAGATCAAGGCGCTGCACCAGAGGCTGAAGACCACCACGATCTATGTGACGCAGGATCAGGTCGAGGCGATGACGATGGCCGACAGGGTCGCGGTTCTCAATGGCGGCAGGGTCGAGCAGATTGGCACACCGCTTGAACTTTACGACCGCCCGGCAAATCAGTTCGTTGCAGGCTTCATTGGTTGGCCATCGATGAACTTCCTGTCCGGCAGGATAACCGAAAGAGGTTTGGAAACGGCGGGTATCGTGTTGCCCCTGCCAGTTTCTGCAGCCGGTTTTGCGGGCAAACAGGCCGTCTACGGCATCCGTCCGGAACACTTCGTTCTTGATGCTGGCGGTGTGCCGGCGGAGATAATGCTCATCGAACCATTGGGATCGGAAACGCAGGTCACCATGAAACTCGGCGATACCAAGGTGCTCGGCGTCTTTCGGGAACGCATAGGGCAGGCAGTCGGCGACAGCATCATGGTCTCGCCGACGCTTAACAGCGTCCATCTGTTTTCGAGTGAAGACGGAGCACGGCTGAACTGATCACGGGGCCATCTGCCTCTTGCGCGGGCCGACGGCCTGATCAGATACTGGACTGCCAGGGAAAACCTCGCAGTCCAGCTGTTCCAATGGCTCACCCCATGACGGCTTTCAAAGGAAGCTGCTCTCGAATAGTTCGCCTGAATAGGCCGCGTGGGTGATGCCCGCTTCAAGATCGGCCTTGGTCAACTCATCGACAAAAACGCCATTCTGCATGACCAGAACGCGGTCGCACATATGGGCGATGACCGCGAGGTCATGGCTGACGAGAACGAAGGTGAGGTTCTGGTCTTCGCGCTGGTCGGCCAGCAGGTTCAGGATTTCCGCCTGAATGGAGACGTCGAGAGCGGATGTCGGCTCATCGAGGAGCAGGATCGGCGGCTCGAGGATAAGCGCGCGGGCGATCGCAACACGCTGACGCTGGCCTCCGGACAGTTCGTGCGGGAAGCGCTCGGCAAAATGCGCGGGCAGGCCAACCTGCTGCAGCGCGGCCGGAACCTTCGACCAGCCGTCACCAAGCCCCATGGAGCGGATCGGTTCGGCAAGAGCCCGGCCGATGCGGTGGCGTGGGTGCAGGGAACCATAGGGGTCCTGGAACACCATCTGCGCCAGCTTCAGCTCGTCGCGGCTACGGACTTTGCCCACAGGCTTGCCTTCGAAAGAGATCGATCCGGTCCAGCCGGATTCCAGGCCGGCAAGCGATCGCAGCAATGTCGACTTGCCGCAACCGCTTTCGCCAACGATGCCGAGTGTCTCGCCTCGGTTGACCCGAAAGCTGACGTCGCGCACGACGTGATTGCGGTTTTCCTTCGTGCCGTAGACGACATCCAGCTTGTCTACCGTGATCATCGCATCACCTCCGCATCGATTGCCTGGCGATCCAGCACCTTGAGGCGCCGGACCGGATTGCGGGGATCGGGCATGGCCGCGATCAGGCCCCGTGTATAGGGGTGTTGCGCATCTTCAAGCTTGGAGAGTGTCTCCACGACGCGTCCGCCATACATGACCAGCACGCGTTCGCAAAAGGCTGAGACCATGCGGATATCGTGACTGATGAGGATGAGGCCCGAATTGTTTTCGCGCACCATCTCGTCCAGAAGCAGAAGTACATCCTTGCGGACGCTGACATCGAGGGCCGAAGTCGGTTCGTCGGCAATCACCAGTTTGGGTTTGGCCAGCAGCATCATGGCGATCATCACGCGCTGTCCCATGCCGCCTGAAATCTGGTGGGGATAAAGCCCCATCACGCGGTCAGGATCGTTGATGCGCACGCGCAGCAGCATGTCGCGCGCGGCATTTCTGGCGGCCTTGCCGGTCAGCGCCAGATGCAGCTCGGCCGCTTCCGCCACCTGTTTTCCGATCGGCAGGACCGGATTGAGGGAATAACGCGGGTCCTGCATGATGAGCGCCATCTCGCTGCCGCGGATCGCACCCATCTGGCGCTCGGATTTTTCAAGCAGGGGTGTGGACAGGAAATCCATCCGTTCTGCCGTTACCGTGGCGCTCTTGGGCAGAAGGCGCATCGCGGCACGGCCGGTCGTGGACTTTCCGGACCCGGATTCGCCGACGATGCCGACACGCTCGCGTCCGACGTCGAAGTTGACATTGGAGACTGCGGGGATGGCGTTGCGGCCAAAGCGAACGTTAAGATCGCGGACCGAAAGAATGGGAGAGCTATCAGGAACGGGCATGACGCGGATCCAGTAGGTCGCGCAGCGTATCGCCAGCGATGTTGAAGGCAAGGCTCGTCAAAAGGATCGCGATGCCGGGCATGACGGCGACCCACCAGTAATCGAGCATGAATTTACGGCCGCTGGAAATCATCGCCCCCCATTCGGGAAGCGGCGGCTGCGCGCCAAGACCGAGGAAGCCAAGCGAGGCGGCCGTCAGGATGATACCGGCCATATTCAATGTCAGTCTGACGATGACCGAAGGAATGCACATCGGCGCGATATAAAGAAACAGGATGCGCATCGGCGAGGCCCCATAGAGGCGTGCGGCCGCAACATAGTCGGTGTTGCGCACGACCAGCGCTTCGGCCCGAGCCAGACGCGCGATGGGCGGCCAGGCGGTCAGCGAGATCGCGATGATTGCGGTGCCGAGACCGGCTCCCATTGCAGCAGCAAAGGCAAGTGCCAGAACGAGCGAAGGGAAGGAAAGGACAATATCGGTCGCGCGCATCAGAATGGCGTCGGTTCTGCCGCCGAAGAAACCGGCCATGACACCGATTGCAAGGCCGATAGGGCCGACGATGACCGAGACCGACAAGACGGTCTGGATCGTGATGCGGGTGCCATAGACGAGGCGGCTGAAAATGTCGCGGCCAAATTCGTCGGTTCCCGCCAGATGCGCCCAGCTGGGAGGCTGAAGCGCATTGTCGAGCACCTGGCGCACCGGATCATATGGCGCAATCAGGGGAGCGAAAATAGCAACCACGACCAGAATGGCGAGAATGGCAAAGCCGAACATTCCAAGCGGCTCGTCGCCAAGCTTCCGCAGCGTCCGCGCCGTCGTTGTGGATATCCGAGACAACGCGCTGCGGCTCCGCACGGGAGTGTTCTGAGTTATATCGGTCATCGAGCGACCTCCCGTGTCCGCGGGTCAAGCGTGGTGTAGGCCACGTCTGCGAGGAAGTTGAGCATCATGAAGATGAAGCCGATGACGATCGTGGCTGCGAGGATCGCATTCATGTCACCGATAAGCAGTGCATTCGTCATGTATTGTCCGATGCCGGGCCAGGAAAAGACGATTTCCGTCACAACGGCGCCTTCCAGCAGGTTGCCATAGGAGATGGCGAGAACGGTGATCAGCTGCACCGCGATATTCGGCAGTACATGGCGGGTTACGGTGCGCGCCGGGCTGACGCCTTTCGCACGTGCCGCAATCACATAATCCTGGCTGAGTTGTTCGAGGGTGAAGGCGCGGGTCATGCGGGTAATATAGGCCATTGCCATATAGGCAAGGATGATCGCCGGCAGCATGATATGCGCGAGCGCATTCCAGAAAATCTCTGTCTCACCTGCAAGAAGAGTGTCGACCAGCATCAGCCCTGTTCTCGGCTCCACGAGGCCTTCGTAAAAGACGTCCACGCGACCGGGCCCGGCGACAAGGTTGAGATTCGCATAAAAAATTACGAGCCCGACGATACCGAACCAGAATACGGGTATCGAATGCCCCACCAGCGCAAAGACACGTGCGAACTTGTCGATGAACGTGTCGCGAAACAGGGCCGCGGCGAGACCGAGCGGGACGCCGATGACGGTGGAGATGATGATTGCCAGCGTTGCAAGCTCAAGCGTCGCCGGGAAGGCTTGCGCCAGGTCCCGCGTTACCGGGTTTCCGGTCAGAATAGCTATACCGAAATCGCCGTGCAGCAGGCCGCGGAGATAGATGAAAAACTGCTGGTAGAGAGGGAGATCAAGCCCAAGCCGAGCCCGCATGGCTTCATAGGCTTTGGGATCCGCAAGCTCACCGACGATTGCCCCGACCGGATCGGTCGGCATCACCCGGCCAATGATGAAGGTGATGCAGAGCAGGATGAAGAGGCTGACGACAAGTTGCAGGAAGCGATGTCCCAGCCCGCGTAATGAAATTTCAGTCATCGCAAATCGCACTTCCACGAGAAAACGCTGTCAGCGATGCCACTTTTTGAACGGCTCGCCGCAGACGAGCAATTCTACCCTGCAAAAACTTTTGATGGTACTTCATCCCAACTCCTCCCTGAGCTAACATGAAAACATATGACGTAACGCCACGTCATCATATGAGTAACGAAGGGATTCGTTTTCTGCAAGAGGGAAGAGTGGCATGATGGGCGATAGGGAAAAGCCGCGGGAGCGGCGGGCACAACAGATCATCGATAATCTCAGTGCAGAAATTCGCAGTGGAAAACTGAAGAACGGCGATCAGCTTCCCACGGAGCCGCAGCTTGAGCGCACCTACGGCGTGAGCCGCACAGTGGTTCGCGAGGCGATCGCGGATCTGCGCTCTTCCGGCTATGTCATTCCCATCCACGGCAAGGGCGTTTTCGTCAGCAATGTCAGCGAGTGGGCGGGTGTGAAGCTGACGCAATCCGAAGTTGGCACAATTGCAGAAACGCTGGAAATGCTTGAGTTTCGGCTCGCAACCGAAGGCGAGGCAGCGGCAATTGCCGCCTATCGCCGCACAGCCCAGCAGGAAGCGGCGATTTCCGCAGCCCATCGGAAAATGGGCCGGGCCATCGATGCGGGCGAAAGCACCGTCAGTGCCGATTACGAGTTTCACACGGCCATTGCGATAGCGACCAACAACCGGTTCTATCTCGAGGCACTGCGCCAGTTCGGGTCACGCTCGATACCGCGCGGTCAGTTTCCTACCCTGCCGGAGACGGGCAACGCGGATTATCTTCGCAAAGTGCAGGCCGAGCATGAGGCAATCCTGCGCGCCATCGTAGAGCAGGATCCGGATGCCGCGCGGAAAGCCATGCGCGATCATATGCTTGCGAGCCAGCGTCGATACAGGTTGCTTTCCGAGGCGCAATAGCATCTCGACACTCATCTTATTTCGTGCGATGTCATATGATGACTAGCATGGAGTGAGGAGAGAATCGATGTATGTCGGCACCCAGGTGACAGCGCGCGATGACGAGGATTTCAAGGTTTGGGCGCAGCTTGGCGTCAAGAATATCAACGCAGATCCGCCTGGTGCACCCGCAAGCTGGACCTTTGAGGATTTTGAGCGTCACCGTGACAAGGTCGAGAGTTTTGGCCTCGTGCTCGACATGGTGCAATTGCCGTTGCCATCAAGGCCGATCGAACAGGCGTCGTTTCCCGATATCCTGCTTGCCGGGCCAGAGCGCGACCGGCAGATCGATGCCGTCTGCAGAATGATTGAGGATATCGCCAGGGCCGGCATCCCGGCGGCGAAATATAACCTCAATCTCATCGGCATCCCGCGCACTGAAATGGAGCGTGGGCGCGGTGGTTCACTCAATGAAGCCTGGCGATGGGACAAGGCGGACCATGACGCGGCTCCGGGCCTTGCCGGTGTTCTATCCGAGGACGAAAACTGGGAACGCATCGACTATTTCCTCGAACGCGTGGTGCCGGTTGCCGAAAGCAACAAGGTCCGGCTGGCCTGCCATCCGCATGACCCCTACACCCCGCCCGGCTACAAGGGTGTCACCCGGGTGCTCGGTACCGTCGAGGGCCTGAAGAAATTCGTGCAGATGCGGGAAAGCCCCTATCACGGCCTGAACTTCTGCCAGGGATCGATCGGCGAGATGCTCGACAATCCGCGCGAGGAGATCGACGAGATCATCCGCTGGTTCGGCAGCCGCGACAAGATATTCAATGTCCATTTCCGCAACATCAGCGGCGGCAAGCTGTCGTTCATGGAAACGTTTCCCGACGAGGGTGACATGGACATGGTCCGTTCGCTGAAGCTCTACCATGAACTCGGCTACCGTTACATGATCATGCCAGATCATGTGCCGACGATTGCGGGCCGCGATCCCGTCGGTGTCGCCTTTGCGTTTTGCTACGGCTACATCGCCGCGCTCATCGAGGCGCTCAACAACAACCATCTTTGACTGTTTCAGGCCGGTTGGCGCACGTGGCGCTGCCGGCTTGCAATTACCGATCTGTAGGAGGAGCAGGTATGAAAAAATCAATGATCCGTCTCGCATTCACCACCGTTCTGGGCGCCATGTTGGTGCAGGCGTCGCCGGTGGCGGCCAAGACCCCCAACGACCAGCTCGTTGTCGGGACATCGCTGGCCCAGGTGCTGTCGCTAGACCCCCATCAGGCTACCGAAGCGAAAGCCAACGAAATCATGGCCAATCTTTACGATCGGCTGATCTCGGTCGATGGCTCGGGAAAGGTTTCGCCGCAGCTGGCAGAGCGCTGGGAGACAGATGACAAGGGCATCACGTTTCATCTTCGCGCCGCCAACTTTGCGTCGGGCAATCCCGTTACCTCCGCAGATGTGGTTTATTCGTTCAGCCGCCTTTTGAAGATGAATCAGGCGGCGGCCGCCAACCTCAAGCGCGTCGGTTACAACGCGGAAAATGTCGACAAGCTGGTGAGCGCCCCGGACGAAAAGACGGTCCGCATCGAACTGTCAGGGCAAACGACCTCCGAACTGCTGCTCTATCGTCTGGCGATGGTCATTGCCAGTGTCGTCGACAGCAAGGAGCTCAAGTCCCATGAAGTTGATGGCGACTGGGGCAATGCGTGGCTGAGAACAAATTCCGCCGGTTCAGGACCCTTCACCCTCAATCGCTGGTCGCCGAACGAAATCATCATTCTTGAGGCCAACAAGGACTATGTGGCTGGCAGCCCGAAAATGCGTCGCGTGATCGTGCGGCATGTACCGGAAAGCCAGGTGGAGCGCCTGATGCTGGAGCGAGGCGACATCGACATTGCCAGCGCGCTGACGGCATCCGACCTTGCGACCTTCAACAACAAGGAAGGTTTTCAGATCCAGCGTGTGCCGACGGGTGGTTTCTACGTCCTGTCCATGAATGCCGGCAAGGAGCCTCTTTCCAACCCCAAGGTTCGCGAAGCGATTGCTTATGGCATCGACTACAAGGGAATGGAAAAGACCATCATGGGCCCCTATGGCAGGGCGCGCACGGTGCCGGTTCCGGAGAATTTCGAATATGCCATTCCAAGCCCCGACTGGAAGCTTGATGTCGAGAAAGCGAAATCTCTTCTGAAGGAAGCCGGTTATGAGAATGGCTTCACGCTTAATCTGAAGACAATTGCCCAAACGCCGCGTATCGATCTTGCTACGGCCATCCAGGCATCGCTCAGCCAGGTCGGTATCAAGGTGAACATTCAGCAGGGTAACGGTTCGGATGTGATTGCCGCTCACCGTGCGCGGGACTTCGATCTGCTCATTCCGCAGACGGGCGCCTATATGCCCAACGTCCTCGGCTCGATGGAGCAGTTCTCCAGTAACCCGGACAACTCGCTTGCTGCAAACAATGCCGGCAATTTCGTCTGGCGCTCTGCCTGGGACATTCCGGAACTGACGGCTCTGACCGCAAAGGCTTCCCTTGAGCCCGATGCGAAGAAGCGTGGGGAAATCTACACCCAGATGCAGGAAATGTTCGTCGCGCAGAAGCCGGCGGTTCTGCCTCTCTTCGAGAGATACGAGCCGATCGTTTTGACGTCGCGCGTCAAGGATTATGTCGGTCACCCCAGCCAGACGACGCGACTGGAAAACGTGACGAAGCAGTGACTGCAAACCACTAGACGGAAAACATGTGACGGGCGGTGACCTTACCGCCCGTTTTTTCGTGGGTCCCCCGACTGCTTGCTGGCCAATTAAGACAGGGCCGCCGTGCGAACTATTACGCCCGCATCCTTGAATTCTTGGGGTTTTCGCGATGGCTTTAGCGGGTTAGACCGTGCAGCGATCGACCCTTTCCCAGAGCGGGATTCCCAAACCCCGCTCGCTCACATTCCACTAAATGCGTTGGCACCATGAGCTTCCCACAGATAAAACTTCCCGCAAGGCCGCTCAGTTTGAAGCGCAGTGTCATTTCGGTACCGGCGGCCTATTATTTTTCCATTCCCGTGCTGCTGGTGATTACAGTCGTCCTGCTCGTGGCCGAAGGCCCGGGTGTGTTGCGCGACTATCAGATCAGCCGCGACCCGCTGGAGATCGAAAGCGGCGATATCAACGGCAGTTGCAAGACCCGCAAGGCGATCTTCACGAATTGCGAAGCGGAGCTTTCCTACGACCATGGCGGTGTGAGCTACAAGAAGGATGTCGAGGTCATGTTCGTCGATTTCCATTCCGGCGACTATGAAACCGGTCTGGTCATTTCGGCGAAGAAGCCCGAACTTGCAACGATTTCACTTGGCCTCGATATGCTCTGGAACCGGATCATAACCTTGGGCGTGTTCGTTGCCTTGCTCGGTTTTGGCTGTATCGCACTGCTGTTTGCACTTATCCGCACTTTGCGGACTCGTCTGCGTCTGTGGCACCCGGCGCCATTGACCGTTATTCCGGTGGCGCTGACGGCGGTGGTTGAAAAACGCAGCCGTCTTTTCGTGACCTATGCCGATACGGTCAGGGAAGGGAAGACGAAGAGGCAATCCTTTACCTATCTGGAGAGGGGACGAATTCCGGTCGTCGTCGGCCACACCGGGAAACACGATGTCGCACTGGCGGTCTGGCATGGTGAAACCCCGCTGCCTGTTCTGCTTGACGATCAGCTGGAGCGAATTGACCTATCGGAACAGGAAAGAGCGGAAGCACTTGCTTCGCTCGGCCCGGTGGTTGCGAAGCGCGAGCATGAGGGCATATTCGCCCCCGGCGCGGCGGTGACAAAAGCCCCGAGCCTTGTGCGAAGACTGGCGATGTTCCTTGCAATCGTCGCCTTTATTGTCGTTGCAACGTTCGGATACTGGCTGTGGTACGTCACCAGCGCTCCCTCGCAATTCAACTCTCCGGGCATGGACCTCAACAACATGATGCCCGCAGCGCTCAACGAGTGGGGCTGCGCGCGTCTGCAGGAGCGTTTTGCCGATGGCCCTGCACCTTTCGGTTGCGCCGGGGATGACTATCGAAGCTGGAAATAAAGGCGTTTTCTCTTAATGTTTGTTGCGCCGATCGCAAAAGCCCGATGGGCTGGCGCGTCGGTCCAACGCATTTTGGCTCGTTGTCGACGAGATCAATCAATTATCCCCGGTTGCATTAGAGATTTATAAATAAACCAACTCCATAGTGCGGTCGTGAGCGGTTCTTCGAAGGCTGGGAGAGTGCATTATGTTCACGGTGCTGGAATGCGTTGCCGTACAACACGACCATGCGATCGTGGTTCTTGCGGCGGTTATTTGCCTGCTGGGCATGCTTGCCTTTTTCCATTTGTTATTGCGTGCGGAAGAAAGTCCGGCCACCCGCAAGCCTTATTGGGTGCTGGTTGCCGCCTTTGCGGCGGGGCTCAGTGTCTGGGCCACGCATTTCGTCGCCATGCTTGCCTATAAGGGTGCGGTGCCGATCGGCTTTGATTTTCAGTTCACGGCGCTTTCGGCTGTTCTCGCCGTTCTGGGTTTCTGGCTGGCGCTTAAAGTCCGTTCGCAGGCGAGCTACAGTCCCGTTATCGTCGGAACGCTGGTAACCGTTTCGGTTGCCGTCATGCATTTCGTCGGAATGGCGGGAATGGATGTGGCCGCCACGATCAGCTACCGCTGGGGTCCCGTCTTCGTCGGTTTTGCCGTCGCCGGGGTGTTTTTCCTCCTGGCCTTTTTCCTGTTTCGTCGTCCCGGCTCGTGGAAGCGCATCCTCATGCCGGCCGGATGTTCCATTTTGGCGATTTGCGCGCTGCATTTCACCGCCGTATCGGCCACGATCCTGTCGCCGGATCCGTCCGTTTCCGGTCCAGATCCCGATAGCCTTGCCCGAGTGATCATGATCGGCGCCGTTTCCGGTGTGACTTTCCTCATTCTGGCAGCGACCGCCACCGCAGCTCTGGTGGACCGCTATCTTGTCGACCTCAAGGGGCTTGTCGATGCGACGCTGGATGGCCTTGCCGTGGTGCGCGATGGCCGCATCGTTGAGCTTAATACTCGCTTTGCCGGGCTTCTCGGCAGCGATGAGGCGTCCCTGATCGGTAAAAACCCTGACGATCTCTTCAAGGCCATCGATGGGCAGCCCACCTATTTGCCGCGCCAAGCGCCGGTGGAGGCGATCCGCGAGCGCGCCGACCGGGCGCAGGTGTTTGAGCTTGCCGTGCGCACCATCGAATATCGCGGCCACCCTTGCGAGGTGCTGGCCATTCGCGACCTGACGGAAAACCGGGAGGCGCAACGGGAGATCGAATATCTGGCGCGCCATGATGTGCTGACCGGCCTTTCGAACCGCACCATGTTCCAGACGCGGCTGCACCAGCAGATCGAACATTGCAACGCGGAGGATGAGTTTGCGCTGCTGGCGCTTGATCTCGACCGGTTCAAGGCGGTCAACGATATATTCGGCCATGCCGAGGGCGATCGGGTGTTGAAAAGAGTAGCCGCCATTCTCGATGAATGCGCAAGGGCAGGCGATATTGTCGCGCGTCTCGGCGGCGACGAGTTCGTGATCCTCACTTCCCGACATACCAAGTCGGAGGAGGCGCGTCTTCTGGCCGAAACGATCCTTGCCATGTTCGGACTGAAAATGAATGCCGCCAATGACCCGACCGCCGTCGGCGTCAGCATAGGCATCGCCGTTTTCCCGCGGGATGGTGACAGCGACGAAAGCATCATGCATGCCGCCGATCTGGCGCTTTACCGCGCCAAGATGGGTGGGCGCGGCATCCTGGCCTTTTACGATCCGCTGATGGATCAGGAGGCGCGTGAACGCCGCCAACTCGAGACGGATTTGCGGCTTGCCATCAATCGCAATGAATTGCTGTTGAACTACCAGCCGGTACTTTCCGTCGAATGCGGCCAGGTCGTCGGATATGAGGCGCTGGTGCGCTGGCAGCACCCGACACGGGGTGTCGTGCCGCCGGATGTCTTCATTCCGATTGCCGAGGAAAGCGGGATCATCATCTCGCTCGGCGAATGGGTGCTGCGCGAGGCCTGCCGTCAGGCGAGCACCTGGGCACCGCATCTGAAAATCGCGGTCAATGTCTCGCCATTGCAGTTTTCGCTGGCAAATCTTGGCCATGTCGTCTGCACGGTTCTGATGCAGACCGGCCTTTCGCCGAACCGGCTGGAACTCGAAATCACCGAGGCTGCTCTTCTGAAAGACCGCAAGGCGACGCTGGTCATCCTCAACCAGTTGAAGGCGCTGGGTGTGGCCATCGTCATGGACGATTTCGGCACCGGTTACTCCTCGCTCAGCAACTTGCAGAGCTTCCCCTTCGACAAGATAAAAATCGACCGCAGCTTCATCGCCGCCATGAGCGAGGACGACAATGCCCGCGCCATCGTGCGCGCGGTGATCGGCCTTGGCCGCAGCCTTGATTTGCCGGTAACGGCGGAGGGTATCGAAACGGACGCGCAATACCGCATGGTCGTCGACGAGGGCTGCGCGCAGGCGCAGGGCTATCTCTTCGGTAAACCGGATGTGGTGCCCGCCGAGGCCAAAAACGCCACCACACGGAAGAAATATTCCGTGTGAAAGAAGAGTGCGGCGGCATGACGCCGTCGCCCTTCATTCCCATAGTCAATGGAACGAGAGCGAACGCAAATCGTTAGAGTTGCGCGTGGCGCGTCTGCGCTGTCCTCGCCAATGGCAAGGACAGCGTTTTCGGCTGTCCGGGACAGCTTATGTGCTGCTGGCCCCGCAGGTTGAGGGTTTGACATGAAACGGCAGGCAGAACGTTCAGACAGAGATGTAAAGCCCCTCGATGCCTACGACCGGCTGATGCCGGTGCTTGATGCACAGCTGAAGGCCGCGCGGGGTAACGAGCGCTCCTTGCGCAACAGCGATCAAGGACGGCGATCATGAACCGGAGAGCAAGCTGGAAAGGCCATCTGGCATTTGCCGATTTCAGCTGTGAAATCGGCCTTTATTCCGCGCTCACCGCATCCGAGAAAATCTCCTTCAACATCGTCAACCGCAAGACCGGGCATCGGGTCGAGCGGCAATATGTCGATGGCGATACCGGTGAGGCTGTCGAGCGCGAGGATCAGGTCAAGGGATACGAACTCGACAACGGCGATCATGTCGTCATCGAGGGAGACGAGATCGCAACGCTGATGCCGGAAAATGACAAGGTTATTCGCATCAGGCATTTTTTGAGCTGCGATGAGATCGACAAGCTATATTTCGACAAGCCATATTACCTTGCGCCAACGCAGGAGGGCGGCGAGGAGACCTTGACGCTGCTGGCGAAAGCAATGGAGGACGAGAAGGTTGCAGCCCTTGCCGAGGCGGTGCTTTTCCGCCGCAACCGCGTGGTGTTGATCCGGCCGAGCGGCAAGGCGCTCATCGCGACGACGCTGAATTTCGGCTATGAGGTGCGCTCGCAAACCACCGTCTTCAAGTCCATTCCCGATATTCAGTTCGATGAGGAGATGCTGGAACTCGCCGGCCACATCATCGGAAAACGGGCAGGCACATTCGATCCGGCGGAATATACCGACCGTTACAATGATGCGCTGGCGGAACTGGTGAAAGCCAAGATCGAGGGTCGGGAAATCAGCAAACAGCCGCCGCGCAAGCAAGATAACATCATCGATCTCAAAGAGGCGCTGCGCCGCAGTGCCGGTGCCGGCGATGGCGGGAAATCCACCACCGGTGCAGGACGCAAATCCTCCCGCGAAGCGAGCTGACCCATGGGCTTGCAGACCTATAACGCCAAACGCAGTTTCGATAAAACGCCGGAGCCGAAAGGCGACAAGACCGATGGGCAGGGATCGAGCTTCGTGGTGCAGAAACACGATGCTCGCCGGCTGCATTATGATTTCCGGCTGGAGATGGATGGCGTGCTGAAAAGCTGGGCGGTGACGCGTGGGCCGAGCCTTGATCCGGAGGACAAGCGCCTTGCCGTGCATGTCGAGGACCATCCCTTGAGTTACGGCGATTTCGAAGGCGTGATCCCCAAAGGCCAATATGGCGGCGGTACCGTCATTCTGTGGGATCGTGGCATATGGCACCCGATTGGCGATGCGAAGAAGGGTTATCGCAAGGGCCATCTCGAATTTGAGCTGGAAGGCGAAAAGCTGAGGGGTCGCTGGCATCTTGTGCGCATGCATGGAAAACCCGGTGAAAGCCGCGAGAACTGGCTGCTGATCAAGGGCGACGATGGGGAGGCGAGGCACGATGGCGGCGCCGATATTCTGGACGAGCGACCGGAATCCGTAGCCACTGGCCGCAGCGTCGAGGACGTCGCGGCAAATCCGAAAGACACCTGGAATTCGAAGTCTATATCGAAAAAGGCGGTTGCCTCGTCGTCCGGCAAAAAACAGGCGCATGCCTTGCCCAAAGGGGCGCGCAAACAGGCGTTGCCGTCCTTCGTAGCGCCGGAGCTCGCGACGCTGAAACCGAAGCCGCCTGAAGGTTCGCGCTGGCTGCATGAAATCAAATTCGATGGCTACCGGCTGCAGGCGCGTCTCGATCACGGTAAACTTCAGCTTCTGACCCGCAGCGGGCTGGACTGGACCGAGAAGTTCGGCGATGCCGTGGCAGGAGCGCTGAAAGCCTTGCCAGCGGAAACGCTGCTGATCGACGGCGAAATCGTGGTGGAACGGGACAGCGGCGCTTCGGATTTTTCCGCCTTGCAGCAGGACTTGAGCGATGGGCGCAGTGACCGCTTCGTTTTTTACGCCTTCGATCTTCTGTATCTCGATGGCGCAGACCTGCGCGGCGCGGCGCTGGCCGACCGCAAGGCGCTGCTTGAAAAGCTGCTGCCCGCCGGCGAGCCACTTCTCCGCTACAGCCAGCATTTCGAGGAAAACGGCGCGCTTGTGCTGGATCACGCCTGCCGCCTCAGCCTTGAGGGTGTCATTTCCAAGGTCAAGGACAGCAAATATGCCTCTGGCCGCAAGGGGGACTGGGTGAAGTCCAAATGTTCGATGCGGCAGGAATTCGTCATCGGCGGTTACACGCTGTCCTCCACCTCAGAACATGCCATCGGCTCGCTGGCGCTGGGCGTTTACGAGGATGGCAGGTTGCGTCATGTCGGCCGCGTCGGCACCGGCTTTACTGCTGATATTGCCGAAATGCTGCTCGGCCGCCTGAAGCCGCAGGAAAGCAGGGAAAGCCCCTTCGGCGAAAAACTCACGGCACTTGCCCGCCGCGACCTCAATTTCGTCAAGCCGGAGCTGGTGGCCGAAGTGGAGTTCCGTGCCTGGTCGGCGGATGGCATTCTGCGCCATGCTTCCTTCCAAGGCCTGCGGGAAGACAAGCCGGCGGTTGAAATCGAACGCGAGGAAAAAACTGTGTCCGAAACCAAGGCAGCGCAGAGCAAGATCAAGTTCACCCATCCGGACCGCCTCTACTGGCCGAAGGACGGCGTGACCAAGCAGGGGCTGGCCGATTATTATGCGCAGGTCTGGTCCTTTATGGCTCCCTTTGTCGTCAACCGGCCACTGGCGCTGCTGCGCTGCCCGGAAGGCATCGAAGGCCCACGTTTCTTCCAGAAACACGCCTGGCGCGGCATCAACAAGGCTGTGGAGCAGATAGTCGATCTGAAGGACAAGGGCGGTGAACCGCTGCTCCGGATTACCGATTTCGACGGTATGATGGCGCTGGTGCAATCCGCAGCGCTTGAAATTCACCCATGGGGTGCGATGACCGACAATTGGGAAAAACCCGATATGATCACCATGGATATCGATCCCGACGACGGGGTCGAATGGTCGGATGTCATCGGTGCGGCGCTGGAACTGAAACGGCGTTTCGAAGATGCCGGGCTTGCGGCTTTCGTGAAAACCTCAGGCGGCAAGGGCTTTCATGTGGTTGCGCCTCTAAGGCCTGATGCCGGCTGGCCAATCGTGAAGGCTTTTGCAAAAGCGATGGCGGACGACATGGCCAAGGCCGAGCCGGACAAATATCTGGCGGTGGCGACGAAATCGAAGCGGACCGGCCGCATCTTCATCGATTATCTGCGCAATGGCAGGGGCAATACGGCGGTCGCACCCTATTCGACCCGCGCCCGGCAGGGAGCCGCCATTTCCGCACCGCTCGAATGGGACGAGCTGTCGGAAGAGATCGGCCCCGCGCATTTCACCGTCAACAATATCGGCGCACGCCTTTCCGCTTTGAAGAAAGAGCCGTGGGAGGGCTTTTTCGCTGCGGCCCGGCCGCTGTCGAAAAAAGGTCGCTGAACCGTTAGAGCGTTTTGTCGAATTCTGCGGACGGAAAACCGGGGTCCGCTTTTCCTGCGAATACTCTAGCGTCGTTTGTCGGCGGCAAGGCTTTTCTTCAGGGCATCCATGATGTTGATGACATTGCCGCCGGTGCGGGCTTTCGTGCCGGTTTTCTTTTCCGGGGAAGGCACGGCCTTGCTCTTGGTTTTCAGCAGGGCGCTGATCTTTTTCTGGATGGGATCCAGCACCAGAGCCGGTTTCCACGTTGTCATCTGTTTGCCGATGCGTTTTTCCATGGCCTCCAGAAGCGGCTTGTCGATCTTCATCTGCGGGTCCAGCGCGTCGATGCTCTCGCGCACCTCCTCGCCATAATGCAGCGTCCACAGGATGATGCCCTTGCCTGATGGTTCCAGCAGCACGGCTCTTTCGTGACGGTAGAGAACCAGCCGCGCGATGCCGAAAACACCGTTCGCCCGCATGGCTTCGCGAATGACGCTGAAAGCCTCTGTGCCGATCTTGTCTTCCGGGCGCAGGAAGTGCGGGCGATCGTACCAGATCCAGTCGATGGAACCGGTGGGAACGAAGGTCTTGATATCGATGGTGCGGGTGCTTTCCAGCGCGACCGCATCGATCTCGTCATCCTCCAGCAGCACATAATCGTCCTCGGCGAGGGGAAAACCCTTCACCTGATTTTTGGCAGTCACCGGCCTGTGGGTGACGCTGTCGACATAACGGCTTTCGACACGATTGCCGGTTTTGCGGTTGAGAATGTGGAACCGGTATTTGTTGCTTTCGGTGGTGGCGGGCGTCAGCGAAACGGCAGCCGTTACCAGCGACAGCTTCAGATAGCCCTTCCAGAAAACCTGCCGTGCCATGATCGCGATCCGCCTCGTCGCCAATGTCTCCCGGATCAAACAGCCATGGGCAGGCTTTTGTTCCGGGAGGTGAGGCAAATCGAGTGCGGTCGGGGTATCAGCCGAACAGCGACGTCAGGCCATAGACGGCTGCGGATATGAGGGCGGCGGCCGGCATGGTTACGACCCAGGCAATGACGATGTTGCCGGCAAGGCCCCAGCGCACTGCCGAGACGCGGCGGGCAGCACCGACGCCGATGATGGCGCCCGTGATCGTATGGGTTGTCGATACCGGAATGCCGAGCCATGTCGCGCCGAACAAAGTCAGCGCTCCACCGGTTTCGGCGCAGAATCCCTGCATCGGGTTAAGCCGGGTGATTTTCGACCCCATGGTATGCACGATCCGCCAGCCACCGAACAGCGTGCCGAGCGCCATGGCCGACTGGCACGAGATGACCACCCAGAACGGCACATAGAAGCTTTCCCCGAGATGCCCCTGGCTGAAGAGCAGCACGGCGATGATGCCCATGGTCTTCTGCGCATCATTGCCGCCATGGCCTAGCGAATAGAGCGAGGCGGAAATGAACTGCATGATGCGGAAGGTGCGGTCCACCGCAAAGGGTGTCTGGCGCACGAACAGCCAGGAGACGGCCAGCACCAAGAGCAGCGCGAGGAAAAAGCCGATTGCCGGTGACATGAAGATTGCGCCCACGGTTTTCAGAAGACCCGACCAGACGATGGAATTGAAACCGACTTTCGCAAATCCCGCACCGACGAGACCGCCGATCAGCGCATGCGACGAGCTGGAGGGAATGCCGAAGATCCAGGTGACGATGTTCCAGACGATGGCGCCCATCAATGCCGCGAAGATGACCTGCGGGGAAACGATGGCCGGATCGATGATGCCTGTGCCGAGCGTTTCGGCCACATGCAGGCCGAAGAACAGGAAGGCGATGAAATTGAAGAAGGCCGCCCATGCCACCGCATATTGCGGGCGCAACACGCGGGTGGAGACGATGGTGGCGATGGAATTTGCGGCGTCGTGCAGACCGTTCAGGAAATCGAAGAACAGCGCGATGGCGATGAGGCCGACAAGCAGTGGCAGTGCAAGCGCGACATCCATCAGACGTTCTCGATAACGATGCCGCTGATCTCGTTCGCCACGTCCTCGAAGCGGTCGACGACCTTTTCGAGTTCGCCGTAGATCTCGCTGCCGATCATGTAGGCCATGGCATTGCCGGCGGCGCCGTGACGCCGGAACAGGTCCTTGAGGCCCTGGTCATGAAGTTCGTCGGAGTGGCCTTCGACACGGGTGACCTCTTCGGCAATGACAGACAGGCGCTGCGCATTGGTGCCGACTTTTTCCAGAAGCGGGAGGGCTTCGGCGACGAGGTTTGCCGCACGGACGATCTCATGGCCCATTTCGCGCATCAGCGGGTCGAACTCCGTCTGCTCGAACAGGCGGATGGTCTTTACGGTCTTGTGCATCATGTCGATGGCGTCATCCATGGACTGGATGAGGTCCTTGATATCGCCACGATCGAAGGGCGTTATGAAGCTGCGGCGCACCGCAAGCAGCACATCGCGGGTAATATCGTCCGCCTGATGTTCGAGAGCGACGATAAGGTCGCAGTTCTTCTCGACGTCGATGCCGCTTAGAAGTTGGTCCAGAGCTGCGGCGGCTTTGACGACGGTTTCCGAATGTTTGCTAAACAGGTCGAAGAAACGGTCCTCGCGCGGCATCAGCTTGCGAAAAATGCTCATCATGCGAATTGGCCCTCAATGGCGCTTTATTAGTTGTGGGGGGTGATTGTCATAAAACTGTCATAAATGCACGCGGGGCATTGATGCAACCCGCAAAATAAGCACTATCAACGGATATGAAATTCACGAAGAAACGCCGGAAAGCCCGTCCGGCCCGCTCCCTGACATTGCTCCAGCAGCTCGCTGCAGTTCCCGAGAAGCTGTTCACCGGCGCTTTCCGGCAGCAATATGCCGCCCTCTGCTTCCGTTATGCCGGCAACGGCGAAGACATCGAAGTCCTCGTCGTCACCTCGCGCATGAGTGGGCGCTGGATCATTCCGCGCGGCTGGCCGATGAAACGCAAGAAGCCGCATGAGGCAGCCGTGATCGAGGCGTGGGAGGAGGCCGGCGTGCGCGGCCGGGTGAGAAAGGACGCGGTTGGCCGCTACACCTATCTCAAGATGCTCGACAATGGTGACGTCGCGCCCTGCGTCGTCGATGTTTTCCAGATCGAGGTGACGGGAGCGGAAACGAGCTTCAAGGAGCGCGGCGAACGCCTTTTGGAGTGGGTTCGCCCGGACGAGGCAGCAAGGCGCGTCCGGGAAATCGAACTGAAGTCGCTTCTGGTCGATTTCCGCCCCAAGGGCAAAAGGAAGCGCCTGACGGGAGAGGAGCCCTGACTGCAAGGTCGAGGGCTGGACCTCAAGAAGAGGATGCCGGGCGATCTGACAGTCCGGTTTCTCCCGCATCATCAGGCGCTTTCGGCAGCAGGCGGGCAAGACGCCGGGTGAGGCTGTCGATGTAGGACAGGATCGTCGGCACGACGATCAGGGTGAGCAAGGTGGAGCTGATAAGGCCGCCGATCACCGCATGCGCCATCGGTGCGCGCTGCGCGCCGCCGCCGCCGACCGCCAGCCCAAGCGGGATCATGCCGAAGATCATTGCCAGCGTCGTCATGATGATCGGGCGGAAACGGATGATGCCGGCGCTTGCCAGCGCCTCGTTCAGCGTAAGCCCGCGTTTCCTTTCTCGATTGGCGAAGTCTACCAGCAGGATACCGTTCTTGGTGACGAGGCCCATCAGCATGATGAAGCCGATCAGCGAGAACATGTTGATCGTGCTGCCGGCAACCAAGAGCCCGACGAGGACGCCGATGAGAGATAGCGGCAGCGACGCCATGATGGCGAGCGGTTGCAGGAAACTGCCGAATTGCGAGGCGAGCACGATGTAGATGAAGATGACCGCCATGGCGAGCGCTGTGACCATGTGGCCGACGGTCTCCTGCATGGTCTCGGCGTCACCGCCGAAGCGGATACGGTAGCCGTCCGGCAGGTCGCGGGCGGCGGTGAGGGTCTTCAACTCGTCCGTCACCTCGCCAAGCGGTCGCCCGGTGATATTGGCGGAAACCAGCACTTCGCGGCGATTGTCGATGCGGCGGATTTCCGCGGGCGCCTCGACGGTGGTGATTTCGGCGACCTGATCGAGACGGACCATCAGGGGAGCGCCGTTCGATGCCGTGCGGCCGGTCGCTATCATCAATTCGCCGAGCAGGGTTGTATCGGAACGGCGTTCGCCGGGCAGGCGCACGACGATGTCGTAGCTGTTGCCGCCTGCATCCGTCCATTTCGAGACGTCCTCGCCACCGATAAGGGGCGAGAGCGCTGTGGCGAGATCGGATCTGGCGATGCCGAGATCGCTTGCCGCCTCGCGCTTCAGGCGCACCGAAAGGACGGAGGTCACGTCCCTGGTGCTCGACGTTACATCCACGAGGCCGGGGATCTTTTTCATGTCTTCCATGAGACCGGTAGCGATCTTTTCGAGGATTGCCCGGTCGTCGCCGAGGATGCTGAGCTGCACCGGGCTTTCGCCGCCGCCAAGACCGGTCTGCAGGATTGCGACCTCTATGCCTGATATGGCCGACAGGCGTTTGCGGATCGGTTCGGCGAGCGTAACCGGGGTTCGGCTGCGCATCTCCAGCGGCACCAGCGCGACAAGAACGGTGGCGCGATGTTTGCCGACGGTGCCGCCGGTATTGACGGTGGAATAGAGCGTCTCGACTTCCGGGAATTCCCTGAGCGCCTTTTCGACCTGCCGCACCTTCGCCGTCGTATAATCCAGCGAGGAGCCGACCGGTGCCGAGATGGTGATCTGGAAGCGGCCTTCATCCGTATTCGGCACGAATTCCGCACCGACCAGCGGCACCATGAGCAGGCTGCCGACAAAAATGCCTGATGTGACGAGCAGGGTGACGAACCGGTGGCGCAATGTCCAGCCGATTACATGCCGGTACTGGCCAGCCAGCCATTCGAAGCCGCGATCGAAACGCGCGATCAGCCGTCCGATCGGCCCACGTTTCGCATCGGGTTGCGCATCCGGGTCGTACCAGACGCTCGACAACATCGGATCGAGCGTGAAGGCGACGAAGAGCGAAATGAGCACGGCGGCGGAAACGGTGACGCCGAATTCGTAGAAGAACCGGCCGACGATGCCGTCCATGAAGGCAACCGGCAGAAAGACCGCCACGATCGTCGCCGTCGTCGCGATTACCGCAAGACCGATTTCATTCGTGCCGTCGAGTGCGGCGCGGATATGGGATTTGCCCATATGCAGGTGGCGGGTGATGTTTTCGCGCACGACGATGGCGTCGTCCACCAGAATGCCGATGGAAAGTGTGAGCGCCAACAGGCTGAGCGTATTGAGCGTGAAGCCGAGAACATCGATGACCGCGAGCGTGCCGATGATCGCGATCGGCAGCGTCAGTCCGGTGATGACGGTGCTGCGCCAGGAATTGAGAAACAGGAAGACGATGGCAACGGCGAGCGCCGCCCCTTCGATCAGCGTCGTCTGCACCTGACCGACGGATTCGCGGATGGGTATGGATGTGTCCGTAATGATGCGCAATTGCACGTTTTGCGGGGCAAGTTCGGTGTTGAGAAGTGCCAGATGTTTCCTCACATCCGTCACGACCTGAACCGTGTTGGCGTCCTGAACCTTGACGATGTCGATCGCCAGCGCGGTCTGACCATTATAGAGGGCGCGGTTTTCGGGATCGGCGGCTCCCTCGGAAAGCGTGGCGACGTCACGGAGATAGATGGCAGCGCCGCCGCGCCTTGCGACGACCATATCCAGCAGCGCCTGCGGCTCGGCGATGCGGCCCTGCACCTGGATCGTGCGTTCGGAGACGGTGTCGATGAGGCTCCCGGCCGGACTGTTGCTGTTACCGTTGCGCAGCGCGGTCACCACCTCGTTGATGCCGATCCCAAGCGCGCGCATGCGGGTGTCGTCGATCACGATGTCGATCTGCCGCTTGCGGGCGCCAACCAGCGTTGCCTGCCCGACGCCGGGAACGGTCGTCAGTTGCCGCAGCACCCTTTGGTCGGCAAGGGTGGTGAGCGCCGGCACCTCGAGCGACGTCGAGCTTATCGCCACCGACAGGATCGGTTCGGCGGCGGGATCGAACCGGGAGATGACCGGTTTCTTGGCGTCCTCGGGGAAGTTTGCCTCGATGGCCGCGATCTTGTCGCGCACCTCCTGGGCCGCGGTCGCGCTCTTAACCTCGAGCTTGAATTTTGCGACGACGACGGAGCGTCCTTCGTAGGAGGTCGACGTGATCTCGTCGAGGCCGCCAATGGCGTTCAGCGCATCCTCTACCGGGCGCGTCAACTCCGTCTCCACCGTCTCGGGCGTGGCGCCGGGATAAGCGGTGGACACCACCACGACCGGAACGTCGACATTGGGGTAGAGGTCCAGCCCCAGCCGCTGCAACGAGAAAAGACCCATGACCAGAAGCGCCACCATCATCATGGTGGCGAAAACGGGGTGGGTGACGGATATACGGGTCAGAAACATCTCAGCCTGCCTTATCGACCGTGACAGCCATGTCGGGCTGCAATTCGGGAAGTGGTGCGGTCAGGATCGTCTCGCCGTCATTCAGACCGGCGCCGATTTCGACCAGGCTGCCGCCGTTCCAGCGCGATCCGACTGCCACCGTCTGGCGGCGAAGATGGCCGTTCAAGACTTTAAGGACATGATAGCCCGTCTCGTCTTTCCGAAGCGCGATTGCGGGAACGACAAGCGCATCGTTTTTTTCGCGCACGAGGATCGACCCGCTGGCGAACATTCCGCCCCATAGCCGGCCGTCGCGATTGGCAAGCCGCAGATAGACGGCGACGAAGCGTGTGCCGTCTTCGGCAACCGGGCTGATGCGGTCAACGGTGCTTTTGAGGGGCTGGCCGCCCATGCCGTCAATATCCAGTTCCGCCGTCTGGCCAAGGGTGACGCGTGAAATATCGCGCGTGGCGACCAGAACCTTCGCCTCCAGCGTGCTCGTGTCGACCAGTGTGAGAAGCTCGCCATCGGCACTGACGCGAGAACCGGCCTCGGCCTGCCGCCGCGTGACGGTGCCGCCGAAGGGCGCGCGGATTTCGGCATTGCGAAGGGCAAGGCGGGCGATATCCACCTGCGCCGAAAGGCTCTGGAGCCTTGCCGTTTTCACCACGACGTCGCTCTTTGCCTTATCGAGTTGTTCCGCGGATGCGACGTTTTTGGAGGCAAGCTGTTCGGTTCGGGTGAGGGCCTGCATCGCCAGCGTCAGTTCGGCCTCGGCCGCATCGCGATCGCTCTGCCGTAGCAGCAGCGTCGATTGCAGTTCCTCGGTTTCGAACCGCACGAGCAGATCGCCCGCCCGCACCGCCTGTCCGTCCTTGACGTTCATATCGAGAATTTTTCCAGCCTCGCGGGCGCGGATCACGACACGGCTGATCGGTTGAAGCTCGCCGCTGATGCTGAGCCGCTCCACCATCGGGCGCGTGCCGATTTTTGCGATTTCCGCAGCCGTCAGTTCGAACGGGATGCCGGCCGGGCTCATCGAGGTTGCCGCCACGATCCCCTTCACGCGCTCGTTCGCATCGACGCTTCCGCGCGCCGGATCGAGAGCCGTGACGACGAGAGCGCAGCCCGCAAGCGCGATCCCCGCCTTGATCGTTCTTTTCACCCACATAACATAATCCTTCCAGGCAAAACTCATCCTGTGACCGCTTGTCGAACGGTCATGTCACCTGTCTTGCAGGCTGATGGCTTCTGGATAAGTGTTCATAATTGCAGCAGCATTACCCGCCCGCATCTTCTGCGCCGCAATACTGCCGCAACCTTTCTGGCAGACAAGGAGGGGGCGAAGGGACGGTGGCAAATGAGACTTCTGTTAATTGAAGACGAAAAGGAAATGGCGGATGCGCTGTCGACGACGCTCGGCAAGCAGGGGATCGTCATCGACCATACGATGCGGCTCGGCGATGCCATGGAACTGGCGCGCCAGCATGTCTATGACGCCATCCTGCTTGATCGTCGCCTGCCTGATGGAGAGGGGCTCACCTTTATTCCAATGCTGCGCCGCGCCGGTATCGATACGCCGATTATCCTGTTGACGGCCATGAATGAACCGGAAGAGCGCATTGAGGGGCTGAATGGTGGTGCCGACGATTATCTGGGCAAACCATTTCTGGTCGGCGAACTGCTGGCGCGTGTGCGCGCGGTTCTGAGAAGACCGGCGAGCATCGCCCCGTCGCAGATAGCTGCCGGCCGCATCCTGATCGATCCGCTTCATCTGAGCGTCACGATCAATTCCGCTCCCTTCGATCTGCCGAGACGGGAACTTATGGTTCTCATCACGCTGGCGAAACGAAAAGGCAAATCCGTGCTGCGCGCGACGCTTGAGGCCGCCGTCTATAATTACGAGGAGGAAATCCAGTCCAATGCGCTCGACGCGCATATATCGCGATTGCGCAAACGCCTTCTCGACGCCTCGGCCGGGGTCAGCGTGCACAATATTCGCGGCGTCGGCTATCTGCTGAAGGAAGAGAAATGAAAACGCAGGGCAAGTCCAATCCGTCCTTGTGGTGGCAACTGAGCTGGCAGCTCAGCATTGTCGTCTCCTCCATGATTGCGGTGGTCATCGTCGGGCTGTGCGTTTACGGGGTGATGAAGCTCTCACCCAATATCGGCCTCTGGAACGAATTGTCGGCGACGCTCGACGAGTCGCTTTCGCTCGATCCGCAGAAGGGTCTTGTCATTACCGAGGGACCGGCGCTGCGCGCCTTGAAGGCGAAGAATGAAAAGCTCTGGTTCGTGATCTCGACGCTTGACGGTAAGGCGGCGACCTATGGCACCGTGCCGGCCGCCTATGCCGAGCTGTCGCGTTACCTTCATATGATGATGGACGCCGATATTCGCGGCGGCAGCGGCATATCCGAAATGGCTTCGGTTGAAAGTATCGACACGACGGCGGGAGCTGTCAGGATCATGTTCGGCGGAACCTCCCATGCGGGCGCTTCGTTTCTGACGCTCCTTGCCGAAACCTACAAGATTTATGTTCCTCTGCTGGCGGTCATTTTGCCTGCGGTGTTCTTCTCCGTGCCGCGCATCGTGCGCCGGGCGCTTGCCGGTCTTAGTTCCGTCGTCAAAAAAGCACCGGAGATCGACCCGCGACGACCGGGTTCGAAGCTTCCCGTCGAGGATGTGCCGCGCGAAGTCGTTCCGTTGATTGTCTCTTTCAACAGTATTCTCGAGCGGCTCGAAGAGCAGTTCCAAGCGCGGCAACGGTTTCTGATCGATGCGGCGCACGAGTTGAGGACGCCGATTGCGATCATGCAGACCCGGATTGAAGGGTTGCCGGGACCGGAACAGCAGCGTTTGATGGGGGACGTCGCGCGGCTCGGCGAAACTGCCGAACAGCTTCTGGCCTTCGAGCGAAACGATCAGGTCAACGACCGGCGCGAGGCGGTGAACCTTGTCGAGATCGCCCGCACGGTGGTTGCCGATCTTGCGCCGCTCGCGCTCTCGGCGGGTTACGACATCTCCTTCGAAGCGCAGATCGAGCAATACGAAACGCAGGGCAATCCGTTCGCCCTGCCGCGTGCCATCAGCAACATCGTGCGCAACGCAATCGACCATGGGGGGAACAAGGGGTCGATCCATGTTTCGGTTCTCGCAAACGGCGAAATCGCGATTTCCGACGAGGGGCAGGGCATACCCGAAGACCAGCAGGAGCGGATATTCGAGCCTTTCTATCGTGTCACGCCACGAAGCACGGGGGCCGGACTTGGCCTCAGCCTCGTCAAGCAGATCGTTGCCAATCACAACGGCCGCATCGTGCTGGAAAGCACCTCCTTCGGAAGCACGTTCCGGGTCCGTTTCTGACCGTGCTTTGATAACTGGCTTTCGGGAGGGCAATTGTAATGTTGCCGCAATTTTCGCCGTCGTAATGTGCGGGGCACAGGATCATCGATCCCAACCGGAGTACACGCAGTGACACGCCAGCGGAATCTGTTTCCCCCGGGCTTTCGCCCCCAAGGCGGCGCGCTGTTGCGGTATCGCCCCGGAATTTAACGCAATGCCGGAGTGCCGGTGATCGCAGCGTAACGTCTCCCGATTTCATATTCGGTTCATCCTGGGCGCGCAAAGTCCCGACCAAATCACTCTGAGACTCAGTCCAAACAGTCATACTCCCCGGAATTTTACGATGTCGCATACTGAAATCGCCGCATTCGCTGCGGAAAAAAACTCGGCGAAACCCGAGCTGGTGTCCATCACTGCGCAAACCATGCCCGGCGATGGTCTGGAACTTCCCCGTTTTCCCCTGGCATTGAGCGTCGCGACGTTCGTTTTGCGCGCCCACTGGAAACGGGGTTTCCTTTTCTGGATGCGTTTTTTGGCCCACCCGCTCGTAACCCTGCGATGGTGGCGGTTTCTGTCCCGGTTTTCAGCGACGCAAAAACTGCCTCCACCGCATGACGAGCTTCTTCAGAAACCGCTGTCGAAATTCCTCGTCGGCAAAATTTCGTATGCCAGGCGGCTGGATTTTCTCATGGAGAATTTCGTCATCGCCAGCGGTTGCTTCTCCGAAGAGGTGATGGCTGAACTTTGGACCGGAAAGACGATCGAGGTCGGTAGCGTCCACGGCCGTGCAGGCGAATATCGCTGCACGCTGGCCCTAGCGGATTTATGTGGCGGCCGGCACGAGGGCGCTTTCGCGGTGCGGCTGATCCGAACCAGCGACGACGTAACCTTGTGGACGACCAAGTTTATCTTCGCAGCACTAGGTACGAGCGGGCACCGGACGATCGCCGTTGGCGGCATGCAGGGGCCTCGTGCGGCAAAACAGGAGATGGTGGCGGTGACACGCGACCTCGCGGGTCTTCGTCCGAAAGACGCGGTATTGATGTTGCTGCAAGGCCTAATCCAGGAGGATGCGGGTTCCTATTTCGCAGTCTCCCACGCCAGACACCCGATCAATTACCGGCGCGCCCGGCGGCAAAAAATGCTGCTTTCCGACATAGACGCTTTCTGGCGGGAGCGCTCTGCCGAGCCGGACGAGATGTTCGGTTTCCAGGTGCCGGTTTCGAGCCTTGAAGGTGCGGATAAGCGCAGCAAGATGAAACTTGCCTTTTTTGCCATGGCCGACCGTCTTTGTGAGGGCAAAACCGGGGACGTTGCTAAAAGCTAGAGCTTCAGGCTGCGGAATCGGTCACACGGCCGAGTTTCTCGAGACCGCATTCGCGGACGATCTCTGCAATATGGGCGAATTGCGCCGAGAGCGGATTGCTCTTGCGCCAGACCATGCCGATGGTGCGTGACGGCCGGGGCTCCGCCAGCCGGAATACCGAGACGGTGGATTGCCGCGTCTCCATATCGACGGCCATCTGCGGAATAAGCGTGACGCCGATGCCGGCGCCAACCATCTGCACGAGGGTCGAGAGCGAACTGCCCTCCATCAGCACGCGCGGCGGCGCGTTCGTCGTGCTGCAGAAAGAAAGCGCCTGATTGCGGAAACAGTGGCCTTCCTCAAGCAGCAGCAGGCGCATTTCGCCCAGTTTGTCGGCGCTCGGCACCGGCATTCCCGCATCCTCCATCGGCCGGACCAGAATGAATTCCTCCGAAAACAGCGGAACCTCTTCCAGCGACGGTTCCGAGACGGGAAGGGCGACGATCGCCACGTCCAGCCGCGCTTCCAGCAGGTCTTCGATGAGTTTCTGCGTCACCGCCTCGCGCGGGCGCGCCTCCAGCCCGGGGTAATGACGGGTGAGTGTCTTGATGACCTGTGGTAAAAGATAGGGTGCGACGGTTGGAATGACGCCGATGCGCAGGCGGCCGCTGAGTGGGCCGTGCCTTGCCCGCGCCAGATCCTGCAATTCGTCCACCGAGCGCAGGATCAGGCGGGTGCGTTCAGCGAATTCATCACCAAGCGCGGTCAGCCTGATCCGGCGGCTGCCGCGTTCGACGAGCGGCGCGCCGATCAATTCTTCCAGCTCCCTGATCTGCAGCGAAAGCGCCGGTTGGGAAATGGCGCATGCTTCCGCCGCCCGCCCGAAATGGCCGATCTTGGCCAGGGCGTCGAAATATCGAAGATGTTTCATGGAGAGGCTAATCATAAGCTCAGCATATCGCAGCCTTTAGAATATACAATTGGAAATTATGGAACCCGGCTGTTAGTCATCTTCATGACAGAAAGAGGATGTAGCTGTGAAGGATCACCAGCGTCGCTGCACGGTTCCCATCGGGATTACCTGCTGTGGGCTCCTGGCTCGAACATGCTGCACCTGTCGAATTGATTATTTCGTTTAATTGCTAAACCCATCGGAGGGCGAAATGGACGCAACTTCAAAACCGGCTGGCAAGTGTCCCGTCATGCATGGAGGCAATACGGCCTCCGGTAAATCGGTGACCGAATGGTGGCCGAACGCGCTGAACCTCGATATCCTGCATCAGCACGACACCAAGACCAATCCGCTCGGCACCTCCTTCAACTACCGCGAAGCGCTGAAGACACTTGATGTCGAGGCCCTGAAAGCCGATCTGCGCGCCCTGATGACGGATAGCCAGGATTGGTGGCCGGCCGACTGGGGCAGCTATGTCGGCATGATGGCCCGCGTCACCTGGCATGCGGCCGGTTCCTACCGCGTAACCGACGGTCGTGGCGGCGCCAATACAGGCAACCAGCGTTTTGCACCGCTGAATTCCTGGCCTGATAATGTGAACACCGACAAGGGCCGCCGCCTGCTGTGGCCGATCAAGAAGAAATACGGCAACAAGATTTCCTGGGCCGACCTTATCGCGCTGGCCGGCACGATTGCCTATGACGTCGCCGGTCTCAAGACCTTCGGTTTTGCCTTTGGTCGCGAAGATATCTGGGCTCCTGAAAAGGACACCTATTGGGGTAACGAAAAAGAATGGCTGGCGCCGAGCGACGGCCGTTACGGTGACGTAACCAAGCCCGAGACGCTGGAAAACCCGCTCGCCGCCGTGCAGATGGGCCTCATCTACGTCAACCCGGAAGGCGTCAACGGCAAGTCCGATCCGCTGGCAACGGCGGCGCAGATGCGCGAAACCTTCGCCCGCATGGGTATGGATGACGAGGAAACCGTCGCGCTCACCGCAGGCGGCCACACCATCGGCAAGTCGCACGGCAATGGCAGCGCCGCCAACCTCAGCCCAGACCCGGAAGCAGCAGGCCCTGAATATCAGGGTCTCGGCTGGATCAACACCAAGGGCCGAGGCATCGGCCGCGACACGGTGGTTTCGGGTATTGAAGGCGCGTGGACGAGCGAGCCGACCAAGTGGGACAATGGCTTCTTCGCAATGCTGTTCAAGCATGAATGGACCCTGACGCACAGCCCCGCCGGCGCATCGCAGTGGGCGCCGATCACCATTGCCGAGGAAGACAAGCCGGTTGATGTCGAGGATCCCTCGATCCGCACCATCCCGATGATGACCGATGCCGATATGGCCCTGAAGGTCGACCCGATCTACCGCGAGATTTCGCTGAAATTTAGGGATGATCAGGACCATTTCTCCGACGTCTTCGCCCGCGCATGGTTCAAGCTGACGCATCGCGACATGGGGCCGAAGGCGCGTTATATCGGCCCGGATGTTCCGGCCGAAGACCTGATCTGGCAGGATCCGATCCCGGCAGGCTCCACGAGCTACGATGTCGCCGCCGTAAAGGCGAAGATCGCCGCTTCCGGTCTGACGGTTGCCGATCTGGTCTCAACCGCATGGGACAGCGCCCGCACCTTCCGTGGTTCGGATAATCGCGGCGGTGCCAATGGTGCGCGTATCCGCCTTGCGCCGCAGAAGGAATGGGAGGGCAACGAGCCCGCCCGTCTCGCCCGCGTGCTCTCGGTTCTGGAGCCTATCGCCAGCGCAACCGGCGCCAGCATCGCGGATGTCATCGTTCTCGCCGGCAACTACGGTGTGGAACAGGCGGCGAAAGCGGCCGGCTTCGACATCGCCGTGCCTTTTGCACCGGGCCGTGGTGACGCCTCTGCCGAGCAGACCGATGCGGACGGCTTTGCACCGCTCGAGCCGCTGGCGGATGGTTTCCGCAACTGGGTAAAGAAGGACTATGTCGTCAGCCCCGAGGAACTCCTGCTCGACCGGGCACAGCTTCTCGGCCTCACCGCGCCGGAACTGACCGTCCTCATCGGCGGCCTGCGCGTCATCGGCACTAACTATGGCGGCTCGGCACATGGCGTGTTCACGCAGAAGCCGGGTGCACTGACCACCGATTTCTTCGCGACGCTGACGGACATGGCCTATTCCTGGGTTCCGACCGGCAACAATCTCTATGAGATCCGCGATCGCAAGTCCGGTGCGACCAAATACACGGCGACCCGTGTGGACCTCGTGATCGGCTCCAACTCCATCCTGCGCGCCTATGCGGAAGTTTATGCGCAGGACGACAGCAGGGAAAAGTTCGTTCGTGACTTCGTCGCCGCCTGGACCAAGGTGATGAATGCCGACCGTTTCGACCTTCTCTGAGGGAACGTGAAACGACCAAATAAAAAGCACCTTCCTGAGTGATCAGGGAGGTGTATTTTTTATCTACGGTCAGAGGACGAAACCGGCTTGTCCGGTGACGGGTTTTCGGCCTTTCCCGATGGGGCTTTGCCGCCCTTTTCATTCTCATGCGCATCCGGCCCGGCAACGATCACACCGCGACCCTGTTCTTCGCGCTTCTTGTCGGCGAAATCGCCGGGTTCCTTTTTATGATCCATGACAAACTCCCTTTGTGTTTCCTTTTGTCTGGAACTCAACGAATGGCGGGGAGCGGAGTTCCAGTCGTTGATGCGCATCTTCAGGGCCATGCGGCATAGGACGGTGGCGGAACATTTTGCATGCGTGTTGCCGTCCGTCGGAAACGGCCGGGTGATATTCCCTCGTTGCGCGTGAAGAAGCGATTGAAGTATCCAGGATCCTGAAAACCCAATCGGAACGCTATTTCAGCAACTTGCAGGGAAGAGTTAAGAAGAAGGTCACGCGCCTCGGATAGCAGCTCGCGGTGAATATAGGCCTGCGGCGCAAGCCCCGTCGCCCTGCGGACAGCGGTGCCCAGTCGTTCGCGGCTGACACCGAGGTAGCGGGCATAATCCTCCACGTCCCATTGGTCACGCTTATGCTGGGCGACCAGTAATATGAAGCGTTCGGTGAGGCTGCCCGGCAGGGAAACGGTGGCGGCATCTGCGGTGGCGTGTTGGCAGATACGGATCAGTGTCACCGAAAGCAGGCTGGCAATGATCGTGTCCGAGCCGGCTGTCGGCCGCAGATTTTCGTTTGCGATGGTCTCGAGATAACCCGCCAGCTCCAACTGATCCTTTTCGACAAGCACCTGCGTGAGAACACGCTGCAAGGCGTTGCGTATGCTGATCGCACTCGTTCCGGTCGGCATCGCGTGGGCGAGGCCGATTTCGGATGTGGTCAGCAGCGATCCACGGCTTCCCGCATTCAGCCTCAGCTGGCCGGTCGGGCCAGCCGGCAGCCAGACGAGTGCCGGAGCGGATAGCGTCACGTTATTATCGCCGCGAATGACATGTGCTTCACCCGACGCGAGCAGGATGAGATGAGCACCGTCCGACGCCAGTTTGACTTCGCTCACGCGCAGGGATGAATTCAGCATGCGCGCCGCTGTCTTTTCCCGGACACCGGCAATCTGCTTGTGAAGCGGCATTCATCCTCCAAAAGTACAATAATGTACCATGTTAGTGCATTTTATGTGGGCCTGTCGTTGTTAAACTTTGCCCATGCGGGACGAAAACCTTGAGGAGATTGGTTGCCCGCCAGGAGGATGAACATGCAGACTGTCAATCTTTTCATCGGCGGCGACCATAGCGCGGCCGCAAACGGAAAGCGTTTTGAACGCAACAACCCCATTACCGGTGAGGTGGCGACCAGCGCCGCGGCTGCAACGCCTGAGGATGCGACGCGCGCGGCGGATGCTGCCGCTGCCGCTTTCCCGCAATGGTCCGCAACCACGCCCGGTGAACGCCGCCGTTATCTTCTTGCCGCTGCCGAAGCGCTTCGTGCCGCCGCGCCGGATATTATCAAGGCGATGAAAGAGGAAATCGGCGCTACGGAGGCCTGGGCCGGTTTCAACGTCATGCTTGCCAGCGACATGCTGGTGGAAGCAGCCAGTCTCACGACCCAGATCAAGGGGGAGGTCATCCCCTCCAACCGTCCGGGCACCATGGCCATGGCGTTGCGCCAGCCGGCGGGTGTCGTGCTGTCGATGGCACCCTGGAACGCGCCGGTCATTCTTGGCGTGCGCTCCATCGCCACGCCGCTTGCCTGCGGCAACACCGTGGTGATGAAGACATCGGAACTCTGCCCGCGCACCCATGCACTGATCATCGAGGCGATCGCTTCCGCCGGTCTGCCGAAAGGCGTGCTGAATGCGGTCTCCAATGCGCCTGAAGATGCGGCAAAGATCGTCGAAACGCTGATCGCCCACCCCGCCGTCCGAAGGGTGAATTTCACCGGTTCGACCCGGGTTGGCCGCGTCATCGCGGAAACGGCGGGCCGTTACCTGAAGCCAGCGCTTCTGGAACTTGGCGGCAAGGCGCCCTTCATCGTGCTTGACGATGCCGATATCGATGCGGCGGTAGCTGCGGCAGCCTTCGGCGCCTATATGAACCAGGGCCAGATCTGCATGTCGACGGAACGGATCATCGTGATCGACAGCGTCGCTGATAGTTTCGTGGAAGCCTTTGCCAAAAAGGCCGCGAGCCTGACGGCGGGCGATCCGCGTGAGGGGAAAACCCCGCTTGGTTCGATGGTCAGCGCCGAAGCGGCGGCACGTATCCATGCGCTGGTCGATGACGCGGTTTCCAAGGGTGCTCGCCTCGTGGCGGGTGGCGGCGGCACCGGCACGATGCTGGATGCGATTGCCGTCGATGGCGTGACGCCGGACATGCGGCTTTATTCCGAGGAAAGCTTCGGCCCGGTCGTTTCCATTATTCGCGCGGGCAGCATCGATGAGGCCGTCAGCATTGCAAACGAAACCGAGTTCGGCCTTTCAGCCGCCGTTTTCGGCAGGGATCAGGCAAGAGCACTGGCGGTTGCCGGGCGCATCGAGAGCGGCATCTGCCACATCAATGGCCCGACTGTTCACGATGAGGCGCAGATGCCTTTCGGCGGGGTCAAAGCCTCGGGTTATGGCCGTTTCGGCGGCACGGCGGGCATTGCGGAATTCACCGAACTGCGTTGGGTAACGCTGCAGGACGGCCCGCTGCATTACCCGATCTAGTTGGAAACAATACAGGCTGGTTGATCGCGTTATCGTTTCTCGTCGATCAGCCAGCCAGTCAGTTTCCTGACCGCGCTGTCGTTATTTTTGGGCCGCAGCAGCCAGTAGCCGCGGCCCGGCGCCTCAAGGCTCGGGCCTGCGGTTACCAGCACACCTGCCTCAACCAGCGGATCAACCAGGCCGGCCCAGCCGAGCGCGAAACCCTGCTCGCCTATCGTTGCCTGAACCACCATGGTGTAATTGTTGAAACTGATGTCGCCGCTGTCGTTTTCCGCGCCTCTCAGCACGCCGAAATGCTTGAAATAGGACGCCCAGTCGAACCAGTGCATCTGTGAGGTGTTTTCGAGGTGGATGAGTTTCAACCGCGAAAAATCCGCCACGGTGCCGGATGCCGGCTGCTCCGCTAAAAGCGCTGGCGAACAGACGGGTGTGACCTTCTCCGAAAGCAGCAGCACCGCGCCGTCGCCCGCATCCTGCCGTGTTCCGAAAATGATCATCACGTCGCTATCGTGTTTGCCCTGTCCCAGCGGATCCTGCGTGGCGACGATCTGGATGTTGATGTCAGGGTTGAGCGCGCGAAAACCATGCATGCGCGGGATAAGCCAGAGAGAGGAGAAGGCATAGTCCGTGTGCAGGCGGATCGTCTGCCGCTCTTCCGTGCGGCGAAGCTGCTGCGCCAGAAGGTCGATGGAATCGACATTGCGCGAAACGATCTCGAACAGCTTTTGCCCCTCCGCCGTCAGCTCGATGCCGCGATGTTTGCGCCGGACGAGCGGCACACCGAGATCGTCTTCCAGCCGGCGGATCTGATAGCTGACGGCGGGCTGGGTCAGTCGCAGGGAACCGGCCGCCGCCGTCAGGCTGCCGCGACGGGCGACCTCGGTAAAAATGCGCATCCATCCAAGATCGAGCGGCCGCTCTGTCATAGAAAATCCTTATATCAGTCATCGAAAAATACCCGCTTCACAGGCAAAAACAATGTGGTGTTCAATAAACTGGACTAATAAAAGGGGAGCCGCAATGAAA
This sequence comes from Agrobacterium arsenijevicii, assembly GCA_000949895.1. Lineage (GTDB taxonomy): Bacteria > Pseudomonadota > Alphaproteobacteria > Rhizobiales > Rhizobiaceae > Agrobacterium > Agrobacterium arsenijevicii. Next base: position 109,827 of record JWIT01000012.1, on the reverse strand, counting down.
ACCGTTTCTCATCTGCATCGCATCGCCGCCGGTCTGTTTTTGTCCGTGGCGGCCTTCTCCACCCCGCTTCAGGCGGCCGATGGCGCGGCCTGCAAGACCATTCGCCTCAGTGACCCCGGTTGGACCGATATCACCGCCACCAACGGCGTTGCCTCGGTTCTGCTCGATGCGCTGGGTTATGAGGCCGACGTCAAGACGCTGTCGGTGCCGATCGGCTATCAGGCCATGAAGAACGGCGAAATCGACGTCTTTCTCGGCAACTGGATGCCTGCCCAGAAATCTTTCGTTGATGATCTGAACGCTGCCAAGGCTGCCGAGGTGATGACGAAGAACCTTGAGGGTGCCAAGTTCACGCTCGCCGTACCCTCCTATATGGCGGAAAAGGGCGTGAAGGATTTTTCCGATCTCGCCAAACATGCCGGTGAGTTTGAGAGCAAGATTTACGGCATCGAGCCGGGTGCGCCCGCCAACCAGAACATCCAGAAGATCATCGACGCCAATGATTTCGGCCTAAAGGGCTGGCAGCTCGTAGAATCCGGTGAACAGGCCATGCTGGCGCAGGTGGAACGGGCAGGCAGGGACAAAAAGGCGGTGGTCTTCCTTGCCTGGGCGCCGCATCCGATGAACGAGAAGATCGATATCGCTTATCTCTCGGGTGGCGACGCCTATTTCGGCCCGAATTTCGGTGGGGCTGAGGTCCACACGCTCGCACGTTCCGGCTGGCCGCAGCAATGCCCGAATGCGGCAACGCTGTTCAAGAACCTCAAATTCGATATCAGCATGGAAAATTCCCTGATGGGTTCCATTCTCGGTGGCGAAGACTCGAAAGCGGCGGCAACGGCCTGGCTGAAAGCCAATCCGAAGGTGCTGGATGGCTGGCTGCAAGGCGTCACCACGCTGGATGGCAAGCCGGGTGATGCCGCCGTCAAAGGCAAGCTTGGCCTCTAAATCGGAAAGTGGAAATGCCGCGTCCCAATATTCTGATCCTGATGGCCGACCAGTTCAACGGGACGTTTTTTCCCGATGGCCCGGCCGATTTTCTCCACGCGCCACATCTGAAAGCGTTGGCGGAGCGGTCTGTCCGTTTCGCCAATACCTATACGGCAAGTCCGCTTTGCGCGCCGGCCCGGGCTTCGTTCATGTCCGGTCAATTGCCCAGCCGGACGCGGGTTTACGATAATGCCGCCGAATTCGCGTCGGATATTCCGACCTATGCGCATCACCTGCGGGCAGCTGGTTATTACACCGGCCTTTCCGGAAAGATGCATTTTGTCGGACCGGACCAGCTGCACGGCTTCGAAGAGCGTCTGACGACGGATATTTATCCGGCGGATTTCGGCTGGACGCCTGATTATACCAAGCCGGGCGAGCGGATCGACTGGTGGTATCACAATCTCGGTTCGGTCACCGGCGCGGGCGTTGCCGAAATCACCAATCAGATGGAATATGACGATGAGGTTGCCTATCACGCAACCCGCAAGCTCTACGATCTGTCGCGCCGGCTCGATGACCGCCCATGGTGCCTGACCGTGAGCTTCACCCATCCGCATGACCCGTATGTGGCACGGCGGAAATTCTGGGATCTCTATGAGGATTGCCCGGCGCTCGATCCGCAGATACAGGCGCTTCCCTTCGAGGAGCAGGATCCGCATTCGAAGCGGTTGCTGGAAGCCTGTGATCATCAGGCCTTCGATATTTCACCCGACGAGATACGCCGGGCGCGGCGCGGTTATTTCGCCAATATCTCCTATATCGATGAGAAGGTCGGCGAAATTCTCGACGTATTGAAGGCGACGCGGATGGAGGAGGACACGATCATCCTGTTCCTCTCCGACCACGGCGACATGCTGGGCGAGCGCGGCCTGTGGTTCAAGATGTGCTTTTTCGAGGGTTCGGCCCGCGTGCCCTTGATGATCGCAGCACCCGGCTGGAAACCGGCGCTTATCGACGCGCCGGTTTCGACGCTGGATGTCACACCGACGCTATGCGGTCTGGCAGGCCTCGATATTACCTCACTGAAACGCTGGACGGATGGCGAAGACCTTGCGGCTTTGGCTGCGGGAACAGGCGAGCGTGGGCCGGTGCCGATGGAATATGCCGCCGAAGGTTCGATCGCGCCACTGGTCGCTATCAGGGATGGCCGTTACAAGCTCTCAGTCTGCGAAGCGGATCCGCCGTTGCTCTACGACCTCGAGACGGATCCTGAAGAGCGGATAAACCTTACCGGCAATCCTGAATTCGCTGATGTGCTGTCATCGCTTTCGGCTGAAATCGGCCGACGCTGGCAGCTGCCCGTTTTCGACGCATCGGTGCGGGAAAGTCAGGCGCGGCGCTGGGTGGTCTACAAGGCGCTGCGAAACGGCGCCTATTTCCCGTGGGATTATCAGCCATTGCAGAAAGCCTCGGAACGCTACATGCGCAACCACATGGACTTGAACGTGCTGGAGGAAAACCAGCGTTTTCCACGCGGGGAATAACGCTGGCAGGGATTATGCGGCGGCGGTCGTTCTCGGCGCGCCGCCAGTGGCCTGCACGGCAAGGCTACCCGCCGCGACGCCTGCCTCAAGGCATTGCTTCTCGTCCGCCTGCCGAAGCCAGGCATCGATGAAACCGGCATTGAAGGCATCACCCGCGCCCGTCGTGTCGACGACGGGTACCTTCTTCGCCGCCGCATGGTGTAGGCCTGTTTGCGAGGACACCCAGGCGCCCTCTGCCCCGCCTTTAAGGGCGACAACAGGAAACGACCCCGACAAGGCCCTGGCCGCCGCCTCAGGGTCAGAATGGCCTGTGATCGCCTCGGCTTCTTCGAGGTTGGGCAAAAACACGTCGACGCCATCGCACGCCTTGAGCAGGCCCTTGTCATAAATCAGCGAGGCATCCCAGCTGGGATCGAGCGAGACGGACAGTCCGCTGTCCCTGGCGCGGGCGACGAGATCGGGGATTTCGTGCAGCGTGGCGAATTCTGCGATGTGCAGATGGCAGGCCCCGTTCCACGAAAAGGCGGCATCAAGGGTCGATGGCCGGGCGATACCGGCGCGCCGTGTCAAAAACGCCCTGTCATGGCCAACGACCGTCGCGACGGTGACCTGCGGGCCTGCATCTGCCGAGTGTTCCAGAAATTGCAGGTCTACACCGCTTTGCTGCATTTTCTCGCCGATGGCACGTGAGAAGGTGTCGGTGCCGAGCCTTGCCAGCAGCATGGCCGTGCGGCCGATATGGGCGAAATGCGCAGCCGCAATGAAAGCCCCGCCACCGGCGGCGATTTCCATGTCGCTTGCAAACAGCTCCCGGCCGAGCACCGGCAATTCGTCAAGCCCGGTGAAAATGAGGTCGCAATAGATTCGGCCGATACTGATGACCGCTGACTTTTCCGTGTCTGTCCTCATCATGCGCGGCCCAGAAGCTTTTCCGTCTTGGCATCGAAGAGATAGAGCGCGCCTGCCTGCGCCTCGCATTGCAAGCGGCTACCCACCTGGGGAATGGCCTTGCCCCTTGCTGTCGCGATGACCGAGGTCGTGGGCGTGTCCATATGAACCAGCGTTTCCGGGCCGAGCGGCTCCACGGCTGTCACCGTTCCCTCCAGCGAGAAGGACCCTTGAGTTGTCTCGCCTTCTCCAACCAGCAGATCATGGGGGCGAATGCCAATCAGCAGATCGCCATCGGTAGACTGTGTAACGCTATTCGTCGTTCTTTTGCCCCGCAGCAGGTTCATCGACGGGCTGCCGATGAAACGCGCAGTGAAGACGTCCACCGGCGTCTCGTAAAGTTCCGAGGGCGTGCCGACCTGCAGGATATGGCCGTCCTTCATCACGACAATCCGGTCGGCCATGGTCATCGCTTCCACCTGATCGTGAGTGACGTAGACGGTGGTTGTCTTAAGACGTTGGTGCAAGCGCTTGATTTCAATGCGCATCTGCGATCTCAACTGGGCGTCGAGATTGGAGAGCGGCTCATCGAAAAGGAAGGCTGAGGGATCGCGCACCATGGCGCGGCCGATGGCGACGCGCTGCCTCTGTCCGCCTGACAAAGCCGCGGGCCGACGGTCGAGCAATGCCTCAAGTCCGAGCACCCGACCGGCCTCTTCGATACGCCGGTTCTTTTCCGCCTTGTCGAGCTTTGAGGTATAGAGCCCGAAGCCGATGTTCTGGCGAACCGTCATATGCGGGTAGATCGCATAGTTCTGGAAGACCATGGCGATGTTGCGCTGTTTCGGTTCTTTCTCGTTGACGACGTTTCCGGCGATTTTCAGCGTTCCGCCCGAAATCTCTTCCAGACCCGCGATCATTCTGAGTGTCGTGGATTTGCCGCAGCCGGAAGGACCGACGAAAACGACGAATTCGCCGTCTTCAATGGCAAGGTCGATGCCTTTGACTGCCTCCACCTTGCCGTAGCGCTTTACGAGTTGATTGAGTTCGATTGTCGCCATTATCGCGCTCCCGTCAGGGCGGTAAATTTCTCTGCAAGCTCAGCGGCTTTTGCCGCTTCGTAGTCGGCGGATCGTTGTGCTTCGGCTTCAAACGCAGCAAGCTTGTTGCGATAGGCCGCAATCGCCTCGCGCATCGGCTCCGGGGCAGGGCCGCCGAAGCGGCTGCGCACGGCGACAAAGTGCTCGGGCGAGACGATCTGCCTGAACTTTTCCTCATCGACACTGGTCTCGCGTCCTGCCAGTTCCTCGAACGCCCTGCGGAACGGCTGGTAACCGTCGTTCGGCAGGTCGCCCTTCAGCGCGACAACGCTTTTGGCGACGGTTGCGGCAATTTCATGGGCCTGGCGGAATGACAGGTCTTCGATGCGGACAAGAGAATCTGCCAGTTCCGTGATGGTGATGCAGGAACGGCGAATATTCTGGTCGACCCTTTCCGGATCGATACTGATCTTGCCGACGAGGCTGGCAAGCAGATCGAGCACCCGGCCGGCAGAGGCGAAGGCTTCGTAACCCATGCCCTGGGTTTCGCCCTCGCTGTCGTTCATGTCGGTGAAGGGCGTGTTGTGCATCACGTCGAGCATGGTCCGTGCCCGCCCGAATGTCTGGCTAGCAAGGTGGCGCAGATGTTCGATCGGGACCGGGTTTCGTTTCTGCGGCATGATCGACGAAATCTGCACCAGCGAATTCGGTACGTAGATCTGCCCGACTTCGAAACTCGTCCAGAACTGGAAGTCCTGAATGAGCCTGCCGAGATGCAGGAACATCAATTCGATGGCGCCATAGGTCGCTGTCGTATAGTCGACGGCGGCGATGCAGGAGTAGGAATTGCGCAAGGGTGCCGCAAAGCCGAGAAGTTCGGCGACACGTGCCCGGTCGATGGGAAAGCCGGACGTGGTGATGGCCGCAGCGCCCATGGGTGAGAGATCGACGATGCGCCGGGCCTCAGTGAAGCGGTCAATATCCCGGATCAGCACTTCGATGGCGGCGGAAAGATAGTGGCCGAAGGTGGTGGGCTGGGCCGGTTGTCCGTGCGTATAGGCGACGATCAACGTCTTCTCATTGCGCTCGGCGGCGTCAATCAGGGCGGCCAGCAGAAGCCGCGCCTTGGCAGTGAGCGTGTCGATCTTGTCTTTCAGGCCGATTTTGAAAAGCGTGTGATCGATGTCGTTGCGCGAGCGTGCCGTGTGCAGGCGGCCTGCCACATCGACACCGATGCGGGCTTTCAGCTCCTTTTCGATCAGGAAGAAGAAATCCTCGACCTCGCCGGTATAGACCAGCTCCGACGGATTGATGGTCCTGTCGATGTCATCAAGCGCTTCGGCGATTTTTGCTGCCGTGTCCGCATCGAGAATGCCGGTCTCGCGCAGCATGACCAGATGGGCGCGGTCGATGCGGCGGAAACCGTCGACATGGTGGTTCTTGGCGCCATCGAAAAGCGGACGCAGCACGGTTTCCTTGTAGACTGGGTCGGGAAACTTGCTGGTATCCGACAGGCGCGGGTTCATATCGGCCATGATGTTATCCTTTCAGGCCTGCCAGCATCACACCGCGAACGATGTAGCGTTGCAGGACGATGAAGACGATAAGGGTTGGGATGGTCGCAATGGCAGCGCCGGTCATGATCATTTCCCACTGGATCTGCTGTTCCACCGCAAAGCTCGATAGGCCGACGGGCAGCGTGTACAGCTCCTTGCTGGTAGTCACGATCAGGGGCCAGAAGAATGCTGTCCAGTTGCCGAGGAAGGTGAAGATTGCAAGCGCCGAAAGGGCAGGCGTCACCAGCGGCAGGGCTACCTTCCACCAGATCTGGAATTCGTTCAGCCCGTCGACACGCGCTGCCTCCAGGAAGTCGTTCGGAACCGTCTCGAAGAACTGCTTCATCAGGAAGGTGCCGAAGGCCGTCATCATTCCCGGGAACATGATGCCCCAGTAGCTGTCGAGCCAGCCAAGCTGGCTGGACATCAGGTACCAGGGGATAACAAGCATTTCGGTCGGGATCATCAGCGTGGAAAGGATCGCGAGGAAGATGAAGTAGCGACCCCTAAACTCGAATTTGGCCAGCGTATAACCGACCAGACTGTCGAAGAAGCAGTTGGAGATGGTGACGATGACCGCAACGAACATCGAGTTGAAGAACCAGCGGAGAAAACGGCCGTCGGCCATGACAGTCATGTAATTCGCAAGCGTCGGTGCTGCGGGAATGAGCCTGAGATCATAGACCTGATCCGCGGTCTTGAACGAGGTCGAAAACATGAAGAGCAGCGGCGAAATCATGATGAGGCCGCCGATGAACAAAAGCGTCCAGGCGAGGATGCGGCCGGGGCGGATGCGGGCGTGGGAGAGTGGCAACGCTTCGCTCATTTCTTTTCCCTCAGAACCCAGAGCTGGACCAGCGACACGACAAGAAGAATGGTGAACAGGACGACCGTCTGCGCGGCGGCATAACCCATCGCATAGGAATTGAACGCGGTCTGGTAGATCATCAGCACCAGCGGTTTGGTTGAGCCGAGCGGTCCGCCCGGATCGTTGGTGGTCATGTTGTAGACCTGATCGAAAATCCGCAGGAAGCCGATCGAGGAGAAGACCACGAGGAACACGGTGGTTGGTTTCAGGAGCGGCAGCGTGATCTTGCGAAGGATCGCCCACTCGCCAAGGCCGTCGATGCGCGCCGCCTCATAAAACGTCGTCGGAATGGAGCGCAGACCCGCCATGAAGATGATGATCTGGAAACCAAGCCCCGCCCAGATGGACGTCACCATGACCGAATAAAGCGCCTGATCAGTGGAACGGATGAATGGCTGCTGCGGAATTCCGATCATGCCAAGCACGTCGTTGATGATGCCGATCGGCGGCGGCTGGTAGAACCAGCGCCAGACCCAGGCCATGGCCACTGCCGTCGTCAGATAGGGCAGGAAATAAAGCGCGCGGATGAAGCCGTGCAGGATTCGCACCCGGTCCAGATAAAAGGCGATGACGAAAGCCAGAACCAGACTGATGGGCGTGCCGATGATGAGATAGGTGAAGGTGTTCTTAAAGACCTTCCAGAATTGCGGGTCCTTGAACAGCTTGACGTAATTGGCGACGCCGATGAACTTTGCCGGCCGCAGCAGGTCCCAGTTGGTGAAGGACAGCCAGAAGGCCTGCAGCGTCGGGTAAAAACGGATGATGCTGTAAAACAGGATCGGGATAGCCAGAAAGCTCCAGATCCACACAAGTCGTTTCGTGCGCATGGAAAAGCGATCCCCGAAGGAGCCGCCGGGGCGGCCGGATGCCGCCCCCTGTTGATCGATCGCTGTCATGATTGGACCTGCGGTTTAAGGTTTGGCCGCGTCGATGATTTCCTGCTCGGCGCTGGCGGCCTGCTTGATGGAGTCCTCGACGGATTGGCCCTCAAGCAAAATCCGGTTGGTCATGTCGATGGCGTTCTGCCGCTGGGCAGCTTCGTCCATGAACCGCGTCGTATGCGCATATTCGAGGCCCTTCAGGAACGGTGCGTAGACCGGGTCTTTCAGGTTCTCTTCAGTCAGTGCCGCCGCGCGCCGTGCCGGTAGCTCGCCCACCGTCTTCAGCCAGATCGCCATGGCTTCCGGCGAGGAGATATAGGCGAGGAATTTCTTCGACGCTTCAAGCGCTTCGCCGCTCGTCTTGGCGCTGATGCCGTTTGCGAAATAGCTGGCATAGTTGGAGCGGATGTTCTTGTCGTTGGTGGGAAGCTCGGTCACGCCCCACTCGAAATCCTTGATGGTTCTGAACGATCCCAGACGGAAGGTGCCGTCGATGGTCATGCCCGCCTTGCCGGCGCGGAAGGCAGCCTGGCCTTCATCCATGAAGCCCACCTGACCGATCTTCTTTTCAAGCTGCAGGCTGGTGTAGAACTTCAGGGCCTGAACGCCCGCCTCGCTGTTATAGGTGACTTTCTGGTCGTTGTCGGTGTAGGGCTCGCCGCCATATTGGCGGATAAGAACCTCGCGCCACCACTGGTGGTCCTGGCCGCCCATATCGAGCGTCGAGCCGGCAACGGTGAGGTTTCCGGCGGCATCGTGCTTGGCGATCTTTTCAGCCGCGGCGACAAATTCGTCCAGCGTCTTCGGCGGATTGGCGGCATCAAGGCCGGCTTCCGTGAACAGCTTCTTGTTGTAGAAAAGCGCGAGCGAACGAACCGCCGTCGGCAGGCCGTAATAGTCGTCGCCGCGCTTCATGGCGCTGACGATCGGGAAGAATTCGCTTTCGATCTTGTCATGCGGGAAAGCGTCTTTCGGCAGGGGCTGCAAGATACCGCCGGCTGCAAATTTGTCCAGCCAGCCGTAGAAGAGCTGCATGACATCAGGGCCCTTGCCGGACATGTTGGCGGCGATGACGCGCGTCTGGTAATCGGCGTAAGGAAAGGTCACCTGCTTGACGGTGATGTCAGGATTGGCCTTCTGAAACTCCGCAATAAGCTCGTCCATCGCTTTTACGCGTGTATCGAAGACATATTGCCAATATTGGATTTCAACCGCCTGCGCGGCGTTGAATGCAAATGTGCTGAAACCGGCGACCAAGCCGGCGAACAAAGTTGCCCTGCGCATGTAAGCCTCCATTTTCTCCGCCCGGTCTTCCGGATGCGGAGTGATCGTTCCCTTTATCCGCGCTTTCGCGCGCGCTCATCGATTTGCCGGCAGCGGGATTTCTTTAAGTTCCGCCCCATGCAAGCCAGACCCCCGGTCGCTCTCTACGGTTCTCTGAAGCCGGGCATTTGTCAATAAGATAATTTACTTGAATTATTATATTGCGCTTATCGTCAATTCGACGCTATGAATTTTCTAAGAGACGGGAAGTTGAAGAGATGACGGTGCACACGGTGGAAGCCTATCCCGTAGCAATCGGAAAAAATCCTGAGCGGAGCCGCGAACACAACAGGCGAGTCGTCCTCGATATCGTCCGGCGGCACGGCACCCTCGGCCGCGCCCAGATTGCCAAGATCACACATCTGACGGCACAGGCGGTTGCAAATATCGTCGATGAGCTGGTGGGCGAGGAGCTTCTGAAGGAGCTCGGCCGCCGCCGCACCGGCAGGGGCCAGCCGCCGATCCAGTTTGCGGTCAATCCGGACGGCGGCGCGACCATCGGCGTGGAGATTGCTGCCGACCACATGGTCACGGTCGGCCTCGATCTCGCTGGCGTGTTGCGCACGCAGCGCGTCACCCCGCTCAAGGACACCACGCCGGACGCCATACTCAAAACCTTTGCGGCGGAACATGCCGCGGTTGCCAAAAATGTCGGATGCAGGCTGCTCGGCACCGGCGTCGTCATGCCCGGACCTTTCGAGATCGACGGCATGACATCGGTCGGCCCGACGACGCTCTCCGGCTGGGTGGGTATCGATGCCCGCCAGATGCTGAGCGATGCCTGCGGCCAGCAGGTCGTGGTGGAAAACGATGCGACGGCCGCTGCCGTCGGCGAGCGCCTGTTCGGCGCGGGGCTGGCTATCCCGAATTTCTGCATGATCTATTTCGGTGTCGGCATCGGTCTCGGCATCATTCAGGATGGCTCGCCCTATCGCGGCGCGTTCGGAAACGCGGGTGAAATCGGCCATGTGACCGTCTCGCCGAAGGGAAGACTTTGCCCCTCCTGCGGGCAAAGGGGCTGTCTGGAAGCCTATGCTTCCGTTTATGTGCTCAAGGAAAAGCTCGTCTGCGCCGGTGTTGCCGATACGGAGCTTGATGATCTTGAAGCCCTGTTCAATGCGGGCAATGCCATGGTGATGGAGTGGATCGACGAGGCCGCCGTCCATCTGGCGCCGATGGTTGCGATGCTAGAGAACATTCTCGATCCGCAGACGATCATTCTCGGCGGCGCGCTGCCTGAAATCATCATCAGCGAGATCATTGCGCGGATGGGGCATCTGCCGACCTCGGTTGCGAGCCGTCGGCAGCGGGAGTTGCCACGCGTCATCCACGGCAAGTCCGGACAGTTGACGGCGGCGCTTGGCGCTGCCGCCCTGCCGCTGTTCGACATCGTCACGCCAAAACTCGAGACGTCCTTGGGCGCCGCAGCGCAGGTGCCCGGCTGAATATTGGAGGAGACCGCCCATGCTTAACCCCCGGGAGCGCATCGAACGGCAGATGGCCGATCCATGGCTCGTGCGCCTGCACCGCAAACTGAGCGCACTGAAATCCACTGTCACCGTCATGCACACCGGCGCGCATCCGGACGACGAGCAGAACGGACTTCTCGCCTATTTCCGGATGGAACTTGGCATGCGCATCATCATCGCCTGCTCGACGCGTGGTGAAGGCGGGCAGAATGCGCTCGGGCCGGAGCGGCTGGGGGCGCTCGGCGTCATCCGGTCGCGGGAGCTGGAGGAGGCCGCCCGCGTCATCGATGCGGATGTAAGCTGGCTCGGCCATGGCCCGGCGGATATCATCCACGACTTCGGCTTCTCCAAGGATGGCGACCAGACCTTCGGTCGATGGGGGCAGCAGCGCATTGTCGAGCGGCTGGTGCGCGCCTATCGCAAGGAGCGGCCCGATATCGTCATCCCGACATTTCTCGATGTGCCGGGACAGCACGGGCACCACCGCGCCATGACGCGCGCGGCGAAAACCGCGATCACACTGGCCGCCGACCCCGCCGCCTATCCCGAACATTTCGCCGAGGGGCTGAAACCGTGGAGTGTGGCCAAATATTATCTTCCCGCATGGTCCGGTGGTGGCGACACCTATGATGACGAAGTGCCTCCGCCGGAGACAACGCTGACAGTAAATGCTCCGGGCAAGGAGCGGGCAACCGGCGCGCAATATGACCGCATCGGCGAATGGTCGCGTTATTATCACGCGTCGCAAGGCATGGGGCATTGGCCGAAGCGGGCACAGGAAGTCTGGCCGCTGCATCTCGAACTCTCCAACGTTTCAGGCGGTGAGGAAAGCTCGATCCTCGACAGGTTACCGTCGTCGCTGGCTGACCTATCGGCTTTTCCGGGTCTTACCGCCGAATTGGTAAAGGCACTGGTTGAGGCCGAACAGGCAATCACTGACGCAATCGCGGCCTTTCCCGACACGCAGCGGATCACGACGTCACTTCTTTCGGCGGCAGCTCTTTTGCAGAAGGTCGATGAGGCTGCAGCGCAGGATTTCAAGGCGTTGCACGGGCACCGGATTGCGCGCAAGCGGGCGCAGGTCGATGCCGCTATCCTGACGGCGCTTGATCTTTTCGAGCGGGCTTATGCCCAGCCGGCAGAGATCGTTCCGGGCGGAACATCCACTCTTTATGTGGAACTTGCTGACAAGGCGGGTGAGTTTCAGGTCGAAGTTACCCCGGTCCTTCCGGCTGGCGTTTCCTCATCCGTTCAGTCGCTAGGCCAGACGCGGGTCTTTTCGCTTGCCGCCGATCAGGACGCCGCTGTTTCCGGTCTCTATCAGCACGACTGGAAAGCTTCAGGTGGCAATGGCCATGCCTCGGTGCGCCTTTCCGCAAGGATTGAAGGCCGGGAGGTTTCCGCGGCCTTCGATCTGGAGGAGCCGTTTTTCGTAGCGCCCGCCCAGTCGCTGACGATTTCGCCCGATGCGCTTCTGGTTCCGCTTGGGCAGGGGCAGGACAATCATGTTTTTCAGGCGCATATCAGGGGTGCCGATGCGCCGCTGTCGTTCAGGAGTGCGGGCGGCTGGAACCTGCGCAAGAGCGGCAGCGACTGGGTGGCCGAACGCACGGGTGACACTACGACGGGCCTTGCTCAGATCGAAGCGACTGTCGGTTCGCAGCCGGCTTTCCAGATCACGCCGATCGCCTATCCGCATATCGGCCGAGCGCGGTTTTTGGCGCCTTCCGCTTTGAGAATCCTGTCGCTGGACCTCAAGCTGCCCGAGGGCGCGCGCGTCGGTTATGTCGGTGGCGGTGCCGACCGGGTCGGCTCATGGCTTTCGCGCATGGGTCTTGATGTCACCGAACTGGACGCGCAGGCGCTTGGCGGGGATCTCTCGTCCTTCACGACAATCGTTGTTGGCATCTTCGCCTTCGGCATCCGCAAGGATCTGGCCGCCGCAACGGAAAGGCTTCACCGATTCGTTGAAGAGGGCGGTCATCTTGTCACGCTCTATCACCGGCCGACCGACGGATGGAACCCGGAGACGACGCCGGTCAGGCGGCTTGAAATCGGCAAGCCTTCCCTGCGCTGGCGTGTGACCGACCCGAATGCGGAGGTGACGGTGCTATTGCCCGATCATCCATTGCTTGTCGGTCCCAACACGATCGGTGCTGCCGACTGGACGGGCTGGGACAAGGAACGTGGGCTTTATTTCGCGTCGCGCTGGGATGATGCCTACGAGCCCCTGCTTGCCATGCACGATGTCGATGAACAGCCTCTGAAAGGAGCGCTTGTCTCGGCGGCCATTGGCAAGGGCCGGCATACGCATACCAGCCTCGTGCTGCACCACCAGATGGACAAGCTTGTGCCGGGGGCATTCCGCCTCATGGCCAACCTTGTGCAGCCCGCGTGAATGGCCAAGACCGGAGTGAAAAACAGGAAAACCCGCGCGAAACCAATGCTCGCGCGGGCATCGGCTGGCTGCTCATGGATATGGCCCTCGTTTCGGGGGGCATGACGGCGCTCGTCAAGGCGCAGGGCGTTACCTATCCGGCCTTCCAGCTCGTCTTCATCAGGGCGATGATTGGCCTGATCTTCATCCTGCCGCTCATCTGGCGACACAGGGCGGAAATGGTGCGTGTCAAATATCCCTGGCGCAATATTTTCCGGATCTGCTGCAACGCCATCGCGCTCACCAGCAACTTTGTTGCCATTACCCTGCTGCCGCTTGCCACCGTCAACGCCGTGGGTTTCTCCCGGCCACTGGTGACGATGGCGATGGCCGTTGCCGTTCTCGGCGAAAGGGTGAGTCGATATCGCTGGGCGGGGGCATTTCTGGCATTTGCTGGCGTGCTTGTCGTCATCGGGCCGGGCGGCGCGGAATTGAACCTCGGCGTACTGGTCGTCCTCGTCTCGGTTGTGTTCGGGGCGCTTGCGGTGATCCAGACCCGGGCGCTGCGGCAGGAAAACACCACGGTCATGATGGTGTTCTACACCGTCGGTCTGGCCGTCATTACTGCCATTCCCGCGATCTGGACATGGAAACCTGTGCTGCCGCTCGACTGGGGACCGTTGCTCGCGATCGGCCTGCTCGCGCAATTGGGGCAATATTGCTTTTTGCGGGCCTATCGAATCGCCGATGCCAGCGTTCTCGCACCCGTCGGATATCTCTCGATCCTGTTCGTGACCGCTGTGGGGTACTTCCTGTTTGACGAGGTGCCTGAAGCCCGTGTCGTGTTGGGCATCGCCATCATTCTGGTCTCATTGCAGGCGACCGCGCTTGCCGAGTATCTTATAAAGGCGTTGCGCAAACGGCGGTGACAGGTGCCACGGCTGACCCTCAGCGTGCGAGAACCCGGAGCCTCAGCCAGTTCAATACCGAGGATTTGGCGCGATCGTAAAAGGAGCGGGCAAAACGCACATAGCGCATGATCCACGCGAACCAGGCATAGGTGAGCAGTTTTTCCCGGCCGGCGTGATAGATGCGCTCGACAATCAGGAACGTGGCGAGATGGGCAAGGATGATCAGGACCAGCCCGGTCTTGACGGTGCCCTGGGCAATGAGAAACAGACCGACGATTTTCATCGGTTCGGCAATGGCGAATGGCACCGCAAGCGAAAGAAGAATCGCGAAACGAGGCAATCCGGCAATCCGGCTTTCCAGCCGCCTGATGAATGTCAGGCCGGATATCGCCTTGATGATCGGCCGATAGAGCGGGCGAAAAATACCATCAAGGATCAGGGCAAATACGATGATTGCCCGCAGCGGGAAGATGAGGATCGTCTTTAATCTGCTGTTCACCTCACGCGGTCTCCAAAAGGGATGTAACGTTCATTCTTAATCGCCTGAAACATGGCAAAACGAAGTTGTTTTTTCACGATCCGTTCTGCTGAACACTCGCATACATGCCGGTGGTGCGGAATTCGCTTGGATTGGTGCCGTAAAGTCTGCGGAAGACCTTCGAGAAGTAGTTCGGGTCTTCGAAGCCGCACAGCACGGAAACCTCCTTGATCGGGATGTTGCCGGCGGTGGTGAGAAGCTTGGCGGCGCGTCGCAGGCGCCGCTGCAACACGAATTCAGCCGGCGGCATGCCCTCGCTTGCCGTGAAGATGCGGGAAAAATGCGCGCGGCTGAGGCCGGCGACGGTGGCAAGATCGTTGACGGAAAGACGCTCGCCGAGGTGCCCGTCGATGTAGCTCAGCACCTGTTGCAGGGTGCGATATTCGCCGCCGAAGGAGGGGTGCGAGCCGAACACATCGTCATAAAGCGTCATCGCCGCTTCATAGGCAACGGCGGAAGCGGCCCCCGGCGTTTCCGCGCCGTTGACGAGGCGTGAGCAACAATGGGCGAGATGATCGACGGTTTCCGGCTGAAGCTTGAGGATAGGGCCGGTGACGGAGAGAATATTGCGATGAATGCGCAAGGCTTCCTCGCCATTCATGGAAATCCAGAAGAACTCCCATTCCTTGTCCTCTTCCAGCCAGTAGCGATGGTTGTGGGGGATGAGCAGCAGCAGGGTTTCACCCGGCTTCACCACGTAATGACGGTTTTCGTAGCGCAGATTGCCCTGTCCGCCGATGCAATATTGCAGCACGGTAAACGGCGTCTGTCCACGCTTTCGCCCGTCCCAATTGTAATTACCGCCGCGACGGATTTCATAACCGCTGCTGGTCGGCATGGTGTGCAGGGTCTGGCGGCCGCGCGGCAGCGAGACGGTCCGCATGCCCGGTCCCTGGTCGATCAAATCACGCAGCACAAAATTACCCATGAAAGCATAATCCTTCTCTGGTCCTGTCTCTTATTATACGCATAATCCCGATCCGAGGAGACAGCCAGCGGGATATTGCTGCTGAAAAATTGGGAGGAAAGCCGGTTTTCCGGGATTCTTACGGGTATTTTTCTGTAGCGCCATTTTACGATCCTTCGGCCAGTTTCACCCGTTCGATTTGCAACAGAGGTGGCGTTATGAGTTTCAAAATCGCTATAATCGGTGCCGGCAGCGTCGGTTTCACGAAAAAACTGTTCACTGATCTTTTGTGCGTGCCGGAATTTCGCGACATCGAGGTCGCGCTGACGGATATCAGCCAGCACAATCTTGATATGATCAGGGCGATCCTTGACAAGGTCGTGGAAGCCAACGGTTTTCCGGTGAAGGTGACGGCGCATACTGACCGCCGCCGTGCGCTAGAGGGCGCGAAATATATCATCAGCTGCGTGCGGGTCGGTGGTCTGGAAGCCTATGCTGACGATATCCGCATTCCGCTGAAATACGGGATCGACCAGTGCGTCGGCGATACGATCTGCGCCGGTGGCATTCTCTACGGCCAGCGCAACATTCCGGTCATTCTGGATTTCTGCAAGGATATTCGCGAAGTCGCGGCACCGGGCGCGAAATTCCTGAACTACGCCAACCCCATGGCCATGAACACCTGGGCGGCCATCGAATATGGCAAGGTGGATACGGTTGGTCTTTGCCACGGTGTGCAGCACGGTGCGGAACAGATCGCTGAAATTCTCGGCGCTAAATCCCTGTCTGAACTGGATTATATCTGCTCGGGCATCAACCACCAGACATGGTTCATCGATCTGAGGCTGAATGGCCGCAAGATAGGCAAAGACGAACTGGTCGCGGCCTTCGAGGCGCATCCGGTTTTCTCGCAGCAGGAGAAGCTGCGCATCGACGTGCTGAAGCGTTTCGGCGTCTATTCGACTGAGAGCAACGGCCATCTGTCCGAATATCTGCCGTGGTATCGCAAGCGCCCGGATGAAATCGCCCGCTGGATCGACATGTCCGACTGGATTCACGGCGAAACCGGCGGTTATCTGCGCCATTCCACCGAAACCCGCAACTGGTTCGAGACGGAATTCCCGCAATTCCTCGCCTCGGCTGCCAAGCCGATCGACCCGGCGAAACGCTCCAACGAACATGCGAGCCATATTCTGGAAGCGCTGGAAACAGGACGCACCTATCGCGGCCACTTCAACGTCAAGAACAATGGCGTCATCACCAATCTTCCTTCTGACGCGATCATCGAATCGCCCGGTTTCGTGGATCGTTTCGGCATCAACATGGTCTCGGGCATCACGTTGCCGGAAGCATGTGCTGCCACCTGCATGGCGTCTATCAACGTGCAGCGCATGTCGGTGCATGCGGCCATCAGCGGCGATATCGATCTGTTGAAACTTGCAGTGCTGCACGATCCGCTGGTCGGTGCCGTCGCCACGCCGGAGGAGGTCTGGCAGATGGTTGACGAGATGGTCGTCGCGCAGGCGCGCTGGTTGCCGCAATATGTGGATGCCGTGCCTGATGCCAAGGAGCGCCTTTCGAAATCGACGGTCAAGACCCGTGACTGGGCGGGGGCTGCGCGCCGCAACGTGCGTTCCATCGAGGAATTGCGGGCTGAGAAATCGACTCTGAAGAAGGCCGTATAAAGGAAAAAGCATGGGAACAGGCCGGCGGCGAAAGGGAGTTCGCCGCTTCGGTCTTGGTGATGACAGACGGTGGGCGGTCGAAAGCTGCCATTTGGGAGGAATGACGATGCAACTTCAACGCAAGATCGGTATCATCTCGGCATTGGGTCTTGGTGTTTCGATGATCGCACTCAGTGCGAATGCCTTCGAAACCACCACGCCGCCGGAGCCGCCGCAATTTCCGGCGGAAGGCAAGATCAATTATGTGGCGCGCGACTCGATCCTCGAGTTCAAGACTCTGCCGAGCTATAGCGAGCCGGACTGGATCACCGAAAAATTCGAGAAGACCGGCAAGCTGCCGCCCTTGAAGGAGCGTTTGCCTGAGGAGCCACTGGTCTACAAGACCGGCAATATGGTGGATGGCATCGGCGTTTATGGCGATACGATGCGCCATGTAATCGGCGGGCGTCCCGAGGGCTGGAACTATATTGCCGGCCAGAGCCAGGGCTGGGGCGGCATCGATATCGCGCTTTCCGAATGCCTGACGCGCACAGCGCCGCTGTTTCAGGTGAATGCCAAGGACACCGAACCGCTGCCCAATCTCGCCAAAGGCTGGGAATGGTCGCAGGACGGTCACAAGCTGACGATGCATCTGGTCAAGGGTGCCAAATGGTCTGACGGTGTGCCGTTCAACGCCGATGACGTGATGTTCTATTGGGAAGACGCGGTTCTCGACCCCAACGTTTCGCCGCTTGGTGGCGGTGCCTCGCCGGAAGCCTTCGGCGAGGGCACAACGCTCAGGAAGGTCGATGACTATACGGTGGAATGGACGTTCAAGAGCGCCTTCCCGAAGCAATATCTCTACACCATGGCCTATCCGAGCTTCTGCCCCGGACCGGCGCATATTCTTAAACCCCAGCATCCGAAATATTCCAAGAACACCTATAACCAGTTCAAGAATGCCTTTCCGCCGGAATATATGAACATGCCTGTCATGGGCGGGTGGGTGCCGGTGGAATATCGCCCCGACGATATCATCGTATTGCGGCGCAATCCCTATTACTGGAAGGTCGACGAGAAGGGCCAGCAGCTGCCTTATCTCAACGAGCTTCACTACAAGCTTTCCACCTGGGCCGACCGTGACGTGCAGGCCGTTGCTGGATCGGGCGACTTCTCCAATCTCGAGCAGCCGGAAAACTTCGTCGCTTCGCTGAAACGTGCAGCCGACCCGAATGCGCCGGCTCGCCTTGCCTTCGGGCCACGCCTGATCGGCTATAATCTGCAGATGAACTTTTCCGCCAATGGCTGGGGCAATCCGGACGAGCGCGGGCAGGCCATTCGCGAGCTGAACCGCAACGAGGTGTTCCGTCAGGCGGTGACCTCGGCCCTCGACCGCAAGGCAATCGGCGACTCCCTCGTCAAGGGCCCGTTCACGGCGATCTATCCGGGTGGCATTTCCTCGGGCACCGGTTTTTACGATCGCAATTCCACGGTCTATTACCCCTTCAACCTTAAGGAAGCGAAAGCTGCCCTTGCATCAATCGGCCTGAAGGACACCGATGGCGACGGCTTCTTGAACTTCCCGAAGGAGACACTGGGCGGACGAAACGTCGAGATCATTCTTCTGGTCAATAACGGCTACACGACGGACAAGAGCATCGCGGAAGGCCTTGTCGGGCAAATGGCGAAACTTGGCCTTCGCCTCGTCATCAACAGCCTTGATTCCAACCAGCGCGATGCGGCCCATTATGGCGGTCAGTTCGACTGGCTGGTGCGCCGCAACTCCACCGAGCTTTCGTCCGTGGTGCAGAATACCGAGCAGTTGGCACCCGTTGGCCCGCGCACCAGCTGGAACCACCGCGCACCTGAAGGCAAGGAACTGGATCTGATGCCGTTCGAAAAGGAGATGGCCGATATCGTGCGCAAGTTCATCTCCTCGCAGGACAATGCTGAGCGGGCGGAACTGATGAAGCAATATCAGAAGGTCTACACGCAGAACCTCTACACGATAGGTCTGACGGAATATCCCGGCGCGCTCATCGTCAACAAGCGGTTCTCCAACGTGCCGCAGGGCACGCCGATCTTCATGTTCAACTGGGCCGAAGATTCCATCATCCGTGAACGCCTGTGGGTCGCGGCCGACAAGCAGGGCAAATACGAGCTCTATCCCGAGCGCCTTCCCGGCAAGCCGGGTGAGGGCGGTCCGATCAACTAGAACTCCTCCCGGAGAAAACCCGGTACCGGTCGCGCGTGAAGCGCGGCCGGAGACACACGGACTAGCCAAGCGGAGGATACCCGTTCGATGCTGAGATTCCTGACGATACGCATAGGCTCCGCCATTCCGGTGCTGCTTATCCTGAGCGTGGTGACATTCGCCATCATTCAGGCGCCACCCGGCGACTATGCTGACTACATCCGCTCGCAACTGATGAACCAGGGCGGCGCGTCCTTCGAACAGGCGGAAGCGCAGGCGCAGGCCTACCGCATCGAACACGGTCTCGATAAGCCGATCGTCGTGCAATATTTCAACTGGATCGGCGGCATCATCACACGCGGCGATTTCGGCTACAGCTTCTATTACAACAAGCCGGTTGCCGATGTGGTCGGCGAACGCCTGCCGCGCACCATCGCACTTGCCCTTGTCTGCCACATTCTTTCATCGCTTCTCGGCATCGGTTTCGGCATCTGGGCTGCCACCAGACAATATTCCTGGATCGATAATCTGCTTTCGACCGTCGCCTTCCTAGGCATGACCATTCCGCGCTTCCTGATGGCCCTGATCCTCGTCTACCTGATGGTGTTTCATTTCGACGTGTCGGAAATCGGCAGCTTCTTTTCGCCGCAATATGGCGGTGCGCCATGGTCATGGGGGAAGTTCGTCGATCTCGTCAGCCATGTCTGGCCGGTGGTTGCCATCGCCGTTTTCGGTGGACTTGCCTATAATATGCGGGTGATGCGCGGCAATCTGCTGGATACGCTGAACGCCCAATATGTGGAGACGGCGCGCGCAAAGGGTCTTTCGGAAGGCGCGGTCATCATGCGCCACGCCGTGCCGAACGCCGTGCATCCGCTCATTATGTATCAGGGCGTCGTGCTGCCCTACATGCTGAGCGGCGAAATCGAAACTGCGATCATCTTTGCGCTGCCGACCGTCGGTCCCGCCATCGTCGGGTCCATGGCGGTCGGCGATGTCTATGTCACAGCAACCTTCATGATGGTGCTGGCCGCCACGCTCATCATCGGCAACATCATCGCCGATATGCTGCTGGCGATGCTCGACCCGCGCGTGCGCGAATTCGGGAGGGCTTGAGATGGTGGCCGTTGACGAACTCAAGAATGAAATGGCTGTCGCGCCGAAGCCCGAACGGGGAGTTCAGGGTAACGAGACTTATATCGCACTGGTATGGCGGCGCCTCAGGCGCTCCTTCACCGGCATGGTGGGGCTGGTGCTGGTGGTGCTTTTGATCACCATCTCCGTCTTCGCCGATTTTTTCGCGCCGATGAACCCGCTTGAAACCAATGACAGTTTCTCGCCGCCGCAGGTGGTGCATTTCTCCGACAAGGACGGCAATATCAGCCTGTTCCCCCGGGTCTATGCCACCGCTGAAACGGACGAGCTCGATCCGGTAACCTTCCAGCCCATCGTCGGGCCGGATTACGACAATCCGCTTTATCTCGGCTTTTTCGTGAAGGGTGCGGAATACCGGCTTTTCGGTCTCATTCCGGCAAACCGGCATTTCTTCGGCACCACCGACGGGCAGCCGGTGCATTTTCTCGGAACCGACAAGTTCGGCCGTGACGTGCTGTCGCGCGCCATCTACGGCTCGCGCATTTCGCTCGCCATCGCGCTCAGCGTCGTGACCATCGTTACCGTCATCGGCACCAGCGTCGGGCTGATCTCAGGATATTTCGGCGGCCCGCTGGATGCCTGGGTGCAGCGTTTCGTGGAGGTGGTTCTGGCCTTCCCGCAATTGCCGCTCTATCTCGCGCTGACGTCGCTCATCCCAGTGACTGCCCCGACCACCGTTTTCCTTGTCTTCGTCGTCGGTGTCATGTCGGCGCTCGGCTGGGCGCAGATGTCACGCGAGGTGCGGGGGAAAACGCTGGCGCTGGCGCGTATCGATTATGTGCGTGCGGCAATCGCAGTCGGCGCCACAGATCGGCGCATCATCTTCCAGCATATCCTGCCGAATGTGATGAGCCATGTGATCGTTGCTGTAACGCTGCACATCCCGAGCGTTGTGCTCTTGGAATCCTTCCTTGGCTTCCTCGGTTTTGCCGTCAAGCCACCGCTGATCTCCTGGGGGCTGATGCTGCAGGACACCGCCACCTATTCCGTCATCGGCTCCTATCCGTGGATCCTTGCCCCGGTCGGTTTCGTGCTGGTCACCGTTTTCGCCTTCAACGCGCTGGGCGATGGCCTGCGCGATGCTGTCGATCCCTATTGAGAGGAGCGTAACATGGTTGCTGCACAGAACACCTACGCCCCTGCCATCCGCTTCGATGCTGATAATCGAAACGACCAGGCCATCATCGATGCACGCAATATTGCCGTGACTTTCAAGGTTGAGCACGGCACGGTGGAGGCAGTGAAGGACATTTCCTTCCAGCTTTACCGGGGGGAGACGATCGCCATCGTTGGCGAATCCGGTTCGGGAAAATCGGTGACCGCCCGCACCATCATGGGGCTTTTGACGAAGCGGGCCTCGGTTTCGAAAACCGCGACCGTGCGCTTCAACGGCGACGACATCCTGAAATTTTCAAGCCGCCAGCGGCGGGCGTTGCGCGGCAATCGTATCTCGATGATCTTTCAGGAGCCGATGAGTTCGCTGAACCCGATCTATACGATCGGCAGTCAGATCGTCGAGGCGATCCGCGTCCACTCGAAGCTGAGCAGGAAGCAGGCCGAGGCGAGGGCGCTCGATCTTTTGCGGCAGGTGCAGATTCCGGAACCCGAGGCGCGGCTGAAGCAATATCCGCACCAGCTTTCCGGCGGTCAACGGCAGCGTGTCATGATCGCCATGGCGCTCTCCAACGATCCGGATGTTCTGATCGCCGACGAACCCACCACAGCACTGGATGTGACAGTACAGGCGCAGATCCTCAACCTCATACGCGATCTGCAGAAGAAGCGCGGCATGGCCGTGGTGCTCATCACCCATGACCTGACGATCGTGAAGCAGTTTTCCGATTACGTCTACGTCATGCAGCATGGCGAGATGCGTGAGCACAACACCACTGAGCGGCTGTTTGCAGCGCCGAAGCACCCCTATACCCGAAAGCTGCTTGCTTCCGAGCCGCATGGCACCGCCAAACCATTGCCGGAAAATTCCGGTGTGCTGCTGACGGCGAATGGCGTGCGGGTGTCGTTCATGATGCGCTACGGTGGCCTGTTCAAGCCGGAATTGAAGGAACTTGTTGCCGTCGACGATCTTGGTCTTACCCTCAAGCGCCATGAAACGCTGGGAATTGTCGGCGAATCCGGGTCCGGCAAAACGACCTTTGGCCAATCCCTGTTGCGGCTGAACGAGCCGGTGGCCGGAGAGGTGATTTTCGATGGCGAGAGGGTCGACGGCCGCTCCCGGTCTCAAATGCGGCCTCTGCGCTCTCGCATGCAGGTCGTCTTTCAGGACCCTTTCGCCTCACTCAATCCACGCATGACCATCGGCCAGATCATCGAGGAAGGGCTGGTTATCAACGGGCTTGGTAAAACCAAGGCCGAAAGGCTGGAGCGGGTGCGCGACGCGCTGGAGGCGGCAGGCATGCCCGGCAACATCCTCTCGCGTTTCCCGCACGAGTTCTCCGGCGGCCAGCGCCAGCGCATCGCCATTGCGCGTGCAGTCGCGCTGGAGCCAGAATTCATCCTGCTCGACGAACCGACCTCGGCGCTCGACCTTTCCGTGCAGGCGCAGATCATCGACCTGCTGCGCAAGCTGCAGGACGAGCGGGGCTTAAGCTACCTGTTCATCTCGCACGACCTGAAGGTCGTCCGCGCCCTCTGCCACCGCGTCATCGTCATGCAGCATGGCAGGATCGTTGAGGAAGGCCCCGTCGAAGAGGTGCTGACCCGTCCTAAAACCGAATATACCCAGCGGCTCGTCCGGGCCGCCTTTGAAATCGCATAGTTCAAGATGCCGGAGGCAAATATGGCAAGAGATCCCAAGATCACATTTATCGGCGCAGGTTCCACGGTGTTCATGAAGAACATCATCGGCGACGTGCTGCAACGTCCGGCTCTTTCCGGCGCCACCATCGCGCTGATGGACATCAACCGGGAAAGGCTGGAAGAAAGCGCCATCGTCGTCAACAAGCTGATTTCGACGTTGGATGCAAAGGCGAAAGCCGAGACCTATACCGACCAGAAAAAGGCGCTTGCCGGTGCCGATTTCGTCGTCGTTGCCTTCCAGATCGGCGGATACGAGCCGTGCACGGTCACCGATTTCGAGGTGCCGCGCAAATATGGCCTGCGCCAGACCATTGCCGATACGCTTGGCGTCGGCGGCATCATGCGGGGCCTGCGCACCGTGCCGCATCTGTGGAAGATTTGCGAGGACATACTCGCCGTCTGCCCCAACGCGATCATGCTGCAATATGTCAACCCGATGGCGATCAACACCTGGGCGATTGCGGAAAAATACCCGACGATCCGGCAGGTCGGCCTTTGCCATTCGGTGCAGGGCACGGCCATGGAACTCGCCCATGACCTCGATATTCCCTATGAGGAAATCCGCTATCGTTCGGCAGGCATCAACCACATGGCGTTTTTCCTGGAGTTCGAACACCGTCAGGCGGACGGCAGCTACAAGAACCTCTATCCCGATCTTGTGCGCGGCTATCGCGAAGGCCGTGCGCCAAAACCCGGTTGGAACCCGCGTTGCCCCAACAAGGTGCGTTACGAGATGCTGACGCGGCTCGGTTATTTCGTCACCGAAAGCTCCGAGCATTTCGCCGAATACACGCCCTATTTCATCAAGGAAGGCCGCGAGGACCTGATCGAGAAATTCGGCATCCCGCTTGATGAATATCCCAAGCGCTGCATCGAGCAGATCGAGCGCTGGAAGGGGCAGGCGGCGGCCTATCGCTCAGCCGAAAAGATCGAGGTCAAACAGTCAAAGGAATATGCCTCCTCGATCATCAACTCGGTCTGGACCGGCGAACCCTCTGTCATCTACGGCAACCAGCGCAATAATGGCTGCATTACCTCGCTGCCATCAGATTGCGCGGCCGAAGTGCCCTGCCTTGTCGACCATAACGGTGTGCAGCCGACCTTCATCGGCGCGTTGCCGCCGCAGCTGACGGCACTGATGCGCACCAACATCAATGTGCAGGAACTGACGGTGCGGGCGCTGATGACCGAAAACCGCGAGCACATCTTCCACGCCGCGATGATGGACCCGCATACGGCAGCCGAACTCGATCTCGACCAGATCTGGTCGATGGTGGACGATCTGCTTGTTGCGCATCGCGATTGGCTGCCGGAATGGACGCAGGTGGAGGTGAAGCGGGCGCGGGCGGTTTAAGTTCGAGGCCTGCTAGACCACTGACAGACAGAAGGCCGTGGGTTTCATCCACGGCCTTTTTTTGGTGTCGCGTATACCCCCCGTGCCCGTAGCGGAGGTCCGTTTCTTCGTCCATTTCCGAATGCGTTGAATTAATTGTGTTCGGTAACGGTATGTTCGCCTTACATGAATACCCTTATGAGGGCGGAAGTACGCGGCTATGTTCAGGAGTATGGAAAATGAATATCGCACCACGTCTGTCGTTGGCAGCCATGATCGCGCTGGTCGCGACGCCGTCTCTTTCTTCGGAGGACATGGGCTCGGAGACGAATGAGGCCATATTCGGTTTCGGCGGCGCTCTCACCACGGAAGACATGCTGAAAAGTGCGGCGCTCATTCCGGTGGATTATGAAAAGAACGCCATTCTGGGTGGCGGTTATCAATTTTATCCCTATCGCATCGGCAACGTGAAGCTGGGCGGCGAAATCGGGGTGGCCGTCAGGTTCGGCAAAAGCTTCACCGGTGAGGCCTGGGCGGGGCCGGTCATGCGTTATGACAAGATCAGGCTGGGCGAGCGGCTGTTCGTTTCGCCAAGTTTCACGGCGGGCCTCAGCCTCGTGACGGATGCGCAGCCGGGGCGCGAGCGGCAAGAGGAAATCAAGGACGACGGCAATGCCAATGTCCTGTTCTATCTCGGCCCGGAAATCAACGTTTCCTTCAGCGAAGATTCCTCGACGGAATTCTTCTGGCGGCTTCACCATCGCTCCGGCGGCGGCAAGACGCTGGGCAACATGAAGGGCGCCACGAATGCCAATGTGTTCGGCGTCCGCTACAAGTTCTAGGGATGCGGGGCGAGTGAAGGCCCCGATCTGACTGATTTTACGCCATGCTTCCGTTTTCTTGCGAACCTCAGATGACCACCCGTGCATCCAGCGCATGGGTGACTTGCCTTATTCTGCCTGTTCATTGGTCACGACAAGGCGCATATAGCGGACATCAAAAGGACGCCGGAACGAAAACGTTACTGACGTCGCCAACACCTTGAAAGGGTTATGTCATGAACGTAGCACGCAGCTTTAATAACTGGCGCAAGTATCGTCAGACCGTCAACGAACTGGGCCGCATGAGCAGCCGCGAACTGCATGATCTCGGTATCGACCGCAGCCAGATCACCAGCGTCGCCCGCGCCGCTGTCGGCAAGTAATCAGACGATATTGCCACTTTTGAATGCCCAAACGCCCGCTTCGCGGGCGTTTTTGTTTTTGGCGAACCGTTGATGCCCAACGCCTCCCCTGGGAGCACTCCGGCATGCCAAGAGTGCACTTCTCGTATCGGTGTTTCGGGTCGGGAAATTCGCCATGCGTTTAGCGCATGTCTGGGCTGCAAGCTTGTGCCTGTGAAATGCGCAGGAAAATGGTATCTTCAAATCACCGAAACGGATGTACCTCCTCCCACGTCCTTTCGGTAATGCGGGCGATCCTACTCCTCCTCCCAAGGATTGCCCCGGGGACAGCGGTTTTCCTCCTCCCATATCGCTGTTCATTCTTTCAAAAAGCCTGCCGCACCTCCTCCCGCGGCAGGCTTTTTTGTTTTCTGCGCCCGGTCCTGTTTTCAGGTCTTGCGCTTTTGTCATTCAGGAAAGTTTCTCAGTCGAAGGCCATCATGCCGATGGGGATGATGGCGCGTGTGCCCGCAAGCTTTGCAAGCGCGTAGGTGAGGCATTGTTCCACGGCATCCTGCGGCACGGGCTTGGCGATGACGCCGGCGCCGATGCCGAGATTGAGGACTGCTTCCGGGTTTGCCGTCATGAAGATCACCACAACGCCATGATCCTGCGAAAGCCGCCGCCCGATTTCCGGGCCGGTCTGGCCGTCGGCAAGGTTGACGTCAACGAAGGCGATGTCGGCACGGCTGCCGAGCGCCACGGCCTCATCCAGCCGGTTGGCGATGCCGATGACGTCGGCTTCCTCATCCGCCTGCAGAATGGAATCCTCGATATCCATGGCGATGAGGAATTCGTCTTCCACGATCAACACGCGCGGCTGCTCCGTGCGGAAACCCTGTTCGTTTTGCAAGACGTTTGCGGACATATGCCTGCCTCCATTCCATGCGCATTAGCGCTGTCGGCAAGCAAACACTTGTGGGCGCAACTCGTTCCAAAGTGAGATAAACATGGTGAATGCAGTGTAAACGGTTCGGCTTTTCGGCTATCACCTCTGGGTAGCGAAGCAGTTGATTCGGTTTGGTTTTCATCCGGGGAAGGGGTCGGAGACAGTCGCCGCAGCGCATCTTTCGCCCCTGGAGCACAGGCCTTTTGTCGCATTTGGCTGAACGGCTTGCATGCAAATTCAAAGCGTTACAGCCTCCTTCACGCGCCAGGAAGGAAGTGCCGGAACGTCGCCGATCATTCGTGTGCCGCGGTCAAAAACGGCGCGAGACCCTATGAGTTTAGAAAGAGAATAAAACGATGACCCAGTCTCCGCGCGCTCCCATCGCCCGCAACACGCCCAATATCGCTGTCATCGGCGTTGGTGGCGGTGGCGGAAACGCGATCAACAACATGATCGCCGAGGGCATCAGCGGCGTCGATTTCATCGCAGCCAATACCGATGCACAGGCGCTGAAGAAGACCAACGCCCCGAGGCTCGTGCAGCTCAGCTCCGAGCTGACCGGCGGTCTGGGCGCGGGGGCGGACCCGGAAGTCGGCCGGCAGGCGGCGATCGACTCGCTCGATGAGATCATGGATCACCTGAACGGTTACGACATGTGCTTCATCACCGCCGGCATGGGCGGCGGCACCGGCACCGGTGCTGCACCCGTCATCGCGGAAGCCTGCCGGGCGAAGAACATTCTGACCGTCGGCGTCGTCACCCTGCCGTTCAGCTTTGAAGGCGCGCGCCGCATGCGCGCTGCCGAATACGGTTTCGCCAACCTGCTCAACACCGCCGATACCGTCATCGTCATTCCCAACCAGAACCTGCTGCGTATTGCGGACGCGGGCACCACCTTCGAGAACGCGTTGAAGACGGCCGACAAGGTCCTGTCGCTCGGCGTGCGCTGCATCACCGATCTCATCCTGCGCGAAGGCCTGGTCAATCTCGATTTCGCCGATGTGCGTTACGTCATGAAGAATGGCGGACGCGCGCTCATGGGCACGGCACAGGCCAAGGGTCCAAAACGCGCCTCGGAAGCGGCAGCGGCGGCAATTGCCAATCCGCTGCTCGGCGAACCTTCGCTGAAGGAAGCCCGCGGCGCGCTGGTGGCGATCTCCGGCGGCAACGATCTGACGCTGTACGAGATCGACGAGGCGATGACGCTGGTGCGCGAGGCCGTGAGCGAAGAGACCGACGTGGTGATGGGCGCTTCCTTCGATCCGACGCTCGACGGCGCCTTCAAGATCTCCGTCGTGGCCACCGGCCTGCGCAACTGAGGTCTTGTTTGAGGGGCGGCCTCGCGGCTCGTTTCTTCTCCCCGCCGGGGAGAAGGTGGCCCGAAGGGTCGGATGAGGGGGCAAGCTCTCCGAAATCCAGCTAGGGCGCCCCCTCATCCCGCTGCCGCGACCTTCTCCCCGACGGGGAGAAGAAGCAAGGCGGGTGCTCCTCGCTCCATTTGTAGACTGTCCGTCCTGAGCAATGTAGCTGGCTGATAAAGCGCCCGCGCCACAAACTGAATGAATAAAGCCGTCGCGGGTAATTTTCGCGACGGCTTTTTGTTGTTTTTGAACAATTATTCCGCCATTCGGGAAGGCAGTGCTGCCGCGCGGCGTTGATATGGAAAAAATATAATAGTACTCTTTATGTCGACAAGAGGGATTTGGTGATGACGGATATAATTGCTTCTGCCGAGCGCAAGCGCGGCTCCGGCGTGAAGATGGTCTATGATCTGCTGCGCGATGAGATTCTCGATCTGGTCCTGCCGCCCGGCAGCCCAATCGATGAGGTGCAGCTTGCCGAACGGTTCAAGATGTCACGCACGCCCATTCGCGAGGCTTTGGTGCGGCTTTCGGGCGAGGGGCTGATCGATACGCTGCCGAACCGTTCGACCATGGTGTCGAACATCGATTTCCTCAATATGCATACCTATTTCGATGCGCTGGTGCTGATGTACCGGGTGACGACCCAGCTTGCTGCCCAATATCACCGTCCGGAAGATCTGGCCGGCATCCGCGCCCATAATGCGGAATTTGCCATTGCGGTGGAAGAGCAGGATGCGCTGGCGATGATTTCCACCAATGCCGCCCTGCACCTTTCCATCGCCGAAGCCGGGCGCAACCCCTATTTCACCAGTCTGTTCAAGCGTCTGTTGGATGAGGGACGGCGCATCTTGCGGCTGTATTACCAGTCCTATGATGATCGCCTGCCGAAACGTTTCGTCGATGATCACGATGCGATCATCGCGGCGATTGCCGCGCGCGACACCGTTCTGTCCGAGAAACTGGCGCGCGAGCATGCCGAACAGATCGTGCAGCAGGTGCAGAAACTACTGGTGCGCAATGAGCGGCTGGAAATAAATCTGTAGCTTGTCGATTTCTTGTCGACAAATAAAATACAAGATTGTAATATCCTTGTTGAAAGGGTGGCGCGGAGGTGCGTCCATTCCCGAAAAACTGTCCCTTAGGAGCTAGTAATGACGGCCAGCATTTTTTCCGGCGTGATTCCCGCCTTGATGACCCCCTGCAAAGATGATCGCACCCCCGATTTCGACGCGCTTGTCCGCAAGGGCAAAGAGCTGATCGCCGATGGCATGTCTGCCGTCGTGTATTGCGGTTCCATGGGCGACTGGCCGCTTCTTTCCGATGAGCAGCGCATGGAAGGCGTGGAACGTCTGGTGAAAGCCGGCATTCCGGTCATCGTCGGCACCGGCGCGGTCAACACGGCATCTGCCGTTGCGCACGCCGCCCATGCCCAGAAGGTTGGCGCAAAGGGCCTGATGGTCATCCCGCGTGTTCTTTCGCGCGGCTCGGTCATCGCTGCCCAGAAGGCGCATTTCAAGGCCATCCTTGCGGCCGCTCCCGAAACGCCTGCTGTCATCTACAACAGCCCCTATTACGGTTTCGCCACCCGCGCCGATCTCTTCTTCGCGCTGCGTGCGGAACACAAGAACCTCGTGGGCTTCAAAGAATTCGGTGGTCCGGCGGATATGCGTTACGCCGCTGAAAACATCACCAGCCGCGACGATGAAGTGACCTTGATGATCGGCGTCGATACCGCCGTTGTCCACGGTTTCGTCAATTGCGGCGCAACCGGCGCCATCACCGGCATCGGCAATGTCCTGCCGAAGGAAGTAATCCATCTCTGCAAGCTGTCGCAGGCCGCTGCCAAGGGCGATGCGGATGCCCGCGTCCGTGCGCTGGAACTGGAACAGGCGCTCGCCGTCCTCTCCTCCTTCGATGAAGGCCCGGATCTGGTTCTCTATTTCAAGCATATGATGGTGCTGAAGGGCGACAAGGAATACACGCTGCACTTCAACGAGACCGATGTGCTGAGCGACAGCCAGCGCGGTTATGTCGAAGCGCAGTTCAAGCTGTTCAACAGCTGGTACGCCGACTGGAGCAAGCTGCCGGGTGCGGTTCAGGCCTGCAAGGCTGCCTGATTAGTAGCTGAAGTGAAAAAGGCCCGCATTTGCGGGCCTTTTTTTCGTTTTATGAGGTTGAGCGTTCCCCGGTTTCGACGTCATCCACGGGCTTGTCCCGGGGATCCAATCACGTATCGTAAAATCAAACCGTTGCAGATGCTCGGGACGGGCCCGAGCATGACAAAGGAGAGGTTTTAGGCCTTTGTCATCACCTCAAGGCCCGCGTCCACGGGCCTTTTGTATATCTGCTCCCCAAAGCCATCAGGAGACCGCGTCCAGCCCGTTTTCCAGCAGCCGGTCGAGACCGGCTATTTCGGCGGCTGTGAGAGTGATGCCTTCGCTCTCGGATTTGGCGCGCGCGGCAAAGCGGCGGCCGGAGGGCAGGCGGGCTCCCTGGCCGATAATGGCGTCGAACAGGATTTCCGCCCGCTGGAAAGGATCGCCCGCACGGCCCTTGGCGAAGGCTTCTGGGGAAAAGGCGACGATCAGCTCGCCATGGAAGGGCGCAAGCGTTGTGGTGCCGAGATACTCCAGTACTTCGGGGCTGGTCAGGTCACCGATCATGATACCCGCTAGAAGCTCGATCATGGTGCCTATGGCCGAACCCTTGTGGCCGCCGAAAGGAAGCATGGCGCCGGCCAGCGCGGCCTCCGGGTCGGTCGTCGGGTTGCCGTCGGCATCCACGGCCCAGCCTTCAGGCAGGGATTTGCCCGCGCGCCGGTGCAGTTCTATCTCGCCGCGGGCGGCAACAGATGTCGCGAAATCAAAGACATAGGGGGAAGTGTTCTTGCGCGGCCAGCCGAAGGCGAAGGGGTTGGTGCCGAGCAGCGGTTTGCTGCCGCCGGTTGGGGCGACGGTGGAATAGCTTGGGCACATGACGAGCCCGGCAAGGCCGTTTGCGGTCAACCCTTCGACTTCCGGCCATAACGCCGAGAAGTGCGTGCAATCATTGATGACGAGTGCGGCGATGCCCGAGCGTTTCGCCCGCTCCACCAGAACCGGCAGGCCAAGCTCGAAAGCGGGATTGGCAAAACCGCCGTTAGCGTTGACTTTCACGATTGCCGTGCCGTCATCCTCGGCCACTTCCGGTGTTGCATCGGGCTTAACCTTGCCCGCCTTGACGGTGCGCAGGGCGCCTTCGATGCGGTAGATACCGTGCGATTTGCAGGCGTCCCGCTCACCGGCAACGATAACCCGCGCGAGCGCTCCCGACTGCACGGCGTTCAGCCCCGCCTTGCGGAAAATCGCTTCGACCCGCTGAAAAAGCCCGTCGATGGTCAAGGTGGTGGCGTCGCTCATTATATTCCTCCGATAGGGCTCGCATATTTTGAATACATAAAGTATACAATGACTGTTCTATTGCAACTCGTCTTTTCGGCATTGTGCGTCCGGTGCCCATTCCTGTCACGGGCGCTGAATTGAGGGTAGGGCAGATGTGCCCAACCATCGCGTCATTTTCACCTGTTCTTGTGGTCCGAAGTGCCTGCGTGCTGCGGTAACGTTGTTCGCTCATGCAAAAATTCTTTTTGTATACTCATTGTATTTTTATGTTGATTTATCGCTTCCATGGGGAAATAGTGACCTCGCCTTCAACGGCAGAGCAATTCTGGGAGCAAATCAACAATGAAAAAATCGGTCATCGTCGCCGGCCTGCTGGCCGCCACTTTCGCTATCACTCCGGCCAAGGCCGACAAGCTTGACGACATCATTTCGTCCGGCACGCTGCGTTGCGCCGTCGTGCTCGACTTCCCGCCTATGGGTGCGCGTGATGCCGCCAACAACCCTGTTGGCTTCGATGTCGACTATTGCAACGATCTGGCCAAGGCGCTCGGCGTCACGGCTGAAATCGTTGAGACACCTTTCCCCGAGCGTATTCCGGCCCTGATGTCCGGCCGCGTCGATGTCGGCGTTGCTTCTACCTCCGATACGCTTGAGCGCGCCAAGACGGTTGGCATGACCGTGCCTTACTTCGCCTTCGAAATGGCCGTCACCGCCAACGACAAGTCCGGCGTCAAGTCCTTTGAGGACATGAAGGGCAAGACCGTCGGCGCGACTGCCGGTACGTTCGAAGCCATTGCGCTCGAAAAGACCGTCAAGGAATGGGGCGTGGGTGAGTTCCGTCCTTACCAGACGCAGGCCGATGTGTTCCTCGCGCTCAGCCAGGGCCAGATCGACGCCACCGTGTCGACCTCGACCGTTGCGCAGGCCAACGTCAAGACCGGCAAATTCGCCGGCATCTCGGTTGTCGGCAAGGCGCCCTATGACATCGACTATGTCGCGCTCTTCACCAACCGCGATGAGTATGGCTTCATCAACTACCTGAACCTGTTCATCAACCAGCAGGTTCGCACCGGCCGTTACGCCGAACTCTATGAAAAATGGGTTGGCGGCGCGCTTCCGTCGCTCACCGTCAACGGCGTTTATCGCTGATCAGGACTTTTCGTAAACGGCGCGGTCAAATGATCGCGCCGTTGATCGTTTCTGAAAGGCGGGACGCTTAATGTTCAACTATACATTTCACTGGAATCAGGCGCTGAAGGCTTTGCCGCAGCTTCTGGACGGTGCGGTGGTGACGCTGCAGATTGCCATTCTGTCGATGGTGATCGGTCTTTTCTTCGCCATCGTGCTGACGCTGTTCCGGCTTTCCGGCAACCGGATATTGAGCGCCATTGCCTCCGTCTGGGTGGAAATCGCCCGCAACACGCCGGCGCTGTTCCAGATTTACATGGCCCATTTCGGCCTTGGCAATTTCGGCATTCACCTCAGCCCCTTTACGGCACTTCTGGTCGGTATCGCCTTCAATAATGCCGGTTATCTCGCGGAAAATTTTCGCGGCGCGCTGAAAGCCATTCCGGACACGCAGACCCGCTCCGGCCGCTCGCTCGGCATGACCTCGATG
Source organism: Agrobacterium arsenijevicii (assembly GCA_000949895.1). GTDB lineage: Bacteria > Pseudomonadota > Alphaproteobacteria > Rhizobiales > Rhizobiaceae > Agrobacterium > Agrobacterium arsenijevicii. Next base: position 76,956 of record JWIT01000012.1, on the reverse strand, counting down.
CAGACTTTCCGTCTCATCATCATGCCACAGATGCTGCGCGTCGCCTTTCTGCCTGCTACCAACCAGATGGTCTGGGCGATCCTCATGACCTCGCTCGGTGTTACGGTCGGCATGAATACGGATCTTGCCGGTGTCACGCAGGCTTTGAACGCCCGTTCGTTCCGCACCTTCGAATTCTTCGCGCTCGCCGCGGTCATCTATTACGTGATCGCCAAAATCGTCACGCTCGCGGCCAGATTGCTGGCTTCGCGTCTGTTCCGTTACTGAGAGAGGTGCGCCATGTTTGAAACCGCTCTCACCTGGAGTGATCTCGCCTTCCTTGCCAAGGGCGCGGGGATGACGCTTGCCGTCACCGCCGTCGCCGTTACGGCAGGCACCATCATGGGGATCATCTTCGGCGTCATCCGCTTCCAGTTCGGGGCCTACTGGTCCCTGCCTTTGACCTTCGTGCTGGATATCTTCCGCTCCGTGCCGCTGCTGATCCAGCTGGTGCTCGGTAATGCCTTCCAGTCGATCGCCAAGCTGGGCTGGGCGCCATTCACCACCTCATGCGTGGTACTGTCGCTTTATACGGCGGCCTATTGCACCGAGATCGTGCGCGGCGGTATCGAAGCGGTGCCGTCGAACACACGCCGCGCCTGCCGTTCTCTCGGCATGACCTGGTCGCAGGACATGCGCTACATCGTGCTGCCGCTCGCCACCCGCGTGTCGTTGCCCGCCTGGATCGGCCTGACACTCGGCGTCATGAAGGATTCGGCGCTCGTGCTGTGGCTCGGGCTTATCGAGCTGCTGCGCGCCTCGCAGATCCTCGTCACCCGCCTGCAGGAACCGCTGACCATCCTCATGATCTGCGGCGCCATCTACTTCCTTATCAGCTTCCCCATCGCCCGTTTCGGCGGGTATCTCGAAAGACGGTGGTCCCCCAATGATTGAGATCGAAAATGTCCGCAAATCCTTCGGCCCGCTGGAGGTTCTGAAAGGGATCAACCTGACCGTCAACAACGGCGAGGTCGTCACCATCATCGGTGGTTCCGGCTCCGGCAAGTCGACGCTGCTGACCTGCATCAACGGCCTTGAGCCGATCGACAGCGGCAAGATCGTCATCGACGGCACCGAGGTGCATGCCAAATCGACCGACCTCAACAAGCTGCGCCGCAAGGTCGGTATCGTCTTCCAGCAATGGAACGCCTTTCCGCATCTGACGGTGCTGGAAAACGTCATGCTCGCGCCACGCAAGGTGCTTGGCATTTCGAAAGAGCAGGCCGAGGAAATCGCGGTCAAGCAACTGACCCATGTGGGTCTTGCCGAAAAGCTGAAGGTCTATCCGAACCGCATGTCCGGCGGTCAGCAGCAGCGTATGGCGATTGCCCGTGCGCTCGCCATGTCGCCGGAATATATGCTGTTCGACGAAGTCACCTCCGCGCTCGACCCGATGCTGGTGGGCGAAGTGCTCGATACGCTGAAGATGCTGGCCGATGAGGGCATGACGATGATCTGCGTCACCCATGAAATGGCCTTCGCCCGCGATGTGTCGAACCGCGTCGCCTTCTTCCATCAGGGCGTGATGGCGGAAATCGGCACGCCGGATCAGCTTTTCGGTGCGCCGCAGCATGCCGAAACGCAGAAATTCCTGTCGAGCGTGCGATAATGCCTGCAAATGATGCCATCGTCATAGGGGCCGGTGTTGTCGGCCTCTCTGCGGCAATCGCCGCGCAGGGCCGCGGCCTTTCTGTCACGGTCATCGACCGCGAAGGACCGGCGGCGGGCGCTTCGGCGGGCAATGCCGGCGCTTTCGCGTTCACCGATATCCTGCCGCTCGCATCGCCCGGCATTCTCTGGAAAGCGCCGAAGTGGCTGCTCGATCCGCTCGGTCCGCTCAGCGTGCCACCGGCCTATGCGCTGAAGATCGCGCCATGGATGTTCCGTTTCTGGCGGGCCTGTGCCGCCTCGCGAGTGGAGCATTCCACCGCCGCGCAGACGGCGCTGATGGACCTGTCGAAATCCGAGCTTGAGCCATTCCTCAGGAAAACCGATACGATTGCCATGCTGCGCAAGGAGGGCAATCTCCAGGTCTATGAAAGTGACGCCGAATTCGAAGGTTCGCTTGCCGGCTGGAAGGTGCGCGAGCGACACGGCATCGAGTTCCGGCACCTCAATGCCGAACAGATGGCCGAGATACAGCCCGGCATCGCGCCGCGTTTCACCTGCGGCACGTTTACGCCCGGTTGGCATTCCATCGCCGATCCGAAGCTCTACACGCTGGCCCTTGCCGAGCATTTTCGCAGCATCGGTGGCCGTATCGAACGTCTCGATATCGCCTCGCTCCGGCCGCTCGAAGACGGTGTCGAAGTGGTGAGCCATGACGGGCGCACCCGCAAGGCTGGCAGGGTAGTGCTGGCGGCGGGTGCTTTTTCGCATCGCATCGCCCGTTCGCTCGGGGAAAAAATTCCTCTGGAAACGGAACGGGGGTATAATACCACATTGCCGTCAGGCGCCTTCGATCTGCGCACACAGGTGACCTTCGGCGGCCATGGTTTCGTTGTCACGCGGCTTTCTACCGGCATTCGCGTCGGCGGCGCGGTGGAGCTGGGCGGGCTTGAGCTTCCGGCCAATTTCGCCCGTTCCGAAGCGCTTCTGAAAAAGGCAGCGAGTTTCCTGCCGGGCCTGAAAACCGAAGGCGGCAAGCAATGGATGGGTTTCCGCCCGTCACTGCCGGACAGCCTGCCGGCCATCGGCCAGGCGCGGCACACGGCGCGGGTGGTCTATGCTTTCGGCCACGGCCATCTGGGGCTGACGCAATCGGCGGGCACGGCCCGCATCGTCGCCGATCTACTGACGGGGCAAAAACCCGCCATCGATACAAGGGCATTTTCGCCGCAACGTTTCTAGAGAATTTTGGCTTTTCTTCGAAATGCAAAAATTCTCTAGCTTTTTATTACGCATTTTCCAGACGTAAAACCGCTACGCACTTTTACTGGAAATGCTTTTGGGGAGATTTTGAATGTCTTCTTCCGTTTCGACAAAAACCGTTCCTCAGGCGCGCAGCATCCTGCCGGGTGTGGCCGAAGGCGCGGTGATCGCCACCACCGAGGCACTGAGCTTCTGGGGTGGGGTCGATCCCGCCACCGGCAAGGTGATTGATGTGCATCACCCGCTGCACGGCGTCTGTCTCACCGGCGGTGTGCTGTTCATGCCGTCGAGCCGCGGCTCCTGCACCGGTTCGGGCGTGTTGCTCGATCTTATCCTGACGGGCCGCGCGCCCTGCGCGCTTGTCTTCTGCGAGGCGGAAGACGTGCTGACGCTTGGCGCGCTGATTGCCGCCGAAATGTTCGGCAGGCCCTTGCCGGTACTGCGCCTCGACGCGGAGAATTTCGCCCGATTTTCTAGAGCCTCTCATGTCCGTATCGATGAGAAGACCATAGAGGCCGATGGCGTTTCCCTCGCAATAGCTCCGCCCGCGACGGCCCATCTCGATCTCAAGGATAATGACCGGGCAATGCTCGAAGGCCGCGACGGCATTGCTGTGCAGCAGGCGATGCGCATCATCGTCGCCATGGCCGCCCAGCAGGGGGCATCAGCGCTTGTCGATGTCACGCAGGGCCACATTGACGGCTGCATCTATGCCAGCCCCGCCAATCTCACTTTTGCGGAAAAAATGGCGGAGATGGGCGCGAAGGTACGCGTGCCGACGACGATGAACGCTATCTCGGTGGACAAGGCAAACTGGCGGGCGCAGGGCGTGCCGGAGGATTTCGGCGACCCAGCCGCGCGGCTGGCGGACGCCTATGTGCGCATGGGCTGTCGCCCAACCTTCACCTGTTCGCCTTACCTGCTCGACAGTGCACCGCAGGCCGGGGACATGATCGCCTGGGCCGAATCGAACGCGGTGATTTTCGCCAATACGGTTCTCGGCGCCCGCACCGCCAAACATCCGGATTTTCTCGATCTCTGCATTGCCTTGACGGGCAGGGCACCGTTATCCGGCGTTTATCTTGAGGAAAACCGCCGGCCGCAACGCATTGTTGATGTGGCTTTGCCTGAGGGCATCAACGATGCCTTCTGGCCGCTCGTCGGTTATCTCGCCGGCAAGGCCGCGCCCGATTGCATTCCGCTTTTGCGCGGTCTTCGTTCTGCGAAGCCCTCGCGGGATGATCTGAAGGCGCTCTGTGCGGCCTTCGGTACCACTTCGGCGGCTCCCATGCTGCATATCGAGGGCGTGACACCGGAAACCGGGCTGGCCCCGATTGCAACGGTTGACACCGTCACCATCTCGCTTGCCGATATGGCCGCCGGCTGGTCGCTTCTGAATGAGGGGCCGGAGGATGTGCAGCTCGTCGCCATCGGCAGCCCGCATGCTTCGCTGGAAGAGTGCCGCGCGCTCGCGGATGCCTTCGCCGGTCGCAGGCGTCATGCGGATGTCGCCGTCATTGTCACCGCCGGACAACAGGTCATCGATGGAGCCGGGCAAGATGGTACCTTGAAAAGATTGCATGACAGCGGCGTGCAGGTGCTGCCTGATCTCTGCTGGTGTTCGATTTCAGAGCCTGTTTTCCCGACGAAGACAAAAGCGCTGATGACCAATTCCGGCAAATATGCCCATTACGGCCCGGGCCTCAGCGGCCGCGCGGTGCGCTTCGGCAGTCTCGCCGATTGCGTTGAAAGCGCGCTGACCGGCCGTGCTATCTCCCGTCTTCCTTCCTGGCTCTGTTAGAGCGCGTCCTCAGGCGCTCTTTATCCTTCGTTTTCGACGCACGTTTCCTGGAAATTCTCTGGAGGAGTTTTTAATGCGCAGTATCAAGACCGTTCACGTCATTTCCGCCCACGCGGAAGGCGAGGTGGGGGATGTGATCGTCGGTGGCGTCAGGCCGCCACCGGGTGAGACGATCTGGGAACAGAGCCGTTTCATCGCCCGCGATGAGACCCTGCGCAATTTTGTGCTCAACGAGCCGCGCGGCGGCGTGTTCCGCCACGTCAACCTGCTGGTGCCGCCGAAACATCCTGACGCGGATGCCGCCTTCATCATCATGGAACCGGAAGACACGCCGCCCATGTCGGGCTCCAACTCCATCTGCGTTTCCACCGTGCTTCTGGATGGCGGCATCGTGCCAATGCAGGAGCCGGAAACGCATATGCTCTTGGAAGCACCGGGCGGACTGGTGAAGGTGCGTGCCGAATGCCGCAACGGCAAGGCCGAACGCATTTTCGTGCAGAACCTGCCGAGCTTTGCCGCGAAGCTCGATGTCGAACTCGAGGTCGAAGGTCTGGGTAAGCTCAAGGTGGATACCGCTTATGGCGGCGACAGCTTCGTCGTCGTCGATGCGGAAGCGATGGGCTTCAGTCTGAAGCCGGAAGAGGCGCATGAGATTGCCCGCCTCGGCGTGCGCATCACCAATGCTGCCAACAAGGCCTTGGGTTTCGAACATCCCGAAAACCCGGACTGGCGGCATTTTTCCTTCTGCCTGTTCGCGGGTAAGGTCGAGCGCACCGCTGAAGGTCTGCGCGCCGGTGCTGCCGTCGCCATCCAGCCTGGCAAGGTGGATCGCTCGCCAACCGGTACCGCGCTTTCGGCCCGCATGGCGGTGCTGCATGCACGCGGTGAGATGAAAGAGGGTGAAACGCTGACAGCCGTGTCGCTGATCGGCTCCACCTTCACCGGTCGCATTCTTGGAACAACAACGGTCGGCGACCGTCCGGCCATCCTGCCGGAAATCTCCGGCCGCGGCTGGATCACCGGCATTCACCAGCACATGCTCGATCCATCGGATCCGTGGCCGGAAGGGTATCGCCTGACGGATACGTGGGGCGCGCGGTAAGGACCTACGGGTCGGAAATTTCGCTCGGGTGGCGTGTTGAGATATGCGACGGCGGTGAGGCGCGTTTCTTCTCGCCGTGCGGGGAGAAGATGGCCCGAAGGGTCAGATGAGGGGGCAACCTCTCCGAATATCGCTACCCTCGCCCCCTCATCCCGCTGCCGCGACCTTCTCCCCGGCGGGGAGAAGAAACAAGCAGCATCCGCTCGTTCCTTATTCGCTAAAGCCTCACGAAGCTGCCCGCTTCGTCGTCTCCCGCACGATCAGCTCGAACCCGACATCCACCCGTGCACTCTCGGGAATGACAGCATCTTTTTCTGCCTCCAATATCGAGAGCAGTAATTCACCCGCCTTGCGGCCGATCATCTGGGCGTCGACCCTGATTGTCGAAATCGCCGGATAACATTGTCTACCGATGTCGAAATCACCAAAGCCGAGGATGGAAATCTGTTCGGGCACATGAATGCCGCGACGGTGACATTCCATCAGCGCGCCGACAGCGGAGATGTCGGAGACGGCGAAGATTGCCTCGACATCCGGCTTCTTCGCCAGCAGCGAGCCGAGCGTTTTTGCTCCGTGGTCGTAGGAGACCGGTGCGCTGCCTTCGCGGATGATGAGGTCGTCGGCAATGCCGGCTTCGCGTAGTGCTGCACCGAAACCGAGCAGACGGCTTTCGCCGCGCCAGTCCTTCACATCGCCATCGGCCCGTGAGCCAAGCGCGCCTATTCTTTTAAATCCAAGCGATATCAGGTGCTTGGCGGCGGTTCTTCCTACCTCGTAGTTGGAAAAGCCGACGGCATGGTCGATCGGGTGTTCGGGAACGTCCCAGATTTCCACGATCGGAATACCGGCGCGCATCAGAACTTCGCTCGCCATCTTGGTATGCACCGTGCCGGCGACCACGATGGCATCGGGTCGGCGCTCCATCATGGTGCGGATGACGCGCTCCTCCTCTTGCAGATCATACATCGTATAACCGATCAGCAATTGATAATCGGCGGCGCGCAGCGCATTGGCGAGCCCTTGCGCGCTGTCGGCGAAGTTGGAGTTGGTGAGCGTCGGCAGGATGGCAGTGATGAAATTGGTGCGACGGGAGGAAAGCGAACCGGCGATTCGATCAGGCACATATCCCAGCTTCTCGATCGCCTTCATCACCTTCTGGCGCGTGTCTTCAGACACCAGCGCCGGATCGGCCAGCACCCGCGAGACGGTCATCTTGGAGACGCCCGCGAGTTTCGAGACGTCGCTCATGGTAGCTTTTTTTGACGTGACTAACGCTGCGGCCAAGGGCGTGCGCTCCACCAAAGCATGTCTCCCTGAATTAGAACCGGTTCAGGACAAGACATACACGAAGATATCAGGGGAAAGCACGCCGCATGATTGCTGATCGGTGCGGCGTGCACCGGATTTATGCGACGCGGCTATAGACCAGATGGTAAAAGCGTCCGTCGCACATGCTCATCATCTCATCCGTCAGTACACGGCCCTCCAGCCGGACCGGCGAAACCAGTGCTTCTTCCACAGCCTCAATCGACGGATAATCGATTTCCTGAACCATGATGATCGCTGCCGCATCCGGGTCCGTGCGCTCGGTACGCATCACCCGCACGGCCTGCGCGTTCGGCATGCGCTTCCAGACCGGCAGCAGTTTTTCTTCGACGATGCGGAAAAACTCCTCCTCCCGGCCGGGGTGAATCTTGCCTTCAAAAATTGCCGAGCGCGTATACATGGTTTCCTCCCGAATGAATGCCTGATGCTACAGTTTTGTAGATCGGACTTGCAATGATACCGATAACATGCATTATTGATCCTGCCAAGAACGTGAAACGGTGTCGACCAGAGGAAAATCGATAACCAGCCGAAATCATTGAATTTCATAGGGAATTCTAACGGTTTTGGATCTTCGCGTCTTCTTGGGAGGAGTTTTTTGTAAATCGGGTTGAAATGTTATCGAGAACATTTTTCGGTTTGCGCAAAGGCCGCTGTTCCCGTGCGGACGGCAAATAAAGGGTTGGAGGAGAAACCATGAGCATTTCCAGATTTTTGAAGAACATGACCGTCGCAGTCGGTGTTGCCGCAGCAACGCTAGCCGCCACCACCTCGGCCCATGCCGTCTCGCTCAGCGAGATCACCGCGCGCGGCAAGGTCAAGATCGGCGTTCTCACCGGCGCGCCGCCGATGGGTATGGTGGACGAGAAGGGCAATCCTTCCGGATACGACGTTGATGTTGCCAATCTGATCGGCTCTTACCTGTCGCTGCCGGTCGAACTGGTGCCGCTGACGCCGCCGGCACGTATTCCGGCGCTCCAGACCGGCAAGGTCGATTTCCTCGTTGCGACGCTCGCCCCTACCGGTGAACGCGCCAAGACCGTCATGTTCACGCAGCCCTACAGCGCCTTCAACATGGACATCATTTCCGGCAAGGACCAGAAATTCGAAAATCTCGACAGCCTCAAGGGCAAGCGCGTTTCGGTCAACCGCGGTTCCTCACAGGAAACCGCGCTGCGCAAGGCCAATGTCGAAGGTCTCGAAATCGTCGTCTACGAAGACGATTCCACCAGCGCCCAGGCTCTGCTTGCCGGTCAGGTGGATGCCGTCGCCCTGCCGTCCACGGTGGGTGAGGCGATCATCAAGCAGCGTCCGGAAGCCGGTCTGCAGGTCGGTTTCACCTTCTTCCAGCAGGGCAATTCCATGGCGACGAAGATTGAGGATTTCGAGCTGCGTCAGTGGCTGAACACCTCCATCTATCTCATGAAGATGTCGGGCGATCTCGACCGCATCTCGGTTAAGTGGACCGGCCGTCCGCTGCCGCAACTGCCAAGCTTCTGATTGAGCCATTCAACGCGCCCGCCGGAAGAAATTCCGGCGGGCCGGGAAATGTCCACGGAGTGACGCATGTCCTATACATTTCAATTCGGCGCGCTTGCCCAATATCAAAACGAATTGTTGAGCGGCATATGGCTGACGATCAAGCTATCGGTCCTCTCCATCGTGCTCGGTTGCGCGTTCGGCATTCTTTTAGCCTCGCTGCGTTCCATCAATGGCGGCATCGTCCGCATCATCGTGGACGGCTATGTTGAGGTGATCCGCAACACGCCATTTCTTGTGCAGCTTTTCATCGTCTATTTCGGTCTGCCGGGGCTCGGCTTTCGCGTTGGAGCCGATACGGCAGCTCTGATCGGCATGACGATCAATCTTGCCGCCTATTCCACGGAAATCATTCGCGCCGGCATCGAGGCGGTTCACAAGTCGCAGATCGAGGCGGGCGAGGCTCTGGGCTTCACCAAATATCAGATCTATCGTCACGTCATCATCGTGCCTGCAATCGCCAAGGTCTATCCTTCGCTGTGCAGCCAGTTCGTGCTGATGATGCTGGCATCGAGCATATGTTCGGCCATCTCCACCCATGAGCTTGCGGCCGCCGCTGCCTTCGTGGAATCGCAGACCTATCGCTCCTTCGAGGTCTATATCGTCGTCACGCTCATCTATCTTGCGCTGGCGCTCAGCCTGCGGCTCATCCTTGCCCTTGTCGGCATGTGGCTGTTCGGCCGCCGCGTGGCGCGCAAGACGATGACCGCCTTGCCGGAGGTGCAGTCATGACACTCAGAACTTTCGGCTGGAACGAGTTCGGCTTCCTGCTCACCGCCCTGCAATGGACCGTGCTTCTGACGATCATTGCGCTCATCGGCGGCGGCCTTGTCGGTTTCTTCGTGGCGCTTGCCCGCACCTCGGATCTGAAGGCGCTGCGTATCGCTGCCGGCACCTATATCCAGATCATCCAGGGCATTCCGGTGCTGATGATCCTGTTCCTGTCCTATTACGGCCTAAGCCTTGCCGGACTTGAACTGCCACCACTGATTGCTGCCGGCGCATCGATGACGATCTATACGTCGGGTTATCTCGCCGAAATCTGGCGCGGCTGCATCCAGGCGGTGCCGAAGCAGCAATGGGAAGCGTCGGAGTCGCTGGCTCTCACCCGCGCCCAGCAATATCGCTACGTCATCCTGCCGCAGGCTATCCGCATTTCCCTGCCGCCGACCGTCGGTTTTGCCGTTCAGGTCGTCAAGAATACGTCCATCGCATCGATCATCGGTTTCGTCGAACTGGCGAGAGCGGGGCAGCTTATCAACAATGCCACGTTCCAGCCGTTCCGCGTCTTCGTCGCGGTGGCCGTGCTTTATTTCATCGTCTGCTACCCGTTGTCCCAGCTGTCTCGTTGGCTGGAAAGGAGGCTTCATGCCGGAAGTAATCGTTGAAAACGTTCACAAGAGCTTTGGCGCTCTGGAAGTCCTTAAAGGCGTGTCGCTGACGGTCGGCCGTGGTGAAGTTTTCGCCCTCATCGGCCGCTCCGGCTCGGGCAAGAGCACGCTGCTGCGCTGCATGAACGGGTTGGAGAAGATCAATTCGGGCCGCATCGAGATTGCGGGTCATGCACTTGGCGACGATGCCAAGGCGCTGCGCAAGCTGCGCACCGATGTCGGCATCGTTTTCCAGAGCTATAATCTTTTCCCGCATCTGACGGTCGGCGAAAATATCATGCTCGCCCCGCGCATCGTCAAGGATGTAGCGAAATCGGAAACGAAGGAGATTGCCCGCGAGGTTCTCCAGCTCGTCGGCCTGTCGGAGAAGTACGATTCCTATCCCGACCAGCTTTCCGGCGGCCAGCAGCAGCGTGTGGCGATTGCCCGCTCGCTCGCCATGCGGCCGAAGGTGATGCTGTTCGACGAGGTGACCTCGGCGCTCGACCCTGAGTTGACGGAAGAAGTGCTGACGGTCATGGAAAACCTCGCCAAGGGCGGCATGACCATGATCCTTGTTACCCATGAAATGGCATTTGCGCGGCGCGTCGCCACCGAAACCATCTTCATGCACAAGGGCAAGATCTGGGAGCAGGGCCGCTCGGCCGAGCTTTTCGCCAATCCGCAAACGCCGGAACTCCGGCAATTCGTCAAGGCCGATGTGAAATAGCGCTAGGCCGCAAAGGAAGCTCCATGACAACTGAAATCCTGCAACTGTGCCCGCTCATCCCGGCGCTGGAAGAAGAACTCGCGCAGCGCTTCACCGTGCATCGTCTATTCGAGGCTGCGGATAAAGCCGCGTTCCTCGCCGAGAAGGGCGCTGCAATCCGTGGCGTCGTTACCGGTGGTCATATCGGCCTGCCGGCTGATATCGGCGTGGCACTGCCCAATCTTGAAATCGTTGCCATCAACGGCGTCGGTTTCGACAAGGTCGATCTCGCCGAAGCGAAACGGCGCGGCTTCCGCGTTTCCAACACGCCGGATGTGCTGACGGCCGATGTCGCCGATCTGGCACTCGGTTTGGTTCTGGCGCAGGCGCGCAAGCTGCCGCAGGCGGACCAGCATGTGCGCACCGGCCAATGGCTGAAGGGCGATATGGGGCTTTCCACCCGTGTGGCCGGCCGCCGCTACGGCATTTTTGGCCTTGGCCGCATCGGTCAGGCGATCGCCAAAAGGCTGGAAGGCTTTGATGCGCGCATTTCCTACACGGCCAGAAACCGTCGCGACGTGGCCTATGACTATTACGACAGCATCGAGGCGCTGGCCGCCAATTGCGACGTGCTGATCATCGCCGCTGCCGCCACCGCCGAAACGCGCCATATCGTCAATGCGGATGTCCTGAAGGCTCTCGGTCCCCAGGGTGTGCTGGTAAACGTGGCGCGCGGTTCGCTGGTGGATGAAAAGGCGCTGGTTGAGGCGCTTTCGAACGGCACGATCGGCGGCGCAGCACTCGATGTTTTTGAGGACGAGCCGCGTGTGCCGGAAGCGCTTTTCGCCTTTGAAAACGTCACGCTCGCCCCGCATGTCGGCAGCGGCACCCACCAGACCCGGCGCGCCATGGCCGATCTGGTTCTCGCCAATCTCGATGCGCATTTCGCGGATAAGGAGCTGCCCACACCGGTGGTCTGACGTATAATTTATTAGGGTTTGCAATCTCACGGCGCGACACCTGTCGCGCCGTTTTTTGATTGATTCCATTAGCCGCCTGCGCGTTGTGCTAGAAAAGGCGGCGTTACTCCGCATTCTTCCCGTTGTTCACATTTATATAATACGTATAATTCTACTATTCTGCCTTCTTATGCAGTAACGAGGCGGACAGGTGCGTTCCAAAGGCCCGAAGACACCCTTGCAGAACCGGACGCAGCCCGACGCGCCGCAATCTGACCGGCATACGCTTCTTGAAGCGATGATCGACCATGTGCCAGACTTCATTTATGCCAAGGATCTGGATGGCCGTTTCCTCTTCGCCAACCGCGCGATCGTCAACGAAAACGGCTTCGACACCGTCGAGGAGCTGATTGGCCTCACCGATTACGATATTCACGGCGATGCTGCCCACCATGCCGGCATTCCGGAGACCGAGGCGCGGGTGATGCGCACGGGAGAACCGGATCTCGGTTATGAAGAACGTGCCCTGCGCGGCGAAATCGACCGCTGGCTGATGATGTCGCGTGTGCCGCTGAAGGACAAGGCCGGTACGATCATTGGCGTGGTCGGCGCCTCGCGGGACATAACCCAGAAAAAAGCATCGGAGAGACTGCTTCAGGCGCAGGCGCATATTCTGGAGATGATTGTTGCTGCGGCGCGTATCGAGGATTTCCTTGAGGAATTCGTCAAGGCCATTGAAAACCTTGCTACCGGGCTTGCCTGTGCTGTCCGGGTGTTCGATGCGGCGGTGGGAGAACCTTCGGTCTATGCCTCGCCGGCGCTGGCAAAACATGTTGGCCTGACCGCACTTGTTTCCAGCACCAGCGATCCTGAAAACCTCACCCATCCGGCCGACAATACGGCCTTCAGTTTCGATATCCCCTCCAGCGAAGGTAATGCGCACGGTTTCGTCTGGTGCATGCTGGCGGGCCGTGCACCGGATGCGGCGCTTCTGGAGTTTATCGCGGCCGCCGCGCGCATGGCGGGTCTCGCGATCGATCGTAAACGGGCAGCGGAACATATCGCCTTTCTTGCCGACCACGACATGCTGACACGGCTGCCCAATCGCCGTTTTCTGGATACGAGGTTGCCGGAAATACTGGCGGCGGCGACAAGAGCGAAGCGGCAGGTCGGCATCGGCTTTCTCGATCTCGATAATTTCAAGCAGATCAACGATACGCTCGGCCACAGCATCGGCGATGCGTTGCTATCGAAAACGGCCGAGCGCATCGCGCGCAGCCTCAGGCGAAACGATCTCGTGCTGCGGGTGGGCGGCGACGAGTTCGTCATCATTCTGGAAAAGCAGAAGGATGATTTCGAAAGCCGCCTGCAACGCATCCGGGCTGCGGTCTCGCAGCCGCTGCGTCTCGGCAATTACGATATCAAGGTTACATGCAGCATCGGCATGGCCTTTTTTCCCGAACACGGGGGAACCACGGCGGAAATTGTCGCCGCGGCCGATCTTGCCATGTATGAGGCCAAACATAATGGGCGGGACGGCATCGCAACCTTTACGCCGCGCATGGCGGACGATCTGCGGAAGAAGTTCACCCGTATCGAGGAATTGCGCAAGGCGGTGGAGAGGGACGAGCTCGTTCTGCACTATCAGCCGCAGGTCGATCTTCTCACCGGCCGCATCAGCGGCGTGGAGGCGCTGGTGCGCTGGCAGCATCCGGTGGAGGGCCTGCTGGGGCCTGTGGAATTCATCGGCCTGGCGGAAGAAACCGGCCTTATCGTGGAGCTGGGCGAAAGCATTCTGAAAAAAGCCTGCCGTCAGGCGCAGGCATGGCTCGCTTCCGGTCTGTCGCCGGTCAAAATGGCGGTCAATATTTCGCCCAGACAGTTCCAGAGCGGGCTGGTGGAGCAGATCAAGGCCGCGCTGCAGGAAACCGGCCTTTCGCCATCCCTGCTGGAAATCGAAATCACCGAGACCCTCATCATTCAGGATGTAGACACATCCGTGCGCATCATGCGCGCCATCAAGCAAATGGGCGTCAGCCTGGCGCTGGATGATTTCGGCATCGGTTATTCCTGTCTCGGCATGCTGAAAACCTTCCCCCTTTCGTGCATGAAGATAGATCGGTCGTTCCTCACCCACCTGCCGGAAAAAACCAAGGACAGCGCCATCGTCTCCATCATGATCCAGCTTGCCGGGTCTCTGGGCATCGATGTCATTGCCGAAGGCGTGGAAACCGGCGAGCAGGCGGCGTTTCTGCGTGCCGCCGGTTGCCCCTATGGGCAGGGTTTTTACTTCAGCCGTCCGGTGCCGGCAGACGTGATCGAGACCCTGTTGGAAAACGCGACGACATTCCCCACCGGTCTATCCAACGACATACAATAAACTCAGCCTCAGCGGCCGGCTCTGATCCGGATTCGTCGGGCGTGAATTGCCGCAAATGGGCATGTGTCGCGCATCTGAGCCGCACCGCACAGCCACGATTGCGGCGATACCATTCTTCTTCACATGCAGTTGGGCAACGAAAGCCCACGTCGCTTAGTCACCGCAGGTGAAGGCTTTGGTCGTTCCATATCCTCTAAAGATTTCGGAATTAAGCCGGATAATATTCTGGTTGCACGATGTGTTTTGTATATTACACTATTTTAAACAAGTAATAAATGTAGTTTTTCTAAAACAATTCACTGTATTATTTTATATTAAACTATTAATTTGTTGTAATTTTACTACGAAACTGGATTGCGTACTTTTATTGTATTTGTATTTGTTCGATTTGAATTGCGAGTCTCCAGTGGTTTCTGTCATTTGCTGAATCAGCGCAGAGAGGCGGGCGGCAGGGAAAAGACCAGCCCTCAGTTTTGCGCATTTGTTGAAAAATTTTTGACTGGAGATTAAAAATGAACATCAAGAGCCTTCTCATCGGCTCCGCTGCCGCTCTCGCAGCAGTATCCGGCGCACAGGCCGCTGACGCTATCGTCGCTGCCGAGCCCGAGCCCATGGAATATGTTCGCGTTTGCGACGCCTTCGGCACCGGCTTCTTCTACATCCCCGGCACCGAAACCTGCCTGAAGTTTCAGGGTTACATCCGTTTCCAGACGAACATCGGCCGTGATGCGGCTGGCAAGTCTGACTGGGATTCGTTCACGCGCGCTCAGTTCGAAGTTGACACCCGCACAGACACCGAGCTCGGTGCTCTGCGTGGCTTCATCGGCTTCCGCGGCAATGCTGACTCCGGCGTTGGCGGCGCGACTGCCGGTACGAGCGGCAACCTCGGTTCTGGCGTTTTTGTTGATCAGGCCTTCATCGAAATCGCTGGCCTGAAGGTCGGTAAGTTCCTGAGCTGGTGGGACGATGGTCTCTCTGGCGAAACGGACGATGTAGCGACCAACGCTCTGTTCAACTCCATTCGTTACACCTATGACGCGGGTTCTTTCTGGGCAGGCGTTTCGGTTGACGAACTCGAAGGCATCGCGGTCAGCACGTTCAACAAGAACGGCAACACAAGCAACAATGTCGGCGTCGTTGCTGGTGTTGGCGCAAAGCTCGACAGCGTAACTCTGCAGCTCATCGGTGGTTACGACACCGACCGCGAAAACGGCTCGGTTCGCCTGATCGCAACGGCTGGTGTTGGTCCTGGCACGCTTGGCCTGTCCGGTGTTTGGGCTTCCGGCGCAAACGCTTACTACAATGCTTCCGAGTGGGCAGTTGCAGCTGAATACGCCATCAAGGCAACTGACAAGCTGAAGATCACCCCCGGCTTCCAGTACTATGGCAGCTACGGTCTGGTCTCCTTCGACGAGTTCTCCAACAACGACGCCTGGAAGGCTGGTCTGACGGTTGATTACAAGATCACCGACAGCCTCACCACGAAGCTCACTGCAAACTATCTCGATATCGACAACCGTCCTGAGCAGTGGACCGGTTTCCTTCGCCTGCAGCGTTCGTTCTAATAACCTGCATAAGAAAAAAGCCTAAACCGGGTTAGATAACTCAGATCCACCCCGTTTCCGAACGGGTGAGTAACTAGCTCCAGTCAAAGTTCCTGACATGACGTCAGGTTTGCTCCCCGGACCCCTCCAGGCCGGGGAGTTTTTGTTTCGTTGAAGGTTCCGACAATTTTTTGTCAACAATCTCGTTGCAGTATCTGCGGGCGGATTGATGCATCATCGGTGTTTGAGATCACGGTCGCGCTATTGTTGGCCGAGTGTGGGAACTGGAGGCAGGGGAGGGTGGACCGGTTCTTCGAAGGTCCGCAACAAGCGCCCCCAACCCGGATCGTGCATATGCGCTTGAAGACCGGCGCGGGCGGCGAGTGCCAGCGCTTCTTCCTGTCCGAAAGAGAGCGCTGCATCGACGTCCGTCGTCAGAACACGGCCATTTTCCATCAGCATCCGTCCGTCCACAAAAACGGTGTCGACGTCGCTTCCCAGCACCTGATGCACCAGACGGTGCACCGGCATCCACATCGGCATAAGATGCGGCTTGCGCATGTCGATGATGACGACATCCGCCTTCTTGCCGACCTCAAGCGAACCGATTTCATCCTCCATGCCAATGGCGTGGGCGGCATCGATGGTGATCATTTCGAATATCTTGCCCGGCGGCAAAAGGTAACGATCGTGATTGTGCAGCAGATGCTGGGTGAATTGCGCCAGACGGGCTGTCTGGAGCATGTCGAAGTGGCGGCTGGGTGCTGCGCCATCGGTGGTGATGGCGACGCGAATGCCCTTGGACATCATCTCCATGATCGGCGTCGCGCGGCCGGGCGGGGCGTGGGTCACGCGTGTACCGGTTTCCGCGAGAATATCGATCTCCTCATGCGAGATGCCCCAGCAATGCTGGAGGTGAATATCCGGGCCAAGCAGCGCGTTTTCCTTATCCTGAAACGCCATGCGGATTTGTCCCGCGAAAGCATCCGAATGTAGCCGGACGCCCATTTTGCGGGCCGTTTCGCGTATGCGACGCGCCTGCATGCGGTCGTTTTCCGTCAGTTTCACCGCCTGGTCGGGGCTTGAAGCGTTGGAGGGTTCCACCGAGGGAACGATGGTAAAGGGTGTTAGGAAAACACTGATGCGTCCATCAGCCGTTCCGTTCAGAGCCTCGATTGTGGCTTCGCTGCCCTCGATCATTTCCTCGAAGCTTACATTGCGGCGCTCCGGAGAGCCGCTTTCCCATCGGGTCACCGGGTGCGGCCAGGGCAGGCCGGAAGGTCCGACACAGATGATTTCGCGAAGCCCGATCTCGTCATAGGCGCGGGCGTGGTTGATGGCAAAGACGGGGTCGTCGGCGCGCGGCATCGAGGTGATGATGCTGGCACCGGTCGTGACACCGGCACGTAGCCGCTCGATGCCGGAGACAAGACCGTCCGCATACCAGTAATCGCGCGTGACGTAGTGATAATAGGTCGGCGTCACGACCTTCATCCACATGGCGTTGGTGTCGGCCGCAATGCTGCGGATCAGCGCGTGTCCGGCATGGCCGTGGGCGTCGATGAGGCCGGGAATGATCAGTTTGCCCCGACAATCTATGATCTGCTTGTCGGTGTGACGCGGCGCCAGCTCCGCTGCTGTGCCGATGTCGACAATATGGTCGCCCTGAATGGCGAGGCCGCAATCCTCGATGATGCGTCTTTTGCGATCCACGGTGACCATCGTCCCGTGCAGTAGCAGATAATTCCCCATTTTGCCTTCTCCCATTGTGTTCGCGGCTGGTATCCAGAATGCCTCGATTTTGGATGCGATAATTGTCAACAATATTATTGACAATACGGCTGTGCGAAACAATACTCCGCCTTGCCCGGCCGGTAGGTCTGCCGGCTTCCAACGATTTATAAAAAGGGGGGATCAAATGTCCCGAATTAGAAGTTTCGTTCTGGCCGCCATGGCGGCCGCTGCTATTGCCGCTCCCGCAAGTGCGGAGACCCTGCGCTGGGGTGCCCGCGCCGATCTCTATTCGCTCGACCCATATTCGGTGCCTTCCACCTCCAACCTCGCCTTTCTCAATCATATCTATGAAGGGCTTGTCCGTTACGGGCCGGACTTCAAGATCGAGCCGGCGCTTGCGACGGAGTGGAAACTTGTCGACGAAAAAACATGGCGTTTCACCCTGCGCAAAGGTGTGAAGTTCCATGATGGCGCCGATTTCACCGCTGATGACGTCGTTGCATCCTTCACGCGCGCTTCCGATGCCACTTCGCCATTGCGTGGCAACATCCCGGTTTTTGCGGGCGTTAAGAAGGTCGATGATTATACCGTCGATCTGAACGTCACCGCGCCGACATCGCTTTTCCTCAACGACATCACCAATATCTTCATCTTCAACGCCAAATGGTTGAAGGATAACAACAGCGAAAAGCCGACCGACTTCGCTTCCAAGGTCGATGGCTATACGACGATGCATACCAACGGCACCGGCCCGTTCAAGCTCGAGAGCCGTGTTCCCGATAGCAAGACGGTTCTTGTCGCCAATGATGCCTGGTGGGATCAGAAAAAACACAATCTCGACCGCATCGAATTTGTGCCAATCGCCTCTGCCGCAACCCGCGTTGCCGCTTTGCTCTCCGGCGAAATCGACCTGATCGATTCCGCGCCGATCCAGGATTTGCCGCGTCTGGAATCCTCGCCCAACATCACGGTGAAGAAGCGCACCGAGCTGCGCACGCTGTTCATCGGCTTCAATCGCCGCGAAAAGCTTGAAGACGGCAAGCCCAATCCCTTCAACGACCTTCGCGTTCGCCAGGCATTCGAGGCCTCGATCGATCGTGATCTCATCAACAAGAAAGTCATGCGCGATCTTGCAAGACCGTCGGGCTCGCTCATCGCGCCGGAGATTGCGGGTTACGCCAAGTCGCTTGATACCTACCAGCCTGCCGATCCGGCGAAGGCGCAGAAGCTGCTTGCCGATGCGGGCATGAAGAACCTTGCTTTCACCTATACCTGCATGAATGACGAGAGCGTCAACGAAGAAGATATCTGCTCGGGCGTCGCCAACATGTTGAAGCGCGGCGGTTTCCAGCCGACGATCGACATCGCCCCGCGCTCGGTGCAGTCTCCCAAGCGTAATGGTGGCAAGGCCGACGTCTTCAACCTCAGCTGGGCAAACGAACCGACGCTCGATGCCTTCTCGTTCCTGTCGCAGATCCTGTCGACCCGCAAGGGCGCCATGGGCGTCTCCAACTATGGCGGCTGGTCGAACCCCGAGATCGACAAGCTGGTCGATCAGGCCGCACACGAGCAGGACAACACCAAGCGTCTGGCCCTCGAAGAAGCCGGATTGAAGATTGCCAAGGACGAGACGATGCTTGTTCCGCTTCACCAGCAGCCCATCGCATGGGCCATGCTCGGAAAGGTCAAGAGCGTCGATTTCCGCGCTGATAACAAACCGCGCCACTGGCTGACGCAGGTCGGCAAGTAATCGGAACCATTGAAAAGGCGTTCGGCATCCCGCTGAACGCCTTTTCGAGTTCCGCTGCCGGTGCAATTGTCGACAATGTTATGGGCGCTGGGGGCCGTGTCCCGTCTCTTGCAAAGAATGGGCGAACCTGTCTGCCTGACGGCCACGGGTTTGCATCCGAGAGGTTACAATGCTGGTTTTCATCATCAAGCGTATGGGAAATGCCATTCTGGTCATGCTTTCCGTCGCGCTTATTGCATTTCTCATTTTCAGGCTTGCCGGAGATCCCGTCGAGCTGATGGTGGGGGAGCAGACCTCGCAGGCAGATCGCGCCGCACTGCGTGAGCGTCTTGGCCTCAACGACAGTCTGCCGACGCAATATCTGCGATTTGTCAAAGATGCCGCCCAGGGCAATTTCGGCGTTTCCTATCGCAACGGCCAGCAGGTGTTGCCGCTGATCGCGGAGCGGTTTCCGGCCACACTGGAGCTGGTTCTGGTGGCGACCATCATCTCGCTTGTCGTCGGCCTGCCGTTCGGGGTGCTGACGGCGATCAGGCGTGGAAAGTGGTATACGGAGGGCCTGCAATTCCTGTCGATTGTCGGCGTCTCGCTGCCAAGCTTCGTTGTCGGCATTCTGCTTATTCTTGTCTTTTCGGTCAGCCTCGGCTGGGCGCCAGCCTTTGGTCGCGGTGATGTCGTGCAGCTCGGCTGGTGGTCCACCGGCTTGCTCACCTCATCGGGGCGTGCCGCACTCATTCTGCCTGCCATCGCGCTCTCGCTTTACCAGATCACGCTCGTCATGCGTCTGGTCCGCGCCGAGATGCTGGAGGTGCTGCGGTCCGATTTCGTGAAGTTCGCCCGTGCACGCGGCATTCCCCGCTGGCGCATATATTTCCGCCATGCGCTGCGCAACTGTCTTATGCCTGTTGTGACGCTGACGACGATGAATGTCGGTTCGCTCATCGCTTTTGCGCTCATCACCGAGACGGTGTTTCAGTGGCCGGGCATGGGCATGCTGTTCATACAGGCGGTGACGTTTCTCGATATCCCCGTCATGGCGGCCTATCTCTGCATCATTTCCTTCATCTTCGTTGTCCTCAACACGTTCGTCGACATTGCCTATGCGGTGATCGATCCGCGTCTGCGCACTGCGCGCTAACCGAAGGGAGCCGGTTTCATGGCCACAGACCTTCCGCAAACGGCAAAACCTGCCCGCCCGTCGCTCATCAAGCGCATACGCAACAGCGATCTCTACTGGTCGTTCAGCCACAGCAGATCGGCCAAGATCAGCGCGCTGATCCTCGCAATCCTCATCCTTGCCGCCATTTTCGCGCCGCTGATTGCACCGCAAAACCCTTATGACGGCGCATCGCTCGACATGTGGAAAGCCGAACTGCCGCCGGTGTGGCAGCAGGGTGGGGAATGGCCCTATCTGCTCGGCACGGATACGCAGGGGCGCGACATGCTGTCCGCCATCCTTTATGGCACGCGCATATCCATCGTCATCGGCATCGCTTCCGTGGCACTTTCTCTGGTCATCGGCATGACGGCCGGGCTGGTTGCCGGTTACTTCGGCGGTTTTGCCGATAATCTCCTGATGCGCATCGGCGATATCACGCTTTCCATTCCGACAATTCTGGTGGCGATCCTTGTTTCCACGGTCGTGCGGCAAATGTTGCCGGACAGTCTTCGCGAGGTCGGCGCATCCGCCGTGCTCATTCTCGCCATCGCGCTTTCCGCCTGGGTGCAATATGCGCGCACCGTGCGTGCTCAGGCGATTGTCGAAACCGGCAAGGACTATGTGCAGGCGGCGAAGCTGATCGGCGTTCCCGCACGCCGCATCATGGCAAACCATATTCTGCCCAATACGCTGACGCCGATCATGGTTGCCGCCACGCTCAACTTCGGCATGGCGATCCTGACCGAAGCGACGTTGTCGTTCCTCGGCATCGGCATGCCACCCAGCCAGCCGTCGCTCGGAACGCTGATCCGCATCGGCAACCAGTTCCTGTTTTCCGGTTCCTGGTGGATCGTGTTGTTTCCCGTTTTCCAGCTCTGCCTGCTCGTCGTCACCGTCAACCTTCTGGGTGACTGGCTGCGCGATGCGCTCAATCCGAAACTGAGGTGAGTTCCATGTACGATCTTCTGCTCCGCAACGTCAGGCCCATGGCGGGCGATACCTGCGACATCATGATAAGGCAGGGAAAGATTGCCGGTTTTGGAAAGTTCGAAGCCGAACCCGGCATGCCGGTCGAGGATGGTAACGACGCAATCGTCGCGCCGGGCCTGATCGACGCCCACACCCATCTCGACAAGACGACATGGGGCATGCCCTGGCATGAGAACAACCGTGCCGCCATCCTGCGCGGACGGATCGATTTCGAGCGCGAGAACCGCAGCCAGATCGGTATCGATCCCCACCGCCAGTCCATGCGCCATGCCATCGGTCTTGCGGCGAATGGCGGCACGCATATCCGCAGCCATGTGGATATCGATCCGTCCCACGGCCTGAAGCTTGTCGAAGGCATATGGGAAACACGCGAAAAGCTTGAAGGCATCATCGATATCGAGGTCGTTGCCTTCCCACAGTCCGGCGTCATGGTTATGCCCGGCACGGTGGAGCTTCTGGA
This sequence comes from Agrobacterium arsenijevicii, assembly GCA_000949895.1. GTDB lineage: Bacteria > Pseudomonadota > Alphaproteobacteria > Rhizobiales > Rhizobiaceae > Agrobacterium > Agrobacterium arsenijevicii. The sequence goes on along the minus strand of JWIT01000012.1, from coordinate 55,223 downwards.
TGAGGCCTTGAAGCAGGGCTGCGAAGTCCTTGGCGGCATCGATCCCTGCGGCATCGATCGCGATCCGAAAGGCCAGCTCGATATCCTCTTTGAACTCGCGGTCAAACACGGCGTGCCGATCGACATTCATCTGCATGAGGCTGCCGATCTCGGCGCCTTCACGATGGAGCTGATCTTCGAGCGTATTCGTGCCAATGGCATGGAAGGCAAGGTCGCAATCAGCCACGCCTTTGCGCTAGGTATGAATGATTACATCAGGGTCGGCAAGCTGATCGATGAGATCGCCCGGCTCGATGTGGCGATCCTGACGACGGGCGCGCCCTCGGCAAACGTGCCGTCGATCATGCGCCTGAAGGAAGCCGGCGTTCGCGTTGGCGGCGGTTGTGATGGCATTCGCGATACCTGGGGACCCTGGGGCCAGCCGGATATGCTCGACCGCGCCAAGATCATCGGCATGAAGAACGGTTTGCGCTCGGATATCGAGCTTGCCCATGTCCTGCATGTCGTCTCGCAGGGCGGCGCCGATGTCATGGGCCTCAAGGATTACGGTCTTGAGGTTGGCTGTGCCGCAGACTTCACGCTGCTGACCGGCGAAACATTGGCGCATGCCGTTGTCGATGTCGCGCCGCGGCCGCTGGTCGTAAAGGGCGGACGTGTGACCGCCAGAGGCGGCAAGGCCGTGGTGGAGGCACCATGATGGGCAATCCGCTACAGTCTCTCGCTCTAGGTGAACGCCCCTCCGGTCGCACGCTGCTCACCGCAAGCTGGGTGGTCGGTCATAAGGACGGGTCTCACCGGCTGTTGAAAAACGGCGAAGTGGTTTTCGAGAACGGCGAAATCCTTTTTGTCGGCCATGGCTTTCCCGGCGAGGTCGCGCGCCGCGTCGATTTCGGCAATGCCCTGATCAGCCCCGGCCTGATCGACCTCGATGCGCTTTCCGATCTCGATACGACCATTTTGGGAATAGACCACCACCCCGGCTGGGCGAAGGGCCGCGTCTGGCCGCGCTCTTATGTCGAGGCCGGTCCTTACGAGATGTATTCCGAGGAAGAGCTTGCCTTCCAGAAGCGCTTCGCTTTCGGTCAGCTTCTCCAAAACGGCATCACCACGGCGGCACCGATTGCTTCGCTGTTTTACCGTGAATGGGGAGAGACCGTTGCCGAATTCGAGGCTGCGGCCGATGCTGCCGGCGAACTCGGCCTGCGGGTCTATCTCAGCCCCGCCTTCCGCTCCGGCGGCATGGTGCTGGAAGAGCCGGGACGCATGGTGCCCGTGTTCGATGAGGAACGCGGCCTTCAGGGGCTGAAGGAAGCCGTGTCGTTCATCGAGCGGCAGACCGGAAGACACGGCGACCTCGTCCGCGGCCTGCTCGCACCTGATAGGGTTGAAACATCGACGCTCACCCTCCTCGAAAGAACCGATGCCGCCGCCCGTGATCTCGGCTGCAAGTTCCGCCTGCATATGGCGCAGGGCACCATGGAGGTCGATACGGTTCGCAAGCTGCATGGCTCAACCGCGCCTGCGTGGCTCGCCAAGGCAGGCCTGCTAAGCGACCGCCTTATCGCGCCGCATGCCACCAATGCGACGCAGGAAGATCTGGCGCTCTATGCGGAAAATGGCGTGTCGATCGTCCACTGTCCGCTGGTGTCGGCCAGAAGCGGCAGCACGCTGTCGTCCTTCTCCGCGTGCCGGCAGCTTGGAATAAACATTGCGATGGGCACCGATACGGCGCCCGCCGACATGCTGATGAACCTGCTTGTCGGTCTCATAACCTGCCGCATCAATGACGGCGCTCCCGACAAGGTCCGCTCAGCCGATCTGTTCGACGCCGCCACGCTCGGCGGCGCACTGGCGCTGGGTCGCTCCGATCTCGGGCATCTTTCCAAGGGTGCGCGCGCCGATATCGCGGTCTTCGATCTGGATGACACGGTCATGGCGCCGAGCCTCGATCCGATCACGACTGTTGTCACCGGCGGTTCGGGCAAAATCACGTGCGCCGTGTTTGTCGATGGCCGTCTCTCCATGCGGGAAAGACAGGTCGCGAACATCGACATGGCGAGCGCCCGCATTCAGGCGCAGGCACAGTTCGATGGGCTGATCACGAAATATCCCGAGCGAAGCTGGGCCAATCCGCCCGTTTCGGAAATCTTCCCCCCGAGCTACCCGGTGGAGGTGAATACCAATGGATGACATGAACCAGTCGGTTATCGATGTCCGCAATTTGAAAGTCGAGTTCCCTGGCCGCCGGGGAACGGTGACGGCACTTTCGGATATCAGCCTTTCCATCCGCCCCGGCGAAATCCTCGGTGTGGTCGGGGAATCCGGTGCCGGAAAATCCATGACCGGCCTTGCGATACAGGGCCTGCTCGAAAAACCGGGCCGCATCGCGGATGGCGAAATATGGCTCGGGCCGCGTCGTATCGATCAACTCGATGACAGGGCGATGGAAAGCATCCGTGGCCGGGAAATCGGCGCGATCTTTCAGGATCCGCTCACCTCGCTCAATCCGCTGTTCACGGTTGGCGCGCAGCTTGTGGAGACGATCCGCCAGCATCTGCCGCTTTCGAAAAGGGATGCAAAGGCACGCGCAGTCCAGCTTTTGCGTGATGTCGGTATTCCATCTCCGGAAGAGCGCGTCGATCACCATCCGCATCAGTTCTCCGGCGGCATGCGTCAGCGCGTCGTCATAGCGCTCGCACTTGCGGCGTCGCCGAAACTGATCATCGCCGATGAACCGACGACGGCGCTTGACGTGTCGATCCAGGCGCAGATCATCTCGCTGCTGCGCAAGCTCTGCAAGGAAAAGCAGACGGCTGTCATGCTGGTCACCCATGATATGGGCGTCATCGCCGAGGCGGCCGATCGCGTTGCCGTGCTTTATGCCGGCAGGCTGATAGAGGTGGGGCCGGTCGAACAGGTTCTCCATGCGCCGAGGCACCCCTATACGCAGGGCCTGATGGCCTCCATTCCTTCGCTCGGCGCGCGAGTGGAACGGCTCAACCAGATCGACGGGGCCATGCCGCGTCTCGACGCCATCCCGCCCGGATGCGCCTTCAATCCGCGCTGCGGGTTCTCAGGACCGCGCTGTCTTCGCGAGCGGCCGGAACTGGAAGCGGTGGGTGATGGCGCCAGCGCTTGCTGGATGAATGCAGGAGGTACAGCATGAACACGCCGGTTCAAAGAACACCCGCATTGACGGTCAAGGGCCTCACCAAGACCTTCGATGTCTCTGCCCCATGGCTCAATCGGGTCATCGAGCGGAAGCCCCGGCAATTCGTCCAGGCCGTAAACGACATCGATTTTACGGTTCCGGCGGGCGGCTGTCTCAGCATCGTCGGGGAAAGCGGCTGCGGCAAGTCCACGGTCGCCCGTCTGGTGACCGGGCTGTTCCGGCCAAGTGCGGGTAATTTCAACTTTGCCAAGGGCCGCAAGGATACACCGCTTTCGGCGCAGATGATCTTTCAGGATCCCTATGCCTCGCTCAATCCGCGCTGGCGGGTGAAGAATATCATTGCCGAACCTATCCGCGAACTGAAACTTCGTGCGACCCGGGCCGAGACCATGGAACGGGTGGAGGAACTGTTGCTGACGGTTGGTCTGTCTGCTTCGGACGGCGAAAAGTTTCCGCATGAATTTTCAGGCGGCCAGCGTCAACGCATCTCCATTGCCCGCGCTTTGGCAAGTGAGCCCGAGTTTCTGGTCTGTGATGAGCCGACATCCGCACTCGATGTATCGGTGCAGGCGCAGGTGCTGAACCTGATGCGACGCCTTCAGGACGAGTTGGGGCTGACCTATCTGTTCATCAGCCACGACATGAGCGTGGTTCGCCACATGTCGGATCGCATCGCGGTCATGTATCTTGGCCGCATCGTCGAGGAGGGCGATACGGAGGAGCTGTTCGCCCGCCCGCGTCACCCCTATACCCAGCTTCTGCTGCAGACCATTCCCAATATCGACGCGCCGCGCCGTGACCGGGAACTGGTTGCCGGTGAAGTTCCAAGCCCGCTCAAACCGCCATCGGGATGCACGTTTCATCCGCGTTGCCCGCTTGCGACGGCGCGCTGTTCGGCGGAGGTGCCAAAGGTGCGCACGCTTGCCGGCGGCACACGTGTCGCCTGCCATCTGGTGGCGGACGAAGAAGAGCGGGTTGTGAAGGAAAGAGAACTCGTCTGACCGTCGGGTCAGGCGAGTGCGGCGCGCAGATCGTGGGAAAGGTCGCGGATTTCGCTGAGATCGAGTTCCGCTTCCACATGTTCCAGATGGTGGGTCATCAGATGCGTGGCTTTCGCCGGGTCGTTATTGGCAATCGCATCGACGATTTCCGCATGCTCGTCCGGTCCGCAATTGAAGCGGTCGGTGTTGCGGTAAACGGCGGTGATGAGGGAGGAACGCGAAATGAGGTCGCGCATGGTGGTGAACAGGAAGTCGGAACCGGCCGTCTCCGCAAGCAGCAGGTGGAAGCCGCCGGAAAGCTTGATGATATCGGTGGTGATGTTGTGAGCATTGGCCACGCGCTCCTTGGCGACATGGTCGCGAAGCCGTTTCAGATCGGTCTTGGTGGCCGATTTGCACAGACGCTCAACGACACATTGCTCCACGGTGCGGCGCACGAAGAACACGTCTCTGGCTTCCTCGACCGACGGCTTGGAGACGAAAGCGCCGCGATTGGGGACGATGGTGACGAGACCGTCGCGCTCCAAAACGGACAGGGCCTGACGGATCCGTGCACGGCTGACACTGAAAATTGTCGCCAGTTGTTCTTCCTTCAGCTGCACGCCGGGACGCAGCCGCCGCTCAGCGATGGACAGCCAGACTTTCTCGACAATTTGCTGTGTGGACTGGCCGTTCTGCTCGGTCATTTTGTTCGCTCTCCATTAGGGTTAGAAAAGCGTGATGCCGCCGAAAAAGTCAACTGTTTCAACAGGGTTTTGGTTGCATAATTGTCAACAATATGAAACAATATTGTATACTATAAACAGGGCAACGTTATGGAATTCGACTTCACCACGCTTGAGCCGCAGAGCCGCTATCGGTTGCTGACGAATTTTATTGGTCCACGGCCGATAGCGCTTGTCACGACCCGCTCGGAAGCGGGCCACAACAATGCAGCGCCGATGAGCTTTTTCAACGTCTTCTCCCATGATCCGCCCATCGTTGTTCTCGGAATCCAGCCGCGTCTGAATGGCGACGAGAAGGACACGATGGCCAATATTCGCCGCACCGGCGAGTTCGTCGTCAACATGGTCGATATGACTATTTCCGAACATATGCTTGTCTGCGGCCTCGGTTTCGACAGCGAGGTCGACGAACTTTCCATGGCGCAGCTGACGGCGACGCCCTGCAACAAGATCGATGCAAGCTTTGCAGCGGAATCGCCCTGCGCCTTCGAGTGCCGGGTGGAGCGTCTGATCGATTATCCGCGCCGGACGCTGGTGCTGGGGGAGGTCGTGCACATGCATGTCCACAGGGACTGCCTCGACAAGGAGGGGCATTATGTCGATCCGGACCGATACCAGCCGATCGCACGCCTCCATGCAGACAACTACATTACCTCGGATCGCCAGTTCGTCTTGAAGGCGCCCCCGATTACCGACTTCATCAAGCCAGATGGCAAGTGACAGTCCCGAAAGGCTGACCTGAATGCATATTCGTCTGATCAACCCGAACTCAACCGCCTCGATGACGGCGCAGGCGCTCGAGAGCGCCTTGCGCGTCAGGCAGGCGGATACGAAGATTTCCGCTGCAAATCCTGTTGATACGCCGGTCAGCATCGAAGGCGGGGCCGATGAGGCGCTGGCTGTTCCCGGTATGCTGGAAGAAATCCGCAAAGGCGAGCGGCTGGGCGTCGATGCCTATGTCATTGCCTGCTTCGATGATCCCGGCCTGCATGCGGCGCGTGAAGTGGCGCGCGGCCCCGTCATCGGCATCTGCCAGGCCGCCATTCAGGTGGCGATGACGATCAGCCGCCGCTTTTCCATCATCACGACGCTGCCGCGCTCTATCCCCATTATCGAAGACCTCGTCGACAGCTACGGGGCAGACAGGCATTGCCGCCGGGTACGCGCCATCAACCTGCCGGTTCTCGGTCTTGAGGAGGATCCGCTTGCGGCGGAAGCGATGCTGATCCGCGAAATCGAAGCGGCCAAAAAAGAAGATGCGGCAGAGGCCATCATCCTCGGCTGCGCCGGCATGTCGGCGCTTTGCGACAGGCTGCGCGAGGCGACGGGCGTTCCTGTCATCGATGGCGTCACGGCCGCGATCAAGCTCGCCGAAGCACTGGTGGGTGCGGGTTACAGCACCTCCAAGGTCAATGCCTATGATTATCCGCGTGTGAAGGAAACCAAGCTCGTCGCCTGACCGGGAGAGGCGGGTGCGGCAAAGCGCCTTCACGGGGTTTGCGACAAAGCCCGCCTCGCTCTAGTGTCCGCTTTCGCACCGGCCCGCAGAATGGCCGCGTGCCATTGGGGGGCAGGATGATCGACAAGCTGGAGTTTTTCATTGCACTTGCGCGCGCAGAGCATTTCGGGCGCGCCGCGGAAGAGTGCGGTATCTCGCAGCCGACGCTGTCCGCAGCCATCCGGCAACTGGAGGACCAGCTGGGCGTCGTGCTTGTCGTCCGCGCGGCGCGCTATCAGGGCTTGACGCCCGAGGGACAGCGGGTTCTCGAATGGGCAAGGCGCATCGTCGCCGATACACGCACCATGCGCGAGGAAATGCGCGCAGCCCGTAAAGGTCTTGCCGGGCACATCCGGTTAGCCGTCATTCCCACTGCTCTCGCCATGGTGCCCCGGTTGACCGAACCGTTTCAGGCGCGTCACCCGGCAGTCACGTTTTCCGTCACCTCCCGTACCTCGTTGCAGGTTCTCAGCCAGATCGAAAATCTCGAGATCGACGCGGGAATCACCTATCTCGATAACGAACCTCTGGGCCGGGTCACGACGGTTCCGCTTTATTCGGAGCGATATCACCTGATTGCGGCCGCCGGCACGCCGCTTGCCGATCAAGAGAGCGTGACCTGGAAGCAGGTCTCCGGTCTTCGGCTTTGTCTATTAACTTCCGACATGCAAAACCGCCGAATTATCAATAAGCACATGGCCGAAGCGGGTGTCGAAGCGAAGCCCACGCTCGAATCTAATTCGATGATCGTGCTGTTTTCTCATATCCGCACGGGGCAATGGGCCTCGATAATGCCGCGTAACATCGCGGAATCGTTCGGTTTTCCAAAGCAGATACGAATGATCCCCATTGTCGAGCCGGATGCCGAGCATCTTGTCGGCCTGATTGCTACCTATCGTGAACCCCACACGCCGCTTGTTTCCGCGCTGTTGCACGAGGCGCGATTGCGTGTCGCGGCCTCCGCTTTTGATAGAAATTTCCTATCGACTGACGGAAAGCCGATATTGACCTGATCTTGGTCCGCTCGCCATTCTTTCACCAATCAGGAGTGCTGCGTACCGGGACAGGATGTGGAGGTCCCCCGGTTCAAACGCCCACCACCTGTCGGTTTGGGAGGACTGGCTCATGAATATTCGTGCTGTCGCCGTGGATGAGGCGACACGTTTGCAGGCAATCATCGATGACTGTCTGCATCTGGAAGGGCCAATGCTGCCTATCCTGCATAGGGTGCAGGAAGAATTCGGTTACGTGCCGGAAAGCGCAAAACAGGTCATCGCCCTGGCGCTGAATGTGTCCCGTGCGGAAGTGCACGGTGTCGTCACCTTTTATCCCGATTTTCACGATCACCCCGGCGGGCGCCATGTGCTAAAGCTCTGTCGGGCCGAGGCTTGCCAGTCGATGGGCTGCGAGTCTCTTGCCGATACCATCAAGGGGAAACTCGGTCTTGACTGGCACCAGACGGCAGCGGACGGCTCCGTCACGCTTGAGCCGGTCTTCTGTCTCGGGCTTTGCGCCCAGGCGCCGGCTCTGATGCTGGATGGTGAAGTTCACGCCCGGGTGGACGAGCACTGTCTTGGCGACATTCTGGCGGAGGTGCGTCGATGAGCATCACCGTTTTCGTCCCTTGCGATTCCGCAGCCCTTGCCGTTGGTGCAGATCGTGTTGCCGATGCAATCCAACGCGAGGCCAAATCCCGCAATCTCGATATTCATGTGGTTCGCAACGGATCGCGCGGCATGCTCTGGCTCGAGGTGCTGGTAGAGGTTCGCACCGAGCATGGTCGCATTGCTTATGGTCCGGTCAAAGCCTCGGACGTTTCCGGCCTGTTCGATGCGGATTTTCTTGATGGTGGCAATCATCCGCTCTGTCTTGGGCTGACGAAGGAAATCCCGTTCCTGAAAAACCAGACGCGCCTGACCTTCGCGCGCTGTGGTGTCACCGATCCGCTTTCGCTCGAAGATTACCGCGCCTATCAGGGTATGAAGGGGCTGGAGAAGGCGGTTTCAATGCCGCCTGTCGAGATTGTCAAACAGGTCACTGACAGCGGACTTCGCGGACGCGGCGGCGCCGGTTTCCCGACTGGTATCAAATGGAAAACCGTGGCGGATGCCACCGCCGACCAGAAATACATTGTCTGCAATGCCGATGAGGGCGACAGCGGCACCTTTGCCGACCGCATGATCATGGAGGGCGATCCCTTCGTTTTGATCGAGGGCATGGCTATTGCCGGCCTTGCCGTCGGTGCAACGAAGGGCTTCATCTACACCCGTTCGGAATATCCCCATGCGATCAGGACGATGGAAAAAGCCATCGACATCGCCCGGCGCGAAGGGGTGATCGGCGCTTCTATACTCGGTTCGGGTCGCGCGTTCGATCTCGAGGTGCGCATGGGGGCCGGAGCCTATGTGTGTGGCGAGGAAACCTCGCTGCTCAACAGCCTTGAAGGTAAACGTGGCACGGTACGCGCCAAGCCGCCGCTTCCCGCCCTGCAGGGTCTGTTCGGCAAGCCGACGGTCGTCAATAATGTGATCTCGCTCGCGTCCATCCCGGTCATCATGGATCGCGGCGCGGCGTTCTACCGGGATTTCGGCATTGGCCGTTCGCACGGCACGATCCCGATCCAGCTTGCCGGCAACATCAAGCATGGCGGGCTTTACGAGACCGCTTTCGGCCTGCCGCTCGGGCAACTGGTCAACGAGATCGGCGGCGGCACGATTACGGGCCGTCCCGTCAAGGCGGTTCAGGTCGGCGGCCCATTGGGCGCTTATTTCCCGGTGTCGCTGTTCGATACGCTGTTCGACTACGAGGCGTTTACCGCGGCAGGTGGCCTGATCGGTCATGCGGGCATCGTCGTCTTTGACGATACCGCCGATATGCTGCGCCAGGCGCGGTTTGCCCTGGAGTTCTGTGCCGTCGAAAGTTGCGGAAAATGCACGCCCTGCCGGATCGGTTCGACACGCGGTGTCGAGACGGTCGACAAGATTTCTCTCGGTATAGAACCCGAGCGAAATACGGCACTGCTGGAAGACCTCTGCGAAACCATGAAGTTCGGTTCGCTTTGCGCGCTCGGCGGTTTCACGCCTTATCCCGTGATGAGCGCGCTCAGGCACTTCCCTCAGGATTTTGCACCCATCCCACGTGTCGAAGCGGCGGAGTAAGACCATGGCCCTTGTATCTGAAATCGACTACGGAACGCCGAAATCCACCTCGACGGAGATGGTGACACTGACGATTGACGGCCGTGAGATCACCGTGCCGGCGGGAACCTCCATCATGCGTGCTTCAAGGGAAGCGGGCATTGATGTTCCCAAACTCTGCGCGACCGACATGGTCGATGCCTTCGGCTCCTGTCGCCTCTGTCTCATCGAGGTGGAGGGCCGCAACGGCACCCCCGCCTCCTGCACCACGCCGGTGGCTTCCGGCCTTGTCGTCCATACCCAGACGGAGCGGCTGAAGCAGATCCGCAAGGGCGTGATGGAGCTTTATATCTCCGACCACCCGCTCGACTGTCTGACCTGCGCCGCGAATGGCGATTGCGAATTGCAGGATATGGCCGGCGCAGTTGGCCTGCGCGATGTGCGCTACGGTTACGACGGCGACAACCATGTGAAAGCCCGTGCCGGTGATGGCGGCCTTAACGCCAACTGGATGCCCAAGGACGAGAGCAACCCGTATTTCACCTACGATCCGTCGAAATGCATCGTCTGTTCCCGCTGCGTGCGCGCCTGCGAAGAGGTGCAGGGAACGTTTGCGCTGACCATCGAAGGCCGCGGTTTCGAAAGCCGTGTTTCGCCCGGCGCGCATGAGGCGTTTCTGGATTCCGACTGTGTTTCCTGCGGCGCCTGCGTGCAGGCCTGTCCGACGGCGACGCTGACCGAAAAATCGGTGATCGAGATTGGCCAGCCGGAACATTCGCTTGTCACCACCTGCGCCTATTGCGGTGTCGGCTGTTCGTTCAAGGCGGAAATGCGCGGCGAGGAACTCGTTCGTATGGTGCCGTGGAAGGACGGTCAGGCGAACCGTGGGCATTCCTGCGTCAAGGGTCGCTTCGCTTACGGTTATGCCAGCCACCGCGACCGCATTCTCAACCCGATGATCCGCGAAAAGATCAGCGACCCGTGGCGCGAAGTGACATGGGACGAGGCATTTGCCTACGTCGCCTCCGAATTTCAGCGCATTCAGGGTACGTATGGCCGCGAATCCATCGGCGGCATCACCTCGTCCCGTTGCACCAATGAAGAGACCTTTCTGGTCCAGAAGCTCATCCGCGCCGGTTTCGGCAACAACAATGTCGATACCTGCGCCCGCGTCTGTCATTCGCCGACAGGTTACGGGTTGGGGCAGGCATTCGGCACCTCTGCCGGAACGCAGAATTTCGATTCCGTCGAACAGTCGGATGTTGTCCTCGTCATCGGCGCCAACCCGACGGACGGGCACCCCGTTTTCGGCTCGCGCCTGAAGAAGCGGCTGCGGCAGGGCGCAAAGCTGATCGTCATCGATCCGCGCCGGATCGATCTCGTTCGCACGCCGCATGTGGAAGCGTCTTTCCACCTGCCGCTGCAGCCGGGAACGAATGTCGCCGTGCTGACGGCTCTCGCCCATGTCATCGTCACCGAAGGATTGTTCGACGAGGCTTTCATCCGCGAGCGTTGCGACTGGTCTGAATTTGAAGACTGGGCAGCTTTCGTGGCTGAACCGCAGCATGGCCCGGAGGAAACCGAAAGCTTTACCGGCGTTCCCGCCGAGGAGTTGCGCGGTGCCGCAAGGCTGTTTGCCAAGGGTGGCAATGGCGCAATCTATTACGGGCTCGGCGTCACCGAACACAGCCAGGGTTCCACCACGGTCATGGCGATTGCCAATCTTGCCATGGCGACCGGCAACATTGGTCGCCCCGGTGTCGGCGTCAATCCGCTGCGTGGCCAGAACAATGTGCAGGGTTCCTGCGACATGGGGTCTTTCCCGCATGAGCTTCCCGGTTATCGTCATATATCCGACGATGCCACCCGGGAAATATTCGAAAAGCTCTGGGGTGTTACCCTCAACAACGAGCCGGGACTGCGCATCCCCAACATGCTGGATGCCGCCGTGGATGGCAGTTTCAAGGGCATCTACATTCAGGGCGAAGACATCCTCCAGTCGGACCCGGACACCAAGCATGTTTCGGCCGGTCTTGCCGCGATGGAATGTGTTGTCGTGCACGACCTGTTCCTGAACGAGACGGCGAACTACGCGCATGTCTTCCTGCCGGGTTCCACCTTCCTCGAAAAGGACGGAACCTTCACCAATGCTGAACGGCGCATCAACCGCGTGCGCAAGGTCATGTCGCCGAAGAACGGTTATTCGGATTGGGAAGTCACCCAGAAGCTGGCGCAGGCCATGGGGCTGAACTGGAACTATACGCACCCGTCGCAGATCATGGATGAAATCGCGGCGACGACGCCGAGCTTTGCCGGCGTTTCCTATGACTATCTGGAGAGCAGAGGCTCGGTGCAGTGGCCGTGTAACGAAAAATTCCCTGAAGGCTCGCCGATCATGCATGTGGACGGGTTCGTGCGCGGCAAGGGCAAGTTCATCCGCACCGAATATGTGGCGACGGATGAGCGTACCGGCCCGCGCTTTCCGCTGCTGCTCACCACCGGCCGCATTCTGTCGCAGTACAATGTCGGCGCGCAGACACGGCGCACCGAAAACGTCGTCTGGCATGAGGAGGATCGTCTCGAGATCCATCCGCATGATGCCGAACAGCGTGGCGTCAAGGATGGTGACTGGATCAAGCTCGCCAGCCGTTCGGGCGATACGACGCTACGGGCGCTGATCACCGATCGCGTCGCGCCGGGGGTGGTCTATACCACCTTTCACCATCCGGGCACGCAGGCAAACGTCATTACCACCGACTACTCCGACTGGGCGACGAACTGTCCGGAATACAAGGTAACTGCGGTTCAGGTCTCGCCCTCGAACGGGCCGACCGAATGGCAGGAAGGATATGACGCACTCAGCCGCCGTTCGCGACGCATCGCGGGCAAGCTCGAGGCGGCCGAATAATCGGGGCCGGGGGCAATCCCGGCCTTTTGACAACGTGAACGTCGTCCGTCAGGCGGCGCGGGGAAAACAGCCATGTTGCTTAATCACACCGATGAAAAACTGGTGAGGATGGCGAACCAGATCGCGACCTTTTTCCTTTCCCAGCCGGAGGATATCCGCGTTGAGGGTGTCGCCACGCACATTAACAAATTCTGGGAACCCCGTATGCGAAAACGGTTTTTCGAGATCGTGGATGCCGGTGCCGGGGAGTTTCTGCCGCTGGTGCTCGCCGCGGCCGTCAAGATCAAGAGGCCCGGTGCGCCAGTCGCCGATGCGGTCGGGCTAGGTGACGACGCCAAGGGCGCGCCGGGCGGCAAGGGTGCTCAAGCGGGCGAGTCCCTATCAGAACCGAGCATTCCCGAAACCACGTAAAGCCAGGCGGCGAAACGCCGCAAACAAATATCGCCGGATAGGAGGACATCCGGCGGTTTCGGTTGCGCCCGGTCAATGCGGCCAATGGGGTGCTTCATGGTTGTCCAGACATTCACGAGGGAGGTAGTGTCGATGGCAGTAGCAGAGGTAACGGCGGGACGAACGGCGCAAGCCGGGATTCTGGACCGCGAACGGATCATAGCAAAACCGGGCTTCAACCGCTGGCTGGTGCCGCCGGCGGCATTGGCCATTCACCTGTGCATCGGCATGGCCTATGGCTTCAGCGTTTTCTGGCTGCCGTTGTCGAAGGCTCTGCCGGCGACGGACCCCAGTTGCGCCAGCCTCACCCTTATCGGGGCGCTGTTCACCACTGAGTGTAACTGGCGTGTGGCCGATCTTGGCTGGATTTATACGCTCTTCTTCGTACTGCTCGGATGCTCGGCGGCGATCTGGGGCGGTTGGCTGGAACGGGTGGGGCCGCGCAAGGCCGGCTTCGTTTCCGCCTGCTGCTGGTGCGGCGGCATTCTGGTTGCAGCCCTTGGCGTGATGACGCACCAACTCTGGCTGATGTGGGTCGGGGCAGGGGTCATCGGCGGCGTCGGTCTTGGCCTTGGTTACATCTCGCCGGTCTCGACATTGATCAAATGGTTCCCTGACCGTCGCGGCATGGCGACCGGCATGGCCATCATGGGTTTCGGGGGCGGCGCGATGATCGGCGCACCGCTTGCCAATCTCCTGATGAATACCTTCAAGACCGACACATCCGTCGGCGTCTGGCAGACCTTCGTCGTCATGGCGTTGATCTATTTCGTCTTCATGATGGCCGGTGCCTTCGGTTATCGCATTCCGCCGGCTGGCTGGCGCCCGGAAGGCTGGACGGCCCCGGCGGCTAAAAGTGCCATGATCACCAATCGTCATGTTCATCTGCGTGATGCGCACAAGACGAAACAATTCTGGCTCATCTGGGCGGTTCTGTGCCTCAACGTTTCGGCGGGTATCGGCGTGATCGGCATGGCATCGCCAATGTTGCAGGAGATTTTCGCGGGTTCGTTGATCGGTCTGCCAGGCGTTGGCTTTGCTGACCTCAATATCGAGCAGAAAGCATCGATCGCCGCCATCGCGGCCGGGTTCACCGGCCTGCTGTCGCTGTTTAACATCGGCGGCCGCTTCTTCTGGGCTTCCATGTCGGATAAGATTGGCCGCAAGAACACCTACTTCTGCTTCTTCGTGCTCGGCATCATTCTTTATGCGCTGGCCCCGACGCTGGCGACGATGGGTTCCAAGGCGTTCTTTGTTCTCGCCCTTGGCATCATCCTGTCGATGTATGGCGGCGGTTTCGCAACCATTCCCGCCTATCTTGCCGACATCTTTGGCACGCAGTTCGTCGGTGCTATCCATGGTCGTCTGCTGACGGCATGGGCAACGGCGGGCATTGCCGGTCCCGTGGTCGTCAACTACATCCGCGAAGCACAGATCGCGGCCGGTGTTGCGCCCGGTCCGGCGCTCTATACCAGCACCATGTACATCCTGGCGGGGATGCTCGCTATCGGCCTCATCGCCAACGCATTTGTTCGGCCGTTGCCGGAGAAATGGTTCATGTCTGATGCGGAGGTCGCAACCCTTCAGGCCAAGACCGCCGCCGCCAATGCCGGGCCTACCGGTTCCTTCGGTATCGGCAGGGGCGGTCTCGACGCCAAGGCCGCATTCGCCTGGGCCGCGGTCGGCATCCCGCTTCTCTGGGGCGTATGGGTCACGGTCAAAAGCAGCCTTGCGCTATTCGGCTGATGTATCGCAGCCGTTGATGGATATCCGGGCGGTCGTTGGGCTGCCCGGACTTCGTTCAGGCCCTCGGTTGCTCTCAGGTCCATTTGAGCTACTATGCGCCGATGGCGGGGAGGCCATTCTACAGGAGGGTTCATGAATTACCGGTCTTTGAGACGGCGCATGGTGTTGAAACTTGGCGCCACGGCAGCTTCTTTATGCATGTTGGGACTGACGGCGAGCGCGCAGGGTTTTCCCGATCGAACGATTACGCTGGTCGTTCCCTTCGCTGCGGGCGGCTCCACCGATGTGGTCGCCCGTGTCATCGCGCAGAAGATGGGTGATGTGCTTGGCCATCAGATCGTCGTCGAAAATGTTGCCGGAGCCGGCGGCAATCTCGGGGCCGACCGTGTCGCCCGGGCCGAGCCCGACGGTTACACGATCCTGATGGGCACCGTTGCCACCCATGCGCTCAATCCGCTCATTCTCAAGACAAAGCCCTATGATCCGGAAAAGGATTTCGCTCCGGTTTCCTTGCTGGTGGTGGTTCCCAACGTGCTGGTGGTCAATCCGAAGCTGAACGTCAACAGCGTCGCGGAATTGATCGCGCTTCTGAAAGCTGAGCCGGACAAGTATTCCTATGCGTCCTCCGGCAACGGCACGCCGCTGCATCTTTCAGGCGAACTGTTCAAGAGCATGACGGGCGTCAGCATGCAGCACGTTCCCTACAAGGGGGCCGGTCCTGCGCTCAACGATCTTCTCGGTAACCAGATATCGATCATGTTCGACAATCTGCCGTCGTCATCGGGCCATATCAAATCCGGCACATTGCGGGCGCTTGGCGTAACGACCGCCGAACGCGCCTCGTCGTTCCCGGATCTGCCGACCATTGCCGAAACCGTGCCGGGTTATGAAACCTACACCTGGAACGCGCTGTTTGCGCCCGCCGGTACGCCGGCCGAGGTGGTGGACACGCTGAATGCCGCCGCCAAGAAAGCGCTTGCCGATCCGGCTATTGCCGCGCGCATGGCGGAGTTCAGCGCCAAGATCGTCGCGTCGTCACCCGATGAGTTGAAAAGCCACGTTGCGGCTGAGATCGCCAAGTGGGAACCCGTCGTCAAGAACGCAAACGTCCAGATGGATTGAGCAAGACCCCGAGCCCCCAAGAGGGGGGCTCGGGATTTCGCTGCGCACCCGCGCCTCGGGTGCGCAGCATAAGTGTCTATAAAACCGCTGGTCCACATATTGTGGCGTTTTTGCATCACTTTCCGTAAGGTTGCATTTTTCCGGTTGGCAATGGCGATCTGGTCGGGTACAAAATAACCATCGCGTCAAATCGAACCAAGGGAGGCGTAGCTTGACATCACCATTCATCAAGTTCCTCCCATGTGGAATGAACCGACACTAGGTCATTTCCATTCGTGGCCCGCCCTGAGCGCGCCCGACATGCGGTTTTGTTTCCCTTCATAGCCCGATTGATCTGACGCCATCATTTCGTCTTCTCCACGGGCTGTGTCATCCAACTTCCTATTTTGAGGACCGGTTGCCGACAAGATGGCGCCGGGGCTGGCTAAAATGACTCGCAAGAAGCTCGATTTCCGCGCCGATGCCTACCGCCATGTGCTCGGCTTTGTTTTTCATCACTGGCGCCATCGGCCGGCAGTGGTGGGTTTTATTATCGTGCTGGTGATTGCCAGCACGTTGGCCGAAGTCATGGTGCCGGTTTTTTCCGGCCAGATCGTTGATGCCATTGCCGGTGGCAACGGGGCTGATCGGGCGCTGCGCGCCTTTGTCACCGTCGTGGCACTGGGGTTGACGAGCGTGGTCCTGCGCTGGTTCGTCTTCACCGGCATCATCAGGCTGACGCTGAAAACCATGGCGGATGTTGCCAATAACGGTTTCCACAGGGTGCAGCGGTTCTCGACCGACTGGCACGCCAACAGCTTTGCCGGTTCCACGGTTCGCAAGATCACGCGTGGCATGTGGGCGCTTGATTCGCTCAATGACGTGCTGCTTGTCGCCCTGTTGCCGTCCATCGTCATGCTGGTCGGTGCCACCGTCGTGCTGGGTAGCTACTGGCCGATCATGGGCCTTATTGTGGGCACAGGGTCGCTGATCTATGTCGGTGTCACCGTGATGCTTTCCATGGGCTTCGTGTCGCCAGCGGCAAGGCTTGCCAACGCCTGGGATACCAAACTCGGTGGCGCGCTGGCGGATGCCGTCAGTTGCAATTCGGTGGTCAAAGCCTTTGGCGCCGAAAACCGTGAAGAGACGCGGTTGCGCCATGTGCTGGCCAAATGGGATAGCCGCACGCGCAGGACATGGAAACGCGGCACGTTGAACGGCACGATCCAGGGCTTCATGATGGTGTCCATGCAGGCCGGTATTCTCGGAACCGGGCTTGTCATGTGGCAGAAGGGGCTGGCGACGCCGGGCGACATCACCTTCGTGCTGGCGATGTTCTTCGTCCTGCAGGGCTATCTGCGCGATGTCGGTCAGCACATCCGCAACCTGCAACGCGCCGTCAACGACATGGAGGAGTTGGTGCTGCTCGACAAGATGCCTTTGGGCGTCGAAGACAGGCCTGATGCCAGGCCGATCAAGATTGAGAAGGGCGAGATCGTCTTCGATAACGTCACTTTTCAATATGGCGCCCATCCCAGCCCGCTCTATGAGGACTTTTCGGTCACCATCAGGCCGGGCGAGCGTGTGGGGCTGGTCGGACATTCGGGTTCGGGCAAGACGACATTCGTCAAGCTTATCCAGCGGCTTTACGATGTGAATTCCGGCTCGATCCGCATTGACGGGCAGGACATCGCCAAGGCCAGGCAGGCAAACCTGCGCAGCCAGATCGCCATCGTGCAGCAGGAACCCATCCTGTTCCACCGCACGCTGGCGGAAAACATCGCCTATGGTCGGCCGAGCGCCTCGCGGCGCGAGATCGAGCAGGCGGCGAGGCAGGCGAGCGCCCATGACTTCATCATGTCCCTTCCCAAAGGCTATGAGACGATGGTGGGGGAACGCGGCGTCAAACTGTCAGGCGGGGAACGGCAGCGTGTCGCCATTGCCCGTGCTTTCCTTGCCGATGCGCCGTTGCTGATCCTCGACGAGGCGACATCGAGCCTCGACAGTGAAAGCGAAGTGCAGATCCAGCAGGCCATGGAACGCCTGATGGACGGCCGCACCGCGCTGGTCATCGCGCATCGGCTTTCCACCGTGCGGGCGCTGGACCGGTTGCTGGTGTTCGACAAGGGCAATATTGTCGAAGAGGGCGACCATCAGGCGCTGATCCGGCTGAATGACGGTATCTATCGCCGGCTGTTCGAACGGCAGGCACTGGAACTGACCAAGGGTCTGGTCGCTTAAAAACAAAACGCCGGGGCAATGCTCCGGCGTTTCTGCTTTCTGCACGTTCAGCACGGATTGCCTCCGCTACTGCTTCCCAAGAGAAAACTTAGCAAGTTGACGAAGTTTTCCTTGTGCGACGGACATGGCGCGTGATAGTTAGTGATATGGCTAAGCATTCACTCGAACTTTCACTGATCTTCCAGGCTCTGGCCGATCCGACACGTCGGTCGATCTTGGCCCAGCTTGCCGAGGGGCCGGCTCCGGTCATGGAGTTATCCGCTCCGACGGGGCTGCGTCTGCCCACCGTGATGCGGCATCTTTCGGTGCTGGAGGAGGCGGGTCTGATCAGCACGTCCAAAGACGGGCGGGTGCGCACCTGCGCCATCGTGCCCGAGGCTCTGGAGCCGGTGCGGACATGGCTCGATGACCAGCGGGCCATATGGGAGAACCGGCTCAGCCGGTTGGATGCATTTGCAATGAAGGCGATGAAGGAGAATTCCGAATGACGTCTACACTCAATCCGCATGGCGCGGCTGCTGCGCCCCATCTTGCTGAAGGCCGCTTTGCGACGCTGAGCTTTGAACGGAATGTCGCCGTTCCCCTGTCGGCGCTGTGGCAGGCCTGGACGGCCCCGGCCGCGCGGGCGGTCTGGGCCGCTCCAACGCCTTCAGTAACCGTGGAATTTCTGGAGGCCGACACCAGCGTGGGTGGGCGCGAAGTTTCACTCTGCAAGGTCGAAGGGCAACCGGATATTCGCTGTGAGTGCGGATGGCTGGAGTTGCAGGAGGCCGTGCGCAGCGTCAACTACGAGGTGGTTTCATCCGAGGGCGTGACACAGTCGGCGGCGCTTGTGACAGCCGATTTTTCAGCGGCCGCCGGTGGCAGCCGACTGGTCGTAACGGTGCAGCTTTCCTCGCTGGCCAACGACATGCAGGCGGGTTACCGGCAGGGGTTTGATGCCGGTCTGAACAATCTCGCCGGAGTGGCCGAGCGAACCATGATACTGGAGCGAACGATAAAGGCGCCGCGCAACATCGTCTGGAGCGCCTGGATGAATGCCGAGACGCTGCCGCAATGGTGGGGCCCGGAAGGGTTTTCCTGCCGCACCAAGAGGATCGATCTGCGAACAGGCGGCGAATGGGTATTCGACATGATCGGCCCCGACGGCACCGTCTATCCGAACCATCATCTCTATCACGAGGTCCGGCCCGAAGAGAGGATCGGCTATTCGCTGCTGTGGGGCGAGAACGGGCCGAAACATGCCGACGCCTGGGCCTCCTTCGAGGATCGTGACGGCGCGACCAAGGTCGTGCTGGGCATGGTGTTCAGCACGGCGGCCGAGTTTCAGCAAGCCAAGGGTTTCGGTGCTGTGGAGCTGGGTCAGCAGACGCTGGGCAAACTGGAACGTTTCATCACCGCATCCGGACGGTACCGGGGCTGACCTTTGACGGGTGCTGGTTTTGGGAAAGGGGGTTGCGATCACGTTTTTGTGATCGTGATTGAGGCTGAGTTGCGGCAGAGGCTCCTCGGCGACTGTCCGAATTTAATTCTTGTTTATCCTAATATTATAAATAAATAAACTTAGGAGCCGTCCGATCTCCAAGTTCTGTTTTGCATAGCCGCAGTTTTTCTTCGATATCCTACTGGTTGATATAGCGCAAATCAAAGTGCTGCCTTGCGAAGAAAGTCTTTTCTTTTCTGATGGTTATCGCTCTGAAACGGAGAGGCGCTGGTCTATTGGGCGCGGTCTTCCGGTTTTAGTTGTCCTTCCCATGTCTCTCGGATTTGTAGAAGTTTTTGTAGCAACTCCTTAGGGTTGCGAAGCGGTTGCGTCTGTGGCGTAGTCGAAATCGTCAAATGAAATGGTTTGGGGAATCATTCGATGCGACGGGGGGATGATGAATTATCGGCGCGGATTTAATGGCTTAAGATGGTTTCTCTGTTCTGGAACCGCTTTGGTTTCCGGTACAATCTTTTTCTATTCAGAACCAGCGGATGCCGCGTGCATCTTTACACCGACAGCGGGTGACGACAGTTACATCTGCGAC
The DNA here is from genome assembly GCA_000949895.1 of Agrobacterium arsenijevicii. Lineage (GTDB taxonomy): Bacteria > Pseudomonadota > Alphaproteobacteria > Rhizobiales > Rhizobiaceae > Agrobacterium > Agrobacterium arsenijevicii. The sequence continues at coordinate 35,214 of JWIT01000012.1, read as the reverse complement.
AGCGGTACGTCGGCGGGTGGGCTGACCGATACGGGCGGCAACAATACGTTGCTTCTTCCAACTGCCGGTACCGGAACTATCGCCGGCAACGTTACGTTTGGAGCCGGTGCCGACAGGATCGAAATCTATTCGGGCACCATAAATGGCGCGGTGGTCCAGGGAAACGGTAACGACGCATTTGTGATTTCCGGCGGGACCGTTACCGGCAATGTTCAGCAAGGCAGCGGCGTAGACGATTTCCGCATGACGGGCGGCACGATCCAGTCCCTCAACCAGGGCGATAATCTCGACACTTTCTTCATGTCCGACGGGCGTATCATCGATGCGTTCGATGATGGCGATGTCGCCACCATGACGGGTGGCCGTATCGGCCGTGTCAACATGAAGCTCGATGACAACGTCTTCGACATGTCGGGCGGCATTATCGACCGAAATCTGGTGACCGGTTTTGGCAATGACACGATCATCCTCTCGGGTGGAACAATCGGCGGCAATATCAGCGTCAGCGGCGGAACCGACAGCGTCACCGTTACCGGCGGTGTGGTTGGCGGCAATGTGCTGCTGAGCTTCGGTAATGACAGATTCGACTGGAACGGCGGCGGCATCATCTATGGCGCAATCGACCTCGGTGCGGATGACGACACCGCCACGCTCACCAATCTTGCGAATGCCCACATAGGCGCGACCACGCAGATAAGCGGTGGTCTGGGCACCGACAGCCTGACGATGAGCAACGTCAAGACGGAAGGGGTTGCTCGCTTCGACAGTTGGGAAACGATAAACCTCACCAATGATAGCGAGCTTGTTTTCGACGGAACGCTGACGCTTGGGGACAGCGGCACCGGGACGGGAACCTTGGCGATCGATTCCGCCAGCACGGTCTATGGTGGCGGGCAGAATGGAAGAGTTTCCGCCTTTTCGGCGGGTGCTTTCGCCAATCTGGTCAATTCAGGTCGTATCGATCTCACCAATGGCGGCGGCGGCGCTTCGGACACGTTTACGATCTCCGGCAATTACGTGGGCAACGGCGGCCAGATTTTTCTCGATACCGTTCTTGGCAGTGACGGCTCCGCTTCCGACAAGCTGGTGATCGACCGAGGCACCGCATCCGGAAGCACGGGCATGAACGTGGTCAATGCGGGAGGTTCCGGCGCGGCGACCAACGCGGACGGGATCATGGTTATCGAGGCCGTGAACGGTGCGACCACCGCCGGCGGCGCATTTGCGCTCAACAGCCGCGTTGCTGCCGGCGCATACGAATATTACCTGTTCAAAGGTGGCGTTTCGGCCGGAACGCAGGACAATTGGTATCTTCGCTCGACGATCGTGCCGGGCAGCGGGGCGGTTGCAGGCGCGCCGGACCCGCTTCAGCCGGGTACCACGCCGGAGGCTGAGGCGCCCGAAATCACCGGAGCGCCTCCGGCTTCGCAACTGCCGCCCACACCCATACCGACCGTGGGGGACCCGACGACGGACCCAACGGACCCGACGCCTCCCATCAATGCGGGTGATCCGCAGCCGGCAGCTCCGCCCACGCCACAGGCGGCAGCGGCTGCAAGTCCTCCTCCTGCGCCACCGGCACCGCCGACCACGCTTGCACCGATCCCAACCGCCACTGCTGTACCGCCGACATCGGGCGCCACGGCGGTGATTGCCGATATCGTGCCGCTCTACCGGATCGAGGTTCCGACCTATTCGGTTGTGCAGCCGCTCGCTCAATATCTGGCTCTGTCGACACTTGGCACCTTCCATGAACGGCGCGGTGAGCAGGTGTTGTTGCAGGACGACGGATGGATGCCCAACACATGGGGCAGGACCTTCGGCCAGAATACGGACATGAAGTGGGACGGCACCGTTTCGCCGGGCTTCGACGGCAATCTCTACGGCCTTCAGGCCGGTCAGGATCTGCTCGGCCGTGAAAGCGGCGATGGACATTTCGACCGGTTCGGCCTGTTCGTCGGGTACACGAAGATGGACGGTGACGTGAAGGGGCAGGCGCTCGGCTGGAATGATCTTGCCGTGGGCAACGTCAAAATCAGCGGAACGAGCGTTGGTGGTTACTGGAGCCATATCGCGCCACAGGGCTGGTATGTGGACGCGGTCCTCATGGGCACCTGGTTTGATGGTCGCGCCTCGTCAAATGCCGGCCAATCGATCGATATCGATGGTTCGGGTGTGACCGCCTCGCTGGAGGGCGGTTATCCGATCGCCCTTGATGAGCAATGGAGCCTCGAACCTCAGGCTCAGATCGTCTGGCAGCACCTTTCGCTTGACGATATTTCGGATCGTTATTCTTCGGTCTCCTTCGACAGCGACGACACCGTCACCGGCCGGCTGGGCATGAGGCTGCAAGGAAAATACGAGACGGGTGCCGGGCTTATTCAGCCCTATCTCAAGGCCAATCTATGGCACAGTTTCTCGTCCGACCAGACGGTGCGTTTTGCGGGTGATCCGATCGTTACCGAACTCGGCGGAACATCGCTCGAGCTTGGCGGTGGCGTCACTGCCGCCTTGACGGAGACGGTCAGCCTGTTCGCGACGGTGGATTACACGACCAATCTCGGAGGCCAGAAAACCCGTAGCTGGGAGGGCAATATCGGCCTGAGCGTCAAGTGGTGATCGGCAGATCAGGACAGGTGGGAACGGGCTGATCGAGACGATCTGACGTCTCGGGCATAGCAGGTCATTTGGGGCATTTTGAGGGGCTTACGGAATGCGTAAAAGCAGGATTGTCGCAGCTATTGCCTTCGTTTTGGGATTGTCCGTCCCAAGTTGGGCAGAGGCCGCTGGCTATATCACTTCCTATCTTCCCGCGCCGATCTCCCCGGAGACCAGAACCGCAATCCCACATCCTGGCGGAAGGTGAGCCTGCCTCATGCCGTTCCGCTGGATGTTACCCTCAATATGCGGCCTGATCCTCATCTCCGGTTCCGCCCCGGCTCTCGCCCAAAGCTGCGCGACGATAAGAAGCCAGATGGGGGCCAGCGCGAGCGCTTCGAACGCGGAGACGATGCAGAAACAGCGGCAGATAGCCGCCATCCGCGGGCTCGAAAGGCAACGGTCCTGCACCCCGGAAAAAGCCGCATCGGGCGGGTTGTTCAATGCCTGCCGGGGGCTCGCCCGCCAGCGCGCAGACGCCGAGAGTGAACTAGCTGCCGCCCGCAGGAGCGAGCGGTCGGCTTCGTTGCAGGCGCGCTTTCAGGCGCTTGGATGCGAGAGCCCCAAGCAGCCGCGCACGCCCGCGCCGGAGCGACGTGAGGGATCCGAAGTCTATGCCCGCAACGCCCTGTATTATTGCGTGCGTCCTTCCGATGGATATCACTTCCCGGCGCCAAACTCGCAGTTTGGAGGGCCAAACTATGCCAAGTCTGCAATCGACCAATGCCGCTTTATCTGCGAAAATCCGGCGATGACGGTCTATGTTCTCGAAAATCCGCAGTTGGAAACGTCGGAAATGTTGTCGGTCGAGACCAGAACGCCATACAAAGACCTCGCGACTGCATTTCGGTATCAGACGGATCCGGGCCAGAATTCATGCAACTGGTCGCGCTATTTCGCGCGGATCAACGAACTGAAATCCCGCGCGGTTTCGACCACCGATCTCACCAGTTCGATTATCCCCGTGCCCTCCCTGCGGCCAGCAAACGGGGCATCTCAGGCTCTGGCCTTCGAGGAACCCAATTCGCCACCAAGTGTTGATCGGGTAGTCCGCATTGTCGGGCCGGTCTTCCTTCAGGATAGCGAGGGTGAGTTCCGCGCCAAGACCCAGCTGGACAAGGAACGATAGCCACCTTCCACAAGAACACGGCGCTTCATTTGGCGAAAAGATTGGCGGCCATGTAATCCACAAATGCTCTCACTTTTGGAGAGAGATATCGATTGGTGGGCCAGAGGACGCAGTAAGTACCCATATCGGCCAGGTAGTCGTCCAGCAGCGGCACCAGTTTCCCCCGTGCGATTTCGGATGCGACCGCGAATGAGGGCAGGCATGTGATGCCGAAAGATCGCTCCGCAAGGAAGATCAGCGGGTCGAGCGTGCTTGCGACGGTCGCAACCGGCAGATCGATCCTGATCTCGCGCCCTTCGCGCACCAGCGGCCATGGTTCAAGTTTGCCGGAATTCGCAAAACGGTGGTGAAGACAACGGTGCCGGGCAAGATCTTCGGGAACCTGCGGACAGCCATGGGTTTCAAGATAAGCGGGGCTCGCCACGATCCTGTGTTTGAAGGTGCCGAGCTTGCGGCTCATCAGCCGCGTGTCCCTGATCTCGCCTGTCCGGATGACCGCATCGAAACCCTCCTCGATGACATCAACCAGACGATCGGTAAAATCGAGATCGAGATTGATCTCCGGATAGGCCTCCATGAAGGCCGATATTGCCGGCATCAGCAGCATGCCCGCCAGGGGAAGGCTGACACGAAGCTGCCCGCGCGGCGCGGCCTGTGATCTCGACAGTTGCGCCTGCGCCATCTCGTATTCCGACTGGATGCGCCGGCATGTATCGAGGAAGAACCCGCCATCCTCCGTCAGGGTCATGCTGCGTGTCGAGCGATTGAACAATCGCACGCCCATCTCCTCCTCCAGACGGGCAATGGCCTTGCCGACGGCTGATCCTGAGATGCCGAGACGGTGTCCGGCCGCCACGAAGCTTCCTGCTTCTGCCGCCTGAATGAATATGCCGAGGGTGCCGAGCTTGTCCGTGGTCATCTGATTAAGGAATTTTCTTCCTGTAAGTTAAGAATTACAGCCTGTTTATCCCTTATTTCGCCTCCGATATCCAGATGCAACCGCGGCTGAAACGGCCACGGCTGCAAATGGAGATACTTATGGAAACGAAACCCGTTGCAACCTTCGTGGGCGCTCCCGCTCCCACAACCTTCATCGTCAACGTCATTCATGTTCATCCGGGAAAGCAGGAAGAAGCCTTCGCCATTATTCAGGACGTCGTACATTACGTCGCCGAACGGAAAGAAGGGTTCCTCTGGAGCAGCCTTGCGAAAAGCACGGACGGACAGACGGTCGTTAATGTCGAGGCTATCAAGGGAGCGGGCAATATCGATGAATTCTTTTCCGATCCGGTATTCGTTGAAAAATTCCGGAAGCTGGACACCGTTTCAAAGAGCGAGTTCCATACCTACGCCGTTGACGATCTGGTTCTGCCCAAGCTCATGACGGCATAACGGATGTGAAGGGCTGCTCGTCTGCGGCAACCACAGGCGGGCAACCCGATTGGCGTTATTTCGCCGCTGCCTGAATGATTTCAGGAGACGCCCCGTATTTTTTCTTCGTCAGGCGATGGTAGGCAACGAATTCATTGACGGGAAGCGCCTTGGAGAACAGCCATCCTTGCCCGAAGTCGACGCCTTGTTCCCTCAGATATTCCGCCTGTTCTTCCGTTTCGATCCCTTCCGCCACGGTAAACAGGCCAAGCGCTTTGGCCATGCCGATGATATGCGACGTAACCGAACTGGTGGCCGTATCCTTGCCCACCGTGTCGACAAAGGATTTGTCGATCTTCAACGCATCCATCGGCAGGCCCTGCAGATATTGCAGGCTTGAATATCCAGTTCCGAAATCGTCGATCGCCACCGAGTGGCCGCGCTGCCGCGCTTCGGCCAGCGTAATTTTTGCCGCTTCGATATCGATAAAACCGCGCTCTGTCGCTTCCAGCCAGATTTGCTCGGGCCGGATACCCGTATGCTTCAGCTTCTCTTCGATAACGGTGAGGATTCGGCCGGATGCGACATCCTCCGCGCACAGATTGACGGCGATATGCAACGTCCGGTCCTCGACCAGCACCTTTCGCAGATCGGTGACGATAGCATCGACAACCTGATCGGTGATCGCCAGGATCAACCCACTTTCTTCCGCCAGCGGAATGAAGAGGTCGGGGCGCACCAAAAAGCCATCCGGCCGCCGCCAGCGAATAAGCGCCTCCGCGCCGATGCAGATGCCGGTCTTCAGCTCCACAATCGGCTGGTAATGAACGATGAATTCACGTTTGCGGACAGCAATGCCGAGTTCAGCCAGGGGCGACAGGCGGTTCCGCGATAACCAGATGACGGTGCCGACAAGGAATGCCGCAATGAGCGCCCCGGCCGGCAGGTAAAATATCTGCTCGCCCCGCACTTTGGCGGTGATGTTCGCGCGGGGTTCCATTGCAATCGCGGCCAGTCCGTCGCCGCGGCTGACCGCGTAGATCACCTCGTCCGTCACGCCCTTTTTCGGCTCACCGAGCAGTGCTTTCACAAGCTGCGGATCCGGCGCATTCAGTTCGTTTATCAGAACGCCCTGTTCGGTTGTGAGGGCAAGGGACATGCTGTCATCGATCAGAATATCGACAAAACGCGAGGGGGCGACGAGAACATTGTGAGCGCCGAAGTGAAGCGCCGTCATTCGTGTGCCCTGGCTGACGGTCGGCTCTATCCGGACGGCGACTTCCATCCCGTCAGGTGTCGTATATTCGGCGCGGGATTTAGGAAAAAAGCCGTGAGTAATGCCCCAGGATGTGCATTTGAGATGGCCGTCCTCGAAATATCCCACTTCCTCCACTGACGGAGTATTCATCGTCAGCTTACGCATCAATTCGATATGTTCGGTAGAGCAAGGCGGCAGATGGGCGGCCTCGGCAGTGTCGAGAACACCCTTGGCCGCCCTGAACGCATCGGATGCCCGCTGAATTGCCTGGCTTGCAAGCACTTTCAGCGTGTCCTGATCCTTCCGAACGGCAATCACCCATGATGTATAGGCCATTGTCGCTATCGGGATGACAGCGCCGAGAACTCCTAGAAGAACACCAAGCGCGATGATGCGGGAACGTCTTGCTTCCATTTACCGGTACTCTCGCGGATGCAATTGAACGTTACTCTCCATGCGCCTACCAGATATTTTTCCAATATTATTTCGGTTGTTCGAAGTGGTCCAAGGTGCCACTTTCAATCCAGCGATAAATTGCGGAGCCGGAAACCGGGCTTTCCTGACCCGTCCTTTTAAACCTTGAATTGCTAAAATATTCCTCCATTCACCCTTCACCCCGCGGACTGCTCCGGCACACCTGAGTTTCAGATGAAGTAGCCGTTCGAAACCACAAAACAGACCAAGCCCGATAGCCATCCCAAAATGACAGCTTCGAGCTTGGCCGGAACGCAGTCCCGGAGCGGTGGAAGGACACTGCGCAAATTCAAAGCTGGAATATGACGGTCACATCCACAAAGCGATTGCGCGGCAGCCAGTTTTCACCGGGGGCAGGGATAACCGGGGGCGATCCTGCATGTCGGCCGGCCGGGCCTTTGCCAGTGCGGAGGTCTCGGCCGGTGCGGAGGACGAATGACGATAGTCGGCGCAATCACGACGGGCCGTTGCCATCCCGTCCGCTGCACATAATTTGCTGAAACCCACCCCGAAACACCAAGGGCCCGCACGCTGCACCAGTTCGAGACACAACGACCGACATCAACGCGCGCACCTGCAGGTAGCGTGGCAATCTTTTGATAGTCCGCTCCCGGGCCACTGCGCATGTTGACATTCCCAGTCGTATGCCCCGGCGCTGCCGCCGCTATCGCCTGCATGAACAAAAGACAGAAACCGGCTGTTATCACCGTCTTGAACCCGTTTCGAAACATCATAGCCCTCCCGGCTGTTTCATGGATTAGTTCAACTCCGGCGGGAATGATGTCGCACTGCGCTCGCGAATACAATGTCATGTGCTGAAGATAGTAAATTGTCCTGGCGGCAGGTCCGTTCTTCTTGACCCATACGTGCAGTGGAGCTGGTGGCAGCTGATCTTGATCGTAATGGATGAAACGAGGTCCAGCGGTGGCGTGCGCCTAGCTGGAGTAAATCCTTGCGCTTTCTGCGCGGTGATCATCGCCTGGGCGGCGGCGCAACCGGTTATGCTTGTAGCGAGCACACGCCAGCATTGATCAGAGTGTACAAACCTAGATTGGTGGAATGTTACTCGGACTATCCGTAGAAAAACCTCAAAATGTAGGGAGCGAAATTGGATAACGATTGGCATGAAAAGGCGTTTATCGTCCTGACGCTAGTAATGGTGGGGCTTATATTAGTGTCGGCTATAGGATGGGGTGCCTATTTCTACCTTCGTTCAAGGGGCTGAGTACCCATAAGCAGACATTCTATAACTCGCTTCGGCGGGTCTTTTTATTGTCGAGAATGTCATTCGCTGACCATAAGGCCCGCAGTGGTACCGATCCGTCATCGAATAACCACACCGTATTCGGTGTAAACGCCAGCCGGTCCGTATCGATAGCCGTCGCGCCAATCTCTACGGTCGCGCCAATAGCGGCCGCGATCAGATCGCCAGTCGCGTCGATCATAATCGCGGTAATAGCGATCACGGTCACTAGACCGGTAGTAGACGCCTGACGAATAATATCCACCTGTGCGGTATCCGCTGTCGTCAACGCATCCACTCAGGGCGCCGACAGAAACCAGGCAAATTGCTGCGCTCAAAAGTTTCATGATTTCATCCTCCCGATGACAGACTCTAACGTGCATTAAAGCACGCAGTTCCATTGGGGGAGAGAGTTGCATCTTGGCCATTATCGGGCCTGAACGCGATTGAAAATGAAAGAGGCCCGTCGCACGCAATATGGCGACGAGGCCTCATGCCGCGGCCTGTTTCAGGGGACGCGCGGCGGCTCGTCATATGGCGGCTCAAAAGAGGTTGCAATCCATCTAAAGTATCAATCAGAAGAATACAATGACTCGGAAACGTTCCCCCGCTTTGGACAGTTTAAAGTGCGAAGCAGGCGTATTCTGCAGCCTAGGATTTTCAACATTTCGCATTGCTGTATCGAGCGGACGGGAAGTCTATTTGCCGAGATGAGCTCCAGAGGGCGGATCGGCTGCGACGCCGCGTGTCGTTGCCTTCATATGCATTGGATACCTTATAATCAGTGGATTTACTAATATAGGGTTGATCGAAGGGGAGCTTTGTTGCATTCAAGCTATCTAGGATTGTGAGATAAAGTAAGGCATGTCAGTTGAAATTATCGGACGATCCGTCCGCACCCCGTCGGCTCGAAACGTAGACGAGTTATTCCAATTGTTGAAGGACGAGCGTTGCGTTGTAACGAGCGTTCCGGAGGACAGGTGGAGCCATGCCCGTTTCTGGCACCCTGTCGCGGGTACGCAAGGAAAGGCATACACGTTCGCCGCTGGCGTGATTGAAGATGTTTATGATTTCGATCCTGCGGTTTTCAATCTGACTGCCCGTGAAGCCACATATATGGATCCACAGCAGCGCGTGATTCTACAGCTCGCGTGGCGTGCCTTGGAAGACGCTTCCCTAACTATTCCTACGCTCCAACAGGAGCGCGTTGGCGTCTATATTGGTGCGTCGAGTTTGGATTCCGGAAATACGTTTCTCGAGGATCCCGCCTCTGGTAGTCCGTATTTCATGACGGGCAACACCCTGTCGATTATTGCCAATCGCATTTCGCACGTATTTGGATTGAACGGGCCTAGTCTGACGATCGATACCGCGTGTTCCTCCTCTCTAGTCGCATTGGATCAGGCTGTCCGTGCGCTTCAGAGCGGTGAGATTGACACCGCGATTGTAGGCGGCGTGAATGTTCTCGCTCACCCGTTTTCTTTTGTCGGCTTTTCTCAAGCTCGCATGCTGTCACCCGAAGGGCTGTGTCGGGCGTACGGTGAGGGTGGTCAGGGCTATGTTCGATCCGAAGGGGGGGGAGTTGTCGTTCTGCGAACAACAGAAAGGGCAAGGGCGAACCGGGACCGCAGTTATGCGACTATCCTGGCGACGGGATTGAATTCAGCGGGGCGTACCAATGGTATCTCATTGCCGTCGCGTGAGATGCAGGCGTCTCTTCTGCGTGATGTTTATGAGCGCCATGGTCTCGATCCGAACGACCTCGCCTTTATCGAAGGGCATGGCACTGGGACAAAGGTTGGAGACCCAGCGGAACTGTGGGCAATCGGAACGGAGTTGGGGCGAAAACGAAATCAGAAGTTGTTGGTTGGGTCTGTTAAGTCGAATGTTGGCCATTCTGAACCCGCCTCAGGCATGTTTGGTCTGATAAAGGCAATGCTTGCACTTCAATATGATTTTCTTCCAGCCTCACTCCATGCGGCTGAACTGAACTCCGAAATCGATTTCGAAGGATTGAATGTCGAGATCAGTCGATCTGGCTCCTTATTGTTGCGCGGACAAAAACCGCGCCTTGCAGGTATAAATTCCTTTGGATTCGGTGGTACGAACGCACATATCGTGCTTGCTGATCCTGAAGACGTCGCGGTTGCTGATGAGAGAGCTTTGCCCTCTGGGCCTTTTATGGTGAGTGCCCAAACGCGTTCAGCCCTTGAAGGTCTGCTTGAAAATTATGTTCAGGAGTTGAAAAGCGACCGTCCAGATCTTCGCGAACTTGTCACCCTATCGGCAGTAAATAGAACGCGTCATAGACATCGTTTTGTGGTTGATAGCGAAGATCCGGATGTGGTTCTCAAAAGCACCGAAGAGTTTCTTGCCGGATCATCGACGGGCTTTGGCCGCGTTGGAGAAGCTCCGGCAGGAGAAACACGGATCGCCTTCGCGTTTTCCGGAAATGGTTCCCAATGGATTGGCATGGCGCAGGACGTCTACCGGTACGACCGCGCTTTCTTCGATCGTTTTAACGAAATTTGTGAAGCCTTTAAACCTTGGCTTGGTGTCGACCTGGTGTCATTGTTTGTGTCGCAAGACCTTGCGGTTTCGCTACCGGACACAAGGATCGCCCAGGCAATCCTGTTTGCTATTCAAGCAGCCCTGTCAGATCGTCTGATTAGCCGAAACATCAAGCCTTCGATGGTGTTCGGACATTCCGTTGGTGAAATTGCAGCTGCCTATTGTGCCGGAGCGCTTTCTCTGGAGCAGGCGGTTGCGGTGGTGGCCGTCCGATCTCGGCACCAGCATGCACTTTTCGGCGAGGGGAAAATGGCCGCCGTTGCTCTGTCTGCAGACAGGGTGCGAGAGGTTGCACGCGAAAATGGTCTGTCGGGAATTGCGATTGGGGCGATCAACACGCGTTCATCTGTCACGATTTCCGGGCCTGCCAGTGAGATAAAGGCGTTCAAGGAAATTGGCCGCAAGGAGCATATTCCCGTCCACATCCTCGACATCGATTATCCGTTCCATCATCCGATTATTGATCGTGAGCGAGATGCTTTCCTGTCCGAGCTTCCTGCTTATCAGCCGCGATCTGGCGACATAAAATTTATCTCGAGTGTTACCGGAACAGTTGAGAGTGGCGATCAACTTGATGCTGTTTACTGGTGGAGGAATGTTCGGGACGTCGTTCGTTTTGCGGACGCAACCGCAGAAGCACTTGAACAGGGATGCAATCTCTTCATCGAAATTGGCCCTCGTCCAATCCTTTCCTCGTATCTGACGGAGAATGCTCGTCAAGCGGACGTGTCTGTTTCCGTTGTCCCGACGCTAACACGACCGGCACTGAGCAGTAATCCTTTGCCGAACATCGTGGCGCAGGCCGTCTCCTGTGGTGTTTCGGTGTGGAGGGAAGATGTTCGCTGTCGTCGCGCCGATGTCGCGTTACCACCCCTGCCTTTTGAGCTGCAGCCTCTGCAAGCATTCTCCACGTCCGATAAAGTGAATCTGTTTGGTCGTGGTGATGCTGAGAAAGTTTATACATTGGTGGGCTGGCGAACGGACCCCAATGCGGCGTCGTGGAAAAACCACATCGATGCGAACCTGTTTCCAGACCTCGCGCAGCACGTCGTCGATGGGAAGTCTATTCTGCCCGGCAGCGCGTTTATAGAAATTGCGGTGCAGGCGGCACAGCAATTCTTTATGACGCCAGATGTCGAGGTTAGAAATCTGGAAATTGTTCGGCCGCTGGAACTGCACGAAAACAGGCTGGCTGAACTTTCCACCGTGATTTCCGCCGAAACAGGTCAAATTGAAATTCGATCTCGCGAGTACCTGAGCGAGGACGATTGGAGCATTCACGCGGTAGGCCGGATCCGCAAACCGGTTGCGGAGTTCGCGCGTCAGATTTCTCAATCCGCTGGTAACACATCCGAAGTCCGGAAAATTGGCGGAAGCACTGCCTACAGAACCGCGAGACAATTTGGCCTGGATTACGGCGTTGACTTCAGGCTTCTGGAGAATGTTCGCGTCTTGCCTGATCGCAAGCTTCATGTGCAACTTTTCGAGGCTAGCAGCCCAGCCCACCCGTATCTGTCGTACAATCTGAACCCGATTTCCATTGATGCGGCGTTTCACGGTCTAGTCGCCTTATTCGCGGATCTGACGGGCGACATGTCGGGGGCGCCTTATATTCCGGTGAGATTTGGTGCAATCCGATCGCGAGGGGGTGCTGCCGACATACGTTCTGCGCAGATTGAGATATTGCGGGCCTCGCCGTTTTCGTTGAAAATTCGCGTGGAACTACTCGACGAACAAGGTGAGCTGGTTGCAAGCTTGGATGATTGCCGGTTCAGGCGCACTTTCCTTAAAGTCCATCACAACCTGGAAACCGTGTCTTTCCACTATGAACAGATAGCTAATACGAGCAATTCTGTTCGCGAAGAGCTTTTGCCTGGCCTCGTTCCCCAATACGAAGCCACCGAGACTGCTGTCTCAGCCCTTCTGCTGGATGCTGCTGTTTATCGGGCATCGTATGATATTGCGCAAAAAGTCCAAGAGGTTTTCGGGAGTGTCGATGCGACAATTCTGAATAAACATTCCTCTTTCAAGGCATATCTGGCTAACTGCTTCTTTGTTCTTGAGGACTGCGGGCTGGCAACATTTGAACAAGAATGTTGGTTGCTAGCTTCCGATCCGGATTTGCCGGCTTTCGCAGACATCATCCGCGAGTTGATTGCTGAATTTCCCGAAAATAGTCCGTCTGCAATCCTGGTCAACGATGCCTATCATTTCGTCATGAGCAATCTCGATTTGCTGGCGGCGGATGAAGACAGCGTCAAATTGACGGACTATGAAGCTCCAGAGGCGACTGTCGATCATTTCCAGAACGGCACGGCGATTGCGCGCAAGCGGATTGATGAAGCATGCCGTCTGGTCGAATCATTCCTGGAGAAGGCTGCTTTGAGCCGGCCGGGCTTGGTTATTGCCGAAATAGGTGCAACTTCGGTTGCTGCCAGTGCGCGGCTTGCCAACCTTGCCGAGCGTCACGATGCCAAGCTCTTGATTGTCGAAGACGACGAGAATCTCAAAAGCAATCTGGCGGTAGGGTTTGCGAAAAATCCGTTTGTCGATGTTGTGGATTGTAATGCCGACTGTTTAAGCCGACGTGTCGATTTGGTCATCAGTGCAAACGGGTTCCTTCTTGGCCGCCTGCAAGACAGTGAAGCGTTAAGCTCGGCATTGATGGCAATTGCGAAATCGGGTGCCGAGCTTTGTTTTGTTGAACACCAATACGCCTCGCTTGCGGATTTCGTCTTCGGATTGAGGGAAGGGTGGTTCAGGCAAAGCGTTCTGTCGGAATTACCAGTTGGAAAAATGCTTTCCAATGAGGAGATGTTGGGCCGAATTGGTGAACGTGGTTTTGCCAACGGCGCAGTTACTCGGGCGGATTTTGATGAAGGATCGCTGGCGATCTTGACCGCCCGCGGTGAGATCGGCATTGACGAGCCTCAGCAATTGCAAACGCGCGAAAGCCTTTTGACGATCAAGCTAAAAGACACGCCGTTTCCTGATCTTCCTGCAGACAAGCGTGCCGAACTTGAGTTCAGCTCGGGGCTGAGCGTTGAGATTTTGCGGGACGCCCTGGCTGGCGTGGGCAACCGTGAACTAGATGTTGTATTGGTTTTGCCGGAAGGTTCAGATGCCGCGAACCATTCGTTGAACCTTCAGGATTACATCCGTCTTCTGAGTGACATAGCTGAAACCCTGCGGCATTACCTCACAGGGGTTGAGAAACACCCGCCGCGGCTGATTATCGTTGCGCCCGGCGGCGCGCCCGCGAACAAAACCTACGTTAATCCCATCAATCATGCGATCTGGACTTTCGCACGGGTTCTTCAGAACGAATATGACGAGATTGATGTTGTAACGATTGATGTTGCCTGCAGCGTGCTGACTGAAAAGCTTTGGCGCGAACTCCTGACATTGCAGGCACAGGGTGAAAGCGAGCTGGTCTATGATGTCGTCGATGGATCGTGCCATTCTCTAAGGGTTGTTTCCGGTCCCTTTCAGCGATCAAAGCAGCGTATACAGACGTTTCAGGCTGCCTCTATCGTCCAGCGAACGTTTGGTCGCATTGAGACTATCGAGTGGCAGGAGAATAGGTTGCCGGCTGCAGGTTCTGGCGATGTCGTTGTGGAAGTCGCCGCGACTGGCCTGAATTTCCGCGATGTCATGTGGGCCATGGGAATGCTTCCGGAAGAGGCGTTGGAGGACGGATTCGCAGGCGCTACCATCGGCATGGAGTTCTCTGGAACAGTTCTGTCGGTTGGAAGCGATGTTCAGCATATATGCCCGGGCGATAGGGTGATGGGCATTGGTCCGAATGCATTTTCGACACATGTCGTGGTCCCTGAAAAGGGGGTGACACGTATTCCGGTCAGTATCGACCTTATCGAAGCAGCAACGCTCCCCGTTACTTTTTTGACGGCCTATTATGCGCTTGTGCAGTTGGCCGGATTGCGCACCGGCGAGACGGTTCTTATCCACGGTGCCGCGGGTGGCGTCGGACTTGCTGCCCTGCAGATTGCGAAGCTAAAGGGCGCGACGATTATCGCTACGGCTGGCACCGCGGAAAAGCGGAATTTGCTGGCAACCCTTGGGGCCGATTTCGTTTTCGATTCTCGTTCCCTCGAATTTTTCAACGATGTCCTGCGCGTTACAGATGGTCTGGGTGTGGATGTCGTTATCAACTCCCTTTTCCAGGAGGCCATGGAACGCAGTCTGGAACTGGTTAAGCCATTTGGGCGCTTTCTGGAGCTTGGAAAGCGGGATTATTATGCCGACCGCAAAATCGGCTTGAGACCGTTCCGCAAGAATATCTCCTATTTTGGTATCGACGCGGATCAGTTGCTGGTGGAAGCACCGCACATCACTTCAAAGATATTTGGGGAAATCTCGGCCCTTTTTGCGGAAAACGCGCTGAAGCCGTTACCCTATCGCGCGTTTTCCTATGATGAGATTTCCACGGCTTTCAGGCTGATGCAGAGTGCGGGCCACATCGGGAAGATCGTCGTTACGCCGCCTGTACGTGGAAGAGAAACCGTCTTGCAGGCACGCGGGTCGGATTTTCGAGTGTCACCCGGCACCTATCTGGTCATCGGTGGCATTGGCGGCTTTGGCCTTGAGGCCGCGAATTGGTTGGCCGAGAAAGGCGCCTCGCATCTTGCTCTTGCAACGCGCAGCGGCACTTTGGATGACGACACGCGTGAAGCCATCGCGCGTTGGCAAGGGATGGGGATTAAGGCTTCGGTACATGCTTGCGATGTTACCAATGAAGCGCAACTTTGCTCGTTATTGGCGGATTTGCGGAAAGTAGCCCCTCTTCGGGGTGTCGTACACGCGGCTATGGTACTGGACGATGCGTTGATTTCAAACCTCAGCCGCGAACGTAACCGGCCTGTGATTCACACCAAGGTCGAAGGCGCTGTGATTCTGGACAAATTGACAAACGACGACGATCTCGATTTGTTTCTGTTGTTCTCGTCGGCCACCACGATGGTGGGGAACCCGGGTCAATCCAACTATGTCGCCGCGAATGGATATCTGGAAGGTCTCGCACGGGCTCGTCGTCTGCGAGGCAAGCCCGCTCTGGCCGTGGGTTTTGGAGCGATCGCAGACACAGGGTTCTTGGCCCGCAATACGCAAGTGAATGAATTATTGTCCAAGCGGATCGGCAAGACGGCGCTTAAGGCGCGTGATGCCATGCGTTTTGTCGAGGAATATCTCATGGCTATGCCCCATGATGTCGATAGCGCAACAGTGATGATTGCCGACATTGACTGGCCAACAGCGGCAACCCTGAAAACAGTGAAGCGACCTCTGTTTTCGGCAGTTTCGAATGGTCAGTTTCACGAGCAGGTTGCTGTCGGGGAACAGATAGATCTGCATTCGATGGTCGCTGGTAAATCCGCTGAGGATGTGGATGCAATTCTGCATTCGCTGATTGCAGCGGAACTGGCCTCGATCCTGAAAATGGCTGAGAACAATATCACTCCGGACAAGGTCCTTCGGGATATTGGTCTGGACAGTTTGATGGCGATGGAGCTCGGAACAAGTTTTCAGCAAAAAACCGGGATCGATCTCCCGCTGAGCAGTATTTCTGACAGCACAACGGTTAGCGCGATTGTTGGAAAGCTTCGCGAAAAGCTGCTTAGCCGCCAGTCTTTGGGCTCGAACGACGATGCCGCTGATGATTTGCTGGAAGGGCTGGCGAACAGGCATAGTGTTCAGAAGCTTCAGGAGGTCGTTTAGTGAGCGCGCAAAACGGTTCAGGTAGTGGCGGGGCCAAACCGATGCTCTCGACCGGGATGCTGGAGAAGCTGCGGGAACAACGTGGTCAGGCCGAAAGAAAACGCAATCTCAGAACTGCAGAGAAGATAGCGTCTCCAAAGAAAAATGCGCGTGGAGGTTTTGAGGACCACCCGGCCTATAAGTCCCTTCAGATACAGAAGGCCATTGCCGAATTTGCGGGAGTGAAAAACCCCTTCTACCGGTCGCACGATGTCGCTGCCGGTGCCGAGACTGTGATAGACGGTCGTAAGCTGATCAATTTTGCCTCCTATGATTATCTCGGGACAAATACTCACCCCGAAGTTCTTGAGGCCGTGAAGGGCGCCATTGAACGATATGGAGTTTCCTCTTCGGCAAGCAGATTGGTCGCAGGAGAAAGACCGCTGCATGTCGAACTGGAAAAGTCGATTGCGGAGAATTATGGCGTCGAGGCAGCCGTCTGTTTTGTAAGCGGATATCTTACAAATCTCTCAGCTATAAGTTGCCTTATGACGCCGCAAGATCTCATCATCCATGATGAGTTTATTCATAACAGTGCTCTCACAGGTGCGCAGTTATCCGGTGCGAAGCGTTTGCTTTTCAAGCACAATGATATGCGTGATCTGGAACGGATTCTTTCTGGCGCCGCTCAGGACTATCGAAATGTCCTCGTGATCGTAGAAGGCGTCTACTCCATGGATGGCGACATCGCCAATCTGCCGGCCATACTTCGCCTTCGCTCCGAATATCCTTTTTGGCTGATGGTCGATGAAGCGCACGCCCTCGGCGTGATGGGAGCGCAGGGACGGGGAACGTTTGAACACTTCGGTATAGATCCAACAGAAATCGACATCTGGATGGGGACACTGTCGAAAACATCATCGAGTTGTGGGGGGTACATCGCCGGGAACCGGGCTCTGGTGGAAATTCTCAAAGGGCACGCGGGCGGGTTTGTTTATAGCGTGGGGTTGGCGCCTCCTTTGGCAGCCGCAGCGCTTGGCAGTTTGGCCGTCTTGCAGCGGGAACCCCAGCGCGTCCGGCAGATATTCCGTAACGGTCAGCTGTTCCTCGACGCAGCAAAAAACAGGGGATTGGATACCGGTACAAGTGCCGGGTTTTCTGTCGTCCCAGTTATCGTCGGAGACTCCCTACGTGCTGTAGAATTGAGCAATCGGCTTTTTGACGCGGGTATTAATGCTCTGCCCATCATTCACCCTGCCGTTCCTGACCGCCTGGCCAGAATTCGGTTCTTTTTAACGACTGAACATACGGAAGAGCAGATCTGTCATGCTGTCGGAATGACAGCAACTCTCCTGGAAGAGCTTGTCGCCCAAAATATCTCAGCAGCATCTCTGGATTTGGATGAGCTGCAGCGCATAGTCGCAAATCGTTGAGGCGAGGCGAGATATGCACGCAATCATAACGGGTGGTTCAAGTGGTATTGGGTTGGAGATCGCCCGGCTATGCGTATTGAACGGTTATGACGTCTCGCTGCTTGCCAGAGATGAAAACGCACTCCGTCTTGCCTGTGAAAACTTGCGGCAGGTTGGATCGGGCGGGGTGAAAGCTGTGTCGGTCGATGTTCGGCGGACGGATTTACTCAGCGAGGCAATCGAGCAATGCGAGCGTCGGTTCGGCATTTGCGATCTGCTGGTTACTTCCGCTGGTGTCGTCGAACCTGCTTTTTTTGATGAGTTGGCTCCTTCGCATTTTGAAATGCAGATGGACATTAATTTCTCAGGCACGGTCAACGCTGTACGGGCGATTTACGCGGGGATGAAAAATCGCGGCAGGGGGAGCATCATGATGATTTCCTCTGCCGCCGCTTTTATCGGCATCCCGGGATATTCTGCTTATTGTGCTTCGAAAGCCGCTTTGGCCGCGTTTGCCGAGAGTCTTCGCAGCGAGGTCGGCACAGGGATCTATATCGGTATAAGTTTCCCGCCGGATACCCGCACACCACAGTTCCTGAGTGAGTTACCGAAGAGGCCACCACTTGCCCGGGCTTTAATGGGAAATTCAAATCCATGGTCTGTGGAAGTTGTTGCTCGGCAGATCTTCGACGGCGTTTTCCACCGCAGGAGTGAAGTCCACTTTGGCTTGAAGTTGAAGGCTTTGGCAATGTTGGGCGGTTTTATAAAACCAGCCCTGTATTGGCAGTTAAAGCGATCCTCCTCACTGGATGTGAGGAAATGTTGACTCGGAGATGAGGCATCACTTTTGGCAACTGAAGACGCCGATTTTATAGAACGATATCTCTCATAGGAATTTCATTGACGCTTCAAGATCATCCAATTCTGCTTACATCGCTCTGTTTTATTGCGGCGGCTGTGGTGGTATACGCCACCGACCGTTTTGCATTGCCCGCAGAGGCACGCAGGAAATATTCTCAGGTCCGGAGCCGCACGCGTTTCCTTGTTGAGAACGGCGCTCGCTTGCCGGTCATTGCGCTGGTATTTGCGTTCTTTTTTGTGATTTCCTGGCGCCCGATCTACGCCGCACATGCGGTGGCCAGCTATTTCGTTATTTTTACTGCAATTTCCCGTGTGAAGTTCATGTTCATTCGCGAGCCGTTGCTGTTTTCTGACATCGCACTGGTTCTTGACGTCTTTAAATATAAAACGATTTTCTACGCGACAAAATTCAACATCATTTTCTGGATTCTCGCAGCTGCATATGTTTTTGGCGTGTCAGCGCTGTACATGGTTTTTGAGCCGACGGTGCTTCCATCAAGACACAAGGTGTTTTGGGTTCTTTTCGGGTGCATCGGCTATCTCGGCTTAATAAGCCTTTTGTTCGTCAAGCGGGTGAATCGCGTTGCCGCAAGGCTGGCCGAAGCGTTGCTCGTAACTCTTAAAGTGAGACCAAACACTGTTCGTTTTGGAACGTTTACGTCAGTCATTCTGCACTTCCTTGTCTGGCTCGGCAAGAACCGTGACACGCTGGTAAAAGAGATTTCTGATGGCCTGCACCGGGTGATCCACGACTTGATTGATGGCGAGCATCACGATGCTCCTCTTGTTATCGTTTGGCAGTCGGAATCGTTCTATGATCTGCGCCATCTTGGTGACAACCAACTTGAATTGCCAACGATCGACGGGCTGAAAAAGCGGGCGGCGCAATCGGGCAGGCTGACCAATGTATTTGAAGGTGGCTACACACTGCGAACGGAGTTCGCTGTTCTCAGCGGATTAAAGCCTGAGGAGGTTCATGTCGATGCCTCTTACCCGTATTTGCGTGCGGGACATTACGCCGAGTTGGCATGGCCGAATAAATTGTTGCGGAACGGTTGGCACACGCAGTTCATTCATCCCTACGACCGAACCTTTTTTATGCGGCATAAAGCGTTGCCACTTTTGGGTTTCGAGCATCTGACGATGCTCGACGAGTTCGATCATCAGCCGTCGATGAACGATCCTTACGTATCGGATCATGATCTGACACATAAGGTATTGAAAACAATAGAAGGTATCGATGACGACAAACCGACGTTTGTTTTCGTTGCGTCGATGGCGAACCATGGGCCTTGGGAGGCCGGCCGATGCGAAGGGCTGACTGAACCCGTTGCGATCTACCGCGAACTCCTGCAACGCGCTGACGATGCCCTTGGAGCCCTGGTCGCAGCGCTCGACGCTTCGGAGCGACCAGTCTGGCTTGCTTTTTATGGAGATCACGCGCCGCTGCTCAAAAGCTACGCGGACCCGTTCCCGGATCCACGCACCGACTACTTCGTTGTTCCATTGGGGACAGCAGGTACGAATGCAGGCTCAAAGGTGCCTATGAGGGAGGAGGCACCCTGGAATTTGATTGAGACGATCCTGCTTCATGCGAAGTTGTACAAAGAGCGGTTTGCATGAACAACCTGCCTCGAAAAAACAAGGGGAGGGTATTTCTGTTTTTGCAGGGACCGTCCTCATCGTTATTTTACAGGTTGGCGGATCGCCTGGAGCGTGCCGGTCACGAGTGTTTACGTATCAATCTCAATACAGGCGATTGGCTGTTTTGGAGACGGTCGGGGGCTATCAATTATCGCGGGACATTCTCGGCGTGGTCCGGATACATCCATACCTTTCTGCATGACTTTGGTGTCACCGATCTGATACTTTTGGGTGAGGAGCGTCCCTATCATCGTGCGGCAATTGACGCTGCCAAAACGCTGAATGTGGCTGTGACCGTTATCGAGATGGGGTATCTGCGGCCAGATTGGGTAACGGTCGAAAAAGACGGTATGTCGTCGAACTCCCGGTTCCCTAACGATCCTCTCGAGATCAGGCGGGCGGCACGAGGGCTTCCTGCACCAGACCTTTCACGAAAATTCGGCCAAAGCTTTCTGATGGAGGCTTTGCTCGATCTTTCCTACAATCTTCCAAATGTGTTCTTCTCCGCGTTGTATCCGGGTTATCGCCGCCACGGTCTTTTTCACCCCATTACTGAGTACGCGGGTTGGGTCGGGCGAATTTTAACGTCGTCACGGGAGCGCCGGAAGGCTGAGAAACTCTTGGATGCGATTGTTCAGTCCGGGCGACGTTTTTTTGTTTATCCGCTTCAACTCGAGACAGACTATCAATTGAGATCACATTCGCCGTATTCGACACAAATCGAAGCGATCGAGGAGATCATCGTGTCCTTCTCGCGGCATGCGCCGGACGATGCGGAACTAATCGTTAAGCTTCACCCTCTCGATAATGGCTTGATGAAGTGGCGGCATGTGATCAGCGAGACGGCAAAAAAGAACGGCGTCAAAGCCAGAGTTCATTACGTGGATGGTGGTGATCTTCTGAGGTTGACCGAGGCTAGTCGCGGTTTGGTGACGGTGAATTCGACTGCTGTGCTGCATGGCTTGCGGCATGGCGTTCCGGTCAAAGTACTCGGCTGTGCCGTATATGATGTTGCGGGTGCAACGCACCAAGGGGCATTGGATGACTTCTGGAGGATGCCTGAAAAGCCTGACGCGGCGTTGGTCGAGGATATTTTTAAACTTCTGGCTGCCGCTATCCATGTCCGCGGAAACTTTTACTCAAAGAAAGGCTCCGTGGCCGCGGCGGATGCAATTGCCGGGCGGTTGCTCAGGGACGAGATCAACGTCCCTGGTGGAGATTGTGGGTTTGTTCCACGTCGTCGTCCGGAAAAACGATGTAAAGTCGAGCAGCTGACGGCGTTGTAACAATGGCACATTTGGCAACAAAGAGTTGTTGTTGAAAGACCGTGACATATTTTGTGGTCTTCATTAATCTCGTGTTGAGGTTAAAAGGTCATGGGTTTATGCAACCGTGTCGAGTGTCTGGATTAGGTGACGCTCGTCTTGGAATACAAGCATTTCTGGGGATATTTCGTTTGCGTTTTCTGGTGAAGTCGAAACTTTTTCGCAACTGCTTTCTGGTCGTTTCGACGATCGGCATTGGTGGTTGCGATACATTGCCAAGCGCCGGGCCCACAGCTGACGAGATCAAATCGCAGGCCGGCAAACCGGCAATGGTGAAAGGCGATTCTGTTTCTACGGTCTTCGATGTCGTGGACGTAAGTCACCGTTCTGCGCAAATGGTTGCGAACTTTTCCACGACGACTCTCCACAGACGCTTCGGGATCGGTGGTGCCGCCAAGCGCGTTGTGATTGGTGTCGGTGATCAGCTCAAGATCTCTATTTTCGAAGCTGGCGCGAACGGGCTTTTCTCAAGTTCTGAGAACAAGCAGACGGTTTTGGACGTCGTGGTGCAGCCAGACGGAACTGCGGCGATTCCCTACGTTGGTACCGTCAAGTTCGCAGGCGTGACTCTCGAAGAGGCGCGCCAGAAAATTCTCTCGGGTCTGACCAATAAGGCGATCGAGCCAGACGTTCTTGTTACAAGCGTTGGCACCAGTTCCAGAAATGTTACCGTTTCTGGAGCTGTGGGGCGGCCCTCTCTGGTTCCTATGAGCCTCACGGGTGAGACTATTACCGAGGTGATCGCAAAGGCCGGCGGTCCGAGCGCACAGCCCTACGAATCTTATGTTACCCTGGTTCGCGGGCGTGCGACTGGCAGTGCTCTTCTCAAGGCGGTCATCGAAAATCCGTCTGAAAATATCTACGTCCAGCCCGGCGACCAGATATTCGTCACCAAGGATCCGCGAACGTTTACTGTCCTCGGTGAAGTCAGCAAGAACAGTCGGATTGAGTTCGGCGCCAATGATCTTAATGTTCTGGAGGCCGTGGCTATGGCGGGGGGCGGAGCGTCTGATCGCTCCAATGCTGCTGGCTACTTTGTATTTCGATATGAAGAACCGGAAATCGTCGCGGATCTGCTCGGTGCGGAGCGTTTCCGGCAGCTTCGCGAGAAGGGCATGAACCCGAACAGCGACGGACGCTATCCTCTGGTCTATCGTCTGGATATGACCCGTGCCGACAGTCTTATCGTTGGGCAGACATTCCCGATCAAAAGTCGCGATGTTATTTACGTTTCCCGACACCCCGTTGTTGATCTCGATCGCTTCTTGCAACTGATCGGACGTCCGGTGGGAACGGCATATCAGGTTAGAAATCTGATCGATTAGGCTTTTCTCTCTTCTGGTTGAGTGTCATAAATATTGCAGATCGTGCAGAGGATGCGAGAGGCGCACAATTCCGATCCGTGGCTGACGCCTTTTCCTGTTGTTTGAGTGAGATGCGGAGGTGCCGAGAGTGTATTATCTGAAGGCTCACATCCGTGTGGTTGGCGCTCTTCTGATCCGTGAGATGTCTACGCGGTTTGGTAGCAAACCCGGCGGATATGTCTGGGCGATCATTGATCCAGCTGGCCATATAGCCTTCATGTCTCTGATTTTCATGGCGATAACGCATACGCCTGCTCTCGGTAAAAGTTTCCCGCTGTTTTTTGCGACCGGTTATCTCGCCTTTCAATTCTACGCTGCAATGGCAGGTTTCCTGAACGGGGCGATCAAGGCAAATCGGACTTTGCTCAGTTATCCCAACGTCGCGCCTATCGACACTATCGTCGCCCGCTATATTCTCCAGGCAGGAACGACCTCCGTAGTGTCCTTCTGTGTCCTCGGCGTGATCCTGTTGACCGTGGACCAACCTGTTTATCTCAACTGGCCCGCAATTATCGAAGCGGCGTTCGCGGCGACAGTGCTTGGGTTGGGGATTGGCATATTCAACAATGTTGCGACGTTGAGGTTTCCGCTTTACGAGCAGGTTTTTAATATCATCAACAGACCGATGTTTCTGATTTCCGGTGTTTTTTTCCTGCCTGATGCTCTCCCCGCGCCGATCCGGGATATTGTTTTGCTCAATCCGCTGGTTCACGTCGTCATGCTGTTTCGAAAAGGATTTTATCCGGAATACCGGGCGGAAATGATGAATATGACCTACCTCTATTCCTTCGCGCTAACGATCCTGTTTATGGGACTTCTTCTGTTCACCAGGTCAGCTTCCGTGTTGAGGAGCCGATGATCAGGCTGGAACAAGCAACAAAATATGCGCGCGTCAAAGGTTTCAAGAAACCGATCATAGAGAATGCGTCGCTCGTCATAAATCGTGGCCGCAGCATCGGTCTGCTTGGCCGCAACGGTGCCGGCAAGTCGACTTTGCTGCAGCTGATCGCTGGATCATTGCAGCTGGATCGGGGAAGGATTGTCCGCAGCGGACGCATCTCCTGGCCGCTTGGTTTTCAGGGCAGTTTTCAGCCGAGCATGTCCGGTGAGCAGAACGTTCGTTTTGTGGCGCGTATTTATGGTGTCGATACGGATGAACTGGTCGAATATGTCGAAGCTTTTGCCGAGTTAGGACCTTTTTACAAAGCGCCGGTTGGCACCTATTCTTCGGGGATGAAGGCCAGACTCGCGTTTGGCGTCAGCATGGGCGTCAAATTCGACTATTATTTGGTCGATGAAATAACGGCGGTTGGAGACGCCAACTTCAAGCAGAAATGTCACGAGGTTTTCCAGCATCGCTTGCAGGACTCCGATGTGATAATGGTGTCTCACAGCACGGGAACAATCCGCGACTATTGTCAAAGCGGTGTCGTTCTCGAGAATGGAAAACTGACATATTTCGAAGATGTCGAGGATGCGATCCGCGTTCATGACCGCAATATGAAAGGAAGTGGAAAATGAGCGACGATAAACAGCGTTCCGGCAACAAGGTGGAGAGCGCTCAACTTCCAGCAAAACGCCTCAATTCCGTAGTAATCGACAATCTACTGAAGGTTGATCTGAAAGCAGAGCGGGACAACACGTCACGCCAGGCGGAAGCGCCGCCGAGTAAGCGCAAGAAGCTGAAAGGCTTGAAGCTCCGCCACGCGGTGATTGCCGCCGGCTTTCTGGTGGCTGTGGCGCTTCCCACAACGGTTGCCGGATTATACATGGCATTCGTCGCGGCGGATCAATATCATAGTTCGGCGGCTTTTGCCGTGCGCAGCATTGATGGCAAAACGAGCAGCGATATCCTCGGCATGTTCACTCAGAGCGCGGGCGGCAGCACGACGGGCGCTGATTCGTATATGCTCCTCGATTACATTCGCAGCGAGCGGATGATTGAAGCCGTTTCCCAGACGATTGATCTCGAGAAGGCTTTTGCGCGCCGCGGTATGGATTACTTTTATGCGCTTGAGCCAAATCTACCCATCGAGGAGAAGCTCGTCTATTGGAAGGATATGGTGAAGGTCGATTACGATCATACCTCGTCGATCCTCAACGTTACCGTCAAGGCATTTAACCCCGAGACCGCTAAAGCCATTGCGTCAGCCGTGATCACGGAGAGCGAGAGGCTGGTCAATGACCTGTCACTTAATGCTCGAAATGGTGTTCTGAAGGCCACGCAGGATGAGGTAGCGCTTGCGGAAGGTCGGCTCTCCGCGGCCCGCGTTGCATTGCGTAACTTCCGGGATGTGTCGCAGGTGGCGGACCCTGTTGAAGCAGCAAAGCTCGCCGCGCAGCTTGTCGGGTCGCTGGAGCAGCAGTTGACGCAACTGAAAGCGGAGTTGACGGCCGCACTGACGCGCATGGCGCCAAACTCGCCGCGTATTCGTGTCATCACCACGCAGATCGAAAGTCTGGAAAAGCAGCTGGAGCAGGAGAAGCAACGTTTCGGCAGCGGCAGTGCGGGGCGCAATCAGTCAGGCGATGTTGCCACCCGGATTCTGCAATATGAATCTCTGGAAACAGAACGGGAGTTCGCGGAGAAGGCCTACACTGCGGCGCTTGGCGGGCTGGAAAAAGCCCGAATGGATGCCAATAACCAGCAGCGATATCTCGCAACCTTCATTGAGCCAACGCTGTCGCAATTAGCGCAATACCCTGCACGCTTGATAAACGTGGCTCTGGTGTTCCTGGGCGGCCTGTTTCTGTGGGGCGTCATCACCATGGCCTATTACAATATTCGTGATCGCAACTGACCCATGGATGCTGCCCCGAACAATTGGCGTAATCCGCTTGCGGCGCGTGCAGAGGCACTCAACCGTGAAGGCCCGGTCATAGCGTTTCACATGAAGGCATGGAAACACCCGTTCCTGCAACAATTTTTCCCGCAGAAGCGTTTTCATTTTGTGCCGTTTCAGATCACGGAAGGCGCCTTTCGCCGAAAGGTATTGCCGCTTCTCGAGGCAAAGGAGAAGCCGGTTGTCTTCGTGTGGAGCAACAACCTTCCGCCCTTCGCCGTGCAAGAAATCGAGCGCCTTGGCCTTCAGGTCTATTTCATGGAGGACGGCTTTATACGCTCGCTGGAAGCGCATGCTGGTTATTCGGTGCCCTTTTCTTTGTCTCTGGATAGCCGTCGGCCATACTTCGATAGCCGCGGTCCCAGTGATCTGGAGCAACTTCTTTTACATTATGATTTCGATAGCGATCCGGCGTTGATCCAGCGTGCGCGGGAGGGCATCCGCCGCATATTGCAACAAAGGTTGACGAAATATAACGGCCGTCCAGCGTCGCCCACCGCGCAGCGGGATAGTCGGCAGAGCCTCCGCCAACGGGTGCTGGTTGTCGGCCAGGTGGAGGAAGATGCCTCCATTCTTTATGGATGCGATCGTCCATTTACGAATAATGATCTCGTGCGCTTGGCCGCACAGGAAAATCCCGACGCGGAGATCGTTTATAAGCCGCACCCGGACGTGCTGAGCCGGATGCGCCGGGAGGTCTCGAACCCAGATGATGTGGCGCACCTGTGCACCATCATGAAGGGGCAGGTTTCCTTGCCGGATGCACTGGAGAATGCAGACCACATCTACACCATCACGTCCCTTGCGGGTTTTGAAGCCCTGATGCGGGGGAAGAAAGTCACGACTGTCGGCGCGCCGTTTTATGCCGGCTGGGGCTTGACGGACGATAGGCAGCCACTGACCCGTCGCGGCAGGATGCTCTCGGTGGAGGCTCTGTTTGCCGCAGCCTATATCTTGTACCCCATGTATTTTAATCCCGGCACAGGCCGCACCTTCACTTTTGAGGAAACGATAGATTGCCTCGCGGATCCTCAGGGAAGGCCCCGCGTGTCGTTGACCGGAAGGGTTAAGTGGCGGCCTTACGGCACTTATGGTCTTCTTGGATGGCGCCATTTGTTGACTCCCATCGTTGCCCGCGTAGTGGCGATGGTGGGGAACGAAAGAGACGCCGTTCAGTACCGCAGCAACCCAGCTGTTTTTTTTCGCGAGCTGTCTGATATGCGTTTCCGGATGGTAGGGCGGATAATATATCCGTGGGAAGATTCTGGGCCACAATAAGTGACACCCATACCGTGCGGGCGACATCGGAGATCACTGCATCAGGCTCAAGGCAGGCTGGACGAGCCGCTCCTTCTCCTCGCGAGACCAGCGCCGACGGCGCTCGACAGAAGTGGTAACTTCAATCGTGAGCGTTCGGTGAAGGCATTCTCGCTTGGTCGGGAGGCCAAAAGCTATAGGCTGCTCTTCATCAAAATCGGGTCAGTCACAAAGTCGGTAAAAACTCCACTTTTGAAGCCAATTAGTTTGTGCGGATTACTACAACACTTTGACAAGGTTGTGCGGGAAATTTGAAAATTGCTTCAGCAATCTCCCCTTATCAACTGATGCATGAGAGTTATCGCGTCCTCAAGGCTTATCTCTGCCCCCGTTAAGGGATGGAAATAGCGAGAATGTAACAGATACGACCCAGCAAAAATCTGAAAGACGTTCAATTCCCTAGTCCGGCGTTGCGTGTCTTGCCGGTCATCGGTTGCACCCCATCCCGCATAAAATGGCAGGCCCAGACAGGTCACTCGCTTTCCTCGCAAAAGGGCTTCAAATCCGAGGAGAGAGGTGATCGTATAAACATGATCGATAGTCTCTAAGGCGTCGGAAACACTAATATCTTCTGTAAGAAGACTGCACAAATGAGCGACTTCATCGGGGTCCGTGTCATTTCGTCTGGTCCCGTGTAAAATCTCCGGGTGAGGTTTATATATGATCTCCGCGTCAACATTCTCACTTGCGGCCAATCTGACCAAATCGTTGTTCGTAATCTTGCGGTCACAACCGAACTCGATGGAGGCATCCCGCTCAACTTGCCCGATGACCAGCACGCGTTTTTTTGTTTTGGGGCCATAGAACAAAACTGGATCGACAGACTTCCCCAGATTATATTTGCTTACCCGAAGGGAAAGGAGCAAATTTACGCATTTTCTTGCGCGCTCCAGAAGCGAGGGGTCTTGGGAGAAGTCGTAGGTGTTCAGTAGACTCTCGAGAGCGGATGCTTTTCTTGAGTCGTAATAGGGGGTCTGTGAGTCGAAAATCAGGGAGATTGGGGGGGCACGGTGCGCGCCCAGCGTAACTGAGCGGACAAATCCGTCTTCGACGTGAAAAAAAGGAATATTAAACTGTTTGCAAAATATCTTTAGCCAACTTGGGTATTTGAAGCCCCAGACATAAACGGAGCTTTCTTTAGTGCGCAGCATATGCAAAGGCCAGCCACCGGCTAAGAGTTCACCAGTGGTCTTGTCGATAAAATGGCAATGTTCGTCAGCGAAGACCTTGGTGAGGTGTTCTTTCCAGGGAGAGAATCCCACAAAAAACGCAGTTTTCATTGCCGATTCCGTTTTCTGCGCAGTAAACGGCTCATGAGCTTTCGTGTGATGCCAACGTCGTTCTTTGGGCGCTCGTATTTTCTTGCTAGGAAATCGTCGAGCTTCAGTACTTCGAGGAAGTGCCTGCGCAATTCCGGTGAAAACTCTGCTGCTAAAGACTGGGGAGAGAGCTCTGGCAGGTCAGAGGCGGCAAGTTCAATTGTTTCGGAAATGAGTCTTGCAATATGGCGATCTGGATCCTCGACGTTGTAAGACCACCAGTATTTCTCTGGCTTACCCTCGAATGGAAACCGAATTTTATCAAACGTTGTGATAAGGCCCGAGCCGAAGAAATAATTTAGCCCGTATTCTTCACGGGCGCCATAGTCTCCGATGATTGCCGTCGGTATACCCGCTTTTATAGCCTGGACCGATACTGTCGACGAAATCGTGAGGCAATGGGATGCCTTAGCGAGAAGAGAAACAGCGCTTTCTTTTGAAGATAGTCGCAAGTTTTGGGGCCAACCTCCTTGAGATTTCGCTGCCTCAATGAGAAGTGGATCTAATGGATATGACGGTTGGTGAAGGGTGACGTCGTCGCCGGTGGCACGAAGCTTTATAATAAACTGGCGATCAGGAAATTTTTTTGCCAGGATTACAAGTTGTCGGGCGAGGTAAACCCGTTCATCATAGTGTCTGGGAATAACGGCTTGCTCGAAGAAAACTACTGGCTTGGTTTTATCGTCATCTGAACGTTCGATCTTCTGTAAAAGTGGCGCGACACCGAAGAGACGAGCATTTCCTGCGGAAATGCCAAATGCATCACACATTTTACGGTATGCATCAATATCCTTTGTAGAGTTCAGCCAAACTAGGTCGCATCCACTTCGCATCGCTAAACCATCATATGCGTCTCGCAACAGCAATCCGGGATACGCGCAAACTATAAGTGGGCGTCTATCCGTAAGACGCGTAAGCGAATGAATGAGCCGTCTAATAGAGAGGCCTTCGAGGCAGCAAAATATACAGTTATATTCCAAGAATTCCGGATTCCTCAAAAATTCTGGGATGCTTATCCATGGAATATCTTGTCCTTGGCCCAAAATATTGATTTGGGCCGAGGATATCTGGTTTTTCCTCCCTGTCTTTACCAAGGCAACGTCAACTGCACATCCCGCTTGTTCGAACCGACTCCCTATGAGCTTCCCAACGTTCAGGAACGAGTCATAAGAAACGAGAACCAAGAGCCGCAAAACTTAACCTACTAGCCGATTGGTAAGCAGATAGTCGCTTAGTTCTCTGAGTGCACCGTTGCCTCCGGGGCGGCTCAGTACCATATGTGCCACCTCCTTAGCGCTTTGATGTGCGTCCGACGGCGCAAAACTGCTGCCACAGGCTTTCATACATTCGACATCATTAATGTCATTTCCAATGTATGCGATCTCAGACCATTCCAACGCATTCTCAAGGCGCCATTTGCCCAAAGCAGGAAGTTTATCATGTATGTGGTACATGGCCTCCATCCTAAGCTTATTGGCTCTCGCTTTAACTACAGCGTTTTGTTCACGGGATAGAATCAAGAGCCTAAGGCCTGCGTTGCGAAGCAGTTCCAGCCCCATACCGTCGCTCCGGCTGCACCGTACAGATTCCGTTCCGTCCTGATCGACGAACACGCTATCATCAGTATGAACACCATCGAAATCGGTTACTAGTGCCTTAATGCTCCCTACTCGCTGCATGTTAATGCGATCGTGGAGGGTGGCGTACACCTCCGCGATTTCCCAATCCTTCTCTGTGTCGATTTCGATATGGGGTCCGTTGACGGGAACAAACGTGGTATTACCGCAGAATCGGGTGCCTGACGCTAAGAAGCTGCTCGTTTTCATAACGTACACAGCACCATTCTCTCTAAAGCGAGGTGTCATGTCCTGACGTCTCTGGCGCGGTTTTGTATGGTCGTGAGTGATGCCTTTGGCAAAGCCAGTGCTATCAAACTGCCAAATAAAACCATGGTCTTCTATGGCGGAAAACGCGCTGTCAGCTCCGCCATCAATCACTGGAGCTAGAACTTTGTCTATATCTTCAGATGTGGTGAACGGGGAAGTGCACTGTAAGAATACCAAGACCTCAGGAGATATGGTGTTCTCGCGGTCAAGCGTCATCAATGCGTGCGTAAGGGCTGCTTCAGAACTTGCCGTGGAGTCTGAAATTCCAGCCGGTCGCTTTATTGGCAACGCGCCAAATTTCCTTGCGACATCCAGAATTTCATCGGAGTCGGAAGAGACATAAACTTCCGAAATATACCGAGACGCCTTCGCTGTAAGAATCGTTCTTCCGACGAGAGGAACGTTGTTGAAGGGTCTCAGATTTTTGCCGGGGAGACCTACAGAGCCCCCCCGTGCCGGTATAACCGCAATAATCCGCATTTAAGACACCTGGCGGACCTGTTGGCCATGCCTGGCTTCGCTCCATTTCAGTTTGTCACGCTGGACCAACTCAACGTCGAGCATTTCTTTTTCCTTATGCTGAACTGCCAAGCGGACGTTTTTCAAGTCCCGGCACAGACGACGCAGCCCGTCCGGCTCAAGACTTGCAGCGTGATCTGTACCCTTCCAGGTCCGGTCCAGTGTGAAATGCCGTTCGACGTACTCAAACTCACCTTTTCCATAAATCTGGCGCCCGATTATGCCAGCAGTCATTGCAGCTATATCTGCCGCGATTCCGAGATGGTGGCCTGAGAAGCCAATCGACTTTACTTTGTCACCGTACCGCTCTTGGAGTCGGTTTATTTCGAGCACGCAGATGTCCTTGAAGGCTACAGGATAACCGGATGTGCAAGCATAAAGGACAACGTCTTTCGCACGGCCACGGCTCTCATAAAACTGGACGAGGCGATCGGTTTCCTCATGTGTTGTCATTCCAGTGGAAACATGAATTTCGCCGTCAAAGTTCTTGCAGAGGAAATCTTGCAGAACGTAATGCTGGTTTGTCGCAGACGGTAGCTTGATAAGATTCGGCTTGAGGGTGGTCACTTCTTGGGCAGAGGTCAAATCCCAGACCGAGGTTGAGTAGTCAATTCCCATAAGACGGCACTCTTCCTGCAACTCTTTGTGTTGGCCGACAGAAAATTCGAGGAACTCACGGTGCTCGCCGTAGGTCTCGCCGTAGGAGTTTGCAGGAATAGGGTGTGCCCGGTCATACTCCTCTGGCGTAAGGAGTTCTCGATTATTTCGCTTCTGAAATTTGGCAACGTGGGCACCGCATACTTTCGCCGCAACACGGATCAATTCTTTTGCATTATCCATGCTTCCCATATGGTTGCAGCCGATTTCGGCGATGACTTTGATTTCCTTTGTTTCCATCTCGAATGTAGTCCCCGTACTGTAGCAATGCCGTATTTGTGATAACGTTTAGCCTATGATCAGAATACCGCACCTATATGTCTATTCTCCCTGAATGGCAACGTGGAGTTGCCGCAAAAAAAAAGACATGCTCAGGTTCGAGCTCGTGGGGTGATAAACTCGCGCGGAGATTGATATTCTAATGCCCTATGCGGATGAGGATCAGTGACGACCGAGCCGAAAGGGCCGTTGTGCGATGACGATTTCAGCATTCTGAGTTGGATTACGGAGACGTAATCGTACCGTGGTGGCGATATGGGCAATTGCTTTCCGGTCGCAGCAGTCGAGGACAGAGGCGACGCCGACATTTTCCTTGTTGTCGCAACCGATGTCAAAGCCATAGAGGCGCCATCTGGTGTTTGGTACTGGCGATCTGGCCGTCGTAAAAGCGATCACTGACTGTGCTAGCATGATGCGCAAGCAGCAGATTGTGCAATTTCATGATCCGTTAGACGTGCTTGGCTTTTAGCCACGAACATTGCAGTGTCCGGACAGTCCAGTGCTAGGTAGTATGGATACGCCGATAGACGTCGTGGGTGTGTTGGCGTTGACGGCCCTTGTTCCACTAACTCCCGATCCGGGGGCAACATTTGTTAAGTTTGGGCCGCTGGTGATTTCGAGCGCTTTTTTTCGGGATTTCCGTTCCAACGTCTTCTTGCCCAACGGCGGTCACCGCCATCGGCTTCACAAAACCGTGTATGCGAACTCGCCGCGATGATTGAAAACTTGCATTTGAGCTGCCTTGCAATTCCCGGTAGTTTGCCGTACCGATTTCATCGTTTTGTGGAGTTCAAGGGTAGTTATGCGCGTAATATTTTTCTGCGAGAATGCTAATCAGGTATATTTGAGCAACGCTGTTCTCAATTCGGTCTCCTTTCCAGCTAGCGCTGATGTTGAGTTTATTTGCCTAGATTGGGATGCAGAGACAGCCAAGTGGGTATCTCAAGCTGTGGTGTCGATTGGAGGTCTTATCCGTGCCAAGAATCTCTTTGACGCAGCGCCAGAACACCTAAAAAAGGCTGTTGTTGGCGCCAAGAATAAGCGGGCATTTCTGTCAGATATCGTCTTTGATCATTTCAAAGACTCGATAGGTCGAGATAATTTGCTGCTGGTTCAATTCAATGACGCAAGTCAGAGAGGGGAAGCCGTTGCGCGAGTATGCCGAAACATAGGAATACGGCGGCTCCTCATACAAGACGGTTTCCTTAATTTCGTTAGTAAGACCAATAACTTATCAAAATCTGACCAGAACTATAACTGGGGGGCAACCCATCCGGAAATGATTTCGGTTTGGGGTCAAGGAATGAAAGATGCCCTGATAGAACGTCATGCCAATGGCTCATCAAGTATCCACATCACGGGCTCAATCAAGGGATCGATGAACGTTCCCTCCGATGTGTTCTATCAGCCCAAATCGCGAGACAAGGTCAGGGTCTTGTGGGCAGATCAAGCAATCCTAGATCAGAACAAGGCTCGAAAAGATCTTTGGTTGGCGGAGTATGCGGATATAGCGCGCGCCCTTTCGGACTTTGATGTTGATCTTCGCCTTCATCCTTCGACTAAAGAAAAGACTAAAGCGGAGTTGCGTTGCGCTGTAGAAGACCGGCTTGTTTTGGACGTTCCTGCGCGACCGGTCTTGACCTCGGAGGAATTGCTCTCTTTTGATGTGGTAGTCACATATTACAGCACTGTTTTTTTGGATTGCCTCGCCAACAACATCCCGTGCGTTCTTTTTAAGACCAAATCGCTCGACATTGAATTACCGTCAATCGACCATCCATTACTTTATTACTGCGGCGAGATTGATCTGTTGGCGGCCACGATTGAACGGGCAGCGAAAACAAAAGTGGAAGGCCAAGCGTCAGAAAGCATTCAGTACTATCTAAGCGGGAATGGCGGCGCTGAGAATGCTGCAGAAATGATTTCCTTAGTGGCGAACAGGTTAGAACCTGCAGAAGATTTGGTTAGTTCACCCGAGGTTAGCACGGAGGTATATTCAAATGCTCGACGCTTGCATGGTCGGAAAATACTCGTTCTAGGTGGGTCGTTCGGCAACCATATAGGTGTCGGAAAACCAATAAAAACTTTTGTTGAGTACATGCGGTCACTTGATCTTGAGATAGAGTACCATTTGGTCACGAACGGGGACAGTTTCAATCTTCTTTCAAAAATATCCTTGGCTTCGCTGGTAATAGTTAATTCTTTTGATGTTGTCAGAGCAATCTCGGAGGTTGATATGATTAACATAAAAAAACTCTGCGAATTGCGCTCTACCCCTATTGTGTTTTATTGCCACGAGACAGGCTTTACTTACGAAAGACTGAAGGGTGAATACGGTGGGAAAGTACAGTCTTTCGTTGATAAAGTTTTGCCAGGCGTGCATTCGCTAGCGGTGAGTGATCGGCAGGCGGATTGGTTAGCAAGTCTCGGTTGCCGAAGCATCCGCACTGTTTACAACGCCGTCGGCAAAGGGTTTGAGCCGTTGGAAGAACGGGTGATTCCAGAGCAGCCAATCGTGTTGATGGTGGGAACGCAACAAAAGCGGAAAGGGGTGGATATATTTTCTCATGTCGCCGACGCAGCCCAAAAAGAAGGATTAGAGTGGCGTTTTGTCTGGCTTGGTGCCTATACGAAAGGCGCCAAGGGTTGCTATCAGTCGAAAAATGTTGAGTGGTGTGGGCAAGTAAGTTCGACTGAGGTGAGTGATTGGCTGCGAAAAACGAGCGTCTTTTTTCTAAGTTCGGTTGACGATCCAATGCCTCTGGGCGTGGGGGAGGCCTTGATGAGCCAAGTACCTTGCTTGGTTTACTCGAAAACAGGTTTTGCCGATTTTATTGAAGTCCATCAGGCGGGTGAGGTTTTTAGAGCCTACGAGCCGCGCGCCGTATTGAAAAAGCTCAAACTTATGATGCCGAGGTTATCGGAATACCATGTCGAAGCAAGAAAAGTTAAAGACATTGTTGGCGTTGAAGCATTTAGCAAGAGAATGATTGTGGCGCTTGGAGAAATATTGATTGGAAACTCTCCTCAGTACCAAGCTAATCATCAGCTTGCGTCTGCAGTCGCGTTACATAGAGTGTTGAGTAAGCCGCTTTCGGCCTCTCCTAAGCCAGCTTCAAATACAAAGAAAAAGTCAAAAAAAATGCGATTTTTGGACACCTTGGAACGCAATCTCCCTACCTTCATTGTAAAGCCTGGAGAAAAAATTTTGCGTTTCTTGAAAATTATCTAACAGGCGAGGTTGAGCGAATAAGAAACTTGAACAGCTTTCCAGGCGGGGAGAAGTCGAGCATGACGCCCTTGTGATAAGCCCAGAGGTCAAGGTCCCGTGAACCGCCCCAGGTTTCTGGACCATCTGAGGCTAGAGTTTTC
>JWIT01000011.1 GCA_000949895.1 Agrobacterium arsenijevicii | reverse complement strand
GTAAGGGTCTTTCCTGCGGAACGTCCCGAAATTGGGTCGGTTGTCCGGTCTTTGGGGACGGTTGCGGAAGGGGCGGCGGCGGTGTGATCTCAGGGGTGGGCGGGGCCACTTTCGCCGTCTTTTCCGCACCAGATAGATGGCGCAGATTCTCGACGGCTTCGTTGATGGCCGAAATGCAGGCATCCGTCAGTTTGCTGTCTTCTGCATCCTGATCCAGCGGCAAGTCCAGCGAGCGCCCGACGGCAATGGTTTTTCTTGAAATATGGTCCATTTTTTTATTTATCCCCTCGGTGATCTTGCGGTGTCTGCGGCTTGGTGGCGGGCGGTTCTCCTCCGCCCATCAAACCTATGCAGTGACCCCCTGCATGACGTCGGATGAATGGGCATTCGACCACGACATGTCGTGACCGGCATTGATGACACCATCGGATTCATTCTGGATGGTGGCGGGATCGTCGTGAAGAAAGGCGATGACTTCGTTGGCCAGCTGGCCGTGCTGCGTCGGTTGCAATGCATCGTTTTCGATGATGCCGCCCTGTATCAGTATGGCATCGGAATAAACCCCGCCGGCGACGTAGGTGGTTGAGCCGAAGCTGTCGTAATCGATGATCTGCGCGAGATTGACGACGGCGTTGCTGCCGGTGTCGATATGGACGGTGGCGTTTTCGTTGTTTTCGAGAACCTTGGATGCGGCTTGCGTTACAGCGTCGGAATCGCCCAGCACGCCCACCTGTTTGATGATGCTGACGTCATAAAGATTGCCGGTGATGTAAAGGACGTTCAGCCCCTGGTAGCTGGCGAAATTGGCATCATGGGCAAGCCCATCCGGCATGTTGGGGTCGCGCTCGTTAATCGCGTTCACCGTCTGATGCATATAGTCCGGCATGGTTTCGAAACGTTCGTTGCTGCCGACATTGTGAATGCTGGCGTCGTTCCACAACAGGTTGTTGCCGGACTGGACGGTAGCACCCTCAGGCGCATCGGGATGGGCGCGGATCCAGTCATTGTCGTAAAGCACGGCGATCTGGCTGATGACGTTCATGTCCAGCACGTTGCCGCCGACGATGATCAGATCGTATTGCATGCCGATGCCGAGGAAATTGGCGATGTTGAGGGCGGCGTTGCCTCCCGTCAGCAGGTTGACGCTGGCACCCGAAGAGGTGACTGTCAGTGTGTCGTTGTCGCTGATGAACTGGTATTGCTCGATCCAGTGGACGAACGATACGTCTCCTTCAAGCACGCTGACACGCCAGGCTGTGGGAAATATCGGCGGTTCGCCACTATCGTGGCTGCTGTCGGCAGCGTTTTCCGCACCCGGATAGACGCTGCGTGCGAAGTTCGCAATGTTGTACGCGGCAGTCGCCGCATGGTCTTCAGACTGCGTGAAAACCGAGTCGATTTTGTCGCGGTCGCTATAGACATAGGCTTGGGTGATTGCGTCGATCTGATGATAATCGCCCATTACGGCGGTGACGGAGGTCATGACGCCGGTATTGATCAGCGTGGCGATGTTGGCGACGATATTGGCGCCAGCGGCAATATCGAGACTGTTGCCGGCAGGACCGTCCTCGTGCAGCGGAACATCGCTCTTTTCGGGCGCTTCCTGCGGTTTGGCAAAACCGCGATCCGGCATATGATCATCGAGTGTAGGCTTTTCGTAGGCTATCGAGCCATTGATGTAGAGGCCGTCGATGTCGTGGCTGGCGAGAACGAAATCCTGATCCGCGCCGGTGCCGAGCGATGTCACATCGTTTTCGCGGGCATGATCGATATAGTCATGCACGGTTTTGGCCAGCGCCTGCAATCCGTCATAGCTATCCGTGCGGTGGAAAACGGAAAAGGGCGTGAAGACGGCCGCTTCGTTGTATAACTCGACGGTGCGCTGGGTCACGAAACCGGTGTCGCGCGCCACGTAAGGACCGTCCGTCATGTTCAGATAGTCGTCATCCTGAAGAATATTGATCTGCGCGACGTGAGCGATGACGGAACCGGGGCCGGTGTGCACCACCAGTTCGCGTTCTTCCTCAAAGGAAAGACGGCCCGGAAAGCGGAAATTTGTAGCTGAAATATCGATCGGAATGGCTTTTGCCAACTGCTGCATGTCGTATTCGACAGCGCGGGCGAAATGCGGGCGAAGATAGTCGAAGTCGTAATAGCCGGCGCGGTATTTGACGCCGGGATCGTAATCCTCAAGTGGCACGTCGTAGTTCTTGTCGAGCAACCTTGCCGCTTCATCATCCGGCAACCGGTCTGGATCAGATTGTGCAACGCCTTCGGTATAGTTGGTTCTCAGGCGCGCGTCCTCGATCACCGTGTCGAACAGGCCGATGAAATGCGCGATCATGTCTGAAATTCTGTCGATATGCATTGCAGGTCCCTCCCTGATCATCGCGGCAGGACCTTGAAGTGGCGGGCACACATCTCATAGGCGGTGCTTCATTTCGCCAAACCGGGTCTTTTAACCGCGAACTGCACCGGCGGGTGCCGGTGCAGCTCTTTTCGTAGAGAGATGATTATCAGGAGTGATCTTCACCAACGTCCGAAACATGCGAGTTGCCGCCTGTGATCGTGGCGTCAACGGCATTGGAGAGCATGTTGGCACCCTGTACCAGTTCCAGATGGAAGCCGGAATTTGCAAGGATTGCCGATGCATCCGCAGTGCTGGTACCCGCAGCGTCGTCGCCGGCCTTGAGGTCCCATCCCTTGCCGTCCATGCCTTCTGCGCCAAAGGCGTCGCCGGCATTGGCGCTCAGGTGGTTTTCGGCACCGCCGTTGTTCATCTGAACATTGTAGGCGCTGTCCTGATCCGCCAGGTGGTTGGCCTGCACAAGGCTGAAAGCGGAGTCGTTGCCTTCACCGTTCAGCGAGCCGTTGAGGATGTTGTCGACGTCGAGTGTAAAGGAGAAGTCGTCACCCAGGTTGAAGGTGAGGTCTCCGCCGGCGATGCCGAGATTGCCGACATCCTTGACGCCGGTGATGTTGCCGAAGTCGTCATCCGACTTGTAGAAACTGTCAGCGGAATTGAAGCTGTCGGAAGTCGTCGTGGTTGTTGTTGTGGTGTCGTTGTCGGAATAGGAGAACGACTTGTTGTCCGTATCCGTGATCGTCTTCACGTTCGTGTCGTTGTCGCTGTACGACTTGCTGCTGTAGCTCCAGTCGTAGTCGCTGTCATTGTCGTTGATGGTGGTGGTCTTCGTCGTGGTGTCGTTATCGCTGTATGACTTGGCGCTATAGTTCCAGTCATAGTCGTTGTCGCGATTGTCACCATTGCCGACGGCAACGTCGATCTTCGCGTCGACATCCACCTTGGAGCTGTTGTCCGTGCTGTTGTCACTGTAGTCGTTGTTGCGGTTTTCACCGTTTGCAGTGCCGACGTTGCTGTCTTCCACCTTGGCGTCATTGGTCGCCGTGTTGGCAAAACCATCGGAAAGCGCGCCGATTTTCGTGATATCGTCGCCGGACTTTGGATTATAACCCATTTCGATTTCCTCCGAAAAAGCTCGGAGCAGCTTTCGAAATCCCTCTCATCTAAAACGGGATTTTTTCGCGCTTGCTCCGCGTTGCACAAAGATTGATGTTCTGCAGATGCACTCGGTACGTTTCATCTGCGGTTTGGCATCGGCCCGTGACCGGGCTCTTTTCGTTCAGCCCTTGTGCGCTACTCGGTATTAAGGCGCACAAATCCGTTCCTCGCTCCGGTGGGGAGCGCGGTGGCTTCGTCTTTTTTGTTTTCGTTATGACTTGAAAAGGGACCGGCGTTTGCAAACACACGTCAAAGGCCGGGGTTGTCTTTCCATTGGTCACCGTTTCCAGCGACGGGCAGACTGTGCCGCAGAAAAATGGAGCTTCCTAGATATCAATTCGGGCTAGGCATTTCGGCGCCTTCACCCCGAATATATATGCCGGAGGGTGATCGGGCGGGGTTCTTTCGCCGGTTCAGGCACAAAAAACAGTAGTTTCGGCAGGGAAAACGGATTTTTTGAAAAACATGGTTTATTGCGGTGGGAAATGACCGCTATCCCGAATTGGCACGTCCTCGGAGTTCGTTCGCCGGGCAGGTATGTAAAGGGATATCAACTAAAAGTTATATTTTCCCGGATTGCAAAACCGCAGCGAAAGCTTTTCCGATGTGTTTGTTTTTACACCGGTTCCGGGTGGAACGATTCATTACCGGCGTAACCAATTTTGTACGTCAATTGCAAGAAATAACCCGTTTGGGCCATTTATTTACACAGCTTTTCGTATTAGCCTCCTAAATTAACGGGTAATTAATGATAGTTGACATGGCTTGAAGCGGGATTTGCCCCGTATGTTTTCAGGGGTACCCCGGCGAATGACAGACTGCACAACCGAAAGAATGTAATGCGTAAGCGCTTTAGGGAGGCGTCAATGTTCATGGGAACTTCAGATTATGCGGCAAAACAGAGTGGTGCCGTTGCTCCTATAAATGGAACTTTATTGATCATAGCGGATCCGGATCTGTTTTCCGAGTGCCTCGTGGAGGCGTTGGGCAAAAAGTTCCCTACATTTGCTGTGGTGAGTGTGATGTCGTCGGCAAAGATCGACGATGATTATGGCGCCAATGTCCGGTTGGTGTTGCCATACCGCATGTCGGGCGAGCGTCTTCATGACGTTCTTTCGGCAGTCCGCGAAAAACACCCGGACGCGGCGATCGCACTCGTCGTCGAAACTATCGACAAGTTCGAGGAGCCGTTAAAGCAGCTGGTGGGGATGCGTGTCATCGATGGTGTGTTGCCGCTTAATCTGCGGCTCGACGTGTTCATGGCGGCGGTGGACCTGCTCATGAAGGGCGGAGAGCATTTTCCGGCCGCTCTGCTCGGCAAGCTCACCCCTTATTCCCAGGCCGTCAATGGCAAGAGCGTTCAAAGCGACGCTGTGATCGCCAACCGCGCCGATGCCCTTGCCGTCAGCAGGAGCGAAATTGCGACGTTGACGACGCGCGAGGTACAAATCCTTGATCTGCTTTGCAAGGGTACGCAAAACAAGATCATCGCCGACCGGCTTCATCTGTCTGAGAATACCGTGAAGGTACACGTTCGCAACATCTATAAG
This sequence comes from Agrobacterium arsenijevicii, assembly GCA_000949895.1. Taxonomy (GTDB): domain Bacteria; phylum Pseudomonadota; class Alphaproteobacteria; order Rhizobiales; family Rhizobiaceae; genus Agrobacterium; species Agrobacterium arsenijevicii. Next base: position 156,586 of record JWIT01000011.1, on the reverse strand, counting down.
AAGATGAACGTGCGCAACCGGACAGAGGCAGCATCGCGCTTCTTCCACAAGGACGACGACGCGGCCTTCTCAGGCTGGAAAAACTGAGCCTCGGGCAAGGCCAAGGCCGCCCGGGCGCCAGTTTTCACGAAGGGTTTCTCCCGGAGGCTCAGGGCCTCAGGAAACAACGGGACTTCTGACCAAATCCGCTCGGCGAGCAGATATAGGGAGAAGAACCGGAATAAGAGTGCCGCGGCGATATCGCGGGCGTGTCGGAGGCATCGGCAACAAGGGTGACAGCCGCGTTGCCTGTCTTTTCGTAACCGTAGGACGCCTTGGCTGGAGCAACACGGCTCTTGATCGTTTCCGTCTTTGCGGATGCGGTCTTGATCAAAACGACGTCTTCGGCAACGGAACATGAAACCGTCGCGAAGGTGAACGTCGCAAGTGCTGTGGCAATAAGTGCAAAGCGACAGTGGCGGGCTAGTTTGCCGCCATGGGAATAAGGCATGTCATTCATCATGTGTGTCCCCTGAAATCGACTAGCTGTCGTATCTCGCCGGGTGGTTTTGCCCCGGTGGACCGAGCCTTACAAAACCAGAATAGTCCCGACTGGTTGAGCGAAGCTTGCGCTAATGCTCAATAAGAAAGGCATAATGGAGGCATAGTTAAAAAGTATTAAATAAAAGGGTTATTTTGAGTAATTTAGGGTAATCAATTGTAATATTTCGATAAAATCAAGTTGACCTGTTTGTTGATGCGCCTATCATAAAGGTTGAAATATATCGAATCTCAATATTAAAACCTCCAGAAGAAATAAAAACCGGAGGATGATATTAAAGTTATCTCACAATCGGGAGTTTGATCTAGTTCAAGTCGAATCAGCCGGGCTGGTTCTTCATGGGGAGGAGTGTGTAATGCGTAATTTCGTTCCCAACGACCATGATAACGGCGCCACGATCTATTCCGAATGGCGGCCAGGTCAACGTGTTCTTGTCAATGGCGGAGCCGGTTTCCTCGGTTCCCATCTTTGCGAACGCCTGCTCAGCAGCGGTCACGAGGTGATCTGTCTCGACGATCTTTCGACCGGACGGACCGCAAATGTCGAGCATTTGCGCGACAATAAGCGATTTCTGCTGGTCGAGCATGATGTCCGCAAGCCCTATGACATCGACGTCTCGCTGATCTTCAACTTCGCTTCGCCGGCATCGCCGCCGGACTATCAGCGCGATCCCGTCGGCACTCTGCTCACCAATGTGCTCGGTGCGGTCAATGTGCTGGAAGTTGCCCGCAGATGCGGTGCAACCGTGGTGCAATCCTCGACTTCGGAAGTTTATGGCGACCCGCTCGTCAATCCGCAGCCGGAAAGCTATTTCGGCAATGTAAATACAATCGGGCCGCGAGCTTGCTACGATGAAGGCAAACGCAGCGCTGAAACGCTGTTTTTTGATTATAATCGCTGCTACGGCGTCGATATCAAGGTGGGGCGCATCTTCAACACCTATGGGCCGCGCATGCGCCCGGATGATGGACGGGTGGTTTCCAACTTCATCGTGCAGGCGCTGAAGGGCGCAGACATCACCATTTATGGCGATGGCAGCCAGACGCGTTCCTTCTGCTATGTCGATGACCTGATCGATGGTTTCCTGCGTTTTTCGGCCAAGCCGAAGGATTGCACGGGGCCGATCAATCTCGGCAATCCGAGCGAAATTCCGGTGCGGCAATTGGCCGATATCGTCATCCGCATGACGAATTCCAGTTCGCGCATCGTGCATCTGCCCGCTGCAATCGACGATCCGCAGCAGCGCCGTCCAGATATTTCACGGGCGAAGGAACTGCTCAGATGGCAACCGCGTGTACCGCTCGAAATCGGCCTGGAAAGAACCATCGCCTATTTCGATGCGCTGCTGGCCGGCAAGAAGGTCGCGGAGGCCGTATGAGATGGCCCGCACAATCCTCGTCACGGGCGGGGCCGGATTTATAGGCAGCCACATCTGCAAGGCGCTGGCGCATTCCGGCTTCAAGCCCATTGCTTACGATAATCTCTCGACGGGTCACGCGGATTCGGTTCGCTGGGGACCTTTCATCGAGGGCGACATTCTTGATCGTGGCCTTTTGAAAGCCACGCTCAAGGAGTTCTCGCCGGCCTTCGTCATCCATTGCGCCGCCAATGCCTATGTCGGCGAATCCGTCGAGGACCCGCGCAAATATTACCGCAACAATGTCGGCGGCAGCCTGGCGTTGCTGGATACCTGTCTCGACCAGAATATCGGCGGGCTGGTGTTTTCCTCCAGCTGCGCCACCTATGGCGTGCCGCCGCAGTTGCCGATCCGTGAGGAAACGGCGCAGATGCCGGTCAATCCTTACGGGCGCACGAAGCTGATTTTCGAAATGGCACTCGACGACTATGCCGCTGCCTATGGCCTGCGTTTCGTTGCGCTACGCTATTTCAATGCGGCGGGTGCGGATCCGGATGGAGAGCTGTGCGAACGTCACGAGCCGGAGACCCATCTGATCCCCCGGGCGCTGATGGCCGCCGCCGCAAGGTTGCCGCAACTCGATGTGTTCGGTGCGGATTACGACACCAGCGATGGCACCTGCATTCGCGACTACATTCATGTCAGCGATCTGGCCGACGCCCATGTTGCCGCCGTCAACTATCTTGCCGATGGCGGCGAGACGTTGCGCGTCAATCTTGGCTCCGGCCACGGCACATCGGTCGGCGATATCATCCGGGCGATCCACCGGGTAACGGGGCAGGAGGTGCCGGTGCATTTCGGCGCAAGACGCGCCGGCGATCCGCCTGCCCTGTTCGCCGATATAGAAAGAGCAAGGGAGACCCTCGGCTTTGCGCCGAAGCGCTCCGATATCGATACCATCATCCGCACGGCCGGTCCCGGCTTCGGGCTGGAGGTGCTGTCATGAGGACGCGCTCTACCCCTTCCGTCACATCATCGCGTGCTGTCGCAGGCGAATTGCGGATGCTGCCGATTTTCAGCGGCTGGAACCGCATGGCCTATCGTCTCGGCATCGGCGGCTGGCTGGTGACACTTGCCTATTTCTGGGTCTGGTGGCTTGACCGCGACCGCATCATCGACTGGCCCTATTATACCGTCGTTACCCTGACGCTCGCGTGGATCACGCTTCTGCCGTCCTATTTCATCTTCATCTTCCTCAACGCGAAGGTCGTAGACCGGCGTTCCCCATTGCCGCAGGGCCGGGTGGCGATGGTCGTTACCAAGGCGCCTTCGGAACCTTTCGCCGTGGTGCAGAAGACGTTGCTCGCCATGCTCGAACAGAAGGGTTTGGAATTCGATGTCTGGCTTGCGGATGAAGATCCGGATGCGCAGACGCTGAAATGGTGTGGCGCGCATGGCGTTTTCGTTTCGACCCGAAAAGGTGTCGCCGATTATCACCGCAAGACATGGCCACGCCGCACCCGTTGCAAGGAAGGCAATCTCGCTTATTTCTACGATCACTACGGTTACGAGCGTTATGATTTCGTCGCCCAGTTCGATGCGGATCATGTGCCGGAACCGGAATATCTGAGCGAGATCATCCGTCCCTTTGCCGATCCGGCGATCGGGTATGTCTCCGCGCCGAGCATATGCGATGCCAATGCCGAGGAAAGCTGGGCTGCACGCGGCAGGCTTTATGCTGAGGCGAGCCTGCATGGCGCGCTGCAACTGGGCTATAACAACGGCTGGGCGCCGCTCTGCATCGGCTCGCATTACGCAGTGCGCACGAAGGCGCTGCGTGAGGTGGGCGGTCTTGGACCGGAGCTTGCCGAGGACCATTCCACCACGCTTTTAATGAATGCCGGTGGCTGGCGCGGCGTCCATGCCGTCAACGCCATTGCCCACGGCGACGGGCCGGTGACCTTTGCCGATCTCATCGTGCAGGAGTTCCAGTGGTCGCGTAGCCTGATGACCATTCTGCTGCAATATTCGAGGCATTACGTGCCGAAACTGCCCCTGCGGCTGAAGTTCCAGTTCCTGTTTTCGCAGCTCTGGTATCCGCTGTTTTCCGGCTTCATGGCGCTGATGTTCGTACTGCCTGCCGTCGCGCTGTTGAGCGGTCATGTCCTCGTCAATGCGTCCTATCCGGTGTTTCTGGCACATTTCCTGCCGATTTCGCTGATCATGATCGTGTTCGCATTCTTCTGGCGGGCCACGGGGGTTTTCCGCCCGCATGATGCAAGGCTCTTCAGCTGGGAAGCCATGGTATTCCTGTTCCTGCGCTGGCCCTGGTCACTGATGGGTGTGCTTGCCGCGATACGCGATACGATCCGTGGCGATTTCGTGGATTTCCGCATCACGCCGAAGGGTACGCAGGCAAAACCACCGCTGCCTTTCCGGGTAATCGCGCCTTACATGGTTCTGGCGGCGCTCAGCCTTCTGGCCATGGCATTGGCGCCGCGTGAGAGCGGGGCAGAGGGCTTCTTCATTTTCGCCGCGATTAATGTGGCGATCTATGCGGGCCTTTCGGTGTTTCTTCTCATCCGTCACACGATGGAAAACGGCCTGCCGCGGTTGCCGGCATTGCGCGGCGGGGCGACTGCCGCCGCCTGTTCGTTGCTGCTGGTGGCCGGAAGTGCTGTGGAACTCAGCTCCCATGCGATTGGCGGGCTGGAGGCCCTGTCGCACGGGCAACCCTATGTCAGTTTCACAGAAACACGGTTCACGGTCGCCGGTGCGGGCGTGGAAGGTGCGAGATCGGTGCGCCTGAAACTGCGCATCACCGTGCCAGGACTGCCCGGGAGCCGGGAAGTGCAGGCGGAACCCGTCGTGGTGCCGTCGCCGGTGGTGACAACCGGAGAGATCATGCTGGCCGACAATAGGGTCGGACATTAGAAGGAGGAGGCTGTGATGAGAACAACAATAAGCAACTGCGGATTCTCCGCTTTCGTACTCTGCCTTGCGGTGATCGCGCCAAGTGCCGTCCACGCCGCAGGCGGCACGAAGACGCCGAAACCGCTCAGAACCAGCGAAGTCGTGGAGATGTACTTCGACAAGACCTGGAAATGGGATACGGGCGGCGGACGCTTCATCGCCGATGGCCGCAAATTCATCGCCCTGACGGAAGAAAAAGGCAAAAAGTCCGTCGGTGAAGGCCGCTGGACCGTCGATTCCAACGGCACGCTGTGCATGCGTGCCACCTGGAAAGCCGATAACGGAAGCGGCAAGGCCGATACCTGCTTCGACCACGGTCGCATCGGCAAGGTGCTCTACCAGCGCAAGCAGGGAGGTTCCTGGTATGTGTTCCGACACAACCCGCCACGTCCCGGAGATGAATTCCTGAAACTTGTCCGCAAGGACGATGTCACCCCGCAAATCGCCGCCTATGACAAGGCGATGACTGCGACGAGGTAGGAGGAAGTGTCATGCAAATAACAAGAAGAAGACTGCTTTTCGCAAGTGGGGCTGCAGTCGCTGCTTCAGCCAGCATGTACCCCATGTTCAAACTGGATGCCCAGGGCGTCGCAACCATGGGTTCCACGGGTATGAAGACGCTTGCCGACAAGCGCCCGACATTGCATGCGGATGGTATCCGCTTCGGCGCTTACGATCCGCACGGCGATTTCACCGGCCAGACCGGGGTGGCGACGGAACATCTGTTCCTGCCCTGGGAGGACGTGGATCTCGACAGCCTTGCGCTCGCCGACGCCTATGCCCTGGAGCGCAAGCGCAACGTGCTGATCACGGTCGAGCCATGGTCATGGGACGTCAACTGGCGCCTCACCTCCGACGAATTGCGCCGCAAGGTGCTGGGAGGTGACTATGACAAGAACATGCAGGCGATTACCGCACGCATGGCGGCAATGAAAAGCCCGCTGATCCTGCGTTGGGGACAGGAAATGGAAGACACGTCCGGCCGTTTCTCGTGGTCGGGCTGGAACCCGCAGGACTATATCACAGCCTACAAGCGCATGGTGGACATGACCCGCAAGGCGGTCCCCGGCGTCAAGGTGATGTGGTCCCCGAAAGGTCTCGATGGTCTGCGCACCTATTACCCCGGTGACAGCTACGCGGATCTGGTTGGTCTCTCGGTCTTCGGTCTCGAGGATTATGACAAGATCGAATATGGCGGACCGAAGACGTTCACCGATCTGCTGCGCAAGGGCTATGGACTTGTCGAAACCTTCAACAAACCGGTCTGGGTCGCCGAACTGGGTTATGAAGGTGGTGATTCCTACGTCCGTCCATGGATGAACGACGTAACGCTGAAACAGGCGGATTTTCCAAAGCTGGAAGAGGTCGTCTATTTCAACGACAAGGACGTTCATAACTGGCCGCACAATCTCGGTAAGCCTGACTGGCGCGTCGTGCGTCCGGCCCGGCTCAACTGAGGCCGAGCGGGCCGAGCGGACGCCCGGCCCGCTCGCCCGCCCGGACATTTAACTGCTGACCGCGAGCACGGCTTCCGCCTCATAGATGGCGCAAACGATGTGGTAGAAGGTGCTGGCCGGTGCCGGCTCGTCCAGCATCGGGCGGTCGGCCGGCCACTTGTCGAACCACAATCCCTTTACCGGCGTATCGAGGAAGGGTTGCAGTGCGCCGATGGCCCTGAGGCTGGAGGCGAGGTAACGCTGCCTCTCCTCGCCACTGCTCACACTGGCAAGGCGCACGGCCGCCTTAAGCCATTCCGTCTGCGGCCACAGCCGCGCCAGCCCGTCATGCACCGTAAAATCATCGTAGAGGCTCATGATCGCCACCTTGCGGCGCGGGCATATGCCATATTCCTCGCCGATCTCGAACAGGCGCCTGGCCTTGGCGATTGCCTCGTCATTGTTGCGCAGGCTGCCCCAGCGCACCAGAAGCCAGGCCCATTCGAACTGGTGGCCCGGTTCCATGATGCGACCTTTGTCGCCCTCAAAGGGCATCCAGTCATGGCCGAAGAATTCGCGAAGCCCGCCATTGCCGCTGTCGATGAAGCGGGTGAGCGCGAGATCGGCGATCTCGTCGGCCAGTGCCGTCCATGGGCCCTCGGGATCCTGCACTTCCCAGGCCAGCATCGCCTCGAAAAGATGCATGTGCGGATTGGAGCAGAGCGGCATGCGCGGCGGGTTTGCTTCTTCGAAGCCGGCGACGGGATGTTTGTAGTCGCGCTTGAGGATGGCGAGGATATCCAGCGCCCGGCCGCGCATTTCGTCCTTGCGCTCGGGAAGGGCCGCGGCGGTCTGCGCGGCGGCGAAAAGGGCGAAAGCCTGATTGTAGAGATCGAAGGACGGATCGATCAGCTTGCCGGTCTGGTCGGCAAGGTTGCCGTAGAGGCCGTTGTCGAGGCGATAGACTTTTTCGAACCAGCTCAGCCCATGTAGCAGCGCATCCTTCCACGGGCCTTGCCAGCCATGCTGACCGGCGGCGGCAAAACAATAAGCCTGACGCGGCTGCACGCGGGCGCGACGATCATCGGAAAAAACCGGTTTCGCATCCTGGGCGAGGCGTTCGTAAAAGCCACCGTCCGGACGGGCGGAACCCGCCTCCCACCAGAGCGGCAGGGCATCCTCGTCCAGCCATTTCCGTAATGTCCCGATCTCTTCGGCAAGCGCCTGCGCGATACTCGGAAATTGCACAGTCATGCGTCAACTCTCTGTTTTTACAGTTGAATGAAAAATATGATCAATAAAAATACGTAACTATAGGCGCAAGTAGACCATGGGACATATTGCGCTGCAACCGTAAAAATATCGACCTCACGCCGAGCGAACCCGCACCAGCGCGATTGGTTCCGACGTTTTGTGCGGCAAATAAGGGATCCGGGATGATTCGGAAGCCACAAAGTATCAGAAATTACAATACAAATTTGAGATTGATTATTCGTAATCCTCACGTATTTCGTAGCAATGGTCTGGTCATTAGTGATTCGGTCTCCTTTTAACCTGATTGGGCTTGGGGAAATAAAGGGGCGTAAGGCAGTGAAATTTTCTGCCTATACTTCATTGCTATTCTCCATTGCGGTTCTTGCGGGCTGCAATACTCCCTCGGGCGTCAGGTCGTTCGGGGGTGCACAGATGTTGTCTGCGTCCGAGGCGCTGGTTTTCCCGCCACCCGGCGGCCCGGAAATCGTAACCGTGATCAATCGCACCTATTCCAACGCGGCGTCGCAGCAGGTCATATTGCGCTCAGAGGCCGCCACACCCGGACAGAACTACATCAAGGCAGAGTTTTTCGGCCCGCAACAGGCTGGCGATACCGATCGCGACGCTCTCACTTTCACCGGCTTTAGGGCATCCTCCGTCGCGCGGGAAATCCGCGCCGAGTTTCCGGGCGAAAACATCGCCATGTCGGCGAACTATCTGCAGAACGGCTACGGCGCCTTTTCTTATGCGGCCGGCAAGGGGCGGGGCAACGATACCTGTCTTTTTGGCTGGCAGGACATACGCTCGCCGGAAAGCATGCGGCAGGATTTCCGCAACCTCGGACGTATCAAGGTGCGGCTGCGGCTTTGCCAGTCGGGGGCAAGCGTCGAGCAGCTTCTGACAGTCATGTATAATTACACGATTACCGGCACCTATGCCTCGCAAAGCTGGAATCCTTACGGCACGCCGCAGGCGGTGGACAGCAACCTCGGCCGGCCGGGGCATCCGGTCTATCCCATGAAAACGGATGCGGTGCCGATGCGCCCCGGTAGTGAAGTGACCGCGAGCATACCGCCGCAGCCCGCGCGCCGCGTCGCTGCCACTGCTGCGATCGCCCCCGTGCAGGTGGAGCCGCAGCCGCTGCCGCCGGTTGCGGCCGTCAGCATTCCGTCGCCCGCATCGGCAGGCGCTCCCGTTCAGCCGGCAAGGCCCGCAGTGGCGGGCAGGCGGGTGGAGAGCGGCCAGCCGCCGCCGCAGGTTCCGCAGGTGTCCATTCCCTCGCCAGCATGTCTGTCCGGTTCGGGGGCGTCTCAGGGATGCAGATGATGGCTGGAACCAGAACCGAGGATGGCGCCGAGGCGCGGGTCGCAAGAAATCCGGACCGATATTTGCGGCGGGCAGGAAAACGGAAAGTTTCAGGATGAGCAAGGCCATCACAATCATTGTCTGGTTGCTTGTGTCGCTTTGCGTTCTGGCCATCGTTACGATGCCGGTCAGCCTGCAGACGCATCTGGTCGCCACGGCGATCTCGCTTGTCCTTCTGGCAACGATCAAGGGGTTCAACGGGCAGGGGGCATGGCGTCTGGTGGCGCTCGGCTTCGGCACGGCCATCGTGCTGCGTTATGTCTACTGGCGCACCACGAGCACCTTGCCGCCAGTCAATCAGCTCGAGAACTTCATTCCGGGGTTTCTGCTCTACCTCGCGGAAATGTACAGCGTCGTCATGCTGGGCCTCAGCCTCGTCATCGTGTCGATGCCGCTACCTTCGCGCAAGACCCGGCCCGGCTCGCCCGATTACCGGCCGACGGTCGATGTTTTTGTACCGAGCTACAACGAAGATGCCGAGCTTCTGGCCAATACGCTCGCGGCGGCCAAGAACATGGACTATCCGGCCGACAGGTTCACCGTCTGGCTGCTGGACGATGGCGGCTCGGTGCAGAAGCGCAATGCCAGCAACATCATTGAGGCACAGGCGGCGCAGCGCCGCCACGAGGAGCTGAAGAAGCTGTGCGAGGATCTCGACGTGCGTTATCTGACGCGCGAGCGCAACGTCCACGCCAAGGCCGGAAATCTCAATAACGGTCTCGCCCATTCGAGCGGCGAACTGGTGACGGTGTTTGACGCCGACCATGCGCCCGCCCGCGATTTCCTTCTGGAAACGGTGGGTTATTTCGAGGAAGACCCACGGCTCTTTCTCGTGCAGACGCCGCATTTCTTCGTCAATCCCGATCCCATCGAGCGCAACCTGCGCACCTTCGAGACGATGCCGAGCGAAAACGAGATGTTTTACGGCATCATCCAGCGCGGTCTCGACAAATGGAACGGCGCGTTCTTCTGCGGTTCCGCCGCCGTGCTGCGGCGCGAGGCGCTGCAAGATTCCGATGGCTTCAGCGGCGTCAGCATCACCGAGGATTGCGAAACGGCGCTGGCGCTGCATTCGCGCGGCTGGAACAGCATCTATGTCGACAAGCCGCTGATTGCCGGATTGCAGCCGGCCACCTTCGCAAGCTTCATCGGCCAGCGCAGCCGCTGGGCGCAGGGCATGATGCAGATCCTGATCTTTCGCCAGCCTCTGTTCCGGCGCGGTCTCTCCTTCACGCAGCGCCTTTGCTACATGTCATCGACGCTGTTCTGGCTGTTTCCGTTCCCGCGCACGATCTTCCTGTTCGCGCCGTTGTTCTATCTGTTCTTCGATCTTCAGATTTTCGTGGCCTCGGGCGGCGAGTTCCTTGCCTATACGGCTGCCTATATGCTCGTGAACCTGATGATGCAGAACTATCTCTACGGCAGCTTCCGCTGGCCGTGGATTTCGGAACTTTACGAATATGTGCAGACGGTCCACCTTCTGCCCGCCGTCGTTTCGGTGATCTTCAATCCGGGCAAACCGACCTTCAAGGTGACGGCGAAGGACGAATCCATCGCCGAGGCGCGGTTGTCAGAGATCAGCCGCCCGTTCTTCGTCATTTTCGCGCTTCTGCTGGTGGCGATGGCCTTTGCCATCTGGCGCATCTATGCCGAGCCTTACAAGGCGGACGTTACGCTCGTCGTCGGTGGCTGGAACCTGCTCAACCTCATCTTCGCAGGCTGCGCGCTTGGCGTTGTCTCGGAGCGCGGCGAAAAATCGGCGTCGCGGCGCATCACCGTCAAGCGGCGCTGCGAGGTCAAGCTCGAGGGTAGCGACGCATGGGTGCCGGCCTCCATCGACAACGTGTCGGTGCATGGTCTGCTGATCAATCTTTTCGACAGCATCACCGCTATCGAAAAGAACACGACTGCGATCGTAAGGGTCAAGCCGCACAGCGAAGGCGTGCCGGAAACCATGCCCATCAATGTGGTCCGGACGGTCCGGGGTGAAGGTTTCGTTTCGATAGGCTGCACATTCTCGCCGCAGCGCGCCATTGATCACCGCCTGATCGCCGACCTGATCTTCGCCAATTCCGAACAATGGAGCGAGTTCCAGCGCGTACGCCGCAAGAACCCCGGCCTCATTCGCGGCACGGCGATCTTCCTGGCGATATCGCTCTTCCAGACGCAGCGCGGCCTTTTTTATCTGGTCAAGGCGCTCCGGCCCGCCTCCAAAACCGTCAAGCCTGCCGGAGTTGTAAAATGACCGGCTGCAAAACAATCCGGAGTTCACTGACAGCGCTGATGTGGGGTGTCGTCGCAACCGGTGCGATGGCGCAGGCCTCACCCTTCGACATGTCGCCGGAAAGGCCCGCCCAGACCGCCCCGGCACCCGTGCCGCCGCCGGCAATTCCCCCGACTGCGCCACGCCAGCCCTCTATCCAGCCTCCTGTTGCGTTGCAGCCTGCACCCGCGCCGCAACCACCGCTGCGGCCGTTAACGCCGCCCGTGGCCATACCGTCGCAGGGTGAGGTTAGGCCCATACCCGTTCAGGCCTCGTCGCCCGCTGCCGATAGCCGCCGCCGTTATATTTTGCCCTATGAAAAGCTCAGCCTTTCCGGCGAGATGGATCGGCGGCAATGGAGCATCTACCTGACGCCAGAGCAGGTGAATGCCGCTGTTTCGCTGAATATCGGCTATCAGAACGCCATCGTGGTCGCGCCGGAAAATTCGAATTTCCAGGTCAAGCTCAACAATGTTCCGCTGGATGCAGCGCGCATCGAGGCGCCTGACAGCGAGGGCAATGTTTCCTTGAAAATTCCGCCCGGCGTCTTGCAGGTCGGCGCGAATATCGTGACGCTCGGCGTGCAGCAGCGCCACAGAACCGATTGCACGATCCAGTCCACCTACGATCTGTGGACCGATGTCAATCCGGCGAACACCTACATCGGCTTTAACGCCGACGTCGCCGGCAACTTCTCCAATATCGACGACATTCAGGCGACCGGACCGGACGCCAAGGCGGCGACGTCGATCGAGATCGTCGCGCCGGCGCTCGGCAATCCGGCATTTGCGGATTCGCTTTTGCGCCTTTCACAGGCGTTGGCGCTCAGAACCCAGATGCCGAACCAGATGATCCGCTTCGTGACGGCCCCGTCTGCCGAACGCAAGGCGGGAACGCTGGTGGTTTTTGTCGGCACTGCGCGCGAGATCGCCGCAATCACCGGAGTGGTGCCGCCGGAAGCATCGGCTGGCGCTTTTGCCGGTTTCGACAGTGCTGCATCGGGCGGTCTCTCGCCACTCCTCGTCAGCGGCCCCACTCCGCAGGCGGTACAGGCGGCGATAGAGACGCTGTTTTCTTCGATCTCGCGCACGCCCGGCACCCAGAGAACGACTTTTTCCACCCGCAGCTGGCATGCGCCGGACGTGCCGCTCGTCATGTCGGACCGCCGCATCGCGCTTTCCGAACTCGGCATAGAGAGCGCCGAATTTGGCGGACGCCGTTTCCGCAACGAGTTTTATGTCGGTATGCCCGCCGATTTTTATGCGTCGGCCTATGGCGAGGCGGCCATGCTGCTTGATGCCGCCTATTCCTCGCAGGTACTGCCCGGCAGCCATATCGATATCTACGTCAATGACGAGATCGCATCTACTGTGCCGATCTCCAATAATGGCGGCGGCATTTTCCGGCATCTGCCCATCAATGTGACGATGCGTCACTTCAAGCCGGGGCCGAACAAGATCACCATCGAGGCTGTGTTGATGACAGCGCAGGATCAAGCCTGCGCGCCGGGAGCGCCGGCCAACACGACCCCGCGTTTTGCTTTGTTCGACACATCGGAAATCCATATTCCGAACTACGCGCAGATCGGCCGCAAGCCGGATCTCGCTGCGATGGCAGGTGCCGGGCAGCCCTACAGGTTTGCCGCAAACCCGATTGCGCTGTCGCTTGACCGTTTCGACACCGACACCATGTCGGCGGCGGCGACGTTGGTCAGCCGGCTGGCGAGTGCCGCGGGGCATCCGATCAATGTCGAGACCGTCGCCTCACCACTGGTGATCGGCGACCGTGACGCCCTGTTCGTTGGGACGATTTCGCAATTCCCGCAATCACTGATCAGCCAGTTCAATCTTGTCCCTTCCAGCCAGGTATCCTGGAAAATGGGAGCCAGCGTTCAGCCACCTGCGCAGAGCAGCGAAACCCTTTTCAACGACTGGCGGGAAAGGGTGGATGGCGGCATCTGGCAGGGTCAGGTGTCCTCCTTCGAGGAGTGGCTGAAGCGGAACTTCGACCTGAGTTCGGATACGTTGCGTTTCCTGCCGGCAGCTGAGCAACCCTATGCGCCGCCTGGTAATGTCTCCTTCATGCTGGCGCAGGGTCTCAGCCCCTCCGGCGAGGGGGTCTGGACGCTGGCCACTGCGCCGACTTCGGCGGAGCTTCGTGACGGCATGTCGTCGCTGGTGCGCGAAAACCATTGGCGTGACGTCACGGGACGGGTCGCCGCTTACGATGCTGGTGCCGAAAAGATCGAAACAGTCGAGGTGGAACAGCCGTATTTTTATGCCACGCGGGCGTTTTCGCTTTCGAACTGGAGGCTGATTGCCGCCAACTGGCTGTCCTCCAATGTTCTTTCCTATTCGCTGGCATTCATCGGGTTCGTGTCGCTTCTGGGCCTCGCCACCTTCACAATGCTGCGCATGATGGGGCGACACCGATGAAGCCTGGGGTTTTGAGACTTGCCCGCATTTTCTGCGTGTCGCTGGTGGCGCTGATCGCAAGCACCTCCGTCAGCCGTGCCGCATCGGTCTCGCCGGAGGCATGGTCAGCCTATAAAAGCGCGTTCCTCGATCCGGGTGGGCGCATCATCGATACCGGTAACAGCAATATCAGCCACAGCGAAGGCCAGGGTTACGGCATGTGGCTTGCCGTTCTTTCCGAAAACCTTGCCGACTTCGAACTGATATGGAGCTTTACGCGTACCGAACTGCTGGTGCGTGACGATGGGCTTTCCGCCTGGAAATGGGATCCGCGCACCAGACCGCATGTGACTGACATCAACAACGCCACGGATGGCGATATTCTGATCGCCTACGCGCTGGCGCTGGCTGCCGGACAGTGGAACCGGCAGGATTATGCCGAGGCGTCGGCGGCCATCGCATCTGCCATCCTCAAGAAGACTGTCGTGCAGCGCGGCGGGCGAACGCTGCTTTTGCCGGCCGCCAGCGGCTTTGGCGAGAGCGAGCGGGGCGATGGCCCGGTGGTCAATCCCTCCTATCTGATTTTCGAGGCATTTCCGGTCCTCAATCTTGTCGCACCATCACCGCTCTGGAAAGCGCTTGCCGACGACGGCGTTGCGCAGATCGGCACATTTGCTTTCAGCGACAGGAAATTGCCCGCCGACTGGGTGTCGGTGAAGACGAAACCGCAACCGGCATCTGCTTTTCCGCCTGAGTTCGGTTATAATGCGGTGCGGATACCGCTTTATCTAGCAAGGGCGAAAATGGGTTCGCCGGAACTGCTTACCCGCCTGAAGAATGGCATGACGCTGGAAAGCGGTGCTGCCGGAACCTTCGATCTGAAGAGCGGAGCGGTGAAGGATGTTCTGTCGGACCCCGGCTATCGTATCATTCCGGCGCTTGCGGTTTGCGCGGGCGGCGGCCCTGCCGTTCCTGCCGAACTTAAAAATTTCCAGCCAACGCTTTATTATCCTTCTACATTGCATCTTCTGGCATTGTCGTTTCTGGTAAGGAATAACGGGGAATGCCGATGAACAAGCCTCTATCGACCTCGGCTCTCATCCTGCTTCTGGTGGCACTCGCCGCCTTCCACTGGCGCGACACCATCCTCGGGCGGGTGTCGGACATGCATACGTCGGCGGTTGGCGACAACCGTGCGGCGCAGCGCATTTCTCCGGCAGCCAATCCGGCGCAGATCAATGCTTTCCTTAAAAATCGCGAGATGGCGCAGCTAACGCAACCCGCGACACCGCCTGTAACGGTGCCGGCGACAGATCCGCAACCGCAGATACAAACGGACGTACAAATACCAGAGCCGCAGATGGCGCAGGCACCAGCACCGCGTGCGACCCAGCCGGTGTCATCCAATATGCCAGAGGTCGATCTGAGCGCCCTGCGGTATTTCGCGGCCAAGGGCGACACCCAGCGTCTTCAGGCCGAAATCGCCCGGCTGCGCACCCTCTATCCCAACTGGACACCGCCTGCCGATCCGCTTGCCATTCCTGCAAACGGCGATCCCAAGCTCGATGCCATGTGGCAGCTCTATACCGATGGCCGTTATGCGGAGGTGAGAAAAGCGATAGCCGACCGCCAGCAAGCGGAGCCCGGCTGGCAGCCGCCTGACAATCTGACCGGCATGCTTGCTCTTGCCGAGGCTCGCCAACGGCTCGTCAACGCGTCCGATCTCAAGCAATATGCGACGGTGGTGGATGCAGCCGCCAACAATCCTGGCCTGCTGACCTGCAGCGAGGTCGATGTTTTATGGCGCGTTGCCGACGCTTTCGCCAATACTGACCGGATGGGACGGGCGCGGGACGCCTATCTCTACATCCTCAACAATTGCACCACGCCAAGCGACCGGCTCGCCACGGTGCAGAAGGCATCTGCGCTTTTGCCGGCGGAGATGATGGGTGACTTGCTGGCCAAGGAAAAGCCCGGTGCCGATGGTCAGCTGGAGTTCGAGCCGGTCAAGAACGATCTCGCCCGCCAGTTCGTGGCGAAGGCAGGGGAGAAAGAGGGTATTTCCGTTCCCTCCGCCTACGTGATGCGGCTTGAGAGGCTTGCGGAGACCGACAAGCTTGCAAGCGACGCTCTGCTGCTCGGCTGGTACAATATTCGCCAGAAGAACATGACGGAGGCGGAAAAGTGGTTCCGCAAAGCGCGGGAAGAAGAGGACAGCGCGTCGGCATCGCAAGGTCTGGCACTAGCGCTGATCGACCGCAACGAGCCGCGTGAAGCCGAGGACGTCATGTATAAATGGCGCACCGCTTCCGACGATGCGCTTGCGACCTATCTTGCCGCAACGGCCAATCTTCTGGCGCTCGAACCGCCTGTCGTGCTGCCGCCGGAGGTGCTGCAACGCATCGCCGCGGAAACGGTGGCCCGCAAGGATGCGGCGACTGCGCAGCAATTCGGCTGGTATTCGCTTGCTTTCCGGCAGACGCCACTCGCCTTGCAATGGTTCAGCACAGCGCTCGGCTGGAAGGCGGATGACGAGCCATCGGCCTATGGCATGGCGGTCAGCTATCACGATCTGCGCAATCTGGCTGGTCTGCGTGGCATCCAGCAGCAATGGGCAAGCCGTTCGCAGCGCATCGCCGATGTGGGAACGGCACGCATGGTCGACCAGTCGGGGCAACCGGTGGCGCCCGTAACCGCACCGCCTGTGGCTGCCACTACACCGTCTACGGCACCTGCACCCTATGTGCCGCAGGGCGAGGCGGCGGTGGTTTACAGCCAGGCAGCTGTCCAGCAGCCCGCCCCGGAACCTTCCCGCAAGCAGGCGCGTCTGCCGGCGCAGACGCAGAGAATGACAAGCGCCGCGTCGCGTCCTCGTTCCTGCGCGGTCTATCCCGATCCACAGCGCCTGCCGGCGCAGCAGGCGCTTGATCTCGGCTGGTGCCTGATGGGGACGAACCGGCCGGCGGAAGCCCTGAAGGCTTTCGAATCCGCCATAGAAGGCGGTCAGTCGACTGTTAAAAGCGACGCCGCCTATGGCCAAAGTCTTGCCTATCTGCGCATGGGGCTGACGGACCATGCCGCCGTTTCGGCGACGAAATCGCGCATGGACCGCCCGCGGGCAACGGAATTGCAGGTCTCGATCCTGGCGGACAGGGCGGTTTCCGCCTTCCAGTCGAAACGTTATGCGGAAACGCTCCTCCTCCTCGACCAGCGGGCCCGGCTTGCTGATGAGCGCAGTGACCTGATGGTGCTGCGCGGTTATTCCTTCCTTGCCATGCGCCGTTATGCCGATGCCGCCCAGATTTTCGAAAGTCTCGCTTCCATCGGCAATCAGGATGGCATCAAGGGACTGTCGGCGGTGCGCGCCGCCCGGCCGGGCAACGGCCCGCAGGGCGGCGGCTGATTTTATCGCGCGTTGGTGAGGTTGCGGATGATGCGCATGAAGATGCGCGCGCCGATGTCAATCAACCCATCGGGAAAGTCGTAGTCGGGATTGTGCAGGTTGGGATAGTCCTTGCCTGCACCCAAAAAGAACATGGCGGATGACGAGACGGCGCGGAACCGGCCGAAATCCTCCGACGCCCGCATGGGCAGGCCTTCGGCACTGTGGGCAATTTTCTCTTCATCCAGCGCCCGCAGGATATGGTCGACGGCCTCCGGCGCGTTTTCGCAATGCAGGAAAATATCGTCAAAGGCGATGTCGAGAGTCAGGTTCTGTTCGTCGGCAACCTTTTTCGCCAGCGCCTCCGCGTCTGCGCAGAGCTTCTCCATCCGGTCGTCGGTCAGCGTTCGGAGCGTCGCCCAGATTTCCGCGTCAGCCGGGGAAATGCCGAAGGCCGCTTCACCCATGATGGCGTGGGTGATCGTCACCATCGAAAAATCGGGCTGCGGCGGAAAGCCGGAACCGAGATCGGTCAACGCCGGCATCAAGTCAGATATCGCCCGCATTGGCGAAACGCCGTGCTCCGGCGAGGAGGCGTGCGCCGTCTTGCCGGAGAGGCGGATCTTGATACCTCTCGAGGCACAATTGACCGGCCCTTCCACCACGCTGACATGTCCGAACGGCAGGCCGGGAAGATTATGGAGCGAGAAGGAATAATCCGGCTTTATTTCCTCAAAGCGCGGATCGGCGATGACGGCCTCCGCACCCGCGCCGGTTTCTTCCGCCGGCTGATAGAGGAGGATGACGCTGCCGGTTTCGGGACGTTGACGCGACAGGCCGAGCGCCAGCGCCGTCAGAATGGTGGAATGGCCGTCATGGCCACAGAGATGGCCCTTGCCGTCGGTGCCGGAGCGGTATTCGGTCTCGCTCTTCTCCTGAATGGGCAGCGCATCGAGTTCCGAGCGGATCAGGATCGCCGGGCCACTTTTTCCGCTGTCATAAACCGCAGCCACGCCGTGGCCGCCCAGATCGGCAAAAATCCGATCGGGTTTTGCCCGCTCGAGGAAGGTACGGATACGCCGCGCCGTTTCCTTCTCCTCGCCGGAAATTTCCGGATGGCGGTGCAGATCATGGCGCAGCTCAACGAGGTCGAGCATATCCCTGTTGGTCAGAAACATATAAAATCCTTGCAAGTCGTCCGGCCGGGTTTTCCTGCCGCAACTTACAGATCATTGCCTTCAATGCAAAACCTTTGGCGGGTGCCAGCGCTTGCCCGTTGTTTTTGGCTTGGCGGCAAGCGCAATGGCGTCGGCCGGGAGCGGAACCCTTGCTTTTTCCAGTTCCAGCCGGGCAAGGGCTGAGCGCGCTTTTTCGGCATATTCCAGATGCGTCGCATCGTCCGAATGATAGTGCTGCAGCCTGTCGAGGATTTCGGCGGCTTCCACGGTTCTGCCGGCAGCAATAAGCGCCACGGCGCATTTGTAGAGCGCTTCCCGGTGGAAGGGCGCGCGATTGGTCACCTGCCGGAAGGCTTCGGACGCCTCGTGGTATTGCCGTTGCGCCAGCCGCGCCTCGCCGATCCGCATCCATAGCGTAACCGGGTTCTGATCGCTGGCGAGAAGTGTCAGAAAGGCGATTTCAGCTTCCCGGAATTCACCCCGGTCAAATGTCAGATTGGCAAGCCCGAATTGTGCGCCCAGATGATCCGGTGCCGCTGCCAGCACCTGGGTAAAGGCGATGTTGGCGGCCGGCTTCTTGCCGGTCTTGTAAAGTTTGAGGCCCTGTTCATAGACGAAGCGGATGCTGCGCGGATTGAGCGTCCCGCCGAGATTGTCGCCAGAGCGGGTGCGAAACAGCGTGCAGCTCAGCTTATGCTCTTCCGGTCCGAAGAAATATTTATACGGTTCGTTGCCGCGCAGGAAATCATAGGTCTTGAAACCCTGCTCGATGGCCCGGCGGATGCAGTGCCCATGCAGCACGAGGCCGGGTGAGGGGGTCTTCCAGTTCTCATCGCGTCCGGTGATGTAGAACAGAACGGATTTTTTCTGCCGGTCGATGATGTTGGCCAAGGCTCCGAGCGGCTGGTCGCCGAACCACAGGACCGGCACTTCCAGATCGCCGCGAATATAGCAGTCCATCAGCATTTGCCGTGTTGCACCGATCAGGAGTTCCGTGCGCTCCTTGCCCTTGTAAGGCGCCCAGCGGATGCGCCAGAAATCGAACAGGATGTCCATGTCCCGCTTGATCGTTTCCCTGGTTGCGAAGGTGATGCGATATTCGTCGCCGCCTTCCACCTTTCTCATGAAACGTCGCAGCTTCTGCCGCGTCTGGCTGCTCATGTGGCTGTCGAGATAGCCGTCGAACGTGTCCGGAAGGTTCACGACCGGGCAGATGCAATTGTTGATGTTGTAGGGGTTGGTCGGCATGTTGTCGCGGAACATGACGAGTGGTCCCTGAAGCGCGTGGACCATCGCGTCTCTCCGTTCCGGTGGGCCGCAAAGATAGTCGAGCTTGAGTTCGGTCCAGTTCTGCTGCCGTATATAGGAACAGAAACCGGCCACGGCGTGATGTTCATATTCCGGCAGGCCGATGAAGCCGGCGTAGTCCGCTGCCGCATTGCCGGCCATGACGATGCTGTCGTGGAAGCGGCCGGTTTTCTTGTCCGGCTCGGTAACGATGCGCAGCGGGAAAAACGCCACATAAGGTGATCCTTCCGGACGTTCCCTCAGCGCCAGAATGAACCAGCGCTTGCGGCGCGGCATATAGTCCCGCAGCCAGCCCCAGGACAGGAAATGCCGGGCGTAGGGATCGGCCATGAACACCGCATCCCAGTTTTGCCGGATCGCCTCGAAGCCGGCGTCGGTGTCGATGATGTCGATATGCATTCTTGCCCCCTCCCAATACTGATCACACATTCGGGAGGCCTCATTTTATGGGCAAATGGCTGGCTTCAAATATTCCCTTCGGGTGAAAGGCTTATATCAAATGGGATTAGCCCGTGGCGCGGCTCCCATCCGTGCGCCGCGACAAAATAGCCCTTGTCAGCGGGTGGCAGCACTCTAACATGCGGGCTGAATGCGTGACCGGCTCAACGGTCCGCATGGCACAGGAGTTCTCTTATGGCTGTTCCTTTTATGCTTCTGACCGGCGCCAGCCGCGGAATAGGGCATGCCACCGTCAAGCTGTTTCAGGAAAAAGGCTGGAGAATCCTCACCGTGTCGCGGCAACCTTTTTCGGAGGAGTGCCGCTGGCCGTCTGCTCGCGAGAGCCACATCCAGGCTGATCTCGAGGACTTGTCCCGTATCGATGATCTGGCCGACGAAGTGCGCTCGCGCCTGCCGGAAGGAAAGCTTGCCGCACTCGTCAATAATGCCGGTATCTCGCCGAAGGGTGAGGGCGGAAGCCGTCTCGGCGTTGCCGACACCACGGCGGAAATCTGGACGCGGGTGCTTAACGTCAATCTCGTCTCGACGGCGCTTCTCGCCCGCGCGCTTCTGCCGGAGCTGGAGGCGGCGAAAGGCTGTATCGTTAACGTCACCTCCATTGTCGGTTCGCGGGTCCACCCTTTCGCAGGCGTGGCCTATGCCGCCTCGAAAGCGGGTCTTGCGGCGCTGACCCGCGAACTGGCGCATGAATTCGGCCCGCGCGGCGTGCGCGCCAATGCGATTGCGCCGGGCGAAATCAACACCGCGATCCTCTCTCCCGGCACCGCCGAGCTGGTGGAGGCGCAGGTGCCGCTCGGGCGGCTCGGCACCACTGCGGAGGTGGCGCAGACCATTCATTTCCTCTGCTCGGAGCAATCGAGCTACATCAACGGCGCGGAAATTCTCATCAATGGCGGCCAGCACGTCTGACACTTCAGCCCATCCAACCGAAACGGAGCCTTTATCTATGACCATCCTGCCGAATTCCGTCGAGGGACGCGATATCGCCTATCAGATGCACCCGAACGTCAACCTGCGCAAATTCGAAAAGACCGGCGGTCTGGTGATTGAAAGCGGCGAGGGTATCTATGTCACCGATAGCAGCGGCAAGCGCTACATCGAGGCGATGGCGGGGCTGTGGTCGGTGGCGCTCGGTTTCGGCGAGAAGCGGCTGGTGGAAGCGGCGACGAAACAGATGGAGAAGCTGCCCTATTACCACACCTTTTCCTACAAGACGCATGGCCCGTCCGTCGACCTTGCCGAAATGCTGATCAAGCTCGCGCCGGTGCCGATGTCGAAGGTGCATTTCACCTCATCGGGGTCCGAGGCGAATGATCTTGCCGTCAAGATGGTGTGGTATCGCTCCAATGCGCTGGGCAAAAAGGACAAGAAGAAGATCATCGGCCGCGTCAAGGGTTACCATGGCGTCACGATCGCTTCCGCCTCGCTTACCGGTCTGCCGCGCAACCACGAAAGCTTCGACCTGCCGCTGGAGCGCATGCTGCATACGGCCTGCCCTTCCTATGTGCACTTCGGCAGGGACGGCGAAAGCGAAGCGGATTTCACCGCGCGTATCCTGAAGGAGCTGGAGGATCTGATCCTCAGCGAAGGCCCCGACACCATCGCCGCCTTCTGGGGTGAGCCGGTGATGGGTGCCGGTGGCGTTCTTCTGCCGCCTGAAGGTTATTGGGAGGGCGTGCAGGCGATCCTGAAGAAATACGACATTCTGCTTGTCGTGGACGAGGTGATCTGCGGGTTTGGTCGCACCGGCAAGATGTTTGCCTGCGAGACCTATGGCATCAAGCCGGATGTGCTTGTCGTTTCCAAACAGATATCCTCATCCTACATGCCGCTTTCGGCGCTCATCATGAACGACGATTTCTACCAGCCGATCGCCGACGAGTCCGATCGCATCGGTTCCTTCGGCCATGGTTATACCGCATCCGGTCACCCGGTCGCGACGGCGGTGGGTCTGGAAAACCTGAAGATCATTCAGGAGCGCGATCTGGTCGGCAATGTCGCCCGGCTGGAAGGCAAGTTCCTCGCTCATCTGAACGCGCTTGCCGATCACCCGCTTGTGCATTCTGCGCGCGGCGTCGGTCTTCTCGGTGCTCTGGAGATAAAGCCCTGGGAAGGCACGAAGCCGGGCGACGCGACGCTCTCCATTGCCGCAGGTATTGAGGAAGAAGGCGTGATCACTCGCCCGATCGGCGAATCCATCTGCTTCTGCCCACCGCTGATCATCACGTCCGAACAACTGGACGACCTGTTTGCCGGCGTGAAGCGTGGTCTGGACAAGGTTGCGGCGGCACGCGCCTGATGACTTTGCGAATGTCTCGGCCGGTTCGTCCGGCCGGGCATTGCCGTTCGACAGCCTATCCCCGGTACGCCACGAGCACCGCGCCGCAGGCGATCAGCGCCACGCCCAGCCAGTTGGGCAGCGACAGCTTTTCCCCCAGAAACAGCACCGCGAAGACGGCGACGAAGACGACGCTGAGCTTGTCGATGGGGGCGACGCGGGCGGCATCGCCGATTTTCAACGCCCGGAAATAACATATCCACGACGCGCCGGTCGCCAGACCCGAAAGCACGAGAAAGATCCAGGTCCGGGCCGATATGGTGGAGGGCTGCTGCCAGTTGCCGGTGACATAAACCATCAGGCCCGCAGCGGCGATGATGACGATGGTGCGGATGAAGGTGGCGAAATCGGAATTGACGTTTTCGATGCCGACCTTCGCGAAAATGGCGGTCAATGCCGCAAAAGCTGCCGATAACAGCGCCCAGAATTGCCAGGCCAGAAACAGGTTCTTCATGCGGGCCTACTCCGTTCTTCGCATTCGTTTTGCTCGATCTGGCCTACAGCATCGGCAAGGCGATAAAAACTGTTTTCCGCAGTTGTTGAGACTTCAAACGATGAAAGGCCGGCGCATCGATCCGATGCGCCGGCCTTCATGCGAGAGCCTGCCCGGACAGAACCGAGACAGGCCAGACCTTGGGAGGTCGTGTTTATTCGGCGGGCTGAACCGAAGCCGGAAGCGAAGCCACATCGGCAATGCCGGTGAACTCTTCCTTGCCGCTCAGCACGCGGGCGAGCTGCTCCTCATCCAGTTCGCCTTCCCAGCGGGCAACAACGATGGTTGCCACCGCATTGCCGACGAAGTTGGTGAGTGCGCGGCATTCCGACATGAAGCGGTCGATGCCGAGGATCAGCGCCATGCCGGCCACCGGAACCGAAGGTACGACGGAAAGCGTTGCGGCCAGCGTGATGAAGCCTGCGCCGGTGATGCCAGCTGCGCCCTTGGACGAGAGCATCGCCACGAGCAGCAGCAGGATCTGTTCGCCGAAGGACAGGTGGATGCCGGTCGCCTGCGCGATGAACAGGGCCGCCAGCGTCATGTAGATGTTGGTGCCGTCAAGGTTGAAGGAGTAACCGGTGGGGATGACGAGACCGACGACGGAACGCTTGCAGCCCGCTTTTTCCATCTTGCTCATCAGGCCCGGCAGGGCGGCTTCGGAAGACGAGGTGCCGAGAACCAGCAGCAGCTCTTCCTTGATGTAGCGGATGAGGGCGACGATGGAGAAGCCGTTATAGCGGCAGACGGCGCCAAGAACCACGAACACGAACAATGCGGACGTGATGTAGAAGGTGCCGATCAGCATGGCGAGGTTGGTGACGGACGAGATGCCGTATTTGCCGATGGTGAAGGCCATGGCGCCGAAAGCACCGATAGGGGCGGCCTTCATCAGGATCGCGACCAACTTGAAGATTGGATACATCATCGCATGCATGAAATCGGTGACGGGCTTGCCCTTTTCGCCGACGATGCCGAGCGCGATGCCGAACAGCACGGAGAAGAACAGTACCTGCAGGATATCACCGCTGGCGAACGCACCGACGATGGTGGTCGGGATGATGTTCATCAGGAAGCCGGTGATGGTCTGTTCATGGGCCTTGTCGGCGTAAGTCGCGACGGCCTTGGCATCCAGCGTGGACGGATCGATGTTCATGCCGGCGCCCGGCTGCACGGTGTTGGCGACGATGAGGCCAACGATGAGCGCGAGCGTGGAGAACACCAGGAAGTAGATCATGGCTTTGCCGGCAACGCGGCCAACCTTCTTCATGTCGTTCATGCCGGCGATGCCGGTTGCGACGGTGAGGAAGATGACGGGAGCGATGATCATCTTGACGAGGCGGATGAAGCCGTCGCCGAGCGGCTTCAGCTGCTCACCGAAAGCCGGATAGAAATGGCCGAGCGCGATACCGGCGATGATGGCGACCAGAACCTGAAAATACAGGTGCTTGTAAAATGGCTGCTTGGCGTGGCCTGCGGCCACGGCTGTCGTATCGATCATGTTTTTTCCTCCTCGGCCTCACCCTGCCTTAATTGGCCTCCCGGGATCGCCGTGTCGTTGACGGCTTCGCGCCGATTGAGGAGTCATGTGCAATACGCATGCCAGACTTGCTTATTTGGTGTAACTGGCTGATTTAAAAAGTACTTTTTATTGATGCTGTGCCGGCTTACGGGTGTTTGTGCGGATATCCGGACAATATCCCTTGCGGTTTGTGCGTAAATCCGCACAATCGCCGCATGACCCATGAAGAGCAGGCATCTCATTCTCAGGCGAAACGGCGGGCGCAATGGCTGGCTCTGGCCGGCCTGTGGCTGCTCGTCAGCCTCGGCATTTTTCTGGTCGCCGATGAGTTCGCCCGTACCCAGGCGATGCGGACGACGGGGCTTGAAGCTTCCACGGATGCGGAACTCAAGATCGCGCTTCTGAATGTCGCGCTGGAGCGACCCCGCGCCATTCCGCTGGTTCTGTCCGGTGATCCCGATCTTACCGCGGCGCTGGACGGCGGTGGTGCGCCCGCCATCGACCGGCTGAACCGCAAGCTGGAGGGGCTGATCGAAGGCACGCAATCCTCGGTGATCTACGTCACCGGGCCGGGCGGGTTGACCATTGCCTCCAGTAACTGGCGGCAGGACGACAGCTTCGTCGGCTCCAATTATGCCTTCCGTGAATATTTTCAGGCGGCAATGAAAACCGGCATGTCCGAACATTATGCGCTCGGCAATGTCAGTCGTCGGCCGGGTCTTTATATTTCCCGCCGTATCGACGCCGCCGACGGGCGACCGCTTGGGGTCGTTATCGCCAAGGTCGAGTTCAACCGGCTGGAAGCAGACTGGAACATTGGTGGCAGGCCAGTCTATGTGGTTGATGGTAACGGTGTCGTGCTGATGACGAGTGTGCCGGAATGGCGCTTCAAGACCGTTGCGCCGATTGACGAGGCGCGGCGGAAAGCCATTTCCGAAAGCCTGCAATTCGGCAACGAAGCGCTTTCGACGTTGCCGTTCCGGGCATCGCGGCCGCAGCAGGATGGCGTTCCGCTTGTTCATGTCGATGAACCCGCACGCGAGCGCGGCGATTATCTGCGGCTGGAAGTGCCGGTGCCGACGACCTCATGGACCCTGCATTATCTTCAACCGGTCGCACCGGCGCTGAACGCCGCCATTCGCGAGGGCAGGGTGGTGGCGCTGGCGACGCTGATGCCGCTGATGGCGCTTTCGGCACTTTGGCTGTGGCGCCGGCACAAGGCCCTCAAGGAAAAGGAAGAGGAGCAGCGTGCCCGCACTGAACTGGAAATGAAGGTGCAGGAGCGGACCCGCGATCTGACAAGGACCCGCGACCATTTGCAGGCTGAAATCGCCCTGCACGAAAAGACCACCGGCGAGTTGCGCAATGTGCAGCACGAACTGGTGCAGGCCAACCGCCTCTCGATTCTGGGGCAGGTGGCGGCGGGTGTGGCGCACGAGATCAACCAGCCGGTCGCGACGATCCGCGCCTTTGCCGACAATGCCCGCACCCTGCTGAAACGCGACCGCATGTCCGAGGCCGACGAAAATCTCGAAAACATCGCGGCGCTGACCGAGCGTATCGGCACCATTACCGGTGACCTGAAGATATTGGCCCGCAAGGGCCGCACCGCCGCCGAGCCGGTCAGCCTCAAACTTGTTATCGAAGGCGCGGTCATGCTGTTGCGCAGCCGTTTTTCCGGTCAGATGGATGCGCTTGATATCGTGTTGCCGGATCAGGATTTGAAGGTGCTCGGCAGCCGCATCCGGCTGGAGCAGATCCTCATCAACCTTCTGCAAAACGCGTTGGAAGCCACTGAAGAGATTGGCTCCGCCCGCGTCGAGGTGCGTGTGCGCGAGGAAGGTGACATGGTGGTGCTTTCGGTCAGCGACAATGGCACGGGCATTCCCGAAGCCATACGCGCCCAGCTTTTTTCGCCCTTTAACACCTCCAAGGAAAGCGGCCTTGGTCTTGGCCTCGTGATCTCCAACGATATCGCTTCCGATTATGGCGGCCGTATCGAGGTGACGAGCAGCGGAGCGGGCACGTCTTTTTCCGTATATCTGAAGCGAGCATGACATGACGGTGGATGGAACCATATTTCTGGTGGATGACGACTCCCAGCTGCGCAAGGCGATGGTGCAGACGTTGGAACTCGACGGATTGCCGGTCACCTCCTTTTCCCGTGCCGAGCAGGCGCTGGCGGCCCTGAACGAGGATTTCGATGGCGTCGTCATCACCGATGTGCGCATGCCCGGCATGACCGGGCTCGAATTTTTCGACCATGTCCGCAAGATCGATGCCGATCTTCCGGTCATTCTCATCACCGGCCATGGCGATGTGCCGATGGCGGTCGATGCGCTTCACAATGGCGCCTATGATTTCATCGCCAAGCCATTTCCCGCCGAACGCATGGTGGAAAGCGCCCGCCGGGCGCTGGAAAAGCGCCGTCTGGTGCTGGAAAACCGTGCACTTCGGCGGGCGGCGGGGCAGGCGGAGGACGATCTGCCGCTGATTGGGCAGACGCCCGCCATGGAACGCCTGCGCACCACGCTGCGGCACATTGCCGATACGGATGTGGATGTGCTGGTGGCAGGAGAGACGGGCAGCGGCAAGGAAGTGGTGGCAACAGCGCTTCACCGCTGGAGCAAAAAGCGCTCGAAGGGCAATTTCGTGGCGCTGAATTGTGGGGCGCTGCCGGAAACGGTGATTGAAAGCGAGCTTTTCGGCCATGAGCCGGGTGCTTTCACCGGCGCGCAGAAGAAGCGCGTCGGCCGCATCGAACATTCAAGCGGCGGTACGCTGTTTCTGGACGAGATCGAAAGCATGCCGCTTGCCGTGCAGGTGAAGATGTTGCGCGTTCTGGAAATGCGCGAGGTCTCGCCGCTCGGTTCGAACGAAGAGCGGCCGGTCGATATTCGCGTGGTGGCGGCGGCGAAAGTCGATCTCGGTGATCCGGCCGAGCGTGGCACGTTCCGCGAGGATCTCTATTACCGGCTGAATGTGGTGACGCTGTCGATACCGCCGCTGCGCGAACGCAAGGCGGATATTCCGCTGCTGTTCTCACACTTCGTTACCAAGGCCGCCAACCGTTTCAACCTGCCGGTGCCGCAGATCAGTTCCGGTGTTTCCCGTCGCCTCAACGACCATGACTGGCCGGGCAATGTGCGCGAGCTCGGGCATTTCGCCGAAAGGGTGGTTCTGGGGCTGGAGATGGAAGCGCCGGAGACGCCTGTTTCGCAAACCGCCACCTCGGCTTCCGGCACCCTGCCGGAACGCATGGACCAGATAGAGGCGCGCATCATCCGCGAAACGCTGGTGCAATCGAACGGCGACGTGGCGGAGACGATCGCCACGCTCGGCATTGCCCGCAAGACCTTTTACGACAAGCTGCAACGCCACGGCATCAACCGGGCGGATTATGTGAAGAACGGTGCAGCGTGAAGAGACGAGACGCTCGGGACAGGCCCGAGCATCTCGGTAGTCTGGATCAGCCCGCTACGCAGAAATGGCGCTGGCCGTCGTAGTCGGCATAGGTGCCGGTGCGGGAGTTGAAGCTCCGGTAGCGCTGCGAGCAATAGTCGTACCAGGCGTTGGTCCACGGCTCGATGGTGCGATAGGTGGGACGCTGACCATATACCGGGCGGCTGTCATAGACGGGCTGCGCCCGATAGACCGGTGCCGGGCGATAAACGGGGGCAGGACGATAAACCGGCTGCGGCTGGTAGTCCTGATAATCCGGCTCTTCATAGACGTAGCTCGGTTCGTAGCGGCGGGGCGGGTCGATATAGACGCGCTCATCATCCACGGGTGCCGGGCGGGACATTGCGGAGCCGACGGCGACACCGGCGGCAAGACCGAGAACGCCACCCAGAATGGCGGCATCACGACGGTCACGACGACCCCAGTCACTGGCAGAGGCGCTGTTGAAGGGAACGATGGTCGCTGCGGCGACGGTGATCGTCAGAACGGTTTTAGCTGCAAAGGACGACATGGTCTTCTTCCATCCAGGTGGCAGGGCGCTGCCAGTTGCAAATTCGATGGTTAAAGAAATATAGCGCCCCTGCTGAACGCGCGCTGAATGAATTGTGGCGGGCCGGTGGCGGTCCGCAATTCCTGTTTGCCTGTGCCGCGCTTCGCGCTAGAACTCTGGAACAAACAGGACACGCCCATGAGCCTTGCCCACATAACCGTCAATTCAGATTCATCGCATGAAGACCGCGCCCAGGCCATTCGCGATACGCTGCGCGACGCCATTGTCGACCGGCGGCTCGCACCGGGAACGAAGCTGTCGGAATCGGAAGTGGGAGCGCTGTTCGACGTCAGCCGCACGGTGGTGCGCGCCGCACTTCAGATGCTGGCCTATGAGGGGCTGGTAAAGGCCGAACGCAACCGGGGTGCGTTTGTCTCCAATCCCACACCGGACGAGGCGCGGCAGGTTTTCGCCTCGCGCCGGCTGATCGAGCCCGGTGTCGTCGATGCGGCGATCGGGAGGCTGACGCCTGCGGCGGCGAAGCAGCTGCGGGATCATCTGGTAGAGGAGACCCGCCACCAGCACGAGCGTGGCCCGAGCGCCAGACGCGCGGAAATCAAGGCGTCGGGCGATTTCCATCTGATGCTTGCCTCGCTTGCCGGCAATGCGATCCTTGAAAAATTCATGGACGAACTGATCGCCCGCTCGTCGCTGGTGATTGCGCTTTATGGGCGTTCAGGTGTTTCAAGCTGCGGCCACAACGACCATGCCGATCTGCTCGATGCGCTGGAAGCGAAGGATGCGGCAAAGGCCCGCGCGCTGATGCTTCACCATCTCGATCACATCGAAGCCGATCTCGATCTTCGCATGAAGGAAGGTTTGGCGCTGAAGGATGCGCTGGCGCTCTGATCGGCCATTGATCCCCGGCATTGTAGACGAGGACCAATGTTTCTGCCGTGCGTCAGGCCGCGTAACGGCTGAGGGCCAGATCGTGTGTGTCGATCTCCGGCTTGTTGCCGCTGATGAGATCGGCAAGCACACGAGCCGAGCCGCAGGACATGGTCCAGCCGAGCGTGCCGTGGCCGGTGTTGAGATAAAGATTACTGTAGCGGGTAGGGCCGATAACCGGCGTGCCATCCGGCGTCATCGGCCGCAGACCGCACCAGAATTTCGCCTGGCTCTGGTCGCCCGCACCGCCGAACAGGTCTTCCACCGAATGGGCCAGCGTTTCCTGTCTTGCTTCCGGCAAATCCTTGCTGAAACCAGCGATTTCCGCCATGCCCCCGGCGCGAATGCGCGAGCCAAGCCGGGTGATCGCCACTTTGAAGGTCTCATCCATGACCGTGGAAACGGGCGCGCGTTCCTCTTTCACCACCGGAACAGTGATCGAGTAACCCTTGACCGGGTAGACCGGCAGATCGAGACCAAGCTGGCGCACGAATTGCGGAGAATAGCTGCCCAGCGCCGCCACAAAAATATCGGCTTCCACCAGTCCTTTGGTGGTTTCCACCGCCTTGATGCGGCCCGCTTCGACGATGGGGCGCATGATGCCGGTATCGTAGATGAAGGTGACGCCCGCTTCCTCAGCCATACGCGCAAGTTCGGTGGTGAACATGAAGCAGTCGCCGGTCTCGTCGCCTGGCAGGCGCAGACCACCGACGATCTTTTCCTTCGAAGGAGCAAGGCCGGGTTCGATGGCGGCGCAGCCGTCGCGGTCGAGAATTTCAAAAGGCACGCCGCCCGCCGTCAGCACGTCCACATCCTTGCCGATGGCGTCGAACTGCTTCTGGGTGCGGAACACCTCCAGCGTGCCCTGCATGCGCTGGTCGTATTCGATGCCGGTTTCCTCGCGCAGAGCCATCAGGCAATCGCGGCTATATTCGGCAACGCGCACCATGCGGCTCTTGTTGATGGCATAACGCGCCGAGGTGCAATTGCGCAGCATCTGGCTCATCCAGCGCCATGCCGCCGGGTCGGCAGTCGGGCGGATGATGAGCGGTGCGTGTTTCATGAACAGCCATTTCATCGCCTTCATCGGAATGCCGGGTGCGGCCCATGGCGAGGAATAGCCGGGGGAAACTTCACCCGCATTGGCGAAGCTGGTTTCAAGTGCGGCTGCCGGCTGCCGGTCGATCACCGTCACCTTGTGTCCGGCTTTGGCCAGATACCAGGCGGATGTCACGCCGACGACGCCGGCTCCGAGGATAGTGACGTTCATGATCGTCTCACTTATGGCTGACAGATGTTGAAGCAATGGCCGGGATTTCGCCCGGTTGAATATAGCTGCGGCGGTAACGGCGTCCGAGTCCGGTCAGGATTTCATAGGCAATCGTGCCCGCATCCTCGGCAATGTCTTCCAGCGTCTGGTCTGGCCCGATCATCTGCACGAGACTGCCCTGCGTCAATGCGCCTTCAGGCAGGGCGGATATGTCGAGAATGATGCTGTCCATAGAAACGCGTCCCGCAATCGGCAGGCGAATGCCATTGTACCATGCCGCGCCGCGATTGCTGAGCGAGCGCGGCAGGCCATCGGCATAACCAGCCGCGATTGTCGCAAGGCGCGTCGGTCCGGCCGCTTCGAAGGAGCCGCCGTAACCGACCAGCGAGCCTGCGGGAACGCTACGTGTCTGGATCACCGCGAGATCCAGACGGACCACCGGCTTCATCGGATTGGGACGGGTAACGGAGGGCGCGCCGCCATAAAGTGCGATGCCGGGGCGGAGCAGATGGTTGTGATAATCATTGCCCAGGAAGATGCCGCCGGAGTTGGAAAAACAGACGGGCGTGTCAGGAAAGGCGATAGCCGCCTTGCGCATCACGGAAAGCTGCGCGGCATTGGAGGTGTGTTCCGGCTCATCCGCACAGGCGAGGTGGCTCATCACGAAGGCGATGTCGATGCCATCAAGCAATTGCGGCCGGGAGGCGAGGACTTCAAGCTCTTCGGGCGAGAGGCCGAGGCGGCACATGCCGGTATCGATCTGCACCGCGGCGGGCAGTACCTTGCCGAGCTTTTTAGCGTGGGCCACCCATTGGGTGATCTGCTCCAGCGAATTCAGAACCGGGGTGATGGCCATGGCGGCGCAGGAGGTCTCGTTGCCCGGCTGAAGCCCGTTGAGCACGAAAATCCGCGCTTCGGCTGAAAGCCGGAGCCTGAGAGACAATGCTTCATCGATATGGGCAACGAAGAAATTGCGACAGCCTGCATCGAACAGGGTCTGTGAGACGATATCCGCGCCGAGGCCATAGGCGTCGGCCTTGACGACCGCTGCGGTTTGCGAGGCCGGCGCCATCGCCGCAAGCGCCAGATAATTGTCGCGCAATGCGCCAAGATCGATGGTCAGATGGCCGCTTGCACCACCGGCTGCCTGCTGGCGG
Organism: Agrobacterium arsenijevicii; assembly: GCA_000949895.1. Taxonomy (GTDB): domain Bacteria; phylum Pseudomonadota; class Alphaproteobacteria; order Rhizobiales; family Rhizobiaceae; genus Agrobacterium; species Agrobacterium arsenijevicii. The sequence continues at coordinate 124,976 of JWIT01000011.1, read as the reverse complement.
CTGATCTGCATGTCCATGGTCGTTCACCCTCATTTTTATCATATGAGAGTATTGCAACGATTATCGAATTTCTTGGCTATTGTTCGAAGAAAATGCGATAAAATTTCAATCTACGCAACTTTCTTTGTCATATTGGAATTTTCTATGTCGTCACTCGATGCGACCGACCGCCACATCATCCGCCTGCTTCGGCTCAACGCCCGCATCAGCAACGCCAAGCTCGCCGCGGAAGTCGGCCTTTCGGCCTCCGCCTGCCTTCGCCGGGTCGATATTCTCGAGCGGGAAGGCATTATCCGGGGCTATACGGCGCTGACCAGTGGCCTTGCCGGCGGCGAGGTGATCTCGGTCATCGTCCAGATCACGCTCGACCGCCAGACGGAAGATTTTCTCAACCGTTTTGAAAACGCTGTGCGGCGTTATCCGGAAATCCGCGAATGTTACCTGATGACGGGCGGATCGGATTATTTCCTGCGCTGCGAGGCGGAAAGTGCGGGGGATTTCGAGCGTATCCACAAGGAGATTTTGTCGAAGCTGCCGGGGGTTTCGCGCATTCATTCGAGTTTCGCGATCCGGAATGTGTTGGCGACGCCGAAGGCGAGGTGAGTAGTTTTTTCGAGAGGACAATTACGCGGCGGAATATGCGGTTACCCCCCTCTGTCCTGCCGGACATCTCCCCCACAAGGAGGGAGATCGACAAGTGGCTTGCTCATTATATTCAATAAGCCGCGGTATCGGTAGTGAGACGGTTGCGTGGGACCGAGCGAAAACCTCACCCGATCTCCCTCCTTGTGGGGGAGATGTCCGGCAGGACAGAGGGGGGTAAGCGCCCCACTCTGCGTGTCGATGTCACCCCCACCAGCGATAAAAATGATGCACTGGTCCCCGACCCTGACCGACGGCAAGCCCCCGACCAGCATCAAGCGCCCCATTCAGATAGTCCTTCGCAAGCCCTACCGCCTCGCGCAATTCACTACCCCTCGCAAGATGAGCCGTAATCGCCGCCGCCAGCGTGCAGCCGGTCCCATGGTCGTTTTTCGTGTCCACTCGCCTAGCGGAAAGCGCCTGCATGGTGCCGTCTGCGAACAGATAATCCGTGCTCTGCGGCCCGTCGCCATGGCCGCCCTTGATGAGCACGGCTTTCGCGCCCGCCTTCAGGATCATCTCGGCCTGACGGATGATCTCTGCCTCGGTGTCTGCAATCGGCGTACCGGTCAGAAGCGCTGATTCGGGCAGGTTCGGCGTGACGATGGTGGCAATCGGTAGCAGGTCGCGTCGCAATGTCTCGATGGCGTCCGCATGCAGAAGGCGGTCGCCGGAGGTTGCCACCATGACCGGATCGAGCACCACCGGCTGGGTTTGCTGCTTAAGCCGTGCGGCGATGGCCGCTATGGTTTCGATCCGCGAGACCATGCCGATCTTGACCGCATTTACGGCGAGATCGGAAAAAACTGCATCCATCTGCGCGACGATGGTGGCAACGGAAATATCCTCCACCGCCGTCACGCCCCTGGTGTTCTGGGCGGTGATGGCGGTGATGACGCTGGCGGCATAGGCACCCAGCGCCGAGAAGGTCTTGATGTCGGCCTGGATGCCTGCGCCGCCGCCGCTGTCGGAGCCGGCAATGGTCAATGCAATTGATGTCATGGCTGTCTCGCTTTCAGCGATGTGTCGATTGCCGCGCGGAAGCCCTTGGTTGCGTTGGCAATATTACCTGCCCGGAATATGGCCGAGATGACCGCGACGCCATCCGCGCCGGCGGCAATGACGGACGGCACGCGGGCAAGATCAATGCCGGCGATGGCGCCAACCGGCATTTCCGGCCGCCATTCGTGCAACAGGGCGCGCAGCATTGTAAAACCGTCGATACCGACCGGCTTGTCCGGATTGACCTTTGAGACCGTCTCGAACACGCCGCCGATGCAGGCGTAATCGGCGGGCATGGAGGCTGCCCGTTCGGCATCGGCCCGGTTCTTGACGGTGAGGCCGATGATCGCCTTTTCGCCGAGAATGCTTCTGGCGGTTTTGGCGTCCATGTCATCCGCGCCGAGATGTACCCCGTCCGCACCCGAGGCAAGCGCCACATCTACCCGGTCGTTGATGACGAGCGGCACGCCGGTGCCGGCGATGGCCTCATGAATGGCGCGTGCGTTCTCGATCATCTCCCGCGTTGAGGCGTGTTTGTCACGATATTGCAGGATGGTCGCGCCGTTGAGAGCGGCCGCCAAAGCAAGCTCGGCAAGGGGCGCAACATCGCCGAGGCTCGCATCGACCAGCGCGTTGAGGCGGTAATCAACCTTGTTCATGCTCGATCCTTGCATGTTGTGTTATCTCCTCTCCGGAAATTTCGGAAAGCGCATCCAGAAACGCCGGCTCGAACGTGCCGGGGCCTTTGGCGTTCTTTGCGGCCAGTTCGGCCGCGACGCCGGTGACGACAAGGGCGGAGGTAGCGGCCGTCAGCGCATCTTTCTCCACCGCCATGAAGGCGGCGATGACGCCGCCCGAAAGGCAACCTGTGCCGGTCACCTTCGCCATCCACGGGTGGCCGTTGACGATTCTGACACTACGCGTGGCATCGCGCAGTTGATCGACCGGTCCTGTCTCTATCCTCACCGCATTCGCAACATTGCCGATCAGGTTCATTTCGGCGCTGTTGCCGCGAACGATGGTCGGGCCAAGCGCGATCAGGTCACGCGCAAATGCCAGCCGCGATGGTGAATAGTCACAATGCACGGGGTCCAGAATCCACGGCTTGCCCGCTGCACGGGCGATCTCTACGGCAAACCGGATGACTTTGCGCCGGTCTGCATCGAGCGTGCCGAGATTGATCGTCACCGCATCGGCCTTCGTGACAAAAGCGCCGATTTCCTCAAGCGAGGTGGTCATCGAGGGAATACCGCCGACGACGGTGATGCCGTCGGCGGTGAATTTCTGCACCACGGTGTTCATCAGGCAATGCACGCGCGGGCGCGTCTGCCGTACTCTTTCGAGGATCTCGGCAGCTTTTGCCGCTGTGGGAAAGCCTGTCGTAGAGGTTCCGTTCATGGTTATTGCAGCTCCACGGCGATGTCTTCGGCCGCCGGTGCCTGCTTGATCAGCTGCATGTCTCGCATGAATTCACCGAAGCGGGCGTAGCGGGCGCGGTCGAGTGCGGCGGGACGTTTGGCGAAACGCGGCAAGGTGTCGAAAAACGCCTGCTTGTTCAGCGCGTCGTCAAGGTTCGGATAGGCCTTGATGAAAAGCTGCCAGGATTCCTGCGGGTGGTTGGTGATGAAGATCGCGGCCTGCTCGACGGCGGAGAGGAAACGCGGCAGGCGGTTGTCCTTGGCAGAATCGCGGTGGGTGACGAAGATCAGCTCGTCATAGGCGGGCACGCCATGTTCCTCGGGGAAGAAGGAGCGGCCTTCGTGGCCCTCAAGCTTCATCTGCGTCAGTTCGAAATTGCGGAAACCGCCAAGCGTCGCATCCACCTTGCCCGCGATGAGGGAAGGCGAGAGCGAGAAATTGACGTTGATTAGTTCAACATCATCCTTTGTCAGGCCGTCCTTTTCCAGCATGCGCTTCAGCATCGCATCCTCGAAGCCGGAAACGGAGAAGCCGACCTTCTTGCCCTTCAGGTCCTTCAGGCTCTTGATCGGCCCGTCGGCCAGAACGGTGACGGTGTTGAGTGGCGTTTCGACCAGCGTTCCGAAACGGACGAGCGGCAGCCCGGCATCATGGTCGAGATAAAGGTTCGGCTGGTAGTGAACGCCGATATCGGCCTGTTTTGCCGAGACGAGACGCGGCACGGCGGATGGGTCCGCAGGCGGAACCAGCTCAACGTCCAGCCCCGCATCTGCGAACAGGCCGCGTTCCTTGGCGATCACCATCGGAGCGTGGTCCGGGTTCACGAACCATTCCAGCAACACGGTAAGCTTGTCGGCCGCCTGCGATTGCACGGGCGCAAACACGCTTGCTGCCGCAACGACGAGGGAAAGAAGAGTTCGTTTCATGGTGCCGAAAGTCTCCGCAAATGTTTGAAAGGAATGAGGTGTTCTGTTTCTTTGGCCCAGGGGGCCAGATTGGCTGTCGCCCGGTCGACGATAAGTCGCAGCAGTACGGCCATGACGGCGAGTATGGCCATGGCGGCAAACATGGTGTCGGTCTGCATGCGGGCATTGGACTGGATCATGACAAAACCGAGCCCGGAGGATGCGCCCACCCATTCGCCGATGACGGCGCCAAGCGGGGCGAGCGGTGCGGCTACCCGCAGCCCGGAAATGAGCGAGGGAAGCGCCAGCGGCACGCGCAACCGGGTGAGGATTTGCCAGTGGCTCGCCTCCGTCAGTGAGGCGGCGTCGAGGATCGCGCGATCCGTGCGATTGAGACCGTCGGTGAAGGCCGAAGCAACGGGAAAAAAGATGATGATCGCCGTCATGACCACTTTCGAGGCCATGCCGAAACCGAACCACAGCACGAGTATGGGGGCGAGCACGAAGACGGGAAACGCCTGCAACACAAGAACCATAGGCCAGACGAGGCGGCCAAAACGCGGGATGGCGGCAATCGTAAAGGCAACCAGAATGCCGGCGGTGATACCGGTCGCAAGCCCGACGGCCATTTCGCTGAGCGTCACGATGGCCTGTCCGAACAGGAAGCCCGGCTGACGCAGAAATGCGGCGGCGACATCGGCGGGCGAGGGCAGGATGTAGCGGGGCGGCGCAAACAGCCAGATACCCACCTGCCAGATGATCAAAAGAAGAATGACGCCCTTCAGCGCATGGGAGGCACGCATCGCCGGACCTCAGACGTAACCGTACCGTATAGGAAGGGCAGGAGGTTTCAGCATCATCGTTCGGTCTCCAGCTGTGACGATCACGGAGATCCGGGCAAAGCGGAGAAGAGAAAGGGCGGCACCTCAAAAGCGCGACAGTTTCCGTTCCTACGCCGGCATGACCCGGATCAGGTTCAAGGGTCCGGCTCATCGCCATCTCAGCACCGTCAGGTGCTCCCCTCGGAAGAGACTGATTTGCTAGGAGGGTTTTGAAGTAATGTCAACTTTGAACTTTAACGCGAATACGGGCTGATTTGTTGAATGCATATTAGTTATTGATTATATTAAGTTTATCAAAAATTAGTTATCTATTGAAACCGATTTTCAATTCCACTGTATTAGTTTCCGCTTCCAGAATGGTTGGGGGCGAACTTGAAAAACTTCTGGCAAGAGAAATCGGGAAATTTTGGCATTCTTACCGCGTTGCTCATGGTGCCTCTGTGCGGGGCTGCCGGTGTGGCACTTGATATTACGCGTGGCATGTCGGTCAAAGCCGATCTGCAACAGGCGGCGGATTCCGCAGCACTTGCAGCCGTCGCAGATATGTCCGCAAGTGTTCAGGCGGCAAAGAAGATGTCGGGCGACGGTGTCATTAACGTCGGCAATGACGAGGCGCGGGCATTCTTTGATGACAACCAGCGGGGAAATACCGATTACAGCATTACGTCTGTCGATGTCTCGGTGACCAAGCACGGTAATGTGGTCGAGTCATCCGTCAGCTTCAAGGCATCGGTAAGCACGACGCTTTCCGGGGTTCTGGGCAAGGATTTCATCTCGGTTGGCGGCACGGCCACGGCGAAATATGAGACGGAAACCTTTAGCGATTTTTATCTTCTGCTGGACAATACGCCTTCCATGGGAGTGGGCGCCACACCCTTGGATGTTGCTACTCTGGTTGCGAATACAAGTGATAAATGTGCTTTTGCCTGTCACATCGTGAAAGACGGCGTGGCGGACCCGAACAGCTATTATTTCAAGGCCAAGAAACTCGGAGTTACGACGCGCATCGATGTGGTTGCCAAAGCAACCGCCAGTCTGATGGATACGGCGAAAACCACGCGCAAAAGCAGCAATCAATATCGCATGGCTGTTTATACCTTCGGGGAGCGGGCGGAAGACACGAAGCTGCTTGAGGTCGTTCCGCTGACCTCGGATCTGGAGACCGCGAAGAAAAAAGCGGGTGAAATCAACCTGATGTCCATTCCCTATCAGGGATACAATAACGATCAGCAAACCGACTTCGACCGGGCTCTGTCCCAGATCGGAGATAAGGCCGGAACCTCGGGCACGGGCGCAAGCTCGGCAAACCCGGACAAGGTGATCTTTTTCGTTTCAGATGGTGTTGGCGACAGTTACAAGCCCTCCTCCTGCACGAAAAAACTGACGGGGGGCCGCTGTCAGGAGCCGATCGACATCAAGGCCTGTACGAAGCTGAAGGAAAAGGGTTTTCGTATCGCCGTGCTTTATACCACCTATCTGCCGCTTCCGACGAATGACTGGTACAATAGCTGGATAAAGCCCTTTCAGTCGGAAATCGGCTCGCGCATGCAGAGTTGCGCTTCCCCGGGACTGTATTTCGAGGTGAGCCCGTCACAGGGCATCAGCGACGCGATGACGGCTCTGTTCAAGAAAGCCATCACATCGCCACGCCTGACGGGCTGATGACCACCTGTTGAAACATCTCTCGAACGCCGCAATATTTGCGGCGTTTTTTGCAGGGATGGCAGGAAGGTGATGCTTCAACCGAGACTGCGAAGCTGTTCAAATAGCGCAGCAAAGGGCGTCCCGGCGCGGTAGAAGACGGCCGGCTGGCCTATCGGAGCATCAACGGTGATTTCGTGCCCACCCGCATGCCGCGCACCGCTCCACAGATGTACCCATTCTCCTTCGCCCGGAAGATAAAGCGTGCGCTGCGTTTCCCCTGCCTTCCACACGGGTGCGACGAGCATGTCGGCACCATAGAGATAGCTGTCCTGAATGGCATAGGTTTGCCGGTCGTTCTCGTAATGCAGGAAAAGCGGGCGCTGCACCGGCAGGCCGGTTTGCGCCGCTTCCGCGGAGAGTGATTTCAGATAGGGCGCGAGTGCGACATAGATCGCCGTCATGCGGGCGAAATGGCCAAGAACCGTCTCGTCCTGATCGATCTGGAGATTGTCGCGCGGGCGGTTGCCCTCATGCGTGCGCATGACCGGGGTAAAAGCGGCCATTTCCGCCCAACGCATGATGAGTTCCGGGGTTCTGACATTGCCGAACAGGCTGGTGTAACCGCCGATATCAGAATGGTGATAGGCATTGCCCAGAAGGCCGGAAGACAGCGCACCGCAGATGACGGTAACCAGACCATCATGGCGGGAGAAATCGACGGACTGGTCGCCGCCCCACAGCAGTGGGCAATGGGCCTGCACGCCGGTAAAGCCCGCCCGCATGAAGAACAGCGCCTCGCCGGTTTTGCCGCGGCTTTCAACGGCCTTTGCGTTGACTTCGGCCCAGAGTGTCGGCCAGGCATTGTGCATCAGCTTGGCGTCGATGCCGTTCGACAGCGTGATGTCGATCGGCAGATATTCGCCGAAATCGGCCATCCAGCCGGAAAGGCCGAAATCCAGCATATTCTTGCCGATGATCTCTTCGGCAAACCATTCGGCTGCGGCCGGATTGGTGAAATCGACCACGCCGCAATCGAACTCGCCAAAATCCACCAGCGCCGTCTTGCCGTCCGCGCCGGTCGCAAAATAACCGGCCGCCTCGGCCATGGGGAAAAGCGGACCGTCGACACAGAGATAGGGGTTCACATACCCCAGAAAGCGGATGTCCTGATCGGCAAGCTCGGCGATCTTCTGGCGCAGATGCGGATAACGCACGTCATTGGCCTGCCAGTCCCAGAACAGCCGGGCGCCGAAGGATGTCTGACGAAGCCCCACCCAGTCCTCGCACCACAGACCGGAAACCTTGGTTCCGGCGGCCCTGATTTTTTCCAGTCGGGCAAAGGAGTTGGCGCCATCCTTTAACCCGATGATCGCGCCGTTATAAACCCATTCCGGCAGTTCCGGCTGGCGTCCGAACCGTAGCGACAGGGCCGAAACGATATCGGTAAAAGCGTCGCCCGAGAAAAGCTCGATCCGCTCAGGGATCGCCCAGATCTCGATTTCGTGGAAATCGCCGTTGCGGAAATCGAAGACCGAATAGGCGCTCGTTTCTACATGCAGTGCGTATTTGCGTGACGAAAGCCAGGTCGGCTGCGGGTAGTTGGTGTTGTAATAATCGCCACCCGCCTTGCCGCTGACATCGGCCTTGAAGGTGATTTCGGCGGTCTTGTCGCGGCCAACGCCGGGTTCAGACGTCCAGAGCGGAAAACGGCGACCGCGCATGTCGAAATAGGACATCTGCTCGCCGCCGCCCCAGACATGCTCACCCGTTTCCGCAACGACCCGCAGCCACAGGCGGTTGATGGTGTCATCCAGCGCCGTGAACCTGATGGTGTTGCCTTCCAGCGTGAGATGAAGGCGCGGGGCCTGTCCGGGCGCAGAGGAAAGCATCACGCTATCGCCGTTGACTTCGGCATGGCGCAGCGCCGTCCGTTCGATGACATAGTCCTCGATATCGAAATTGCCGCGATACATATCCATCCGTTCCTTGCCGAAACCGGCAAAAAAGGCCGGATTTTCGGGCGAATGGGAAAGGATGGTGCGACCGCCGATCGAAAGGGTGAAGCCGTTGCTGGTCTTTTCGAATAACATGATTGTACCTGTTTAACCCTTGAGACCGCCGGCGGTGAGGCCGGAGACAACCCGTTCCTGAAAGATGACGATCAGGATGGCGACCGGCACGATGCCAACCACCAGCGCCGCCGAGATGACGGGCCAGGGGAAAGCGAATTCGCCCTGATAAAGCTGGATGCCGACCGGCAGGGTGCGAAGTGCGGGATTGGAATTGAAGGAAAGCGCCAGCAGGAATTCGTCCCAGGCGTTCACGAAGGCAAGAATGCCGGCGGTGAAGACACCCGGCGCACAGAGGGGCACCACCACCTTGAACAGCGCGCCGATGCGGGTGCAGCCATCGATCATGGCGGCGTTTTCCAGATCGCGCGGAATGCTTTCGAAGAAGGACACCAGCATCAGCGTGCAGACCGGCAGCGAGAGCACGGTGTAGGGCAGGATCAGCGCCGTCCAGCTATTGAGCAGGTTGAGCGCCCGCATGATTTCGAACAACGGCACCAGCAGCGTTACCAGCGGGAAGGTGGAAACGGCGATGATGAGCGAGAGGATCAGCGCCCGGTATTTGAGGTCGAGCCGCGCCAGTGCGTAAGCCGCCAGCACCGAAATCAGAATGGTAAGTGCGGTCGAAAGAAGCGCCACCATGAAGCTGTTGAAGAGAAACAGATGCAGCGGCTGGTCGGAAAAGGCCTGCATGTAGTTTGCAAGCGTCGGCGCATGCGGAAACCATGTGATCGGCTTGAGCGTCAGTTCCGCTTCCGTTTTCAGCGAGGTGAACAGGATCCAGATTGCCGGAAACAGGCCGTTGACCAGCAATATGGAGGCCGCAATGAAGCGCAGCGGCTTACCGGAGAAGAAGGAGGACAGACCGGAGGAGGTCGCAACGGTGCTCATGGGATCAGTCCTTCGTCCGGATGATGCGGAGATAAACGGCGGTGACGCACATGGAAAGCGCAAACATCATGACCGCAAGTGCCGAACCGTAACCGAGATCGAGGAAGGAAACGGTGTTCTGGTGAATATACATGGCAAGCGTCGTGGTGGATGTGCCGGGTCCGCCGCCGGTCATCATGTAAGGAATATCAAAGGTCTGCAGCGCCGTGATCGTGCGGAAGATGAGGGCAACGACGATCGAGGGCTTGAGCAGCGGCAGCGTGATCTCGAAGAATTGCCTGAACTTGCCGGCGCCATCCACATCGGCGGCTTCATAAAGCGAGCGCGGAATGGTCTGCAGCCCGGCAAGGATCATCAGCGCCATGAAGGAGGAGGTCTTCCAGATGATGGTCAGGCAGATGGCCGCAAAGGCCCAGTTCGGCGAGTTGAACCAGATCACGCCTTCGAAACCCAGCCGGTTCAGCACATCGTTGACCACGCCATATTCGTAGTGGAAGAACCATGCGAAGATGAGGCCGGCAAAGGAAAGCGGCAGCGCCCAGGGAATGAGCAGCGACAGGCGCATTGGCCATTGCATGGAAAAGGGCAGGTTGGCGAGGAGCGCCAGCCCGAGACCCATGAACAGAGCGCCCGGCACGGTAATCAGCGTTATCAGCACCGTATTCCAGGTTGTTTCCCAGAAAATCGGGTCATCGAGCATCGCCGTGTAGTTTTCAAAGCCGATGAATTCCGCCGGCAGGCCGGAGGTCAGCGAAAGGCTGAAAAACGAGGTGTAGACGAGCCGCGCCACCGGATAGACGATGATGAGCGAAAGAAGAATGGCCGCAGGCGCCAGCAAAAGCACGGCAAGCGACCGGTCGCCGAGATCGAGCCACCGCGTCCAGCGCGGCTGCGGTTTCTCGTCCACCCTGACCATCGTTCTTTCCGGCATCGTCACGTCTGCCACTCCCGCAACTGAATTCACGTCATCGTCTCCCGATCGGACCGGTTCAGACCCGGCCCGTTTATTGCGCCGCTCAGGCGATTTTCACTGGTCAGGTCAAAGCGGCCGGAAAGGACATGGCAGGCATGCCGCTTCCCGGCTTTGAAGCTTAGCGCAGCACGCGCCGCAGACGGCTTTCCATCTGCTTTGCGGCGTCCTCGGGCGTCATCACACCCGCAAGCACGCCATTGACGGTGGTGCGGATTGTTTCGCTCACCTCGTTGTAACGCGGCGTGACCGGGCGGGCCTTTGCCGTTTCAACAACCGGAAGCGCATCCGCAAACCAAGGGATGGACTTGGTGACGTCCGCATCCTTGTAGAGCGAGGCATAGGTGGGCAGCAGCGCAGCGTTGATGGCCATGAATTTCGAAACATCCTGACTTGAGAGATATTCCACCAGTTTCTTGGCTTCATCCTGCTGCTTGGAATAGGCCGAAACGCCGAATTCCCAGCCGCCGAGGCATGTCGTCTGCTCGCCGCCCTTGACGGCCGGCAGGCGGGCGACGCCGACCTTGTCGTTCACCTGCGATTCCTTGCCCTGAAAATGGGTCCAGGCGTAAGACCAGTTGACGGCGAAGAGCACCTTGCCGGCCTGGAATTCCTTGCGCGTATCGTCGGTCGCGACTTCGGAAATATTTTTCTTGGAAATGCCTTCGTCGACGAAGCTCTTCCACAGCTTCAGCGAATCCACGGCGGCCTTGTTGTCGAAATTCAGCTTGCCGTTTTCAACCAGAGACTTGCCTTCGCTCCAGTAGGGCAGCAGGAAAGTGCAGACGGCGCCTTCGATTGCCTTGCCCTGGAAGGATAGACCTTGAAGTTCAGGGTTCTTTTCGCCTTCCATCACTTTCTTGGAGGCTTCCTTCAGCTCGTCCCAGGTGGTCGGCGGCTGGATGCCGTATTTGTCCAGCAGGTCCTTGCGATAGTAGAGGAACATGGAATCGGCGAAGGCAGGCAGCGCCACGATCTTGCCGTTCACGGTGTTGGCTTCAGCATAGGTCGGCAGATAGGCGGACATATCCTTGCCGGAGAAATCGCTGGTCCAGCCGGCCGTGGCGAACTGGGCGGGGCGGATGACATCAAGCATCAGCACGTCGAGGCTCGAATCCTTGGCCGACATGACGGTGTTGAGATATTGCGCCTGCATTTCCGACGTATTGCCGCCGGTCTCGATCACCACCTTCACGCCGGGCGTCTTCGCCTCATATTGATCGAGCGCCTTGCGCCACACATCGGGCTGATGCTGGCTGGAAACGAAGATCTTCAGTTCGGCGTCGGCGAAGGCCTGCCCCGAAAAGGTGAGCATGGTCGCGCAGAGCGCTGCCCCCGTGATGGCTTTGAATGTCATGTTTTCCTCCCGTTATATAAATCTTTGGCCGGGCCGGTTGCGGCTCTGGCCGGTCAGTGAATGGAGCGTTCCGTCGCTGCGTCGAAAAGATGGACCTTGGACGGATCAACGCCGATCCTCAGCTCCTCGTTGGGTGCGGGTCTCAGCTGCGGCGGCATCCTTGCGGTCAGCGCCGCATCGCCAAGGCTGAAATGCACCAGTGTATCGGACCCAAGCGGCTCCACCACCTGCACCTTGACCGCAAGCTGGACATCGAAGCTCTCGGCGGGGCCAAAATGTTCCGGGCGAATGCCGACGATGACCTCCCGTCCATCGAGTGCCGCTTCGCGGGAAGGCCGGATGGCCGCCATCGGCAGGGAATTGCCATCGGAAAATGTCAGCCGGTCGCCGTTTACCTTCGCCTTGGCGAAATTCATGGCGGGCGCACCGACAAAACCGCCGACGAACACGCTTTCCGGTCGGTTGTAAACCTCATCCGGAGTGCCAACCTGCTCGATATCGCCACCGCGCAGGATGACGATGCGGTCAGCCAACGTCATGGCTTCCACCTGATCGTGGGTGACGTAGATGATCGTGGTGCCCAGTTGCTGGTGCAGGCGTTTGATTTCCGTGCGAACCTGGCCGCGCAGCTTGGCGTCGAGGTTGGAGAGGGGTTCGTCGAACAGGAACACCTGCGGGCGGCGCACAATGGCGCGGCCCATGGCCACGCGCTGGCGCTGGCCGCCGGAGAGCTGGCCCGGCCGGCGGTCGAGCAGGTGCTCGATGCCGAGCATCCTTGCCGCCTCGTCGATGCTGGCATTGGCCTGCGATGCGCTGACGCCGCGTACCTTCAGGCTGAAGCCCATGTTCTCGCGCACCGTCTTGTGCGGATAAAGGGCATAGTCCTGAAACACCATGGCGATGTCGCGCTCGCGCGGCGGCAGCTTGTTGACGACGCGGTCGCCGATCGTGACCTCGCCGCCGCTGATGCTTTCAAGCCCCGCGACCATGCGCAGCGTCGTGGATTTGCCGCAGCCGGAAGGGCCGACGAAAACCACGAATTCACCATCGTTGATTTCAAGGTCGATGCCCTTGACGATGCGCAGGGCACCGTAACTCTTGTCCAGCTTGCGCAGGCTGACCGAAGCCATATTTTCCTCCTCACGACCGGCGCGTTCAAAATCCGAATGGACGCAAAAGCCGGTATCAACCTTCATGTTCCACGCATCGCGCTTTCGAAAATTTATCCCGATCATCTGGCGATATCGTGGGATGGCGAAACGCCTGTCTCCCTGAGTTCGTGATATTACCGTTCACAAAAAGGAAATCAATAGTGTATCAATTTTATTTCTGACAGAAATCAAAAACTATTAAGTTGTTGATTTAAAGAAATATATCGACGATAGCAGTCGCGTGACAGGCTACGGCTTCCTTGTCTCCCGTCAAATTTCCCCATCGGTGTGGATCACGCGAATTTTCCGCAAACTCAACGTATGCGAGAAACGTATCGGGCGACGGTATGGTCGAACCAGGTCCATGAGACTTCGGCGACTGCGCCGTCCTGCGCCTGGCTCAACCGCAGCACGCGGGGTACCGTCGCGCCCGGTTTCTGGCCGAATGTATCCGGTGCCCAGTCGGGCACTTCACCGAGATCGATGCGGTCTTCTGCTTTGGATATCCAGAGATTGAGGCGGGTGCGGTAATAAAGATAAAGGGATTCCGACATGTTTTCGATGGCGATGGTGTCGACGTAGGAGCCATCCAGCCAGATTTCCTCGATTGCCGCGGGTTTACCGGCAATGCGACGAAGGCGGCGGATGCGATGTCCTTCCGCCGATGTGCCGAAAGCGGGCAGAGTGGCGGGCTTGGCAAGGCGCGCGACATCCAGAACCTCTGCCGTTGGCAGGCCGCCACCCTCGATCATCTCGAGACGGAAGAAGGCGTAGACGCTTTGCGGGTCGCTGACGGCGCGGATGTAATTGCCCGAACCCTGCACGCGCTCCAGCAGGCCGCGCTCCTGCAATTCCGCAAGTGACTTGCGAAGCGTGCCGACGGCAATGCCGAGATCGGCTGCCATGTCGCGTTCCGGCGCCAGCTTTTCCCCGTCAATCAATCGGCCTGCCGCTACTTCGCGCACCAGCATTTCTGCGATCTGCAGATACATGGGCAGGCTGCCGCCAGTGTGTTTCATGATGCCGTTTCCTCCCCGAAACAAAAATTGATACATCATTGATTTACATATTTCTTGATGTTATGCAAGAAAAACGAGAGCGGCTTTGAGGAGGAATTGAATGACCGTCGTACCCGTTACATCCGCTGATCTCGATGCTGCCGAGGTCTCCTGGTTCTCCGCCCTGTGTTCCGACGATTACGCCTATCTTGGCGTGCCGGATGGCAGCCTGCGTTCCAGCTTCGAGCATTGCTCCGACATCGTCAAAAAGGCTGAAGAACTCGGTTTCCGCAATATCCTCTGCCCCTCGTCCTATCAGGTCGGGCAGGATACGCTGAGCTTTGTTGCCGGTTGTGCGCCCATCAGCGATCGCATCAATTTTCTTGCCGCGATCCGCTGCGGCGAGATGCAGCCGATAATGCTGGCGCGCACGGTTGCGACGCTCGACCATATGCTGAAAGGCCGTCTCACGCTCAACGTCATCAGCTCCGATTTTCCCGGAGAGGTAGCCGACAGCGCGTTTCGCTACAAGCGCAGCCATGAAGTCGTGCAGATCCTGCGGCAGGCCTGGACGCGCGACACCATCGACCATGACGGCGAAATCTACCAGTTCAAGGGTGTTTCGACCGAGCCCGCACGGCCTTACCAGCAGAATGGCGGTCCGCTGCTCTATTTCGGCGGTTATTCGCCGGATGCACTGGAACTTTGCGGCGCGCAATGCGACGTCTATCTGATGTGGCCGGAGACGAAGGACCAGCTGGCTGAGCGCATGCGCGCCGCCAATGAACGCGCTGCCGCCCATGGCCGCACGCTGGATTACGGCCTGCGCGTCCATATGGTGGTGCGCGATACCGAACAGGAAGCGCGTGAATATGCCGAGCATCTTGTCTCGAAGCTCGATGACGAATATGGGCAACTGATCCGCAACCGCGCGCATGACAGCAGCTCGCTCGGCGTGTCGCATCAGGCGCGCAGCCGCGAACTGGCCGACAAGTTCGGTTATGTCGAACCCAACCTGTGGACCGGCATCGGCCGGGCGCGGTCTGGCTGTGGTGCTGCGCTGGTCGGTTCGACCGACAAGGTCCTGTCGACGCTGGAGGAGTACCAGAAGATGGGCATTCGTGCCTTCATCCTTTCCGGTTATCCCCATATCGACGAGGCGGAACACTTCGGTACGAAGGTTCTGCCGCAGATGAAAACCTGCTCCCTGCCGCATGCCTACGGCCGGGTGCCTTCTGAAACGCCGGCGACGCCGCTCGGCAACGGGGAACGCCACTGATGGAACGCATCGCTCTTTCTGAAACACTGGAACTAAGCCGCATCGTTTACGGCATGTGGCGCATCGGCGACGATGCAGACACTTCGCCCGCCCATGTGCAGGCCAAGATCGAAGCCTGCCTGGCGCAGGGCATCACCACCATGGATCAGGCCGATATCTACGGCGGATACACGGCGGAAGCCATTCTGGGCGCGGGGCTGAAGGCTGCTCCGTCCCTTCGCGACAAGATCGAAATCGTCACCAAATGTGGCATCGTGGCGCCAGCCGGGCGTCACTCTGCTGCCCGCGTCAAGCACTACGATACGACGGCCGGCCATATCAATGCTTCGGTCGAAGCCTCCCTGCGCGACATGGGAACGGATCATGTCGATCTGCTGCTCATTCACCGACCCGATCCGCTGATCGATGCGGAGGAAACCGGCAAGGCGCTCGACGCGCTGGTGGCGTCTGGCAAGGTCAAGGCTGTGGGCGTTTCCAACTTCCGCCCGTGGGATTTCTCGCTGCTGCAATCGGCCATGAGCAGCAGGCTGGTTACGAACCAGATCGAAATGAGCCTTCTTGCCACCGATAGCTTCACCAATGGCGATCTGGCTTTCCTGCAGGAAAAGCACGTTTCTCCGATGGCATGGTCGCCGCTTGGCGGCGGCTCGCTGTTTTCCGGTGCCCATGGTGGAACCATGGCTGCCCTGCAGCGCATCGGCAAAGAGCAGGGCGTCGATGCTACCGCTGTCGCCATCGCCTGGCTGCTGCGGCATCCCGCGAAGATCGTGCCGGTGCTCGGCACCAATAATATTCAGCGTATTAAAACGGCGGCTGACGCCCTGCGCGTCACCATCGACCGCCAGACGTGGTTTGAGCTTTATACACTTGCGACCGGAAGCGAGGTGCCCTGATGTCAGTCACTGAAGCAATCAAAATGCCGAACGAGCGCATATTCGTTCCCGGCGGCGAAAACAGCCGCAGCTTTCGCAACGCGCTCGGCGCTTTCACCACCGGCGTCACGGTGGTGACGGCTACCACGCCGGATGGACCCATCGGCATGACGGTCAACAGTTTCGCGTCGGTATCGCTCGATCCGCCGCTGGTGCTGTGGTCCCCAGCCAAAAACTCGTCCCGATATCCGGCCTTTAGCGGTGCGACCCATTTTGCCATCCATGTGCTGAGTGCCGATCAGGACGTGCTGAGCGCCCGCTTTACGCGCAACGGTCACGCCTTTGACGATCTCGACTGGGAAATGAACGACGAAGGCGTTCCGGTTATTCCCGGCACGCTTGCCCGTTTCGAATGCCGTCGGGCTGCCGCCCATGATGCGGGTGACCACACCATCATCGTCGGCGAAGTGTTGCGCGCCGCTCACCGCGATGGCGATCCCTTGTGTTTTTCGGGTGGGGCTTTCGGTCGGTTTTCCAAGCAATGAGTAAAAGCCGGGGGCTTTTCTCTCCGGGTCTCCCGCCTTGCCATCTATACAAACGGAGCACGCCCGTCGTGCTCCGTTTTATATTTTTTCAGACAGTAAAAACGCAGTTCTACACTATTCATACTCGAAATGATCTTTAAAACGGGCCTAATTGACTTGATTCGAAAATGATTCGTCGGTCGAAAGAGAGCCACGTCTCGGGCGGGTGAGGGAGATCGAATGTCCGCTTGTTTCTGCCATGTTTCGGAAAGGGAGACCTGCCCAACAGCGGAAATGCGTGGAACGACGTTACGCGGGTTTGTCGCTTGCAGCGTGACAGGCGTTTTTTCCCTGATGTTTTCTGTCGTCGTCGTGCCGGATGCTTCGGCTGAAACATTGCTCTGGACAGGTTCCGGTGGGGGTGACTGGTTTACGGGCGCTGACTGGGGCCCGTCGCGTCATGTGCCAGGTGCCGGCGATGATGTCATGATCAATAGCTTCGGACCGGCAATCACGATAGGCACAAACGCCGAAGCCCATGAACTGTCGATTGGCGTCAATGTCGGCGGCGTCGGCACGCTGGTGGTGGAAGGCGGCCTTCGGACGAATTCGTTTGACCTCGGCATAGCCAATGGATCGTCTGGAACGGCGACCTTTTTGGGTGCGAACTGGGTGAATGCCGGTGCGGTCTCTGTCGGCGGTAACGGTACAGGCGACCTTCGTTTGCTGCACGGCACGACGGCGTCTTCCAAGGACATCCTTATTGGCGGGATCGGAGCAGGAAACGGCTCGCTTACGCTCGACAATTCGTCCAGCCTCACAAGTTCCGGTACTGTTTCCGTGGGCAACAGCGGCAGCGCGTTGCCTTCCGGCGGTAACGGCAGTCTGAACGTGCTTGCCGCCAGCACTCTGGAAAGCAGAGGGGGCGTTCTGGCCGAGGATGTGGGCACGACGGGAAACGCGCTCGTTTCCGGTAAAGATAGCCGCTGGAACGTAACGAACGGTATGGTGGCCGGCGACGCTGGTGTCGGTACGCTCACCATCACCGGCGGTGGCGCCGTTATCAGCCAGACGACGACGATAATCGCCAATCTGGCTTCGGCGGATGGAAGCGCCGTCACGGTCAGCCGTCTCGGCTCTTCGCTGCAAACCGGCGATACGTTGATGGTCGGCAATGTAGGCGCTGGGACGCTTCGGGTCGAGGCAGCGGGAACGGTCAACAGCTTTGACGCGGTTATCGGCCGCCATTCGGAAAGTTCGGCGACGGTGACCGGCGACGGCTCGAAATGGACGACCGGCGATCTACAGGTCGGCGGCGACATCTCCGATCCGAATGGTCCCACCGGCAAAGGCACACTCAATGTCACGGCGGGCGGCTCGGTGCAAAGCGCAAAGGCGCGCCTTGGCGTCGTCGCGGGCGCAACCGGCGCTGCCGCCGTTGATGGGCAGGACTCGGTCTGGACGATCGGCGGCGGCAATCTCGAGGTGGGGGCAACCGGCACGGGTTCATTGGCTGTTACCGGCGGCGGCCTTGTCGATGCGGTAAACACCATCATCGGGACGAATGGCGGCGGCACCGGCTCCGCCACGGTGTCCGGGGCTGGCAGCACGTTGCGAAGCCGCGGCGATCTTCATGTCGGCCTCGACGGTAATGGATCCATGACTGTCGGGGCTGGGGGTACAGTGGAGAGCCGTGACGGATATGTCGCGACCCGTGGCGCCTCCGCTTCGGCCGTCACCGTGACCGGCGGCGGATCGAGTTGGACGATGACCGGCACGTTTTTCGTCGGATACGGCAGCGGGACTGCCGGAGAGGCGAAGGTGAGCGCTGGCGGCGGCATCCGCGCGGCGTCGGTTCTGCTCGGTGACTTTGCCGGTTCCTCCGGCACGATGACGATTACCGGTGCAGGTTCGAATGTCACCGCCTATGTCGACAATCGCTCGGCCATTTCCGGTTCCGTGAATGTCGGTTTCGAGGGATCCGGCAATTTGACCGTCACGAATGGCGCCTCGCTCCATGCCTACGAACTTTATGTCGGCAGTGGGGTTGGATCGAACGGCAAGGTGGTGGTCAGCGGCGCGGGATCTCGTGTCGTCGCCGACGATCTTATGGTCGCGGGCATCGCTGGAAACGGTTCTGTGGAGGTGACAGGCGGTGCCTCGCTTGCTGCCCCAACCATTCTCATCGCCATGGATGCAGGGTCGACAGGGGTTTTGAACATCGGCGCGGCGGCCGGGCAAGCGGCTCGTTCGGCCGGTGCGGTGGAAGCGCGTACGATCGCCTTCGGTGCTGGTAATGGCAGCGTTGTTTTTAACCATTCCGAGACCGGCTATGTGCTTTCCGCCGATATTTCCGGGGCAGGTCGCGTCGTTGCCGAGGGTGGCGTCACGACACTTGCCGGCAATAACAGCTATTCAGGCGGCACCACGATTTCGAGTGGTACGCTGAAGGGAAACGCGAAAAGTTTCGGCTCGGGTGGGATCGCCAACAATGCGCAACTGGTCGTTGACGGGGCGGGCACGCTTTCCAATGCCATCAACGGTACCGGCGCCTTTGAAAAGACCGGCGACGGCAATCTGGTCCTGACCGGAAACAGTACCTATTCCGGCGTCACCGAGGTTTCGTCTGGAAAGCTCAGCGTCAACGGTTCGCTTGCCAGCGCCGTCTCGGTCGGCAGTGGCGCGACGCTTGGCGGTTCCGGTACCATTGGCAGCGTGACCGTGAGGTCGGGCGGCACGCTTGCGCCCGGCAATTCGATCGGCACGCTGACTTCGACTGGCAATGCGACATTCGCCAGCGGCTCGACCTATGCGGTCGAGCTTGATGCCGCGGGCAACTCCGACAGACTGGCCGTGACCGGTACCATCACCATCGACAATGATGTGAGCCTCGTCGTTACACCGCTTGGGAACCATTCGGCCTACAGCCTCGGCACCCGATACACGATCCTGACGGCGACGGGTGGGATTACTGGATCATTTTCAAGCGTTGACGGAAATTTCGCCTATTTGACCACCAAGGCCGTAAAGAGCGCCGACAATGGCACCGCCTACCTGTCTTTCGGCCTCGCATCGCAGGACGCCGGCTTCCTTGCTGCGGGGACATCGACGGCGAATGCACGCGCGGCCGCCAATGCCGTCGAGGCGCTGGGAGAAGCCTCGCCAGTCTACGGGGCGGCCGTGTTTATGGGGCGGGGTGAAACGCAATCCGCCTTCTCGCAGCTTACCGGGGAAATCCATCCCTCACTCGCCATGGCGCTGATCAATCGCAGTGGCCAGACCCGCGATGTCATTGTCAATCGGCTGCGCAGCGCCTTTGAAGGTGTCGATGCGCGCCCGATCTTGCCGGTTGCCTATGCGCAGGGTGGGCCGGATTCGCTCAACCTCAATGATGGGTCACTGACATTCTGGTCCAGCGGGTTCGGTTCGCGTGGACGGACAGATGGCGACGGTAATGGTTCGTCGGTCGATACCAAGGGCGGTGGCGTTCTTTTCGGTCTCGATGGAGATTGGGGTAATAGTTGGCGTGCCGGAGTAGCAGCCGGTTACGGGCGCGATGCCATCAGTCAGGCTGCGCTCGGCGCGACTGCTGATGTGGATAGCTACTATCTGGCTGCCTATGCGGGCACGGCTATCGGCCCGGCATCTCTGCGTTTTGGCGCAATCCACGCCTTTCAGGATGTTGAAACTCGCCGGGCGATTTCGTTTTCGACGTTGAAGGAAGAGCTTGCCGCCGGCTACAACGCCTCGACCACGCAAATCTTTACTGAGGCCGCCTGGCGTTTCGATTTCGACCTCACCCATATCGAGCCTTACGCCAATATCGGCTATGCGAGCACCCATACGGATGCTTTCCGGGAGACGGGCGGCATCGCTGCCGTCTCTTCCGGCTCCGCAAGCCACGATCAGTTCTATTCGACGCTCGGCGCGCGCGTCACGCGCGATATAGCCCTTGAGGGAATGCTTGGCCGCGCGATGTTCGACGTGGCATGGCGTCATACCTACAGTGATCCGACCGCGGAGAGTACGTTGTTCTATGAGGGCGGCAGCGCCTTTTCCGTCACAAGTGTTGCGATGGCGCGTGACACGGCGTTGCTGAATTTGGGGCTGAGCTATGACCTCAATCCCTCCGCCACTTTGACATTCCGCTACGGTGCGGTTTTCGGAGCAGGCGTGCTGGATCAATCCGCCTTTGCCGAACTGGGAGTTCGTTTCTGATGAAACGCAGTCAAAACATGCTCTGGAAAACGGCTCTCGCGGTGCTCCTGTCCGCCGGAGTGACGGCAGGCGATGCGTATGCGCAAGAGGCGGTAAAGACCACGGCACCTTTGCATGAGGTTCACGGAAGCTGGCAGCTTGCCTGTGCGGCGCCTGCGAAAAAAGATGGTGCCGACGCCAAAACTCCGGTGGCGGAGGCGGTAAAACCGCTCTGCGCCATCGCACAGGTCCAGCTAGAGGAAAAGACGCGCAAGCTGGTCGTCTCCGTCGAGTTCCGGCTTGATGATAGCGGTGCGTCGGACAAGCTTTCCGGCACGATCGTCATGCCTTTCGGCCTCGCCGTCACTAAGCTCTTTTCGGTAAAATCCGGAAATGTGAGGTTGCAGGAAGTTCAGGTCAGCACCTGCCTGCCGGTGGGTTGCATCGTTTCCTTCACGCCGTTCGTCGAGCTTGTCTCTGCGTTAAAGGCGGGGCAAACCCTGACCATAGAGGCCCCTGATCTGCAGGGCCGAACGGTTTCGTTCCAGTTGCAGGGACAGGGATTTTCCGAGGCGCTGGAGCGCCTCGGAAGCTTGCATTAGAGCATCTAGGCCGCGACGGAATCCGGTTCGCTCGCACCTTCCGGCTTTTGCGGTTCGGCATGTTTTTCGACCGATTTCTTGCGCGAAAACAGTCCGGTGAGGTAGGTGCCCAACCGGTCCATTTCCACGAAGATGACCGGGGTGATGAACAGCGTCAGCAATTGCGAGACGATAAGCCCGCCGACCACGGCAACGCCGAGTGGCTGGCGCAGTTCCGAGCTGGCGCCCGAGCCGAGCGCGATGGGCAGGGCGCCCAGCAACGCGCAGAAAGTCGTCATCATGATCGGCCGGAAACGGCGCACACACGCTTCGTGAATGGCGCGGGTGGGCGGTTCGCCCTCTTCGCGTATCAGTTCCACCGCCACGTCGATCATCATGATCGCGTTTTTCTTGACGATACCAATCAGCATCAACAGGCCGATTAGCGCGATGATCGAGAAATCCATGCCCATCACCTTCAGCGCCACCAGCGCACCGAAGGCCGCCGCCGGCAGGCCGGAAAGGATGGTCAGCGGATGGATGAAGCTCTCGTAGAGCACGCCCAGCACCACATAGATGGTCAGCACCGCCGCCAGAATGAGGATGCCGGTATTACCCTGGCTCTGCTGGAAGATCGCCGCCGTGCCGCCATAGCTGGTGAAGACGTCCTGCGGCAGGCCGATGGTGGTTTTGATCTGGTCGATGCGGCTCGTTGCATCCGAAAGCGCCACGCCATCCGGCAGATTGAAGGAGACCGTGGTGGAAACAAGCTGGCCCGTCTGGTTGATGGTGACCGGCGCCTGCGTGCGGGTGAGGGTGGCGAAGTTGGAAAGCGGAACCAGAGCGCCCGATTTTGCCGAGAGAATGTTGATGTCGCTGAGGAAATCGTCATTCCATTGTTTCGAGCTGTCGAACTCCACGATCACGTCGTAGCTGTCGCCGGTGGACTGGATTTGCGCCGCCGTATAACCGCCGAACGACATTTCCAGCGTCTTGCGCAACTGATCGTTGGTGATGCCGAAGGCCGCGGCCTTTTCCGGGTCGACCGAGATCGTGGCGGCGATTGCGCCGTTCTGGGCGTCGGAGGTGACAGCGGTGAACGTGTGGTCGCGGCGCATCGCCTCCATCAGCTTGTTCGACCATTCATTGGTCGAGTCGGCATTCAGGCCCTGAATGACGAGCTGGTATTGGCTGGCGGAGCTGCGTCCGCCCAAACGCAGGCTCTGCTGCGGATTGATATAGGTGCGGATGCCCGCCACCTTCGACGTGGCCTTCCCCAGTTCCGCCAGTACCTGGCTGAGTGGTGCGCGCTCTTCCTTGGGTTTCAGCTCGACGAACATCGAGCCGTTGTTCAGCGGGTTGCGGGAGTTACCGCCGACGGTGGAGGTGACATGCACCACTGCTGGGTTCTTGCGGATCTGATCGGCCACCTGTGCCTGAAGATCACGCATCGCGGTATAGGAAATGTCCTCGCGTGCCTGTGTCGATACGGAAAGACGTCCGATATCCTCCTGCGGGAAAAAGCTGGAGGGCAGGGTCTCGAACAAATACAGCGAGGCCGCAACCGATGCCAGGAACGCGCCCAGAACCACGCGGCGATGGGAAAGACACCAGCCGACGGCGTTGCCATAGAGGCGAAGCGTGCGCTCGAAGCCGGCATCGAACCAGCGGATGATCGCCGGCGGTCTGGAGGACTGCCCGGAAAGCCGCGAGGCGAGCATCGGCGTGACGGTCAGGGAAACCAGCGCCGACGCCATGATCGCCAGCGTGACGACCATGCCGAATTCGTTGAACAGCCGGCCGATTACCCCGCCCATCAACAGAATGGGAATGAACACCGCGACCAGCGAGATGGACATGGACAGAATGGTGCCGCTGACTTCCGCCGCGCCCTGAAGGGCCGCCTCGCGCATCGTCAGGCCCTTTTCTTCGTGCAGTCGCAGGATGTTTTCCAGCATGACGATCGCATCGTCCACCACAAGCCCGACCGACAAGGTCAGTCCGAGTAGCGAGATGTTGTCGATACTGTATCCCAGAACATACATGGCACCGAAGGCGGTAATGAGTGACAGCGGCACGGCAAGGCCCGGAATGATGGTTGCCGTCAGATGCCCGGTGAAGAGATAAATGACCGCAACAACCAGCCCGATGGTGAGGAGCAGCGTGAACTGCACGTCGGAGATAGCATCCTTGATCGCGGTCGACGCGTCGTTCATGACGTTGATATTGACCGAGGGCGGCAATTGCTGGCGCAGCGCCGGCAACTTGGCCCTGATCGCATCCACCACGTCCACGGTGTTGGCGTCCGGCTGGCGCTGCACGGCAAGAACGATCGCCTGTTCGCCGTCGAACCAGCTGCCGGCATTGGGGTTGTCGATGCTGTCGGTGACATTGGCGATATCGCCGAGATGGATGGAAGCGCCGTTGCTTGTCGCCACGACCAGTGAGCGGAAGGCTGCCGCATCGGTGCGCTGGGTATCAGCCTCGATCGTCAGGCGCTGGTTATCGTTCTGCAATGCGCCCACGGGCACCTGATTGTTCGCCTGCGCGATGGCGGTTGTGACGGTATCGACGCCGAGCCCTCTTGCCTGAAGCTGTGACGGGTCGAGGCCGATGCGCACGGCATAGGTCTGCGCGCCGTAGATACTCACCTGCGCAACGCCGGAAATGGTCGAAAGCAGCGGCGAGATGATATTCTCGGCGATTTCGTCCACCTTGCTGGTCGGCATTTCCTTGCTGTTGATGGCAAGCAGCAGCACCGGCGCATCGGCCGGGTTGGTCTTGCGGTAACTCGGCGTCGTCGTCATGTTGCTTGGCAACTGCCGCTGCGCACGCGAAATTGCGGCCTGCACGTCGGCTGCCGCGGCGTCGATGTCACGGTTGAGATCGAACTGCAGCACGATGGAGCTGTTGCCCAGCGTGTTGGTGGCGCTGATTTCGCTGACGCCCGGAATGGTCTCGAACTGCTTGACCAGTGGCGTGGTGACTGATGTGGCCATGGTTTGCGGCGAGGCGCCCGACAGCGACGACGAGACGCTGATCGTCGGAAAATCGACTTTCGGCAATGCGGCGACGGGCAGCAGGCGGAAGCCGGCAAGCCCGGCAAGCACGAGGCCGATGGCGAGAAGGGTGGTTGCGACGGGGCGGTTGATGCAGAAATTCGGGATCATGGGTTACCAACCTGTTCCTGCTGCGGAATATTGGCGGCCAGATTGGCGGCCGCGCCACCCTTGTCGGAGAATTGCTCGACCACCTGCTGACCATCGGCAAGTCCCGACTGGCCTTCGATGATCACATGCTCGCCGCCGGACAGGCCACCTGCAATGGCGGTGAGATCGCCGTTCGAGCGGGCGACTTCCACGGTCGTCATATGGACGCGGTGGTCGCCATCGACAGTGTAGACGAAATTGCCCTTCGGTCCCGGCCGCACGGCAACCGTCGGCACAACGATCATTTCCTCATCCGAGACGAAATGGGCCGTGACGTTGACGGACTGGCCGGGCCACAGAAGGCCGCGATCGTTCTTGAATTCCGCTTTGGCAAGCACGGTGCCGGATGTCTGGTCCACGACGTTGTCGTAAAAACGCAGCATGCCGCTCATGGGCTCGCCGCCGGTCGCTGCCGGGTCGACATCCACCGCCGTGTCCTTCTGGACGCCTTCGCGCAATTGCGGCAGGTAACGTTGCGGCAGGCGGAAACTGACCGAGATGGGGTCGTATTTCGTGATTGTCACAATATTGATGCCGGCGCTGAGATAGGCGCCGGGGCTGACGGTGATATCGCCGAGCCGCCCGTCAAAGGGCGCGCGGATCTCCATATGTTCGAGAGTCACCTGGTCGGAAGCGAGCGCTGCCTTGTCGGCATCGATCTTGGCGGCGGCGGAATCCCGCGCTGCCCGTGCCTGATCCAGCACTTGCTGGGACTCTGCACTCTGCTTGACGAGATTGACGGCGCGCTGGAAGGCGGCCTCCGTCTGTTCCAGCGTTGCCTGATCGGCGGCAATATTGGCTTTGTCCTTGTCGACGGCTGCACGGGCGATACGGTCATCCATCTTGAGGATCAGATCGCCCGCCTTGATATGCTGGCCGTCCTTCGCCGAGATTTCCGTGACGAGACCGGCCTGAAGCGGCGCAATATTGGTGATGTCGGCCGCAACCGCCCATCCTGTCGCCGTTGCGTCCATCGGCAGCGTCGCCTTGTTGACGGCAATTGTGCTGACGGTAGGAGGACCGCCATTGCGCCGCCCGCTGCCCTGTCTTTGGCCTGTCTGCTGGGTCGCTTGACCGTTCTGTGACGGCTGCCCCTTCTTGGCCGTAGATCCATCGGCCGTTGCCGTTTCCGCCTGTGGCGAAACGCTGGCGAATTGTTTGAGATAGGGAATTTGATCCAGCGGTAGGCGATCTTTAAAATACCACGCGCCGGCGGCTGCGATGGCGAGAACGCTGAGGGCGGTCCAGAAACGTTTCATCTGACGGTTCCGCAAAATGAGAGCAATACATGTTTCCCGAACATGTGCGGTAAGCCGTGGGAGCAGCTTTCCTCCCACAAGACACCCAATGCGCTGCAAAATCACCTTAAACTTTTGTAATGGCGGCGACAATGTCGGCCTCGATGTTGCCTTGCGAAACAAGGGGCGCAGCGATTTTCAGAATATGCCGGTCACAAGGCTCAACGCGCGACGGTGGATCTTGCCTGACCTGTTTCCGGCCAAAAGAAAAAGCCGCCTCGTTTCCGGGGCGGCTTTGAACAGGAGCGGCGAGTTGCCGAGAATCAGAACGCCC
This sequence comes from Agrobacterium arsenijevicii, assembly GCA_000949895.1. Classification (GTDB taxonomy): domain Bacteria; phylum Pseudomonadota; class Alphaproteobacteria; order Rhizobiales; family Rhizobiaceae; genus Agrobacterium; species Agrobacterium arsenijevicii. The sequence goes on along the minus strand of JWIT01000011.1, from coordinate 98,852 downwards.
GGATGGCGTTGCGCGTCGCAAGCACATCGTCGGAGACGTTGCCTGCCGTTGCGGGAACGGAGCCGACGAGATCCAGGAACTTGTAGAGTTCGGTGGCCTGCGAGTTGGTGACGTAGATGATATCGCGATCCTGCATCGGGAATTTCGTGGTGGCGAAGAAGGTTGACGGATCGCGCAGGTTGGCGCGGAAGATGACCGGAACTTCCTGCCCCGGGAACTTGGACATGTTGATGCCAAGTTTCACGAGAAGATCGCGTTTGACAGTACGATAGACATAGACCTGCGCAGGGTCAGCGCGGGAATCGAGCAATCCGCCCGCCTTGCCGAGCGCATCCGAAAGCTTGAGAGCGGCGTCTTCGAATTCGAAACGACCATTGAGACCGGAAGCGCCGAAGGCGAGATAGGTACGGCGTTCACGCTCCACCATGACCGTGTCGCCCGGAACGACATAGATGTTTTCGGAGGGCGTGCTGACAAGGTGATTATAGTTAACGCGTGCGGTCTTCCCGCGACGGATCAGCGTGACATAGGATTCGATATTCGGAGCGCTGAGGCCTTTTGCATAGGAGATAACGTCGAGAACGCGATCGCCCGCTTCCGAAAGCTGGACCTTCGTCGGTTCCTTGACGTCACCCAGCACGGATGCCTGCGCGGAGCGGCTGGAAATCTTGGTGATGAGGACCTGCGGTTCGATGGCGCGGTTGGCCAGGCGCTCTTCGATTTCGCGCTGCACATCCTCGACATTGCGGCCGATCGCACGGATCTTGCCGGCATAGGGAACACTGATATTGCCTTCCCGATCCACCGTCTGGTTCGGCAGGCTGATGAAGTTGCCGGGACGGCTGCCCGCATCGTTTGGAATGAACAGGCCGCCCGCCTGACTTTCGAAGATTGCGACCTGCACCACATCGCCAACACCCATCGGCAACGCCGGAACGCCACCCTTGCCGCCGCCGAAACTGCCGAGCAGGGTGGCTGTGGTGGTGTCGCCGACATAGTTCAGAACGGAACTGTTGATGTCGATAAGAGCGTAATCAACGCCCGCGGTTTTCTGCTTGTCCTTGGAACCGAACTTTACTGAAGCGTTGGATTCAATGGTTGCCGCATCGGGGCCGGATGCCGCGGTGACCGTGCAACCCGCAAGTGCTGCAGAGGCAAGCAGAATCGAAACATTCAATAAACGCATTTGGTCCTCAAAATAAATTTTGTCCGAAAAACAGAAACAAACCGGACGTCGTATAAGTTTTAAAAAATAAGCACTTCATAATTGACACCGGTAAATGAAATCTCAACCGGGCATTACATCCGTTCAGCAGAATCGCATCCCGAAATATTCACGCTTGCATCAGGCATATGCCTAATTTCAGGCGATGCTTCAAGTTCGACCATCGCTCAATTGCGCCGGAAAATCCGTAACATGCGCAATATTCACGATCCCGAATGGTGTCAGTATCGTTGCTCTTCAATATTTAGTCGGACGCCATAATCACTGCGATTGCTGCATAGCGCTAGTGCAGTTTTGTCACGCTTGCCCGGTTTCTTTCATGTTTGACTTGAATACGGGTTATTTAGTTGTTTTGGAAAGATTTTTTCCTGCGTTAGCGATTACCCGTCAGACTCTGTGATCGGTCTGCGGTGTCCGTTTTGCGCTGACGGTGGGCCGAGGCGGGCAGAGCCACCCATTCATGGATCCCGAAACGGATAGCGGCCATCTGGACAATGGCCGGCAGGGCAACGCCGATGACCGTTGTGATCGCCAATAAGCTCGCCGTGTCCGTTACGTGGAGCAGTTTCACCGCGACGGCCCGGCCAAAGCCGATGGCGATGATATGCATCACATAGACGCCGACGGATAACTGGCCGAGTATTTTGAACATCGATGAAATTGCGCTTTCGCGAATAACCAGTGCGCGTGAAATTGCGATAACCAGAAATATGCCGAGGATTGCGGATATGAAAGGAAGCCGTTCGGGAATTTCGGTTTGCCACGAGAAATAGGTGGAAATTGCAAAGGCGGCCAGAAGCGCGAGAAATGAGCGCACCGTATATCGCCTCTGCTGAAAGCCATATTGTTTGGCGACGATTCCCAGTGTGAAATAGCTGAACCCGTAGGTGATATCCCATAGGACCGGCTGGCTCTGCAGATAGAAAACTGCGAACAGGGCGAGCGCGAGTGCCATGCGGACAAGGGCGGGTACCTGCACGAACACATATGATGCAAGCTGGCAGAAAAACAGCGCGTAGAGAAACCAGAAGGGACTGATCGGGTTCCACAGGACTTCGAGGACTCTGGTGAAATCGATGGTCGTGTTGGTGAGACCAAAGTGCCCCATCGCCACCATCAGGCTGCCATGCAGGAGCGACCAGAACAGATAGGGATAAGCGATATTCTTTCCGAGCTTGGCGAGAAAATCCTTCTGGGGGGCATTTTTCCCGGAGAAAAACAGTCCCGACACGAAGAAAAAAAACGGCATATGGAAGGTGTAGATTGCATAGTCAACAAAGCCCATGGGGCTGAAATGCGGTGGTGCGCCAGAGCCATTTAGCCCTCTTTCCGCATGGCCGAAGACGACAAGAACTATACACAGGCCTTTGGCAACATCGTAGCTGTTGTCACGCGACTTTTTAGGTTCCATGCAAGCGCTCAATATGAGTTTTTGTGGACGGGCTCCTGCCGAGCGCTACTTGTCATCAAGCCCGCTCAGCCAGCGCGAAATTCACGGTATCGGCAAATTCCCGCAGGAAGCGTTCACTTGAAAAGCGGGCGGCATTGTCGACGCAGGCATTCTTGTCGAAACTATCAGAATTATCGACAAACTCCTGCACCGCAGCGCAGATAGCCTCAGGTGTTTGCTCACGGAAATAAAGCCCGGTCGGCTGATTGGAGGCGCCAAGTGGAACCACAGTCTCTAGTACGCCGCCTTTTCCGTAGGCGATGACGGGTGTTCCTAGCGCTTGCGACTCAACCGGAACGATGCCGAAATCGTCTTCGGCCGCGAAGACGAATGCCTTGGCTTCCGCCATGTATTTGTGAAGCTCATCATTGCCGACGAAGCCGAGGATTTCGACATTGGGTGTGGCGATTTCCCTGATGCGTTTCATGTCCGGCCCGTCGCCGATGACGACCAGTCGTCTGTCAGGCATTTTTGCAAAGGCTTCAACGATGAGGTGGACCTTCTTGTAGGGCACCAGCCGCGAAGCTGTGACGAAATAATCGCCTTTCCGGTCGGAAGGGAAAAGATGGGAGGTATCCACGGGCGGATAAATCACGGTGGAGTCGCGTCCGTAGCATTTTCGAACCCGGCTACGGATGAATTTGGAATTGACCGTCATCAGATCGACGCCGTTGGCAGTGCGGATGTCCCACATGCGAATATAGTGAAGAACGGCACGGGCGATCCAGGAGGCGAAACCGCGATTGAGCTTCGATTCCTTCAGGTACTGATGCTGAAGATCCCAGGCATAACGGATGGGACTATGGATGTAGGAGACGTGAAACTGGCCGGGACCGGTGATGACGCCCTTGGCGACGGCGTAGCTTGAGGAAATCACCAGATCGTAACCGCTGAGATCGAATTGCTCGATGGCGAGCGGCATCAGCGGCAGATAGGAGCGATATTTTTTCCGGGCGAATGGCAGCTTCTGGATGAAGGAGGTGTTGACCGGCCTGCCGCCGAGAAAGCCCCGGTCTCGATCGCTCATGAAATCGACGAGGCAATAGAGATCCGCGTGAGGATAAATTTCAAGAAGGTTGTGAAGCACTTTTTCGGCCCCACCTCTGTCGGTGAGCCAGTCATGCACGATTGCCGTCTTCATGATTTCCTCAATAATTTCAACGTAATAAAAAATTTATGGACCGCCTTGGAATAAAACACGGCGGCTTGGAATATCAGGTCTGTCTGCAGCCCTTAAAAACACGGCTGGCGAAGGCGAATAAGGTAACGATTAATAAGAATGCGAGGTAAGGTCTGTCGTAATCTGGTCTTGCTCTGATCCTCAATAGCACTTTGTTCGCAAATGCGAAATATCCAGCCCTCTTAATTCTCCACCTTCGTTTTCCCGCCGAACGCCGTCGTGATTCCCGCCGTGCCAGCCGGAAGCGATTGTTCTCGCCGTGCACCGTGTTTCGGGTGAAACGGTCGCCTTTTCATCGCCTTACGTTCTGTTTTCGCCTCTTGCGAAGACCTGTCTCCCATTTTGTCGATCCCCGAAATCCGTCGTCGTGCCGCATTGTCATTGACAAGGCGTCTTATCGAGATATTCTGTTATAAAGATTGATATAACATAATAATGGAACACATAAAATCGGAACGAAGAGCTGGGAGCTTAACAATGAGACGTAAACTTGCATTTCTCGCCACCGCCGCTTTGCTGCTTGCGCCGGGTGTGATGATGGCTGCGGACAAGGGCGGCGTGATCAATGTCGCCACGATCGGCGAGCCACCGACGCTTGATCCAATGGCCTCGACGGCCGATCTCGTCGGTATCGTCACGCAGCATATTTTCGAAACGCTTTATACCTTCGACAAGGGCTGGAAAGTGACGCCGCTTCTGGCAGAAAGCCTGCCCGAGATTGGTGCTGACGGTAAAACCTACACGATCAAGCTGCGGCAGGGCATCAAGTTCCATGACGGCAGTGACATGACCTCGGAAGATGTCGTCGCCTCGCTTGGCCGCTGGATGAAGATTGCCTCGCGTGGCAAGCAGGCCGCCGGTTTCATCGACAATATTTCGGCACCCGATGCAGCAACAGTGACGATCACTCTCAAGCAGCCCTATGCGCCGCTGACCTCGCTGCTTGCTTTCAACAACTCCGCAGCCATCATTCTTCCGGCTGAAAAGCAGGCGGAGCCGATGGCCGAATTTATCGGCACCGGTCCCTATATGCTGAAGGAGCGCAAGGCCGACCAGTATATCCAGCTCGTCCGTTTCGATGGTTACAAGTCTCGCGGTGGCGAAAGCGATGGCTACGGTGGCGCGCGCCATCAATATCTGGATGAAATTCGTTTCGTGCCGGTTCCTGACCCGAATACCCGTGTCGAGGCCGCCGTTTCCGGCCAGTATGATTATGTCGATTCCATTCCGGTCGAATCCTTCGACAAGGTGAAGTCTTCCTCGGCGTCGCAGCCGCTGATGCTGAAACCTTTCGGTTTCCCGGTCTTCGTGTTCAACACCAAGGAGGGACTGTCTTCCAAGCTTGAGGTGCGCAAGGCGGTAACCGAGGCGCTTAACATGGAAGATATGCTGGCAGCCGCTTTCGGTAGCAAGGATTTTTACGCGCTTGACGGCGCTTATTATCCCGGCAATTTCTCCTGGCACACGGAAGACGGCGTCGAGGGCAATTACAACGTCGGCAACCCGGAAGCCGCTGCTGAAAAGCTCAAAGCGGCCGGTTATAATGGCGAGCCGCTGCGCATCCTCACCAGCCGCCAGTATGAGTTTCACTACAAGATGGCGCAGGTTGCCGCGGAATATCTGAAGCTTGCCGGCTTCAAGGTGGATATGCAGGTGGTGGACTGGGCGACGCTGACGCAGCGCCGCGCCGACCCGAAGCTGTGGGACATCTATATCAGCCACAGCCCCTTCCTGCCGGAACCGGCGCTGATGGGCGCGTTGTCCACCAGTTCGCCGGGCTGGTGGGACACGCCGGCCCGCAAGGCGGCGGTTGATGCCTTCACCTCCGAAGCCGATCCGGACAAGCGCATAGCGCTCTGGGCAAATGTGCAGAAGACGATCTATGCCGAGCTGCCGCTTATCAAGATCGGTGACTTCAACGCCGTGGCGGCCAAGTCCAACAAGCTGGAAGGCGTCGATCCGGCTCCATGGCCGTATTTCTGGAACGCTTCGGTCACGAAGTAATATTGCCATGGCAAACGGGTGCCGGGTTGCCGGCACCCTTCAGCAGCTTCGCTTCAACTGTCGAGCATGAGCGGTCCGCCGCTTGTGCCACCGGGAGCCTTTATTCGTGATACGGTATATTTTCCAGAGACTTGCCGGAATGATCGTAGTGATGTTCCTCGTCGTCACCATCGTTTTCGTCATCCTGCGCGTCACCCCCGGAGATCCGGCCGCGGTGATGCTTGGGCCGGATGCCTCGGCGCAGGACATTGCGGAACTGCGCACCCGGCTGGGTCTCGATCAATCTCTTGGCGTGCAATATGTCTATTATATCGGCCAATTGCTGAAGGGCGATCTCGGCCAGTCGATCTTTCTCAACATGCCGGTGGGCTCTGCCCTTCTGGACCGTGCGGAACCGACCTTCTTCCTGACGATCTTTTCGCTGCTGATCGCCAGTGCCATCGCGCTTCCCATCGGCATCTATGCCGCTTACCGGCGCGGTTCCTTCGTGGATCAGGCGGCGACCACCATTGCGATGCTGGCGGCGAGTATTCCGAGCTTCTGGCTCGGCCTCATCCTCATGCAGTTCTTCGCCGTCCGGCTCGATATGTTCCCGGTGTCGGGTTATGGCGGGCCGGGTGCTAGCTTCATGGAGCGCATGTACCACCTGACCTTGCCGGCAATCGCGCTCGGCCTCGTTTCCTCAGCTCTCATTCTGCGCTTCACCCGCGCCTCGATGCTGGATGTTCTCGGCGACGACTATGTCCGCACCGCGCGCGCCAAGGGCGTCAAGGAGCGGCGGGTGGTGATGAAACATGCGCTGAAGAACGCGCTCATTCCCATCCTCACCGTGCTTGGTCTGACCGCCGCCGTGTTGATTTCCGGCGCCGTCGTCACGGAAACCGTCTTTGGCCTGCCCGGCGTCGGCAATCTGGTCGTGTCGGCCGTGTTGAGACGCGATTATCCGGTCATTCAGGGCGCGCTTCTCGTTATCGCCGGGCTTTACGTGCTCATCAATTTTGCCATCGACATGCTTTATCTGCTGGTCGATCCGAGGGTTCGTTACTGATGGCCGATATCACCTCCACCGCCCAGCCGGCGCGCAGCCCGACCATCCTGTTCATTCGGCGCCTCTTGAAGCGCAAGACGGTCGCCGCCGGTCTGATCGTGTTGTTCGTCTTCGTGCTGCTCGCCGTTTTCGCACCGATGATCGCGCCTTATTCACCGTCGAAACTGTCGATCGTGAACCGCCTGAAACCGCCGAGCGAACTCTACTGGTTCGGCACCGACGAGTTCGGCCGCGATGTGTTTTCCCGCACCATCTTTGCCGGAAGGCTGTCGCTTCTGGTCGGGGCCGCAGTGGTGGCGCTCTCGGCGCTGATCGGCATCACGCTCGGCCTGCTTGCCGGTTTCTTCCAGAAGCTGGATACGCCGATCGCGCGGCTGATCGACGCCATGATGGCTTTTCCGGATATTCTGCTGGCCATCGCGCTGGTGGCCGCTCTCGGCCCGTCGCTGACGACTGTCATCATCGCGCTCTCGGTCGTTTATTCGCCGCGCCTTGCCCGCATCGTGCGCGCCTCGACGCTGGTGATCCGCGAATTGCCCTATGTGGAGGCGGCCAAGGCGCTCGGCATCTCCACCTTCCACATCATGACGCGGCATGTGCTGCGCAATCTGGTCTCGCCGATCCTCGTGCAATGCACCTTCCTTTTCGCCAGCGCCATGCTGGCCGAGGCCGGTCTGTCATTCCTGGGGCTTGGTGTCAGCCCTGAAATTCCGACCTGGGGAACCATGATCTCCGCCGGCCGCCAATATATCGGCCAGGCGGACTGGATGACCTATTTCCCCGGCTTTGCCATCATTCTTTCCGTGCTGTCGCTGCAAATGGTCGGCGACGGGCTGCGGGACATGCTCGACCCAAGACTGCGAAGGGATTTGTAATATGACGTCCGGTGAACAGGCAAAAACGCCTCTTCAAGCTCCCATCCTTCTCTCCAATGTGAAACCCGTCGGTTTCGGAAAGGGCACGCCACAGGCCTCTACCGATATTCTGATCGGCGGCGACGGCAAGATCGCCGCGGTAGGGCCTGCCCTTCAGGCGCCTTCGGATGTGCAGCGCATCGACGCGAAGGGCGCTTTCATCTCGCCCGGCTGGGTGGATCTGCACGTACACATCTGGCATGGCGGCACCGATATCTCCATCCGTCCCTCCGAATGCGGGGCCGAGCGCGGCGTGACGACGCTGGTGGATGCCGGTTCGGCGGGGGAAGCAAATTTCCACGGTTTCCGGGAATATATCATCGAGCCCTCGAAGGAACGCATCAAGGCTTTCCTCAATCTCGGCTCCATCGGGCTTGTTGCCTGCAACCGGGTGCCGGAGCTGCGCGACATCAAGGATATCGACCTTGACCGGATTCTTGAGTGTTACGCCGAAAACAGCGAGCATATCGTCGGCATCAAGGTGCGGGCGAGCCACGTCATCACCGGTTCTTGGGGTGTTACGCCGGTCAAGCTCGGCAAGAAGATCGCCAAGATCCTGAAAGTGCCGATGATGGTGCATGTGGGCGAACCGCCAGCACTTTACGACGAGGTACTGGAAATTCTCGGCCCCGGCGATGTCGTGACCCATTGCTTCAACGGCAAGTCGGGCTCGAGCATCATGGAAGACGAGGACCTGTTCAACCTCGCAGAGCGCTGCGCGGGGGAAGGCATCCGGCTGGATATCGGCCATGGCGGCGCATCCTTCTCCTTCAAGGTGGCGGAAGCGGCGATTGCGCGCGGCCTGTTGCCCTTCTCGATCTCCACGGATTTGCACGGCCATTCGATGAATTTCCCGGTTTGGGATCTGGCGACGACCATGTCGAAGCTGCTTTCGGTGGATATGCCTTTCGAGAATGTGGTCGAGGCCGTCACCCGCAATCCGGCCTCCATCATCCGCCTCGACATGGAAAACCGCCTCAATGTCGGCCAGCGCGCTGATTTTACGGTTTTCGATCTTGTCGATGCCGATCTGGAGGCGACCGATTCCAATGGCGACGTTTCGCGTCTCAAGCGGCTGTTCGAGCCGCGTTACGCGGTCATCGGTGCGGAGGCCATTGCCGCCAGCCGTTACGTTCCAAGAGCGCGCAAGCTCGTGCGCCACAGCCATGGTTATTCCTGGCGCTGAACCAGATTGGATGTGCGGAGGGGGCAGTCCCTCCGCCTTCCGGAGAGATTATGGGATACCCGTCCCGGCATTATGAGGAATTCGCGTGAAACAGTCTTCGCTTGAGGCAGATGGGCGTCATTCGCCCTATGACCGGCTTGCCGCGCTCGGCATCTCGCTGCCGCCACCGCCGCCGCCGATCGCCAATTTCGTCACGCATGTGGTGGAAGGCAACATGCTTTATCTCTCGGGGCAGGGCCCGCGGGAGGAGGACGGACACCTTTACGCCGGCAAGGTAGGTGCCGAGATCGGGCTGGATGAGGCGTACCAGCATGCGCGCCTCACCGGCATCAATCTTCTTGCCGTCATGCATGAGGCACTGGGGGATCTGTCGCGGGTGAAGAAGGTGGTCAAGCTGCTCGGCATGGTCAATGCCGTCAGCGATTTCCGCGATCATCCAAGCGTCATAAACGGTTGTTCGGATCTCTTCATCGATGTGTTCGGCGATGCGGGGCAGCACGCCCGCTCCGCCGTGGGGTTCGGTTCACTGCCGGGCAACATCACCGTCGAGATAGAAGCGATCGTCGCGCTGAAGGATTGAGGCTGTTCAATGGTTGCGCCAGCCCATCAGCTTCTCGATCCTTTCGGCCGAAACCCTGACCTGTTCGGTGTAGTGGTTCTCGTCCGCCAGCACCTTCTGTTCCGGCAGCACGATGGAAATAGTCGCCACGCATTCGCCGTTACGGTCGCAGATCGGCGAGGCGATGCAGGCAACGGCGTAATCGGATTCAGCAACCTGTATCGACAGCCGGTCATGGAAGGCGGCGCCGGCCGATTGCGACAGGGTCTCCGGGTTGATCTCCGCGCGGCCGGTGGGCGACGTGCGGGCGCAGCGTCTGAAAAGCTCGACGCGCTCCGCCTCCGGCAGATGCCCGACGAGCAGGCGGCCCGACGCCGTCCAGTTCAAGGGAACACGGGTGCCGACGCGCGAGGCGACCTGAAAATGGCTCGGTCCATCGGCCATGGCCAGCACCAGCATATGGTCGCCGTCGCGGCCGCAAAGCTGCACGGTCTCGCCCGCATGGCGGCACAGATCGTGCATTTCGTGGGTGGCGACACCCATGAAATCCAGCGAGCGGGCATAGGCAAGGCCATAGTGATAAAGCCGCGCGCCGAGCCAGATATTGCCGTCGGCGTTGCGCGCCAGCATGTTCTTTTCGACGAGATCGTCAACGATCACATAGACGGTGGAAAGCGGCGCCTTGATTGCCTTGGCAATGGCGTAAGCGCCGGCGGGCGATCCGGTTTCGTAAAGGTAATCAATCACCTGAAGGGCGCGGTCAATGCCGCTGACGCGCGAGCGCTTGGCCCCCTTCGCATCCGGGTTTTCCTCGGTCGGGGACAGGGCGGGTGAAGACAATTCGTCCAGTTTATGGGCGTCCAATTTCCGGCTCCTCATGAATTTTGAGAAGCTATTACATTATTATGGCATATATGTCGATGCCCATCGCATCGCAAAGACAGGAGAAAGACATGACCGAGGATATCAGAAGCAGGATCGGCCTTCGCCCGGTCATCAACGTCTCGGGCACCATGACGTCGCTCGGCGCTTCCATTGTCGTTCCGGAGGCGGTTGAGGCCATGGCGGCGATCCTGCCGCAATTCGTCGAGGTTAACGATCTGCAGCGCAAGGCAAGCGCGATCATCGCAAGGTTGACGGGCGGCGAGGCCGGTTTCGTCACGGCCTCCTGCTCCTCTGGCATCAGCCTCGCGGTTGCGGGCGCCATCACCGGCAACAATCTCCTGGCCATTGAAAAGCTGCCTGATATCGCACCGGAAAAGAACGAGGTGCTGGTGCAGATGGGGCATGTGGTGAGCTACGGCGCGCCGGTGGATCAGGCGATCCGGCTTGGTGGCGGCAAGGTGGTGCTGGTCGGGCAGGCGACATCCACCCATCGTTTCCACATGGAAAACGCCATCACTGAAAAGACGGCGGCTGCGGTCTATGTCGTTTCGCACCATGTCGTGAATTACGGTCTGCTGCATCTTTCCGAATTCGTCGAAATCGCCCATGCCAAGGGCGTGCCTGTCATCGTGGATGCGGCTTCCGAATATGATCTGGAGCTGTTTCTGGCCACAGGCGCAGATATTGTCCTCTATTCCGGCCACAAGTTCCTCGGCGGCCCCACTTCCGGCATCGTGGCAGGCAAGAAGGAGCTGGTGCGCAACGCCTTCCTGCAGAATATGGGCATCGGCCGCGGCATGAAGGTTGGCAAGGAAAGCATCTACGGTGTCATGGCGGCGCTGGAAGCCTGGGAAAGGCGTGACCATGCCGGCATCCGTGAGCGCGAGACCGGCTATCTCAATCTGTGGAAGGAAACGCTGGATGGTCGTCCGGGCGTGACGGCGCTGATCGAGCCTGATCCGACCGATAACCCGCTCGACAGGCTGCGCGTCATCATCAATGCCGAAGAGGCGCATATCACCGCCTGGGACCTGACGACAGCGTTGGCCAGGGGCAATCCTCCGATCATCACCCGCGACCACGAGGTAGAGCATCGCTATTTCTATCTCGACCCATGCAACCTTCACCCCGGACAGGAAACCATCGTGGCGTCGCGTCTGGCGGAGGAACTGGACAAGGCACGTGCCTCCAACGAGGTGATCGCTACGCCGTTCGAAGACCGCAGCCGCCACCGTTTCGATAGCATGCTGCGCTGGCCGGACTAATAACGACTGCATATGGAGCGAGCGGTTGCCGCGAGTTTCTTCTCCCCGATTGGGGAGAAGGTCGCGGCAGCGGGATGAGGGGGCACCCTCGCCGGATTTCGGAAACCGTGCCCCCTCATCCGACCCTTCGGGCCACCCTCTCCCCGGCGGGGAGAAGAAATTTAAAGCGACCTCGTGCCTGAACAGTTCAAACGAGAAGAAAAGAAGGGAACGATCATGACCATGCCGCAGGCCGCACCCCTTGGTGCCGAAGACGCCGTGCTTTCCGTCCGCAACCTCACCACGTCCTTTCACGTGGATGGCGGCTGGAAACCCGTGGTTCGTGATATTTCCTTCGATGTCGGGCCGGGCGAGACGGTTGCGATCGTCGGTGAAAGCGGCTCGGGCAAAAGCGTCACCTCCCTCTCCATCATGCGGCTGCTGGATCGCGAAAGCAGCAGGGTTGAAGGCGAAATCCTGCTTGGCGGACGCAACCTGCTGTCGCTTTCCGAAGATGCGATGCGGCAGGTGCGCGGCAACGAGGTTGCGATGATCTTTCAGGAGCCGATGACCAGCCTCAATCCGCTGTTCACCATCGGCGACCAGATTTCCGAAGCCCTGCTGTGCCACCAGCCGATGTCCAGGGCAGATGCCCGGGCCGAAACGATCCGCCTTCTCGAAAAGGTCCGTATTCCCTCAGCCGCATCGCGTTTCGATGAATATCCGCATCGCTTTTCCGGCGGCATGCGCCAGCGCGTGATGATCGCCATGGCGCTGGCCTCCCGGCCGAAGCTCTTGATCGCCGATGAGCCGACGACCGCGCTCGATGTGACCATTCAGGGCCAGATCCTTGACCTCATCAAGACACTTCAGGAAGAGGAAGGCACGTCGGTTCTGTTCATCACCCATGATATGGGCGTGGTCGCCGAGATCGCCGACCGCACCGTCGTCATGTATCGCGGCGAGCAGGTGGAAGTCGGCGCAACGGCGGATATTTTCCATCGCGGCAAACACCCCTATACCCGCGCGCTTTTGTCCGCCGTTCCGGTTCTGGGTTCCATGACGGGCGAGACAAGACCGCTCAGATTTCCCATCGTCAACACCACCACAGGTGAAACGCAGCAGCCAGCGCGCCCGGGCGATACCGTCGACGCTAGCGCCCAGCCAGTGCTCAAGGTGGAGGGGCTGACCAAACACTTCGATATTCACTCCGGTTTGTTAGGCCGGCTCAGCGGTCGCGTGCATGCTGTGGAAAACGTGTCCTTCGATCTGCGGGCCGGTGAAACATTGTCACTGGTGGGCGAAAGCGGTTGCGGCAAATCGACGACCGGACGAGCCATCATGCGGTTGATCGAGCCGACTGCCGGCTCTGTGGTGGTCAATGGCGAGAATATTCTCGCGCTGGACAAGTCCGGCATGCGCGAGATGCGCAAGACGGTGCAGATGATCTTTCAGGACCCCTATGCCTCACTCAATCCGCGTATGACGGTGGGTGCAGCGATTGCTGAACCCTTTCTGGAGCACCGCATGGGAAGCGCCCGCGAGGCAAAGGATGTGGTGGCGGATATGCTCAAAAAGGTTGGTCTCTCGCCCGATATGGCGGCGCGTTACCCCCACGAATTCTCGGGCGGCCAGCGCCAGCGTATCTGCATCGCCCGCGCGCTCGCCCTCCAGCCGAAGGTGATTGTCGCCGATGAGAGCGTTTCGGCGCTGGATGTTTCGATCAAGGCGCAGGTCATCAACCTGATGCTGGATTTGCAGCAGAGCCTCGATCTCGCCTTCCTGTTCATCAGCCATGACATGGCGGTAGTGGAACGCGTCAGCCACCGGGTGGCGGTGATGTATCTCGGTGAAATCGTCGAAATCGGCCCGCGCGCGGCGGTGTTCGACAATCCGCAGCATGATTACACCCGCAAGCTGATGGCCGCTGTGCCGGTGCCGGACCCAGACCGCAGGAACACCCGGCGGAATGCCGCGAATGACGAGCTGAAAAGCCCGATCCGCGCGGTCGACTACGTGGTGAAGCCGCGTGAGTATCGCGAGGTGTCGCCCGGCCACCTTGTCGCCTGTTAAAGCAGGTTAAAGACCGGGTATGTCGGAGGTCGGGAAAGGCACGCGGTAACCGCGCTGGAATGTTTCGCGCTGTCCGAGCTGGCGATACCATTGCTGTACCGCCGGAAAGTCGTCGAGGTCGATTTTATGACGCGCGAAACGCGAGACCCATGGCCAGATGGCGATATCGGCTATGGAGAAATCTCCGGCGATGAATTCCCGGCCTGTCAGCCGCTCGTTCAACGTCCTGTATAGTCGCTCCACATCTGCCGCGAAACGCGTCTCGGCAAAGGGCGCCTGTCCGGCATTGTAGGTCAGGAAGTAATGGGCATAACCGAGTGTGGGGCCTAAATTGGCAGCCTGCCACATCAGCCATTCGGTAACAGTCAGCCGCGCAGCAGTAGAGGCAGGCAGAAGCCGCCCGGCCTTTTCGGCGAGATAGATCAGGATCGCGTTCGATTCCGTCAGCACGGTGCCATTGTCGCGATCAACGATCGCGGGGATTTTCGAGCCGGGATTGATGCGGGTATAATCGGCTGAGAATTGCTCGCCTTTTTCGATGTCTATGGCGTGGCTGACATAGGGCAGGCCGAGTTCTTCCAGCGCAATCGAGACTTTCAGGCCGTTGGGGGTGATCCAGGTGTAAAGGTCGATCATGCTAATCGAACATCGCCTCATCTAATGGCAAGGCGCGTCTGCCTTTCTTGCCGGTCACGTCGGAAAGATCAGTATAAAGACCGCGCAATGTCAGAACCAGCTGGACGATGCGCGGATCGGTGACGCGATAGATCACCTGCTTGCCTTCCCGCGAGCCTTCGATCACACCGGCATCGCGCAATTCGGCAAGCTGTTGGGAAAGCGTCGGCTGCTGGATGCCGAGTTCATATTCCAGTGCGGAAACGGAGGCTTCCGTTTCCATGAGATAACAGACGATGGCCAGACGGTTGGCGTTGGCGACAAGCTTCAAAAGCTCGCTCGCTTCTACCACGCTGCGGCAGATGAGATTGGAAACCGGTTTCGTCACGACTACAGGTCCATTTTTCAAATTATAAAAAAGTAAATTGTATGGCAATAAATTTCAATGGCTTGATTAGGCTGAGTTTGGCCAGATCAAACATTTTTTAAAATCTACAGGATTAGTAGATTTCTCTTTCGCTTTCCCGCCGAGGATCGCCAAAACGTTCCTCGAAAACATTCTATAAAAAAGTAGATTGATTGCGAAATGAGGTATCGACATGAAAATCGGGGTCCATCCCAACAATCTGCATTTGCGGCTCGCCCGGCTCTGGCCCGGCGCTTTTGAGGAATTCGATCCGGAATTCGTGCCCTACCGCGAGGGACGCGATACGGCGGCGCTTCTGGAAAAGGGCGACATCCATTTTGGCGGCACGGGCTCGACGCCGCCCATCGAGGCGGATGCGCGGGGGCTTTCAGCAGCCTATATCGCGGCGTCTGCGCCGAGACCCGCAAATGGCGCGATCCTCGTGCGGCGGGATAGCCCGATCCGCTCCGCCGCCGATCTCTCGGGAAAGCGCATATCGCTGATCGACGGATCGTTTCACACCTATCTTCTGGCGCGCAGCCTGGAAGGGGCGGGGCTTGGTCTTGCGGATGTGACACGCATCGAAAGCGGCGACAGCGACAGCCTGCGCGACCTCGTGGAAGGCCGTGTCGATGCCTGGGTAACAATGTCGCCACGGCTCGAAAAAGCTCTTACCCATGACGGGATCAGTCTTCTGGTCCGTTGCGGCTCCACCATTCCCAACCGCTCGCTGTTCTGGACGTTGGCACGCTACGACATAACACTGGAAACAAGACAGGCGATTGCGGCGGAACTCGACCGCGTCGGCCGCGCCGTCATGGCGGATATCGACAGGGCCGCAGCCCTTCTCGCCGCCGAGCCGGGCAGCGAGGGCGACGTCCAGTCTTGGGCCAAGGTACTGCGCTCGCGCGATCTCTCCGTTGTGCCCGCCGTCGAAAATATCCTTGCCGAACAGCAGGAGGAGGCCGATACGCTTTACAGGCACGGCCATTTCTCTTTACCGGTTCTGACGGGTCAATCAGCCAGCGCGGGAGGCGACAGATGAACGTTTTCTGGTACATGTGCGCGCCCGATGGTGCCTATCCCTGGCAACCAGAAGGATCCCGCAAGGTCGATCTCGGTTATTACAAGCAGCTGGCGCTCGCCTATGACCAGCTTGGTTACACCGGCGCATTGTTTGCCACCGGCGCACATGACGTCTGGGTTCTGGCGGGCGCGCTGCTCTCCTATACCGAGCGGCTGAAGCTTCTGGTCGCCATTCATCCGGGCCTTGTCGCGCCGACCCTGCTCGCCAAGATGGCGGCAACGCTTCAGGAGTTCTCACGCGGACGCCTGCTGATCAACGTCGTCTCGGGCGATGCCAAGATGCTCGGCGCTTACGGCATGACCATGCCGCATGACGAGCGTTACGATATGGCGGATGAATATCTGCAGATCTGGCACCGGCTTTTTGCCGGGGAGACGGTCGATTTCAAGGGGCGGCATTTCCAGACAGAGGGCGCAAAGTTGGCGCTGCCGGTGGGGCAGGGCATCGAGCCGCCACCGCTATGGTTCGGCGGTTCTTCGGATAAGGCGATCGACGTTGCGGCCAAACATGTCGAGACCTATCTTTCCTGGGGCGAAACGCCAGACCAGATCGGCGCGAAGGTCGATCTCGTCAAGGCGCGGGCGGAAAAGCTCGGACGCGAGCTGGAATACGGTATTCGCCTTTATGTCATCGTCCGCGATACGGATGAAGAGGCATGGGCCGCCGCCGCCGATCTCTACGGGCGCATGGATGAGCGCGCCATTACCGCAAACCAGCGTTTCGTCGGCAAGACGGATTCCGTCGGCCAGCAGCGCATGACGGCGATGCATGGCGGGCAGAAGCCCGAGAACCTGCGCGATCTCGAAATCGCCCCCAACCTCTGGGCCGGCATCGGCCTCGTGCGGCCGGGACCGGGCACCGCGATTGTCGGCTCGCCCGATACGGTCATCCGCACGCTGGAAGCCTATAAAAAGGCGGGTGTGAATACCTTTATTCTGTCCGGCATGCCATTGCTGGAAGAGGCCTTTCGCTTCGGGGAAAAGGTTCTGCCGCGTCTCGATGTGTCGCGGGAAGTCTCGTCGGCGAAACAATTTACCTGGTCGACTTTGTTCGACCGCGACCTCTCGGCCAAGGCATCCTGAGCATGGCCTTTCGAGAGTGGAGAAAAAAGACATGACGGCAAGTCCGGCAACAACAATTGCACAACGGCGCATCGGCCCGCAGCGCGCGGCGGAGCGTGCGCTTGCCCTGCTTGACAAGGCGCTCGGCGCGGTCGCCGCCGCCATTCTTGCCACGCTTCTTGTGGTGGTGCTGGTCAATGTCACCCTGCGTTATCTGTTTCACACCGGCTTTATCGGCGCGGAAGACCTCGGCATCTGGCTGCATGTGGCGATGATCGCGGTCGGCGCGCCGCTCAGCCTCAAAAGTGCGCTTGCCATGCGGCTCGATGTTTTCGTGCGGTTTTTGCCTGAGCGCTTTCACGCCGCAACCGAAGTTCTGGCCGATGCCTTTTCCTTCGTCGCGGCGCTCATCCTCGCCTTCGGCGGGGTTGAAATCGCGGCGATGCTGGGCGGCACCTCTCCGACGCTCGGTCTGCCGGAATGGGTGCGTTTCGGCTTTCTGGGCGCAGGCGGCGCGCTGATCCTTCTTTATCTGGCGCTTCAGCGTGTCAGTGAAGGTAAGGCGCTTGCCGTTCTCGCGTCTTTGGCCATCGCAGTCGTGGCCTATTTCGGCCTGCCGGAAGTTTTCGTCGATACCAGCCTGCCGCCCAGCCTGTTTCTGGCGCTGACGGCGGCGGTGGGGCTGGTGCTGGCGGCACCGCTCGCCCATGCCTTCCTGGCTGCAGCTTACGTGGCGATTGCCTTCGGCAGCACCTTGCCGGAACCGGCCATCGTTTCCTCGACGGTAACCGGCATGTCGAAATTCCTCCTGCTCGCCATCCCCTTCTTCCTTCTGGCCGGAAGCCTGCTGACGGAATCGGGCGTTGCCAACCAGCTGGTTCGTTTCGCCGCCTCCATGGTCGGACACCGTCGGGCGGGGCTGGCACAAACAACGCTGCTGACCAGCGTGCTGTTTTCCGGCGCATCGGGTTCGTCGGTCGCCAACGCCGCCTTCGGCGCTTCCACTTTCCAACCGGAACTGGTGAAGCACGGTTATCCGCCGGCGCAGGCGGGTGCGATCATTGCCGCCACGTCGGTGCTCGACAATGTCATTCCGCCCAGCATCGCGTTTCTTATCCTCGCAACGGCCACCAATCTTTCGGTCGGCTCGCTGCTGGTCGGCGGCTTCTTTGCCGGCGGGCTGATGGCGATCTGCCTTGCGGTGGCGATCCATCTGAGCGTGCGCAGCGTCGATACCCTGCCGCGCGCCACGGGAGTTGAGCGCTGGCGCTCCGCCACCGCCGCCATACCCGCCTTCGGCCTCGGCGTCATCGTGGTGGTCGGCATCCGCATCGGCATCGTCACCACCACGGAAGCGGCCGCACTTGCGGCACTCTACACGCTGCTTCTCGGCTTTGGTTACCGGCTGGGCGCGGGCCGCATCTTCGCAACCTTCCGGCAATCGGCCGGCGAGGCAGCGGCTATCGGCCTGCTGATCGGCACGGCGGGTCCTTTCGCCTTCCTGCTGGCGGTGGATAATGTCTCCGGCCTCGTCACGGATTTCGTGACGTTGCTCGGCGGCAGCAAGATCGCCGTGCTTCTGCTGTCCAACCTGATCCTGCTCGTGGTCGGGCTGGTGCTGGATATCGGCGCGGCCATCCTGCTGTTCGGACCGATCCTGCTGCCCGCGGCAGTGGCGGCCGGTATCGATCCCATCCATTTCGGCGTCATTCTCGTGGTCAATCTGATGATCCATGGCCTGACGCCACCGCTCGGCATGCTCATCTTTGTGGTCAGTGGTGTCACCCGCATTCCGGCGACAGCACTGTTCCGGGCCGTCGTTCCCTATCTCGTCTCTCTTCTCGTTTCCCTCGCCATTCTGTGCGCCTGGGCCATTGTCTTCTAAATCCGGGGTTTTATTCATGACTATTATCGATCGTCGCAATCTCCTGAAACTCTCTGCCATAGGTGCAGCGACGCTTGCTGCGCCCGCCTTCGTGCGCACTGCAAACGCCAAAACCCGTAACATTACGGTCGCTTCCCTGTTCGCCGACGACAAGCCGGAAACGAAAATCTGGGTGAAGATCAGCGAGCTGGTGGAGGCAAAGCTGCCCGGCCGTTTCCGTTTCAACATCGTCAAGAGCGGTGCGCTGGGCGGCGAAAAGGAAGTGGCGGAAAATATCCGTCTCGGATCGGTTCAGGCGAGCCTTTCTACCGTCTCCTCGCTCTCCGGCTGGGTGCCGGAACTGCAAATCCTCGATCTGCCCTTCCTGTTCCGCGATGCCGACCATGTGCGCAAGGTGGTGACGGGCGAGACTGGCAACGAGCTGAAAACCAAGCTCGGCGCGCAGCAATTCGTTGCCGTGGATTTCATCAATTACGGCGCGCGCCATCTCCTGACCAAGGAACCGGTGACACGGCCGGAGCAATTGGCAGGCAAGAAAATCCGCGTCATCCAGAGCCCGCTGCACACCAAGTTGTGGAGCGCCTTCGGCACCACGCCGGTCGGCATCCCTATCACCGAAACCTACAATGCGCTGGCAACCGGCGTGGCGGATGCCATGGATCTCACGAAATCCGCCTATGCCGGGTTCAAGCTTTACGAGGTTGTGCCCTACATGACCGAGACCGGCCATATCTGGGCCTCGGGTGTCGTCTATTACGGTGCGACGTTCTGGAACCAGCTTGATGACGAAGAGAAGAAGGTTCTTTCGGAGGCTTCCAGTGAAGGCGCGCTCTATTTCAACCGGCTGATCGTCGAGGACGAGGCGAAGTCGGTGGAGCTTGCGATTTCAAAGGGTGGCAAGGTGTTACAGCCGGAAGCATTGGATGAGTGGCGCAAGGGCGCGCAGGGCGTCTGGCAGGATTTCGCCGGCACGGTCGGCGGCATTGAAAAGATACAGGCGATCCAGTCGGCCTGATCCTTGGGGTAGTGTTATGAATGGGGAGGGTGCATCAGCGCCCTCCCCATTTTTTGATTAGCGAATATCCTGCGGCAGAACGTCCGACGGGATGTTCTGATAGGAAACCGGGCGCGTGAAGCGGCGGATCGACATGGTGCCGACCGAGGTTGCGCCGAAGTTCGTGGAGGCCGGGTAGGGGCCGCCGTGAACCATGGCTTCGCTGACTTCAACGCCTGTCGGGAAACCGTTGGCGAGAACGCGACCGGCCTTGCGCTCGAGGATCGGCAGCAGCTTGCGGCCGAGTTCGGCGTCACCGGCGTCGAGATGCATGGTTGCCGTCAGCTGGCCTTCGAAGCTCTTTGCCACTTCAACCATTTCTTCAGCGCTGTCGACCGTCACGATCAGGCCAAGCGGTCCGAAGACTTCTTCGGCGAGCGCGTGGTTGGCAATCCAGTCCTTGCCCGAAACGCGGAACAGGTAAGGCGTTGCGTTACGCAGGTCGCAGGACGTGGTCAGCACATCGCGTACACCGTTACCGGCAGCGATGCGGTCGCGGCCATCGCGATAGGCTGCGGCGATGCCGTCGGTCAGCATGACCTGCGGGCCGACTTCGGAAAGGGCTGCACGTGCGGTTTCCGCAACCGTGTCTGCCTGCGAAGCAAGAACGACGGCGATGCCGGGATTGGTGCAGAACTGGCCGGCACCCATGGTGAGCGAACCTGCCCAGCCCTTGGCAATGGCTTCGCCGCGAGCGGAAACGGCTTCCGGCAGCAGGAACATCGGGTTGACCGAACCGAGTTCACCAAAGAACGGGATCGGCTCGGGGCGCTGGGCGCAGAGATCGAACAGCGCGCGGCCACCGGCGAGCGAGCCGGTGAAGCCGACTGCCTTGATGCGCGGATGCTGGACGAGCGCGGAACCGACATCGCGGCGGCCGCCCTGGATCAGCGAGAAGACGCCGGGATGCAAATTGTGCTTCTTGACGGCTGCGAGAACGGCCTCGGCAATGATTTCGCCGGTGCCGGGATGGGCCGAATGACCCTTGACGACAACAGGGCAGCCGGCTGCGAGAGCGGCGGCGGTGTCACCACCGGCGGTCGAGAAGGCAAGCGGGAAGTTGGAGGCGCCGAAGACCGCGACGGGGCCGATCGGACGCTGCATCAGCCGGATATCCGGGCGCGGCAGCGGCTGGCGGTCAGGCAGCGCTTCGTCGTGACGGCGGTCGAGATAGTCGCCCTTGCGGATATGCGATGCGAAAAGGCGGAGCTGGCCAACGGTGCGGCCGCGTTCGCCCTGCAGGCGTCCCGTGGGCAGGCCGGTCTCGGACGTACCGATTTCCGTGATGGCGTCGGCGCGGGCCTCGATCTCATCGGCGATGGTGTCGAGGAATGCGGCACGCTCTTCGCGGGTGGTGTAACCGTAGCTCCAGAAGGCCTCTTCAGCTGCTTCTGCGGCCTTGTTCACCAGATCGACGGTGCCGACCGAAAAATCGAAAGCTTCGCCATGTGCAGGTTCGCTGCGGAATTTCGCATCCGTGGCGACCCATTCTCCTGCAACCAGATGTTTGCCGTGCGGCTTGAAACTCATTGTGCTCATCCCTGAAAATCTGATCCTGTGTGGAAAATCCATCCGATACCGTATAACCGGACCGAAGGGCGACAACCTCATGGCCATCAGCCGCGATCCTTGCCCGGTTGCCCTCTGCCTTAGCCCGAGTAGGGCCGTAACGAAAGCCGGTTTGTGCAGTATCCGTTCAAAAAGTGTGATTTATTGGACAATGAAAGAAAAAGACGATCTTCCGTTTACGCGTACGGCGCTCTATTGTGACGCCATGATGACAAATAGACTTGCTAAATATGTTGCCTGGTCGGTTCTTCTACTGATCGTGATCGTTACGGTTTGCCCGATAGGCTTTCGGCCGCACACGCTGACAACAGTGGGGATCGACCGCGCCGCCGCCTTCGCCTTTTGTTCGGCGGCCTTCGTGCTGGCTTATCCCCGCTATTGGCTTGCCGTCATCGCGGCGGGCATCGCGGCAGCTTTCGGCATCGAGGCGCTACAATTTCTGTCGCCCACGCGGCATCCGCATATGATGGACGCTATCGTAAAAGCTGCCGGTGCCGTGGCCGGAGGGCTTGCCGCCTTTTCATATCTGCTGTTGAGGACGCGGTTGGCCGCAAGCTGAGAGGCTGCTGGCGGCCAATCCTGTCGGCTCAATTTGTCCGCTTTGCCAATCCGAAACGGCCATGCGACAGCGTGCGCTCGATGCCGCGCAGCTCCGCCAGCCCTTTCAGCCGGCCGATGGCGGGATAACCCGGCTGCGCCCCGCGCGTCAGGTCGTCGAGGATTTCCTGTCCGTGATCGGGGCGCATCGGAATGGTGTGGTCTTCACGGCCCTCCGCGCGGCGTCGGGATTCCTCCGACAAAAGCGCTGCGATAACGGCGATCATGTCGGTGCCACCTTCCAGATGCTCGTCCTCGAAGAAGGAACAGGGCACGGTGTCTGTGTCGCGCGTGACGTTGCGCAGATGCACGAAATGGATGCGATCCGCAAAACGGCTGGCGATGAAGGGCAGGTCGTTATCCGCCCGCGCGCCGAGCGAACCGGTGCAGAGCGTCACGCCATTGGCGCGGTTGTCGACTTGCGAGAGCATATGGGCGTAGTCGGCTTCGGTTGATAGAATACGCGGCAGGCCAAGCAGGGGCCATGGCGGATCGTCGCCATGGGCGCAGATATTGATGCCCACCTCTTCAGCGACCGGCGTTACTTCAGACAGGAAATCGATCAGGTTTTGCTGAAGCTTCTCGCGGTTGATACCGTGGTAGGAGCGCAGCTTTTCGAGAAGCTGGGAGAGCGTGTAGCCATCCGCCGAACCGGGCAGGCCTGCGCCGATATTGCGGCCGAGTGCTGCGATCTTCGTGTCTGGCATGCCGGAGAAACGTTTGGCTGCTTCCTCCACCAGCCAGTCCGGATAATCGGCCGTTGCTTCAGGGCGTTTCAGAATGTGAATGTCGAAGGCGGCGAAATCGGTGAGATCGAAACGCATGGCTTTGGCGCCGTGTTTCGTTTCCCAACGCAGGTCGGTGCGGGTCCAGTCCAGCACCGGCATGAAATTGTAGCAGACGGTGCGGATGCCCGTGGCGGACAGGCGGCGCAGCGTCTCCTGCCAGTTGGCGATATGGTTTTTCCAGTCGCCCGTCTGGGTCTTGATCTCCTCGGAGACCGGTACGCTTTCAACCACGTCCCAATAAAGCCCGCCTGCCTTGATCGCCTCATGCCGTTTCGCGATCTCGTCCATCGGCCAGACATCGCCGGTTGTTATGTGGTGCAGCGCGCTGACGATGCCTTCCGCGCCCGCCTGAGCCGCATCCTGAACCGTGACCTTGTCCACCGGGCCGAACCAGCGCCATGTATGTCTCATCTTTAATCCTCAAATATCATTCTGCGGAAAAGGTCAGTTGCACCTTGCAGGCGGCGGAGCGGTCTCCGGCCTGTTCGAATGCGGCTTTCGCCTCTTCAAGCGGGAAGCTGTGGGAAATGATTGGCCGCACATCGATCCCGCGCGAAGAGATCAGCCGGGCGGCGATCGCGAACTCGTCGTGGAAACGCTGCGAGCCGCGCCAGACGATTTCCTTGCCCACCAGCGCATTGAGCGGAATGGT
This sequence comes from Agrobacterium arsenijevicii, assembly GCA_000949895.1. Taxonomy (GTDB): domain Bacteria; phylum Pseudomonadota; class Alphaproteobacteria; order Rhizobiales; family Rhizobiaceae; genus Agrobacterium; species Agrobacterium arsenijevicii. The sequence goes on along the minus strand of JWIT01000011.1, from coordinate 75,370 downwards.
GATGTCGCCGGTGACACCGACCTGAACGACGGTGCCGCGCGGTCTGACACAGGCGAAGGCGGTGCGCAGCGCCGGTGCTGCGGCAGAGCAATCGAAGATGACGTCGAAATAACCCTTATTGTCCTGATAGGGTAAAAGTGCTTCCGTGTCTTTCGCGACATTGATCGTGCGATCCGCACCCATTGCGGGCGCGCGCTCCAGCGCCGCATCGGTCAGATCAGTCGCGACGATGATGCCGGCACCGGCATGGCGGGCGGCGGCAATCGTCAGTAGGCCGATGGGACCAGCGCCGGTCACCAGCACCTTGGCGCCCGTCAGGTCGCCGGCTTGCGCGACAGCATGCAGGCAGACCGCTAGCGGTTCGGTACAGGCGGCTTCCGCGGGCGATGTGGTCTCTGAAAATGCCGCGCACTGTTTCGCGGGAACCACGAGCCGATCGCGGAACATGCCCTGTTCGTGCGGCAGGCGCATGGCGCTACCCATGAAGCGCATTTCGAGGCAGTGGATCGGCTGGCCCTTCAGGCAGAAATGGCAATGGCCGCAGGGCTGCGAGGGATTGACGGCGACGAGCTGGCCGATGGCGAGCCCGCTGACACCTTCTCCCAGCGCCCGCACACGGCCGGATGCCTCATGGCCGCAGATGATCGGCTCGCGCACCCGCACGGGGCCGAAACCGCCATCCTGGTAATAGTGAAGATCGGAGCCGCAAATGCCGCCCGCCGCCATGGTGAGCAGAACTTCACCGACGCCGGGTCCTTGTATGTCCTGCGTTTCGACGCGGATATCTTCACGGCCGTATAGACGTGCCACGCGTGTCTGCATGACGGTGCCCTCATATGTATGGATGAAAAAAGCCCGCGCGGTGAACCGCGCGGGCAGGGGATGTATCTGTCAGCGGATCAGGCCCATTTCCGTCGGCAACCACAGTGTGATTGACGGAATGAAGGTGATCAGCAGCAGCGCCACGAACAGCGGCACCAGCCATGGCAGGATGGCGACGGTCGTTCGTTCGACGGAGAGTTTCGCCACACGCGAGAGCACGAACAGCACCATACCAAGCGGTGGGTGAAGCAAGCCGATCATCAGGTTGAGCGTGACGATGAGGCCGAAATGCACCGGGTCGATGTTGAATTGCAGCACCAGCGGCAACAGAATCGGCACGAGGATGGTGATCGCCGCAATCGTGTCGAGGAAGCAGCCGACGAACAGCATCAACAGGTTGACCAGCACGAGGAATATCCACTTGCTGTCGGTGATCGTCAGGATCGCCGCCGACAGAAGCTGTGCTGCCTGACTGACCGTCAGAAGCCAGGCGAAGATCGATGCCGCAGCCACGATGAACAGCACCGATGCCGTGGTCTCTATCGTGTCGAACGTCGATTTCGCCAGCGTCTTGAAGGTCATTGTCCGGTAACGGACAAGCCCGAGGAACAGAGACCACAAGACGGCTGCGACGGCGGCCTCCGTCGGCGTGAACCAGCCCATTGTCATGCCGCCGATCAGGATCACCGGTGTCATCAGCGCCATTACGGCGGAGAAGTCGAAATACCAGTCGCAGGCGAGCAATATCACCAGCACGATCAGGATCGACAGGTTGAGCGACAGGCCAAACAGCGTCAGGAGATAGATGCCGAGCGGCACCATCATGACGACGAGGACTTCAAGCGACGCGCCGAAGATGGTCTTGAGGTTGAAGGGCGTATCGGAGCCCCAGCCTTTGACATAGGCGAAGACGGCAACGGTGATCATCATCAAAAGCGTCATGACGACGCCCGGAACGATGCCGGCCATGAATAATGCACCGATCGAGACGTTTGCCATCATGCCGTAGATGACAAAGGGCAGCGATGGCGGAAAGATAGGCCCGAGCGTTGCGGAGGCGGCGGTGACGCCGACGGCCGCCTCGACCGGATAACCGTGATCCTTCATGGCCTTGATTTCGATGGTGCCGATGCCGGCGGCATCGGCAAGTGCCGTACCCGACATGCCGGAAAAGATCACCGAACCGATGATGTTGACCTGTGCGAGACCGCCCTTCATCCAGCCGACCAGCGCCACCGCGAAGGAATAGATGCGTCCCGTCACGCCTGCCGTGTTCATGAGATTGCCGGCAAGGATGAAGAAGGGGACGGCCAGAAGCGGAAAGCTTTCCACGCCCGCGATCAGGCGCTGTGCAGCGATGATGTCAGGCGCGACATTGTACGAGACGATATAGAGCAGCGATGCCGTGGCCATCGAAATGGCGACCGGCAGGCCGATCAGCATCAACAGAAGAAATGAGCCGATAAGAATAAGCATGTGTTCAATCCCCCGCGCTCTGGAATTCTTCCGGCCGTTCCAGAACGGAATAGCCACGCCGCATATTGGCGATGAAGACCTGCACCGAACGGAAGAACATCAGAACGAAAGCGGCCAGAACCGTGTAGAAAACGATGTTGCGCGGCAGGGCGACGGTGACCATTTCCTCGTCCGCAACGATTTCCAGATACCGCCACATCAGCCATGAGGTGTAGGCGAAGAACAGGGTGCGAAGCACGTCGACAAGGATCGACATGACGCGCGCCACCTGCGGCGGAACGTAGTGATAAAGCACATCCACCTGAATGTGGCGCGACATGCGCACGCACATGACCGAACCTAAAAACACCACGCCGATCAGGCAGTTGACGGCGATTTCTTCCGTCCAGGCGTAACTGTTGTTGAGCACGTAGCGGGTGAAGAACTGAAGGAACACGCAACCTGTCATCAGCCAGAAAAGGCCGAGCGTGACCCAGTCCTCGAAGGCGTAGACCTTGAGATCGACTTCCGGCGGCGCCTCGTCGAACGTATGGGCGAGTTCCTCAGGTGTGACCTGAGTATGAGTTTCCTGCAACATTGAGATATCCCGTCTGGAGAGAAAGGGCGGTGCGGCAATAGGGGCCGCACCGGATCTTGGCTCACTTGACGGCGCGAATGGCTTCCCAGTCGGCCTTGTCGTAACCGAAGTCCTCGAACTTCACCTTCTCCACGACGTTCTTTTCGAAGTCGGCCTTGTCCACCTCGGCGACGGTCAGGCCACGCTTCTTGAAGTCTTCCACAAGGCTTTTCTCGCGTCCCTCAATGGTCTTGGTGGTCCGCTCAGCGGCTTCCTGCATGACGTCCGAGAAGATCTTCTTGTCGTCATCGGAAAGCTTGGACCACAGGTTCTTCGAAACGACCGTGTTGAGGTGGTCGACGATGTGGCCGGTCAGCACGATGTTCTTCTGCACTTCGAAGAACTTTTTCGCTTCGATGGTGGTCAGCGGGTTTTCCTGTGCATCGACGGTGCCGTTCTGAAGCGCCAGATAGACTTCCGCAAAGGCAATCGGCGTCGTGTTGGCGCCACAGGCGCGTGGCATGGCGAGATAGGCCGGAACGTCGGGAACGCGCATCTTCAGCCCTGTCATGTCGGCGCAGGCTGTAATCGGCTTGTTCGATGTGGTGTGGCGCGTGCCGTAATAGCTGACGGCGGCGATGTGGTTGCCGGTCTTGTCTTCGTAGCCTTTGGCCAACCGCTTGAAGATATCGCTCTTGGTATAGGCGATCAGATGGCTCGGATCACGGAAGATATAGGGGAAATAGGTAACGCCGATCGGCTTGAAATCGCGCGCGGCGAAGCTTGAACCGGAGATGATGATATCCACCGTGCCGATCTTCAGGCCCTGATTGATATCGGCTTCCTTGCCCAGCTGCGAGGCGGGGAAAACATCCACCTTGTAACGTCCGTCGGTGCGCTTGGCGATTTCTTCCGCAGCCCAGACCGAATCCGTGTGGAACGGTTCTGAGGTTTCATAGACATGCGCCCATTTCAGCGTGGTTTGCGCCTGTGCTGCCAATGCCGAAAGCAAAATGGCGGCCGTTGCGCCCATTAAAGTCGACAATCTGATTTTCATTCTTAACTCCTCCCGAATTAAAGCCAGATTTCTGTTTTTCCCGTCGCCGGTTGCGGCGGCGGTCACTCTTCTCCGATCGTTTCCTCCCCGAAACTCTCGGAAAATCTCTTTTGCGACAGCGTCAGATGCTGCCGCATCGCCTCGCGTGCGCCTGCCGGATCATTGGCGGCAATTGCATCGCGGATCAGCCGGTGTTCCTGAACGGCGAGGATCCATGTGTGTGGGCCCTCGAAATAGCTGGCGAGCTTTTCGAAATAGGGTGAAACGCTACGCTCGTCGTAGATCAGGCCGGTAAAGCGGTTCAGCGCCGAATTGCCGATGATATCGGCGATGGCAGTGTGGAAGGCGCGGTCGAAGTTAAGCGCCTGCGGCGAGTTGTCGAGCGCGCCGGCCATACGGTCGATAAGATCGTCCAGCCTGGCGATGCATTCGGGCGTGGCAAGCCTAGCTGCCTCTTCGGCAATCGCACTTTCGATGATGCAGCGCGCCTGCAGGATCTCGAACGGCCCATGGGCATCCGGCACCGGCGACTTTTCTTTGCTCGGTTTGCGTGACGCGTTCACGTAAACGCCCGAACCCATGCGGATATGGATATGGCCTTCCACTTCCAGAACGATCAGCGCTTCCCGCACCGTCGGGCGGGATACGCCGAAGCGTTCCGCAAGGTCGCGTTCCGCCGGCAGGCGCTGACCATCGGTCAACTCTCCCGTCTCAATGAGCAAGCGAATTTGTTCCGCGACCAGCCTATAAAGGCGGCGCGGCTCCAGAGCCACAAACATGAATTCCTCCCAGCGCGAAAGTCTCCCCCCGTCGCGCAAGCGGTAAGATGGTCTTACCAATTTTATTAGGAAACATTTACGCGGTGCTGTCAATTAGCCCTTGGTGGAAAACTACAGGGCGAAATTTGAGGTCGGCGCAGCAGGCTTGGCATTTGCCGCACTCCGGGGCTTTTACCATTTCCGTCATTCCGGTCTTGTGCTGAAAACCAGTCAGCCCAAGTCATTGGGCCGAGGGTGATGGCAATTTCCGAAAACGTCTCCTCCGTCATGCCCGGGGCTGTCCCGGGCATCTACAGCCTATCGGCTTTGCGATACGTGGTTGGATCCTCGGGATAAGCCCGAGGATGACGGCGCATGTGTGGGTTGGCTTTTCAGCCCTTGTTACCTGCCAGCTTCAAGCCGCCGTGGTCGCCGATAGTGACACTCAGCTCACCATAACCGCCGATGGAAAGATGCGGCGTTTCAATGGGATGTGAATGGGTGGCGTTGATAACGACGACTGTCGCGCCCATGCTTTCCCCCGCCTGAATGCCGGCAGGCGCGTCTTCGAAGACGACGCAGTCTTCCGGCGCGACACCGAGCTTCTCAGTAGCCTTTTTGTAGCCCTCCGGGTCGGGCTTGCCGTTCACCACATCCTCGGCGCAGATCATCACCGCGGGTGGTGTGAGGCCCGCCGCAGCCAACCGGAGTTCGGCAAGGGCGCGGGCGGCAGACGTGACGATGGCCCATTTTCCGGCCGGCAATTGTGCAAGAAATGCTGCTGCCTGCGGAATCTGCAGAATGCCGTCGACATCCTCCATTTCCTTTTGCAGCAGCATGTCGGCCTGTTCCTCGACGTTGAGGCCGGGAACCGCCTCGCGGCGCACCACTTCCGATGCGCGCATGCCGTGAATGCGTTGCAGGAAGGCCTCCGGCTCGATGCCGTTATCCACGGCCCATTCGCGCCAGACCCGCTCGACCACCGCAATCGAATTCAGCAGCGTTCCATCCATGTCGAACAGGAAGGCGCCATATTCGCGCGAAAAAATCTGGGCGGTCGGCGGGACTTTGCTGTGCATCTCATTCTTCCGTTGGGTGTGGAGCTAACCCCGTGTCTACAGCATCGGCGGACATAACGGAATCGTTTTTCCGCTTCGAACGCGCATGACCACCTGTGCGTCAGCAACGGATATTGTCCCGGAATCGGGCAGTTTTCTTCGGTTGCGACTCGGCAGGGTGAGGCAGGGGAGGCGGTGTCCGCATCCGGCCAGACGGGGCGTCAGGTTGCAGCAAGCATGAGATGCTATTGTGAGTTTCCGAAAGCAATGAAGATGCGCAAAATCAAAAGCTAATTGGCTCTTTTGAATGTTTTGCATGAAGTTTTTCGTAGCGGAATTCTCTTAACGAAACCGTCGTTTTAAGGGTGTCGTTAACCATTTGTTAACCATATTCGAGGTACCTAATTGTCAACGATTTGTTTACCAAGATGACCAAAGTGCTAACAGACCAGCGTTCGATCCGTATCAAAGGCCGCTCCTTCCTCGCGGTCGTTCTGTCCCCTGAAGCTCCGCTCGATCAATGGCTGGAACGGCTGGATGATCTCGCTGCGCGTTCGGCCGGGTTCTTCCTGTCGCGTCCGGTGGTTCTGGATGCGTCCGAACTGTCGCTCGACAAGGCGGGGCTGAAGGCTCTGCTGGCGGCGCTGACGGAACGTAATGTCGGTATCATGGGCATTGAGGGTGTTCGCCCCTCGATGATTGAGCCGGGTATGCCGCCATCGCTTAAGGGCGGAAAACCCGCTTCTGATGTCGAGGTGGAGCCGGTTGCTGTCGCTTCCGCCGAGTTGCCGGAAGAGAAGCCGCGTGCTGCGGGCGAGGTTCGGGCTGTCGTGCAGTCGCTGGTCATCAACGAGCCGGTGCGCTCCGGCCAGTCGATCATGTTTCCCGAAGGCGATGTGACCGTCATCGGTTCTGTCGCCTCGGGTGCGGAAATCATCGCGGGCGGTTCGATACATATTTATGGCGCGTTGCGCGGTCGCGCCATGGCCGGTTCGCTCGGCAATGTTTCGGCGCGCATCTTCTGCCGCAAGCTGGAGGCGGAATTGCTGGCTATCGATGGCGTCTACAAGGTCGCCGAGGACATTGACGACAAGCTGCGCGGCCAACCCGTTCAGCTGTGGCTGGAAAACGATACGATAAAGGCCGAAAAACTTGGCTGAAGAAATAGAGAAAACAACACAGGAACAGGAGAGCCGTATGGGGAAGGTAGTCGTTGTTACTTCCGGCAAGGGCGGGGTTGGCAAGACCACCTCGACCGCAGCGCTTGGCGCCGCACTGGCGCAGAACAAGCAGAAGGTCGTGGTCGTCGATTTCGATGTCGGCCTGCGCAACCTCGATCTCGTCATGGGTGCTGAACGCCGGGTGGTTTACGATCTCGTCAACGTCATCCAGGGCGACGCCAAGCTGACCCAGGCGCTGATCCGCGACAAACGCCTCGAGACGCTGTTCCTGCTGCCTGCCTCGCAGACGCGCGACAAGGACAATCTGACGCCGGAAGGTGTCGAATGGGTCATTGCCGAATTGAAGAAGCATTTCGACTGGGTGATCTGCGATAGCCCGGCCGGTATCGAACGCGGCGCGACGCTGGCCATGCGCCATGCGGATGTGGCCGTCGTCGTCACCAATCCGGAAGTCTCTTCGGTGCGCGACAGCGACCGCATCATCGGCCTGCTCGATTCCAAGACGCTGAAGGCCGAACGCGGCGAGCGCATGGAAAAGCACCTGCTTTTGACGCGTTACGATTCGGCTCGCGCCGAACGTGGCGACATGCTGAAGGTCGACGACGTTCTGGAGATCCTCTCCATTCCGCTGCTCGGCATCATTCCCGAAAGCTCGGATGTGCTGCGCGCGTCCAACGTCGGCGCACCGGTTACGCTTGCGGATGCCCGTTGTGCGCCGGCCATGGCCTATTTCGACGCTGCCCGTCGCCTGTCCGGCGAAGACATTCCGGTGGTCATTCCGGGCGAGAAGCGGGGTATCTTCTCCAAGATCTTTGCAAGGAGGGCTGCATGAGCATTTTCGGCCTGTTCCGTAAACAGAAGTCGGCACCGCTTGCGCGTGAGCGTTTGCAAGTGCTGCTCGCCCACGAAAGGGCGTCGTCGGGAACCGATCTCGTCGCCGTGCTGCGGGAAGAAATTCTCGCCGTCATCGCCAGACACGTGCAGATCGATAACGACCGGGTGCATGTGAAGATGGACCGCGACGAGCACGTCTCCATATTAGAGATCGATGTCGAGATCCCCTTGAGCGCCGACCTGCGCGCCGCGTGATGTTTTTTATGAAAGCCGCCGCCCCTTACCGGGCGGCGTTTTTCTTTACTCGGCCGTCGTATCGACGGGCTTTCGAAACGCTTCGGCCAGATCGTCCGGAAGCGGGCGCTTGAGGTTTATCCCGTTCGGCGGGATCGGCGCGTTGAACCACTTGTCGTAGATCGTTTCGATTTCACCGCTCGCATAGATTTGCCCCAGCGCTTCGTTGACGGCGTTCTTAAAGGCGGTATCGCCCCGCCGGAGCATCAGCCCATAGGGTTGCGGCGGAGCGAGATATTCGTTCGAGATGGTATAGTCTTCGGGCTTGCCGGTTTCGGCGACGAAGGACCTAAGAAGAATATCGTCCATGACAAAGGCCGATGCACGGTTTTCCGTTACCATGTCGAAACTGCCCTCGGTGCTGTCATTTTGCAGAACGGCGATGTTCAGCCCCAATTTGCGGTTGAGCACATTCAGCTGGCTTATATTGATGGTTCCCGTCGTCACCACCACGGTTCGCCCGGCCAGATCAGCGACGCTTTTCATGTTGTTCGATTTCAGCGCGACATAACGGGTGCCGGTGATGAAGTGGCTGTAGGAAAACCAAACGGCCTTGCGTCTTTCCTCGGTATTCGTGCTTGCCACGCACTCCATGTCGATTGTGCCGTCATTGAGAAGCGTGATGCGGTTGCTGGGAGTGCGCTTGACGAAATCCACCTTCAATTCCGGCAGGCCCAGCTTTTTCTTGATGGAATCCGCAACCTTCAGACACAGCTCGATGCTGTAGCCGATCGGCTCCGGGCCTATTCCCATATAGGAAAAGGGAAGATTACGGTCAGCAAAACCCAGCCGGATGGTGCCGGTTCGGGCAATGGTTTCAAGTGTAGGCGGTTGGGTATCGTCGGCGGCCGCAATGGTGGGTAGAAGACTTAAGATCCCAAGCATAAGCCACAATGTCGATCTCTGCATCGCGCATCTCCAGCCAAAATTATCTGTCAAAACATTTTCATTAAAATAGAGGTGGGGCTTCGTGCCCTCAGTCCCGGTATTCGTTCGGATGTTCGTAAGCTTGTTTCAAGGAGGCTGTCATCGGCAGGTTCAGGTTCATGCCATTAGGTGGAATGGGTTTGGTGAACCATTTTTCGTAAAGGCCGTGAATGGTGGGACCGGTGAAAATCTGCCGCAGGCTTTCATTGACCGCTGCCTTGAAGGCCGGGTCGTTGCGCCGGAAAACCAGACCGTAGGGTTCGGGAGCGCTCAACGTTTCGTCGGAAAGCGCATAAAGGCCGGGATTGTCTGATGTCGCCGCCAGTGCCGCCAGCAATATGCCATCCATGACGAAGGCGGACGCCTTGCCGGCAACGACGAGTTCGAAGGCTTCTTCGTTGGTTTTTGTCGGCATGACCGAGATGTTGAGGTTCTTTTCGCGGTTCACCGCATTTAGCTGCTCGATGTTGACCGTGCCGGAGGCGGATGTGACGGAGCGTCCGGCTAGATCCGCAAGGCTTTTCAGATTGTCCTGCTTGCGGGAGAGAAACTGTGTCGCGGTCATGAAATTCGGATAGGAGAAATCCACCATTTTCCGGCGTTCGCTGTTGTTGGTCGTCGCCGCGCATTCGATATCGATCTTGCCGCTGCGCACGAGAATGAAGCGTGTCGCGGGCGTGGCTTTCACATATTCGATGTCGAGCCTGTCGAGCTTCAACTGCGTGCGGATATCCTCGCTGATCGCGCGACAGAGATCGGTCGAGAAACCGGTCACTTCTCCGTCCGGCAGCAGGTAGGAAAACGGCGGTTCGGCCTCACGATAACCGATGCGGATTTTCGCGGTCTTGGCAATCTGCCGAAGCGTGTCGCCTTCGCCGGCGGCGTGCACCGGGTTGATGGGGGCAAAGCATGTGAGGAAAAGGCAAAATACTGAAATGCGCATTTTAGGTCCTTTTGGCTGGCGGCCGGGTTCTCAAATCGCTTTTTGTGGCGGGCAATAGGTGTCCTGCATCGGCCGTCCGACATCGCGAGGCGACTGATCGTCTCCGTCGCAATATTCGTCGTTTCCGGTTTGAGCGATGACGGCACGGTTCTTGAGGATCCGGGCAAGCGGCGCCGGCTCGGCAAAATAATAGCCCTGCGCCTCGTCGCATCCGGAAAGCTTGAGCGCCTCGACCTGTTCCTTGTCTTCCACACCCTCGGCGGTGACTTTCAGGCCGATCTGTTCGGCCATGTCGATGATGGTGTTGACGATGGCTGAGCACATGGGATTTTCCGGCAGGCCGGACACGAATTCGCGGTCGATCTTGATTTTGTCGAAGGCAACATGCGTCAGCGTGCTCAACCCGGCATAACCGGTGCCGAAATCGTCGAGCACGAGGCGGACGCCCATTTCCTTCAGTAGCTTTAAGGCCCTGGCGCTGCTGTCGCGTTCCAGCATCGCCGTTTCAGTCACTTCCAGTTCCAGTCTCTCGGCCGGAAAGCCGGATGTCTCAAGCGCCCTGTCGACGATCGGGACGATGTCGTCATTGCAAAGCTGCACGGCGGATAGATTGACGGCAAGCCGGATATCCTTGGGCCAGGTCATGGCGTCCATGCAGGCCTGCGCCAGAACCCATTCGCCCAACGGCTTGATGAAATTGTTTTCTTCGGCAAGCGTGATGAACCGGTCCGGCGTGATGATGCCAAGCTTGCTGTGCCGCCAGCGGGCAAGGGCCTCGTAAGCGACGATGCGGCCGCTCTCCAGGTTGACCACGGGCTGGTAATACAGTTCGAACTCGTGGTTTTCGAGGGCGGATTTCATGTCTATTTCGAGCGCATGCTTGTGCTGCGCCGCCATGTCCATGCCGGGCTCGTAAAAGACGAAAAAGCCGCATCCCATGGATTTCGCCCGGTAGAGGCCGAGGTCCGCATGTTGCAGAAGTTGGGTGGCGGACGTGCCGTGATCGGGCGCGCAGGCAATGCCGATGCTGGTGTCGACGCTGATATGGCTGCCTTCAAGGCTGAAGCTGCGCGAGACCGCATGCACCACCCGTTTTGCCAGCGCGCCCGCATCCTCCCGACAGTTACCGGTCACCGATTGTATGATCGCGAATTCGTCGCCGCCGAGCCGGCTTACCATGTCGTTTTCGCCGAGCACGGAAGAAATCCGCGAGGCTACGGCCACCAGCAGGGCGTCGCCCGCCGCGTGCCCCAGCGTATCATTGACGGCCTTGAAGCGGTCGAGATCGAGCAGCATGACGTTGAACGGCTGGCCGGAAGTGGAAAGATGTTCGAGACGGTTCTCCAGCGTCTTCATCAGCAGCACGCGATTGGGCAGGCCCGTCAGCGCATCGTGATGGGCCATATGTTCCAGCTGCTGCGCCATGTCGCGTATCTGCCGGAGGCGCCCGCGCTCCAGAACCGCCTCCCGTAGCGTCTCGATGGCGGTGGCCATGTCGCCTATCTCGTCCCGTCGCTCCTGAAACGGCGTGACGACATCGGTTTCCTCGCGGGCGATCCTGAGTGTTGCCTGCACCAGAGCCGGAACCGGTTTCAGAAAGTGTCTGGCAATCAGCGTTACTAGAACGCCGGTGACGGTCAGAACCACGATCAGGGCGACGAGCGAATTGTAGATCAGTTTGCGTTGCGCGCCATAAAGCTCGTCCGAACCGCCGATGCTGACGGCGACCGCGCCGATCGGTTTTTTCGTCTCGGTGCTGATGATCGGCAGCAGGCCGATATAATGGCTGGAATCGCCGATCGTCGCAAAACCGGTGGCGAAGCGCGCGGCAACGGCATCTCGGGAGAAGATTGGATCGGTGGCAAGTGGTTTTTCGTCATCGTCGGTGGCGTTGTCGAAGGCTGCCGCGATTTGCCGGAAGCCGGAATCGGCCTCATCGTAACGGAAAAGCCAGACGGCATTCTTGGTCTGCGCGCCGATGAGCGCGAGAACGTCGCTGGGGTTGAAGCCGGTGACGAGAATGGATGCGTCGTCACCGATCGGCTTGTCGGTCAATATGCCGTTGACCTGTCCGTCGGTGTCGGCAGTGACGCTGACATAGGTGTAGATGCTGCGCAGGGTGGCGCTGGCGATCTGCGAATTGACGCGGGCCTGGTTGAGCCATTGCTCGCTGGCGGCGGCAACGAACATGTACCAGCCGACGAGTGCGCCGATGCTGTAGGAAAAGATGACGCCGCCCAGAAATATCAGGGTTATCTTGCTGGCAAGCGAACGCCGCCGCGAAAAGCGGCTGGTTGTCGGCTCCGTCGCCGAGTGAGGCGTATGGCCGGGTTCAGTCTGTCTATCTATCCCCCGATAGGCAGTCTCTTCCATTCGCGATATTCCCCCGCGATGTCGCGTTATGATTGTTTTATGGAATTTTTATAGGGCATGTATTTCAACGGTGTCTGCTAAATAATTCAACAAAGTTTAGATGCGATTAAGAATTAATCCGTCTTTTTATAGTCGCCGCTTATATACAGTGTAGCGCACGTATACCTGAGGTTGAAAAATCAAAACGCTTGCGACGGGACACCGATGCCGGATTCGCCGATGCAGTATGGCGTCTTTTGCGCTTTCCTCAAGCGGGCTTTCTGGTTGCAAAGGGTGTGGCGATTGGCCTTGCCAAGCGGCCGATAAACGGCATGTTGTGCACAACGTGCCGGTTTCAAGGAACATATCATGGCTCACAAGGGCAAAAACATCGCGCAGCTTTCCATTCTCATCCAGAGCGGCCATCTCGATCCGCGCGCGCTGGCGGAAGAGACGCTCGATGCAATCGGTAAGGACGACGATCAAGCAATATTTGTCGGTCTGACGGCGGCGCGGGTCATGACGGAGGCGGAAAGTGCCGCAAAACGTATTCGCGAGGGCCGCTCCTGTGGCGTGCTCGATGGTATTCCGGTGGCCTGGAAAGACCTTTTCGATCTCGAGGGCATGGTGACCACGGCCGGTTCGACGGTACTTTCGAACGACGCTCCTGCTTCCTGCGATGCGGATGTGGTAAGCGCGCTGAAGCAGGCCGGAATGGTCTGCGTCGGCCGCACCAATATGAGTGAGTTCGCCTTTTCCGGGCTCGGCATCAACCCGCATTATGGCACGCCGCGCAATCCCGCCTCCACGGACGGCCACCGCCTGCCGGGAGGCTCTTCATCGGGTGCGGGCGTGGCCGTGGCGGCCGGTCTGGTGCCGGTGGCGATTGGTACGGATACCGGCGGATCCGTTCGCATTCCCGCTGCCTTCAATGGTATGGTGGGTTACAAGGCAAGTCGTGGCCGTTATTCGATGCGGGGCGTTTATCCGCTGGCGAAAAGTCTCGATTCGCTCGGGCCGCTCACCCGCACCGTGCAGGATGCCGTGTGGGTGGATGCCGCCATGCGTGGCAAGGCAGTTGCGGATCTGGCGCGCGCGCCTTTGTCCGGCCTGTCGCTTGTGGTGCCGGAAACGGTGTTTTTCGATGGTATCGAGGAGGGTGTTGCAGCAGCTTTCGAGCAGGCGGTGGAACGGCTTACCCGCGCGGGTGCTTCAGTGCGGCGGCAGGCGTTTCCGGTCTTTTCGCAACTGTTCGATCTTATCAAGGAAAAGGGTGCGCTGGTGACGGCGGAAGCCTTTGCCCTGCACAAAGCGCGGCTGGAAGGTGCGGATGCCGCACGCATGGACCCGCGTGTGGTTGCGCGAGCGAAGCTCGGCGCGAATATCTCCATGCCGGATTACATCGCCATTATCGAAGCCCGCGAACGCATGACTGCAGCTTTTTCCGGCATGATCGGCAAGGATGAACTGCTGGTGTCGCCGACATTGCCGCATGTCGCGGCCAAGGTCGCGCCGCTTGTCGAGAATGACGATGCGTTCTTCGCCATGAATGCGAAAACCCTGCGCAACACCCAGATCGGCAATTTTTTCGATCTCTGCGGCGTTTCCATCCCTTGTGGAACCGGCGAGGCGGGTATGCCTGTGGGCCTGCTGCTATCCGGCCTGCACGGCACGGACGACCACGTTCTGGGCGTGGCGATGGCTGCGGAAGAGATCGTGCGGGGCTGAGGAGAGGGCGACATCTGGCCGTCCTCGGTGCTGGTGAAAGCGTTTCAAACCCACCCTCCGTCATCCTCGGGCTTGACCCGAGGATCCATCCTGTGGACGTGAGTGGGTCCTCGGGTCAAGCCCGAGGATGACGTCGAGCGCTTTGAGAACGCGGTGCTCTCAAGCGGCTGGTATGCCGCTGCCTCACCGCGCCGCCCAGTTGGCGCCGCGGCGGAACATGGTCTTCATCTGCGGCACGGAAAATTCCTTGGCCTGATGGCCGAGTGCCGAATAGAAGACGCGGCCCTTGCCGTATTTGCGTTTCCAGACCACCGGCATCACCACACCGTCGATCCACCAGGCATGGTCGCCGGTGAATTTCGTCGTCGCCAGCACCTCGTTGGAAGGGTCGACATGCATGTAATATTGTTCCGATGTGTAGGGGAAATCGGAAATTCCCTCCATCAGCGGGTCGTCGGGGCGGGTGATGTTGACGTGGTAGTCGATGATATTGCCGGGATGGGCGACCCACTGGCCGCCGATCATGAACTGGTATTCGACGCAGTCACGGAAGCTGTCGCCTGCACCGCCATGAAAGCCGGCAATGCCGACACCGTTTTCCACAGCGGCCGTCAGGTTCTTGATCTCTTCTTTTTCGATCTTCGACATAGTGACGATCGGCACGACAAGGCTCAGATCATGCACGGAGGGATCGGCGAAAGCCTCCGTGCTGTGCTGGACATAGACCTTGAAACCATCCTCTTCCAGAATGTCCTTGACGATGGTGGCGCATTCCTGCGGCTCGTGGCCGCTCCAGCCGCCCCAAACGATGAGTGCTTCGCGCATTTATTTCCTCCTCGGGATTATTTGCCGAGCTGGCCGTCGACCAGCGAAGTTTCGAGAGGAGCAGGGCGCTCCACCTCGGTGGTGATGGAAACGGTCGTGCCGCTGTCCGATGCCGTCTGGAAGGCTTCCATGACCTCCAGGACATGCAGGGCGAGATCGCCATTGGCGCGGTGCAGGCGGTTTTCGCGGATCGCATAGGCCATGTCGGCGACGCCGATGGAACGGTAATTGCCGTCGGCATAGGGCGAAGAGAGTGCCTGCGGCTCGAATTGGCCACCCTTTTTCAGCAATTGCACCTCGCCGCCGAAATAGTTGGGATCGGGGACGATCAACGTGCCTTCCGTACCGTAGAGTTCCAGCGGCACATGTTTGTGTCCCGCCACATCGAAGCTCATTCCCACATGCACCACCGCGCCGTTCTGAAATGCCAGTACGCCGGAAACATGGGTCGCGACATGGACGGGGATTTTTTCGCCGTTCTTCGGCTCACTGGTGATGAGGCGTTCGTTGAGCGGCGCAAAGGCAAAGCCCGCGACCTTGGCGACAGGGCCGAACAGGTTGACGAGATCGGTGATGTAATAGGGACCCATATCCAGCATCGGCCCGCCGCCAACCTCGTAATAGAAGGCAGGGTTGGGGTGCCAGCGCTCATGGCCGGGGCACATGAAGGTCGCCGTTCCGCCAACGGGCTGGCCCAGCACGCCCTCGTCGATCAGGCGGCGTGCGGTCTGGTGGCCGCCGCCGAGGAAGGTGTCGGGAGCCGAGCCGATGCGCAGGCCCTTGGCCTTTGCCGCATCCGCAAGGCGTTTGCCTTCCGCGAAATTGATGCCGAGCGGTTTTTCCGAATAGGCGTGTTTGCCGGCATCAAGCGCGCGCAGCCCCACTTCCACATGCGCCTTGGGGATCGTCAGGTTGACGATGATTTCCACGGAAGGATCGGACAGCAATGCGTCGATGCTTTTTGCCTGAAGGCCGAATTCGTCCGCCCGTGCCTTCGCGGCCTCCTCGTTCATATCCGCCAGCCCGCGAATGTCGAGAATGGGGAACGACGCCATGGCCTTGAGATAGGCGCTGGAGATGTTGCCGCAGCCGATGATGCCGATACCGACCTTGTTCATGTGATTTCCTCCCGTAAATCAGAAATGCCGAAGCCCGCTCTAAATCCTGTCGGCTAGAGCGCCGGCCCCGTTGTGTTCCATGGCGATTCGTAAAGCTCGTAAAGTGCGACGGCCGCAGCCCCCTGCGCCCATAATTCGTCGCTCGCAATGTCGAAAACCAGCTCCGCGACGCCGGCCAGCGATGGCGGCACGGCGGCGTTGTAGCTGTCGCGGATGCTGGTGATGAAGGGTTCGCCGAGTTCGAGGCTGGAGCCGGTGATGATGACCCGTGGCGGCGCAAACAACGTGACGATATTGGCAAGCGTCAGGCCAAGTGCCGCCCCGGCGCGCAAGGCCGCCGTGATCAGGTCGCTATCTTCCGCCGCAATCAGCGCATGGGCATGCTGCATGCCGCGACCGAGCCGGATTGCCTCGGCAAAACGCCCGTCCACCGGGCGCGAGCCGAGAATGGCATTTTCACCCGCCTGGCTCGCCAGTCGCACTGTGCCCTCGCTGGCAAGGCCGATGACGAGGTCGCCGAGATTGTGGCTGAGGCCGCCGGCGCCGCGAAACAGCTGGTTCTGGTGCAGCACGCCAAGCCCGAGTGTCTGCTCGAGCGAGATCAGCACCATGTCTTCCAGATCACGGGCATGGCCGAACCAGTGATGGGCAAGCGTGATGGCGTGGGCGTCGCTTTCGATGATGGTGGGGGAATTCAGCCGCGCCGTCATTTCCTCGGCGAAATCGACGTTCACTTCGCGCAGGATAGGGCTGCTGCGGATCCTGCCGGTGCGGTGTTCGATGACGCCAGGCAGGCCGAGACAGACCATGTCCACATCCTCAAGCGACAGCCCGGCATCAACGACGCAGCGCCGCACCCCGTCTTCCACCAGGTCGGCGATGACGCCGATCGGCTGGCGGTCGACGCGGATCGGCAGAGCGAGGGTGGACAGCACATTGCCGCAGAAATCTGTGACGACGAAGACCATGCGGCTTGCCGCGATCTTGGCGCCAACCACGCGGGCCGCATCCGGGTTCAGTTCCAGCATCACCCGTGGCCTGCCGCGTGCGCCCTCGGTACGGATATCTCCGAGGTGACGGGTCAAAATCAGCCCGTCATCAAGCAGCGATGCGGTGATCGCCGAGACGGTGGTGGTGGAAAGCTGCGTTCTTTCGCTGATTTCCACCCGGGAGATCGGTCCATGGCGGCGGATGCTGTCCAGCACGCTTAGCCTGTTGATCGCGCGCATCAGTTCTGGGTCTGCGGTCTTCATGGTGTCCTGCTGCGATCGATGCTGGTTCTAAAGCCGATTTATGTCGGATTGCGGATTAAATAACGGTGTAGGGGAGGGGTGTGTCAAGCCGTTCGCGCAAAAAATCGGCAACCTGCCTTGACATTGAGCGAGGCCTAATGTGAATTAATCCGCATTGGGGAATAAATGAGGAAATCCCCGAGGGAGGATCACGATCATGACGATTAGGCACGCAGGCGCAAGCCTGAGCGGCAGGCTGATTAGCTTTGCCACGACGACAAGCATTGCTCTCATGCTCGGCGCCGCAAGCGCCTCGGCCGCAACGGTCGTTAAATGGATGCATGTGGAGTTGGACCCGAAATCCGTGGCCGTCTGGGAGGAGATTGCCAAGGAATACGAGACCAAACATCCGGGTGTCGATATTCAGCTGCAGTTTCTCGAAAACGAGGCGTTCAAGGCAAAATTGCCTACCCTGCTGCAATCCAACGACGTTCCCGATTTCTTTTATAGCTGGGGTGGCGGTGTTCTTGAGGAACAGTCCAAAACTGGCGCGCTGAAGGACCTGACCGAAGTTTTCGACGCCGATGGCGGCAAACTGCGCCAGGCCTATAGTGCGGCCGCAATCGATGGCCTGTCGTTTGACGGCAAGGTCTGGGCCGTGCCTTACCGCGTCAGCCTCGTCAGCTTCTTCTATAACAAAGAGCTTTTTGCCAAGGCCGGTGTGAAGGCCGAAGACATCAAGACCTGGGACGATCTCGGCGCCACGGTCAAGAAAATCAAGGAAGCTGGCATCGTGCCGATCGCCGGTGGCGGCGGTGAAAAATGGCCGATCCATTTTTACTGGAGCTATCTCGTCATGAGAAACGGGGGCCAGGCCGTGTTCGATGCCGCCCGCAAGGGCGAGGGCGAAGGTTTCATGGATCCTTCCATCATCAAGGCGGGCGAGCAACTGGCTGAATTCGGCAAGCTCGAACCTTTCCAGCCCGGTTATCTCGGCTCCACCTGGCCGCAGGCGCTTGGCGTCTTCGGTGACGGCAAGTCGGCGATGATCCTCGGTTTCGACAATACCGAAGCAAACCAGCGCAAGAATGCCGGTGACGGCAAGGGGCTGGCACCTGAAAACATTGGCCGCTTTGCGTTTCCGGTCGTCGAAGGCGGTGCCGGCAAGGCCACCGATACGCTGGGCGGGCTGAACGGCTGGGCGTTGACGAAAAATGCCTCCAAGGAAGCGATCGATTTCGCAGCCTTCCTGACCAGCAAGGAAAGCGAAGAGAAACTGGCGGCTGCCGGCATGATCCTGCCGGTTGCGACCGGTGCTGCCGGTGCGGTCAAGAACCCGCTTCTGGCGGATTCGGCAAAGCAGCTTGCCGCTTCCACCTGGCACCAGAACTTCTTCGACCAGACGCTGGGCGCTGCCGTTGGCCGCGTTGTCAACGATGTCTCCGTCGAGATCGTTTCCGGCCAGATGAGCGCGGAAGAGGGCGCCAAGCAAATTCAGGACGCTTTCGAGCTTCGTTGATTTCGGTTCCATGACGGCGCTGCGCGAAAGACGCGGCGCCGCAGTATCTGCCTGAATGAAAGCGGATAGAGATGACGGATATTTCCATGACTTCTGCGTCCATACCGGCGCGCGGCGCATCTAAGACGAAGCGCAAGCAAAGCTCGGTCGCGCATGACCGGGCGCTGACACTTCTGGTGTTCCTGCCGCCCGCACTTTTGCTTTTCACCCTGTTCGTCATCCTGCCCATGGGCGAGGCGGCATGGTACAGCCTTTACCGCTGGAACGGTTACGGCACGCCGACGGATTTCGTCGGCCTGAAGAACTTTCAGATCCTGTTCGGCAATGCCGCCTTTTCACAGGCATTGATGAATAACGGCATCATCATTCTGATTTCCGTGCTGATTCAGATCCCGTTGGCGATCTGGCTCGCCATGATGCTGGCCCACCGAATTCCGGGCGTCGTCGCCTTCCGGCTGGTCTTTTTCCTGCCCTATGTTCTGGCGGATGTCGCAGCCGGTCTGATCTGGCGTTTCGTTTATGATGGCGATTATGGCCTGTTCGCCGCCATCTCCAATTTCTTCGGTTTCGCCAATCCTTATGTGCTGGCCGACAAGGATGTGGCGATCTACGCGGTGCTCGGCGTCATTGTCTGGAAATATTTCGGTTTCCACATGATGCTGTTCATTGCCGGCCTTCAGTCTGTCGACAAGAACGTGCTGGAAGCGGCGGAAATCGACGGCGCCTCCGGCTGGCAGAAGTTCCGATACGTCACCTTGCCGATGCTCGGCTCCACCGTGCGCCTGTCCGTCTTCTTTGCTGTGATCGGCTCGCTGCAGCTTTTCGACATGATCATGCCGCTCACCGGCGGTGGCCCGTCCAACTCCACGCAAACCATGGTCACCTTCCTCTACACCTACGGCGTCATGCGCATGCAGGTGGGGCTTGGCAGCGCAGTCGGCGTCGTTCTCTTCATCATCTGCGTGACGCTCGCCTTCGGTTACAAAAGGATTTTCATGCGCCATGACTGATACGTCCACTTCCGTCCGCATGCCCCTGCAAACGAAGCTGTATCTTTACGTTTCGCTCAGTATCATCGCGGCCATCGTGCTCATCCCGCTGCTCACCACGGCGCTCGGCGGTTTCAAGACGCTGGGGGACCTGCGCGTCAATCCGTTCGGCGTGCCGGCCGAATGGCAATGGGCCAATTACGGCGATATTCTCTTCGGCAAGCGCTACTGGCTGCAGATATTCAATTCGCTCGTCATCGCGCTGTTGACGGTGTTCCTGACGCTCACCGTCTCGGCCATGGCCGCCTTCACCTTCGCACATGTGAAGTTCTTCGGCTCGTCCTTCCTGCTGAATTATTTCCTGCTTGGACTGATGTTTCCAGCGGCCACCGCCATCCTGCCGCTGTTCATCCGCATCCGCGATCTCGGCCTGCTGGATACCTATTGGGGCGTGGTGCTGCCGCAGGTGGCTTTCGGGCTTGGCATGAGCATTCTTCTGTTCCGCAATTATTTCCGCAATCTGCCGGAGGAACTGTTTCAGGCCGCCTTCGTGGATGGATGCGGATATCTGCGCTTCTTCTGGCACATTTCTATGCCGCTTTCGCGGCCGATCGTCGCCACCGTCGGCATCGTGTCCTTCGTCGGCAGCTGGAACAGCTACATCCTGCCGCTCATCATGCTGAACTCGGAATCGAAATATCCCTGGCCGCTCGGCATCATGGTTTATCGCGGTGAATTCGGCACGGAATGGCAGCTCGTGCTCGCCTTCATCACGCTGACGATCCTGCCGACCGTCATCGTCTTCTTCCTCGCACAAAAACACATCATCGCGGGCCTGACGGCCGGTGCCGTCAAATCGTGACTTGAAAGGAGCAAAATATGGCTTCCGTCGAACTTAGGGATATCCGCAAGTCCTACGCCGCGCTTGATGTCATTCACGGCATCTCGCTTGATATAACCGATGGCGAATTCATCGCGCTTGTCGGGCCTTCGGGCTGCGGCAAGTCCACGCTCTTGCGCATGATCGCCGGGCTGGAGGAAATCACCGATGGCGACATCCTCATCGGCGGCTCGGTCGTCAATGACATGACGCCGCGCGAGCGCAACATCGCCATGGTCTTCCAGTCCTATGCGCTTTATCCGCATATGACGGTGGCTGAAAACATGGGCTTCAACCTGAAGCTTGCCGGCCAGCCGAAAAACGTCATCGAACAGCGCGTGGCGGAAGCCGCCCGCATGCTCGATCTCGGCAAGCTGTTGGACCGCAAGCCCTCGCAGCTTTCCGGCGGCCAGCGCCAGCGCGTTGCCATGGGGCGCGCCGTGGTGCGCAACCCGGCGGTCTTCCTGTTCGATGAGCCGCTATCCAATCTCGATGCCAAGCTCCGCGTGCAGATGCGCAGCGAGATCAAGGCTTTGCACCAGAAGGTCGGCACGACGTCCATCTATGTTACCCACGACCAGATTGAAGCGATGACGCTGGCAGACCGGGTGGTGGTGCTCAATCACGGACGTATCGAACAGCAGGGCACGCCGCTCGAACTCTATAAGACACCGGCCAATCTCTTCGTTGCCGCCTTTATCGGCTCGCCGGCCATGAACCTCATCGAAGGCGTGGTCGATGGCGAGGGCGATCAGCCCGCCGCGCGTCTGAAGGACGGAACCGCGATCCGCATTTCAGCCTCCAGAAAGGTCAAGCGCGGCCAGCCGGTAACGATTGGCTTGAGACCGGAACATATCGGTTCAACCATCGGCGGTGATATTTCGCTGTCCGGCAGGACGGTGCTGGTGGAGCCGACGGGTGCACAGACACACGTGGTCTTCGAACTGGGCGGGGATCAGGTGACGGCGGTGGTGGATGGCGAGCAGCTGGTCAAGGTCAACACCCCTTTTGCCGCTACTGTCCATCACGAGCGTGTACATGTGTTCGACAGGGCAAGCGGTCTGGCGCTTTAATCGCCTTTCGCTTTTTAAGTAAAATAACGAAATTCTCTCGTCCCCCGGCTTTTGGGGCTTGTTTGAAAATTACGAGCGGTTAGCTTTGGCATATTGGCAGCCAAAGCGGTTTTATCGCTCAACTGTATCGATACAGGAGGAGATTTTTATGAAAACGATCAAGGGGCCGGGTCTTTTTCTCGGCCAGTTTGCCGGTGATGCAGCGCCTTTCAATACATGGGACGGTATTACCAAATGGGCGGCGGAAAAGGGTTATGTCGGCGTGCAGGTGCCCACCTGGGCCGGGCAGCTGATCGATCTGAAAAAAGCCGCTGAATCCAAGGATTATTGCGACGAATTCGCCGGTGTCGCGCGCCAGAACGGCGTCGAAGTGACCGAGCTTTCCACCCATTTGCAGGGCCAGCTGGTTGCCGTTCACCCGACCTATGACGAAGCTTTCGACGGTTTTGCGGCGCCGGAAGTGCGCGGCAATCCCAAAGCACGCCAGCAATGGGCGGTGGAACAGGTGAAACTGGCGCTGAAAGCCTCGAGAAACCTCGGCATCAACGCACATGCGACCTTTTCGGGCGCTCTTGCCTGGCCCTTCATCTACCCTTGGCCGCAGCGCCCGGCGGGTCTGGTGGAAACCGCCTTTGATGAACTGGCGAAACGCTGGACGCCGATCCTCGATTATGCCGATGAGCAGGGCGTCGACGTCTGCTACGAAATCCATCCGGGCGAAGATCTGCATGACGGCGTCACCTTCGAGATGTTCCTGGAGCGGGTAAAGAACCATCCGCGCGCCAACATGCTCTACGATCCGTCGCATTACGTGCTGCAATGCCTCGATTATCTCGACAATATCGACATCTACAAAGACCGCATCAAGATGTTCCACGTCAAGGATGCCGAGTTCAACCCGACCGGCCGACAGGGCGTCTATGGCGGTTATCAGGGCTGGGTCAACCGCGCGGGCCGCTTCCGTTCGCTGGGTGATGGGCAGGTGGATTTCGGTGCGGTCTTCTCGAAAATGGCGGCCAATGATTTCGATGGCTGGGCCGTGGTCGAGTGGGAATGCGCGCTGAAACATCCCGAAGACGGTGCCCGCGAAGGGGCCGAGTTCGTCAAACACCACATCATCCGCGTCACGGAAAAAGCCTTCGATGACTTCGCATCGAGCGGTACGGACGATGCGGCCAACCGTCGTATGCTTGGGCTTTGAAAGCATTTCCAGGAAAAGTGTGAAGCGGTTTTCCCTCAGGAAATGCGCTAAGAAAATGCCGAGGAGACATTATGGCTATTGAAGGAAAAACAACCGACAAGGCGAACACGCGGATTCGCCTGGGCATGGTCGGCGGCGGTTCGGGTGCATTTATCGGCGGCGTTCACCGTATGGCCGCACGGCTCGACAACCGCTTCGATCTCGTGGCCGGGGCTTTGTCCTCGACACCGGAAAAATCCCTGGCATCCGGCCGTGAGCTTGGGCTTGATCCAGAGCGTTGCTATGGCTCGTTCGAGGAAATGGCGGAGAAGGAAGCGCTGCGCGAGGACGGCATCGAGGCGGTGGCGATCGTCACCCCCAACCATGTGCATTATCCGGCAGCGAAGGCGTTTCTGGAACGCGGCATCCATGTCATCTGCGACAAGCCGCTGACCTCCAATCTGGAGGACGCCAAAAAGCTGAAGGAAGTGGCGGACAAGGCCGATGCGCTGTTCATCCTCACCCATAACTACACCGGTTATCCGATGGTGCGGCATGCGCGCGAACTGGTGGAAACCGGTGCGCTCGGCAATATCCGTCTTGTGCAGATGGAATATCCGCAGGACTGGTTGACGGAAGCGGTGGAGCAGACCGGCGCGAAACAGGCCGTCTGGCGTACCGACCCGGCGCAATCCGGTGTTGGCGGCTCGACCGGCGATATCGGCACCCATGCCTATAATCTTGGTTGCTTCATTTCCGGTCTGGAAGCGGATGAGCTGGCGGCGGACGTGCATACCTTCGTGGAAGGTCGCCGTCTTGACGACAATGCGCATGTGATGCTGCGCTTTAAGGCCAAGGACGGCAAGCAGTCGGCCAAGGGGCTTTTGTGGTGCAGCCAGGTTGCCGTCGGTCATGAAAACGGGTTGAAAATCCGCATTTATGGCGACAAGGCCGGCATTGAATGGACGCAGGCCGATCCGAACTATCTGTGGTTCACGAAGCTCGGCGAGCCGAAGCAGCTGATCACCCGCGGTGGTGCCGGGGCAGGGGCTGCGGCCGCACGCGTCACCCGCATTCCGTCGGGCCATCCGGAAGGTTATCTCGAAGCTTTCGCGACCATCTATACCGAGGCCGCACATGCCATCGAAGCCCGCCGCACCGGCTCGGCGCTGGACAAGGCCGTCATCTATCCGACGGTAGATGACGGCGTCAAAGGTGTGGCCTTCGTCACGGCGTGCATCGAATCCGGCAAGAAGAACGGCGGCTGGGTAAAGCTGTAACGGAGCAGGGGCGTGAACCGTCCCAAGCTGCTGACAACCCATCCTCGCATTCCACGTCATCCTCGGGGCAAGCCCGAGGATGACGGAGGAGGGCTCGTCTTGCCTATATCAATGGGAAAACATAAATGCTGAGCGCATGCAGCTTGTCGTCTTCGCCATCGCTCGGCCCAAGCTTAGGCTCCTTGATCAGAGAGCTTGGTTTGACACCACCACGACGTGATCAATTGACGAATGTCGACTGCGGCCGTGCTCGTTCTGTTATGGGGCAACCGTCCTGTAGCTTGGTCCAGGACGAGACGTTGAGCTTCATCTCGCAGCGCGCGAGATAGGAGCCGCCATCGACCTTAAGGCAGGATGTCTGGCCGAGTTGGAACATGACACCGCGATTTCGGCATTTGCAATTGTGGGCATCCGCCAAAGTGGGGATCAGGACCAGGGCCAGACCAATTATGAGCACTCCAAGACGCATGGCTGAGGCTCCAAAAGATAGGCCATCAGATTACACCTGTCTGCCGGTATAGTCAAAAACGGCCTCTCCTCAATAATGCGCACAGGACGGCTATAGCCGGCTCGAATTCTCCCGGTTTTAGCCGATCAAAATCGCCCGGATATCATTCACATTCGTCAGGGTCGGACCCGTCACGACAAGGTCTCCGACTGCCCTGAATGCGGTATAGCTGTCGTGCCCCACAAGCGACTGGCGCGGATCGACACCGGCGTCGCGCATGCGGGCAATCGTATCCGGCGTCACCAGAGCACCGGCTGCATCCTCCACGCCGTCTATGCCGTCGCTGTCGCCGGCAATCGCCCAGATGCCTGCCGCGCCCTTCAGCGTCAGCGCGAGGCTCAGCAGGAATTCAGTATTACGCCCGCCTTTGCCGGCCGCACCCTTGCCAATCGTGACAGTGGTTTCACCGCCGGAAAGCAGCACGGCCGGGCCTTTGACCGGCAGGCCCTTGCGGCTGGCGGAAAGGGCGATACCCGCCATCACCGCACCGACATCCTTTGACTCGCCTTCAAGGGAATCCCCAAGGATGAGTGGCGTAAGGCCAAGCTTCACCGCCTCGTCCGCTGCCGCTTGCAGGGCGAGCGAGGGGGCTGCGATCATCCTGATATCCTCGTCGATATCACCTGCCTTCGGGGTTTCCTCACCCTTTTCCAGCACCTTGCGCACGTTTTCAGGAAGATCAAGTTCGTAACGGGAGACGATTTCCCGCACGCTGTCGATGTCGCTCGGATCGGCAACCGTCGGGCCGGAAGCGATTTCGGAGGGGTCGTCGCCCGGCACGTCGGAAATCAGGAGAGACACTACCTTGGCCGGTTTTGCGGCCAGCGCCAGTCGCCCGCCCTTGATGCGGGAGAGGTGCTTGCGCACGGCGTTCATTTCGGAAATCGTCGCACCGCTGGCAAGAAGCGCGCGGTTGACGGCCATCTTGTCCGCAAGCGTCATGCCTTCGGCAGGCGCGACCATCAGCGCCGAACCGCCGCCGGAAATCAGCGCGATCACCATGTCGTCGGCGGTCAGTCCTTCAACGGCGGCAAGAATGCGTTTCGCCGCTTCCGCGCTCATGTCGTCAGGTACGGGATGCGAGGCTTCGATGATCTCGATGCGCCCGGCCGGAACGGCATGGCCATAACGGGTTACCACGACACCGGAGATATCGACATGTCCCCACGCGGCATCAAGCGCTGCTGCCATGGCGGCGGAGGCCTTGCCGGCGCCAACCACCACACATCTGCCCTTCGGCGGGGCGGGAAGATGGTGCTTCAGCACCTTTGCGGGATCGGCGCTCGATACGGCGGCCATGAAAATTCGGTTGAGGGCATCCTTGGCGCGCCGGTCATTCCATTCCGTCATGGCGGTCATGCTCCCAGGGTGCTGAAGGCGAGTGCGACGAGCGCCACAATGGCGGGCAGCGCCTGAATGAACAGGATCTTCATATTGGCGGTGACGGCGCCAAAAACACCGGCAATGATAACGCATGCGAGGAAAAACACCTTGAAGCTCAGGCCCGCATCGCCCTGCGTCAGCCCGTAGATCAGCCCAGCCGCCAGAAAGCCGTTATAAAGGCCCTGATTGGCGGCAAGCACCTTCGTCTGTCTGGCAAAATCTGCGGAGAGGCCGAAAGCCTTGCGGCCTGCCGGTTTTTCCCACAGCAGCATTTCCAGAATGGCGATGTAGATATGAATGGCCGCAACGGCGGCAATCAGAATACTGGCGATCATCGGCGGCTTTCCTCCAAAAACCTTGAGGCCCTTACGCGACGGTCTTCGTGAAAACACGGACGGCAAGAACAATTCCGTTTTAACGGCGGTACGCATGGCCGCAAGGCCATATTCCCGCTCTTCCCGCGCAAACTGTTGAAGAGCGGCATGGCATTGCTTGACTCTTTGCTGAAATAAGAACAAAACAAGAACAATAGAAGTGAAAATCCGGAATTGAAACCTGTCATGCCATGCAAAAGCGCGCGGAACAGTTGCTCGTTGTCGAAGAGCTGCGTGAAAGGCTGGAAAGGATCAGCGGCGGGTCTGCCCGTCTGCACGAGACCTTGCCTTTCGGCGTGGATGCCATCGACCATCACCTGCCGGGAGGCGGTTTGAAGCTCGGCAGCCTGCATGAGGTGAGCGGCGGCGGCAATGGCGCCGCCGATGGCGCGGCGGCGGCCCTTTTTGCGGCCGGTGTGGCGGCGCGGCTGTCCGGCAAGGTCTTATGGTGTGTCACCCGGCGGGATCTGTTCATGCCGGGATTAACGCAGGCTGGCCTGTCCCAGAACCGGGTCATCATCGTCGAATGTCGCGATGAAAAAGGCGTGCTCGACTGTTTCGAGGAGGGCTTACGCTGCAACGGTTTCGGCGCGGTGATGGGCGAGTTGGCGAAGTTGCCGATGAATGCCTCGCGGCGGCTGCAACTGGCGGCGGAAACCTCTGGTGTTACCGGCATAGCCATCCGTCGCTTCCGGCGCCAAGCTGATGCGGCGATGTTCGGCGAGCCGACGGCGGCCGTCACCCGCTGGCGTGTCTCCGTCCGGCCCTCTTCGGCCCTGCCGGTGCCGGGGGTGGGCAGGCCGCGCTGGTTTCTGGAGCTTCTGCGGTGTCGCGGTGGTGAAAGTGCTGAATTTGAAGTGGAAGCCTGTGATGCAAAGGGTCGTCTCGCTTTACCTGCCGACATGGCCGACGGATCGCTACCGGCGTCTTTCGGGACAGAACGCGCCGCCGGTTGAAAAGCCACTGGTCATGATCGGCCGTCAGGGTAGCCGCCGCCTCGTGCTGGCGCTGGACAAGGCGGCAAGGGCGGCAGGCATCCGGCTTGGCACGCCCGTCAGCAAGGCGCAGGCGCTGGTGCCGGGTCTCGTCGTCGAAAATCTGGATGCGGCGGCGGATGCCCGCGCCCTGCAGCAACTGGCCTTTCATTTCCTGCGCATCTATGCCCCGATTGTCGCTGCCGATCCGCCGGACGGACTGGTGCTGGACACGGCGGGCGCAGACCATCTGCACGGTAATGAAACGCTGATGCTGAGCGGCATGGTCAACCGCCTGCATGCCGCAGGTTTTGCCGCCCGCGCTGCCATTGCCGACAGCTGGGGTGCTGCCCATGCGCTGGCCCGTTTTAGCCGGGAAGAGATCAGCATCGTGCCGCCGGGTGGCCAGCGGGTGGCGATCAGCGCACTGCCGCTTTCCGCGTTGAGGCTGGAGGACCGTATCATTTCCGGGCTGAAGGTGCTCGGTTTCCGCACCATCGGCGAACTTGCCGAGGCCCCGCGCGCGCCGCTTACCCTGCGTTTCGGCCCGGAAGTCGTCCGGCGCCTCGCCCAGGCTTTCGGCGAGACTGGCGAGCCTATCGAGCCGGTGCGCATTGCCGAACTGGTGGAGGTGCGACGTGCCTTTCCCGAACCGATCGCGGCGGCGGAAACGATTGCCCGTTATACGCAAAAGCTGGTTGCGGAACTTTGCGCAGCACTGGAAAAACGCGGCCTCGGCGCACGCCGTGTCGATCTGGTACTGCACCGGGTGGATAGTGGTTTGCAGGCGATACGGGCCGGCACGTCGAGACCGGTGCGCGACGTCAAACAGCTTGTACGGCTCCTGACCGACCGTATCGATACCATCGATCCCGGTTTCGGTATCGAGATGATGGTGCTGACGGCCACCCATGCCGAGCCGCTTGTGGCGGCACAGGCCCGTTCCTCGCTGCTGGAAGAAGGCCGAGCTGAGATCGCCGATACGGTGGATGTCATCCTCAATCGCGGCCACAGGGTCTATCGTTATGCGGCGGTGGCAAGCGACGTGCCGGAACGCTCCGTTGCCCGGGTTGCGGCGCAGGCACCTGAGGATACGCTCGGCTGGCCCGGCCACTGGCCGCGCCCCGTGCGGCTTTTCGCAAGGCCGGAACCCATCGAGACGTTGGCGCTTCTGCCGGACCATCCGCCGCGTTATTTCATCTGGAAAGGCATGCGCCATAACGTCCGGCGTGCCGACGGGCCGGAACGGGTGTTCGGCGAATGGTGGAAACGCGACCGGGAAAAAGCCGCCGTGCGCGATTATTTCATGGTGGAAAACGAAAGCGGCGAGCGTTTCTGGATTTTCCGCTCCGGTGATGGCGAACATACCGAGACGGGCTCGCAGGGCTGGCTCATCCATGGGGTCTTCGCATGAGCACGCCGCGCTATGCCGAGCTTCAGGTGACCACGCATTTCTCCTTCCTGCGCGGTGCAAGTTCCTGTGATGAACTGTTCGAACAGGCAAAAAATCTCGGTATCGAGGCACTTGGCATCGTCGATCGCAATAGCCTTGCGGCCATTCCCCGCGCTTATGAAGCGGCCGATAATCATGGCATCCGGCTCGTCATCGGCTGCCGGCTCGATCTGGATGACGATCTTTCCGTGCTTGTCTATCCCATGGATCGCCCGGCTTACGGGCGGCTTTGCAGGCTGCTTTCCGTCGGAAAGAAGAGGGGTGGCAAGGGTAAGTGTCGGCTCACATGGGACGATCTCGTAGCTTATGGCGAAGGCCTTATCGTGGTGCTGCTCGCCGATCTGGCTGACGATCTCTGCGCGCTTCGCCTGCGCCGGTTGAAAGCTGCTTTTGCTGATCGGGCCTATATGGCGCTGAGCCTGCGAAGACGACCCAACGACCAGATGCGGCTTTTCGAATTGTCGAATATGGCTGCAGCCGCTGATGTGCCGACTGTTGTTACCAATGACGTGCTGTTTCATGTGCCCGAGCGTCGCATGCTGCAGGATGTCGTTACCTGCATCCGGCACAATTGCACCATTGACGAGGCGGGTTTCCGGCGCGAGCGGCATGCCGACCGCTATATGAAGCCGCCTCAGGAAATGCACCGGCTGTTTGCCCGCTACCCGGAAGCACTGGCCCGCAGCCTCGAAATCGCGAAGCGTTGCACCTTTTCGCTGAAGGAGCTGGTCTATCAATATCCTGAAGAGCGCAGCCTGCCGGGGCTGACGGCGCAACAGGCGTTGGAAAAGCTCGTATGGGAAGCGGTGCCGGGGCGTTATCCGGATGGTCTGCCGGAGAAGGTCGAAAAGGCGCTGCATCATGAGTTGAATGTTGTCGGCAGATTGCAATATGCGCCCTATTTCCTGACCGTGAGTGCTATCGTCCGACAGGCTCGCAAGATGGATATCTTGTGCCAAGGACGCGGTTCGGCGGCAAACTCAGTTATCTGTTTTGTACTTGGTATCACTGCCATTGATCCTGCTCGTTTCAGTAATCTCGTCTTTGAACGTTTCGTTTCCGAAAACCGGGGTGAACCGCCTGACATCGACGTGGATTTCGAGCATCAGCGGCGTGAGGAAATTATTCAATGGGTCTACAAAACCTATGGCCACGATAAAGCCGCGCTTTGCTCAGTCGTCACCCGCTATCGTGGTCGAGGGGCATTGCGAGATGTTGGTAAAGTACTAGGTCTGCCGGAGGATTTGACCAAACTTCTGTCCTCGCAAGTCTGGCGCTGGAGCGAAAGTGTTGGTGAAAAACAGGTAAGGGAACTAAACCTCAATATGGAGGATCGTCGCCTGAAACTGGCTTTCGAGCTTGCCAACCAGCTTGTTGGCACGCCACGCCACCACAGCCAGCATCCGGGCGGCTTCGTACTTTCTCATGATCGGCTAGATGAGCTCGTGCCGATTGAACCAGCCGCCATGGATGATCGACAGATCATCGAATGGGACAAGGATGATATCGATATCGTGCAATTCATGAAAATGGATTGCCTGGCACTTGGAATGCTTTCCTGCATGAAGCGTGGCTTCGATCTGCTGGAGGCTCGTACAGGAGAAAAATACGATCTCGCTGCGATGCCACCGGATGATCCTGCAACGTTTGCAATGATCCAAAAAGCAGACACACTGGGCACTTTCCAGATCGAAAGCCGGGCGCAGATGTCGATGTTGCCGCGTTTGAAGCCCGCCAAATTTTACGATCTTGTTATTCAGGTCGCTATCGTTCGTCCCGGCCCCATTCAGGGAGATATGGTACATCCCTATTTGCGGCGGCGTCAGGGAAAAGAGCCCGTTCGGTATGAAAAACCGGAGCTTGAAAATATTCTCAAAAAGACGCTGGGGGTCCCGCTGTTTCAGGAACAGGCCATGCGGATTGCCATGGATTGCGCCGATTTCACCGCAGATGAGGCTGACCAGTTGCGTCGGGCCATGGCTACTTTCAAGAACGTTGGCACCATTTCCAAATTTAGGGAAAAACTGGTCACCGGCATGGTGGCAAATGACTATGACAAGGATTTCGCTGAACGCATCTTCAAGCAGCTGGAAGGTTTCGGCAGTTATGGTTTTCCCGAAAGCCATGCGGCCTCCTTCGCGCTGATTGCCTATGCTTCCTCATGGCTGAAATGCCATCATCCCGATATTTTCTGTACGGCGCTTCTCAACTCGCAGCCGATGGGCTTTTACGCCCCGGCGCAGATCGTGCGCGATGCGCGTGACCATGGCGTCGAGGTGCGCCCCGTCTGCGTTAATAACAGCCGTTTCGATTGCACGCTGGAGCCTACTGGCAAGAAGAATGTGAATGGTAAAGAGCGCTATGCCGTGCGGCTTGGCCTGCGCATGGTGAAGGGACTCTCTAACGATCACGCAGCTGATATCGTCGCCGCCCGGCAGGATCGGCCTTTCGCCTCCGTGGACGATCTCTGGCGAAGGGCGGGTGTTCCGGCCGCAGCGCTGGTGTGTCTGGCGGAGGCCGATGCCTTTTTGCCGTCACTCTCGCTTTCCAGACGTGAGGCACTCTGGGCCATCAAGGCCTTGCGGGATGAGCCGTTGCCACTTTTTGCTGCCGCCGCCAGCCGGGAAAACGCCGTGGTGGACGAGCTTCAGGAACCATCCGTCGCGCTGCGTCCCATGACGGATGGCGGCGAGGTGGTGCAGGATTACGGCCATGTGGGGCTGACGCTGCGCGAACACCCCATGACCTTCCTGCGGCGCGATCTTTCCCGCCGCCGTATCCTGACTTGTGCGGAGGCGGTGTGCGTCCGTGATGGCACATGGCTGGAAACGGCGGGTCTAGTGCTGGTGCGCCAACGCCCCGGCTCGGCAAAGGGCGTGATTTTCATGACACTGGAGGACGAGACGGGCATCGCCAATGCGGTGCTGTGGGTAAAAACCTTCGAAAAATACCGACGCGTGGTGCTTTCCGCCGGCATGGTCGGCATTTATGGCAAGATTCAGCGGGAAGGCGAAGTGGTGCATCTGGTCGCCCACCGGTTGACTGATCTGTCGGAGGCGCTGGCAAGCGTGGGCGAACGTAACCACGCCTTTCCTTTGCCGCATGGGCGCGGCGATGAGTTCCACCATGGGGTTCCACCGGATGATCATCGCAATATCAGGAAGCGCCCACCGCCTGCTGCCCATGATGGAGATGAGGTGGAGCGGATAAAGGTCATTTCCCGCAATTTCCACTGAAAGGGCGGCTCAGCTCACCTTTTGCGTGCCACGATGTAAGGGCGATTGTCATTGCCCTTCGTTGCATGGATTTCCGTTGCCAGAATGTTGAAGCCGCCAGCACTTATATGCTGGCTCAGCCCGGCCGCGTTGAACACGCCCGCATAGGGCGCTTTTCCGATCGCGCGCATCGTCGGCAAGACAAGGCGGATGAGCGGGTTCATATTCCCGACGCAGGGTGTCTTGGTGATGAGCAGCCCCTCTTCGGCGAGCAGGGAATGAATGTGCTGCAATGTGCCGGAGAGATCGCGGACCAGATGGAGATAGTTGAAACCCAGAACCGCATTAAACGGCGCCGCGCCGGGCACAAGCGTTTCCACGGTTGCAGTGCTGAAGACGAGGTTCGGGAGAGAGCCGGCGGCGTGTTTTCTCTCCTCGGCAATCGCGATCATGTCGGCGGAAATATCCGTCGCAAGATAGTCTTTGACACTGCCTGCCAGCCGGATTGCCGTTGTTCCGGTGCCGCAGCCCAGTTCCAATACCTTGTCATCCGGTTTCAGCAGGGCGCGGGTCCGCTCCAGCGTCCGCTCATATCCCGCTTCATCAGAAACCCTGCCCTTCGCATATTTCCGCGCGGTCCTATTCCAGAAACGGGCGTCGTCGGCAATGCTCATGGTGGATGCTCCCCGGACGGCGCTCTTAAGCTTCAGGCGTATCTGCTCTCGCGCAATATCCTATCTGGTTTGTTTGAAGCTTTTAAGCTGCATCCTCCAGCCCGGCCGTGTCCTTCCTGCGGAACTGGCTGGGCGGTGCGCCGATCACGCGTTTGAAGGCGCGGCTGAAGGAGGCTTCGGAATCGTAGCCGAGTTTTTCCGCAGCCAGCGTCACGCGCATGCCTTCGCGCAGCCAAAGCCGTGCCTGATGCATGCGGATGCGCACCACATAACGGGCAGGGCTTTCACCCACCACACGGGTGAAACGTTCCGCGAAACTGGAGCGGGATGCACCCATCAGGGAGGCAAGCTCCTCAACGCTCCAGTCTTTCTCGGGGGTAAGATGGATCGCAGCCAGCACTCGCCCGAGTTCGGGATTACGCACGGCGGCAAGCCAGCCGCTGGAATCGCCGCAGCCATATTCCACCCAGGTGCGGATCAGTGTTGCCGTCAAAACATCGGCAAGCCGAGCCAGAATGCCACCCGCGCCGACGCGGTTCAGCTCCACTTCGCGTGCCATGGCCTCCAGCAGGTGCGGAATGGCCGGGTCGCTTTTAGCGAGGTCGCTGGTCAGCATCACATCCGGCATCAGCTGCAAGAGCGGGTGCAGATTATCCATGTTGAAACGCATCGAGGCGGTAAACGCCACCGTGTCGCCGCCTGCACTGGCGCATTCCATGTCGAAAATGCCCTGGCACACTTCCTTTTTACCGAAACGATCGAAGAGGGCAGGTGTCACATCCTCGCTGCTGCCCAGCACATGGGCGTGGCCACGGGGCAGAAGCACCGCATCGCCGCATGTCAGCGTCAGCCATTCTCCGGAGGGTTTGCGCAGTTTCGCTTGGCCCACGCCGATGAAATGAAATCGTGCCGCTTCCTGTTCGGGAAAGGCCGTCGCCCAGGGCGTTGCCATGCGGCAGCGGCCATATTCCACGCCGTCAAGTCGCAGGCCACGCAGCATTTCCGTCAGGGCATCGTTCATGGCATCTCGCAAATTCGGACGTTTAGTTAAGGAATACGGATTTTCTAGCATGGAAACGCCGAGCTGTCACGCGTAGCTTACGGTCATCGATTTCGAGAGGACGGACCGGGCTCCCACCGGTTTCATCGCTTTCCCATTCCGTTTCAGGGCGCATTTCAAGAATGCGCATCAGGAGATTTTCATGAACAGCCGGACAATCAACGAACTTGAATATGTGCCGCGCAAGACAGAGCCGGATGCGAAGTGGGCGGCAGTGGTTTCGCTTTCGCTCGGCGTCTTCGGGCTGGTGACGGCGGAATTCCTGCCGGTCAGCCTTCTGACGCCGCTGTCGACCGATCTTTCCATCAGTTCCGGCATTGCCGGGCAATCCATCACCGTCACGGCACTGGTCGCGGCGGTTGCCGGTCCCGGTGTCGTCATCGGCACGCGCAGCATTGACCGCCGCTGGACCCTGCTCGGCCTCACGACGCTGCTGATCATTTCCAGCACGCTGGCCGCCTTCGCCAACGGTCTCTTCATGCTGTTTGCCTCGCGCGTCCTGCTTGGCATCGGCCTTGGCGGCTTCTGGGCCATGTCCGCGGCGCTGGCATTGAGACTCGTACCGCTTGATAAAATGCCGCGTGCCATGGCCATAATTCTGACAGGGGTCTCGGTCGCCACCGTCTGCGCCGCTCCGGTCGGGGCGTGGATCGGCGCGACGCTGGGATGGCGCTCGGCCTTTGTCGTTGCTGGTACGCTCGGCGTCATCGCACTTCTCGTGCAATTGCTCACCGTTCCGTCGCTGCCACCGGCTGGTGCACCCGGCCTTTCCACCATGTTCCGCCTGTTGCAGCGGCCGCAGGTCCGGATCGGCCTTCTGACGACGCTGTTCATCGTTGCAGGTCATTTTGCCGGTTTCACTTATGTCCGTCCGTTCCTGGAGGATGTGACGCTTCTTGGCGTCGAAGCGATTTCGCTCGTCCTTCTGGTTTATGGTGTCGGCGGCTTTTTCGGTAATCTCTTCGGCGGTTTCCTCGCCGAGAAAAACACGGCCTGGGCGGTGACATTTGCCGCCACCCTGATCGCCGCATCTGCCTCGGTGCTGGTGCTTGCCGGTGCATCTCCCGTTATCGCGGGCTTTGCCATCGCCTCTTGGGGCTTTGCTTTCGGCGCGCTTCCGGTCAGTGTGCAGAGCTTCATCACGAGGGTCGCTTCCGATGAGGCCGAAAGTGCTGGCGCGCTTTTGCTCACCACCTTCCAGATCGCCATCTCCAGCGGTGCGGTTCTGGGCGGCCTGCTGATCGATCTTCAGGGGGCGACCATGGTCTTCGTTTTCGTGGCCATCGCAGCACTGCTCGGCGCATCACTCATGGCGTCCCGCCGTGGTGTGGTGCCGCAGGTTGAGGCCTCGCAGGGGTAAGATACTTGCCGAGAGAAAAAGGGCCCGCATTCGAGCGGGCCTGAACTTTATGATGAAAAGCAGACCCCGCTTCCGTCACGCCGGCATTGATACGGCATGAGCGAAAGGATGTCGGCGGGTTTTGCCCATCAAGGCGTATTGATTGCCTTCCGCGTCCGGTCCTTGCCGACCTCGATCACATGACGCATGGCTTTCACGGCGGCGTCCGCGTCGCGGGCGGCAATGGCGTGTACGATGCGCAGATGGTTGGCGGCGATCTCGGCGATGGTTCCGGGCGACGAGGCCGGGGATGACAGCTGGAAGGAGATCGCAAGTGCGGCTTCGATCAGCCCGCTTGCCGAACGCATGAACGGGTTGCCGGACATATGCGCCACGGCAAGGTGGAATTCGAGATCGACCTTGGCGATGGTTTCCGGCGTATGTTGCGGATTGTCGAATTTGGCGGCGATCACGTAAAGGGAAACGATATCGTCATTCGATGCCTGCAAGGCCGCTGCTGCTGCCGCCGCCGGTTCGAGCGCCAGGCGAATTTCCGCCAGATGCGTGACGAATTCCTGGTCTATTCCGGCTTCGCAGCGCCAGCCCAGCACATCCGGATCGAAGAAATTCCAACTTGAACGGTCAAGAACGCGGGTACCGACCTTGGCCTTGGGTTCGACAAGCCGCTTGGCCGCCAGCGTCTTCATCGTCTCGCGCAGCACGGTGCGCGAGACCCCGAAACGGAGGGACAATTCGGCATCATTGGGCAGCAGGGAGCCTTCCGCTATCCTGCCCGAGACGATGGCGCTGCCGAGTTCGGAGACCACATGCGCGTGGCTGTTCCGGCGTTTTCGCCCGCTTATCGTCGTTTCGAGCAGCCCCAATAAAGCCTCCGTGTTGGTTATGCCGGATGTGGTCCGGCCAGTCTCCTGTTTGAATACCAGATGATTGCGCGCTGCAACACGATGAAGACGAAAAGCAGCACGCCAATGACGATTTTGGTCCACCAGGATGACAGCGTTCCGTCAAAAACGATGTAGGTCTGGATCAGCCCCTGGATCAGCAGGCCGACGAAAGTTCCAGCCACCAGTCCCATGCCGCCGGTCAGAAGCGTACCGCCGATGACAACGGCTGCGATGGCATCCAGCTCCACACCCACCGTCGCCAGCGAATAGCCGGAAGAAGTGTAGAGCGTGTAGACGATGCCGGCGAGGCCGGACAGGAAACCGGAAAGCGCATAGATGCCGATTGTCGTCGTCCCGATCGGCACGCCCATCAGCTCGGCCGATTGCGGGTTGCCGCCAAGCGCATAGATATTGGCACCGAAGCGTGTGCGGCTGGCAATCAGCATGCCGGCGGCAAAAACGATGAGCATCAGTATGGCGAGCGCTGTCAGCCTGCCGCCGCCCGGAAAGCGGAAATAAAAGCCCTGTATCGCATCGATGAAGGGGTGCGAGATCGGCACGGATTGCGTGGAGATCAGATAGGCCGCACCGCGCGCCAAAAACATGCCCGCCAGCGTCACCACGAAAGGCGGGATCGACAGGAAGCGTATCATCGCCCCCATCAGGCAGCCGAACAGGGTCGAAACCACAAGCACGATGGCGAAGGCCAAAAGCGGGTGAATATTATAGGTGCCGACCATGACAGCCACGAAGACGCTGGTAAAGGCGATGACCGAGCCGATGGACAGATCGATGCCGCCCGACAGGATCACGAATGTCATGCCGACGGCAGCGATGCCGAGAAAGGCATTGTCGGTCAAAAGATTGCCGATCACTCGCGTCGACAGGATCGCCGGATATTGCAGCACGCACAGAAGATAGGCGATGAGGAAGATCGTCAGCGTGGTGAGGAACGGAAGATTGCGGCTGTGGATCATCGCGCGGTACCTTCCTTGGTCATTCCGTTGGCAGCGGCCGGTTTTGCATGCGGCTTGGGCGTTTTGACAAAGCCCAGAACCGCCATGATCGCTGGCGATTGCAGTGTCAGGACCACCATGATAATGCCCGCCTTGATGATGAGATTGAATTCCGGCGGGAAACCAGAGACCAGAATGCCGGTATTGATGGTCTGGATAATGAGCGCGCCGATGAGCGATGCGGTGATGGAGAAGCGACCGCCATTCAGCGATGTGCCGCCGATCACCACCGCCAAGATGGCGTCGAGTTCCAGCCACAGCCCGGCATTGTTGGCATCCGCGCCGCGAATATCAGCCGTGACGATCATGCCGG
Source organism: Agrobacterium arsenijevicii (assembly GCA_000949895.1). Lineage (GTDB taxonomy): Bacteria > Pseudomonadota > Alphaproteobacteria > Rhizobiales > Rhizobiaceae > Agrobacterium > Agrobacterium arsenijevicii. Next base: position 38,074 of record JWIT01000011.1, on the reverse strand, counting down.
CGATGGCCGCACAGAGACCGGAAACGGCATAGACGAAGAACAGCAGGAAGCGTGCCCGCACCCCGGCAAGTGCCGCCGCGCGGCGATTGATGCCGGTGGCCTCGATCAGAAAGCCGAGCGCGCTCTTGCGGACCAGAACACCGATGACCAGCGCCGCCGCCACCCAAATGATGACGGGCAGGGGAATGCCGGCAAAGGAGCCGGAGCCGATGGCGGAAAAGCTGTCATCGTTGAAGGTGAGGATGACGCCTTCGGTAATGAGCTGCGCGATGCCGCGTCCCGCCACCATCAGGATCAGCGTGGCGATGATCGGCTGGATATCGAGAAGGGCGACCAGCACCCCGTTCCACAGGCCGCAGGCGATGCCGACAGCAAGCGAGATGGCGATGACGGTAGGGATGGAATGGCCGTTGCTGATGAGCGTGGCGGCGACAGCACCACAAATGGCGATCACCGCGCCGATCGACAAATCGATGCCCTTGGTCGCGATCACCAGCGTCATGCCGATGGTCAGGAGCGCCACGGGGGCGGCGCGCACGAGAATATCCATCAGACTGCCGTAGAGCCTGCCGTTCTGGAATGAAACGTTCAGAAAACCGGGCGAAATGATTGTAATCGCTGCCAGAATGATGAACAGGGCGGCAAGCTGGGGAGTAAGCCTTCTCAGGCGTCGTGTCACAGCCACCATCATGCCGCCTCCGTGCGGGCCGCATCCGCAATCGCCCGCATGATGTTGTCGGCGGTTACTTCGCTGCCCTTCAGCTCTCCGACATGGCGACGGTCGGACAATACGACGACGCGGTGCGCAACAGCGGTCAGTTCCTCCAGTTCGGACGAGATGACCACGAGCGACATGCCCTCGGTACAGAGTTTTTCGATCATTTTGAGGATTTCCGCATGGGCGCCGATATCGATGCCGCGGGTCGGCTCATCGAGGATCAGAAGCCGGGGATGGGTGGCAAGCCAGCGCGCCAGAATGGCCTTTTGCTGGTTCCCGCCGGACAGGAATTTTATCGGCCGGTCGGGATCGGCCGGGCGGATGTCGAGCGATTTGATGAAGCTTTCGGCAAGCTCCGCCTTCTGCCGGCGCGAAAGCGGCCGCGCCCAGCCCTGGCGGGCCTGAAGCGCCAGCGCAATATTATCGGTCACGGAAAAGTCGCCGATGATACCATCCGTCTTGCGCTCCTCCGGGCAAAAGCCGAACCCGGCAGTGATCGCGGCTTCGGGCGAGGAAATGGCAATCGTTTTTCCATCTATCGTGGCCTTGCCGGTATCGGGCTTGTCGATGCCGAACAGCAGGAAAGCCGTTTCCGTTCGGCCGGAGCCCAAAAGACCGGCGACGCCGACGATTTCGCCGGGGCGAATACCAAGATCGAAGGGAGCGATGCTACCGCGTTTGCCGTAACCTTCGAAACGGATCGGTGGCTCGCCCTCGGCAACAGTATCGTCAGTCGCCTGATGTTCGTGGGTGATGTGCTGAAGCTCGCGGCCCAGCATCATGGCGATGAGTTCGGACCTCGGCAGGTTGCCGATGTCGCGCGTGCCGACGAGGCGGCCGTTGCGCAGAACCGTCACCCGGTCGGCGATATCGTATACTTGATTGAGGAAGTGGGTGATTATGACGATGCCGATGCCGCGGGCGCGCAATTTCCGCAACACGCCGAACAGCATCTCCACCTCATGGGCATCAAGGCTGGCGGTCGGCTCGTCCAGCACCAGCACCTTGCCGGAAAGATCGACGGCGCGGGCGATGGCGATGATCTGGCGGATGGCGACGGAATAGCTGGAAAGCAGGGCGTTGACGTCGATCGAAAGCCCGTATTGGGAAAGAAGCGCCTGCGATTTCTTCTGCATCGTGGCCCGGTCGATTAGCCCGAAACGGCGCGGCTGGCGGCCGAGAAAGAGGTTTTCGGCAACGGTGAGGTTTTCGAGAAGGTTTACTTCCTGATAGACCGTGCCGATGCCAAGTGCCTGCGCCTCGCCGACATTGGTTGGCGATATCTCGCCGCCTTCCAGAAAGATCGAGCCGCTGTCGCGGTGGTAAACGCCGGTCAGTATTTTGATGAGTGTCGATTTGCCCGCGCCATTTTCGCCGAGAAGCGCGTGAATTTCACCGCGTCCGAGCGAAAAATCGACGCTGTCCAGCGCCGTGATCCCCAAAAAGGATTTACCGATGGCGCGTGCTTCCAGAAGTGGTGCCGTTTCGGACATTGCGCAGGCCCTGCATGAAAGAAGCTGTAACGGAGCGGCACGCACGACGTGCCGCTCCTTCCGAAGAAAAGGTTATTAGTAACCCAGACCCTTCTTTGCCTCGTAGACCTTCATCGGGTCGTCAGACGCTGTGTAGAGCTTGGATTCAGTCTGAATCCACTTTGCCGGTGCCTTTTTGTCTTTCAGATAGGCTTCGAGAGCGTCGAAGGCAGGACCGGCCATGTCGGGCGTCAGTTCCACCGTCGCATTGGCTTCACCGGCGGCCATGGCCTTGAAGATGTCAGGCACGGCGTCGATGGACACGACCTTGATGTCGCTTCCGGGTTTCAGACCGGCTTCCTTGATGGCCTGGATTGCGCCAACGGCCATGTCGTCATTATGGGCGTACACGGCACAGATATCCTTGCCGCCGCCTTCTGCCTTGATGAAGCTTTCCATCACTTCCTTGCCCTTGGTACGGGTAAAGTCACCCGTCTGCGAGCGCACGATCTTGATGTTCTTGTGCGAAGCGATGGCTTCCTCGAAGCCCTTCTTGCGGTTGATGGCAGGCGAAGAGCCGGTCGTGCCCTGCAATTCGACCACTTTGCAGTCCTTCGAGCCGACATCCTTGACCAGCCAGTCGCCGGCAACCTTGCCTTCATGCACCTGGTCCGAGGTAACCGCGGTCAGATAAAGATCATCCGGCGCTTCGATCTGGCGATCGAGCAGGATGACAGGGATTTTTTCTTCCTTGGCTTCCTTCAGTACGGCGTCCCAGCCGGTTGCGACGACAGGTGCGATCAGGATCGCATCGACGCCCTGTGCGATGAAGCCGCGAACGGCCTTGATCTGGTTTTCCTGCTTCTGCTGCGCGTCGGCGAATTTCAGCGTGACGCCGCGTTTTTCGGCCTGCTGTTTGGTGACAGTGGTTTCGGCCGCGCGCCAGCCGGATTCCGAACCGATCTGCGAGAAGCCGACGGTGAGCGATTTTGCGGAAACACTGGATGCAAGGCACAGCGAAACGGCGACAGTGACTGTCGCGAGAGCTTTTCTCATCTTAATCCTCCCAGAGATGATGTCAGCGTGACGGAGACACTATGAGCATATAGTAATACTCTTGAAAAGAGGGATTTTCACATATTTCAATTTTAAAGTGACGGCAGAGTTGAGGGGTTTTGAAATAAATAAAATGAAATCAATGCAATAAACAGTTCACGGTTTCTGGTTTAAACAACCGATATCACCGCTGTGCCAAACGCTATATCGCTTGACAGGATGCAGAGATTTCTAATAGTAATATAAATAAGAAGATGTTTTTTGTCGGGTTTTCTGGGTCGCATGATCTGGATTTAACCGACGAAACAGGGAGGAATATTCCTTTGCGCAGTTCCGTGATGGCCGTAAATGCCGAAAAATATTCGGTTAAAGCCGCAGAGCAGCCCAAGCCTACTCGTCTGGGCTCTCACTGTCGGTTATGCGTGATCTCCGAAAGCTGATTCCATTTTCCTTGCGCACAACATAAGCTTGTCGCATTTCGTAATATTTTACCGTTGGCCACTTCCGGCTGGAGACCGCATCATGACCAAATCCGACAATCTGCCCGCAACCCAAGGCAAGCTTCGTTCGCGCGCGTGGTTCGACAACCCCGCCAATGCGGATATGACAGCGCTTTATCTCGAGCGTTATATGAACTTCGGCCTGAGCCAGGCAGAGCTTCAGTCCGACCGCCCGATCATCGGCATTGCGCAGACCGGCTCGGACCTTTCGCCCTGCAACCGCCACCATCTGGAGCTGGCTAACCGCCTGCGCGAAGGCATTCGTGAAGCGGGCGGCATCGCCATCGAGTTTCCGGTGCATCCGATCCAGGAAACCGGCAAGCGTCCGACCGCCGGTCTCGACCGTAACCTCGCATACCTCGGCCTCGTGGAAGTGCTTTATGGCTATCCGCTCGACGGCGTCGTTCTGACCATCGGCTGCGACAAGACCACGCCTGCCTGTCTTATGGCGGCGGCCACCGTCAACATTCCCGCGATTGCCCTTTCCGTCGGCCCCATGCTGAACGGCTGGTTCCGTGGCGAGCGCACCGGTTCCGGCACCATCGTCTGGAAGGCCCGCGAACTCCTGGCCAAGGGCGAGATCGACTATCAGGGCTTCGTGAAGCTCGTCGCTTCGTCCGCGCCTTCCACCGGTTATTGCAACACCATGGGCACGGCGACGACCATGAACTCGTTGGCCGAAGCGCTCGGCATGCAGCTTCCGGGTTCCGCTGCCATTCCGGCACCTTACCGCGACCGTCAGGAAGTCTCCTACCTGACCGGCCTGCGCATCGTCGACATGGTCAGGGAAGACCTGAAACCATCAGACATCATGACCAAGGATGCCTTCATCAACGCCATCCGCGTCAACTCGGCTATCGGCGGCTCCACCAACGCGCCGATCCATCTGAACGGCCTTGCACGCCATGTCGGCGTCGAACTGACCGTCGATGACTGGCAGACCTATGGTGAAGACGTGCCGTTGCTCGTCAACCTGCAGCCGGCCGGCGAATATCTCGGTGAGGATTATTACCATGCCGGCGGCGTTCCGGCAGTCGTCAACCAGCTGATGACCCAGGGGCTCATCATGGAAGACGCGATGACCGTCAACGGCAAGACCATCGGCGACAATTGCCGTGGCGCCATCATCGAAGACGAAAAGGTCATCCGCCCTTACGACCAGCCGCTCAAGGAGCGCGCCGGTTTCCGCGTTCTGCGCGGCAACCTGTTCTCCTCCGCCATCATGAAGACGAGCGTGATTTCGGAAGAGTTCCGCAACCGTTATCTCTCCAACCCGAACGATCCGGAAGCCTTCGAAGGCCGCGCCGTGGTGTTCGATGGTCCGGAAGATTACCATCACCGCATCGACGATCCGTCGCTGAAGATCGACGCCAACACCGTCCTGTTCATGCGCGGCGCCGGCCCGATCGGTTATCCGGGTGCGGCGGAAGTGGTGAACATGCGCGCGCCGGATTATCTGCTGAAGGAAGGCATCAACTCGCTACCCTGCATCGGTGACGGTCGCCAGTCCGGCACGTCAGGCAGCCCGTCCATCCTCAACGCTTCTCCGGAAGCGGCGGCCGGTGGCGGTCTTGCTATCCTGCAGACGGGTGACCGCGTTCGCGTCGATGTGGGTCGCGGCCGTGCCGATATCCTGATCTCCGGCGAAGAACTCGCCAAGCGTTACGAGGCACTTGCTGCCGAGGGTGGCTTCAAGTTCCCCGATCACCAGACGCCATGGCAGGAAATCCAGCGCGGCATCGTCAGCCAGATGGAAACCGGCGCGGTTCTGGAACCGGCCGTGAAGTATCAGCGTATCGCTCAGACAAAGGGCCTGCCGCGCGACAACCACTAAGGTAAGGCCGCTTCTGCTGACCTTATTTTTCCATCAGCCCCGGGGCTCACTCCGGGGCTGAAACATTTTTGTATCTTCGATTGATTATCCGGACTTCAGAACCACCGGAATGTCCCGGGCGGTCAAGGCGAACGGCGTCTCGTCGCTCACCTGTCTGGTCCCTCGATGGACCTAATGGCTTTTCCAGATAGGACGCGACTCAGCGCGCCTGAACGAGCTTCCAGCCATTGCCGGAAGGATCGCGGAAGCTCGCATCGACGGAGCCGTAGCGGACGATCGGTTCCTGGGTGAATTCGACGCCGCGCTTGTGCATGGCGTCAAAGGCCGCCTGACAATCATCGACCACCAGAACCAGCGGCGGCATTGCGCCTTTGGCCACGGCTTCCATCAGATCCTGTACCGTTGCGTCATCAACGACTGGAGCCTGCGGCCGGAACAGACCCAGCTGAAAGTCCGGCTGGTCCGGGTGCTGGACGGTCAGCCAGCGATAATCGCCGTTGCGTGCGTCCGTGTGCACACGAAATCCAAGTTTCTCGACATAGAACTGCAGCGCCTCGTCCTGATCAAGAACATAAAGCCCGACAACCTGAACACCATTTTTCATGAGATATCTCCGTTTCGCTCGTCGTGCCTATCGCTTTCCGTCTGCCGGCGCTTCTCCGAAACTGCCATTGTGAGATGGGGGCGGTGCGCAGCGCTCACGAAGCAATGGGGGACTTGCTCAAGATCACCCGGTGAAACCCGCATCCGCCGCCGCAGTTCACTCGGATTTTCCCCGGTCACGTCACGGAAAACGCGGCCAAAAGTACCGATGCTGTTCCAGCCGGTCTCAAAAGCGATATCGATGATCGGAAGGTCAGTGTCACGCAAGAGTGCCACCGCACGCTCGACCCGGCGGGTCAGCAGATAACGGTGAGGGGGGATGCCGAAAGCGTCTCGAAAAGATCTTGCGAAGTGGGCCTGCGAGGCGCCACTGACGCTTGCAAGGCGTGAAACAGGCCACGCCTCATGGGGTGCCGCGTCCATATGATCCCTGGCGCGCAGAAGACGGCGCAGGAGCTTCAGGTCTCTGTTTGCAGAGCTTTTTTCATTTCCGGACCGGCGCATGCACCAATCATTGAATGAACCGGCGGTCCTTGGCAAGGTTCGTACCCTGTGGGCCGCCGTGAGACACTCAGATCACCGGATAAAGCGACCAGAAGAACAGTTCGTATTCCTGGTCACGGCCGTCATCGTGCTGTTCGTCGTCCGGTCTGCGTGGTGTCCTGTCCTGCAAATCCTTCTCGACCCGCTCGTTCATGACGGGTGTTCTTCGGCCGATGCCAAAGAGGTCAAAGGAGAGCATATTGAACCCTGCTACCATGGCCATTTCCCTTCTTCACGCGAGTTAACGTTGCGTTAAGTTTCGCGCGTTGCCATGATTTCGTCAAGATTGGCTGAGGAATTTGTCTACCATTTTTAACAACAATGTCGTGACTGACGTTCCGCCGGTGACGGATTTCGCGCAATGAACGTTTATCTGCGCCGTCAAAGACCCTTTGTTGAGGTGTCGGAATAGCTCTTTTCGGCCGCTTCCAGCGCGGAATCGGTGTCTGCTGTGTGGCCTAGGTTTTTCAAGGCGCTTGAGACGGCCACGATATTGGCTTTCACCGCATCCGGGTTCGCGCGTCGGCCGGTATGATTGAGCCGTATCAGCCGTTCCGCGCCGGGGCCGACGCCGCCGGAAATATCAGCACCTTGCTCTTTGGACGCAGCCGCAAGAAACGCGCCGGCATCCACCGTGTCCGGCAAGATCGCCGTGGAAACCAGGGCAGACGCGTGTGTTTCCTCCACCCATGTCGAGATGCCGAGCGCCTTTATGCCGTTGCGGGTGGCTGCTGCCGCCCGTTCGTGGCGTTCATTGGCGGATGCGAGACCCTCGGCCTCTATCCGGTCAAGTGCCGCCTCCAGCGCGTAGAATTCCAGCGGCGCCGGTGTTCCGGGCAGCGCGCCGCGGCCGGTATCGAGCCAGAGTTTCTTCTGGTCGAGAAACGAAAGCATGGAGTTTTCCGGCGCGGTGCCATGGGAAAGAAGCTCCCACGCCCTCTGGCTGACGGAGACGGCGGATACGCCTGCCGGTCCTGCCAGCGCCTTTTGCGGGCCGATGACTGCGATATCAATGCCGAGCTGGTCTACATCGAAGGCATGGCCGCCGATGGATGCGACCGCATCAACGAGGGTGACGATGCCTCTGTCCTTCGCAAGCGCGGCTATGGCGGGCAGAGGGTTGAGAATGCCGCTTGCCGATTCCGCATGGACGATGGCGAGAAGGTCGAAGCCGGTTCCTTCGTCCAGCGCCCGCTCGACCTCGTGAACTGCGATCGGCTTTGCGGGGGTGGCAGTCAGGTTGCGCACCGTGGTACCGCCTCTTTCCAGCCAGCCGCCGAACCATGCGCCATAGGGGCTGGTGACGATGTTGAGTGCTCGGAGGCCCGGCCGCGCGAGGCTGGTCGCCGCTGCCTCCAGCGCCAGCACGGCCTCCGCCTGTATCAGCAGCACGTCGTTCTTCGTGCCCATCAAAGCCGCCAGCCGGTCGGCCAGAACGGCGTAGCGGTCTGCAGGAAAGGCGGGCGGGTCGAGAAGCAATGCGTAATCCGGGGCGGACATGTCTTATCCTTGCGTGGTGATGGTGAGCCGCGGCGCAGCCTCGATCAGGGTTCTGGCGGTCGAGGATTGCGGCGCGGAAACGATATTTGCGGTCTTGCCGATCTCGACGATCCGCCCCGCCTCCATGATGGCGACACGGTGGCAGACGGCGCGGATGACTGCGAGGTCGTGGGAAACAAAGATACAGGCGACCGCCGTCTCCCGCTGTATTTCCACCAGCAGTTCGAGGATTTGCCGGCGGATGGAAACATCCAGCGCCGAAACGGCTTCGTCGAGAATGAGAAGGGATGGCTTGAGTGCGATGGCGCGTGCAATCGCCACGCGCTGCCTCTGCCCGCCCGAAAGCTCGAAGACGGAGCGGCCGGCATAGTTGGCGGGCAGGCCGACACGGTCGAGAAGACGGCGGATTTCCGCCGGACGCTGACGTCTTTCAACGATGCGGTGGATGCGCAGTGGCTCACCTATGGCGTCCTCGACGCTGGCGCGTGGATTGAACGCGCCATGGGTATCCTGAAACACCATCTGCATGTGCCGCCGGGCAGTGCGCAGTTCACTACCGTTTAACGCCAGCCAGTCGCGATCCTTAAAACGAACGGTGCCTTCATCGGCGGGGATGAGCCGCATCAGGATGCGCGCCAGCGTCGATTTCCCGCAGCCGGAAGGGCCGGCAAGCCCCAGCGTCTCGCCGGGCTGAAGCGAAAAGGAAATATCGGAAAGTGCTTCTACCGTGCGTCCGCCGGTCCGGTAGGTCTTTGAGAGGTCTTCGACGCTCAGAAGGGCCTCATTCATGACACGGCCTCATTGATAAGAGGCGGGGTGGAGAGATCGAGATAATCGGAAAGCAGCGCACGCGTATAGTCATGCGCAGGGGTGGAAAGCACCTGCCGTGTCGTGCCATGTTCCACCAGAAATCCCGCCCGCAGAACCGCAATCTCGTCGGCAAGACTGGAGGCAAGGCCGATATCGTGGGTGATGAACACCAGTGTTCTTTCTTCCTCGCGTACCAGACCATCCAGCAGTGCGGCGATGGCGGCCTGGCTCACCGTGTCGAGCGCGCTTGTTGCCTCGTCGGCGATCAGGATTACGGGATGCGCGGCAATAGCGGCGGCAATCGCCACGCGCTGTCTTTGCCCGCCGGAAAGCTGGTGCGGATAGGCGGCGAGGAGATGCGATGGATGCGGCAACCGCACCCGTTCCAGAAGGTCACGGGCAAGATCCCGCGCTTGGCCCCATGAAAGGCCAAGATGCCGCACGGCACCTTCCCCCACCTGCTCACCGATGGTCAGAACCGGGTTCAGCGTCGCGCCGGTATCCTGAAAGATGTAGCCGATATCGCGTCCGGGCAGCGGCCTGTCCGGGAAAAGACCACTCTCTCGGCTCCAGGAGATATCGCCGGCAACCCGCGCATCGGCGGGAAGCAGCCCGGCAATGGCCTTGGCGAGCGTCGATTTGCCCGAGCCGCTTTCGCCGATGATCGCCAGCCTCTGTCCCTGCCGGATCGTCAGCGAAACATCCTGCAGCGCCGGTGCATCGCCCGCCGCATAGCGGACGCCAAGGTCGTCGATCCGGCAGAGTGCATTGCCACTCATGGCGTTTCCTTCCGTGTCGCCATCGCTTTGTTGATGCCTTCTGCGAGAAGATAGACGCCGAGAACCGTGACCAGAAGGCCGATGCCGGGGATGACGGAAAGAAACGCCGCAGACCGCAGGACGTTGCGTCCTTCCGCGATCATAGAACCCCATGTGACGATATTCGGGTCACCGAGGCCGAGGAAAGAGAGTGCCGCTTCGGTGAGAATGGCGGCGGCGACGATGATGGCGGCAAGCGCCAGTACAGGCGGCAGGGCATTGGGCAGGATTTGCCGGAAGGCTATCTCCAGCGGATGCATGCCGATGGCGCGGGCGGATTGCACATAATCGCGCTCGCGGATGCTCAGGACCTGCGCCCGCATCAGCCGCGCCGGATCCGCCCAGGCGCCGAGCGCAATCGCAAGGATGACGATGGGCATGGAGGGGCCGATGGTGCTGACGAAGGCAAGCGCCAAAAGGAAATTCGGCACGATCTGGAACGCGTCGGTAACACGCATCAAGGCTTCGTCGACGAGGCCGCCGGCAAATCCGGCAATGGTGCCGATGACGGTGCCGATCATGAGAGCCGCAGCCGCGGCACCGATGCCGACGAGCAGGGAGGACTTCGCACCATGGGCAAGCTCAGCCAGCACATCCCGGCCCAACCGATCGGTGCCGAGAGGCAAGGCGGCGTCTGTGAAGGGCGCGATGAGCGGTTCGCCGATGATCGACAGTGGATCGCCGGGAAAAACCAGGGGAGCGGCAAGTGCCGTCACAGCAAGCAGCGTCAGAATGATGACGCCGGTTGCCCCTTCAAAACTACGCAGGAGCCGAAGAGCGAAATTCATGCCTGCTGCTCCCCGCTGCCGATACGCGGATCGAGAACGGAATAGAGAATATCGACGACGAGATTGACGAGGATGACGAAAATGGCGCTTGTCAGGATGATGCCCATCAACAGCGGCGTGTCGCGGCCGCTGACGGCTTCCTGCGCCAGCCGGCCAAAGCCGGGAATTGCAAAGACGCTTTCGATAACTACGCTGCCGCCCAGCATGGTGGCCGCTTGCAGGCCGAGTACGGTGACGAGCGGTAGGGCGGCGTTGCGGGCGACATGGCGCAGCACGATCCGGCGTCTTGAAAGCCCCTTGGCCTTGGCGAACAGCACGAAATCCAGCGGCCAGATCGCCGCCATGGCCGTGCGCATGACCCTGAGAAACAGCGCCAGATAGATAAGGCCAAGACTGGCGACCGGCAGGACGAGATGGCGCGCAATGTCGAGCGCCCTTGCAAGCCCCTGTTTTCCCGAGGCGATGGTTTCGATGCCGGATGTCGGAAGCCATCGCAGCTGCACGGCAAAAACGATGGCAAGCACGAGGCCGAGCCAGAATCCGGGCGTGGCATAAAGCGCCAGCGAAAGGGCGGAAAGTACACGGTCGGTCAATCCGCCGGGACGCGCGCCCGCCACGATGCCGAGTGCGGTGCCGGTGATGAAAGCGAGTGCTGTGGCGCTGCCCATCAGCAGCAACGTGTTCGGCAGGCGCTCGAGGATCAGCCCCAGCACCGGCCGGTCGAAGGCAAGCGACCAGCCGAAATCGAGCCGTAGCACGGAACTGGCGTAGAGCCAGAAGCGGGCGAAAACCGAACCGTTCAACCCATATTGCTCGCGCAACGCATCCCGCAGCCCGGCATCGCCGCCGCCGATGGACACGAGATAGGCATCGACCGCGTCGCCGGATGCGTTTTCAAGCAGGACGAAGGTGAAGATGAGAACGATCAGCAGCACCGGAATGGCGCTGACCGCTCTTCGTCGCAGCAATGTCGCCGTGCGTCTCACGTCGTTTCTCAGGTGTCGACCGCCGTGTCCGCCCAGTTGGAAACGGCCCAGCGGGGATTGCTGGCGACATGTTTGACCGTATCGCGCGCCACCGTGATGAAGCCCCATTCGGCAACGTTGATCAGCGGAAGATCGGCCGCGACCTGTTTCTGGAAGTCCTTGTAGAGTACCGTGCGAGCGGCCGTGTCCACGGTTTCCGCCGCCTTGTCGATCAGTGCGTCGAGCGACTTGTTCTCGTAACCACCCTGATTGGAGAAACCGACGCCCGCCGAGATGCCGGAGCGCACGAGAATGGTGGTTGAGATCGCCGGATCGCCACGGAAGACCGGCGGCGCGACGGCGAGATCGAAGGTATGGTCGGTGTAGACGGCCTTCTGGTGGGCGGCGGCGTCATTGTTGACCAGTTCCGCGTCAATGCCGATTTCCTGCAGCGCCTGGCGAAGATAGGAGCCGAACTGCTTGGTTTCATTGAAGTAAGGTGCCGGCAGAAGCTTCAGCGAAAACCGTGTTCCATTCGCTCCGCGCGCATAACCTGCCTCGTCCAGCAGGGCGTTTGCCTTGGCGACGTCGAAATCATAGGTCTCGACCTCACGAGTATAAAATTGCGGCGCATTTTTCGGGACCGGGCCGGTCGATGCCGTGGCGTAACCGAGGAAGACCTTGTCGATGACGAATTTCTTGTCGATAGCGTGGGCGATGGCCTTTCTAACCTTGAGATCGGCCAGTTCCTTGCGGCGATGGTTGATTTCCACCACGAGCTGATAGGTGAGGGCTTCATAACCTTCCGGGATAACCTTGATGCCCGGCACTTTGGCGATGCGGGCGAGATCGGCAAGCGGCACGGCGGAAAAGGCGGCAAGCTGGATTTCTTCGGCTTCCAGCGCGGAGGCGGCACCCGCCCGGTCCGGCAGAACGCGATAGATGATCTCGTCGAGCTGCGGCTGGTTCTTGCCCCAATAATTCGGGTTGCGGGTCAGGCGATAATATTCGCCGGGCTTGTACTCCGCAAAAACAAAAGGCCCGGTGCCGACCGGCTTTGTATTGGCCGGGTTGGTGGCGATATCGGTGCCTTCATAAAGATGTTTCGGCACGACGCTGGTAACGACCGGCAACGCATTGCGGATGAGCTGGAAGGGGGTGGGCTTGGAGAAGTGGAAGATGGCCGTGTGGTCATCCGGCGTATCCACCTTTTCAAGATTGGCGAAGACCAGCCGTCCAAGATTTTGCAGCGGCTTCCATACGGACAATGCGGAAAAGGCCACATCCGCCGAGGTGAAGGGCTTGCCGTCGTGCCAGGTTACGCCTTCGCGCAGCTTGAAGGTGGCGCTCAAACCATCCTCCGACCCGTGCCATTCCGTCGCAAGCCGCGGCTCCAGCCCGTCCCTGCCGTTGAAGGAGGCTTCCGCCAGCGGTTCGACGATCTTGCTCGCGATATAGAACACGCCGTTGGAAGCGACGATGGCCGGGTTGAGGTTTTTAGGTTCCGAATCGGCCGCAACGATCAACCGTCCGCCGGGCTTTGACTGCTGCGCGGCAGCGATTCCCGCAAGCCCGGTGGTTGCGGCAAGAAGCAGCGAGGTCTTGAGAAGCGAGCGGCGGGACAGGTGGACAAGCGACATGAAATTCACTCCGGAATGAGGGCGGGGCGGGCCTTTCCGCGGGGCCGCGGCCTGCCCGATCTTAAGACTGCAACCGCAGCAGTGTCCACGTTAATTCGCGGGCTTTACAGCAATGATTTTACGTTGCGTGGCCGTTTGCAGAAACAATATGCTTTACGGCTGCAATAACCTTTTCTTCCACCGTGCCGGCTCATGGGCAGCGGTGGTGAAAACTTGATTTAATACAATAAATTTAAAGGCTTAGGATGCCGTTTCGTTGGTGGTTCGTGCAACGCTTCGCCTGTGGGCAAAGCGAAAATCTGCCTCGTCGACCCCATTTGGAAAGGGGTAATTAACCTTTATTTTCTATTTCAGGGAGACCGAAATATGTACGTTTATGATGAGTGTGCACGCTGCCATGAGCTTCTCCCGATCCAGATTCCAGAATTCGTCCAATAGCGTAGGGGAGGGGAGCGATAAGGCTCGTCATGCCGGCGGCAAGGCTGCTGCCGGTCAGGAGCAGGCGGCGGCAACGAAGGCGGGTGTTACGCCCCGGCCGAATGCCGATGTCAGCGCAGCCGACGCCATAGAAGGCCGTGCCGAAATGCCGGGCTGGCAGAATGCTTTCGTGCTTGGCCCGAATGTCCGTTTCACCCGCACGCCGGAAAGCGCCTTTAGCCGGCGCATGCCGGTCGAAACGCCGCATCTTGCGGAAGAGGAAATCGCCGCTGCTGTCATTTCCGAATCTGTCGAGCCTGAAACGGTCGAGCAGCCGCAGGCTATCGTGCAGCAGGAAATCGTGTCCCAGCCGGTCGTAAAGTCGCCGGAGCCACGCATTCCGCCGCCGCGCATGCCGTTTTTGCCGCAGCCGCCAGATGCGCGTGGCGCAAGGGCGCTGACCTACAAATTGCGGCTGGAGCTTGCCCGCAAGCAGGCGGAAGAAGCTGCCGCTGCGGCCCTGATGCCGGTACAGCCGGTGGATGCAGCCGTCGTCTTCGAAATGCCGGTGCCGGAAATGTCTTCGCCCGTTCAGCCGCTGCCCGCCGTGCCCTTTGCATCTGGCGAACAGGTCGTCACACCGCAGGCATCCATTCCAGCCTTTGCCGCGCATCTGCCGGATGAGCTTTTCTGGGAAGTGATGACGCTCGATCTGCCTGATGACGCCGGCGAAGGCCTTCCCGCTTCTGCACGCGCCGTGCTCGCAAACCCGTTGCTGACAGCGCCCGCGATTGCCGCGACGGTGGCACCCGCATCTCCAGTCGCCCCCGCCATCCGGCTTTCGGCCGTACCGCCAGTCGTCAGGGTGCCCGGCGGTTCCGCGATCAGGCTTTATCGCGAAATCGGCGTGCATCAGGCCGCCATCCCGACCCCGATTCAGGTCGCCGAACCGGAGATCGCTCCGCAGCCCACCGTAGAGGCGACCGTGGTTGTCGAGCCGCAGAGGCCAGTGGAGCAGGTTCAGCCGGTGGAAAGGCCCGTGGCCGAGCCGCGTTTCACGCCGCGCGCGCCCATTCAGGCTTCGCAGCCGATGTTCCGGGAAGCGCCGATCTTTGCGGACGGGGAATATGAATACCCCTCCATCGATCTTCTGCAGCAAGCCCGTGTGCAGCAGACCACGACGATGACGCCGGAAGCGCTGGAACAGAGCGCCGGCCTGCTGGAAAGCGTGCTGGAAGATTTCGGCATCAAGGGTGAGATCATCGATGTCCGCCCCGGCCCCGTTGTGACCCTTTACGAGTTCGAGCCCGCCCCCGGCGTGAAATCTTCGCGCGTCATCGGCCTCTCGGACGATATCGCCCGCTCGATGTCGGCGCTCTCGGCGCGTGTCGCCGTCGTGCCCGGCCGCAATGTCATCGGCATCGAGCTGCCCAATCCGGTGCGTGAGACGGTGTATCTGCGCGAGCTGATCGAAGCGACTGACTACAGCGAGACCCGCCAGAAGCTCGCCCTCTGCCTCGGCAAGACCATCGGTGGCGAGCCTGTCATTGCCGAACTGGCGAAGATGCCGCATCTGCTCGTTGCCGGCACCACCGGTTCGGGCAAGTCGGTTGCCATCAACACCATGATCCTGTCGCTGCTCTACCGGTTGAAGCCGGAGGAATGCCGCCTCATCATGGTCGACCCCAAGATGCTTGAGCTTTCCGTTTACGACGGCATTCCGCATCTTTTGACCCCTGTCGTCACCGATCCGAAAAAAGCAGTCATGGCGCTGAAATGGGCCGTGCGCGAAATGGAAGACCGCTATCGCAAGATGTCGCGTCTCGGTGTGCGCAATATCGACGGTTACAATGCAAGGGCCGCTGCCGCCCGCGCCAAGGGCGAGACCGTGTTCTGCAACGTGCAGACCGGCTTCGATCGCGCCACCGGCGAGGCTGTCTACGAGCAGGAGGAAATGGACCTCACTGCCATGCCCTATATCGTCGTCATCGTCGACGAGATGGCCGACCTGATGATGGTTGCCGGCAAGGAGATCGAAGGTGCGATCCAGCGTCTTGCGCAGATGGCGCGCGCCGCCGGTATCCATCTCATCATGGCCACCCAGCGCCCCTCGGTCGATGTCATCACCGGCACGATCAAGGCCAACTTCCCTACCCGTATCTCTTTCCAGGTGACCTCGAAGATCGACAGCCGCACCATTCTTGGCGAACAGGGTGCGGAACATCTGCTCGGCCAGGGCGATATGCTGCACATGATGGGCGGCGGCCGTATCTCCCGTGTCCACGGTCCGTTCGTATCGGATGAGGAAGTGGAAAAGGTCGTTGCACATCTGAAGACCCAAGGCCGTCCGGAATATCTCGGCACAGTCACGGAAGACGCGGATGAGGCTGACGACGAGGCGGAAGAGGACACGGCTGTCTTCGACAAGACGTCAATGGGCGACGACGACAGCGACGATCTCTACGAAAAGGCCGTGAAGGTGGTCATGCGCGACAAGAAGTGCTCGACCTCCTATATCCAGCGCCGTCTGTCCGTTGGTTACAACCGTGCCGCCTCGCTGGTCGAGCGCATGGAGCAGGAAGGCATTGTCGGCCCCGCCAACCATGTCGGCAAACGCGCCATCATCGCTGGCGAGCGTGATACCTACGAGCCCATGGGGGCGGACGACTGACAGGCGCATAGATTCTGGGGATCTCTTGTGCAGTTCCCTTAACCTTGTCATGCCGAACCGGGCTGTGGACTCATAAAACCTGAGCCATAGCCGGATAGCACCAAGCTTTGCAAAGGCGAGGTAAGCCGAGCGTATCTGTCGTTCACGCGCCGCTCATCTACCCTCGGAACGCCCGGCACCTGTTCGGCAAATGTGACTTGATCACATTCCACTCAAACTCAGTCAGGTCATAACGTCCGTGGGCCGTCGTAAACTCCTTTCGGAGTTTGAATTGGTTCTCAGCCGATCTGCCTGTCGCTTATGAACATGCGACCTCAAGTGGCCGTTCTGCCGCCCGCAACAGCCACAGGAACCGCGTGACTGCGGTATCGGAAGATTGTATGCCTGTCGCATGGGACTATTGATCTTCAGCACCAACGTCACCCTGGACGGCTGTGTCGACCACCAGGAAGGTATCGCCGACAGCGAGACACACGCTTTCTTCACCCGCCTCATGGACGAGAGCGGGGCGATGCTGTGGGGCCGCGTCACCTACGAGATGATGGAGAGCTACTGGCCAGCGGTCGCCCGCGGCGAAGCGGAGGTACCGCCGTCGATGCGCGAGTGGGCGGTCAAGCTCGATGCCAAGCCGAAATACGTGGTGTCGTCAACGCGAAACGATTTCCCGTGGAACAATAGCCACCACATCGCCGGTGATCTGCGAACAGGCGTGCAGAATCTTAAAGGTGCGACCCCGGCGGGCGTGCTCCTTGGTAGCGGCAAGCTCGCGACTGAGCTGGATCGGCTGGATTTGATCGACGAGTACAAGTTCCTCGTTCACCCCAGGATCGCCGGCCACGGCCCCACTCTATACGAGAGCGGCTTGCCGAGCGGGCGGCAGCTCGAATTGGTTTCGGCGAAGCCGCTCCGCAACGGCGTTGTTGTCATGCACTACCGGCGCTCTTTGACGCAAGTCGCAACGCAGGAATAGCCCATAGCCGGATTTTCACAACTGTGGGCGAGGTTTTCTCGGCGGCAACAAATTAATGAGTATGCGACCTGGATCCGGCATCCAGCCACGGCGCGTCTACGCCGTGAGAAGCGATTCTTTCGTAATCAGGGACTTGATCGCGCAGGATTCCGGCTTAGGGCCGGAATGACGGACGTGAGGGAGCGTCATAAGCCACGGTATTCGCTCAAGGCACGGTACTAAAGTCGGTTTGCATGCGCCTGCTGATTGATTGGCGTTTCAGGCGCGATATTCGATTGCAAAAACGCGCCCCGTGACTAGCTTGTGCGGCATGGATTCTGGAATCGGGAGGTTCCCCTGATGTCGCACAGCAATGAAAATGTCACCGTTCTGGCAAGGCTGGATGAGCTGGAGCGGTTCTGCCGCGCGGTTTTCCTGGCAGTCGGTACCGATGACGAAACGGCCGACGCGGCGACCCGCGCCATGATGCATGGCACGCGGCTCGGCGTCGACAGCCACGGCGTGCGGCTACTTGCGCATTATGTTGCAGGACTGGAAGGCGGGCGTCTCAATCCCCGGCCACAGATCAGTCGCGTGTCCGGTTTCGGCGCGGTGGAGACGATCGACGCCGACCATGCCCATGGCGCCCGCGCCACCTATGCGGCGATGGATAGGGCCACTGCGCTTGCGGAAAAATTCGGTATCGGCGCAGTTGCGATCAGGAACTCCTCGCATTTCGGCCCGGCCGGCGCTTATGTGCTGGAGGCGGCGCGGCGGGGATATATCGGCCTTGCCTTCTGCAACTCCGACAGTTTCATGCGCCTGCATGATGGTGCGATGCGTTTCCACGGCACCAACCCCATTGCGGTTGGTGTGCCGGCAGCCGATGACATGCCCTGGCTCCTGGACATGGCCACAAGTGCGGTGCCCTATAACCGCGTTCTGCTCTATCGCAGCCTGGAACAGCAATTGCCGCAAGGCGTCGCGTCGGATGCCGATGGTGTCGACACGCAGAACCCCCATGCCGTCGAAATGCTGGCACCTCTTGGCGGCGCCTTCGGTTTCAAGGGCGCGGCGCTGGCAGGGATGGTGGAGATATTCAGCGCTGTCCTTACCGGCATGAAGCTCAGTTTCGATCTTGCGCCGATGTCTGGGCCGGATTTTTCCACACCGCGCGGGCTCGGGGCCTTCGTGCTGGCGCTGAAGCCGGAAGCCTTCCTTGAACGCGAGGTGTTTGACGAGGGGATGAAACGTTACCTTGAGGTGCTGCGGGAATCACCAGTCCGGGAGGATTGCAAGGTTATGGCGCCGGGCGACCGGGAATGGGCGGTGGCGGCAAAGCGGGAGAGGGAAGGCGCGCCTGTCGATCCCGTCACCCGGGCGGCGTTTGACGGGTTTGCCGCAAAATTCTCGATCGTTCCGCCCGCCTATCATTAGGCATTTCCAGTAAAAGCGAAAACGCTCTAAGGCGGTGTACCGATGACGGCGGTTCGCCGCCGCCATCGCCTAGTCAGGCGGGGCGTAGCAGCATGTTGGGCCGCGGATAGGGCGTCGCCGTCACGTTCAACCTTTCGGCCACGACCGGGTGTCCGATATAATAACCCTGCGCATAATCGATCTCGAGCTGGCGCACGAGCCGCAGCTGCTCTTCCGTCTCCACGCCTTCGATCAGGATCTTGTGGCCGCGATTGCGGATAAGGCGGATCATGTCCTGCAGCATCGCCCGGCCGCGCGGGGTCTTGCTGTCATGCAGGAAGGATCGGTCGATCTTGACGGTATCGAAATCGGTCATGCGCAGCCAGGAAAGGCCCGCGAAACCGGTTCCGAAATCGTCCAGCCATATCTTGATGCCGAGCGTCTTCAGGTCGTTGAGGCAACGCAGCACATCCGAATGCATCTCCATATCAACACCTTCGGTGATTTCGAAGGCCAACCTGCCGCCGCCGATCCCCGCCTCGACGAGGATTGCCGCCACCGAAGTGGCAAAACCGGGGTTCTTCAGCTGCATCGGTGATACGTTGACGCTGACCACCGCCGCCTTGTCGTCGGCCAATATCTGACGGCAGGCGGTCTTGATGGTCCAGAGGCCCAGTTCCATGATCGTGCCGGTACGTTCGGCAATGGGGATGAAAATACCGGGCGATACGGAACCGCCATCGAGCAGCCGAAGACGCATCAGGGCTTCAGCCCCTGCCGTCTCATTGGTCGATACGTTGAGGATCGGCTGATAAACGAGGGAAACGAGGTTCTCCGCGACGGCGATTTTCAGAAGTGCCGCGATGTTTTCCGTCTCGTCGCTGGTCTGCGGATCGTCCGGATCGAACAGTTTCATGCAATTGCGGCCATTGGCCTTGGCGATATAAAGCGCCCGGTCCGCCTCGTTGATGATCTTTTCGAGCTTAGCGTCCGGATTGGGGCGGGTGAAGGATGCACCGATGCTGACGGTGACCATGAAGGTGCCGTCCCGGCGTTGATCGTGCGAAAGCGACAGGTCTTCGACGGTGTGGCGGATGATTTCGGCAAGTTCGCCGACCTGCTGCCGGGACTTGAACGGCGCCAGCACGATGAACTCCTCACCGCCATAACGGCCGATGGAAGCGCCATGGTCGATGATCGCGTCCTGC
Source organism: Agrobacterium arsenijevicii (assembly GCA_000949895.1). Classification (GTDB taxonomy): domain Bacteria; phylum Pseudomonadota; class Alphaproteobacteria; order Rhizobiales; family Rhizobiaceae; genus Agrobacterium; species Agrobacterium arsenijevicii. Next base: position 18,166 of record JWIT01000011.1, on the reverse strand, counting down.
AGGGCGTTGCCCACCGTCACCAGGCACTTGTCGCCTTCCTGATGGCCATAACGATCATTGTATTTCTTGAAGAAGTCGACATCGATCAGAAAGACGGAGAAACCTTCTTCCTTCTTGCTCCAATTGTCCCACAGCAGGCGCAGATGCTGGTCGATAGCGCGGCGGTTCTGCAGGCCGGTCAGGGAGTCGGTGTTCGAAAGCCGTAACAGAGCCTGCCCTCGCTCATCCGCCGCTTTCTGCTGGGCCTTGGCCTCCAGCCCGTTGAGAAAGACGTGGTAGCGTTCCCGGTTGAGGTTCCAGTTCACGTAAGAGGTGAAGACGAAGCAGGAGATATAGAAGGTGCCGAAAGCGAACTTGTAGAACGCATCTTCGGGAAATTGCGTCGCCGCCAGAAAATAGGTGACGAGAATGATGCCCGAAGACACGAGCGAAAGATGGAAGCGGAAGGTGAAAAACAGATTGGCGCCCATCATGAAGATCGCCCCGAAAACCATGTAATAGGACATGTTTTCGAGATTATCGGTCAAGAGCGAAGGCACCAGCCAGCCGATATAGCCCATGACGAGCGCGGTCGCGCAGGTAAGGTCGAGTGCTGCGGTGCTCGCACCCATGCGCAGCTGGATTTCCAGCGTCAGTAGGGATGTTGCGACAACGAGAAGTCGTGCGATGATTGTATAAAAAGCGACGTCGGGTACCAGAATGATGTCGGTAATGGCGAATAGCAGATAGATGAAAACAGCGATCCACAGGCCCTGCCTGATCGAACCCCGGCGGCTGCGTTCGCCTTCCTGCTGGTAAAGGGCAAGAAGTTCATCAGAAAACCGGGAGTCCGGCCGCCGATATTCTTGCTGTCCACTCACCTCTCCTAATGTGTGCTTCATGCACTTTCCCATAGTGTTGCGTATACTTTATCAAGTAACTGCTTATTCCACTTTTCCGTGTACTTTCGCGCTAAGCGCGAGTTCCTGCCGATCTCTCCCCATGCGGGCGGGAAACATGGAAAGGAAGAGCGCATCATACGCTCGCAACATTAAGTTTCGCTAAATCGCGTATCCGCTTTCTCCCCCGGTTCACGAGTGTGACCAAAAAAATACGCTAATAAACTAATGTATCCCTACACCGCTCAAAAATCGAAAGCGAGTGGCCTTCCGTCTCCCAGAAACGTATAGTTAACAATGTGTTAATACTGGAGGCTGAAGTGAGGCAGGTAAAGAAAAGAAATCTGGACGGAGCAAGTTTGATCACCCCGGATACTGTCGCAAAAGAGGTTTTTGCACGGAAAACGGAAACGTTCGATGAGCATTTCGCAGTTGCGAAAGCAGAGATCGCGATCATTCTTGAATTGGCACAGCAGCAGTTCGAAAATGGTGTTTCAGCACATGAGATAATACATCGGACGGCAGGCGCTCTGCATGGCCTGCGCGAAAAGCTCCACTCCAGCGTGTGGGCTGAACTGATTCCTCTGGTGCAGAATCACTCCGTATCGGACTATTTTCTGGAAGATCCATTCACGCGCTGGTCGTTCGAAAAGCCGCGGGGCTATTCGGGCGATGCCCAGCTTCTCGACTTCATCTACGGTCACGACAGCGTTGCCGAGAAGGTGAAGAACGCGACGCCGCTTGGCACGGCACTTTATGATTATACCAAGGATGCGAGTTCTTCGGTCGCTGTCCGTGAGCGGCGGGATTTGCTGACGCGGTTTGTTGATGAGGCCGCAGCGCGACATGGAAGTGAAACGGAAATCCTCACAATCGCGTCGGGGCATCTGCGCGAGGCGGATGCATCGGTGGCGCTGAAGGAGGGCAAAATCCGGCGCTGGGTGGCGCTCGATCAGGATCCCCTAAGCGTCGGTTCCGTCGCCCGCGATTTCAGTGGCAGCTGCATTGAGGCGGTTGACGGTTCGGTGCGCGATATCGTCCTGCGTTCGCAGGAACTCGGCACGTTCGATCTGGTTTATGCCGCCGGTCTCTATGATTATCTGAACGACAGGGTGGCGATCAAGCTCACGCGGCGCTGCATGGAAATGCTGAAGCCTGGCGGGATGTTCCTCTTCGCCAACTTCTCCGAAGACATCGTGGTCGACGGTTACATGGAAACCTTCATGAACTGGGCGCTGCTGTTGCGCTCGAAGGCGGATATGTGGCGGATCGTCAACGCCAGCGCCGATCCCGCAAGCATTGAGGCGGAAGTGTTCTTCGGCGAAAACCACAATATCGTCTACGCCACGATGCGCAAAAAAGCCTGATCCGGATTTCGTTTCGCTTGTTTGCGCGAAATATGTCGCCCGCATTTGCTATGCGGGCGGTGGGCACTGCGCGCCAATAATTATTTGATTAAACGCCGCCACAGGCCTAAGAATTCGCTCGAAATCGTTGCAGAATGGAATGGCTGAAATGAAGAAATACTATTCGGATATGGGCGGTCTGCCGGGTCAGACGGAACTGCTGTCGAGCAAGGCTGTGTTCAAGACTGCCTATGCGGTCATCCCCAAAACCGTAATGTCCGATATCGTGACGAGCGTGCTTCCGCACTGGACCGGCACACGGGCATGGATCATCGCCCGGCCGATGACGGGTTTTTCCGAGACTTTCGCGCAATATATCGTTGAAGTGCAGCCCGGCGGCGGTAGCGACCGGCCGGAGCCGGATGCAAGGGCGCAAGCGGCGATCTTTGTCGTCGACGGTGAAATGACCGTGGAGTTCGAAGGCACGCAGCACGCTTTGCGCGCCGGCTCTTTCGCTTTCCTGCCCGCCGGCTCGCGCTGGCAGCTGCGTAATTCGAGCAAGGCAGCAGTCAAGTTCCATTGGGTCCGTAAGGCGTTTCAGGCGGTGGACGGGCTGGAGCCGCCGCCGGCGATCTTCACGCATGAGGATGAGCACGCTTTGTCGGCTATGCCCGATACGGACGGCAAATGGGCGACCACCCGGTTCATCGACCCGGAGGACGTTCGTTACGACATGCATCTCAACATCGTCTCCCTGGAGCCGGGCGCGACCATTCCTTTCATGGAAACCCATGTCATGGAACACGGTCTCTACGTGCTGGAAGGCAAGGCGGTCTACCGGCTGAACGAGGATTGGGTGGAAGTGCAGGCGGGTGACTTCATGTGGCTGCGTGCCTATTGCCCGCAGGCCTGTTATGCGGGTGGGCCGGGCCGGTTCCGCTACCTGCTCTACAAGGATGTGAACCGCCACGTGAAGCTCTGGTAACGGGCGATACCTTAGCGAAACCGAGATTTATCGCGCAAACCGATGGCTTGCGCGATAAATGCTTGCGTTAAATCGAATATCCCTAATAAATCCCAATATGCGGTCGGCAATCGCTGCGCCGCACGATTTCGGCATCCGCCCGCATTCATCCTGAAGAAGACTGCCCGTATGATTGAAACCATCGATACCAATATCTTCAATCTTGCTCCCGTGGCGATGTGGATCGAGGATTTCAGCGAGGTGAAAAGCCAGTTCGATATCTGGCGGGCGCAGGGCGTCGAGGATATCCGGGCATTTTTGCTGGAGGATTTGTCGCGGGTGGCGGCGTGTTCGCAGAAAATCCGCGTCGTTCAGGTCAATGCCAAAACGCTGGAGCTGTTCGAGGCGCGCGATCAGGCGCATCTCGTCGACAATCTGCACCGGATTTTTCGCGACGACATGCTCGAAAGCCATGTGAACGAGCTTTCCGAGCTTTGGGCTGGAAAGACGGAATTCATCAGCAATGCCGTCAATTATTCGATCGGCGGAAAGCGGCTGGATATCCAGCTGCGCGGCGCGGTCATTCCGGGTCATGAACAGACGCTAGGGCGGTTGCTGTTGACCACCGAGGATGTAACGGAACGCGAGGAAGCCCGCCGCAAGGAGCTTTTCAACCGCCGCTATGCCGAAGGCATGTTCAGACATTCGCCGGTTTCCCTGTGGGTTGAGGATTTCAGCCGGGTTCGGCGATTGATTGAGGAGGTCAGGGAACGCGGCATCGTCGATTTCCGGGTGTTCATGGATGTGCATCCCGAATTCGTGCGGCAATGCATGAGCGAAATCCGCGTGATCGACGTCAACCGGGCGACGCTGGACCTGTTTTGCGCACCGGACCGGCAGGTGCTGTTGCAGCGGCTTGGCGATATTTTCCGTGGTGAAATGGAAAAGCCCTTCCGCGAACAGCTGATGGAGCTTTGGAACGGCAATCTCAACCACCACCGCGAGGTGGTGAACTACGCGCTGGATGGGTCGGAGCGGCATGTATTGCTGCATTTCTCCGTTTTTCCCGGCCATGAACATGACTGGTCGCTGGTGCAGGTTGCGCTGACAGACATTACGGCGCGCAAGAAGGCGGAAGCCTATCTCGAATATCTCGGCAAGCATGACGTGCTGACCAAGCTGCACAATCGCGCCTTCTATTCGGACGAGATGAACCGGCTGGAGCGCAGCACGGTCCGGCCCGTTTCGGCCATCGTCATCGATCTCAATGGCCTGAAGGATGCCAACGACAAGCTCGGGCACGATGCCGGCGATGCGCTGTTGCGGCGTCTGGGTGAGGTCCTGAACGGCGTCGTCACCGCGCCGAACCACGCCGCGCGCATCGGCGGCGACGAATTCGCGATCCTTTTGCCCGGCGCCGACAAGCAGATCGCTGCCGCGATGGTCGATACCGTTTATGAGCTGCTGAAGATCAACAATCAGTTTTACTCCAGCGCGCCGCTCAGCGTTTCGCTCGGTGTGGCAACCAGCGAGGCCGGCGAGACGATGGAGTCGCTGGTGCGCCGTGCCGATATGCATATGTACGAGCATAAAAACGCCTATTATGCCGCCCTGCGCAACAGGTCTGCCGACAATAGCGACACAACGAAGGCTTCCCCGCAGCCGGAAGCCGCATCCCTGAAGCGCCTTCTCTGATACAGTCGCCTCGACGCCTATAAAGTCTGGGTGGCACCCGCAGCCTTGAGGATCAGCGCAATACTATTGCGGGCAATGCGCTCCAGTTCCGGCCGGGCGGTGCCCGCGCGGGCGCGTTGCGCAAGGCTGTGCTGCAGGGCGGCCAGCATGTCGGCGGCGGCATCGATGTCGACCTCGGGCGGCAGCTGGGCATCGTCGCGCGCCGCGACGATCCGGGCACGAAACCGCGCATCGGTTCGGCCGAGAGCGGCAGACAGTTCGGCGCCCATCACCGGATCGGCGGTTGCCTCGCCGGTAATGACGCTGAGCACCGGGCAGCCAAGCGGGTAGTCATCACCTTCCGAATAGATGGCGATAATTCTCATGAAGTAGTCATTCAGCGCCTTTGCGAGCGATGCTTCGGAAAAGAGCGCATGGTTCCGTCGCTCCGCGCTGTCCTCGATATGTTGTGCAACCGCCCGCAGGTAGATGGCGCGCTTGTTGCCGAAGGCCGCATAAAGGCTCGGCCGAGCCATTTTCGTCGCCTCCGACAGGTGGTCGAGCGATGTGGCCGAGTAGCCGTGACGCCGGAATTCAAGGAGTGCGGCATCAAGCGCAGCCCTGGCGTCATATTGGCGGGGACGCCCTCGGGAAGACTTTTCTGTCATTTTTGTACCATTTCGCAATAAATTCGTTGCGCCGTATTTTTGTGCGATCTAGTATAAAAATACGCGGTGCGGAAAACAATCCCTCTTGAAGCAGCGGGTGGCAGGCAGACGTATGCGTTGCGACCTACAGCGCTCCGGGCCGCGTAGGCGTGCGGAAGCACGCACCTTTTCTTTGTCTAGACACGAAGGGCAACCGATGACTGACAAAATCCGTATCGGCATTAACGGCTTCGGCCGTATTGGCCGGACCGTTCTGCGGGCCGCGATGGCGCGCGACGACATCGAGATCGTGGCGATCAACGATCTGCTGCCGATCGATCATCTCGCTTATCTCCTCAAGTATGACAGTGTTCACGGCGGCTTCAAGGGCAGCATATCCACCTCGGACGGCGCGCTTGTTATCGATGGCGACAGGCTCCGTGCCTTCAGCGAGCGGGAGCCGGGCGCAATCGGTTGGGGCGAGGTGGGCGTCGATGTCGTCATCGAATCGACCGGCTTTTTCCTGACAGGGAAGGCGGTGGAAGGACATCTTGCTGCCGGTGCAAGCAAGGTCCTGCTTTCGGCGCCGCCGGAGGATAACACCCCTGTGTTCGTGATGGGCGTGAATGCGAACGGCTATGCCGGCGAAGCCATTGTCTCGAACGCCTCATGCACCACCAATTGTGTCGCGCCGCTTGCCAAGGCGTTGAACGACGCCTTCGGTCTCGAAGAGGCGCTGATGCTGACGGTTCACGCGACGACGTCGAGCCAGAATACGGTTGATGGCGTGGCGCGCAAGGACTGGCGTTTCGGGCGTGGCATCCTCGAGAATATCATCCCGGCGACAACTGGTGCTGCGCGCATGGTCGGCAGGGTGGTGCCCGAGCTGAATGGCCGGATCAACGGTCTGGCGGTGCGCGTACCGATCTCGGACGTATCGATGATCGATCTCACCTGCCGTTTCAGGGAAAACGTGTCTTATAAGGACATATGCGCGATGATCCGGGCCGAGGCTGCGAACGGTATGAAAGGCATCCTGGCCTATTGCGACGAGCCCGTGGTCTCGACTGACATGCGCGGCAATCCACATTCCTCGATCTTCGATGCGCTCGCCGGCATGCAAACCGAAGGTGGTTTGACCAAACTTGTTGCCTGGTATGACAACGAATGGGGTTATGCCTGCCGTTGCCTCGATCTGGCAGCGCACATCATGCGCGCCGGTTAGGCAAGACGGGTACGTTTCGGGTTGCTTTCGCGCCGGGAATGCGCTCCGCCAACCTGCTTCACCAATTAGTCACGGCCGTCCGGTCTGCGGGCGGCCTTTCCCCGGTGTCATGACCGGATTTTTGCACCCTGTCAGGGTGGCCGCTCCGGTCAAATTTGAGTGTATTCTAAAAGACCAACGAAATTTGCTTTACGTACCTCAAAACGGACGTTAGCTTCTTCCCAGAGCTTTGGGAGGGGTTCGCAGATGGTCATTTCAAGTAAAATCGAGGCGCAAGTGCCGTTCGTTCGTGCCGGATACCGGTGACGGCAAATGGCTTATGCTGACTCATCTCCAGATCATGCCCTTATACGGACTGTCGGCCTGTCCAAATCTTTCGGTCCCGTACAGGTTCTGAAGGATATAGAGATTACCGTGCGCGCCGGCGAGGTTCACGCCATCATCGGCGAGAATGGTGCCGGCAAGTCGACGCTGATGAAGCTGCTTGCCGGTAATGAGAAGCCGTCGGGCGGCGAAATCAGGATCGACGGCGAGGCCATTGCGCTAAGCGGGCCGGTGGATGCCGAACATCGCGGCATTGTTCTTGTGCATCAGGAAATATTGCTGGCTCCTGATCTGACGGTGGCCCAGAACATCTATCTTGGTCGCGAGTTGCGCAGAGGCCCGATGATGGACGACCGCGCCATGCGTGCCGGCGCCCGCAGGGCGATAGCCGAGCTTGGCGGCACGATCGATCCGGATGCCGTCGTCGGCAGCCTGTCGATTGCCCAGCGGCAACTGGTGCAGATTGCCCGCGTTCTGCTGGTGCCGCATCGCGTCGTCATTTTCGACGAACCAACTGCAAGCCTCACGCCCATCGAAACCGACGCGCTCCTGAACGTCATCCGCGACATCAGGGCAAAGGGCGTGGCCGTACTTTATATTTCGCACCGCCTGCCGGAGGTGAAGGAGATCGCCGACCGCGTGACGGTCCTGCGCGATGGCAGGCTGGTCGCCTCGCATCCGGCATCGGCGCTGGAGCCGGCCGATATGGCGCGGCTGATGGTGGGGCGCGATGTCGCAAAGCTCTATCCGGACCGAAATGCCGGCGGTGAGCACGAGCCTGTCTTGCAGGTGGAGCATTTCACCGTTCCCGGTTATGCGCAGGATGCCGGTTTCAGCCTGCGCAAAGGGGAAATCCTTGGTTTTGCGGGTCTGGTCGGGGCGGGCAGAACGGAGCTTATGGAGGGCGTGCTTGGCCTGCGTCCTGGGCGGGGCACGATCCGCCATCTCGGCAGGCCGGTACATTTTGCGAAAGCGGAAGACAGCCTGAAGGCCGGGATCGTTTATCTGAGCGAGGACCGCAAGGGCAAGGGATTGCTGCTGACCAAGGATTTGCGAGTCAATCTGACACTCGCTTCGCTCGACAAATTCAGCCGGCTGTTCCAGATCGATATCCGCCGGGAGGCGCAGGCGCTTGACGATGCGGTGCGTGATTTCGACATCCGCACCGGCAGCAAGGACTTGCTCGCGGGCCAGCTTTCCGGTGGCAACCAGCAGAAGCTGCTACTTGCCAAGATGATGCTGCTCGATCCGTCCATCGTCATTATCGACGAGCCGACGCGCGGTATCGATATCGGCACCAAGGAGCAGATCTACCGCTTTATCGCCAAGCTTGCGGATGAGGGGCGATCGATCATCGTCGTCTCCTCGGAGATGCCGGAACTGATCGGCATTTGCGACCGCGTGCTTGTGATGCGCTCCGGCAGGATTGTCGGCGAGGTGGCAGGCGAACGCATGACCGAAAACGATATCGTGGCGCTCGCGACAGGCGTTCACACGCAGGAAGTTGCCTGAGGGCTGATGTCCCGGCGGAAATGGCCTGAAGAAAAGACAACTGAGGGGAAATATGACTGAGGCCGCACTTGATAACGGCAAAACGCCGAAGACCTCGAAAGACTGGGACCTGCGCGCCGTCGCGCCCTTTGTGGCGCTGGCTTTGCTGCTGGTGCTCGGCACCATCGCCAATCCGAATTTCATCGGCATCGACAATCTTCTGAATGTCGTGACCCGCAGCGCCTTCATCGCCATCATCGCGCTTGGCGCCACCTATGTCATCACATCCGGCGGGCTTGATCTGTCCGTCGGCGCGATGGTCGCTTTTGTCGCCAGCCTGATGATCCTGTTCATGAACAGCGGCGTCATTGCCAATCCGTTGGTGATGCTGCTGGCCGCCATGGCGTTGGCCATCGCCATCGGTGCCGCTTGCGGACTGGCAAACGGTCTCATCACCACCATCGGTCGCATCGAGCCTTTCATCGCCACGCTCGGCACAATGGGCATTTATCGCGGGCTGACCACCTGGCTGTCGCAGGGCGGCGCGATCACGCTGCGCAACCCGGAAATCCAGACGCTTTATCGTCCGGTCTATTTCGGTAACGTCTTCGGTGTGCCGGTGCCGGTCATCGTCATCTTCGTCACGGCCGCCATCGCCGCTTTCGTGCTTTACCGCACCCGTTACGGCAGGCATCTGACGGCGGTGGGTTCCAGTGAGGATGTGGCGCGTTATTCCGGCATTTCTGTCGTCCGGGTCCGCACGATTGCCTATGTCGTTCAGGGGCTTTGCGTCGCTGTTGCCGTTCTGCTTTACGTGCCGCGTCTTGCCTCCACATCTGCCACGACAGGCATGTTGTGGGAGCTGCAGGCCATCACGGCCGTCGTCGTCGGCGGCACGGCACTCCGGGGCGGTGTCGGGCGCATCTGGGGCACAATCTGCGGCGCCTTCATTCTGGAGATCGTCGGCAACATCATGATCCTGTCGAACTTCGTCAGCGAATATCTGATCGGCGCCATTCAGGGCGCGATCATCATCATCGCCATGCTGGTGCAGCGCTCTTTGAGCCGCAAGTAGCCGGGAGGATGGGGAGTTTGGCCGCGCTATGTGGGGCAGGCGCGGTTGTTAAGAGGAGGAACGCCCCGGTCTTGGGAGGAAAGAGACTATGCGTAGAAAATTCATCGGCGTGGCGTTTGCTGCGCTGGCTGCCGTCCTTGCGGGCTCTGCCCATGCGCAGGAGAAGAAGGTAACGATCGGCGTGTCCATTCCGGCGGCCGACCATGGCTGGACGGCGGGCGTCGTTTATCATGCCGAGCGGGTGGCAAAGCTTCTGATGAAGGAGCATCCGGGCCTGAACATCATCGTCAAGACCTCGCCGGATGCCGCCAACCAGGCAAACGCGCTTCAGGATCTTGCCGTGCAGGGGCTGGACGCACTGGTCGTGCTGCCGTCGGATCCCGATCCGCTCGTCAACGCCATCAAGGAAATCAAGGACAAGGGCACCTTCGTAGCGCTCGTCGACCGCGCGCCGAGCGTCAACGACAATTCGATCCGCGATCTCTACGTCGCGGGTAACAATCCGGCACTCGGACAGGTGGCGGGCGAATACATCAAGAAAACCACACCTGACGCGGAAGTGGTGGTCATTCGCGGTCTGCCGATCCCGATCGACCAACAGCGCCAGGATGGTTTCGACAAGGGTATCGCCGGTTCCAGCGTCAAGGTTCTCGACCGCCAATACGGCAACTGGAACCGCGACGACGCCTTCCGCGTGATGCAGGACTACCTGACCAAATACAAGAAGATCGACGTGGTCTGGTGTCAGGACGACGACATGGCGATCGGCGTGCTGGAAGCGATCCAGCAGGCGAAACGCACCGATATCAAGTATATCGTTGCGGGCGCCGGCTCCAAGGACATGATCAAGAAGGTCATGGACGGCGACAAGCTGGTGCCGGTCGACGTGCTCTACCCGCCAGCGATGGTGGCGACCGCCATGCAGCTGACGGCCGGTCATTTCTATGATCAGGTGCCGGTTGCCGGCGAGTATATTCTCGACGCGACGCTCATCACCAAGGACAATGCCAAGCAGTTCTACTTCCCGGATTCGCCGTTCTGAGGATTCGTTTGACCAATGGAAAGCGCCCGCCGAAAGGCGGGCGTTTTTTTGTTTGCGGGCGAAGGACGAAGATCGTTCCTCAACCGCTCTTGCGAAACCATGCGGAGAGATAATCCACGAAGCTGCGCACCTTGGCGGGCAGGTAACGGCGGTGCGGATAGACCGCGTAGATGCCCCGGTCCTTGGAGATATAGTCGTCGAACAGCGTCACCAGCTCGCCGGACTGTATGTAAGGCCTTGCGATGAAATCCGGCACCATGGCGATGCCAAGTCCGGCACGGGCGGCGCGCAGCGTTGCCTGCGGACTGTTCACCTCGATCGGCCCGCTGATGGTAACGGAGTTCGAGCCGCCATCCGGTTCGAGATAACGCACGGTATTATGGAAGCGGGTATTGGTGTCGATGATGAAGGGCACGCGGGAAAAATCCTGCGGGCCATCGAGCGGGCCATGCCGGGCGACGAAATCCGCCGTTGCCACCGCATAGACCCGGAAATCGGAGAGCTTGCGGGCGATGAGACCCGAATCCTCCAGCCGCGTTATACGGATCGCAAGGTCGAAACCTTCCTCGATCAGATCGACGAATCGGTCATCGGCGACGATTTCCAGCGACAGTTCCGGGTTTTCCTTGGCGAAATCGATGAGGCTCTGGCCGACATCGGCATCGATGAAGGTGCGCGGAACCGAGATCCTGAGCTTGCCCTTCAGATCGGCATTCTTCTCGCGCACCAGATCGGCAAGGTTGTCGATCTCCTTCAAAATATCGGAGGCGGTGCGGTAATAGGTGTGTCCGGCCTCCGTCAGCGAAAATTGCCGGGTGGTGCGGTTGAGAAGCAGCGCGCCGAGATCGTCTTCCAATTCCCGGACATACTTGGACAAAAGCGCCTTGGAACGCCCGGTCTTGCGGGCGGCGGCGGAAAAACCCTCCGCTTCGACAACATCGATAAAGGCGCGGATGCGGGTGAGCGTGTCCATGAAGTCCCTCCGGTTCGTTCCATATAATTGAACGCTGAGGGGTGACTGTTCAACCCGTAAAATGGTTGCCGAAAAAATCCGCTATCTGGTGAAAAAATCCTCTTGATTATGACTGCGAATATTCTTATCTCCCGTGCTGCCCAAAGTCGCACGTGCCCATGTGTGTCCGCCGAGTCCTCGATGTGGTGAGGATTTAGGTAAGGTACCTGGAACTAACCCCTCCAGTCGCTATTCCGGCCAACCGGGAAATGCGAGGACATATGAAGCAACGACGGTGCGGGCCTTTCTGGTTCTCTGCCGGCTTTCCATCAGCCGGGGTACTGAAGAGGCACACCATCATTGCCTGAAGTGCGGTCGGGTCATTCCCTCCAATCGATGGCAGACAAAGCCGAATGATGCTCTGGCAGGGCGTCGTTCACATTCACGCCTTGAGCGTATGCTATCGATTCTGCGCCTCCACCGGCTGATTCGTAAGCATATCTCGAGCGTCCTTTGTCCTCCGGATTTTCCGGAGCCGGTTTTATAGGGAATATATCGATGACGACTGCACGCATTCTTGACTTCATCAAAACCCGACGTCCCGAAGGCCCTTGCCTTGTGGTTGATCTCGACGTCGTGCGCGACAATTTCAACGCGTTCCGGCATTCCCTGCCGAACAGCGCGATCTATTATGCCGTCAAGGCAAACCCGGCCCCCGAAATCCTGAAGCTGCTTGCTTCGCTCGGCTCCAACTTCGATTGCGCCTCCGTGGCTGAAATCCAGATGGCGCTCGATGCGGGTGCAACGTCCGACCGGATCTCCTTCGGCAACACCATCAAGAAGGAACGCGATGTCGCCCGCGCTTATGCGCTCGGCATCGATCTCTTCGCCGTCGACAGCCACGAGGAAGTCGAGAAGGTTGCCCGTGCCGCTCCCGGCGCGCGCGTCTTCTGCCGCGTGCTGACGGATGGTGAAGGTGCCGAATGGCCGCTGTCGCGCAAGTTCGGCTGTGTGCCGCAGATGGCTGTCGATGTTCTGGTCTATGCGCATCAGCTGGGTCTCGAATCCTACGGCGTTTCCTTCCATGTCGGTTCGCAGATGATGAATCTCGACGCATGGGATGCGGCGCTGGGCGATGCAAAGCGTGTTTTCGCTTCGCTCTCCAAGCAGGGCATCCACCTGCAGATGGTCAACATGGGCGGCGGTTTCCCGACCAAGTACCTGCGCGACGTTCCTGTTGCCGAAGAATACGGCCATGCTATCGACACGGCGCTGCGCAAGCACTTCGGCAACCAGATCCCGAAGACGATCATCGAGCCGGGCCGCGGCATGGTGGGCAATGCTGGCGTCATCAAGGCGGAAGTCGTTCTCGTGTCGCGCAAGTCCGACAACGACAACCACCGCTGGGTGTTCCTCGACATCGGCAAGTTCGGCGGTCTCGCCGAGACGATGGATGAGGCTATCCGTTACCCGATCCGCACCGAGCGCGATCAGGACGAGATGGAGCCCTGCGTTCTTGCCGGTCCGACCTGCGACAGCGCCGACGTGCTGTATGAAAAGAACATGTACCCGCTGCCGGTCTCTCTGACCATCGGCGATGAGGTTCTGATCGAAGGGGCCGGCGCCTATACGACGACCTATTCGGCGGTTGCCTTCAACGGTTTCGAGCCGCTGAAAGCCTACGTCATCTGATCCGAACGCCGCCCGCTGAGCAGGGCGGCGTCTCGAACAAGCTTCCGTTTCGGCTCTGCCGATTGTGCTGTTGCGCAAACCCCTGCTTGCCGCTCCTCTTCCAGCCGAGGAAAGCGTGTCGGCGGGCCGGAACGGCTCCACCATTTTTTGATCAAGGGCCGCGTGTGGGCGGTTGTGTGACGGAGGGCCGAGAGATGGCCGCTCTTCTGAATTCGGTACGTGCATTTTTCACACCGCAGACATTTCATATCGATCAGGAAAATCCGGGCGACGTCGTTGCCCGTGAAAACCTGCTTGATCGCGCCATGGGCGCTGGCCGCCGTCGCAAGTCTTCCGAAAAGCTGCGCGCCGGCCGCGTTCCGGCCGAAGGCCTGGCGCTTGTCGCCCGCGATGAGGACGGCCATGTCATCGGCACGGTACGCCTGTGGAATGTCGAGGCCGGCATTTCGCGCGAAGGTCGCGCCGTCGAAGCGCTGCTGCTTGGCCCGCTTGCGGTCGATGCTGCCCATGAGGGCAAGGGCATCGGCTCGGCGCTGATGCGCGCGGCGATCTCCGAAGCCACCAAGCGCGGCCACGGCGGCATTCTTCTGGTCGGCGACGCTTCCTATTACGAGCGTTTCGGCTTTTTCGCCGACAAGGCACAGCACCTGATCATGCCCGGCCCGTTCGAGCGCAGCCGTTTTCTGGCGTTGGAACTGAAAGCCGGCTGGCTAGAAGGCGCTGCCGGCATGCTGGTCGCAAGCGGCCGCCGGCTCTTTGCCTGAGAAGAATTTCCGTTGACGTCATGCCCCGGCTGAGTTGCCGGGGGTGATGCCGCGGATATTTAAGTGCCGCAAAATCTTCTTTTATGCAAAGCCGAGGGATCGGATGCGATATAGCATCTCCTGATTGTATGTATGCAAATCGCATATATATTGGCTTATGACCAAGATCATGGAAAACGCCATCAACCGGTGGCATGCAGCCATCAATACAAACGATCTGGCTTCCGCCCAACGGTCCGTGAGCGATCCCATCGTCGTGCTTGGACCTAAGGGCGCAGGCCGATTCTAGGCGACTTGCGACGTATAAGGCAGACCATGAGACCAACCCTAAGGGCGAAAGCCATTTCAGTCTGCGACGACAAAATTGCAAAAAAGGGTGAGGGCGTTGGCCTGTCATTCTATGCGTTCTTTGCGAACAGGAACGACGACCCCGACCTCCTGATGGAAGCCGCCGAGTGGTGGATCAAAACCCATGCCCTCGATCATTTCGAGAAGGCGACTAAAATTCGTGAGATGATTAGATCCGGGCAGTAGGCGACGGCCGCTTTCAGGATCGTGCCCTTCTGCAATAAACGCCTGCCTCGGGCAATGCGCCTGGCCTTTCCCTGACGACAATTTTCCGAACGGCTCTTGCATGCAAGGATTTGCGGGTATATACCCGAGACAAATGCCAAACAATACCTGCCACTGCATCCTGTTGCGCAAAGCATCCCGTAAGGTCTCGTCATACTATGACGAGGCATTGGCGCCGCTTGGCGTCAATATCGGTCAGTTCAGCCTGTTGCGGAACATCAACAGCGTTGCGCCGGTATCGCTCACCGATCTGGCTGCGCGTGTGGAGCTGGATCGCTCTACCGTTGGCCGCAATGCCAGGGTGCTGGTGCGCATGAGGCTGGTGGCGATCGGCCACGGCGAAGACCAGCGGGAGGCCATGCTTACCGTAACGGGAGAGGGGCAGGCGATCCTGAAAACAGGCGCGCCGCTCTGGGACGCCGTGCAGGATGAGATAGAGGCCCGGCTCGGGCCGGAAAAGACCGCACAATTGCAGGAACTGCTCGCAGCCCTGTAATTTTTGATGATAAACGGGCATGTACCCGTAAAATTCGGCCACCGGCCGCTGGAAAGGGATTTTGAACATGCTCTCCACACGCCTTGCCAGCTGGATGGCCGGCAAAAACATACATTATGGCTGGCTTGTTGCCGCAACTACCTTTCTGACCATGCTGGCCACCGCCGGCGCGATGGGATCGGCGGGGGTGATGATCCAGCCGCTACACCAGGAATTCGGCTGGGATATTGCCGATATTTCCTCGGCCATGGCGGTCAGGTTAGTACTTTTCGGCCTGCTTGGGCCATTCGCCGCCGCCTTCATGAACCATTTCGGCATCCGCCAGGTGGTGTCTGCCGCACTTGCCCTCATCATGAGCGGCATCGTTGCCTCGTTCTTCATGACGCAGGTGTGGCAGTTGTTGTTGCTTTGGGGTGTGGTAATCGGTGTCGGCACCGGCATGACGGCCCTGGTGCTGGGCGCGACGGTGGCGTCGCGCTGGTTTTCGAAACGCCGGGGACTGGTGATCGGCCTGATGACGGCTAGCAATGCCACCGGACAGCTGGTTTTTCTGCCTCTGCTTGCGGCACTGACGGAAGCCTATGGTTGGCGGACTGCGCTGACGCTATCCGTTGCGGTGATTGCTATCGCCATGATTCTCGTGTTGCTCTTGATGCGTGACCATCCCGCCGATGTCGGCCTGCCCGCCTATGGCGAGACGGTGGTGGTAAAACCGCCGAAGCAGGACCATAAGTTTCTCGCAACGCTGGTATCGCCGATTTTGACGCTGAAGAGCGTGTCCGGCAACCCGGTATTCTGGGTGCTTTTCGGCACCTTCTTCGTCTGCGGGCTTTCGACCAACGGCCTTATCCAGACACACTGGATTTCGATCTGTGGTGATTTCGGCATGGCGGCGGTCACGGCAGCGGGCACGCTGGCGGTAATCGGCATTTTCGATTTCTTCGGGACGATCTTCGCCGGCTGGCTTTCCGACCGTTTCGACAACCGCTTCCTGCTCTTCTGGTTTTATGGCCTGCGCGGACTGTCTTTGATCTATCTCTCGCTTTCGGGGTTCAGCTTCGTGGAGCTTTCGGTCTTCGCCGTGTTTTACGGGCTGGACTGGGTGGCAACCGTGCCGCCGACCGTGAAGCTTGCCGCTGAAAGTTTCGGCCGTGAAAAGGCGGGTCTCGTTTTCGGCTGGGTGTTTGCAGGCCATCAGCTGGGAGCCGCCACCGCCGCCTTCGGCGCCGGTTTCTTCAAGAGCGACTTCGACACCTATATGCCCGCGCTCCAGATTGCCGGCGTGATGTGCATGATCGCGGCTGTCTCGGTGCTGCTTCTCAGGAAGCCGGGCTCGGCGACTCTTGCGCCGCAGGCGGCATGATAGCGTAATGATGTAGTGGAGGAGGCCTGCGAAGACAGGCCTCCTTTGCGCTTTCCGGCGGACAGGTACGCGCCGTTTTATTGACAGCTGTCATCGCATCTTGTTGCGCAATTGTCACAATTCCGGCCGGTCGGTCGCCTTGGCCCATCATGGGCGCTTCGGTTTGATCCATCTCAATCGGCCCTCCTTTCCCTTGGCCATAATGGCCGCAGCGATCGCGGCAAGCGGGGATTCGCGGGGACTGCGATCATCAGCCGGGGCTTGCCCGGTGCGGTGCGCTAAAGGAGAGATGGAATGACCAAGAGAAACAAAAAAGCCGCCTTGCTTGCCGGTATTGCGGCAATGCTGATGTCGACCAATGCCATGGCGGCCGATCTGGCCCCGGCAGCACCGGCGCCCACCGCCGAAGAGGCGATTGCGGCAGCAAGCCCGTGGATGCTGCGCGTGCGTGGTCTCGGTGTCATCACCAATGATAGCGGCAACGTCGATGGTGTGCCGGGTGCTGGCCTGTCCTATTCGGATACCGTTATTCCCGAACTCGACATCAGCTACTTCTTCACCCCGAATATCGCCGCCGAAATCATTCTCGGCACGACTTACGCCAAGATCAACGGCGAGGGAGTGCTGGCCGGCACGCCGGTGGGCAAGACATGGCTGCTGCCGCCGACACTGACCCTGCAATATCACTTCACCGATTTCGGTGCCTTCAAGCCGTATATCGGCGCAGGTGTGAACTATTCGATGTTCTATAACCAGTCCGAAAAGCCGGGTTTCAGCAATCTGGACGTCAAGAACAAGTTCGGCGCGGCCGTGCAGGTGGGTTTCGACTATATGCTGGATGAGCATTGGGGCGTGAACTTTGACGTGAAGAAGATTTTCCTGAAGACAGACTGGACCGCCGAGCTGGGCGGCACGCCGATCAGCGGCAAGGCGAAGCTCGATCCCTGGCTGATCGGTGCCGGTATCACCTATCGTTTCTGACGCTCCTGTCGGCGCAGCATCGCCTTTGACTGGCGGCGCTTTCTAAGTTATACGGACGGCCACGGGCGAAAGAGCCCCGGCCGTCCGCAGGCGTTTACGCCCCTGGTGAAGCTCTTTCCTGAATAACGGTCATCCCCATGTTTAGCATGTCGTCGATGGCAACGCGGACCCCCTTCGGAAAATTCGGCATGCGCATGTTGGAGAACCGTTATGAACGCGTCCAAACCACTTCCCGCGCTTGAGGGACTAAAAGAACAGGCAAAACGTCTGCGCGCCGCCCTTGAAGGAGAGGGGCAGGCAATCACCCATTCAAAGGCGCTGGAACTCATTGCTGCGCAATATGGCTTCCGCGACTGGAATACCCTGCACGCCGCGGCTGGAAACCGCCCCGCCTTCAATCCCTATCTTCTGGGTTCACGGGTAGAAGGTCTTTATCTCGGCCAGCCCTTCGTCGCTTCCGTGCTGGGTGTGCAGGCACTCGGCGGCGATCCCGAACGCTACCGGCTCACCCTGCATCTCGATGATCCGGTGGATGTTGTGACCTTCGAAAGCTTCTCCGCTTTCCGGCAGCGTATCCACTGCAACATCGACACATCAGGACGCACGGTGGAAAAAACCTCCAACGGCCGGCCGCAGGTGGAACTGGTGTGGTAGCCCGAGCACCCGCCGAGAGGCGGGT
>JWIT01000010.1 GCA_000949895.1 Agrobacterium arsenijevicii | reverse complement strand
AAACTGACATTTTTGGTAAGTTACTGATTTTAAAGGTTAGTTTAACCGGAAGTGACACAAGAGGCCAAATCCTCCTCCGTTTTCGGCACGTATCCGGATTCCCATCCCTATGTGCCCCCGTAAATCGCCAGCGAGGCCCCCCGATTTTCCCGGAGGAGCTTTTGTGAAACCCTCAGAGCCGGCTGTCAAAGCGCCGGGCCGTGCTTTAGAAACGGCATATGAGACGCTCAAACACCAACCCGATTGCCGCAGGCCTGTTTGCATGACCAGAACACCAGCCCTTATTAAGACCGATCTACCCGAACTTCCCGTCAGCGATGTTCTGGATGACATCGCCGAAGCGCTGGGTGGGGCAAAGCGCGCGGTTCTTTCGGCTCCGCCGGGTGCGGGCAAAACGACGCTGGTGCCGCTTCATCTCTTGGGAGAGCAATGGCGGGGCGACGGCAAGATCATTCTTCTCGAACCACGCCGGCTTGCCGCCCGGGCCGCGGCCGGGCGTATGGCTGACCTGCTTCACGAGAATGTTGGGGAAACCGTCGGCTATCGCATGCGGCTCGACAATCGCATCTCCTCAAGAACCCGGATAGAAGTGGTGACTGAAGGCGTGTTTGCGCGGATGGTTCTGGACGATCCCGAACTTGCCGGCGTTTCGACGGTGATTTTCGACGAGTTTCACGAACGTTCGCTTGACGGTGATTTCGGGCTGGCGCTTGCGCTCGATGTGCAGGAGGGATTGCGCGAGGATCTGCGCATCCTCGTCATGTCCGCCACTCTCGATGTCGAGCGCATCAGCGCGCTGATGGGCGAGGCGCCGGTTATACAGAGCCTTGGTCGGACTTTCCCGATCGACACCCGCTACGAGGATCGCTGGCAGGGCGTCCCGATCGAAGAAAAGGTTGCCAAGGCAATTACGGAAGCCCATGCATCGGAAACAGGTTCCATCCTCGCTTTCCTGCCGGGTCAGGCTGAAATCACCCGCACCGCCAACCGGCTGGAGGGGCGTTTTCCCGACGATACCGATATTATCCCGCTCTACGGCAACCTTTCGCAAAAGGAGCAGGATGCGGCGATCAAGCCGGCACCGGCCGGGCGACGCAAGATCGTGCTTGCCACCTCAATCGCAGAGACATCGATCACCATCGACGGCGTGCGTGTGGTGATCGACAGCGGGTTGCAGCGATTACCGGTCTTCGAACCGGCAACGGGAATCACAAGACTGGAAACCGTGCGGGTGTCGCGGGCTTCCGCCGACCAGCGAGCCGGTCGCGCCGGACGAACGGAACCCGGCGTCGCGATCCGTCTGTGGCATCCGGGACAAACGGCAGCACTCAACGCTTTTACGCCGCCGCAAATTCTGGCGAGCGATCTTTCCGGCCTTGCGCTGGATCTAGCCCATTGGGGTGTTCACGATCCCTCTGCGCTGGCATTTCTGGATACACCGCCCGAAGCGGCGCTGAAGGAATCGATCGCGCTTCTCAAAAATCTGGGTGCACTCGATGAAAGCGGTGCGCTGACACAACGCGGCCGCCTGATGCGTGGCCTTTCAATGCCGCCGCGGCTGGCGGCAATGGTGATTGTGTCGGCAAGTGAGGGTGCTGGAAAAAAGGCGGCGATGCTCGCCGTCATGCTGACGGAACAGGGACTGGGCGGAAACGACATCGATCTCGATGAAAGATTGCGACGCTTTCTTTCCGAGAGAAGCGAAAGGGCGCAGGCGGCACGCAAGCTGGCGTCAAGACTTCTCGATGCGATCGGCGGGGCGCAGGCGGTAACCGAGCAGCCGAGCGAGGCAGGCCCCTTGCTGCTGCACGCCTATCCAGACCGGATCGCCCTTCAACGCGGCGCACGCGGCCGCTACGTGATGGCGAATGGCCGGGGCGCCGAACTTGCCGAGACCGAACGGTTGGCGGCGAGCAGGATGCTGGTAGTGGCCGATGTTACCGGGCGGGCAGCGCAACCGCGTATTCTTTCCGCAGCAAGCATAGAGAGGGCCGATGTAGAAGAGCGGATGCCGCACCTTATCGTGCAGCAGGACCAGCTGCTTTTCGACAAGGCGAGCGGTCAGGCGCGTGCGCGCCGCGTTACGCGCCTCGGGGCGATCATTCTCGACGAGACGCCCCTGCCCCGTCCCGAAGGTGAACGGGCGGCGCAGGCGTTGGCCAACGGGGTTCGGGAATTCGGTATCGCCATTCTTCCCTTCTCGAAGGAAACCCTGCAATTGCGTGACAGGATCGGCTTTCTGAACGCCAGCATCGGCGAACCCTGGCCGGATGTCAGCGATGAGGCATTGCTTTTACGACTGGATGAGTGGTTCGTTCCCTTCCAGCATGGCGCGCGCAGCCTGCAGGATATCCGGCCCGGCAGCCTTTCCGAGGGACTTTTGTCTCTGGTGCCCCATGAGGTTGTGCGCGATCTCGGCAGACTCGCACCGACACATTTCGAAGCCCCGACTGGCCAGCGGCATCCCATCCGCTACGACGCCAGCGAACCGACACTCTCAATTCGCGTGCAGGAGCTTTTCGGGCTGACGGCCCACCCGGCTATCGCGCAGGGGCGGTTGCCGTTGCTGCTGGAATTGACCTCACCCGCGCACAGGCCGATACAGACGACACGCGATCTTCCCGGTTTCTGGGCGGGATCTTGGAAGGACGTGCGGGCGGATATGCGCGGGCGTTATCCGCGCCATCCATGGCCGGAAGACCCGGCATCGGCATTGCCGACCAGCCGCGTAAAACCGCGTGGAACGTGATGACGATGACAAGTGCAAAGGAGACGAAGGTGGCTGGCCATCCGATCGAAACCACAAGGCTTGGCCGCGCCAGCCGCAGGATAAGGCTGCAAACCATCGTATGGCTGCGCTGGCTGGCCGTTGCGGGACAAAGCGCGACGATCCTGTTCGTCGCATCGGCGCTGCATTTCCCCCTGCCGCTTCTGGCTTGCAGCCTTTTGATCGCCGCGCTGGCGCTGGCCAACCTGTTTCTCACCGCCCGCTTTCCCTCCACCTATCGTCTGGAGCCCTGGGAAGCGACGTTGCTGCTTGCGTTCGACCTGCTGCAATTGACGGCGCTCATCTACATCACCGGTGGCCTTTCCAATCCTTTCGCGCCGCTGATTTGCGTGCAGGTCATCATCGCCTTTGCCTCGCAGCCGCTTCGGCACTCGCTCATTCTCCTCGCTTTTGCGATCATCTGCTCGACGGCGATCGCTTTTTCGCCATTCCCGGTTCCCTGGTATCCCGATGAGGTATTGCCCATCCAGCTTCTGCTGCATGTCGGCACCTGGGTTGCGATCGTCGCCACGACCTCTTTCGCGGCCTTTTATGCCTATCGCGTTTCGCATGAGGCGAACCAGCTGGCTGACGCGCTGGCCGCGACCGAACTGGTGCTGGAACGGGAAAAGCACCTTTCCCAGCTAGACGGGCTCGCCGCCGCCGCCGCGCATGAATTGGGCACGCCGTTGGCAACAATCAGCGTCGTTGCCAAGGAAATGGAGCGGGAACTCGGCAATGATGAAAGGTTTGGCGAAGACATAGCGCTGCTACGCAGCCAGAGCGAAAGATGCCGCGATATTCTTCGCCGCCTCACATCGCTTTCCACCGATGATGAGGAACATATGCGCCGCCTGCCACTCTCCTCGCTGATCGAGGAGGTGGTGGCGCCACACCGGGAATTCGGCATCCGTCTCGAGCTCGTCGAAAAGAACAATCGCATCGACGAGCCTGTCGGCGTCCGGAATGCCGGTGTCATTTATGGGCTGGGCAACCTCATCGAAAACGGCGTGGACTACGCGCGGGAAAAAGTGACCGTGACCGTCGATTACGATTCGCAGAATATCGCCGTCACCATCGAGGATGACGGGCCGGGTTATGCCCATGACGTGCTTGCCCGCATCGGCGAACCCTATGTGACCGAACGTCACAACGACACGCGGGCGGGCGGGCTCGGGCTCGGGCTTTTCATCGCCAAGACGTTGCTGGAACGATCCGGCGCCACCGTTACCTTTGAAAATCGAGGTTTGAGTGGAACCGGAGCGCGGGTCACAATCGTCTGGCCTCGTGCGCTTATGGACGATAAAAGGGATCGTTGACTTTACCATCCACATTGAAGCGGCGATAAGAAGAAGAAAAAAGCCGACTAAGTTGCCGAAAGGCCGGAAACATGACGACAGAAGACCAGACCCCATCCATCAGCGTGCCGACGGACGACGGCGACCCGATCGGGCCCGACAGATCGCTGCTGATCGTCGATGACGACGGCCCGTTTCTGCGCCGGCTTGCCCGGGCGATGGAAACACGCGGATTTGTCGTCGATACCGCCGAGACGGTCAGCGAGGGCATTGCGCGCTCCAAGGCTGCACCACCCAAATATGCGGTCGTCGATTTGAGGCTTACGGATGGCAACGGTCTGGAAGTCATCGAAGCTATCAGGCAGAACCGGGACGATACGCAGATCGTCGTTCTGACCGGCTACGGCAATATCGCAACCGCCGTTACCGCCGTGAAACTCGGGGCACTGGACTATCTTGCCAAACCCGCCGATGCGGACGACGTCTTTAATGCGCTGACGCAGCGTAAAGGTGAAAAGACCGAAGTCCCTGAGAACCCCATGTCGGCAGACCGGGTGCGGTGGGAGCATATTCAGCGCGTTTATGAAATGTGCGAACGCAACGTCTCGGAAACCGCACGCCGGCTCAACATGCACCGGCGAACGCTGCAGCGCATTCTCGCCAAACGCGCACCGAAGTAACGGAAATCACTCCCCGAAGCTGCGCCCGGTCGTCCATTCCGCCAGCATCAGCCGGGTTGCAGCCGTTCTGGAGAAATCCAGCATCACCGATTTACGGGTCGCCGGCGGCAATTTATGCTCCGGCGCATCGCGAAGCATGTGGGCGCCATAGCCATCCGACAGGATAAGCCCGCATTCTTCCGGGAAGATTTCGACTGGCACTTCCGGATGCGTGGCGAAAAACAGCCTGTCGCAGTGCAGGCGGTATTCCGGCCATTTGCGATCGACACGGAAATCCTCGATGGAGGATTTGATTTCGATGATCCAGATTTCACCCTTTGCCGAGAGGCTGATGAGATCTGCCCTTCGCCCGCTCGCAAGCGGCAGTTCCGGCAATACCGAATGGCGCATCTCGTGCAGAAGCACCTGAACGCCGCGACGCACCAGCATCGCCTTGTCCGACTGGCGGCCGTCGATTAACGGATTATTGTTGGTAAGCGAAAGAATAGTCATGGATAAAGGCTGCTGAGGCGTTTGGCCTATTGTTGCAAAAAGGCAATCAACCGGCAATTTTAAAGGCACAACCGTCTCGCGGCGGTGCAACGGCTTGCCAAGAGCGGCTTAATGGAAAATAACCGATTTATCCAATTAAGACTACTCCTTCGCACAATTTGGCGAATTTTCCGCGAGAACGATATGCGCATCCGTACCTCATTGACCGCACTTGGTCTGACGGCAGCACTGGCTTTGGCCGGCTGCGCCGAAACTACATCCCAATCGTCTGGCCAGACATCCGGCAAGGTAGCGGCGTCAGTGCCGGTCGCCAACCCGGTTCCGGCAAAGGTCGAAACCGTCCAGATCTTCAACGATGTTTATGGTCCCGTGACCGATGCTGGCTATGCTCTGCCGGCCATTCCGATCAATCGTGTGAATGAGAAGTATCGTCGCCAGATCGTCGAGTTCCAGACGAACGAAAAGCCGGGCACCATCATCGTCAATACGCGCGAACGTTTCCTCTACTATATCATGTCCGGCAACCGCGCGGTCCGTTACGGCATCGGCGTCGGCAAGGCGGGTTTCGCCTGGGCCGGTGAAGCCTATGTCGCCTGGAAGCAGGAATGGCCGATGTGGCATCCGCCGAAGGAAATGGCAGACCGCAAGCCGGAAGTTGCCAAGTATGTCGAAGCAGGCATGGGTCCTGGCCTTTCCAACCCGCTCGGCGCACGCGCCATGTATCTCTTCAATGAAAAGGGACAGGACACTCTGTTCCGCATCCATGGTTCGCCTGAATGGGCCTCGATCGGCACGGCCGCCTCTTCCGGCTGCATCCGCATGATCAACCAGGATGTTATCGACCTTTACAGCCGCGTTCGCCCCGGCCGCAGCACCAAGGTCGTCGTGATCCAGTAAGATCAGATACCAGACAAAGAAAAAGCCGCCGTGGTATTCCCCGGCGGCTTTTTTTGTTCTTGATGATTGGCGGTGGGCGGCTTCAGGCCGCCTGCTTCGCTTTCAGTTCCAGACGACGGCGGTGAAGAACCGGCTCGGTATAACCGTTCGGCTGCTCCCGGCCCTTCAGCACAAGCTCGACGGCGGCCTGAAAAGCGATCGATCCTTCAAAGTCGGACGCCATCGGCAAATAGGCCGGATCGCCGGCATTTTGGCTATCGACCACGGCGGCCATGCGCTTCATGGTCTCAATGATCTGTTCCTCTGTCACCACGCCATGGCGCAGCCAGTTCGCCATATGCTGTGCGGAGATGCGCAGCGTAGCGCGGTCTTCCATAAGCCCGACATTGTTGATGTCAGGCACCTTGGAGCAACCGACGCCCTGATCGACCCAGCGCACCACGTATCCGAGAATACCCTGCGCATTGTTGTCGAGTTCGCGCTGGATTTCCTCCGGCGTCCAGTTCGGGCGCGGCACGACCGGCACGGACAGGATATCGGAAAGCTTTGCGCGGCCGCGGCTTTTCAGACCTTCCTGAACCTCGGCAACATCGACCTTGTGATAATGCGTGGCATGCAACGTCGCCGCCGTTGGCGAAGGCACCCAGGCGGTGTTGGCGCCGGCCTTCGGGTGCGCGATCTTCTGCTCCAGCATGGCCGCCATCAGATCCGGCATGGCCCACATGCCCTTGCCGATCTGCGCATGACCGGAAAGACCGCATTCCAACCCGATATCGACGTTCCAGTTCTCGTAGGCAGCAATCCAGGCCGCCTGTTTCATATCGCCCTTGCGGATCATCGGGCCTGCTTCCATCGAGGTATGGATCTCATCGCCCGTGCGGTCGAGGAAGCCCGTATTGATGAAGACGACCCGGTCTTTCGCGGCGCGGATGCTTTCCTTGAGGTTGACCGTGGTGCGGCGCTCCTCATCCATGATGCCCATTTTCATGGTGTTCGGCGCCATGCCGACAAGCTTTTCGACCCGCGTGAAAATCTCGTTGGCGAAGGCCACTTCCTCCGGCCCGTGCATCTTCGGCTTGACCACATACATGGAGCCGGCGCGTGAATTCTGACGCCGCCCGGATGGGCCGACATCGTAAAGTGCGATCAGCCCCGTCACGACGGCATCCATGATGCCCTCCGGCACCTCGCGGCCATCCCTGTCGAGGATCGCCGGATTGGTCATGAGGTGACCGACATTGCGCACCAGCATCAGGGAGCGACCCGGCAAAGTGAGTGCTGCGCCATTGAGGGCGGTGTAATAACGATCCGGGTTCAGGCTGCGGGTAAAGGTCTTGCCACCCTTTACAACCTCTTCCGTCAGGTCGCCGCGCATCAGGCCAAGCCAGTTGCCGTAAACCAGCACCTTGTCTTCGGCATCGACAGCGGCAACCGAATCCTCACAATCCATGATGGTCGTGAGCGCCGATTCGAGAACGACGTCCGCGATACCCGCCTTGTCACCCTTGCCGATTTCCGTCGACGGATCGATGACGATCTCGGTGTGCAAACCATTCTTGCCAAGCAGGATCGTCGCCGGCTTTTCCGCCTCACCGGTAAAGCCCTTGAATTGCGCGGCATCCTTCAGGCCCGTTTTGCCGTCACCGATTGCAAGCTGCAACACGCCATCGACGATCTTGAAGCCGGTCACATCCGACCAGCCTGCCGTTTCGAGTGGGGCCGATTCGTCGAGGAAGTTTCGTGCCCAGGCAATGACCTTTTCACCACGCTTCGGATTATAGCCCCTGCCCTTTTCCGCGCCGTCCGCATCGGAAATGGCATCCGTGCCGTAAAGCGCATCGTAAAGCGAACCCCAGCGGGCATTGGCGGCGTTCAGCGCATAACGCGCATTCATGACCGGCACGACGAGCTGCGGTCCGGCAACGGCGGCAATTTCAGAGTCGACGTTATCAGTTTCAACCTTGAAGCCGGGACCTTCCGGCAGCAGATAGCCGATTTCCTTCAGGAAGCCCTCATAGGCATCGAAATCCGTCGGAGCGCCGTTCTGTCGATACCAACCGTCCAGTTTTTCCTGCAAGGCATCGCGTTTTGCGAGCAATTCACGATTAACAGGGGAAAGCTCGTGGACGATGGACGAAAAGCCTTCGAAGAAGGTTTCCGTATCGAGACCCGTGCCCGGCAAGACCTCATCCGTCAAAAAAGCATAAAGCCTGTCATCGATGGAAAGACCGAATTTATTCGTGCGGCTCACATGCGCCTCCTCTTATCTTGAGGATGCAGATTGGACGCTGAGGCGGGCGCTCGTCAATTGCGAGAGGCAACCAAATATTATTTCCATTTTGGAAAGAATGCGGACGATAATCGCCTTTTTCTACAAAAGCGCCTGTAGATCCTTGATGCGCTCGTTCACCAGCCAGCCGTAATAGTTTTCTTCCGGCAACAGGGGCTGCTCACCGCCTGCCGCACGCTGACGGTTCTTCTGGGCGAGCGCTGCCGCACGCTGCGTTGAGCCACCGACATTATAAAGCGTGGAGGTTACGCCCGGATTTTTGGAAACATCCATGTCGGCAATCGATCTGTAGTCGTCGATCGATTTGCGGATGGAGGCCGCCATGAAGGCCAGCGAGCGATCCGGGTCCATGATTGCCGTGTAGACTGCGGTAGCGTCGTTTTCGTCCAGCTTCTCGTAACCGGAGGTTTTCGCCACCATGTCGGACAACATCAGTGCCGTCAGCGGATTGATTTGGCCAAGACCGAAGGTCTGTCCCGCATAAAAGGGCTGGAAAAACACGGCGCTGAAACGATTGTTCGGGTAAGCGACACCATCCACCGTCTTGCCGCGGAAGCTGTCATCCCAGACATCTTCCCGACAGTTCCACAGACTGTAGGAATCCTTTTTCGACTGGCATTTGGCAAATTGTGAATGCGTCAGAAACTGCGCAATGGTTTCGTCCTTGTAGCCGAAACGGAAGCTGCTGCCGGCATAGGATGCAGCCTTGACGTAGTAGGATTGCAGGCGGTCATAGGCGTCGACATTATAAGTATGCTCGCCAACGATCGCCCCGATCATATGGATCGGATCGATACCGTAGCGCCCCGCCGTCGACTTGATCTTGGCGATCAGCGCCTTGTCGGAGGACAGGAGCTCGATAACTTTCTGGTATTTGCGCTCGAAAGACGTGTTGGACGCCTTAGTTCTTTTTGCGGAAGCGCCCGGAACGCCCGGCTGTTCGGCATTGCGATTGCCCGGCGGAACAACCGTCGCGGCCTCAGCATAAGAAGACGAGACGACGGTGAACGTCAAAGCGGCGGCAAATGCCAGAAGAGTTTTGCGCACGAGCGAATGCCTTTTCTCAAGCCGGCCTTCGGACCAAGGGAAAACCGGACCATTCCAATAAAGCGGTTCCAACCGGAATGCAGCCTCTCCCATAAACAAAATGGGGGCTGAATGCGAGACAAGGCCATAAAATAAAAGAGTGCGGCAAATGTGGCCGCACTCTCCTGTCGTCGATCTCCGAAATATTCAGAGAATGTAGCGGGACAAATCCGTATCGGCGGCAAGATCGCCGACATGTTTTTTGACATATTCCTGGTCGATCTTGACGGCGGAGCCGCCGCGATCCGGCGCGTTGAAGGAAATCTCGTCCAGAACACGCTCCATTACCGTCTGCAGGCGGCGCGCACCGATGTTTTCGACCGACGAGTTCAGATGAACGGCCACATCGGCCAGAGCATCGATCGCATCATCGGTGAAATCGAGGTCGAGTTCTTCCGTCGCCATCAGCGCCTTGTACTGGCGGATGAGGCTTGCCTCCGTCTCGGTCAGGATGCGGCGGAAATCCTCCTTCGTCAGCGGCTTCAGTTCGACGCGGATCGGCAGGCGGCCCTGAAGCTCCGGCAAAAGGTCGGAAGGCTTTGCCACATGGAACGCGCCGGATGCGATGAACAGAACGTGGTCGGTTTTTACCGGGCCATATTTCGTCGAAACCGTCGTGCCTTCGACAAGCGGCAGCAGGTCGCGCTGCACGCCTTCGCGCGAAACGCCGGCACCCATGCCGCCATCGCGGGCAGCAATCTTGTCGATCTCGTCAAGGAAGACGATGCCGTCATTTTCCACCGACTTCACCGCTTCACGCTGGATCATTTCATTGTCCAGCAGTTTGTCGGATTCGTCACGAACGAGATCGGTATAGGATTTCGAGACGGTGGTGCGCACCTTCTTGGTGCGGCCGCCCATGGCCTTGCCGAACATTTCCGACAGGTTGAGGACGCCGATATTGGCACCCGGCATGCCGGGAATTTCGAAACCGGGCATACCCGATCCGCTGTCGGCAACCTCGATATCGATTTCCTTGTCGTCCAACTCGCCGTCACGCAGCTTCTTGCGGAAGCTCTCGCGAGTCGCCGGAGAGGAGGTCGTTCCGACAAGTGCGTCGAGCACCCGCTCCTCGGCGCTGGCATGCGCCTTAGCCTGAACCTCGGCGCGTTTCTTTTCACGCACGAGACCGATGCCGATCTCGACCAGATCGCGGATGATCTGCTCGACATCGCGACCGACATAACCGACTTCGGTGAACTTGGTCGCCTCGACCTTGATAAAAGGCGCACCGGCAAGCTTGGCGAGGCGGCGGGAAATTTCCGTCTTGCCGACACCGGTCGGTCCGATCATCAGAATATTCTTGGGCATGACTTCGTCGCGCAGACTCTCATCGAGCTGCTGGCGACGCCAGCGGTTGCGCAGCGCAATGGCGACCGCACGTTTCGCATCATGCTGGCCGATGATGTAGCGGTCCAGTTCCGAGACAATTTCCCGGGGAGAAAAAGTGGTCATTCTATCCTCTCGGCTTTCCTGCTCCGACCGGCCAACGAAGGCCCGGTCCGCAAGACCCTTGGGTGAGACAATAATGCTGCTATTCGGCGTCGAGCGTTTCGACGATGAGATTATGGTTGGTATAAACGCAGATATCGGCGGCTATATCGAGCGACTTGCGCGCCACCTCTTCGGCCGACTTGTCCGTGTCCATCATGGCGCGGGCAGCTGCAAAGGCGTAGTTGCCACCGGAGCCGATGGCGATTGCGCCATGTTCCGGTTCCAGAACGTCGCCATTGCCGGTGATTGCAAGTGTGGTGGATTTGTCGGCCACCAGCATCATGGCCTCGAGATTGCGCAGATATTTGTCCGTGCGCCAGTCCTTTGCAAGCTCAACAGCCGCACGCATCAACTGACCCGGATATTGCTCGAGCTTCTTTTCAAGACGGTCGAGCAGCGTGAAAGCATCCGCAGTCGCGCCGGCAAAACCGGCAATCACTTCACCCTTGCCGATGCGGCGAACCTTGCGGGCATTGCCCTTCATGACGGTCTGGCCAAGGCTTACCTGACCATCGCCAGCCATGACGACCTTGCCGCCCTTCCTGACTGTAATAATCGTTGTCATCAAACACCTGTCTGCCCGTGCCGGGCGCCTGGTTAACGGGCCGGCATCCGGCCCTTCTGGGCATCTATGTAAGTTTGCTTTTCACGATTGCAAATCCTCCCGGCAACGCATCGTTTTCCGCAAGTCAGGCAAGACGATGGAACAACTGGATATTTATGTCTTGTGCTGATAAGGAACGGCAACATTTTCACGGAGCGGCCACAAATGGCAGAACGTAAAGGCGAGATTATCCGCAAGACCAACGAAACCGCGGTTTCGGTGCGCGTGGATATCGACGGCACCGGCAAATCGACAATTTCCACCGGCGTGGGATTTTTCGATCATATGCTGGACCAGCTCAGCCGCCATTCGCTGATCGACATGGACATCGAGGTCAAGGGTGACCTGCATATCGATGACCACCACACCGTGGAAGATACCGGCATCGCCATCGGCCAGGCCATCGCCAAGGCGCTGGGCGACCGGCGCGGTATTGCCCGTTACGCCTCGCTCGATCTTGCCATGGACGAAACGATGACCAAGGCTGCCGTCGATATTTCCGGCCGTCCGTTTCTTGTCTGGAATGTGAACTTTTCCGCGCCTAAGATCGGCACATTCGACACCGAGCTTGTGCGTGAATTCTTTCAGGCGCTGGCTCAGAATGCCGGTATCACCCTGCATATCCTGAACCATTACGGCGCGAACAACCATCATATCGCCGAAACATGCTTCAAGGCCGTTGCCCGCGTTCTTCGCGCGGCAACCGAGATCGACCCCCGGCAGGCAGGCCGCGTTCCCTCGACCAAGGGCATGCTGGCCTGACCGCCAAAGCTGTCAGGAAGCCCATGACAAGCTATCTCGTTCTGGAGGCCCCCAACGGGCCGGACAGAGACCAAAAGACGACCCGTTTCATAGCAGACCGTTTCGTCTGGCTGGCGCTGATTGCGCCCTGGTTGTGGCTCGCCGTGAACCGGCTGTGGCTGGCGGCAGTCGCCGTCTTTGCAGTCCTTGTTCTGGCCGGTTGGGTGTCAACGTTACCCGGATTCGAACCGGCGGCAATTCTCTGCGGCGTCGCCATTGCCCTCCTCACCGCACTGGAAGGACGCGATTTTCTCGTTCGGCACCTGATCGGCAAGGGCTGGAAGATGACTTCCATCATCTCCGCCCCTGATCTTTCGAGTGCCGAAGAGATATATTTCTCCGATCTCTCCGAAAATACGGAAACGACGGAACAGCTGTCGCAGCCGGTATGGACCCCCTCGCCGCAAAAGAGCGGTGACAAAAACTTCGCCAATGATCCCTCCGGATCATTTCTCTTCGACTTGAATGGAAGGCGCTGACATGCGTGTCGCGATCATCGACTACGGTTCTGGCAACCTGCGTTCGGCCACCAAAGCTTTCGAGCGCGCCGCCCGTGAAGCCGGCATCAATGCAACCATCGACTTGACCGACAAGCCGGATCACGTCGCATCCGCGGACCGCATCGTCCTGCCCGGTGTCGGCGCTTATGCGGATTGCCGTGCCGGCCTCGAAGCAGTGCCCGGCATGCATGAAGCACTCGTTGAAGCCGTCGAGAAAAAAGCCCATCCCTTCCTCGGCATCTGTGTCGGCATGCAGCTGATGTCCTCGCGCGGTCTGGAAAAGACCGTGAGCACTGGGCTTGGCTGGATCGAAGGCGATGTCATCGAGATGACCCCTTCCGATCCCACGCTTAAAATTCCGCAGATCGGCTGGAACACATTGGAAATCCGCCATCAGCATCCCCTGTTCGACGGCATCAAGACCGGCGCAGATGGCCTGCACGCCTATTTCGTGCATTCCTATCATCTGGCGGCCAAACATCCGGCGGACGTAATCGCCACCACCAATTATGGTGGTGCGATGACGGCTTTCGTCGGCCGCGACAATATGGCGGGCGCGCAGTTCCACCCGGAAAAAAGCCAGACGCTCGGCCTTGCCCTGATTTCCAATTTCCTGCGCTGGAAGCCCTGACATGATTCTTTTTCCCGCAATCGATCTCAAAGACGGCCAGTGCGTTCGCCTGAAACTCGGCGATATGGAACAGGCCACCGTCTACAACACCGACCCCGGCGCGCAGGCGAAAGCCTTTGAAGATCAGGGCTTCGAATGGCTGCATGTCGTTGATCTCAACGGCGCCTTCGCCGGCCAGACCGTCAATGGCGAGGCTGTCGATGCTATTTTGAAAGCCACGAAAAACCCGGTGCAGCTCGGTGGCGGCATCCGCACCCTTGATCATATCGAGGCCTGGCTCAGCCTCGGGCTTGCGCGCGTCATTCTCGGCACCGTGGCGGTACGAGATCCGGTTCTGGTTCTGGAAGCATGCAAGCGTTTCCCCGGGCAGGTCGCCGTAGGCATTGACGCCAAGGGCGGCAAGGTTGCCGTGGAAGGCTGGGCGGAAGCCTCCGAACTCGGCGTCATCGAACTGGCCCAACGTTTCGAAGGTGCCGGCGTCGCCGCCATCATCTACACCGATATCGATCGTGACGGCATTCTGGCCGGCATCAACTGGGCCTCAACGCTTGAACTGGCGGATGCCGTATCCATCCCGGTCATCGCCTCGGGCGGCCTTGCCTCCATCGAAGACATCAAGCGCATGTTGCAGCCGGATGCCGCAAAGCTCGAGGGCGCAATTTCGGGCCGCGCACTTTATGACGGGCGCATCGATCCGCAGGAGGCGCTGGCCCTGATCAAGGCGGCCTCAAAGAAGGAGGTAAACGCATGACCCTCAAAGCCCGCGTTATTCCATGCCTCGATGTAAAAGACGGCCGCGTCGTCAAGGGCGTGAACTTCGTCGACCTGATCGACGCCGGCGACCCAGTCGAGGCAGCGAAAGCCTATGACGCGGCGGGAGCGGACGAACTCTGCTTTCTCGACATCACCGCCTCGTCCGACAATCGCGACACCATCTTCGAGGTCGTATCGCGCACCGCCGACCATTGCTTCATGCCGCTGACCGTCGGCGGTGGCGTCCGCGCCGTCGCTGACATCCGCAAGCTGCTTCTCTGCGGTGCTGACAAGGTCTCCATCAATTCCGCAGCGGTGAACGATCCTGATTTCGTCGCGCAGGCCGCCGACAAATTCGGCAACCAGTGCATCGTTGTCTCCATCGACGCCAAGAGGGTTTCGAAGGACGGAGAAGCCGGCCGCTGGGAAATATTCACCCATGGCGGACGCCAGCCGACCGGCATCGATGCCGTGGAATTCGCCATCAAAATGGTCGAACGTGGTGCCGGCGAATTGCTCGTCACCTCGATGGACCGTGACGGCACCAAGAGCGGATATGATATCGGTCTGACGCGCAGCATTGCCGATCAGGTTCGCGTGCCCGTCATTGCCTCGGGCGGTGTCGGAACGCTGGACGATCTGGTGGCAGGTGTGCGTGATGGCCATGCGACGGCGGTGCTTGCCGCTTCCATCTTCCACTTCGGCACCTATTCGATCGGGCAAGCCAAGGCCTATATGGCCGAGCATGGCATCGCCATGCGTCTCGACTGATTGCAGGAACCTTCCATGAGCGCATTTTCCCTTTCCGATTTGGAACGCATCGTCGCGACACGCGCCGCCGCCTCTCCTGACGAATCCTGGACGGCCAAACTTGTTGCGGCGGGCCAGGAACGTGCCGCAAAAAAACTGGGCGAAGAGGCGGTCGAAGCCGTCATCGCCGCCATCGCGAAAGACCGCGACGGGCTGAAAAACGAGGCCGCCGATCTGCTTTATCATCTGCTGGTGGTGCTGAAGATCGCCGACATTCCCCTGAATGACGTTTTTGCCGAACTGGAGCGTCGGACCGGACAAACCGGCCTTGCGGAAAAGGCGGCGAGGCCGACATCATGAATGTAAAGGCAGGCAGCGGGGAGAGAGGCATGCCGAGTACACTCGATCATTTCCGGCCGGATGAATATTCGCCCTACCACTTCTACAGTTCGGAAGAATGGGCGAAATTTCGCGCCGACACACCACTCACCCTCTCCGCCGACGAGGTCAAAAGACTGCGTTCGCTGGACGACCCGATCGATCTGGACGAAGTGCGGCGCATCTATCTTTCGCTGTCGCGCCTGCTGTCATCACATGTCGAAGCATCGCAGCTGCTTTTCGAACAGCGCAACCGCTTCCTGAACATGGGGGACGTCAACAAGACGCCGTTCGTCATCGGCATTGCCGGTTCGGTCGCCGTTGGAAAATCGACGACGGCGCGTATCCTGAAGGAGCTTCTGGCCCGCTGGCCCTCCAGCCCGAAGGTCGATCTCATAACCACCGACGGGTTTCTTTATCCAAACGAGGTTTTGCGACGCGAAAACCTGATGGAGCGCAAGGGCTTTCCGGAAAGCTACGATATCGGTGCTCTGCTGCGCTTCCTGTCGGCGATCAAGGCAGGCCAGCCGAATGTGAAGGCGCCACGCTATTCGCACCTGACCTATGACGTGCTGCCAAACGAATTTACCGTCATCGATCGACCGGATATCCTGATCTTCGAAGGCATCAACGTGCTGCAATCGCGCGACCTGCCGGCGGGCGGACGAATCGTGCCGATCGTTTCCGATTTCTTCGATTTCTCGATCTATATCGACGCCGATGAGGACTTCATTCACAACTGGTATGTGAACCGGTTCATGAATCTGCGGCAAACCGCCTTCCGCGACCCGAATTCGTTCTTCAATCGCTATGCGTCGATCAGCGAAGAAGCGGCGCTCAGCATTGCCGAGGGGCTCTGGCAGAACATCAACCTGAAGAACCTGCGGCAGAACATCGTGCCGACGCGCCCACGCGCCGACCTTATCTTACGCAAAGGAAAGAACCACCTGATCGACACGGTGGCGCTTCGCAAGCTGTAAAAGATGCCGCGCAAAGGCGGCATCCCCATGGCAGCAGTTGAGATTAGGCAAGCTCAGGAATACGCAGAACCTGGCCGGGATAGATTTTATCGGGATGCGTCAGCATCGGCTTGTTGGCTTCGAAGATGATGTTGTTCTTACCGCCATTTGCCTTGCCATATTGGGCTTCGGCAATCTTCCAGAGATTGTCGCCCTTCTTGACCGTGTAAAACACGGGCTCCTTCGCCGGCGCTTCGGCCACCGTCAATTCGCCGGCCTCGACCTTGGAAATGCCCAGCGTATTGCCGACCGCAATGACCGCCTTTTCGAAAATCGACTGATCGGCCACTTCGCCCTTCAGAACGACTTTGTCATCCACCACTTCGACCTGAACCTTGTCCGTACCGAGATCATGGGAGGCGAGTTCCTTTTTGACCGCTTCAACATCGGGGGCATCATCACCGCCGATACCGATCTTTTTTCCCGCTTCCTTGATGAAACTGAACAAACCCATAGCACTCTCCTTGGTTGTAGAGAGGCTTACCAGACGATATCTGAAGCTCTATGACAAGTGCCAAACATTTTGCCGACCAGTCGCAGCCTAATCGCCTGATGGCTTGCCGCGCATTTTCTTGACGTCCGAGCGGCCGGATTTCGCCTTGAGGCGGCGCTCGACAGAACCCTTGGTCGGTTTGGTGGCCTTGCGAACCGGCGGTGGCGGTGCTGCCGCTTCAAGGATCAGTTCCTTCAGCCGTTCGCGGGCATCTTCGCGATTGCGCTCCTGGCTGCGAAACCGGCTCGCCTCGATCATCAGCACGCCGTCTTTAGAAACACGCCGGCCACCCAGACGCAGGGCATTCGCCTTCACCCGATCCGGCAGAGAGGGCGAATTGGCGATATCGAAAAACAGCTGAACCGCCGTCGAGACCTTGTTGACGTTCTGGCCGCCCGGCCCACCGGCCAGCACGAACTGTTCCGTCAGCTCCCAGCCGGCGACGGTGATACGGTTATTGATGTAAAGCGGGTCGCTGGCCATGATCTTTCTCCGCGCCGGTGATGCCACAGATCGCAAAAAATGAAAACAGCCGACAAAATGAAAGCAGCAGGCAAAAAGAAACCCGGCACAAGGCCGGGTTCCCTCCCCCTCACGAATGAGGCTTCATTCATTCAGCCGCAAGCAGCAGGCCCGGTGCAGCGTCGCGAACCTTGCTGTCGACATGATCCTCGAATTTGGTGAAGTTCGTGACAAACATCGACACCAGCTTCTTCGCCTGTGCGTCATAGGCTGCGCCATCGGCCCAGGTCGAACGCGGATCAAGGATCGCGCTGTCGACACCATCAAGCGACAGGGGCACGGCGAAACCGAAATTCGCATCGGTGCGGAATTCGGCACCCTTCAGCTCGCCGGTCAGGGCTGCCGTCAGAAGCGCGCGCGTCGCCTTGATGGGCATACGCTTGCCGATGCCGTAAGCACCGCCGGTCCAGCCGGTGTTGACCAACCAGCAATCAACGCCATGCTTGCCGATCAGCTCGCGCAGCAGGTTACCATATTCCGCCGGGTGGCGCGGCATGAAGGGCGCTCCGAAGCAAGTCGAGAACGTCGCTTCCGGCTCCGTCACGCCCTTTTCCGTGCCGGCAACCTTTGCGGTATAACCGGAGAGGAAGTGGTACATGGCCTGTTCCGGCGTCAGTCGAGCGATCGGCGGCAGCACGCCGAAGGCATCCGCCGTCAGCATGATGATCGTCTTCGGATGGCCGGCAATGCCCGTTTCCGATGCATTCGGAATGAAATGCAGCGGATAGGCGCTGCGGGTATTTTCCGTCAGCGAGTTATCGTTGAAATCAGGAACGCGGTTTTCGTCCAGCACCACGTTTTCGAGAACCGTGCCGAAACGGCGGGTCGCGGCGTAGATTTCCGGTTCGGCTTCGGCCGAAAGCTTGATCGCCTTGGCGTAGCAACCGCCTTCGAAGTTGAAGATGCCGTGCTCGCCCCAGCCATGCTCGTCATCGCCGATCAGCGTGCGCGACGGATCAGCCGACAGCGTGGTCTTGCCGGTGCCGGACAGGCCGAAGAACACGGCGGAATCACCTTCGGGACCGACATTCGCCGAGCAATGCATCGGCATGACGCCCTTTGCCGGCAGGAGATAGTTGAGGACCGTGAAGACGGACTTCTTGTTTTCGCCGGCATAAGACGTACCGCCAATGAGGACGAGGCCGTTCGTAAGATCGCAGGCGATGACGGTTTCCGAACGAACGCCGTGACGGGCCGGATCGGCCTTGAAACTCGGCAGGTTGATGATGGTGAGCTTCTGTTTGAAGCCCGCCAGCTTCTCCTGCTTCGGCCGGATAAGAAGGTTACGGATGAACAGCGAATGCCAAGCAAGCTCGGTGACGACGCGTGTCGGCAGAGCGTTTTCCTCATCGGCGCCGCCGATCAAGTCCTGAACATAGAGCGTCTTGCCGGCGGCATGGGCCAGCATGTCCTGGCGCAGCAGCTCGAAATTTTCCGGCGACAGCGGCTTGTTGTTGTCCCACCAGATTGTGTCTTCGGTGGAGGCATCACGGACGACGAATTTGTCCTTCGGCGAACGGCCCGTATGCTGGCCGGTCACGGCGCGAAGCGCACCATCGATGGTCAGTTCGGCCTCACCGTTGCGGATCGCCTCTTCGTACAATTCGCTTTCGTTGAGGTTATAAAAGACGCGGGAGGCCTCGCCCAGTCCGAGTTCCGCAACTCCATTGGCAGGATTATGAACCCCAAGCTCGTTCATGACGCGTTCCTTGTAAATGACGATAAGGCCGTTGAAATTTTCACGGAAAATACGTGGCGGCTTTTAGAAACGCAAGAGCGGAACTTTAAATAACTTAGTGATTTCAATATATTAATCGATTTAAAAGATTTTATTTCTTTTTAAATCGGTTGAAGACGCATTAGAATCCAATGACGGCGTTTTCCCGGAAACAGCCTCGCAACGCCCCGCGATTTGGTTGTGAGTTTTCCTTTGCCACAATTTGTTCCACCTTTATACTCATGAGAGTGGCTCGCGGCGCACAACCTTGGCTGGGTGAATGTCGGGAGTTACGAGAAAATGACGATGGAGACCAACTACATGCAGACTATCGCGCTTGTCGACGATGACCGGAATATTCTCACTTCGGTATCGATCGCGCTCGAAGCCGAAGGCTACCGGGTCGAAACGTATACCGACGGCGCCTCCGCGCTTGACGGGCTGATCGCTCGTCCACCGCAGCTCGCCATTTTCGACATCAAGATGCCCCGCATGGACGGCATGGAGCTTTTGCGGCGCCTTCGCCAGAAATCGGATATTCCCGTTATCTTCCTGACCTCCAAGGACGAAGAAATCGACGAATTGTTCGGCCTGAAGATGGGCGCCGACGATTTCATCACAAAACCCTTCTCGCAGCGCCTTCTGGTGGAACGCGTCAAGGCCATCCTGCGCCGCGCCAGCAGCCGCGAGGCTTCCGCCGCAACCGGCAGCAGCACCTTGAAGCCGACCGCGGATCAACAGGCGCGCACGCTCGAACGCGGGCAGCTCGCCATGGATCAGGAACGCCACACCTGCACCTGGAAGGGCGAGCCGGTAACGCTCACCGTCACCGAATTCCTCATCCTGCATTCGCTTGCACAGAGGCCGGGCGTGGTGAAGAGCCGCGACGCGCTGATGGATGCCGCCTATGACGAACAGGTCTATGTGGACGACCGCACGATCGACAGCCACATCAAGCGTCTGCGCAAGAAGTTCAAACTGGTCGACGGCGACTTCGATATGATTGAAACGCTTTATGGCGTAGGATATCGCTTCCGCGAAGCGGCTTGAACGAGCCGCAATCGGGAGAGACCACCGGAATTGTGGTGGCGAGGACATAGACTTGTTGAAGAAAACGCCGGAAACCGTCTCGGACAGTGACGATGCCGAAGATCGCGGCAGCGAACGCCGCCATCGTATCCATCCGCTGACGATCGTCCGACGCATTTTCGGCAATGCGGTATTTTCCAGCCTGACGCGCCGTATTCTGTTCTTCAACGTGGCAGCGACCGTGGTTTTGGTCGGCGGCATTCTCTACCTCAACCAGTTCCGCGAGGGGCTGATCGACGCGCGGGTGGAAAGCCTTTTGACGCAGGGCGAAATCATCGCCGGCGCCATTTCCGCCTCCGCCTCCGTCGATACCAACTCCATCACCATCAACCCGGAAAAGCTCCTCGAGTTGCAGGCGGGGCAAAGCATCACGCCTGCCCCCAATGACGAGGACTTAAGTTTCCCGATTAATCCGGAACGAGTGGCGCCAGTTTTGCGCCGGTTGATTTCGCCGACACGTACCCGCGCTCGGCTTTTCGACGCCGATGCCAATCTACTTCTCGATTCCCGCCATCTTTATTCGCGCGGTCAGGTCCTGCGTTTCGATCTG
This sequence comes from Agrobacterium arsenijevicii, assembly GCA_000949895.1. Taxonomy (GTDB): domain Bacteria; phylum Pseudomonadota; class Alphaproteobacteria; order Rhizobiales; family Rhizobiaceae; genus Agrobacterium; species Agrobacterium arsenijevicii. The sequence goes on along the minus strand of JWIT01000010.1, from coordinate 269,618 downwards.
CCGCCAGTGGCACCGGAAACCCAGACCTGGGGTGAATGGTTCACCAGCATGTTCAACCGCATGCTGCAACCGAGCAGCCTGCCGCAATACAAGGAAGCGCCCGGCGGCGACGGCTCGATCTATCCGGAAGTGATGAATGCGCTGACTGGCGTGCGCGGCGCGGTCGTGCGCGTGACCGAAAAGGGCGAGCTGATCGTTTCGGTCGCTGTGCCGGTGCAGCGCTTCCGGGCCGTACTCGGTGTTCTGCTCCTGTCCACGCAGGCGGGCGATATCGACAAGATCGTGCATGCGGAGCGCCTCGCGATCATGCGCGTGTTCGGCATTGCCACGCTGGTCAATATCGTGCTGTCCCTGTTGTTGTCCTCCACCATCGCCACACCGCTCCGGCGGCTATCGGCTGCCGCGATCCGCGTGCGTCGCGGGGCGAGAACCCGTGAGGAGATACCGGATTTTTCGGCGCGTCAGGACGAGATCGGCAACCTCTCAATAGCGCTTCGCGAAATGACGACCGCGCTTTACGACCGTATCGACGCGATCGAAAGTTTCGCCGCCGATGTCAGCCACGAACTCAAGAACCCGCTGACTTCGCTGCGCAGCGCCGTGGAAACCCTGCCACGCGCCAAGACCGAAGAGTCCAAACAACGCCTGACCGAGATCATCTTCCATGATGTCCGCCGCCTCGACCGGTTGATCAGCGATATTTCGGATGCGTCGCGGCTCGACGCCGAACTGGCGCGTGTCGATGCATCGCCGCTCGATCTCGACGTGCTGATGAAGGGTCTGGTGGACATATCGCGCCAGATCAGCACCAAGAAGAAGAGCGTGGCGATCGACTATGTGGCCGACCGGAAGGCTGGGGCTAAAACCTCCTTCGTGGTCAACGGCCACGATCTTCGCATCGGGCAGATCGTCACCAACCTGATCGAGAATGCGCGCTCTTTCGTTTCGGAGGAAAGCGGCCGTATCACCGTGCGCCTTTCCCGTCACAAGGATCGCTGCATCGTACAGGTGGAAGACAACGGACCCGGCATTCAGGCCGAGGATATCGACCGGATTTTCGAACGCTTCTACACCGACCGTCCGGCGAGCGAAGGTTTCGGCCAGAACTCCGGCCTTGGCCTTTCCATCAGCCGCCAGATTGCCGAAGCCCACGGTGGCAGCCTCAGGGCGGAAAATGTCGTCGACAAATACGGCGTGATATCAGGCGCGCGCTTCACCCTGTCGCTGCCGGCGGCCGAGACCCATGAACGCTGAACGCTTCAACCTGCATGCGACCGCCATCGTCGTCGACAACACCGGCATCCTCTTCACGGGACCGTCGGGAAGCGGCAAAAGCGAGCTTGCGTTCAGCTTTCTGACGGAGGCGGAACGGTGCGGACTGCCGGCAGCGCTGATCGCGGACGATCAGATTTTCGTGTATCGCGACGGCGAAAACATCGTTGCCGAGCGGCCGGAAACAATTGCCGGATTACTGGAATTGCGCGGCAGCGGCATAGTTTCGCTCAAAAGCATTGCGAGTGCTCCACTACATTTCGCCGTTACGACAGTTCTTTCACCTGAAAATCCAAGACTTCCGGAAGATGACGACGTGTTGTTGCTACCCTGCGGCGGGCATCTTCCGCTTCTGCGTATTCCGCTTTCCAGTCTCGTGCCTTATGGAAAATTTGCTGCACTTGCTCAGAATCTTTTTAAAACGAATGGGAAGTGACCGTGATTCAGGCGATTTTAGGCTTGCGATTCGCATTTTCCTCATCAAGATGAAATCCCACCGATGGACAGGATTGCCGCGTTGCGATAGTCGGCAATGAGAGTGCGTGTGCAAGGGAGCATTTCATGATCGGACTAGTGCTTGTCACCCATGGCAAGCTGGCTGAGGAGTTTCGCCATGCGTTGGAGCATGTCGTCGGTCCCCAGAAATTGATCGAGACGGTTTGTATCGGTCCCGAAGACGACATGGATCAGCGCCGGCAGGATATCATCGACGCCGTTACGCGCGTCAATGATGGAAATGGCGTCATTATTCTGACGGATATGTTCGGTGGTACACCGTCCAATCTCGCCATCTCCGTCATGAACAACGGCAATGTCGAAGTCATCGCCGGGGTCAATCTTCCCATGTTGATAAAACTCGCCGGTGTTCGCAGCGAAGACAACATGGACAAGGCACTCCAGGACGCGTCCGACGCCGGTCGCAAATACATCAACGTCGCCAGCCGCGTTTTAAGCGGCAAATAAGAAGTCAGCCCATGTCGCCTCACTCCCGGGAATTGCCGATCATCAACAAGCGCGGTCTCCACGCCCGGGCATCCGCGAAATTCGTGCAGATGGTCGAGGGTTTCGACGCGACGATCACGGTTTCCAAGGACGGCATGACCGTCGGCGGCACCTCAATCATGGGCCTCATGATGCTGGCGGCAAGCCCCGGATGCAGCGTCTATGTCGAGGCGAGCGGCAATCAGGCGGAAGAGGCGCTTGCCGCACTCGAGGCGCTGGTGGCAGACCGCTTCGGCGAAGAAGCCTGACCCCGCCCCATATAAAGACATAAAGACTTCTTTATATCGTTATTGCCAGATTGTTTTTGGCCTGCTAAACCCCTGCTACGTTTAAAAGCCGGGCCAATAGGCGTGGCATTTCTGATCTGGAGAACCTCATGAGCCTTGAGAAGGACTACATCATCGCCGATATCAACCTTGCTGCATTCGGCCGCAAGGAACTGGATATCGCCGAAACCGAAATGCCTGGCCTGATGTCCTGCCGCAGTGAGTTCGGCGCGAGCAAGCCGCTGAAGGGCGCACGCATCACCGGTTCTCTTCACATGACGATCCAGACCGGCGTTCTGATCGAGACGCTGAAGGAACTGGGCGCGGACATCCGCTGGGCGTCCTGCAACATTTTCTCGACGCAGGATCACGCGGCGGCGGCCATTGCAGCGGCCGGCATTCCCGTCTTCGCCGTCAAGGGTGAGAGCCTGACGGAATATTGGGACTATACCGACAAGATCTTCCAGTGGACCGATGGCGGCCTCTCCAACATGATCCTCGACGATGGCGGCGATGCCACCATGTACATCCTGCTCGGCGCGCGCGCCGAAGCCGGTGAGGACGTTCTTTCCAACCCCGGTTCGGAAGAAGAGGAAATTCTTTTCGCGCAGATCAACAAGCGCCTCAAGGCTTCCCCCGGCTGGTTCACCAAGCAGCGCGACGCGCTGAAGGGCGTGACGGAAGAAACGACGACCGGCGTTCATCGTCTTTACGATCTCGCCAAGAAGGGCCTCCTGCCCTTCCCGGCCATCAACGTCAACGACAGCGTCACCAAGTCCAAGTTCGACAACAAATACGGCTGCAAGGAATCGCTGGTAGACGGCATTCGCCGCGCAACCGACGTGATGATGGCCGGCAAGGTTGCCGTGGTCTGCGGTTACGGCGATGTCGGCAAGGGTTCGGCCGCCTCGCTGCAGGGCGCCGGCGCCCGCGTGAAGGTCACCGAAATCGACCCGATCTGCGCGCTTCAGGCCGCCATGGACGGTTTCGAGGTCGTTCGTCTGGAGGACGTTGTTTCCTCCGCGGATATCTTCATCACCACCACCGGCAACAAGGACGTGATCCGCATCGAGCATATGCGCGAGATGAAGGACATGGCCATCGTCGGCAATATCGGCCATTTCGACAACGAAATTCAGGTCGCTTCGCTGCGTAACCACAAGTGGACGAACATCAAGCCGCAGGTCGACATGATCGAGTTCCCGAAGGGCAACCGCATCATCCTGCTGTCTGAAGGCCGCCTGCTGAACCTCGGCAATGCCACCGGTCACCCGTCCTTCGTCATGTCGGCGTCCTTCACCAACCAGGTGCTTGGCCAGATCGAACTCTTCACGAAGCCGGGCGAATACAAGAACGAGGTTTACGTGCTGCCAAAGCACCTCGACGAAAAGGTTGCGCGCCTTCATCTCGAGAAGCTTGGCGTGCGCCTGACCGAACTTTCCGACCTTCAGGCTGATTATATCGGCATCTCGAAGCAGGGTCCGTTCAAGGCAGAACACTACAGATATTAATTTCATAGTTAATATCCACTGAAATTACACAATATGTAGATGCCGTGCGCTTGACAAAGCGCACGGCATCTTTTTTGCGCACTCCCTTTCCGCAGATTTATGAAGGCGGTATTGTCATCGAACTTGATTCGGACACGCCAAAGGACGGCGGGGACGAAATGGGATGTCTTGTCGAAGATGCGGCACATAGGACGGAGACAGACCGGGGATGACGGTTCACAATTCGGATCTGCGCGAGCAGACAGTTCAACGCGTTGAAAACACGCATGCTGGCGTGGCATTAAACGCGGCTTTGGCGCGTTGTCGGCTGGCGATCAGTGCGGTCCGGACAGGCTTTGCAAGGCTTCCCGTCCTGATGTCCGGCACTGTTCTCGCCGGCTCCGCAAGCGTGGCGCTGGCGCAGGACGGTCTCGTCGCAAAGACCGGTGCGCGACTGTTTTCGTCCGGAGAGACCATCACCTATTCGCTTTTTGTCGGCATGCTTTCGGCAACGCTGTTTTCCGTCGTCTGGCTGGTGCGCCAGCGTGGCAATATCGAAGCGGAGAGCAGCGAATACCGCCAGGCGCTGGCAGAATCCCACCACAAGATCGCGAAATACGAAGCACTGATTTCGGACAAAAGCCGGCGCATCGTCATCTGGGACGGCGTGGACAAGCGCCCTGAATTTCTGGGGCAATTGCCCGTGGAGACGGGCGCACCGCAGGCGGATCACGATTTTCTGGCGTTCGGGCGCTGGTTGAAACCGTCATCGGCGAGCCAGCTTGAAAAATCCCTCGAAAAACTTCGCAGCCATGCGCAGAGTTTCGATCTGACCATCGAGACGCAACGCGGCGAAGTCATTGAAGTTCAAGGCCGGGTTTCCGGTGGCAATGCCTTTGCGCGTTTCGTCGCTCTCAACAACCTGCGCGCCGAACTGGCCGAATTGCAGGTGGAGCGCGAGCGCCTGATCGCCTCGGTATCGACGTTTCAGGAACTTCTGGATTCCATCGAGCAGCCCGTCTGGCGGCGCGATGGCGAAGGCGAACTCATCTGGGTGAACCACGCTTATGCACGTGCTGTGGATGCGCGCGATGCCGAACAGACCATTCAGGAGAAACGCGAACTTCTGAACACCGTTACCCGGCAGAAGATACGCGCGGCCGCAACGCCGAGTTCGCCCTACCACGATCGCATTTCGACGGTGGTTTCCGGAAACCGCACCTTTTTCGACGTTGTCGACATCAAGACGGCGGGCGGTTCTGCCGGCATCGCCATCGATGCAACGGAAGCGGAAACCATCCGCGAAGAACTCAAGCGCGTTCTGAAAAGCCATGCCGAAACGCTGGATCATCTGGCAACACCCGTCGCCATTTTCGACGGCCGGCAGCGGTTGCAATTCTACAATCAGGCTTTTGCGACTCTTTGGGGTTTCGACCTCGTTTTCCTTGAATCCGGTCCTGATAATTCTGAGCTTCTCGACAGGCTGCGCACCGCCGGCAAACTGCCGGAGCAGCTGAACTGGAAAAACTGGAAAGAGACGGCGCTTTCCGTGTATCGCTCGCTCGATACCAAGACCGATCTCTGGCATCTGCCCAATGGCCAGACGTTGCGGGTCATCGCCACCGCCCACCCGCAGGGCGGCGCGACATGGGTCTTCGAAAACCTGACCGAACAGGTCGATCTACAGATGCGCTACGACACGCTGGTGAAGGTGCAGGGCGAAACCATCGATCATCTGGCCGAAGGTGTCGCCGTGTTCGGCGCAGACGGACGTATTCGCCTGTCCAACCCGGCATTCCGGGCGCTCTGGGGCGTTACGGCGGAACAGGCGGAAACGGGCACCCACATCCGTGCTGTTGAGACCGCCTGCACGCAATCATATGACAAGCCGGATGGCTGGCGCTCCTTCAGCCAGTTCATCACCAGCTTCGACGACGAACGCCCGTCGAGACAAGGTACGCTGGAGCTGCTCTCCGGCCTCGTTCTCGACTACGCCATCATTCCGCTGCCGGATGCGCAGACCATGCTGACCTTCGTCAACATGACCGACAGCGTGCGGGCCGAGCGGGCGCTGAAGGAAAAGAACGACGCGCTGCTCAAGGCCGACGAGCTGAAGAACGATTTCGTGCAGCACGTCTCCTACGAACTGCGCTCGCCGCTGACCAATATCATCGGTTTCACCGATCTCCTTAAGACCCCGGGTATTGGAGAATTGACGGACCGGCAGGCGGAATATCTCGACCATATTTCCACCTCGTCTTCGGTTCTTCTGACCATCGTCAACGATATTCTCGATCTCGCGACCGTCGATGCCGGCATCATGCAGCTGAACTATTCGGAAAACGATCTGAACGAATTGCTCGATGATGTTTCGGTGCAGATTGCCGACCGGCTGCAGGAAAGCGGCATTTCGCTGGAGATCGTCGCACCGGCGCATCTCGGCAGTCTGGTAGCCGATCATCAGCGCCTGAAGCAGATCCTCATCAAGCTCCTGACCAATGCGATCAATTTCGCACCGGAGGGGTCTTCCGTTCAGCTTTCCTGCCAGCGTAGCGAGGGCGACTTCCTGTTCTCGGTAGCGGACAAGGGACCGGGCATTCCCGAAGACATGCTGAAGAGCGTGTTCGACCGCTTCGAGACGCGCGGCAATGGCGGGCGGCGAACCGGTGCGGGGCTTGGTCTTTCCATCGTGGAAAGCTTCGTCAGCCTGCATCACGGCACCGTCAGCATCGACAGCCGGCCCGGCAATGGCACCATCGTGACCTGCCGCATTCCGTCTGCCACGCGCCCGCATTCCATCGCCGCAGAATGAGTGACAATATCCTGCCGATCACCATTTCCCTTGATGGGGAAAAAGACACCATCCGGTTAGGCGAAGATTTGGCGCTGGCTTTGAAGGCTGGCGATTGCCTCGCGCTTATCGGCGATCTCGGCGCCGGAAAATCCACCCTCGCCCGCGCCTTCATCCGGGCGATGGCGGACGCACCGGATCTGGATGTTCCAAGCCCTACCTTCACGATCATTCAGACCTACCCCACACGTATTCCCGTCGCTCATCTTGATCTGTACCGACTGTCGGATGTCTCCGAACTGGACGAACTCGGCATCGATGAGCTGCTGGAAGACGGTATCTGCCTGATCGAATGGCCGGATATGGCCGCCGAGGTTCTGCCACCCGAGCAGACCATCAGCTTGACACTGACCCACTCCGGCGAAGGTCGGCTGGCTGTCATCGAGGCGCCGGCAAAACAGAAAGCACGGCTTGAGCGTGTTTTTGCCATTCGCGCGTTCCTCGCAAAAAATGGCAGGGGCGATGCGGCCCGTCATTTTCTGAGCGGCGATGCTTCCACACGCGCCTATGAGACCATTTCCACCGATGGTCCGGACCTTATCCTGATGGATTGGCGACGGCCCTTGAGAGGTGCGATCGTTGCTGATGGCAAGACCTATGCGGAAATCGCCCATCTTGCCCAGGATGCACGTTCCTTTGTGGCAATCGGCAATTATCTAGGAAATAGCGGCTTTTGCGCGCCTGAGATACTGGCAGCAGATACCGATCAGGGCATTCTCCTTTTGGAGGACCTCGGACGGGACGGAGTGCTGGCATCTGACGGAACGCCGATAGAGGATCGTTATCTGCAAAGCGTCGCCTGCCTTGCCGCCCTTCATCAGACGCCGCTGCCCGATCTGCTGCCAGTCGGCGACGGCAGTACCTATGAGGTTCCGCCCTTCGACCGGCAGGCGATGAAGATCGAAGTTTCGTTGCTGGTAGAATGGTATCTGCCCCACAAACGCGGCAAGCCGCTCACCGATAGCGAAAAGAGCGACTATTACGCCCTGTGGGACAAGCTGATCGATACGCTCGCCGATTGCGAAACCGGGCTTCTGCTGCGCGATTTCCATTCGCCGAATATTATCTGGCAACAGCAAAATAGCGGCATCCGGCAGGTCGGACTGATCGATTTTCAGGATGCGATGATCGGCCCAACCGCCTATGATCTCGCTTCCATCGTGCAGGATGCCCGGGTTACCATCTCCCCCGAACTGCAAGCGCGTCTGCTTTCGCACTATCTCGACGGCAGAAGAAACACGCCTTCGTTTGATGAGACCGCTTTCCTCAAGGCTTTTGCCATCATGTCGGCGCAGCGCAACTGCAAGCTTGCCGGTATCTGGGTAAGGCTGTTGGAACGGGATGGAAAACCCGGTTATATGCAACATATGCCGAGGACGTTCCGCTATCTTGGTGCAGCACTTTCGCATCCCGAACTCGCGCCGCTCAGAAACTGGTGCGTCCGAATGGGCATGGAATTTAACGACTGAAAGACGGTTGACCACGATGACGATCAAGAACGCGATGGTGCTGGCCGCAGGGCTCGGCACGCGGATGCGCCCGATCACGGATACGATCCCGAAGCCGCTCGTCAAGATCGCCGGCAAGCCGATGATCGACTACGCGCTCGACTCCCTTGTCGAAGCCGGGGCTGAGAAGATCGTCGTCAATGTGCATCACCACGCCGAACAGATGACCGCCCATCTCGAAAATCGTTCTGACGTCGAGATCCTGATTTCCGACGAGCGGTCGCAGCTGATGAATTCCGGTGGCGGACTTGCCAAGGGCTTGAAACTTCTGGAGCCCGGCCCGGTCTTCGTCATGAATGCCGATCTTTTCTGGATCGGTGAGCAGTTGAACGCCGTCAGCAATCTGCGCAAACTTGCGCAGTTCTTCGATCCCGCGCACATGGATATGGCGCTGCTCTGCGTCGATATGGACCGCACCACCGGCCACAACGGCAAGAGGGATTTCAACCTCTCTGCCGACGGTAAACTGGCGCGTTATCGCGACGGAGACCCGAACCCAGTGGTCTATGCTGGCGCCATCGCCATGGATTCGCGCCTGCTTGACGATGCGCCGGCGGATGCCTTCAACCTCAATATCTACTTCGACCGTGCCATTGAAAAAGACCGGCTTTTCGGGCTTTCGCTGGATGGTCACTGGATCACCGTCGGCACGCCCGATGCGATAGAAGACGCCGAAAACATCATCCGGCAATACAGGGAAAAGCGCTCTGCATGACCGTGACCCATCACGAAAAGCGCGTCCTGACGATCGCTGCGGGAACACCGTTCCTCAAAACGCTCGCGGAAACGCTGTGTGACGGGACACTAACAGCCGGCTATAGATATGACCCGGCCGATCCGCTTTCGCTCGCCAAGGTGACGATCTATGTGCCGACGCGGCGTTCCGCCCGCGTGCTGCGCTCCGAATTCGTCGATCTTCTGGGTGGCCGATCCGCCATTCTGCCGCTGATCCGGCCACTCGGTGAGACAGATGACGATAGCGGTTTCTTCGAGATCGAAAACCCTGAAATCATGGATCTGGCACCGCCGATTTCCGGCACCGGCCGGCTGATCGAGCTGGCGCGCCTCATTCTGGCATGGCGCAACAGCCTGCCGGACGCCATCAGGGCGATCCATTCGGATTCACCGCTCGTCGCCCCCGCCAGCCCCGCCGACGCCATATGGCTGGCGCGCGCGCTTGGCGAGGTGATCGATGCGATGGATACGGAAGAGAAGGAATGGGAGGCGCTCGCGCATCTCGATACCGGCGATCATGCCCAATGGTGGCAGCTGACGGCGGATTTCCTGAAGATCGCCAGCATTTTCTGGCCTGCCCGTCTTGCCGAACTCAACCGCACCTCCGCAGGCCGTCATCGAAACGGCATCCTGCGGGCGGAGGCGAACCGGCTTGCCAGCCTGCCGGATACGGGACCGATCATCGTTGCGGGCTCCACGGGCTCCATTCCGGCGGCAGCGGACCTCATTGCCTCAGTCGCCTCCCTGCCCCAGGGCGTCGTTGTGCTTCCGGGTCTCGACCTTACGATGCCGGAGGAGCAATGGCAGGCGATTGCCGAGGACCCAACCGATCCTTCGAGCCGCACCCATTCGCAATACGGGCTTTACATGCTGTTGCAGAAGCTCGACATGATACGGCGCGATGTCGTTCAGATCGGTGCCATTGATGGCGATCTCGAAAAGCGCGCGGCCGTTTTTTCGGCGGCACTCGCGCCGGCCAAATCCACAAGCGACTGGAACCGCTGGCGCGAGGAGAAGCAACCCGACTTTTTCGACGATGCTTTCGCAGCAGCAACCCTGATAGAAGCCGCCAACGAGCGGGAAGAGGCAACAGCAATCGCGGTGGCGCTGCGGCTGGCGCTTGAAGCGCCCGGCGCTGGCCGCCCGTCTCAGGCAGCACTGATCACGCCGGATCGCGGGCTGGCGCGGCGCGTGGCGACGGAACTGCAACGCTTCGGCATCGAAGCGGACGATTCCGCCGGCACGCCGCTATCCGCCACTCCACAGGCGGGGTTGACGCAGCTGGCGCTGGAAGCGATTTTGCGGCCCGGCGACCCCGTGCCGGTCATTTCACTTCTGAAACATCCGCTCAGTCGTTTCGGGCTTTCTGAGGAGGCTTTCTCGAAAGCATCGAAGGCGCTGGAGTTGATCGCGCTGCGCGGTGGCCGCGTCGAAACCGAAATTGGCAATCTGGAAGCGGTTCTGGATGCGCAACTGGCGGCGCAGCGCGATGACAGGCACCCGCCTGCCTGGCGGCTGGCACTACCGGAGGGGAGCGTGGAGGCCGCGCGCGATCTGGCGCGCCGGATCGCCGTTTCAACATCCCCCCTTGGCAGCGCGTTCATCCGCCGCGATCGATCTGGCCGGTCTTTCACGGATAAATTACCGCTTTCCGATTGGGCGGAGCGGACCGGCCGGGTGATCGAAGCCATTTGCGCGGATGAGAACAACGATCTTGCCGCGCTCTGGTCCGGCGAGGCCGGCGACAAGCTTTCCAGCCTGTTTGGCGAATTGATGGAAAGCGGCGAAATCCTCGACGCGGACGGTCCGCAATGGGCCGATATCTTCGCGGCACTGGTGGCGGGCGAATCGATCAAGCCGCGATCCATGCGCCATCCACGCATTTTCATTTTCGGCGCACTCGAAGCGCGATTGCAGAGCGTCGACACTGTCGTGATCGGCGGCCTCAACGAAGGGCTTTGGCCGGGCCAGACGGCAAACAATCCGTTTCTGTCTCGCAACATGAAGACAGCTATAGGTCTGGAACCGCCGGAACGGCGCATCGGCCAGCTGGCGCATGATTTCGAGATGGCGAACGGCACAAGGCAAATCTTTTACAGCCGCGCGCTCCGGCAGGGCTCCACCCCCGCCGTCGCCTCGCGCTGGCTGCAGCGGTTGCTGGCACTCGGCGGCGAGGATTTTGCCGGGCAGCTGAAGAAACGCGGCGAGACCTATCGTCATTGGGCGGCCCTGATGGACGCGAGCATCGACCAAGAGGCGGCAAAGCGCCCTGCCCCGAAGCCACCGGCCGAGCTGCAGCCAACGAGCTACTCCTTCAGCGAAGTGGGCAAATTGCGCCGCGATCCCTATTCGATCTATGCGCGGCGTATCCTGAAGCTTAACCCGCTCGATGGCTTCAACCGCGATCCCAACGCTACCGACCGTGGCACGCTCTACCATGCGATTATCGAGCGTTATTCCCGCGAGGGGCATGTTCCCGGCACACCGGCCTCGCTCGAAGCCATGCAGCGTATTCTGGATGCAAGTTTCGACGCGGAAGATCTTCCCTCACATGTCGATGTCATCTGGCGTCCGCGTTTCGAGGCGGTGGCCCGCGCCTTCATCGACTGGGAGAAAGAACGATATCCGTCCATCCGCCGCAGCTTTTTCGAGGCGCGTGCCGGACAGGAAATACCCGAGGCGGGCATAAGACTGACCGGGATCGCCGACCGCATCGACATCAAGACCGGCGGCCAGGCGGACATCATCGATTACAAGACGGGACTTGCGCCTTCGGTCAATCAGGCACGCGCGCTGCTCGACCCGCAGCTTGCGCTGGAAGCGGCAGCGCTGATGCGCGGCGCCTTCCGCGAAGCGGGTTCGCAAACGCCGGACAATCTCATCTATGTGCGCCTGCGGCCGGGCGAGCGTTTTTTTGCCGATCAGGTGAATAACGAACATTCCACCCGGGGCGGTAAAAAAGGTCCGAAATCGGCAATTGAGCTGGCAACCGAATCGATCGACCAGCTGGCCAAATTCGTGCGTTCGCTGCGCGATGGCGAGAACGGTTTTGCCTCGCGACTGGTGCCGGAAGAGCAACAATCCTATGGCGGGGAATATGATCACCTCGCCCGCGTTTCGGAATGGTCGACGGCGGAACCGGGAGACGGCGATGATGATTGATCCTATCGATCACGGGCCTGCCACAGACACCCCTCAAAGCTGGATCGACTGGACCAGCGACCGGCAGCGGCTCGCTTCCGATCCGGCAAGTTCCGCCTGGGTTTCGGCCAATGCCGGCTCCGGCAAGACCCATGTTCTGACCCAGCGCGTCATCCGCCTGCTTCTGGCCGGATGCCGCCCATCCGCCATTTTGTGCCTGACCTATACCAAGGCCGCTGCGTCTGAAATGTCGAGCCGTGTTTTCGACCGGCTGGCGGAATGGGCCACATTGCCGGATAACGATCTTCGGGATCGCGTCGCTGCCATCGAAGGTAAAGTGCCCGATCGCATCAAGCTTGCCGAAGCACGGCGACTGTTCGCCAAGGCGCTGGAAACGCCCGGCGGGCTGAAAATCCAGACGATCCACGCCTTCTGCGAAGCCTTGCTGCATCAGTTCCCGCTGGAGGCCAATGTTGCCGGCCACTTCTCCGTTCTTGACGACCGCGCCGCGACCACCCTGTTGGCCGAGGCACGCCGCTCGCTTCTGACGGCGGTTTCAACGGAAGGCGACACGGTGCTGGCGCAGTCACTTGCCTATGTACTTGATCTGGCGGACGAAAGCGGGTTGGAATCGCTCCTCACCGCCATCATCGCCAATCGCAGCGCCCTTCGCGCCTTTTTGATCGAGGCAAAACAGGCGGATGGCATTGATGCCCAATTGCGGCAGGCAATGCAGATAGAAGCGGGTGAAACCGAAGAAACGGCAGCGGCGGCTTTCTGGCCTTTGCCCGGTCTCTCGGGGCTGGCGCTCGACACCTATCTGACGCTTGCCGATGAAGTGGGAGGATCGCGCGTCATCGATGTCGCCTATGCCCTGCGGGAAGCGAAACGGCAGGCGGATCCCGTGCGGCGCATGGAATTCATCGAGGCCGCGCTGTTGACGGCCAAGGGTGAGAAAAAATCGGATGCCTATGTCATCAACAAGGGCATGCAGAAATCGGCACCGGATCTTGTCGACGCGCTGACGCTTGCGCGGGACCATGTCGTTGCCTGCCGCAACCGCTATCGTCTGGTGCGGATGCTGGAGGCGACGAAATGCTCCCTAGTTCTGGCCGAGAGGCTGATCGGCGATTTCGAGGATCTAAAGAAACAGCGTAGCCAGCTCGATTTCGAGGATCTGATCGAGCGCGCCGCCAATCTCCTCAACCGCGATACGGCAGGCGCCTGGGTGCATTACAAGCTGGACCAGGGCATCGACCATATTCTCGTCGACGAGGCGCAGGACACCAGCCCGGTGCAATGGTCGATCATCCAGTCGCTGGCGGCGGATTTCTTCAGCGGCGAGAGCGCCCGCATGGGCCGGCGCACGCTTTTTGCGGTGGGCGACGAAAAGCAGTCTATCTACTCTTTTCAGGGCGCGCGGCCGGAACGGTTTTCGCAGGAGCGTGACGAGACAAAAAGACGTGTCGATTCGGTGGAGCAGGCGTTTCATCGTATCCGTCTGCCGCTGTCCTTCCGTTCCACGGAAGATGTGCTGGCAGCCGTCGATCAGGTCTTCTCGGACCCGAAAAACGCGAGCGGCCTCAGCGCCGATAACGAGCCTGTCGAACACCGTTCCAACCGCGCTGGCCACCCCGGCACGGTGGAAGTCTGGGATATGGTTGCGCCGGAAACGGCCGAGGACGAAGAAGACTGGACAGCACCTTTCGATGCACTTCGGGAAAGCGCGCCGGCCACCATCGTTGCCCGCCGGATCGCTGCGCGCATCGCCGGCATGATCGGGAACCAGACCATCATCGAAAAGGGCGTGGAACGGGCGGTTGAGCCAGGCGACATTCTGGTGCTGGTCCGAAAACGCCATGCCTTCGTCAATGCTCTGACCCGCGAGCTGAAACGACGCAAGAACATTCCCGTCGCCGGTGCCGACCGTCTTCGCCTGACCGACCACATTGCCGTGCAGGATCTTCTGGCGCTTGGCCGTTTTGTCGTGCTGCCCGAGGATGATCTTTCGCTGGCTGCGTTGTTGAAAAGCCCGCTCTTCAATCTTGCCGAAGACGACGTTTTTGACGTCGCTGCCACGCGATCCGAGACGGAGAGCGTGTGGCAGCGGTTACGAACGCTTTCGCAAGACGAGAACAACCGCTTTTCCGCCGTCACCAACAAGCTCGAAAACTTCATCGCGCTTTCGAAAACGGCGACGGTGCATGATTTCTTCGCGGCGGTTCTGACCCTGCATGACGGGCGCAAAAAGTTCCTCGGGCGACTCGGCAACGAGGCGAGCGACGTTCTGGACGAATTCCTGTCCTTTGCGCTGGATCATGAAAGGGCGGGCCTACCCGGCTTGCAGGCCTTTCTTTCCGTTCTGGAGACCGATTCGCCTGAAGTGAAGCGTGAACAGGACAAGGATCGCGGCGAAGTTCGCATCATGACCGTGCACGCCTCCAAGGGTCTGGAAGCGCCGGTCGTTTTTGTCGTCGATGGCGGCTCGAAAGCCTTCAACCATAGCCATGTGCCGAAACTGCGCTTCATCGAAGCAGACGGAGACGCCTTCCCCATCTGGCTGCCCGGCAGCGGCTTTTCCAATCATCTCATTCGCGCCGATGAGGACCGCCTGAAGACGGCGGCCGAAGACGAATACCGCCGGCTGCTTTATGTGGCGATGACGCGCGCCGCCGATCATCTGGTTGTTTGCGGTTATCGCGGCCAGAAGGAAAATCCCGACTGCTGGCATGCCATCGTCAAGGTAGCGCTTGCCGACAATGAAAAGCATTCCCAGCCGCAACTGTTTACAGCCGATGGTGAAGAATGGCAGGGCTTGGTCTGGCGCAAGTCGGAGGCTCTTCCGACATCCACCCCACAAAGACTGCCGGAACCGCAGCAGCACGAAGAATATACGCTTCCGGCGGGACTTCTTTCCCCCCTGCCTGCCCTGCCCTCATTGCCAAGGCCACTCAGCCCCTCCGGCGCGGGCACCATTATCGATGACGGTGCGGACGATCTGGCCGTGCGTTCGCCGCTGTTCGGCGAAAAGGCCGCTGCATCCTCCCTGGCGCTGCAACGCGGCCGACTGGTGCACCGCATGCTGCAGGCACTGCCGGATTTTGCAGAGAGCGAACGGGAAGAGGCGGCCCGCCGCTATGCGGAACGTGCGGCCCGTTTCTGGCCGGTGGCTGAGCGCGAACACCTGATACGGGCGGTTTTGCGGGTCATGTCCGAACCGGCGGTGCAACCGGCATTTTCACCCAATAGCCGCGCGGAAGTTTCCATCATGGGAACGATGACGATCGGCAGGCAGCAATATGCTGTTTCCGGCCGGATCGACCGATTAGCGGTGGATGGTGACCGCGTCATTCTGGTCGACTACAAGACGAACCGCGTTCCCCCGCGCGAGGCGCGCGAGATCCCCTTCTCCCATACCGCGCAGCTTGCCATTTATCGCGAAATTCTGGCACCGCTTTATCCCGGCAAGGAATTTGTCTGCGCGCTGATCTATACGGAAAATGCCGCTTTTATAACGGTTGGCGACGATGCCATGATGCAAGCCCTTGCCGCAATAAAAACAAAGTGAGATACCGGGGCATTGAAATTCAGACGCGCCCGCATCACATCGATAGCGGAAAAGATTCACTGAAAAGGAGAGCCAGATATGGCTACCGTAAAAGTCGACGCCGCCAACTTCCAGTCCGAAGTCCTCGATTCCGTAGAACCCGTTGTGGTGGATTTCTGGGCCGAATGGTGCGGCCCCTGCAAGATGATCGCGCCGAGCCTTGAAGAAATTTCGTCCGAGCTTGCAGGCAAGGTCAAGGTCGCAAAGCTCAACATCGACGAAAACCCGGAACTGGCCGCCCAGTTTGGCGTTCGCTCTATCCCGACTCTTGCCATCTTCAAAAGCGGCGAAGTCGCTGACATCAAGGTAGGCGCTGCGCCCAAGACAGCGCTTTCGGCCTGGATTTCCGGCGCCGCCTAAGCCATTTTCGATGGAATAAAGAAAAGCCCGGCAGTGATGCCGGGCTTTTTTATTGGGGAACCGTACCGTTCAACGCAAGTGCGTTTCCGGCAAGATAAAGCGAACCGCCAATCAGGATGCGTGGTGCCGGCCCTTCGGGATCGAAGCGGCGCGACAACTCGTCCAGCGCTTCCGCAAGGGAAGACGTAGGAGCAGCCACCAGACCGGCATCGAAGGCCGCATGGGCAAGCACGACGGGATCTATCGCCGCATCGGTGCCGCCGATGGGAACCGTGAAGACATATTCGGCGATATCGGCGAAAGCCTTGAAATAACCCACCGGGTCTTTGGTATTGATCATGCCCGCAATGATGAACAGCGGACGTGGCGTCTTGTCTTCGAACCCCGCCATTGCCTCGGCAATAACTTCGCCTGCGCCGGGGTTGTGGCCGCCATCGATCCAGATTTCCGCATCTTTCGGGGCCATTTCGGCAATCTTGCCGGTCTGGATACGCTGAAGACGGCCGGGCCATTCCACTGACGTCATGGCCTTTTCGATCATCCGTTCCGTCACTTCGAAACCGGCGGCCTTGACGGCGCGGATCGCGGCGGCGGCATTTGCGAGCTGGTGACGACCGGGAAGCCGGGGCAGCGGCGCATCGGTCAGGCCGAATTCGTCCTGATAGACCATGCGGCCGAACTCTTCATGCGCGGAAAAATCCTGTCCATAGACAGATGCCGGGCAACCGAGCCGCTCCGCCGTGGCAACAAGGGTATCCAGCGCCGCATCATGTTCCTGATGGCCAATGACGATGGGTGACCCCTTCTTCATGATGCCCGCCTTTTCGGCTGCGATCAGTTCCACCCGGTCGCCGAGATAAGCCTGGTGGTCCAGCGATATCGGCATGATGACGGAAACGGCCGGGTGGTTGATTACATTGGTTGCATCGAAGCGCCCGCCAAGCCCCACCTCAACAATTGCGGCGTCGGCCGGCTGTTCCGCAAACAGCAGAAACATCGCTGCAGTCAAGATTTCGAAAACCGTTATCATCTGGCCGCCGTTGGCAGCTTCAATACGTCGTAGCGCGTCCGCAAAGACGGCATCCTCAACATGCCGGCCTTTGCCGCCGGAAACACCAATTCGATAACGTTCATGCCAATTCACAAGATGCGGAGAAGTGTGAACGTGGACGGAGAGACCTGCCGCCTCCAGTAGCGCACGACAGAAGGCCGTGACTGAACCCTTGCCGTTGGTGCCTGCAACGTGAATGACAGGTGGCAGTCTGTTCTGAGGGCTGCCGAGTTTTTCCAGAAGACGGGAAATTCTGTCGAGTGAAAGATCAAAACCCTTGGGGTGAAGCTGCATCAGCTGTTCGATGATCTGTTCGGCCTCGCCGATTGCGGGCTTCGTCATATCTTCTGTTCGCCTTTCAGGCGTTGTCTTGGCCATTTGTCCGCCGCACCCGAGATGAAATCATGCAACGATAACATCATCCCGAAGGCGCTTCCCGCCTCCGGGCGACATATTTTTCCGTCAGGCCGAAGCCGCAAGCGGAACGACCGCGTTTGCTTCTGCCGGAGCCTTGGTCATAATCTTGAGAAGGCTTGCCAGCGTATCGGGTATCTCGCGGCGGTCGATCACCATGTCAACCATGCCGTGCTCGAACAGGTATTCCGATGTCTGGAAACCTTCAGGCAGCTTTTCGCGAATGGTCTGTTCAATCACGCGCTTGCCAGCAAAACAAATCTCGGCACCCGGCTCGGCGATATGGACGTCGCCCAGCATCGCGTAGGAAGCAGTCACACCACCCGTCGTCGGGTTCGTCAGAACCACGATGTAGGGCATTCCCGCTTCTTTCAGCATGTTCACCGCAACCGTGGTGCGCGGCAGCTGCATCAGCGAAAGAATGCCTTCCTGCATGCGCGCCCCACCGGAGGCCGGGAACATCACCAGCGGGCAACGCTCGGAAATGGCGCGCTCGAATGCCTTGACGATGGCTTCGCCCGCCGCAATGCCGAGAGAACCGCCCATGAACTGGAATTCATGCACGACGGCAACGATCTTCAGGCCTTTCAAGAGGCCGACGCCTGCAAGGATCGTATCTTCCTGCTCGGTCTTTGTCCGGCTGTCGCGCAGACGATCGGTGTATTTCTTGGAATCGCGGAACTTCAGCGGATCCTGCGCCACCTTCGGCTGCGGCAGAGCCTCATAGACGCCGCCATCGAAAAGATCGACGAGACGCGCCTTTGCCGGCATCTTCATGTGGTAACCGGAAGCGGGGATAACCCACTTGTTGTCTTCCAGATCCTTGTGGAAGACCATCTCGCCCGTTTCAGGGCACTTGATCCACAGGTTCTCCGGAACCTCCGGGCGGCGGCCAAGCATGGAATTGATCCGGGGCCGTACGTAATTGGTGATCCAGTTCAACTGACTACTCCTGACTGGGCCGCGCGCTTATTCCGCAGCGGCAAGGCGCGACGCACGCACGCCCGTTGAAAGTCCCTTTACCAGCGTCGTGACGGCCGGCACGGTATCGGCTGTCGCCTGTCCGTCCTTCGTCAGACTGCCGGCGATCTGGTTGACGATGGCCGAACCGACCACCACACCATCCGCAACGGCACCGATTGCTTTCGCATGATCGGCCGTCTTGACGCCAAAACCGACACAAACCGGCAATTCCGTATGCGCCTTGATACGACCGACTGCGCCCGAGATCAACGAGGGATCGGGAAGTGCGGAGCCGGTAATACCATTCATCGAGACGTAATAAACGAAACCTGAGGTATTTTTAAGAACGGCAGGCAAACGCTTGCCGTCCGTCGTCGGCGTGGCGAGACGGATGAAATTGACGCCGCGCGCCAAAGCGGGCACGCAGAGTTCGTCGTCCATTTCCGGCGGCAAGTCGACAACGATCAGGCCGTCGACACCGGCTGCCAGCGCATCGTCCAAAAACTTGTCGACGCCGTAGATATAGATCGGATTGTAATATCCCATCATCACGATCGGGGTCGCATCATCACCCTTGCGGAATTCACGGGCGAGATCGAGCGTGGTTTTCAGCGTCTGGCCGCCTTTCAGCGCGCGCTGTCCGGCCAACTGGATCGCGGGGCCATCCGCCATCGGGTCGGAAAACGGCATGCCAAGCTCGATAATATCGGCGCCTGCTTCCGGCAAAGCCTTCATGATGCCGAGCGAGGTTTGGAAATCCGGGTCGCCGCCCATGAAATAGGTAATCAGAGCCGGGCGATTTTCAGCGCGCAGATCGGCGAAGCGCTTGTCCATACGTGCAGTCATGATCTTATACATCCATTCCAAGGAACTTGCTGACGGTGTGGACATCCTTGTCGCCGCGACCGGAGAGGTTCATCAGGATGATTTCATCCTTGCCCATCTTCGGCGCGCGCTTGATGACTTCCGCCAGTGCGTGGCTCGGCTCCAGAGCGGGAATGATGCCTTCGAGGCGGGTCAGCATCTGGAAAGCTTCCAGCGCTTCATGGTCCATGATCGGCACATATTCCACGCGACCGATATCGTTCAGCCAAGAATGTTCAGGGCCGATACCGGGATAATCGAGACCTGCGGAAATGGAATGGCCTTCCTTGATCTGGCCATCCGCGTCCTGAAGCAAGTAGGTGCGGTTTCCGTGCAGAACGCCCGGCGAACCCGCAGTGATCGAAGCGCAATGCTCGTCACCCGAAAGACCCTTGCCGCCAGCCTCGACGCCGACGATGCGGACATTCTTGTCATCGAGGAAAGGATGGAAGATGCCGATGGCATTCGAGCCGCCGCCGACAGCCGCAATGATCATATCCGGCAGACGGCCTTCCGCCTCCAGCATCTGCGCCTTGGCTTCCTCACCGATAACGGCCTGGAAATCGCGGACCATTTCCGGATAGGGATGCGGACCGGCCGCCGTGCCGATCAGGTAATAGGTGTCGTCGACATTGGTGACCCAGTCGCGCAGGGCCTCGTTCATGGCATCCTTCAACGTGCCGTGGCCAGCCGTTACCGGCTTTACCTCGGCGCCCAGAAGCTTCATGCGGAAAACATTCGGCGCCTGACGGGCCACATCCGTCGCGCCCATGTAAACGACGCAAGGCAGGCCGAAGCGCGCAGCGACGGTGGCGGAGGCAACGCCGTGCTGGCCGGCACCCGTCTCGGCAATGATACGGGTCTTGCCCATGCGCTTGGCAAGCAGGATCTGGCCAAGGCAATTGTTGATCTTGTGCGAGCCGGTGTGGTTCAGCTCTTCACGCTTGAAATAAATCTTCGCGCCGCCGAGTTCCGCCGTCAGGCGCTCCGCGAAATAAAGCGGGCTCGGACGGCCGGTATAGTGGGTGCCGAGATGTTTGAGTTCTGCCTGGAACTGAGGATCGGTCTTGGCCTTGTCCCATTCCGCCTGCAAATCCAGAATGAGCGGCATCAGCGTTTCGGCAACGAAGCGGCCTCCGTAAATGCCGAAACGGCCGTCCTCATCGGGACCAGCGCGGAAAGAATTGGGTGTTGGCGCGTCGTTCACTTCAAGCTCCCTTTGGGCCTTTCGACCAATCATTCACCACATCGAAAAATGCGTCGATCATGGCGAGATCCTTGACGCCCGGCGCGCTTTCGACACCGGACGATAAATCTATGCCGCTTGCCCTGGTCTCCGCCAGAGCCTCGGCAACATTGTCCTTATTCAATCCTCCGGAAAGCATGTAATCGATACTTCCGTCAAGAGAGCGCAGGATGGTCCAGTCGAACGAGACGCCGTTGCCACCAGGCAGTTCGGAGCCGGTGGGCGCCTTGGCATCCAGCAGGAAACGGTCGGCTATACCGATATAAGGATCGATTTTGGCAAGATCGGCGGCGTCGCGAATGGAAAGAGCCTTCATCACCGGGAGGCCATAGAGCGCCTTAATGTTCAGCACCCGTTCCGGGCTTTCGCTGCCATGCAATTGCAGAATGTCCGGTCTCAACAGATCGACGATCTCATCCAGATCGTCATTATCGGCATTGACGGTAACGGCAACCACCTTGGCGGCGCCACGGGCGGCTTCCGCCAGCCTGCCGGCGATATCGGGTTCGATGTTGCGCGGGCTTTTTTCAAAGAAAATAAAGCCGACATGGGAGGCGCCGCGCCTGACGGCACGCTCCAGCGCTTCCGGTGTCTTCAATCCGCAAATCTTGATATCCGGTTTCATATCCGCGACCTGACACGAAATGCGACAAGAGTCGAGCCAAATCGCACCCGTTTTCTATGGAATGTTTCACGTGAATCCAGATGGCGATCCACGCTTCCACTTTCAATCAAAATCGATGGCGTGGAGTTTGGAGCCATGGCGTTTCAGCCAGTCCTTGGCTTCCTCAGTGTGCGGGCAGAGCTTTTCGCACAGGGCCCAGAATTTCGGGCCGTGGTTCATTTCCCTGAGATGCGCGACCTCGTGGGCTGCGAGATAGTCAATAACCTTCTCCGGCGCCATGACGATACGCCACGAGAAACTCAGATTTCCATCATGGGAACACGAACCCCAGCGGCTGCGGGTGTCCTTCATGCTGATGGACCGCACGGGCTTTCCGGCAGCGCTGGCATGAACCGCAACCAGCCTTTCCAGATCGGCCTTCGCTTCCTTCTTCAGAAAGGTGGCCACCCGTCTGCGCAGATGTTCGGGCGCACCGCTGACTTTCAGAACCGCCGTGCCGTTCTCGTCCTTGGAGATATGGGTCAGGCCCCGCAGGCTGCCGGTATGGTGGATATGATGGGATATGCCGCGAATATCGATGGTCGCACCATGGCGCAAACCGTCATCGGAGCCGAATTTTAAAAGCTTGCCTTCCAGCCAGCCTTGATGCCTTTCGAGAAAATCATCCACCTGGCCGTGGTGAAGTCCCATCGGGATCGTCAGCTTCAACGCCCGGCCACCGGGTTCGATGCGCAGGGTGATGCGGGTGGCGCGCGGGTTTTCCTTCACCATAATCGGCACATGCCGGCCGGCGACCTCGACGGTACGCTGGCTCGGTGCGGTCTTTTTTTGCGCCGGTGACTTCACGGATTTTCTGAGGAACGAAAACATGAGCAGTTCATAGCCGATTCGACACCGGCTTGGCCACGCAAATGCGCGGTATCGCCTGGCTTCCAGCGCTAAACGGTCTCATGCTTGCGGATGAATTCCACCATGCGCGGCACGATTTCCTTACGGAACCGCGACCCGTTGAAGACGCCGTAATGGCCGACATCCGGCTGCATGTAGTGGGCGCGTTTTTCATCCGGGATGTTCCGGCAAAGATCGTGGGCCGCCTTTGTCTGGCCGACGCCGGAAATATCGTCATTCTCGCCTTCCACGGTGAGCAGCGCGACCTTGCGAATGGCGGCAGGATCGACCGCCCTGCCCCGGTGCAGCATGTTTCCCTTCGGAAGCGCGTGTTCGATGAAGACGGTTTCCACCGTCTGCAGATAGAACTCCGCCGTCAAATCCATGACGGCCAGATATTCATCGTAAAAATCGCGGTGCTTTTCGGCGGAATCGCCGTCGTTCTTGACGAGGTTGAGGTAGAAATCCTTGTGCGCCGTCATGTGCTTGTCGAGGTTCATGGACATGAAGCCGGATAATTGCAGGAAGCCGGGATAAACATTCCGGCCAAAAGCCGGCTGCGGCCACGGCACCTGCATGACGACATTGTCGCGGAACCATTCGATCGGCTTCGCCGTGGCAAGACCATTGACGGCGGTGGGATTGATGCGCGTATCGATCGGACCACCCATCAACGTCATGGTTGCCGGCGCGAAACCATCCCCGTCCGCCTCCATCAGGGAAACGGCCGCCAGCACCGGCACCGATGGCTGACAAACGGCGACCACATGCGCGCCCGGCCCGATCTCACGCAGCATATCGATGACATAGCTGATATAGTCGTCGAGATCGAAGGTCCCGTCGCTTACCGGCACCATGCGGGCATCGATCCAGTCGGTGATGTAGATATCCGCCGATGGCAGCAGTGCTTCCACGGTCCCCCGCAGCAATGTGGCATAGTGGCCGGACATGGGCGCTACCAGCAGCACCTTCGGATCGGGCTTGCGGGCCGTATCGAGCTCTTTTTTGAAATGAACGAGATTGCAGAACGGGCGCGACCAGACGATTTCTTCGGTAATGGCAACAGTTTCGCCATCGACAACCGTGGTGCCAAGACCGAATTCCGGCTTGACGTAACGGCGCGTCAGGCGTTCGAACACCTCAAAGCCGGCATCGAGGCTGCGCCCGAAAGCGGTGCTGGAAAGCGGGTTCAGGGGATTGCTGCAGGCCTGGCGCATCATATCGGCACCGGCGCGCAACGGTGCCATCGCCGCATGGTTCATTTCATAGAGGTGGTAGAACACTGATTACGCCTCCCTCGCGGATCAAGCTCTTTTTTTGACCATAGCAGCTTTTCGCAACTGCACAAAATCGAAGGCGCCAGCGGTTTCCCGCCGGCGCCTCAATTTCAGTTGAACGCTTGTTGTCAATCAGATGTCGGCGACGAAGGTCTGCTTCTGGGAACCGAGGCCCTCGATGCCGAGTTCAACGATATCACCGGTCTTCAGGTAACGCGGCGGCTTCTGGCCCATGCCGACGCCGGGAGGCGTGCCGGTGGAAATGACGTCGCCGGGATGCAGGGACATGAACTGGCTGAGATAGGAAACGACATGCGCTACGCCGTAAACCATGGTCTTGCTGGAGCCGTCCTGCATCGTCTGGCCGTTGACCTTCAGCCACATGCCGAGGTTCTGCGGTTCAGTGATTTCTTCCTTCGTCACCAGCCAGGGGCCGATCGGACCGAACGTGTCGCAGGATTTACCCTTGGTCCACTGCCCGGCACGCTCCGTCTGGAAGGCGCGTTCGGAAACATCGTGCGAAACGCAGTAACCGGCAACGTAATCGAGAGCATCGGCTTCCGAAACATATTTCGCCGTCTTGCCGATGACCACGCCAAGCTCGACTTCCCAGTCGGTCTTTTCAGAACCGCGCGGAATGACGACGTCGTCGTTCGGGCCGACGATCGCAGACGTCGCCTTCATGAAAATGACCGGTTCCGGCGGTACAGTCGCACCGGTTTCAGCGGCATGGTCGGAGAAGTTGAGGCCGATGCAGATGAATTTTCCGGTTCCCGCAACGCAGGCGCCAATGCGCTCATCGCTGAGCACGGGAAGAGTGCCGAGATCGATGGCAGCAATCTTCTTCAGGCCTTCCGGAGAAATAGCTTCACCGCCGATGTCTTTGACATGGGCGGACAAATCGCGGACTTTTCCTTCCGCGTCGAGGATCGCAGGCTTTTCCTGGCCGGGCTGGCCAACGCGCATCAATTTCATGGAACTCTCTCCCGGTTGTCTGACAAGGTGATGCATATATGAACGATGCATTCATACTTGTCACCCCTTGACTGCTCCGACTTTCGAAAAATACCTTTTCCTTCCCGGCAATCAAAAGGACATGGCCCGTGACGAACAGCAATTCCCGGCAATCCGAATATCCAGTCGATCCCCTCTTCCTCGATCGCTGGTCTCCGCGCGCATTCGACGGGGGCGCAATGCCACACGACCATCTGCTGACCATTCTCGATGCGGCACACTGGGCGCCCTCGGCTTCCAATCAGCAGCCATGGCGGTTTGTCTATGCGCACAAGGATAGCGAAGACTGGCCGCTTTTCGTGGAACTTCTGGTCGAAGGAAACCAGCGCTGGGCGAGAAATGCCTCCGTGCTGCTCTTCGTCATTTCCCGCAGTTATAATATCTCGCGCGAAGGCGAGAAAAAACCTTCCGCAACCCATTCCTTCGATGCCGGCGCGGCGTGGTTTTCACTTGCCATGCAGGCGCATCTGCTTGGTTATCACGCCCACGGCATGGCCGGCATATTGAAAGACCAGATCATCGAAAAGCTCGACGTTCCGGAAGGTTACAAGGTGGAGGCGGCGGTTGCCATCGGCACAATGACCGACAGGACTGCTCTTCCCGACGATCTGGCGGAACGGGAAGTGCCGAGCAAGCGCCTGCCGCTTTCGGACGTGGCTTTCAAGGGGCGGTTCACCGGCAAGGCCGATTAATCCGACAATTCTAATGAAAAAAGGCCCGGCGGAAATCAACCGCCGGGCCTTTTGTTAAAGTTTCGTTTCACGTGAATCGTTACGCGAGACGCTCCACAGCATTAAATGTCGAGGTTCGCAACGCTCAGGGCATTTTCCTGAATGAAGTCGCGGCGTGGTTCCACCTCATCGCCCATCAGGCGGGAGAACAGACCGTCGGCATCCGTCGCATCGTTGACCTTGACCTGCAGCAGCGAACGGACGTTGGCGTCAAGCGTCGTTTCCCACAGCTGCTCGGCATTCATTTCGCCAAGACCCTTGTAACGCTGCATGGAAAGACCCTTGCGACCAGCGGCGAAAATCGCATCCAGAAGCGCACGCGGACCGGCCAGTTCCAAAGTGCCGTCCTTGCGTTGCAGAACCGGCGGCGTCGCGTAGACGTCGCGCGTACGGGCTGCAAGCTGGTCGATATGACGGGCATCGGCCGAACCGAGCAGGCCCATATCGAGCGTCGAGATTTCCTTGACGCCGCGCACCATGCGCTCGAAGCGCAAGCCGCCATCTTCCAGCACCGTGCCGGACCAGCCGCGTTCGGTTTCTTCCGCGATCATGTCCAGACGCCTTGCCACTTCGGCAACGGTTTCCTGGGCACGGGCGGCATTGGCTGAAAGCTCGGGGTTGAGGGCGCCGGCAATGGCTGCCTGCTCCACAATCGAGCGGCTGTAGCGCGAATGCAGGCCGTCGATCAGCGTGCGCATGCGCACCGCATCGAGAATGGCCTCGCGGAGATCGGCGCCGACACGCACTTCCCCGGAGCCGAGCGTCAGCGACGTGTCCTCGATGCCCATGGAGATCAGATATTCTTCCAGCGCCTTCTCATCCTTGAGGTATTGCACGGACTTGCCGCGCGTCACCTTATAAAGCGGCGGCTGGGCGATATAGAGATGGCCACGCTCGATCAGTTCCGGCATCTGGCGGAAGAAGAAGGTCAACAGCAGGGTACGGATGTGGGCGCCGTCGACGTCAGCGTCCGTCATGATGATGATCTTATGGTAACGCAGCTTGTCGGCGTTGAACTCGTCCTTGCCGATCGACGTGCCGAGCGCGGTGATCAGCGTACCGATTTCCTGGCTGGACAACATCTTGTCGAACCGGGCGCGCTCAACGTTCAGGATCTTGCCGCGCAGCGGCAGGATGGCCTGGGTTTCGCGCGAGCGGCCCTGCTTGGCCGAACCGCCAGCGGAGTCACCCTCGACGAGGAAAAGTTCGGATTTAGCCGGGTCGCGCTCGGAGCAGTCGGCGAGCTTGCCGGGCAGAGAAGCAATATCGAGCGCACCCTTACGACGCGTCAGTTCACGCGCCTTGCGGGCGGCTTCGCGGGCGATGGCCGCTTCCACCACCTTGCCGACAAGGATCTTCGCGTCGGACGGATGTTCTTCGAGCCAGGTGGACAGGGCCTCATTGACGAGACTTTCCACGACCGGGCGCACTTCGGACGAAACGAGCTTATCCTTCGTCTGCGACGAAAACTTGGGGTCGGGAACCTTGACGGAAAGAATAGCTGTCAGACCTTCACGGCAGTCCTCGCCCTGCAAGCTCACCTTTTCCCTTTTCATGATGCCGGATGTCTCGGCATAGGAAGTGACCTGACGGGTGAGTGCTGCGCGGAAACCGGCCATATGCGTGCCGCCGTCGCGCTGGGGAATGTTGTTGGTGAAGCACAGCATGTTTTCATGGTAGCTGTCGTTCCACCAAAGGGCGACTTCCACCGTCATGCCGTCCTTCTCGCCGTGAATGGTGACAGGCTTGTCCACCAGCGGCTTCTTGGCGCGATCCAGATACCGGACGAAGGCTTCAAGTCCGCCATCATACAGCAATTCCTGCTGCTTGACGTCCGAATGACGCTTGTCGGTGAGCAGGATGCGGACACCGGAGTTCAAAAACGCCAGTTCGCGCAGGCGGTGCTCCAGCGTGCCGTAATCGTAATCCGTCATGGTGAAGGTTTCTGGGCTTGCCAGGAAGGTGACTTCCGTGCCGGAGCGGCCTTCATATTCGCCAATGACGGAAAGCGGTGCATCGGCGACGCCGTGGGTGAAGCCGATTTCGTGCAGCTTGCCATTGCGGCGGATTCTGAGTTTCAGCCAGACAGAAAGCGCGTTGACGACCGAAACCCCCACCCCGTGCAGACCACCGGACACCTTGTAGGAGTTCTGGTCGAATTTACCGCCCGCATGCAGCTGGGTCATGATGACTTCAGCGGCGGACACACCTTCGGAAGAATGGATGTCGGTCGGAATACCGCGTCCGTTATCTGTCACCGTCACAGATCCGTCGGCGTTCAGCGTCACCGTCACCAGATCGGCGTGGCCCGCGAGCGCCTCGTCGATGGCGTTGTCAACCACTTCGTAGACCATGTGATGCAGGCCGGAGCCGTCATCGGTATCGCCGATATACATGCCGGGCCGTTTGCGCACAGCATCAAGACCCTTGAGGACCTTGATCGAATCGGCTCCGTATTCAGTGTTCGCGCCGACTTCGCTTGACGATGTTTCGGTCATAAGTACTCTTTCCAAAATTTCCTGGCCAAGTTTTCAGTGAGAAGGCCTGAAGCCCGCGAATCACTCAAATCCGACATACGACTATAGAAATTCTACACCCAATCCCAAAGGCCGCATGCCTCAGGACGCTGCATAAAGCAGGGGATAGAGGGGTTTCAATCGCAAGAACGGCTTTTTTGCAGCACCGCTGACAGTTCCTCTATCACACTCGGCGGCAGCTTGCGAATATCCCGCGCCAGCCTATTGGCGAAAGCGGTATATTGTGGCGGCAGACCCACCGTGTCGATCGCCACTTTCGGGTCAGACGAACCGGCAAGAAAGAACAATTCCTCCGCTTCGTCCCAGATGATGTTGAAATATCCGGCGATGCGCTGGAGGAGATCGAAGCTCGGCTTGCCACGTTTCCCATGCTCAAGCGCCGAGAGATACGCAGGGGAAACGCCGATTGCCGCCGCCATCTGCCTCTGCGTCACGCCCTTGCGCTCGCGAAGCAGCCGCACGGCCTCTGCAAAGGGCGTCATAATTTTTCACCCTTGCGGCGCGCCAGCCGGACATAGAGCGCACCATCGCCGCCGTGATTGGCCGATGCATCCTCATAGGACGAAATCAGGTGACGATATTCCGGTTTGGAGAACCACATGGGCACCGCCCTTTTCAGCGCGCCATCGCTGCCGATGGATCGCCCCTTGCCGGTGATGACGAGCACATGCCGAAGGCCGCGTTCATGCGCCCGCAACAGAAAATCGAGCAGGACCGCATGGGCTTCGCTCTGGAACATGCCGTGCAGATCGATCCGACCTTCCAGCGGCAGCCGGCCGCGCGTCAACTTGCGCTTGACCGGTTTTTCCATCGGTTGGTGAATTTTGGGCTTCTTGTCCGGCGTGACGGGCGCTACCTCCGCCGGCTCCACAAGCACGCGCGGAAAGACACCACCGTTGCCCGTTTGCGAAACGACAGGTTCCGCCGGAGTTTCCTCTATATCGTCGAAAGCCAGCAAATCCTCCAGCCTGCCGGAGATTGGCCGCGCGGTTCTTGCGACTTTACCCCACAGAATGCGTTCTTCCTTGCCAAGCTTTCGACTGCCCTTCATCGCCGATACCTTTCCGCAACAGCGTGCGGCAGCAGTATATAAAAATCGGCGTCATTGCGCACCGTGCCCGCAAGTTCTCCCGCTTCAAAACCGGAACCTGTGAAAATGTCGCCGCGCGCCGGGCCGACGATGGCCGACCCCGTATCCAGCGCCAGCATCAGCCGTGCGAAAGGTTTTCCGTCATCGAGATGGGTCAATGACGGCGCATGGATGAAAAAGGGAAAACCGAAGGTATGGATAAGCCGATCTACCGCAAGCGACCGCCCGGCGACCAAGGGTACCTTGGCGGCGGCAATCGGTCCCATATCCAGATCAGCGACATCCGCCTCCCGGAAAAAAATATAGGAGCGGTTGTGCCACAGCACCCCGTCCACCTCATCCGGATGGTCGGCAAGCCATTTGCGGATCGTCTGCATCGAGACCGTTTTCGGGTCCAGTTCCGCACGATCCAGAAGCAGCCGGCCGATCGGCGAAAACGGATGCCCGGCCTTGGCGGCATAGGTGACGCGTTTCACCTCTCCGTCAGAAAACAGAAGACGGGCGGCGCCCTGAACATGGACGAAAAACAGATCGACCTTCGATCTCGCCCAGGCGATCTCAAGCCCCCTGCCCTCCAGATATCCTTCATCGATCGCGCGGCGATCGGGAAAAAAGGAAATACCGTCCTCGCCCTGTCTGCCAAAAGCATAAGACGGATCAAAACCGACCGGGCGATTATCGTCGTTAATATCGACCAGCTCCGGCGGGCGGCGGTAGATCGGATACCGCCAGACATCGTCGCGAACGGACGATACCTCCAGTTCCGGTTCATAAAAAGCCGTTACAAAACCGCTTTTCCCACCGGGCGGAGAAATTTTGAAAGGGACACAATTCGTCTCGAAAAACCGGCGGGCCTGTTCCGGACTATCCGCTTGTCCCTCGTCAACCGTCTCCAGAAGAGAAACCAGTTCGGCGGCGGTAAGGCCCAGCGCGCCGGTTCTGTAGGGTTTTGCGTTCCGAAGATGCGACAGGATCGTCCGCATCGCCGGAAACAGCTTGCGCGGATCGTCTTCCTGCCATCCCGGCAGATCACTGAAAGAAACTTCTTCGAACGAAAAGGGCGTATTCATTGCTCGGATTCGGTGGCAATCAGCTTCCAGTTCGGATCACGCGAGCGGACGTCACGCGAGAAGGTCCAGATGTCATCCACTTCCGCAACCGTATCCGGATCGCCATCCACCAGCTTGCCATCCTTGTCATAGGTGGCCGAAATCAGCTGGCTGACAATTCTGATCGTGATCTGCTCTTCGGAATCGCGAATGCCCGCCTGGGTGATATCGGCTTTTTCAATTCCGATGAAAGTGGACTTCACGACCTCGCCGCGGCTTTCCCGCTCGGAAATCGCCGCGTCGAACCCGTCGAAAACCTCTTTCGACAGAAGGTTCTTGAGCGTCTTGCGGTCGCCATCGGCAAAACCCATGACGATCATCTCATAGGCCATGCGGGCGCCGTTCAGGAATTCCTTGGGGCGGAACGTCGGGTCCTTGGTCATCAGCTCGCGCAGGGATGTATTCAAGGCGGTTTCGACGGGTGCCAGAGCATCCGCCTCGGCAAAGCGGTTTTCATCCTCCGCCTCGGCGCGTTTCGGCAGGGTCACGACCTTGTTATCGTCCGTGACGGGGCCTTTCGCGACATCGCGCGGGCTGTAGGGATCGAATGGCGGCTTCTCATTGCCGGTTCGGCGGCCGAGAACACTGCGCAGCTGAAGAAAGATCAGCACCGCCGCAACGAGAAAAAACAATGTGATAAAGTCGCTAAAGCCCATCTTTTACCAAAACCGCCATTTAAATTCAAAAACCTGAACATCATATAGTCTGCATCTTATCATCATTCAAATGTGCAGATTCAATCATCGGTGTTCTCGGGAACCGGCAATCTGCCAGAGATGCACACGCAAGGCTAGAAGATGCGTTTTTCCTTTCTCCCTATCGTCATCCTGATGATGCCAATCCTGGAAATTGCCGGTTTCATCATCGTCGGTAAAACGATCGGCCTATGGCTGACATTGGCGCTCGTCCTGTTCACGTCGTTCCTGGGGTTGCTGATCCTGCGCCTCGGCGGCATCGGCATGGTCAGAAATCTTCAGGCCGCCGGGCGTACCGGCGCCCAGCCGGCGGATGAGCTGGTCAACGGTGCGATGCGGGTGGTCGCCGGAATCCTGCTTTTCGTTCCCGGTTTCATCACCGACATTCTCGGCCTTTTGCTGTTGTCGAAAACGGTAAGGCGCTTTTTCTGGAAGATCTTAGGACCGCGTGTCGTCGTGGCCGGTTCTTTTCGCCAGTCTGGCAACCAGACCGGTCCCCAGCCCGGCGACTTTACCGGGTTCCGCAATGATCAGGGAAAGACGGGTAATTCCAAGGTCGTGGACCTCGACGAGGAGGAGTTTCACCGCGAAGGGCCGAAGGATTCTCCCTGGTCCAGCAAGCCGGGTGATCGCGACCTGCCCAAACCCTGACGGCCCGGTGGAAGGGTTCACGAAGGCCATAGCACGAAGGGTTGTAAGGCTCCGGTCGAAATGATAGACCGCCTTCCACGAATTCACGCCGCGAGGAAACGTAATGACCGCTGAAAATGGTGCACAGGGCGCAGTAAGTCCTTCCCTCAACATTCTTACCCAGTACATCAAGGATCTTTCGTTTGAAAATCCGGGTGCTCCTCGTTCGCTTCAGGCTCGTGACAATGCGCCGTCGATCAACATCAATGTCAACGTCAACGCAAACCCGATCTCCGGTTCGGATTTCGACGTTGTGCTGACGCTGAACGCCGAAGCCAAGGATGGCGACAAGGTTCTGTTCGCGGCCGAGCTGGTTTATGGCGGCGTGTTCCGCATTGCCGGTTTCCCGCAGGAACATATGCTGCCGGTGCTGTTCATCGAATGCCCGCGCCTGCTGTTCCCCTTCGCACGCCAGATCATCGCCGACGTCACCCGCAATGGCGGCTTCCCGCCGCTGATGATCGACCCGATCGATTTCGCGCAGATGTTTTCGCAGCGCGTAGCCGAAGAACAGGCGCGAGCCAAGGTTCAGGCCGTACCGAACTGAATGGGGCGCAACGCCGCTCTTTAAAAGTTTCGACAAAACAAAACCCGGGTTCATCGCCCGGGTTTTTTATTTGACGGTATTCGTCATTTTTCTGCGTCGCATCCTGGGCGCCTTGGCGTGATCAATTCTGGTAACGATTCCAGATTGCCTTGTCGCCCATGCCGAGTACGAGCTTGCCATGGGCAGCGACCGTGTCCGCATCCAGTCTTGATGGCAAAGCCTGCGACCTTTGCAATGGCTCGAGCGGCACATCGTCTTCGATGACGACCGTTTCCTGTTTGGTCGCAGAACCGAAACCAAGTGCTGTCTGACGCCCGCCGATCATTTCTATATAGACTTCGGCGAGTAGTTCGGAGTCGAGAAGCGCGCCGTGCTTGGCGCGGTGGGAGTTGTCGATCCCGTAACGCCGGCAAAGCGCATCCAGGGAATTCGGACCCATGGGGTGCTTGCGGCGGGCGAGTGAAAGCGTGTCCGTCACCAGATCGGCGGAGACCGGTTCAATGCCGAGACGGGCAAATTCCGCATTGATGAAGCCCATGTCGAATGTCGCATTATGCGCCACCCAGCGGGC
Organism: Agrobacterium arsenijevicii; assembly: GCA_000949895.1. Lineage (GTDB taxonomy): Bacteria > Pseudomonadota > Alphaproteobacteria > Rhizobiales > Rhizobiaceae > Agrobacterium > Agrobacterium arsenijevicii. The sequence goes on along the minus strand of JWIT01000010.1, from coordinate 237,074 downwards.
TCCCTCGAAAAAGTCGCGGATCTGATCGACGACATCGGCGAATTTAGGCTTGTCTTTCAGGAAGTCGTCGGTAATGCCATGGACCGCGAGCGCATCCGGGTGAACCTTGCGATCTTCGGGGTTGATATAAATATGCAGCGTGCGGCCGGTGGGGAAATGGTTGTTCAGCTCGATCCCGCCGATTTCGATCACGCGGTCCAGTTTCGATTCAAGGCCTGTGGTTTCCGTATCGAAAATGATCTCACGCATTTTTCTCTCCGTGGCCCGAACCGGCACCCAATCTCTGCAAAATCTCTCTTACCTGATCCCGCGCCGCTTCGACACCATTTCCGGTATCGATGATAAAATCCGCGCGCCGGCGCTTTTCAGCATCGGGCATCTGCCGGGCCAATATCATTTCGAATTTCTCTTCCGTCATGCCGGGCCGGGACAAAACCCGCTGGCGCTGTATTTCCGGCGCACAGCTGACGACGACCACTTTATCGAACCGTTTGTCTGCTGCTGTTTCGAACAGCAAGGGAATATCGAGAAGGGCGAACTGCCGATCTTCCTTCCTTGCCTTTTCAAGAAAGGCTTCCTGTCTTTCGCGAACCAGCGGATGAACAATCGCTTCCAGCTTAGAAAAATTAGCCGGATTCTCCCGCAGGACATCGCCGAGTTTCTGGCGATCCACCACACCGGAAACCGCGGTGCCGGGAAAGGCTGCTTCGATCATCGGCACGGCTTCCGCCCGATAAAGATCGTGCACGACCGCATCTGAATCGAGAACCGGAACACCTTCCTCGGCAAACAGTTTCGCCGTCGTCGTTTTCCCCATTCCGATCGAGCCGGTAAGACCGATGACGATCATCAATGTTTCTCCATGTCCTCAATGATGAGGGAACGGAGGGTTTCGTCGACTTCCGGCATTTCGCCGAACCATTTTTTAAAGCCGGGTTTTGCCTGATGAAGGAGCATGCCGAGCCCATCAACAGTGGCTATACCCTGCGTCTCCGCCATTTGCAGGATGGGGGTTCTCAACGGCACATAGACGATATCGGTCACGATGGCATTTGCGGCCAGCGGCGAAAAATCGATCTCGGGCGCTTCACTCCCGTCCATGCCGAGCGACGTCGTGTTCACAAACAGCCCTGCTCCCTGCATGACTTCATGAAGCGCACCCTGGGGATGGGAAAAAACCCGCGCGCCAAAACGGTCGGCCATTTCGCGGGCGCGTTCGACCGTGCGGTTCAGGACGTGGATTTCAGCAACGCCGCGGTCGCGCAGGGACTGAACCACCGCCCGGCTTGCACCGCCCGCTCCGAAAACCACGGCCCGGTCGGTTTTATCCCAGCCGGGATGGCGCTCATCGAGATTGGAGACAAAACCATAACCATCCGTATTGGTGGCCCGCAGTTTGCCCTCTTCCATCCATACGGTGTTGGCCGCACCCAGTTCCTCCGCCAGCTCGTCGGGGCTATCCGCCAGCTTGTAGGCCACTTCCTTGTGCGGAATGGTAACATTGCCACCGACCGCAACACCCGGTCCCTGCTCCTTCAATGCCGCAATGAAATTGGGGAAGTCATCCGGAGAAACTTCAACAGCCTTGTAGGAACCGGCGATGCCGAATTTCTTCAGCCAGTAGGAATGAATGATCGGCGACCGGGAATGCTTGATCGGGTAACCGACAACGAAGGCATTTATAGTTAATGTTTCACGTGAATCAGCCATCAATGACATCCATGTCGCGCAGTTTCGTTAAAAGAGGCAGAAGCGGCAGGCCGAGGATGGTGAAGTAATCCCCCTCTATAGAGGTAAATAGCTGGATTCCTTCTCCCTCAAGCTGATAGGCGCCAACGCTACTCAAGGCCTTCTCCCCCACGCGTTGCAGGTGGCGGGAGACGAATTCGGCGCTCAAACTCCGCACGGAAAGTTCGGCGCTGGAAACCGTCTGCCATATCACCTCACCGCCACAGGCAAGAACGGCTGCGCTGTTCAGGCGGTGAACCTTCCCGGATAATGAGAGCAGATGTGCCTCAGCTTCGACCATGGTTTTCGGCTTGTGGTAAACACGCGCCCCGAGCGCCATGGTCTGGTCGCATCCAAGAACCAGCACCTCCGGATGGAGCGCGCTTACTGCAAGGGCCTTGGCCTTGGCGAGTTCAAGCGCGACCTCTTCCGGGCCAGCGCCGTTTTGTTCCAGCTGCTCATCGAGCGCGCGCTCGTCAATATCCGCCGGGATCGCCGAAAATGTCAGCCCGGCATTGCGCATCAACATCTGGCGGGATGCGCTGGACGAGGCGAGGATCAACTCTTGTTTCATCGACTGTCTGCTCCGAATGGTGCGATCCGGATTATCGTGTCCTCGGACGAAGGGCAAGGATGGCGGCGGCCGTTTCCTCGATGGAACGGCGTGTGACATCGATCAGCGGCCAATTATTGCGGGCACAGAGCGCACGCGCGTATTTCAGCTCTTCCATGATGGTGGCGCGATCCGTGTAGCGCCCGCTGTCAAATCCGCCGGTCGTGCCGAGTTCCCGGTTTTCGCGCACCTGCGATATGCGGTCCGATGTCGCGACAAGACCGACGATCAAAGGCCGGGTCGCCGCATAGAGGCTTTCCGGCAAAGGCACGTTGGGAACGACCGGTATGTTGGCGGTCTTTATTCCCCTGTTGGCGAGATAGATACTGGTCGGTGTTTTCGACGTCCGACTGATCCCGATGATGACGATATCTGCTTCATCGTAGGTTTCCGGCATTTGCCCGTCATCATGGTCCATCGCGAAATTGAGCGCTTCGATCCGCGCGAAATAATCCGCGTTCAGCGCATGCTGCGCCCCGACCCGCCGTCTCGAAGGTGCACCGAGATAGGTCTGGAAAATGCCGATGATCGGTTCGAGGACGTTGACGCAGGGCACCCCGATCGCGTGGCAGCGCAAATCCAGGAACTCGGCCAGTTGTTGATCCACGATGGTATAAAGGACGATGCCCGGTTCCTTGTCGATCAGGTCCACCACCTGGGCGAGCTGTTTCTGGTTCCTGATCATCGGATAAACATGTTCCACGGGCATTGAAGCGTGGAACTGGGCCGAGACGGCACGACCGGCCGACATGAGAGTCTCTCCGGTTGAGTCCGAAATCAGGTGCAAATGGAAGAAGCTTTTTTTGTTCTCCACGCTGTTTTTCTCTCGCTGTTGATAAACCGGGACAAACTTTCGAATTGTCCCGCGGACCGAACCGCGACGTGGATAAAGTGGGTTTTTTCCACAATCTGCAAGTGGCGTCATTGCTGTTCGGCATGCCTGTGAATTGTCTGGAAACTCTGAACTTGTTCAAATCCATCCACAAGCTGTCCACAGATAAAAGCTTTCACTAAAGAAACTTAATATACTGAAAATATTATATAAATTCCTGTTTTCCAGTTTACCCGCGACAGGCGGGGATTCGTTATACCCGAGCCGTGATCTTAATACCCGACTGCGGCATATCGACTGGAAAGATTTTAATCCTTGCTACTCACCGACTCTAAGAAATAGAAAATCTTTTAAATCTCTTAGATTTTATTTTTTACGAGTTGGGTAGCATGAGCGAACGTAAGGTTTTAAAGGTGTTGAACGGACAAACGGTCACACCTCCGCCCATATGGCTGATGCGGCAGGCAGGGCGTTACCTTCCCGAGTACAGGGAAACGCGAAAGAACGCCGGCAGCTTCCTCGATCTCTGTTATAATCCCGAACTGGCAACCGAAGTGACGCTTCAGCCTATTCGCCGGTTTGGTCTGGATGCAGCTATCCTCTTTTCCGATATTCTGGTGATACCCGACGCGCTGGATCGCAACGTCTCCTTCAGCGAGGGAAAGGGTCCGGCGATGGATCCGATCGATGTGGATGGCATCGAAAGGCTGGATATGGCGAATGTCATCGCGCATCTTTCACCCGTTTTCGAAACCGTGTCCCGTTTGCGCAGGACGTTGCCGGATGAGACGACGCTTCTCGGTTTCTGCGGCGCGCCATGGACTGTTGCCACCTACATGATTGCAGGCCACGGAACGCCGGATCAGGCGCCAGCGCGGCTGTTCGGTTACCGTGAGCCGGCCGCCATGGAAAAGCTTCTTGCCTTGCTGGCTGAGATTTCCGCCGATTACCTGGTGGCGCAGATCGATGCCGGGGCTGATGCGGTGCAGATTTTCGATTCCTGGGCCGGTGTGCTCGGCGAAAAGGAATTCGAGGAGTATGCGGTAAAACCCGTTGCCCGCATCATCGCCTCGGTGCGCGCCCGTCGCCCCGCTGCGAAGATCATCGCCTTCGCCAAGGGGGCCGGTTATCTTCTCAAGGATTATCGCCGCAAGACGGGTGCAGACGCCATCGGGCTCGACTGGGCGGTGCCGCTCGGTTTCGCCAGAGATCTGCAGAAGGAAGGCCCGGTGCAGGGCAATCTGGACCCGATGCTGATGGTGGCGGGTGGCAAGGCTTTGCAGGATGGCATTGACGCCGTGCTGGAGGCTCTTGGGCAAGGACCGCTGATCTTCAATCTCGGCCATGGCATCACGCCGCAGGCCGATCCGGAAAACGTGACGAGACTGGTGCAGTGGGTGCGTAGCCGCGGGGCTGGGGTATGAGCGGGGAGAAACAGACCTCCGCCCGTTCCGGAAACAGGGCCGCGCTTCGTGCAGGCATCGCGCTCAGCGTCTTTGCTGCCTTTATCGCCCTACTGTTTTATGCCGATCCGGGCGATCTTTACCTCTGGATCAAGGCGCTTCATATCATCGCGGTGATTTCCTGGATGGCCGCGATTTTTTATCTGCCGCGGCTGTTTATCTACCACACCGATGCGCCCGCCGGTTCGCCGCAATCCGAAACCTTCAAGGTGATGGAACAGCGGCTGATCAAGGTCATCATGAACCCGGCGATGATGATCACCTGGGCATTGGGGCTCTATCTCGCCTGGTCGGTCTACGGTTTTTCCGGTGGCTGGTTGCACGCGAAAATGGCGCTGGTGGTGCTTCTGACCATCACCCATGTTTATTTCACCCGCAGTGCCAAACGTTTCGCGCGGGATGAAAATATCAGGCCTGCCCGTCACTGGCGGTTGATGAACGAGGTTCCGACGGTCTTGATGATCCTCATAGTCATACTTGTGGTTGTGAAACCCTTCGGTTAAGAGGGCGTAACGATAAATTTCGCGGAATTCGTGCTTTCCTCTTGCAGTAGCCCTATTCAATCGCTATTTTCGGCTCACTCATCTCGTGGCATGTGAATTATTCAGTCATCTGCGGCTTCTCCCACAGCATCTGATTCGCGAACACGCCCTCCCCCGACATTACATTATCAAACGGTCTTTCCTTCATGGCTGAAATGAAGCTTCAGGAACTTAAGAGCAAATCGCCTACCGACTTGCTGACTTTTGCCGAATCCCTGGAAGTTGAAAATGCGAGCACCATGCGCAAGCAGGAGCTTATGTTCGCAATCCTCAAGGTTCTCGCGAGCCAGGACATCGAAATTATCGGCGAAGGCGTCGTTGAAGTCCTGCAGGACGGTTTCGGTTTCCTGCGGTCTGCAAACGCAAATTATCTGCCCGGTCCGGACGATATCTATATTTCGCCGTCACAGATCCGCCGCTTCTCGTTGAAGACCGGCGATACTGTCGAAGGCCCGATCCGTGGACCCAAGGAAGGCGAACGTTACTTCGCTCTTCTCAAGGTCAACACGATCAACTTCGATGATCCAGAAAAAATCCGTCACAAGGTCCACTTCGATAATCTGACGCCGCTTTATCCGAATGAGCGGTTCAAGATGGAGCTGGAACTTCCGACAACGAAGGATCTGTCTTCGCGGGTAATCGATCTGGTCGCGCCACTCGGCAAGGGCCAGCGTGGATTGATCGTCGCTCCGCCGCGTACCGGTAAAACGGTACTGTTGCAGAACATCGCCCATTCCATCACGGCGAACCATCCGGAATGTTACCTGATCGTTCTTCTGATCGACGAACGCCCGGAAGAAGTCACCGACATGCAGCGTTCGGTGAAGGGTGAGGTTGTGTCCTCCACCTTCGACGAACCCGCTGTACGCCACGTCCAGGTCGCGGAAATGGTCATCGAAAAGGCGAAGCGCCTTGTCGAACACGGCCGTGACGTTGTCATCCTGCTCGATTCCATTACCCGCCTTGGCCGCGCCTATAACACGGTCGTTCCGTCTTCCGGCAAGGTTCTGACCGGTGGTGTGGATGCCAACGCGCTGCAGCGGCCGAAGCGTTTCTTCGGTGCCGCGCGTAACATCGAAGAAGGTGGTTCGCTGACGATTATCGCGACCGCGCTGATCGACACCGGCAGCCGTATGGACGAAGTGATCTTCGAAGAATTCAAGGGTACGGGCAACTCGGAAATCGTTCTCGATCGCAAGGTCGCAGACAAGCGCATCTTCCCGGCGCTCGATATTCTGAAGTCCGGTACGCGTAAGGAAGACCTGCTCGTGCCGCGTCAGGACCTGCAGAAGATCTTCGTGCTTCGCCGAATTCTTGCTCCTATGGGAACGATGGACGCCATCGAGTTCCTGATCGACAAGCTGAAGCAGACCAAGACCAACTCGGATTTCTTCGAATCCATGAATACCTGATCCGGAGTTTAACCGGCTCCATCGACAAAGCTTTAAAGCCGCATCCGTTTGCTCGGATGCGGCTTGACTGTTTTAACCGAGGTGAATGATGCCAGCTTCCGCCGATACCATTTACGCGCTTTCAAGCGGGGCACTGCCGGCCGGTGTCGCGATCATCAGGATCAGCGGGCTTAAAGCCTTCGAAGCTTATGTCAGGTTGACGGGTGGGCAACTGCCTACACCCCGGCGGGCAGTACTCGAATCGATTCGAAACCGAAACAATGAGATCATCGACCAGGCGCTGATGATCGTTTTCCCCGGCCCCAATTCCTTTACGGGTGAGAACTGTATCGAAATCTACAGCCACGGCAGCCGTGCGGTTGTCGCTTCCATTTTTGCCGAACTTGAAGCGCTCGATGGGCTCCGGCCTGCGGAGGCCGGTGAGTTTTCCCGTCGCGCCTTTGAAAACGGCAAGATGGATCTTCTCGAAATTGAAGGTCTTGCGGATCTGCTGCAGGCTGAAACGGAGATGCAGCGGCGGCTGGCGGTTGAACAGAGCACCGGCAAACTGTCGGCTCTTTACGACAGCTGGGCAAGCCGGTTGACGCGCGCGCGTGCCCTGATCGAGGCCGAGCTGGATTTCGCTGACGAGGAGGACGTGCCGGATTCGGTTGCCGTTCAGGTTTGGGATACAATGAAGCAGCTGAAGGGTGAAATCGCGGATCACCTGCAAAGCGGTGGAAGCAGCGAAATCATTCGTGACGGGTTCAAGGTCGCGCTGGTGGGGGAACCCAATGCGGGCAAATCCACGCTTCTCAATGCTCTGAGCGGCCGCGACGTTGCCATTGTCACTGACATTGCCGGCACAACCAGAGACGTCCTGAGCGTGGATATCAATCTGGACGGCTATCTCGTTCGGATATTCGATACGGCCGGAATTCGGGAGACGCAGGATGTTGTCGAAAAGGAAGGCGTGCGGCGCGCCGTTTTGACAGCGGAAACCGCAGATCTCGTTCTGCTGTTGCAAGACAACGATTCGATTCCGAAACAATCAGTCGTTTCATTTAAAAACGCGCGCCGTTTGCGTGTGCGGACCAAATTGGCGCTCTCGTCGTCTGCTGTGGATGATGATTTTGATCTCTCTATCTCGGCCAAGGAAGGTTTTGGTTTGGATGAATTGCGTTTGTTGATCAAGCAGGAGATTGAAAGCAGAGTGGGTGTCGCCCAGACATTGGTCCCTGCCCGCGCCCGTCACAAAAAACGACTTGAAGAGACGCTGAACTATGTTAGTGATGCGCTCAATTCCGAGACCATGGACCTTGCGATAAGGTCGGAATATTTGAGACTCGCAGCAACATCGCTTGGACGCATTACTGGCCGCGTTGATGTGGAAGATTTGCTGGGCGTGATCTTCTCGGAATTCTGCATAGGAAAATGATTCACGTGAAACATTGGTGGCCAATACGGCAAAGCCGATGATTTAGGATAAGGCGCAGGGATATGCACCAGTCATTTGATGTCATTGTTATCGGTGGTGGACATGCCGGCAGCGAAGCTGCGGCTGCCGCTGCACGACATGGCGCAAAAACCGCTCTCGTTACCCATAAGCGAGAGACAATTGGGGTGATGTCCTGTAACCCGGCAATCGGTGGTCTAGGCAAAGGACACCTGGTCCGCGAAATTGATGCGCTGGACGGTTTGATGGGCCGGGTTGCCGATGCAGCGGGAATTCAATTCCGTATGCTCAATCGCAAAAAAGGCCCGGCCGTCCGCGGACCGCGCACGCAGGCTGATCGGCGGCTTTATCGCGAGGCCATGCAGCGGGAAATCAACTCAATTGAAAACCTGACTATTATTGAAGGCGATGCTTTCGATATTGAAATGGCGGAGGATAAGGTCTCCGCCGTTATCATGGCAAACGGTAGCCGGATTCCCTGTGGCGCTGTTGTATTGACCAGCGGCACCTTTTTGCGCGGCCTTATTCATATCGGTTCCGAAAAGATTCCTGCCGGCCGGGTCGGTGAGAAACCGTCTCTCGGCCTTTCCGACACGCTTGCGCGTCTGGGCCTCGCCATGGGCCGGCTGAAGACCGGCACCCCTGCCCGACTTGATGGGCGCACGATCGATTGGGACGGCGTGGATCGGCAGGCGGCCGACGAGGATCCGGTTCCGTTTTCCTTTATGACGGATCGCATTCTCAATCCGCAGATCGAATGCGGTGTCACCCGGACGACGCCAGCCGGGCACAAGATCATTCAGGACAATATTCATCTATCGGCGATGTATTCGGGACAGATCGAAGGCGTCGGCCCGCGTTATTGCCCGTCGATTGAGGACAAGATTACCCGCTTCGGAGAACGCGACGGTCATCAGATATTTCTGGAACCGGAAGGCCTGGACGACCACACCATTTATCCGAACGGGATTTCGACGTCGCTTCCCGCTTCCGTTCAGGAGCAATTTATCCGCACCATACCCGGTCTTGAGCAAGTCGCCATTATCCAGCCTGGCTACGCGATTGAATATGATTATGTCGATCCGCGCGAGCTGAAGCCCTCCCTGGAGTGCCGAAAAATTGCGGGATTGTTTCTCGCTGGACAGATCAATGGCACGACAGGTTATGAGGAGGCCGGTGCTCAGGGTCTGGTTGCCGGACTGAACGCATCGCTTTATGCGGGAGATGCTGACCCAATCCATTTCAGCCGTACGGAGTCCTACATCGGCGTGATGATCGACGACCTTACCTCGAAGGGTGTCAGCGAACCCTATCGTATGTTTACGTCGAGAGCTGAATATCGCCTTTCGCTGCGCGTTGATAATGCCGATCTACGGCTCACGCCCATTGGCCAGATGGCTGGTATTATTGGCAGTGACCGGGAAAAACGCTTCGCAGACTTCATTTCCGATCTGGACCGTGGCCGAGAGATGATGAAGAGCATTTCCATCAGCCCGTCTCAGGCCGCGAAGCAGGGATTGAAACTCAACCAGGACGGTCAGCGCCGCTCCGTCTATGAGTTGCTCGCTTACCCTGATATCACCATGGAAGCTCTTACGACGCATTGGCCGGAACTTGGTGCGCTTGGCAACAAAGTCGCCGAGGTTTTGCAGATCGAGGCAAGTTATGCCGTCTATATGCAGCGACAGAGTGCGGATATTGTCGATATCAAGCGCGATGAAGACAGAAAAATACCTGACGACTTCGATTTTCAAGTCTTGTCTGGTCTCTCCAACGAACTGAAACAAAAGCTGGAAAAGGCGCGTCCGGAGAACATTGCTCAAGCTGCCCGTGTTGACGGTATGACACCTGCTGCGATATCGCTGCTTCTCGCACTTCTGCGGAAAAGCACCGCAACACGAAGTGAAAAATTACGCATGCACCAATAGCGAGTCGGACAATGAAGATAAACGGCCAGAGTGTTTCACGTGAAACACAGGAGAGGCTCGAGCATTTTGTCGAGCTTTTCAAGAAGTGGAATAGAACCACAAATCTGGTGGCACCTTCAACTCTGACCGAGCTCTGGAGCCGGCATGTGGCCGACAGCGCGCAGATATTTCAGCTCTCTCCTCAACCGCAAAAATGGATTGATCTGGGCAGTGGTGGCGGCTTTCCGGGCGTCATAACGGCGATTTTTCTGGCGGAACTGGGCGATGGTTGGGTCGACCTAGTCGAGAGTAATAATAAAAAGGCCGCGTTTTTGCGGGTTGCGCTAAAGGAAACCGGCGCAAGAGGCGCTGTTCATCCGGTCAGAATTGAAAAAGCACCGGAAGCCATCAAAAATTGCGATGCGGTTTCCGCGCGAGCCCTCGCCGAGATGGATTTGCTTTTCGACTATATTCATCCTTGGGCGCAGAATAATCCAAATCTCAAGGCTTATTTTAATAAAGGCCGGGATTATGATTCCGAAGTGAAGAAAGCGCATGGCCGCTGGCAGTTTGATCTGGTAAAACATCAGAGTGCCATTGAGGCAGATTCTGTTGTTCTTGAAATCAGAAACCTCATTTTGAGGCACTGACGAACTGACCAGGTGCGGCATGACTTCTGAAAAAAACCGGATTATCGCAGTTGCAAACCAGAAGGGCGGCGTTGGTAAAACGACGACGGCCATCAATCTGGCCACTGCGCTGGCGGCAATTGGTGAGCGTGTGCTGATCATTGACCTCGATCCGCAGGGTAATGCCAGTACCGGGCTTGGAATCGACCGTAAAGAGCGTAAGCTTTCGTCCTACGATCTTCTGGTGGGTGATCACAGCGTCGCTGAAGTTGCGGTTCCGACGGCTGTTCCGAACCTCGATATTGTACCCTCGACGATGGATTTGCTCGGTTTTGAGATGCAGGTCGCGAATGTCACCAATCGCGTCTTTCTTTTGCGTGCCGCCATGGAGACGCAGGAAGCCAGAGACTATTCCTACATTCTCGTCGATTGCCCTCCCTCCTTCAATCTTCTGACCATGAATGCCATGACGGCCGCCCATTCCGTGCTTGTGCCGCTGCAATGCGAGTTCTTCGCGCTGGAAGGTCTCAGCCAGTTGCTGGATACGGTCAGTCAGATACGCGGTTCGGTCAATCCGCAGCTTGATATACAGGGTATCGTTCTGACGATGTTCGATGCGCGCAACAATCTGGCGCAACAGGTGGTTTCCGATGTGCGGACGCATCTGGGAGAAAAGGTTTACCACACTCTCATTCCGCGTAATGTTCGTGTTTCCGAGGCACCATCTTATGGTAAACCGGCAATTCTTTACGATCTGAAGTGCGCCGGCAGCCAGGCCTATTTGCAACTGGCGTCCGAAGTGATCCAGAGAGAGCGTCTGCGCAAGGCGGCCTGACGTTGCCGGAATGTATGGAGTAATATCTTATGAGTGATGATCTTTCCAAGCGTCGACTCGGACGCGGTCTAGCGGCGTTGATCGGCGAAATGGATCAGCCCGTGCCGGTGGGTGAGCCGCAGCGTGCTGTCAGCGCGGATCGCGCCATTCCTATTGAGTTCATCGCTCGCAGCCAGAGAAACCCGCGGCGTCATTTCGATGAGAATGAATTGCAGGATCTTGCCGCATCCATTCGTCAGCACGGAATTGTTCAGCCTGTGGTCGTGCGGACGATTGGCGTCAACCGTTACGAGATTATCGCTGGTGAACGGCGCTGGCGGGCTGCGCAGCTGGCAGGTTTTACCGACGTGCCCGTCATCGTTCGGGACGTGGATGACCGTACGGCGCTGGAGTTGGCGATTGTCGAGAACGTCCAACGTTCCGATCTCAATCCGCTTGAAGAAGCCATGGGTTATGAGCAGCTGATTGCCGAACACGGCTATACCCAGAACGATCTTGGTGAAATCATCGGCAAGAGCCGAAGCCATGTTGCAAACAGCCTTCGGCTTTTGAAATTGCCCGATCCGGTGAGGGATATGCTGGCGGATGGCTCGCTTTCCGCCGGCCATGCGCGGGCGCTTGTTTCGACTTCGGATCCGTCAGGTCTGGCGCGGACCATCGTTTCCAAGGGTCTCTCGGTACGTGATGCCGAGCGCCTGGCCCAAAACGATATCAAGTCGCAAGGTGACATCTCCGAGAAGCGACCCTCGGCTGAGAAGGATTCCGATACGGTCGCGCTTGAGCGCAGCCTGTCGGATGCTCTCGGTCTGGATGTGAAGATCAATCACAAAGGCGGCTCGGGGCAAATCCGTATCGGATACCGCACGCTCGAGCAGCTGGAAGCAGTATGCCGGCTGCTGGAGCAGAAATAGTCAAGTATCTGTTTTAATTGATAAAATACCCGCTTTTGGCGGGTATTTTTATGTTACGCTGCTCAAAAGTCGATGGCGCGACCGTTTATTTCGTAGTCACCGAAACGAACCGGTTCTGCGCCGCCGCGACCGCCGGTTTCCAGCGGCAATTGAAGATCCGCCTGCTGTTTGCGCCGTTCTTCCGCTTCCTTCAACGCACGCTCTGCCGCCGGCGAAAGCCGCCTGAGCATTTCCGCGCCGTTGTCATTATCCGCATCCTGCATGAGAAATCCTCCCTATGACGGGATATTGAAATATGTTTGCCGTTCACCAGATTATATAATCAGACAGGTTTTATAAACCCCGGAATATTCCCTGATGGGTGAGAAGGAGAATTTGACATATGAACATGATGCGCACGGCAATGCTTCTGGCTTTCATGACGGCATTGTTCATGGGTGTCGGTTTTCTGATTGGCGGCACGGGCGGCATGATGATCGCCTTGCTCTTCGCTGCCGGTATGAATCTGTTCTCCTATTGGAATTCAGACAAAATGGTTCTCTCGGCCTATCGTGCGCGGGAGATCGATGAGGCAAATGCGCCTGAATTTTTTCACATGATCCGCGATCTCTCGCATAATGCCGACCTGCCGATGCCCAAGGTTTATATCTACGACAGCCCGCAGCCAAACGCCTTCGCGACGGGAAGAAACCCGCAGAATGCCGCTGTGGCGGCGTCAACGGGTCTGCTGGAGCGCCTCACCCCTGAAGAGGTGGCCGGTGTGATGGCGCATGAGTTGGCACATGTGCAGAACCGCGATACGCTGACGATGACTGTCACCGCGACGCTGGCGGGCGCTATCTCCATGCTCGGTAATTTCGCCTTCTTCTTCGGCGGCAATCGTGGAAACAACAATAATCCGCTCGGTTTCATTGGCGTGCTGGTCGCAATGATTGTTGCGCCGCTGGCCGCGATGCTGGTGCAGATGGCGATCAGCCGCACCCGGGAATATTCCGCCGACCGGCGGGGCGCGGAAATCTGCGGTAATCCTCTCTGGCTCGCTTCGGCATTGCAGAAAATTTCAGGCATGGCGCAGCAGATTCACAATGACGATGCCGAGCGTAACCCGGCAACGGCGCATATGTTCATCATCAATCCCCTGTCCGGCGAGCGTATGGATAATCTCTTTTCCACCCATCCGAATACGGAAAACCGGGTGGCAGCACTTCACGCCATGGCACAGGAGTTTTCCCCGCGAGGATCGACGCCGCCGCCATCGGGTGATAGACCTCAGCGCAAATCAGGCTCCGTTCCCAATACGGGCTGGGGACGAGGCAAAGAAAACGAGCGTAAGGGACCGTGGTCTTGACATCCGATATTCAGAATAAGCCGTCGCGGTCCAAAAAGCCGAGGCAGGACCATGGAAGGGGCCGTGAAGACGGCCCTTCGTCTTTCGAGGATAAACCCGGTCTTGCCGCACGCGTTGCCGCGACCCGCATTCTCGCAGCCGTTCTGGAAAAGAAAACCTCGCTGGACGGTATGCTGGATAGCGAAAACGGCAATCCTGTCTATCGCGCATTGTCCCTGGCGGACCGGGCGCTGGTAAGGGCCATCGTCAATAGCGCGCTTCGCCACCTTCCGCGCATCGAAGCGGCATTGTCGATGCTGCTTGACGGGCCGCTGCCGCAGGGCGCGCGGTCGCTGCATCACGTTCTTGTCGTCGGCGCGGCGCAAGTGCTTCATCTCGATGTCCCTGATCATTCCGCAGTCGACCTTGCCGTGGAACAGGCCCATCGCGATCCGCGCAACAGGCGTTTCGCCAAGCTGGTAAATGCCGTTCTCAGACGATTGGGCCGGGAAAAAGCTGAAATCGAGAGGGCGATCGCTGACGTGCCGGTGTTGCCGGACTGGTTCTACGATCGGCTTGTTTCGGCTTACGGCGATGAGGTTGCCAAACGGATTTCCGAGGCGCAGCTGACGCCCTCCTCCATCGATCTCACGGTAAAGGCTGATCCTGCTCTCTGGGCGGAAAAGCTGGGCGGTACGGTTTTGCCGAATGGCAGCGTCCGCCTTGGGGAATTCGAGGGCCAGATTCCCTCGCTTGAAGGTTTTGCCGAGGGCGCCTGGTGGGTACAGGATCTCGCGGCAAGTATGCCGGTGAAGCTGATGGGCGATATTTCCGGCAAGCGTGTCGCCGATCTCTGTGCCGCGCCGGGTGGCAAGACAGCCCAGCTTGCGCTTGCGGGCGCGAAGGTGACCGCGCTGGACCAATCGGGTAATCGTCTTCGCCGCCTCAGAGAAAATCTCGACCGGCTTGGTCTTAATGCCGAAACCGTCGAAGCCAATATGCTGAAGTATCAGCCCGAACAGCTTTTCGACGCGGTCCTTCTAGATGCACCCTGTTCGTCAACCGGTACGCTGCGCAAACATCCCGATGTCTGCTGGACAAAGGATGAGAACGACATCGCCAAACTCGCCGCTCTTCAGGGCCAGATGTTGCGCCATGCGCTCACGCTGGTGGGGTCCGGTGGCATTGTGGTGTTTTCCAATTGCTCGCTCGACCCTTCGGAAGGGGAAGCGATGATTGCGCAAGTCCTAGTGGAAAACCCCGCCTTCGAGCGTGTTGCCGTCCGCAAGGAGGATTGGCCGGGAATGGAAGTGGCCGTCAGTGCCGAGGGCGATCTTCGCACGACGCCGGATATGTTCGGCGGCATCGATGGGTTTTTTAGCAGTGTCTTGCGTAAGAAGTAGAAAAAAGCCAAGCTTCCGCGAATCATTGGATAATTGCCGATAACGTTCCGATCATCACGGTTCACTCATAAAAACAAAACATGTGAAACGGGAAACACAGCTTGTCAGGGTCCTTTGCAGGCAGCATCAATGCCGCCGGTCTTCTTTCACGGATGGCATATCGTCATCTGTGTGTGGGCCTTGCGCCTTTGCGCCTGCATGTATCCCGGTTTGCCAATCGCGTTCCCGATGGTCTGGTGGCAGCGCCGACTGATCTCAGGGCAATCGATCCGTATTTTGCAGAGGAATTGCTGCGGGGCCGGATAGCACTTGCCGGTCGCGTCGTCGAAACCGGCGGCCTCTCGCCATTTCAGGTGGATTACCCCTCGCTGGTGTTTGAAGAGCGGCTGCATGCATTCGGCTGGTTGCGGCATATCCGCTCCGACAGATCGAGTGAAGCCAGCAAGCGAGCGCGCCGTATCGTCGCCGAATGGATGACTATTCATGGCAAGCGCATTGCGGGTATCGCCTGGTCTCCGGAGATCGCGGCACAGAGGCTGATCGCCTGGCTGTCGCATTCTCCCGTTGTTTTATATGAGGCCGATGCGGGTTTTTATCGCCGTTTCCTGAAAAGTCTCGCCTTTCATGTGCGTTATCTCGACAGGATCGTCAAACACGCGCCGGATGGCGAAGCGAGGCTGCGGATCAGGATTGCGCTTGCCGTCGCGTCCATCGCCATGCCGACCCGCCTGTCCCGCATTACACGGCATGGAATGAAGCTGGCTCAGGAAATGGAGCGCCAGATTCTTCCCGATGGCGGACATGTTTCGCGCAATCCGCGGGTCATGCTGGATTTACTTCTCGATCTTTTGCCGCTTCGGCAAAGCTACATCAATCTCGGCCACGATCTGCCGTCTGGGCTAGTGCCGGCGATAGACCGGATGTTTCCGGCCATCCGGTTTTTCCGGCATCAGGGCGGTGATCTGGCGCTGTTTAACGGTGCGACCGCAACACTCGCCAACGAGCTTGTCTCGGTACTTCGTTATGATGAAACGGCGGGCCGGCCTTCCAAGATGCTGCCGGATGTGAATTACCATCGGCTTGCGACCGATGAGACGGTCATTATCGTGGACACGGGCCATCCCGGCTCTGCCGAGCTTTCGCGTAACGCCCATTCGGGCTGTCTGTCCTTTGAAATGTCCTGCGGCAAGAACCGGTTCATCGTCAATTCCGGCTTTCCGAAAAATGCGGCACCTGAATATCAGCGGGCGAGCCGCTCGACGGCGGCCCATTCGACCGTCACGCTTGCGGACACGTCGTCTTGTAGACTGTCCCGTTCAAGGCTGCTCGGGCCGATCATGATTTCCGGTGTCAGCCAGGTGGACAGCCGTCGTGGAACGGATGCAAACGGCAATGATGTCCTGTGGGCGTCGCACGATGGCTATTTGCAGAATTTCGGTTGTTATCATGATCGGGAAATCGAGCTGAATGCGGCCGGCACAAAGATAAAGGGCCGCGATCTGCTGCGGGCCGACGAGAATGTGGCGAAGACGCAATTGCAATCCATCTCGGCGGTGTCGCGTTTCCACATCCACCCCCACATCCAGCTGCACCAGCAGGACGAGGAGTCGGTTTATCTGGAGGCGGCGGATGGAACGACCTGGCTGTTTTCGGCGCCGGGGCTGGAGCTTTTCGTGACCGAGGATGTCTTCATGGCCGATGCATCCGGAATGCGGCCTTCGCAGCAGATCGAGCTGCCGTTCAATCTGGCGAATACGCGGGAAATCCGCTGGATCATCGAACGCAAGGCGTAGATGGTTCCTCGGCGGGGTTTCAGGCAAAAACCGTCCATAGTTTTCGCTGTCCCGCATCGACGCTGTTTATTAATCCGGCAAGCTGTGTTAACGCGGCGGCAATTGCTGGATCAATCCCAGTCCAGCCTGTCCTCCCCGTTGAACGGAGTATGCCTGATGGCTGTCGTGTCCAAAAAAATCCCCGCTCCCGATAAGGTCAAAATCCGCACCGCGCTTCTTTCCGTGTCCGACAAGACTGATATCATCGAGCTGGCGACGGTTCTGTCCAAGCTTGGCGTCAAGCTCCTGTCGACGGGCGGAACGGCTAAGGCGATCGCGGAAGCAGGATTGCCGGTAACGGATGTTTCCGATGTGACCAACTTCCCGGAAATCATGGACGGCCGTGTCAAGACCCTGCATCCCAACGTGCATGGCGGTCTTCTGGCTATCCGGGATGATGCGGACCATGTGGAGGCGATGAAGGAGCACGGTATCGAGGCGATCGACCTCTCCGTCATCAATCTTTATCCCTTCGAGGAAGTCCGCGCCAAGGGCGGTGACTACCCTACGACTGTCGAGAATATTGATATTGGCGGCCCGGCAATGATCCGCGCTTCGGCCAAGAATCATGCCTATGTCACGGTTGTCACCGATCCGTCCGATTACCCTGCGCTTGTCGAAGCCCTGCAGGCCGATGACGGTCAGACCTCCTATGTGCTGCGCCAGACCTTTGCCGCCAAGGCCTATGCCCGCACGGCTGCCTATGATGCGGTGATCTCCAACTGGTTTGCAGAGGCGCTTGCTATCGAGACGCCGGATTATCGCGCCATTGGCGGTTCGCTGAAGGAAAAGATGCGTTATGGCGAGAACCCGCACCAGAGCGCGGGCTTCTACCTGACCGGCGAAAAGCGCCCCGGCGTCGCAACGGCGGCCCTTCTCCAGGGCAAGCAGCTTTCTTACAACAACATCAATGATACGGACGCGGCTTACGAGCTGGTGGCGGAGTTCCTGCCGGAAAATGCGCCGGCCGTTGCGATCATCAAGCACGCCAACCCGTGTGGCGTTGCGACAGGCCCGACACTTGCCGAAGCTTATCGTCGGGCGCTGGCATGTGATTCCGTTTCGGCATTTGGTGGCGTCATTGCGTTGAACCGCACGCTGGATGCGGAAACGGCGGAAGAGATCGTCAAGCTCTTCACCGAAGTCATCATCGCGCCTGATGTGACGGAAGAGGCCAAGGCCATTATTGCCCGCAAGCCCAACCTGCGCCTGCTGGCAGCGGGTGGCCTGCCAGATCCGCGTGCGGCCGGCATTACAGCGAAGACGGTCTCCGGCGGTCTGCTTGTTCAGAGCCGTGACAATGGCATGGTCGAGGATCTGGAACTGAAGGTTGTCACCAAGCGTGCGCCGACGCCGCAGGAACTTGAAGACATGAAATTCGCCTTCAAGATCGCCAAGCATGTGAAGTCCAACGCGGTGATCTATGCCAAGGACGGCCAGACGGCGGGTATCGGCGCCGGACAGATGAGCCGTGTGGATTCCGCCCGTATCGCCGCCCAGAAGGCGGAAGATGCGGCCAAGGCGCTTGGTCTTGCTGAGCCGCTGACGCGCGGCTCTGCCGTGGCTTCGGAAGCGTTTTATCCGTTCGCTGATGGTCTGCTTGCCGCTATTGCTGCAGGTGCCACTGCGGTCATCCAGCCGGGTGGCTCCATGCGCGATCAGGAGGTGATCGACGCGGCCAACGAGCACAATGTGACGATGGTCTTTACCGGCATGCGTCACTTCCGCCACTGAGCAGGAAGTCCGCAGAGAATTAGAAAAGGCCCGGAAAGCGATTTCCGGGCCTTTTTGTTTCACGTGGGACAGTCTGGATTTTGTTTTTCGCATTTTCAGGACGTAAAACCGCGATGCACTTTTACTGGAAATGCTCCGGGGTCAGGTCACCGCCCCCACCTGCCACGGCACGAATTCGTTATCGCCGTAGTCGTAAATCTCGCTGACGGTTTTGTCGCCGGAGGCCACCGCCAGAATGTGTTCGAAGATTTTTTTGCCGGATTCCTCGATGGTTTCCGCGCCGGTGACGATCTCACCGCAGTTCAGGTCCATGTCTTCCTTCATGTGCTCATACATTTCGGAATTGGTGGCGATCTTGATGCAGGGTGCAGGCTTGAAGCCCGATACGGAGCCGCGGCCGGTGGTGAAACAGATGACATTGCAGCCGCCGGCAACCTGGCCGGTGACGGCAACGGGATCGTAACCGGGCGTATCCATGAAGACGAAGCCCTGCTCGGTCACGGTCTCGGCGAATTCGTAGACCGCTTTCAGCGGCATGGAACCGCCCTTGGCCACCGCGCCGAGTGATTTTTCCAGAATGGTGGTCAGGCCGCCGAGCTTGTTACCGTGTGAGGGGTTGTTGTTCAGCTCATCGCCATTGCGGGCGGTATAATCGCGCCACCAGTCGATACGCTGCAACAGCTTCTCGGCAACCGCAGGCGTGACGGCGCGCTTCGTGAGCAGGTGTTCGGCGCCGTAGATCTCGGGCGTTTCGGCAAGAACTGTCGTGCCGCCGTTGCGCACGATGAGGTCGGAGGCATAACCCAATGCCGGGTTGGCGGATATGCCGGAATAACCATCCGAGCCGCCGCATTCCAGTGCCAACTTCAATTTAGAAAGCGGCTGTTCGGTGCGCTCGGCAGCATTGACCATCGGCAGCATCGCCTTGATCTCGGCAATGGCCGCATCGATCGTCTTGCGCGTGCCGCCATGCTGCTGGATCGTCATGGTGCGCAGCCGTTCACCCTCTTCCATCTTGTAATGTTCGAGGATGGGGGCGATCTGGTTGGTTTCACAGCCAAGGCCGATCAGCAAAATGCCACCGAAATTCGGATGGCGGGCATAACCCTGGATGGTACGGATCAGAAGACGGTAACCTTCCGATTTCGTATTGAGCGCGCAGCCGCCGCCGTGGGTCAGTGCCACAACGCCGTCGACATTGGGGAAGCCATCAAGACCGCCCTGCTTGTTGAAATAATCGGCGATGTAACGCGATACGGTGGCGGAACAGTTCACGGAAGCGATGACGCCAATGTAGTTACGCGTGCCCACGCCGCCGAGACCGCGGTCAAAACCCTTGAAGGTCCGACGCTCGCGCTCGGGCAGCATGCCTTTTTCTTCGATATCGGTGCTGAACTGATGTGCGTGCTCGGAGGGCACCATGGCAAGATTGTGCAAATGCACATGTCGGCCGGGCTCGATATCCTGTGTGGCGATGCCGATCACCTGCCCGTATTTCAGGACCTCGTCTCCGGATTTGATGAACGTCAGGGCCACCTTGTGTCCGCGCCCAATCAACTCCAGCGCGGCCAGATCGCCTCTGCCTGTCGCACCACCGGCCGGAATGGACCGGCGCGCCACCGCGACATTGTCGTTGGCGTTCAGCAAAATGGTTGCCTCGGAATTCTCACTCACGGGTTTTTCTCCTCCCCGGTATATTGCCTGCTATGTTTTGAACTCAGCTGTCTACCCAGCGTCTCTTGGAGCCTTCAAGATGGGTGTGCATGGCCGCCTGCGCCAGAAGCGGGTCTTTCAGCTCCAGCGCCGCCAGAATGGCCTCGTGCTCCTGAAGGGCCTGGGTCCAGGTATCGCGATCCTCGAATTTCACGCGCAATTGCGCCGAAATTGGGCTGTGGCGTTCATCGAACAGGTTTGCCACCAGCCGCGCCAGAACGCTGTTGCCGGTTTGCTCGGCAATGGTGACGTGAAAAAGCCGGTCCTGATCGAGGGGCTTGCGCGCGGCCTCGATTTCCCGCTGCATCGTGTTCAGGATCTGGCGAAGGCTTGCGAGCGTTTCATCGGTCATGCGGCTCGCCGCCAGCACGATGGTCGCGCCTTCCAGCGCCGCGCGCGCCTGCATCAGTTCGGACGGGCTGTCGCCCAGCGACTTGGTGTTATGGGTTGTTTGAAGAGCCTCGGTGGACACGTAAACACCGGAACCCATGCGGATTTCGACGGTGTTGTCGATTTCAAGCGCAATCAGCGCTTCGCGCAATGACGGTCTTGAAACTCCGAGCTTCTGTGCCAGTTCCCGTTCAGCAGGAAGCCGCGTTCCGGGCAGAAACTCACCCATATCGATGAGTTCGCGTATCTGGTCCGCAATCTGCTGATAAAGCCTGCGCGGTTCCGCTATTTTGGCCTGACCATTCATGTGTTTTCTGACGAACCTTGTCTGCTGTCTGGATTTGGCCTTACCGTAACGCCAAGCGTATCAATACGCAAGAAATTACTTAAATATAAGAATTTGCAACGTTATTTAGCATTTTCTCTTGAGAGCGTTTTGTGCGTTTCAGAATCCCGATTCAAATTTTTGGCTAATTGGCTTGACCATTCTAAAAAACCGGCCTAACCATTTGGCTCATTATTGCCCCCGGTGGAGCGGGGAGCGCGGGTGGAGGTTTCTAGATGTCGCAGGGCGCATCGACAATTCGAGGCGATTTTTCGCCTGAGGAGACGGCGCGCGGCCTAGGTTCAGGTCTCCTGCGTCTTGAAAACATCAGCAAGGAATTTCCGGGCGTCAAAGCGTTGTCGAATGTGCATTTCGATCTGCGCAGCGGCGAGGTTCATGCCGTTTGTGGTGAGAACGGTGCCGGAAAATCGACGCTGATGAAAATCATTAGCGGCGTCTATCAGCCGAGCGAAGGAACCATCCTGCATAAGGGTGTGAAGGTGCAATATGCATCGCCGCTGGAGTCCGAAGCAGCCGGTATCGCCATTATCCATCAGGAACTCAACCTCGTTCCGCATCTTTCCGTCGCCGAGAACATCTATCTCGCGCGTGAGCCTCGTCGTGGTTTCCTCGTCGATCGCAAGAAGCTGCGCCTTGATGCCAAACGCTGTCTCGACCGGCTTGGAGTTGACATCGACCCCGACCAGATCGTTCGCGGTCTCTCGGTCGCCCAATGTCAGATGGTGGAAATCGCCAAGGCGCTGTCGCTGGATGCGGAAGTCCTCATCATGGACGAGCCGACCTCCTCGCTGACCGAGCAGGAAACGCGGCTGCTGTTCAAGGTGATCCGCGATCTCAAGGCATCCGGCGTCGGCATCGTCTATATTTCCCACCGTCTCGATGAAATGGCCGAGATCGTCGACCGCGTGACGGTTCTGCGTGACGGACGTTATATTTCGACTGACGATTTTTCGTCGATCACCGTTGACGATATCGTCACCCGCATGGTTGGCCGTTCGCTGGAGGACAAGTTCCCCGAGCGCACTTCGCGCCCCACGGAAGAGATTATTTTCTCCGTCGAAGGGCTGACGCGCACCGGCGTGTTCCACGATGTCGGTTTCTCGCTGCGACGCGGCGAGATTCTCGGTTTCGCCGGGCTGATGGGTGCAGGTCGCACGGAAGTTGCGCGCGCAATCTTTGGCGCCGATCCTTTGGATGCCGGCAAGGTCGTTTTCAACGGGCGGGAGCTTTCGATCAGTTCTCCGCGCGACGCTATCGAGGAGGGCATCGCCTATCTCTCGGAAGACCGCAAAAGCGATGGCCTTGCCATCAAGATGTCGGTTGCGGCCAATACGACGCTTGCCAATATCGGCGAAGTTTCCAACCGCTTCGGACTGATCGACTTCAAGAAGCATGACGATGTCGCCAGACGTTATGTCGATCTCCTGAATATCCGCACCCCCTCGATCGAGCAGACGGTGCGGCTGCTTTCGGGCGGCAATCAGCAGAAAATCATCATCGGCAAATGGCTGTTCCGGCAGTCGCGCGTGCTGTTCTTCGACGAGCCGACACGCGGCATCGATGTCGGCGCGAAGTTCGCGATCTACAAGATCATGGACGAGCTGGCCGCGCAGGGCATCGGCGTCATTCTCATCAGTTCGGAACTGCCGGAAATTCTGGGGTTGACGGATCGTATCGCCGTTTTCCACCAGGGCCGGATCACGGGCGTGCTTGAGACCGCCAAGACCAATCAAGAAGAAATCATGCGGTACGCGTCCGGTTACGGCCGGACTGCGCAGTGAGGAACGACATGGCTAATATTGCAGAACCCAAGAAGAGCTTCGCTTTCAGCGACCGCCAGAAGGACATCATCCAGAAGTTTGCGGCTCTTGGCAGTCTCGTTGCGCTGGTCATGGTGTTTTCCGCCACCAGCAGCGCCTTCTTCTCCGTCAACAACGCCATGACCATTGCGCTTCAGGTGACCTCCATCGCCCTTCTTGGCATCGGTGCGACCTGCGTCATCATCACCGGCGGCATCGATCTTTCCGTCGGTTCGGTGCTTGCTCTGGCTGGCGTCGTCGCCGCACTTGCGGTGAAGGAGCTGGGGATGCCGGTTCCGGTCGGCATGTTGCTCGGCATTCTGACGGGGTCGCTTTGCGGTCTCATCAACGGCCTCATGGTCACGCGCTTCAAGCTGCCGCCCTTCATCGCCACGCTCGGCATGATGCTGATCGCCCGTGGCGTGGCACTGCAGATCACTGGTGCTCGGGCCGTTTCCGGTCTCGGCGAATCCTTCGGTGAACTCGGTAACGGCGCTCTCTTCCGCATCGTCAATATTGGCGACGACGGTTTTCCGAACGTGGTGTTTCCGGGCATTCCCTACCCCGTCATCCTGATGGTGGTGATTGCGCTCGCGGTTTCCTTCATGCTCAACCGCTCGATCCTTGGTCGTCATATCTATGCCGTCGGTTCGAATGCGGATGCGGCGCGCCTTTCCGGCGTGAACGTCGCCCGCGTCACCAATTTCACCTACATCCTGTCCGGTACGCTCGCCGGTTTGACGGGTTGCGTGCTGATGTCGCGCCTCGTCACTGCCCAGCCAAACGAGGGTGTGATGTATGAGCTGGACGCCATCGCCAGCGCCGTTATCGGCGGTACATCGCTCATCGGCGGCGTGGGCACGATTTCGGGCACAGCCATTGGCGCCTTCGTCATCGGCATCCTGCGCAACGGTCTCAATATGAACGGCGTGTCCGCCTTCACGCAACAGATCATCATCGGCCTTGTCATTCTGGTCACCGTCTGGATCGACCAGTTGCGCAACCGCCGCTGATCAAGGGCTGCGGACCCTATCCGCAAACAAGATCGGCACGGGAGGCCCGGTATGCCGACATCACGGAGGAAGAAATGAACAAACTTACGACCGCCCTTCTGACATCCGCAATCGCGCTGTGGAGCGTCTCCACCGTGCAGGCCGGCGAAATCGCTGTCATCGTCAAGACCGTCAACTCCACCTTCTGGCAGAACGTTCAGAAGGGCGCCGATGCGGCGATGAAGGACTCTGCCGGCAACACCATGACCTTCCAGGGTCCGGCTTCCGAATCGGCTATCGCCGATCAGGTCAACATGGTTGAAAACGCCGTAAACCGTAAGGTTTCGGGCATTGTGTTGGCTCCTTCCGATCCTGACGCGCTGGTTCCGGCTGTCAAGAAAGCCTGGGAAGCCCGCATTCCCGTTGTTCTGATCGACTCGCAGCTCGCTCAGGGCTCCGAGCAGTATTACCAGTCCTTCCTGGCGACCGATAACAAGAAAGCCGGCGAACTGGCTGCACAGGCGCTGATCGACAAGGTGGGCAAGGAAGGCAAGATCGCCGTCATGTCCTACGTCGCAGGTGCCGGCTCGGAAATCGGCCGCGTTGGCGGTTTCACCGACTATATCCAGATGCATTCCAACCTTAAGATCGTCGGCCCGTTCTATTCGCAGTCGCAGATGGCGACCGCGCTGAACCAGACGACCGACGTTCTGGCCGCCAATGCCGATCTGAAGGGCATCTTCGGAGCGAATGAACCCACCGCCATCGGCGTTGGCCGCGCACTCGCCCAGACAGGCAAGGCAGGCAAGGTTGTCGGCATCGGCTTTGACGGCAACCAGGACCTTCAGGGCTTCGTCAAGGACGGCACGCTGACCGGTATCGTCGTTCAGGGTTCCTATCAGATGGGTGAAAAGGGCATCGAAACCGTTTCCAAGCTCATCAAGAAGGAAAAGGTCGAGAAGTTCGTCGACACGGGCGTCGTTGTTGTCACCAAGGACAACATCGAAAAGCCGGAAGCCAAGAACGTTCTTTATTGATTGTATAATGGCGCGCCGCTTTACCGGCGGCGCGCCTCACAAATTTGAGAAGCGGTATTTCGGGTAAACCACACACGGTTTTGGCCGTCCCGCTCTACCTAAAAATTCAGGAAGCCCCCTGCGATGAAAGTCTCCGATACACGTAAATTGCCGCGCCGCGCCGTGGAAGTCACGGTCATGGGCCTCGGTTGCGCCCAGATGGGTAATCTCTACCGCGTCACGCCGTATGAGGAATCCAAAGGCGCGTTCGACAAGGCATGGGAAAGCGGCATTCGCTATTTCGATACCGCGCCTTTTTACGGTTACACGCGTTCGGAGCGTCGTCTTGGAACAATGGTGACGGAGCATGACCGTGGCGAGTACACACTCTCCACCAAGGTCGGCCGTGTCATGGTTCCGGACGAAACGGTTGGCCCGGAAGAGGACGCCTATATTGCGCCGCTGCCTTTCCGCCCGGTCTATGATTATTCCTATGACGGTATCCTGCGTTCCTTCGAGGCGAGCCAGCAGCGGCTCGGCGTTCTGAAGCCGGATATTCTTTATGTGCACGATATCGGCTCCTTCACCCATGGCGAAAAGCACCAGCATTACTGGGAGCAGCTGACCACCGGCGGCGGCTTCCGGGCACTCGGCAAGCTGCGCGAAGAAGGATCGACGGGGGCTATCGGTCTCGGCGTCAACGAGTGGGAAATCGTCAACGATGCCATGGACGTTTTCGACATCGATGTTGCCATGCTCGCCGGTCGTTATACGCTTCTGGAGCAGCAGAGCCTTGCCTTCATGAACCGCTGCGCGGAAACCGGTGTTGCCATCGTCGCTGCCGGCGTTTTCAATTCGGGCATTCTGGCGGGTAACCGCAAATTCAATTACGCCGACGCGCCTGCCGACATCATTGCCCGCGTGGATGCGCTGCAAGGCGTGTGCGACGAGCTGGGCGTGTCGCTGCCGGCTGCCGCATTGCAATTTCCGCTCGCACATCCGGCTTCGGTGACCGTCGTATCGGGCGCGCGCAATGCGCAACAGCTCACCTCCAACATCGAATGGTTTGAACAGGCTATTCCGGATGAATTTTGGTCCGAGCTGCAAAAGCGCGGCCTGATTCCTGAAGGCGCCCCCGTGCCCGGCAAAAAGGCCTGACGCGATGATTATCGATGCCCACCAGCATTTCTGGCTGATGAAGGATCGTGCCGGGCAATGGCCGCCGTCGTCTCTGGCTGCCATCTACCGGGATTTCCTTCCGTCGGATCTGTCACCTCTGCTGGCAAAGGCCGGGGTTTCCGGCACGGTGCTGGTACAGACTATGGAAAGTGCGGCCGACACGGATTTTATGCTGGATCTGGCGGATAGCACTAATTTCATCAAGGGTGTCGTCGGCTGGGTGGATATGAAGTCCGCTGATGCTGCGGTAGAAATTGCTCGCCGGGCTGAACATCCGGCCTTCAAGGGTGTGCGCCCGATGCTGCAAGGCATGGAGGATGTGACCTGGATCGACGATCCCGCGCTTGATGCCGCCGTGGATGCGCTGGTGAAACACGCACTGGTGTTCGATGCGCTGGTTCTGCCGCCGCATCTGCCGCATCTTCTGGCCTTCGCCCGTCGCCATCCGCAATTGCCTGTCGTCATCGATCACGGTGCGAAGCCGCTTATCGCCACCGGTCACTATAGCGACTGGCGCAGGGATATGGCGGCCCTGGCGGCCCTTCCCAATCTGCATTGCAAGCTTTCCGGCCTGTTGACCGAGCGCGGCGATCAGAAACCGGAAGCGGTCCGGCCCTATGCCGAAACCATGCTGGAACTGTTCGGTGGCAACCGCGTGATCTTCGGCAGCGACTGGCCGGTGTTACGGCTGGCCGGCGACTATCAGGAATGGCTGGATTTCTGCCGTGAAATCGTGCCTGAGCAGGACCATGCGGCAGTTTTTGGCGGTAACGCCGTTCGTTTTTATTCCCTTTCCCACAGGTGATGCATGCTGGCGATTTTCTGCGAAACCCCCGGTCAACTTGTCCCCAAGGAACTACCGAAACCCGCGCGTGGTGAAGGTGAAGTGCTCGTGCGCATCCGTCGCATCGGCGTCTGCGGCACGGACCTGCATATTTTCACCGGCAATCAGCCTTATCTTTCCTATCCGCGTATCATGGGCCACGAGCTTTCCGGCACGGTGGAAGAGGCGCCGGAAGGCAGCCACCTGTCGGCAGGAGATGTCGTTACAGTCATCCCTTATATTTCCTGCGGCGAATGCAGCGCCTGCCTTAAGGGCAAGAGCAATTGCTGCCGCAATATCGGCGTGCTCGGCGTTCATCGCGATGGCGGTATGGTCGAATATCTGAGCGTTCCGCAGCAATTCGTGCTGAAGGCGGAGGGCTTGAGCCTCGATCAGGCAGCAATGACCGAATTTCTGGCTATCGGCGCGCATGCCGTGCGCCGTGGGTCGGTGGAAAAAGGCCAGAAGGTTCTGATCGTCGGTGCCGGTCCGATCGGCATGGCGGTTGCGGTTTTCGCCGTTCTCGACGGCGGCGAAGTGACGATGATTGACGGGCGTACCGACCGGCTGGATTTCTGCAAGGATCATCTCGGCGTCACCCATACGGTAACGCTCGGCGAAGGCGACAAGGATCGACTGTCGGATATTACCGGCGGTGATTTCTTCGACGCCGTCTTCGATGCGACCGGCAATCCGAAAGCCATGGAACGCGGTTTCTCCTTCGTCGGTCACGGTGGTTCCTATGTGCTGGTTTCCATCGTTGCCAGCGATATCGCTTTCAACGATCCGGAGTTTCACAAGCGGGAAACTACGCTGCTTGGCAGCCGTAATGCGACGCCGGAGGATTTCGAACGGGTGTTGCAGGCTCTGCGCGAAGGCAAGGTACCGGAAGCACTCATCACCCACCGTATGACGCTTGCCGATGTGCCCTCCAAATTCGCCGGGCTGACCGATCCGAAAGCCGGCGTCATCAAGGGTATGGTGGAGGTCGCATGACGACTGACACCCCAATCCTGCAATTTGGTACCAGCCGCTTTCTTCTGGCGCATGCGGATCTGTTCATTTCGCAGGCGCTGGAAAAAGGCGAGGCCCTTGGGCGCATTGCAATCGTCCAGACGACCGGTAATGCCGAAAGCCTGAAGCGCGTTGCGGCGCTGAACGGTGGCGCGCCCTATCCGGTGCGCATTCGCGGCATTCGCGATGGGCAGGAAGTGGATGAGGAAATTCCGGGCAAGGCCGTTGCGCTAGCGTTGACGGCCGCTGCTGACTGGGCGGAGGTGCGGCGTATCGCCGGCTTGGCCGAGGTCATTCTGTCCAATACGGGTGATCGCGGTTATGAGCTGGATTCGTTCGATGGTCCCGGTCTGGCGGCGGATTTCAGCCTCGTGCCGAAGAGTTTCCCGGCCAAGCTCTGCATGTTGCTGCTGGAACGTTTTCAGACCAATCCGGAAGCGCCTGTATCGATCTTTCCCTGCGAGCTTGTTCCGCGCAATGGCGACCGGTTGAAAGAGGTTGTTCGCCAGCTTGCCGACGAATGGCAGGTGCCTGCGGGTTTCGGCTTCTACCTGAATGAAAAATGCCGTTTCGCCAATAGTCTGGTGGACCGCATCGTTTCCGAACCGATTGATCCCGTTGGTGCGGTTGCCGAGCCCTATGCGCTCTGGGCGATCGAGCGGCAGGAAGGTCTCGTTCTTCCCTGCACCCACCCTGCGGTGGTGCTGACTGATGATCTCGACCATTACGAAAAGCTGAAGCTGTTCCTGCTCAATCTCGGCCATTCCTATCTTGCCGAGCGCTGGCTGCAGGATGCCCGCGCGAAAGACGAGACAGTGCGGCAGGCGATGGCCGACGATGCGCTCGTCGGGGATCTGGAAACGCTCTGGCGGGACGAGGTTCTGCCGGTCTTTGCCGCAGAAGGCATGGGGAACGAGGCGCAAGCCTATATCGGTGCGGTGCGGGAGCGTTTCATGAACCCATTTCTCGCGCACCGGCTCGCCGACATTGCCGGCAATCATGACGAAAAGAAACGCCGCCGTTTCGTCCCGGTCATCGCTGCGGCGGAACGTCTGGGATTGAATTTGCCGCAGCAGAAGCTGCGTGCGACGCTCGCTACCATCAAGCAATAACGGAGTTTTTCATGCAGCGTATGGGCATGGTCATCGGCGTCAAACCGGACATGATTGCGGAATATAAAAGACTGCACGCCGCCGTCTGGCCCGAGATTCTGGCGCTTATCAGCGACTGCAACATCCGCAACTACACGATCTTCCTGCGGGAACCGGAAAATCTGCTGTTCGGATACTGGGAATATCACGGCACCGATTTCAGCGCCGACATGGCGAAGATCGCCGCAAGCCCGAAGAACCTGGAATGGTGGTCTTTCACCATACCCTGCCAGCAACCGCTCGAAAGCCGCAAGGAAGGTGAGTGGTGGGCCATGATGGAAGAAACATTCCACCTCGATTGAACGATATCCATACACACTGACCGCGAGTGAACGGCCATGACAAAAATTACAGATCTGCGTGTTTTCGACCTGCGTTTTCCTACCTCCCAGAGCCTTGATGGTTCGGATGCGATGAACCCCGACCCGGATTATTCGGCGGCTTATGTCATTCTCGACACTGACGAGCTGGGCCTGAAAGGCCACGGGCTGACCTTTACCATCGGCCGCGGCAACGAGATTTGCTGCATGGCCATCGAAGCGATGCGCCATCTGGTGGTTGGAACCGATCTCGCCACCGTGACCGAGAACCCCGGCAAATATTGGCGGCATCTGACCGGTGACAGCCAGCTACGCTGGATCGGCCCGGACAAGGGCGCGATGCATCTCGCTACCGGTGCTGTCGTCAACGCGGTGTGGGACCTGCTTGCCAAGAAGGCGGGTAAACCCGTCTGGCAGCTTGTTGCCGACATGAGCCCGGAAGAAATCGCCGACATCGTCGATTACCGTTATCTGACCGACGTGCTGACGAAGGACGATGCGCTCGCGATCCTCAGAAAAGCCGAAAGCGGCAAAAAGGAACGTATCGAGACGCTGAAGAACGAAGGCTATGCCTGCTACACCACGTCCGCCGGCTGGCTCGGTTATGACGACGCCAAGCTGCGCCGTCTTTGCCAGGAGGCGATCGACGCCGGCTTCAACCATGTGAAGATGAAGGTCGGCCGCGATCTGGAAGACGATATCCGTCGTCTCACCATCGCCCGTGAGGTGATCGGTCCCGACCGTTATCTGATGATCGACGCCAATCAGGTTTGGGAAGTGGATCAGGCGATCGACTGGGTCAATAAGCTTGCCTTCGCGAAGCCCTTCTTCATCGAAGAGCCCACCAGCCCGGACGATATCGTCGGCCATCGCAAGATTCGTGCGGCCATCGGCTCCGTGAAGGTGGCGACCGGCGAAATGTGCCAGAACCGCATCATGTTCAAGCAGTTCATTGCCGAAGGCGCGATCGATGTGGTGCAGATCGACAGCTGCCGCATGGGTGGTCTGAACGAGGTACTGGCGGTTCTGCTGATCGCTGCCAAATACAATTTGCCGGTCTGGCCGCATGCCGGTGGCGTTGGCCTTTGCGAATATGTCCAGCATCTGTCGATGATCGACTATCTCGTGGTTTCCGGTACCAAGGAAGGCCGCGTGATCGAATATGTCGACCATCTGCACGAGCATTTCATCGAACCCTGCGATATCAGAAATGCTGCTTATATGCCGCCGAAACTGCCCGGCTTCTCCATCGAAATGAAGCCGGAGTCTATCAAGACCTATACGTTCGAAGAATAATCAAAAGGATGACAGCGCTTCACCGAGGCGCTGCCATTCCTCTTCAGCACCCGGAAGGCCGAAACGCATGTCGTTCGGCCTTTCATCAAAAATGCGTACCAGAATGCCGCGCCGGCCAAGATGGCCGAAAAGATCAGCGGCGCGGTGGTCCCTTACCAGAGTAAACAGGGACGTGCCGCCGGCAATCGTTAGTCCCGCTTTTTCCAGCAGGCCATTCATACGCCGTGCCTCTTTCGTGAGACGGAGACGCATGGACGATTGCCATTCCTTGTCCGCCAAAGCTTGCGTTGCGATATGCAGAGCCGGGCCGGAAACTGCCCACGGGCCAAGCCTTGCCTCCAGTTCCCCAGCGATGTCGGGACGTGCGAGCGCAAAACCGAGCCGGACGCCGGCCATGCCGTAAAATTTGCCGAAGGATCGCAGGATCACCAGCGCGTCGTGACCGGCAACATTTGCGAGGCTTTCGGCACCTCCCGTTTCGATGAAGGCCTCATCCACCACGAGCAGGCCGCCCTTGCGGCGCATGGTCTCGGCCAACGACAACAAGTCTTCGCGATCGATAACGCGGCCATCGGGATTGTTGGGATTAACGACCACGGCATAATCAGATGCCGCCAGGCCGCTGATGTCCTCCACTTCGGCCACAGTCAGTCCGGCCATGCGGGCGGTACGGGCATGTTCCGCATAGGCGGGCGAAAGCACGGCGCCGTTTTTTGCTCCGCGGGCGAGTGCGATATGAGCGAGCAATGGCATCAGCATTTGGGTCCCGGGGGAGAGAGCCACATGCCGGTCGGACGGTGCGCCGAAACTTGTGGTGGCAAGTCGCTTCAATTCCTCGGTCGCATCAGGCTCCGGCAGGCGGGCAAATGCTCTGGCGGGAATGGGCGAATGCGGGTAGGAGTGCGGATTGATCCCGGTCGACAGGTCGATCCACGGTTCCGGCGCTTCAGGAAACATCAGGCGCGCCCTGCCGAGATTGCCGCCGTGACGGATCGAAGTCTGCGCCTTTTCTGGTACTGTTTCGCCCATGTTCTTTGCTCTCGCTTTCCTGTCGCTCGTCATCGAACGCCTGACCGGTTATCCGGACTGGCTGTTCAAACGTATCGGCCATCCCGTCACCTGGATCGGTTCGCTTATCGCGCTGCTGGACAAAAAATGGAACCAGGAGAGTGCCTCATTTTCGCAGCGTAAGGCGGCAGGCGTTGCGGCGCTGGCTGTTTTTGTAGGTCTGACTGTATTTCTTGCATGGTTTGCGCAGTCGGTTCTTATGTTCCTCCCCTTCGGTCTGTTGCTTGTTTCGTTGCTAGGCGCGTCGTTTCCGGCACAAAAAAGTCTGGAACAGCATGTGGAGGCCGTCGCCATTGCGCTGGAGCGCGAGGGGGTGGAAGGCGGCCGCAAAGCTGTTTCGATGATCGTTGGCCGCGATCCGCAGGCGCTGGATGAGGCCGCGATTTGCCGGGCGGCGATCGAAAGCCTAGCCGAGAATTTTTCCGACGGCATCGTTGCCCCTTCCCTGTGGCTCGGGCTTCTGGGGCTGCCGGGCGGCGCAAGTTACAAGGCGATCAATACGGCCGACAGCATGATCGGCCATCGCTCGCCGCGCCATGAAGCCTTCGGCTGGGCATCGGCGCGGTTGGACGATCTGGTCAACCTGCCAGCATCGAGATTGAGCGGCGGTCTTTTCGTGGTTGCTGCATTTTTTGTGAAAGGCGCTTCGCCGAGTGGGGCCATTGCCGCGATACGTCGCGATGCGCGTCACCACCGTTCGCCAAATGCCGGCTGGCCGGAGGCGGCGCTTGCGGGTGCCCTCGGCTTCGCGCTCGCCGGTCCGCGTTCCTACGGCGGTCAGATGATCGAGGCGCGTTTCATGGGCGAAGGCGGAAGAGCAGCGCTGGTTGCCGGCGATATTCGCAAGGCGCTTCGGCTCGCAAGGATCGCGGACTTCTTGCTGATCGGACTGTTCGGGTTACTGGCGATCCTTATCGCGCTATAGAAAGCAGCCTGTCGAGATTGAGGTGCTGTTCCATATGCTCAGCCAGGCGGTCAAGAACCGCGTCCACCTGTGCATCATAGTTCAGTTCCGTGCTCTCTCCACCAAGTCGCTCAAGCCATGCACCACGCTGGCGATCATCCGCAAAAAGACCGTGTATATAGGTGCCGAAGATGCGGCCATCGGGCGAGATGGCGCCGTCTGCATGCCCGTCAATAGTCGAAAACGGAAGGTTGCCCGTTACGCTCGTCGTTTCGCCGACATGCATTTCATAGCCGGATAAATTAATTCCGTCGAAGCTCTTGCCCTGCACGGAGACGAGCCTCTTGTCGCCCGTCAAAACCGTCGTCACATCCAGCAGGCCAAGCCCTTCCACCGTCGCTGGTGGCCCTTCGATGCCGTCAGGATCGGCAACAGTTTTTCCAAGCATCTGGAATCCGCCGCAGAGGCCGAGAACATAGCCACCGCGCCGCACATGCGCCTTGATGTCGATATCGAGGCCCGCGTTTTTCAGCACGGTGAGATCGGCAATGGTGGATTTCGAACCGCAAAGCAGAACCAGCCTGCAATCGGCGGGAATGGTTTCTCCAGGCCGAACGCGGATCAGCTCCACATCCGGCTCCATGTCGAGGGGATCGAGATCGTCGAAATTGGAAATATGCGGCAGGATCGGCACGGCGATGCGGATATTCGCGCCGGGCTTTTGTTGTGCCGGGCCGGAAAGCCCGAGAGCGTCTTCTGCCGGCAGCTTTGCCGCGTCGGCGAAATGCGGCAGAAGCCCGATGGATGCCCAGCCGGTTTTTTCCGCAATCATTCGCATGCCGTCTGAAAACAGGGCCGGGTCGCCGCGAAAGCGGTTGACGATGAAACCTTCTATCATCGCGGCATCGTCTGGTTCGAGCACGGTTCTGGTGCCGACGAGGCTGGCGATGACGCCGCCCCGGTCGATATCGCCGATCAGGATCACCGGCGCACCCGCCGCGCAGGCAAAACCCATATTGGCGATGTCGTTGGCACGCAGGTTGATTTCGGACGCGCTGCCCGCCCCTTCCACCAGCACCAGATCGGCTTGGTTTTTCAGGTGCCTGAAACTTTCCAGCACGTGCGGCATCAGCCCGGCTTTCATGTGCTGGTAATCGGCGGCTTTGGCATTGCCAACGATTTTGCCCTGCACCACGACCTGTGCGCCGGTTTCGCTTTGCGGCTTCAGCAATACCGGGTTCATGTGAACGGAGAGCGGAACACCTGCTGCCCGCGCCTGCAGCGCTTGGGCGCGGCCGATCTCGCCGCCATCGGCGGTGACCGCCGCATTGTTCGACATGTTCTGCGGCTTGAACGGCATGACGGACAGGCCGCGCTTGACGAAGGCGCGGGCAAGGCCGGCCACCATCAGCGATTTGCCGACATCCGAGCCGGTTCCCTGAAACATCAGCACACGTGCAGTCATGTCAGAATTCTATCCCCGCCTGCGCCTTCACGCCTGCTTTGAAGTGATGTTTGACGAGGGTCATTTCGGTCACCATGTCGGCAACGTCGATCAGCGGTTGTTTGGCGTTACGGCCGGTGACGATGACATGCAGATCGGGCCGGCGGCTGGAAAGCGTTTCGACAACCTCTTCCAGCGGCAGGTAATCATAGCGGAGCGCGATGTTCAGCTCGTCGAGGATCAAAAGGCCGATCGTTTCGTCGGCCATCAGGACCTTGGCTTCTTCCCAGGCCTTTGCGGCTGCCGCCACGTCGCGTTTCAGATCCTGCGTATCCCAGGTGAACCCTTCGCCCATGGTGCGCCACTCTACCTTGTCGCCGAACAAAGTCAGGGCCTGCTGTTCGCCCGTCGACCATGCGCCCTTGATGAATTGCACCACGCCCACCCGTCGCCCGGTGCCGAGCATACGCAAAGCAAGGCCGAAAGCGGCCGTGGACTTGCCTTTGCCGGGACCGGTATTGATCATCAGCAGACCTTTTTCGATGGTCTTTTCCGCAACTTCGGCATCCTGAACCGTCTTGCGATTGACCATTTTCTGCCGGTGACGCTCGGCCTCGTTGTCGCTGATATCGCGTATCATCGCATGTTCCTTCTCATCCACCTGCCCGGGACCAGATGCCCCGCCATTCGGAGCGGCGACTATACCCAATTTGCCACACCCGGCAATGCATGAGGGACAGGGTCGCGGCATTGACCCCCACGCCCGTTCAGCCTAAGGGTAAGGGACTGACGGTCTTTTCCCGGCAACGGGAAAAGCTAAGAGGGAACACGGTTCCACCCTGTTAGGGTTATTCCGTGGCTGCCCCCGCAACTGTAAGCGGTAAGCTCGCACCGTAAAGCCACTGGACCTCTAAAGATGGTTCGGGAAGGCGGTGCCCGGGTGTTTTAAAGCCGCAAGCCAGGAGACCTGCCGTTTCAGGAAAAACGTCTGCCGGGCGGGGTGCTCCGGTCAGTCGGTCAGATCGAACAGCCGGTTCTGCGCTTTTCCGCATGCCGTTTTCGACATCCGCACCCCGATGAGTTTTTAAAGGCGCGGAAAGCGAAACGGTTTGGATATTACAGCGACATCTTCATGTGCGAATTCGGACGCGGAAAGCGAAACGGCCTCCGGTGTCGTCGTTTTCGTCTGCCGCAGCTGTCGCGATGAAACCGATCCCAATGCGGAACCGCGCCCCGGTGCGCGTCTAGCAGACGCCGTCATGGCAACGGCGCAGGAATCCGGCATTGTCGTTCGTTCCGTCAATTGTCTTGCCAATTGCAAACGCGGCCTCAGCGCCGTGCTGCGTGGCGCCGACGGCTGGTCCTATGTCTTTGGCGGGCTGACGCCCGACGATGCGGAAGACCTGCTGACCGGCGCTCGCATGCTGGCCGCCTCCGCAGATGGATTGATGCCCTGGCGCGGCCGCCCCGACACATTGAAGCGCGGCATGGTGGCGCGCATTCCCCCATTCGATTTTACCGAGGAGAGATCATGAGCACCCTTCTGGACCGCGTTCCCTGCACCATCGTCACCGGCTTTCTGGGGGCTGGAAAAACCACGCTGCTGCGCGGTCTTCTCGAAAAGCTTGATGGCAAGCGACTGGCCATTATCGTCAACGAATTCGGTGATATCGGCATCGATGGCGAAATCCTGAAAGGCTGCGGCATTGAGAGCTGCCCGGAAGAAAACATCGTCGAACTGGCCAATGGCTGCATCTGCTGCACAGTCGCGGATGATTTCCAGCCCGCTATCGAACAAATTCTAAGCCGTCAGCCGAAGGTGGAGCATATCCTCATCGAGACCTCGGGCCTTGCCCTGCCTAAGCCGTTGGTGCAGGCGTTTCAATGGCCGGCCATCAAGAGCCGCGTTACTGTTGACGCTGTGGTTGCTGTCGTGGATGGAGCTGCCCTTGCCGAGGGCCAGGTGGCGCATGACATGGAAGCGCTTGCCGCCCAGCGGGCGAATGACGAAGCTCTCGATCACGACGATCCGGTCGAAGAGGTTTTCGAGGACCAGATCGCCTGTGCCGATCTTATCGTGCTGACCAAGGCCGATCTCCTCGATAGTGCCGGTCTGGAAAAGGCGAAGGCTCATATTCTCGAGCATCTGCCGCGGGCCGCAAAGATCGTCGTCGCCTCGAATGGCGCAATTGACCCCGCCGTTCTGATCGGCCTTGGCCTTGCGGTGGAGGAGGATATCGAAAACCGTCGCACCCATCACGATGGTGAGCTTGACCACGAACATGATGATTTCGACAGCTTCGTCATCGATCTACCGGCCGTGACCGATCCGGAAGCTCTGGCGGTTCGTATCGCCGAAACGGCGGCTGCGGAAAATGTCCTGCGCATCAAGGGGTTCATCGAGGTTTCCGCCAAGCCGATGCGCCTGCAGGTGCAGGCCGTCGGCAGCCGCGTCAACCACTATTACGATCGCCCCTGGGCAGCCGGTGAGGAACGCCGCAGCCGCCTCGTTGTTATCGGTGAAAAGGGTCTCAACCGCGAAAAGATCGAACAGATGCTGGCTGCCTGACATAAAGCACGTCCGGTTTAAACGGGACGTGCTCTATTGTTTTTTCGCATTGTTCGGACGCAAAACCGCCACGCACTTTTACTGGAAATGCTTTAGATGCATATTCTCGCCACCACATCCTCGTCTCTGGACGACCTGATCGAGCCGGTTGATCTCAACCAGCCGCGATCGGATGTGGTGATGCTGTCTTTTTCGGCAAGCGATCTTGCCGGGCTGGAACAGGCATGGCGGCAGGCGGGGGGGCCGCTTCCGTCCCTTTCCGCCGCCAACCTCTCCGAGCTTCGGCATCCGATGTCAGTCGATCTGTGGATCGAAAAGACGGCGGAACATGCCCGCGTCATCCTTATCCGGATTCTTGGCGGCGCAGAGCGCTGGCGATACGGCGTCGATCAACTCTCCATTATGGCGCGGCGGCGGGGCATAAAACTTCTGCTCCTGCCGGGCGAATGCAGCGAGAGGGACGAAAAGCTGGAGGCGGCCTCGACTGTTGATCGCCAGACGTTGGCGTCGGTCCTCTCCTTCTTCCGCGAGGGCGGGCGGGAAAATATGGACCGGCTTGCCATTGGTCTTGCTTCCCTTGCAAGTGATGACGCATGGCCAGATATCGAGGCTCAACCGCTTCCGAAAGCGGGCTTCTACCGGCCCGGTAAAGGCGTCGTGGATCAGGCCGAAGCCTGCGCGGGTTCCCCCGCCGATGCACCTATTCTGCCCATTCTCTTTTACCGCTCCATGCTTCTGGCGTCGGATGCTGCGCCCGTCGATGCGCTGTTTCATGCGCTCTCGCAGCGCGGTTTTAGCCCTTTGCCAATTTTTGTCAGTGGCCTGAAGGATGGGGAGGCGGTCCGCTTTCTCGAAACCGTGCTGCCGGATCTTGTGCCCGCCGCCATTATTGCCGCCACGGCTTTCGCCAGCCAGACGGATGATGGCGGTAAGACTCTGTTTGACCGCCTCGGCGTGCCGGTGTTTCAGGTGGTCATGGCGACAACGCGCCGCGACGGCTGGGCGGAAAATGCGCGCGGTCTTAACCCGTCCGACCTTGCCATGCATGTGGTCTTGCCGGAACTCGACGGCCGGATTCTTGCCGGTGCGATTTCGTTCAAACAGGTACGAACCGATGGCGGTGTCAGCCTTTTGAATGTACCGGAAGCGGATCGTGTCGAGCAGGTGGCAAACCGCATCGCCGCGTTTCTGCGGTTGAAACAGTCTGCGTCACAGGAACGGCGGATCGTTATTCTGATGCCGGATTATCCGGGTGCTGCGCCGGGACGCACCGGTTATGCGGTTGGTCTCGATGTGCCGCAAAGCGTGCTTGAAATGCTGCGCGATCTGGCCGCGGCCGGATATGCCGTTTCGGATATTCCCGAAACGGCGCGGGCTTTGCTGGATTGTGTCGAGCAGCAGGAAGCGGCTATCGAACTTTCAGACTATCAGGATTTTCTTGCGGGTTTGCCTGACGGGGCCGCCGCCTCCGTGGACGCGACGTGGGGTTCAGCCGAACGGGATGATGCGCTAGCCAACGGCGCATTCCGTTTTCGCGTCGCCCGTTTCGGCCAGGTATTTGTGGCGCTGGCGCCGGACCGGGGGCGGAACGAGGACCGCCGGGTGGATTATCATGACCCTGCCCTGCCGCCGCGCCATGCGCTGGTCGCTTTCGGCGCCTGGATGCAACGGGTCGCCGGGGCGCATGCCATCGTGCATGTGGGTGCGCATGGCACGCTGGAATGGTTGCCGGGCAAGACGGTGGCGCTCTCCCGCGATTGTTTTCCCGAGATCGTCACCGGTTCCTTGCCGGTGGTCTATCCGTTCATCGTTTCCAATCCGGGCGAGGCGGCGGTTGCCAAACGACGGATTGCTGCGGTCACCATCGGCCATGTGCCGCCGGTGCTGGTCGATGCCGGGCTTTCGCCGGAACAATCGGCCCTGGAGCAGCTTGTCGATGAATATGCGCAGGCGGACGGGCTGGATCGCCGCCGCCGTGACCGGTTGGCAAAACTGATCGTAGAGAAGGCGCTGGAAACCGGGCTCGCGGCGGATGCGGGCGTTGGGGTTAAGGACGACGCCGATGCGGCGCTGTCGCGCATCGATGCCTTCCTCTGCGACCTCAAGGACTTTGCCATCAAGGATGGCCTGCATGTTTTCGGCCGCTCCCCTGAGGGCGAGATCGATCCTCTGAGGCTCGAAAGCGCTGAGGCGGAAAAAGCAGCGCTGCTTGCTGCGCTCGATGGCCGCCATATTGTCCCCGGTCCTTCGGGCGCGCCCGCGCGCGGGCGTCTCGATGTCCTACCGACGGGCCGCAATCTTTATGCTGCCGATCCGCGCACCATGCCGACGCCGACGGCTTTCGAGCTGGGCCTCATGGCGGGCGAAGAAGTGCTTCGGCACCATCTGCAGTCCCACGGCGACTGGCCGAAACATCTGGTTTTTGATCTCTGGGGCAGCGCCAGCCTGCGCAATGGCGGCGAGGATGTGGCGCAGGCGCTGCATCTGATGGGGGCGAGACCGATCCATGACCCGGCGACGGGTCGCGTCACCGGCATCGAGGTTCTGCCGCCGGCCAGTATCGGGCGGCCACGTGTTGATGTCACATTCCGGATTTCCGGCCTGTTCCGCGACATGTTTCCGGCGTTGATCGCTCTTCTAGACGCTGCCGCAAAGGCCGTCGCGCGACGGGATGAAGCGCCGGGTGACAATCCTCTGGCGGAAGAGGCGGCCGCGCTCGGGCATATACCGGCACGCATCTTCGGCTCCGCACCCGGCACCTATGGTGCAGGCACTGAGGAGAAACTCGCCAGCGGAAAATGGGATGAACGTGAGGAACTCGGCCAGGCCTATCTCGATGCGGCAAGTCACGCCTTCGGCGGTGCGGATGGGCTTGAGATGTTCGAGGATACTGGTTTTGTTGAGCTGGTGCGCCGTGCCGACCTTCTGATTCACACCGGTGACGATCCGGGCCGCGATCTTCTCGAGGGTTCTTCCGATGTCGCCTTCATCGGCGGTTTTTCCGCCGCAAAAGCAGTCCTTGGTGGCGTTGCCGATATTGTGGCGCTGGATACGACCGATCCCGCACGTCCACGCGCCCGGTCCATTTCGCAGGCGCTGACGCGCGTGGTGCGGGCCCGTGCCGTCAATCCGCGCTTCATTGCCGGCCAGATGCGGCACGGCCCGCGCGGGGCGGCGGAATTTGCCGAGACGGTTGATCGGCTCATCGGCTTTGCCGAAACCACCCATGCGGTATCTTCCTCGCTGATCGAGGCGCTTTACGACGCCTATTTCGGCAACGAGGACGTGCGCGATTTCATCCTGCGGGAAAATCCGAAGGCGGCGGAGGTGATGGCGACGCGCTTTTTATCCGCCCGTCGTCGCGGTTTGTGGCACAGCCGCCGCAATGCGGTGGATGCGGAACTTGAAATGCTGATCCTACCCCGTTCTGAAAGGGTCGGCGCATGAGGACAGCGATTTTCGATCTGGTCCAGCCGTTTGGCCGCCGTGGGACGTGTCCGGCCTTGTCGACCCCGATGCTGACCGGTGACGGATACCTGTCGCGCATCGCATTCGAGGCGGACATTGTGCCCCATGACATGATAGCGCTATGCGAACTTGCTGAGCGGCACGGCAACGGGCTGATAGACATCACGGCACGCGGCAGCCTGCAATTTCGCGGCCTGACGCGGGAAAGCGCCTGCGACCTGGAGAATGATGTTCTGGCGCTCGGTTTGCCGCTTCGCGACGGACTGGCAGTCGAGACCTCACCCCTTGCCGGCCGAGACGATCAGGAAATCGCCGATGGCAGTTCTCTTGCGGCTGAGATTCGCAGAGAGGCTGATGCGCTGGCGCTGCATGAAAAGCTCGCCGCCAAAATGTCCGTCATCATCGATGGGGGCGGCCGTCTCTCCATGGGAGATTTGCTGGCCGATATCCGTCTGAAAGCGGTGCAGTTGGATAATTGTGTTTTCTGGCAATTGCTTGTCGGGGGCCCGGAAAGCAAGGCGCTGCGCGCGGGATTGGTCGAGGCCGACAAGGCGGCGGAGGTTGTCCTGTTGCTGCTCGTTCATCTGGCCGGCGAGGGACCGCTTGTCCGGGGCCGTGATCTGGATTTGCAGACGATAAAGGCGATTTGCGGAAACTGCTTGTTGGACAGAGCGATTGGAGGCGAGACGCTTGCGCCTTCGTCGCCGCTGGGGCTGATGGCGGCCGGTAGCGGCGCTTTCGCTGTCTGTATCACGCCTGCTTTTGCGCAAGTTCGTGCCTCCGATCTGTCGCGACTCTGCGCGCGGGCGGGCGCACTCGACATCGAAACATTGCGACCGTCTCTCAATCATAGCCTGCTATTTTTCGGGTCACAGGATGCTTGCGGTGCGTTGATGCAGATCGCGGACAGTTCCGGTTTCATCACAAGGGCAGGTGATACACGGTCTTCCATCGCCGTCTGTCCCGGCGCGCCGGGATGCGCTTCGGCTTTCTTTCCCACACATGATCTGGCCGCCTTTGCATCGCGGGAATTAGCCTCCCTGCTTGATGGCTCCTTCACATTGCATATTTCCGGCTGCGGCAAGGGTTGCGCGCATCCTGCCCCGTCGCTTCTGGCCTTTTCCGGCACCGCCGATGGCCTGGCCTTTTCGTTTTCGGGGCGCGCGTGCGACCCGCAGGACGGGATTTTACCTTTCGAGCAACAGAGGACGGCGCTTTCGCGGCTTGCCCGTCTTTACGAAAAAGAACATAAGCCCGGTGAAAACGCTGCCAACCTCATCGCCCGTCTGGGCAAAGAGGCAATCGCTGCGGCGCTTCGACAGGATGACCGATGACCGACCATGACTATATTCGCGATGGCAATGCGATCTATGAGCGCTCCTTCGCCATTGTCCGCGAAGAAGCGGATTTATCCGCCTTTACCGAAGAACAGGCGGATATTGCCGTTCGCATGATCCACGCCTGCGGGCAGGTGGAGGCGGCCAGCCATTTCCGGTTCTCGCCGGATTTCGTTGCCGCCGCACGCGGCGCTTTGCTGGCTGGCAAGCCCATACTTTGCGATGCTGAAATGGTTGCCCACGGCGTGACCCGTGCCCGACTTCCGGCCGCTAACGATGTCATCTGCACCCTTCGCGATCCGCGCACGCCGGAACTTGCGAAAAAGGTTGGTAATACCCGTTCCGCCGCAGCGCTCGATCTCTGGGCGGACAAGCTGGACGGCGCTCTTGTTGCCATTGGTAACGCGCCGACAGCACTGTTCTATCTTCTGGAGATGCTTGAAAAGGGCGCTCCACGTCCTGCCGCAATCATTGGCATGCCGGTCGGTTTTGTCGGTGCGGCGGAATCGAAGGATGCGCTGGAGGCAAGTTCACTCGGCATTCCCTATGCCATCGTCAAGGGACGTATGGGTGGCTCGGCCATGACGGCTGCCGCCGTCAACGCGGTTGCGAGGGCAGGTCTGTGAGCGCGGCTCTTTTTGAACACGCCAAGGGTAAACTGGTCGGTGTCGGTACCGGCCCCGGCGATCCGGAGCTTCTGACGCTGAAAGCCGTCCGCGCCATCGAAAATGCCGATGTCCTCGCCTTCTTCTGCAAGAAGGGCAGTAGTGGCAATGGTCGCGGCATCGTTGAGGCCTTCATTCGTCCGGGCACGCTGGAAATGCCGCTGGTCTATCCGGTCACCGTCGAGAGCGACAAAAACGGCGATGAGTATCGCGGTGCAATCGCCGCGTTTTTCGATCAGTCGGCCATGGATATTGCTGCCCATCTCGACGCCGGGCGCAATGTCGCCGTGCTATCGGAAGGCGATCCGCTGTTTTACGGCTCCTATATGCACCTTCATTTGCGGCTTGCGCTCTCCTATGAGGCGGAGGTCGTCGCAGGCATTACCGCAATGTCCGGTTGCTGGTCGATGGCCGGTCTACCGTTGGTGCAGGGTGACGATATCTTGAGCGTGCTTCCCGGCACGCTGGCAGAAGATGTTTTGACGGAGCGTCTGTCCGGCACGGATGGCGCCGTTATCATGAAGGTGGGGCGCAACCTGCCGAAGATCCGCCGGGCGCTGGAAAAGGCCGGCAAGCTTGACGAGGCGCTTTATGTCGAGCGCGGCACCATGGCGAACAGTCATGCCGTGCCGCTGATCGAGCGGGACGCATCGCCCGCGCCCTATTTTTCGTTGGTTCTGGTGCCGGGCTGGAAAACCAGACCCGCTGGCGGTGAAACGCCATGACCGGCCGGCTGGTCGTTGTCGGCCTCGGCCCCGGCAGTGCGGCGCAGGTGACACCGGAGGCGCTCGCCGCTGTCGAGGCGTCAGAGGATTTCTTCGGCTATATTCCCTATCTCGACCGTCTAGCGCTCAGACCCGACCAACGTCGCCATGCCTCTGATAATCGCGAGGAAATTTCCCGCGCCGAACAGGCGCTGCGGCTTGCCGCCGCTGGCGGCAAAGTCTGCGTGGTTTCGGGCGGCGATCCCGGCGTTTTCGCCATGGCCGCGGCGGTTTGCGAGGCGATTGAAAACGGCCCGTCCGAATGGCGCGAGATAGACTTTTCGGTCGTGCCGGGCGTGACGGCGATGCTTGCGGTTGCCGCAAGAGCCGGCGCTCCGCTAGGGCATGATTTCTGTGCCATTTCGTTGTCGGACAATTTGAAGCCCTGGGGCATCATCGAAAAGCGGCTTATCGCGGCGGCGGAAGCCGGATTCGTGATGGCCTTCTACAATCCCGTAAGCAAGGCGCGCCCGCACCAGCTTGGCACCGCCTTCGATCTTTTGCGGGCGCATTTGCCTGGTTCGGTGCCGGTGATCTTCGGCCGGGCCGCAGGCCGGGCGGATGAACGCATCCGGGTCGTGCCTTTGTCGGAAGCATCAAGCGATATGGCGGATATGGCCACCTGCATCATCGTCGGCTCGGTGGAAACGCGTCTGATCGAACGCTCCGAAAAAGACCCGCTGGTTTATTCGCCACGTTTTTCGAAAAGAGAAAACTGATGGCGGATGGCGGTGAGCGCAGTCGCTACATCAGGCACGTTCGCGCCATTGGCGTCGTTCAGTGGCGGCCGCTCGATCATGATGACCGTCAGGCCGAGCCGTCTCGCCGCTTCGATCTTGCCATAACTGGCACTGCCGCCCGAATTCTTGGAAACAACAGTCTCGATGCGGTTTTTTTCCAGCATGCGAATTTCGTCATCCAGCATAAAGGGACCGCGCGCGGTCATATAGCGGGCATCCGGCACCTTCAGCGGCGGCTCCACCGGATCGACACTGCGGATGATATAGCTATGCTGAGGGGCAGCTTCGAAGGGAAGAAGCTCCTGCCGTCCCAGTGCCAGAAACACACGTTTGCCTTCATCGCCGAGCGCGGTAACAGCCTGCCCGATGGTATCGACACTCTGCCACCTGTCACCCGGCTGGTGCTGCCAGGCGGGGCGCGAAAGCGCTACGAGCGGAACTCTGGCAAGTTGTGCCGCCTCGATGGCGTTGGCGGAAATCCCTGCGGCATAGGGATGGGTGGCATCCACGAGAATATCGAAGCTCTCGAAGCGAATGAAATCTGCAAGACCCGTCGCACCGCCAAACCCGCCGCTGCGCATCGGCACTGGCTGTTCCACTGGCGAAAGCGTACGCCCGGCCATGGAGAGCAGGATTCGGTAGCCGGAGTCCTCTGCCAGCTTGCCGGCCAGAATGCGGGCATCCGCCGTGCCGCCAAGG
The DNA here is from genome assembly GCA_000949895.1 of Agrobacterium arsenijevicii. Lineage (GTDB taxonomy): Bacteria > Pseudomonadota > Alphaproteobacteria > Rhizobiales > Rhizobiaceae > Agrobacterium > Agrobacterium arsenijevicii. The sequence goes on along the minus strand of JWIT01000010.1, from coordinate 192,774 downwards.
ATGAGTATGGAGCGTGTCATGACGTCTGAATATTCCGGAACGGGCGGTGCTTCTACTGAAAAGAAGGCTTCCGCTGAAAAGAAAGAGAAGCCGTGGCTTTCCATCGTTGGTATTGGCGAGGATGGGCTTGAGGGGCTCGGCCGGAATGCCATTGCGGCAATAGAGGTGGCCGAGATCGTTTTCGGCGGCAAGCGCCATCTGGAACTGGCGGCTGCGGCCATTCGTGGCGAAGCCCGCCGTTGGCCGGTGCCGTTCGATGCGGAGATGAGCGATGTCGTGGCGTTGCGCGGCGGCAAAGTCTGCGTGCTCGCCTCCGGCGATCCGTTCTTTTATGGCGTAGGCGTTACACTTCTGAGGTGGATCGATGCGGATGAAGCACTTTGTTACCCATCGCCTTCCGCTTTTTCTCTCGCCGCGGCGAAGCTAGGCTGGGCTTTGCAGTCGGTCGACTGTGTGTCGTTGCACGGGCGTTCCATCGATCTCCTGCGCCCTCATCTGCATCCCGGCGCGAGGATCATCGCGCTCACTTCGGATGAGCGCGCGCCGGCTCTGATTGCGGAATTGCTGACGGGTTCGGGTTTCGGTCAGTCGGAATTCGTTTTGCTTGAGGCATTGGGAGGAGAGCGGGAACGAAGGCAGCAGGTCACGGCGGCTGATTTTGCTTTTGAAGACATCGACCCACTGAATGTGGTGGCCATCGACGTCGTCGCGGCTAAGAGCGCACGCGTCCTGCCTTTTGTGCAGGGGCTGGATGACGGCCTGTTCGAGCATGATGGGCAGATTACCAAGCGTGAAATCCGCGCCGTGACGCTCTCCTCACTGGCCCCACGGCGGGGCGAGTTGTTGTGGGATGTCGGTGCCGGTTCGGGTTCTATCGGTATCGAATGGATGCTTTCGCACCCCTCGCTTCGCGCCATCGCCATAGAGCAACATCCGGAACGGGCGGAGCGCATCACCCGTAATGCCGAAGCCTTCGGCGTTCCGGGACTTGAGGTCATGATCGGCGCAGCACCTGCGGCTTTCGAAGGTCTGCCTTCACCGGATGCGATCTTCATTGGCGGCGGCGGCAGCGAAACGGGCGTGTTTGAGGGTGCCATTGAGGCCTTGAAACCGGGTGGGCGGCTGGTCGCCAATGCGGTGACGCTGGAAATGGAGGCGGTGTTGCTTGCTGCCCATACCAGGCTCGGCGGTTCGATGATCCGTCTGGATGTGTCGCGTGTCACGACCATCGGTTCCATGTCCGGCTGGCGTCCGGCCATGCCGGTGACGCAATGGAGCTGGATCAAGCCATGCTGACCGTGGCTGGCATAGGTTGCCGCAAAGGCACGGGTTCGGATGCTATCATCGTAGCTGTGCGCGCTGCCGAGCAGGCATTTGGCATGACGGTCGAACGTCTTGCCACTGCGCCGCTCAAGGCAGAGGAAGCCGGTCTCGTGGAGGCGGCGCAGAGCTTGTCGTTGCCGCTTGAAATCGTATCGCAGGAACGACTCGAGGCGGTTGCTTCGAAAACAATGACATTTTCGCAGCTGAGTCTCGATCATGCCGGGACGCCAAGCGTCAGTGAAGCTGCGGCACTCGCTGCGGCCGGAGAGAATGCAAAGCTGGTCGCGCCACGCCTCGTGGTTGGCGAGGTGACGGTGGCCATCGCCACGACGAGTGACGCGTCACATGATCACGACTGTGCCATCGAACATGGAGAACAACAATGACAGTTCATTTCATCGGCGCCGGTCCAGGTGCTGCCGATCTCATCACGGTGCGCGGGCGCGATCTTATCGCTGCCTGCCCGGTCTGCCTTTATGCCGGTTCGCTGGTTCCGAAGGCGCTGATCGATTATTGCCCGCCGGGTGCACGCATTGTTGATACGGCAGCGCTTTCGCTGGATGAGATCGAAGCGGAGTTTGTGGCCGCAGCAGAGGCCGGCAAGGATGTGGCGCGGCTGCATTCCGGTGATCTGTCTGTCTGGAGTGCCATGGGTGAACAGATCCGCCGGCTGGAACGGCTGGGTCTCGATTATACCGTGACACCCGGCGTGCCCTCCTTTGCCGCTGCGGCTGCCACCCTGCAGCGGGAATTGACGGTGCCGGAAGTAGCGCAAAGCCTTGTGCTGACTCGTATTTCAGGCCGCGCTTCGAAAATGCCTGATGGTGAGACGCTGAAAGCCTTCGGCGCAACGGGTGCGACGCTTGCCATCCACCTCGCCATCCACGCCATCGGCAAGGTGGTGGAGGAGTTGACACCGCTTTACGGTTCCGATTGCCCGGTTGCTATCGTCGTTCGCGCCTCCTGGCCTGATGAGCGGGTTATTCGCGGCACGTTGTTCGACATTGAGGACAAGTTGGTGGCTGAACCGGTGGAGCGAACGGCGCTGATTTTCGTCGGACACGGGCTCGCCTCGACGGATTTTCGCGAAAGCGCGCTCTATAGTACCGATTATGTACGCCGGTTCCGGTCTCCGAAGGAAGATGCGAAGGGTTGATGCGACGGCGTGGAGGCGGTGCGCCCCTTGAGCGTGCCCTGACGATCGAACACCAGAATATCAAGCGCGATGCCGGGCGTCTTCAGCGCGGCGGCTGCGGTTACCCAGGCTTTCTCCGCAACGATCGCACCGAGGTCTATGCCGGCTCCTTCGGCCAGTTCGAAGGCATGTGCGACCATATTGGCCTGACGGATGGCCGCGGTGAGATTTTCATCTCCGCCCGCTTCGGTTGCCAGTGCCGCCAGCGCGTCGAGATCGGCAAGGCCTTTCTTGGAATGCACGTCGAGCATGCCCTGGGCGAGCTTGGTCATCTTGGCGACGCCGCCGGCAATGGTTACCCGCTCCACAGGGTGGCTGCGGAGGTATTTCAACATGCCGCCGATGAAATCGCCCATGTCGATCAGCGCGGTCTCCGGCAGGTCGTACAGTGCCTGTCCGGCTTTTTCCGAGGTATTGCCGGTTGCGCCGAGCAGATGGGTGCAGCCAGTGGCGCGCGCCACATCGATGCCGCGCCAGATGGAGTGAATCCAGGCCGAGCAGGAAAACGGGATGACGATGCCAGTGGTCCCGAGAATGGAAATGCCACCGATGATACCGAGCCTGCCATTCAGGGTCTTTTCCGCCAGTTTCTCACCGTCACGCACGGAAATCTCGACTTCGAAATCGGCATCCTCTCCGGCTACCTCGTGAATGGCGGTTTCGATCATCTTGCGCGGTACGGGGTTGATGGCAGGTTCGCCCGGTGGCAGGGGCAATCCCGGCCGGGTGATGGTGCCGACACCTTTTCCGGCCCTGAAGGTGATGCCGCTTCCCGGTTTGCCTCGTCTGACCGTGCTTTCGATCAGCGCGCCGTGGGTAACGTCGGGATCGTCGCCCGCATCCTTGACGACACCGGCACGGGCGAAGTTTTCGCCTTTTTCCTCGGTGGCGAGGGAAAATGCCGGCCGTGCGCCGCTTGGAAGTTGGACTTCGACAGGGTAAGGAAACTCGCCGGTCAAAAGGGCAGCGCAAGCCGCCTTCGAGGCTGCCGCCGCGCAGGTGCCCGTGGTCCAGCCGCGGCGAAGGGTCTTTCCATCTGTTTCCATATGAATTCCTATAGCCGGGACGGCTTTTTCCGTCATCGTTAAAAAAGCAGCCGAGAGAATGTCGATAGCAGAGGTCTTAAACAACATCGCCGCAAAAGGCCCGATCTTCGAGGCCGGTCACGTCTGGCTTGCCGGCGCGGGGCCGGGTGACGTGCGTTATCTGACGCTCGAAGTGGCGTTGGCGCTTTCGCAGGCCGATGTGATCGTTCGCGATGCGCTGGTGAGCGATGACGTCGTTGCCCTCGGGCCTCAGGCTGAAATCGTCTTTGCCGGCAAGCGCGGTGGCAAGCCTTCGGCGACGCAGGACGACATTACCGCTTCGCTGATCGATCTCGCCCGGCAGGGTAAAAAGGTGTTGCGGCTTAAGGGTGGCGATCCCTTTATTTTCGGGCGTGGCGGTGAAGAGGCAGAGGCGCTGGTCCAAGCCGGTATTCCGTTCCGTATCCTGCCGGGCATGACCTCGTCGCTCGCAGCTCTTGCTTCCGCGCGTATTCCCGCCACCATGCGCGGCATCAGCCGCGCCGTCACGCTTGCCACGGGCCATGCCGCCGGGACCGAAGAGGATCTGGACTGGCTGGCGCTGGCAAAAACACAGGAACCCATCGTCGTTTATATGGGGCTGAAGAACATAGGCTCGATCGCCGATCTTCTGATGCAGGGCGGTCGTTCGGGTAAGACGCCGGTCGCCGTCATCATGTCGGCAACGACGGCGCAGGAGCGCATTTTCATCGGTTCGCTGGAAAGCATAGCTGACGATGCAAAGCGGGAGAATTTCGATGCGCCGGCACTGATCGTCATCGGCGAAATTGTTTCGATGCGAAGCCGTCTCGGCGGGGACGGTTCATGACGGCCCGGGCGATCATCGTCGGTGCACCGCGCTCTGGTTCCGGCAAGACCAGCGTGACCATCGGTCTGCTCAGGGCTTTTGCCCGGCGCGGCGTCAAGGTGCGCGGCATCAAGACTGGGCCTGACTATATCGACCCCGGCTTCCATGCCTTTGCCACCGGCACATCCGGTCTCAATCTGGACAGCTGGGCCATGCAGCCGGAATTGTTGCGGCACCTGTTTTTGCAGCAGACCAACGGTGCAGACCTCGTTTTGATCGAAAGCGCCATGGGCCTGTTCGACGGCATTCCGGTGGCAGAAAATCGCACGGGTTCGGCCGCGGATCTGGCGCGGCTGTTCGGCATTCCCGTGCTGCTGGTGCTGGATGTCTCGGGTCAATCGCAGACGGCCGCTGCTATTGCTTATGGTTTTGCCCATTATGATCCTGCCGTCACCATGGCGGCGGTCGTGCTGAATCGGGCCGGCAGTGAAAGACACCGGACGTTGTGCACGGAGGCCATCGAAAAAATCGGACTGCCTGTCGCAGGCTGTGTATTGCGTGATCCGTCGCTCATCCTGCCGGAGCGGCATCTGGGGCTGGTGCAGGCCAGCGAACATCCGGAAATCGACGCGCATATAGAACGGCTGGCGGATGCGATGGAAAGGTCCATCGATCTCGATGTCCTGCTTTCGCTCGCCGCGCCGGTGGATGTGCCCTTCGGCGCGGCGGAGGCGGCGATTGCACCACCCGGCCAGCGTATCGCGCTTGCGGACGATGCGGCTTTCACCTTCCTTTATCCGCATCTCAAGAACCATTGGCGAGCATCCGGGGCCGAGATCGTGCCGTTCTCGCCGCTGGCCGACGAGGGGCCAGACGAGACCTGCGACATTTGCTGGCTGCCCGGTGGCTATCCTGAGCTTCATGCCGGAAAGCTTGCCACTGCAGCCCGTTTCAAGGCGGGTATCGCCCGTTTTGCCGAGACAAGGTCGGTGCACGGCGAGTGTGGCGGCTATATGGTGCTGGGAGAGGCTCTCGAAGATGCTGAAGGTGTGACCCATGCCATGACCGGGCTTCTGTCGCATGCCACTAGTTTTGCAACGCGCAAGATGAACCTCGGCTACCGGCAAGCGACGATCACGGCGAATGGCCCCCTTGGCAAGGCGGGCGAGGTTTTGCGCGGCCATGAATTTCACTATGCCCGCGTCACTGACCCTGGTTACGACGAAGCCTTCGCCCAGATTGCTGACGGGCAGGGCCGCCCACTTGGGCCTTCGGGCGGCAGGCGGGGTCTCGTTTCCGGCACATTCTTTCACGCCATTGCCAAGGGCGAGTAAGCAAAATCGGCGAATTGGCATGGCTGCGGCAAAGTGGAGCGGGCAGTGAAAGTTTGTAGTCTGGTGTAGCAGGAAAGTGCTATATAGCCGTTGTCCCTCACAGTTTCCGAAACGCTACCCCAATGAAAAGACTGCGCCTGCTCATTTCCGCTGCCCTCGCCGTGGCTATAATGCCGGTTCCGCTTGGCATCATTCCTGGGAACATGCAGGCTCACGCTGGCGAAAATTATGCGACGATGGAAAAGCTCGGCGCCGCCCTGTTCGATGATCCCAATCTTTCGATGAACCGCACGATGGCCTGTTCCACCTGCCATATGCAGGCGGCCGGTTTTTCCGATGCACGCGAGAGTGATAAGGTCGGACGGGACGTATCGCTCGGCGATGACGGGATTTCGCTGGGCGACCGCAACGCGCCGACGGCCGCCTATGCCAGGTTCACGCCGCCTTTCGGGAGGAACGCAGCGGGAGAGTATATCGGCGGGCAATTCTGGGACGGTCGCGCCTCGCTGCTGGAAGATCAGGCGGGCGGCCCTCCCCTCAACCCCATCGAAATGGGTATGCCGGACAAGGCCTCAGTTGTGAAACGGCTCAAGGAAAACCCGGATTATGTTGCAGCCTTCGGCACGCAGTTCGGCAACGACGTTTTCCAGAGCGACGAAACCGCCTATGCCGCGATGACCAAGGCGTTGGCAAGCTTCGAGCGTTCGGATGAATTCTCCACCTTCGATTCGAAGTATGACCGTTTCCTGCGCGGCGAAGAAAAGCTGACCGATCAGGAGGAGCTGGGCCGCGTGCTGATTTCCTCGACGCAATTTACCAATTGCAATACCTGCCATGAAATCCGTGGCGCCAAGGGCCTGGAAGATGGCCTCTTCACCAACCACAAATATTTCAACATAGGTGTTCCGGCCAATACCTCGGTCAGGGCCGCCAACGGCTCGAAGCCGGATGCGGTTGATCTCGGGCTCGCGCAAAATCCTGTTGTGGCCGGCGATCTGGCTCAGCGCGGCAAGTTCAAGGTGCCGACATTGCGCAACGTCGCCGTTACCGGTCCCTACATGCACAACGGCGTCTTTAGGGATTTGCGCACCGTGGTGCTGTTTTACGTGAAATACAAAAGCAAGAAGCCCAGCCGCCAGATCAACCCGGAAACCGGCAAGACATGGGATGCGCCGGAAGTGCCTGAGAATATCGCCATGACGGAACTGACATCCGCGCCGGCACTGGACGACAAGCGTGTGGATGCCGTCGTCGCATTCTTGAAGACGCTGACCGACAAAAGATATGAGCATCTTTTGCCGAAGGAAGATGGGCAGACGACCGTGCCGCCTGCCCAGCCGGTTTCGTCAAGCGTTACGCCGAAAGCGCCTTGAATTCGGCCAGAACCGCGTCACCCATTTCGGACGTGCTGACCTGACGGGAACCGTCGGACATGATGTCGGCGGTGCGGATGCCTTTGTCGAGCACGTTCGCGATTGCTGTTTCGAGCTTCGTTGCCTCATCCACCATGTTGAACGAATAACGCAGGCACATGGCGAAGGACGCGATCATGGCGATCGGGTTGGCGATGCCCTTGCCGGCAATATCCGGCGCCGAACCATGCACGGGCTCGTACATGGCCTTGCGCTTGCCGGTCTTGGCGTCAGGTGCGCCGAGCGAAGCCGACGGCAGCATGCCGAGCGAACCGGTCAGCATGGCGGCGACGTCGGAGAGCATGTCGCCGAAGAGGTTGTCGGTCACGATCACGTCGAACTGCTTGGGCTTGCGCACCAGCTGCATGCCGCCGGCATCGGCCAGCATATGCTCCAGCTGAACGTCCTTGTACTTGGCGGCGTGGGTTTCGGTGACGACCTGGTTCCACAAAACGCCCGATTTCATGACGTTGCGCTTTTCCATCGAGCAGACGCGGTTGTCGCGGGTGCGCGCCAGTTCGAATGCGACGCTGGCGATACGCTCGATTTCGAAGGTGTCATAGATCTGCGTGTCGATGCCGCGCTTCTGGCCGTTGCCGAGGTCGATGATCTGCTTCGGTTCACCGAAATAGACGCCGCCCGTCAGTTCGCGAACGATGAGGATATCGAGACCTTCGACCAGTTCCGGCTTCAGCGAGGAGGCGGCGGCGAGTGCCGGGTAGCAGATGGCGGGGCGCAGATTGGCGAAGAGTTCGAGATCCTTGCGCAGGCGAAGCAGGCCGGCTTCAGGGCGGTGTTCGTAGGGAACGCCATCCCATTTCGGCCCACCGACGGCGCCGAACAGGATTGCATCGGCGGCGAGCGCCTTTTCCATATCCGCATCGGAAATAGCGACGCCATGGGCATCATAAGCGGAGCCGCCGACCAGACCTTCCTGCGTTGTGAAGCCGGCATTTTTCGCGCTGTTCATGTAATCGATCAGCTTGCGGACTTCGGCCATGGCCTCCGGGCCGATGCCATCACCGGGCAGAAGGAAAAGCGTGCGGACTGTCATGAGAACCCTCCTTGGGCGGCGCGCCGGAAACCGTCATGAAGGGTTTTCGATTGCGGCGAGCGCGGCGTCAAACTCGTTTCCGTCCTGCCGCAGGTCAAGTCATATCGCCAGCCGGACGGGATCGGAGGCTTCTTATCTCCGCCTCAAGGGCTTTTCAAGCAAAGCAAAAGCCGATCCGGTACGGTTTTGTACGGGATCGACTTTTAAAGACATGGAAATGTGATCAGGCCCAGGGGTGGACGGAGGCATTTGCCTTTTCGAACGTGTCGATAGCGCCGGAATGTTCCAGCGTCAGGCCGATGTCGTCGAGGCCGTTCAGCATGCAATGGCGCTTGAATTCATCGATCTCGAAGGTGATCGTGCCACCGTCAGGGCCGCTGATTTCCTGGCGTTCCAGATCGACGGACAAAACGGCGTTCGATCCACGCGAGGCGTCGTCCAGCAGCTTTTCGAGGTTCTCGGGGCTGACGACGACCGGCAGGATGCCATTCTTGAAACAGTTATTGTAGAAGATGTCGGCAAAGCTGGTGGAGATCACGCAGCGGATGCCGAAATCGAGAAGCGCCCATGGTGCATGTTCGCGCGAGGAACCGCAGCCAAAATTGTCGCCCGCGACAAGGATCTGGGCGTTCTGGTAAGCGGGCTTGTTCAGCACGAAATCGGGATTCGGCGAGCCATCCTCGAGATAACGCGACTCGGCAAAAAGGCCGGTGCCGAGACCCGTGCGCTTGATGGTCTTCAGATAATCTTTCGGAATGATCATATCGGTGTCGATATTGACAACCGGCATGGGCGCCGCAACGCCCGTCAGCTTCGTGAACTTTTCCATCTATCGCTTCCCGAGTTTCCCTTCAACAAAATCCGGTGCGGCCGAAAGCCCACCGGACATGTTCTGTCGGGAAATACTGCAAAACGGATCGCTTTAGAAGCGCAAACCCGCGTTCTTCGGTACGCCTCGTGCGGCGTCCTCACATTCTGACCGGATTAAACGATCTCAGAGATCGATAATCGTGCCCTTGCCATCGTTCCAGACGCGCATATCGCGCTGGTTGCGGGGCTTGACCGGAATGGGGGCTGGCTTCAGACGCGCCGAAAGCAGACGGGCAGCGCTCAAAACGGCGAGCACGCCGATAAAAGCGACCGTAAGCGACGCCGTAAAGAGAGCGGCCATGGCCAGAAGTGCGATGCCGGATGCGGCGATGAAAAATGAACGGATGCCTTGCATGATTCAACCTTTCTTTCCAGACGAATGTGGGCCTTCTTCTTCCGGCTTGCAAGAGGATTCAGTGGATTGTCAGGTTGCAGATGTCACAAAAGCTTGACACAAGTGCGGCATGGCTAATTTTTTCGAAAATATTCTTGTGAGGCCGCGCCGTTCGTTGCTGTCCGTTCCGGCCATCAATGTCAGGGCGCTCGAAAAAATCCGCGATCTCGATTGCGACGGCGTGATCCTTGATCTGGAGGATTCCGTCGCGCCCGACATGAAGGACAAGGCTCGGAAAAATCTGGACAGGCTATTTTCTGACGCGCCTTTTGTCGGATGCGAGACCATCATCCGCATCAATCCGCTCTCTACGCCGGATGGGCAGGCGGATCTGAAACTTGTGCTTTCCTGTCGGCCAGATGCGGTTTTGTTGCCCAAGGTGGAGCAGCCGGCCGATATTCACGAGGTTGCCGATCTTCTGGCGGAGGCGGATGCGCCGCAGGGTTTGAAAATCTGGGCGATGATCGAGACGCCGCTTGGTGTCTTGAATGCCGCGTCGATTGCCGATGCCGCCCATACGCCGGATGCGCGGCTTGCCGCCTTTGTCATCGGGCTCAATGATCTGCGCAAGGAAACACGGGTTCCGGCCCTGCCCGGCCGAACCTATCTTGTGCCGTGGATGATGCAGGTGGTGCTCGCCGCCCGCGCCTACGGGCTTGATATTATCGACAGCGTTTCGAATGATTTTCGCGATCTCGTGGCTTTTGCCGGTGAATGCGAGCAGGGCCGCGCCATGGGCTTCGATGGCAAGATGCTGATCCACCCGGCCCAGATCGAGTCGGCCAATCGACACTTCGCTCCTGATGAGGCGATGGTCGCGGAAGCCAAGGAGATTATTGCCGCTTTCGCAAAACCCGAATCTGTGGAATTGAACGTCATCAACATGAACGGGCGGATGATCGAACGGCTGCATGTGGGGCAGGCCGAAAGGCTGGTCGCCATGGCCGGTATCATCGCACAACGAAAGGCAAAAAAGACGTGAAGGTCTATCGTTTCATAACCGGTCCTGATGACGCAAAGTTCTGTCACCGGGTCACCGACGCGCTGAACAAGGGATGGGAGCTTGCCGGTTCCCCCAGCTATGCGTTCAACGCCGCAAGCGGTGTCATGCATTGCGGCCAGGCCGTGACCAAGGTGGTCGAGGGCAAGGAATACCATCCGGATATGAAGCTCGGGGAGCAATAAAAGGGCGTCGCCGCCGGCGGGGTCAGCGCTCCGCGGCGGCCTCGTCGGCGCTTTCTTCGATTCGCTCCATGTCGTCGTCCGACAGGCCGAAATGGTGGCCGATCTCGTGGATGAGGACATGGGTGATGATATCGCCCAGCGTTTCCTCGTTCTCGGCCCAGTAGTCGAGAATGGGGCGGCGATATAGCGTGATGCGGTTCACCATCTCGCCGGTTTCCATGGTGAAACGTTCGGAGATGCCGCGCCCCTCGAACAATCCCAGAAGGTCGAAGGGGGTTTCGAGTGCCATGTCCTCGAACACTTCGTCGGTCGGGAAATCCGCGATCTCGATGATGAGATCCTTCGTCAATGCACGGAATTCATCTGGCAGGTGGCCATATGCCTCGATCGCAAGCGACTCGAAGGCGGAAAGTGTCGGCGCATGGCGATCCCGCCAATCGTCGGTCTGGTCTATGCGGGCCATTTCTGCTCCTTGTTGAAGGCCCATATAAACACTTGCTGCGCAAATTTCGAGACCTGACTGCTCCGCCTGCCGAAAAAGCATGAAATTCTTGGCGTTACAGTTACTTTTCAAACGTTCGTCATCTTGACATAAACTGATGTCTCGCGTAATTCGCACCCAAATTGATGGCGTATTGCGCCTTCCGTTTATTCCGCCCTCTAAAAAGGCGGTTTCACCGGCAGACATTCAAAGGGGCATTCAGTCCTCACGGATTTCCGCTACTCCGACTGATAAAAAGACGGCCAGCTTGCATTTGCGGGCAGAGCCGGAACGAACATGAAAGGATAACAAATGTTCGCAGTCATCAAGACCGGCGGTAAGCAGTACCGCGTAGCAGCCGACGCCGTGCTGACCATCGAAAAGCTGGAAGCAGAGGCAGGCGCAACTGTAGAATTCACCGAAGTTCTCGTGATCGGCGAAGGCGCTGACGCCAAGTTCGGTGCTCCCTTCGTTAAGGGTGCTATCGTCAAGGCTGAAGTTGTCGAGCACAACCGCGGCAAGAAGGTTATCGCCTTCAAGAAGCGTCGTCGTCAGAACTCCAAGCGTTCGCGCGGCCATCGTCAGCATCACACTGTCGTCCGCATCACGGACATCGTTGCTGCCTAATCAGCGCGACACGGGAAACAAGGTTTAAAGGAGAACTCCAATGGCACACAAAAAAGCTGGCGGTTCCTCGCGTAACGGTCGCGATTCCGAATCCAAGCGCCTTGGCGTAAAGAAGTTCGGCGGCGAAGCTGTCATTCCAGGCAACATTATTCTGCGTCAGCGCGGAACGCAGTGGCATCCGGGCGCCAACGTTGGCATCGGCAAGGACCACACGATTTTCGCACTGACGGCTGGTAACGTGAACTTCCGCACGAAGGCCAACGGTCGCGTGTTCGTATCCGTGGCTCCGAAAGCCGAAGCCGCAGAATAAGCCGGTAAGCGTCATATGCAGCCGGTGTCCCATCGACCCGGCTGAGACGTATCAGGTTCAGTCAAGAAAACAGGGGAGATGGGGTACCACCCAACTCCCCTTTTTCTTTAACCCCTAGGAGGGACTGAACCATGCAAGCTGAATTGTTGAGGGTTGACCAATCACGGTCACCCGAAGAGCGGCCGCGGCCCGATCGGTCGAGGAGCGATTGCCCCGTTTTACTGTCGCAGAGGCTGGTTTTACGCAAGCCTCACGAAGAAGACATCGACGCCCTTGCCCATCTTGCCAACAATGCCAATATCGCGACCATGGTGTCGCGTATGCCGCACCCGTACACGGCCAAAGACGCCGCGGACTTCGTGCGACGCACCAATGCTGGCGAGATCGGCAAGTGCGTCTATGTGATTACCCGCATGGACAATGGCGAGTTTCTGGGTTGCTGCGCGCTTGAACCGCAGGAAGACGAAAAGACGCTTGAGATCGGTTACTGGCTGGGGGAACCCTACTGGAACCGGGGCTATATGACCGAAGCCACACATGCGCTGATCGACATGGCCTTCCGCACGCGTGAAATCGACCAGATCGATGCCCGCTGCCGGGTTACCAACATCGCTTCGCGCCGCGTCATCCAGAAGTGCGGTTTCCAGTTTCAGGGTTCCGGCATGGTCGGTTCGCTGGCGCTTGGCGGCATGGTACCGGTCGAATGGTACAGGCTGGACCGCAAGACCTGGGTTTCGCTGAAGAGCTGGGGGGACATGGGATGAGCACGCTGGAGCTTTCCCGTCGCCGGGCTGCCGCTACCGTAGCACCGCCCGGCCCCTGCCCTGTCATCGAGACGTCGCGACTGCTGCTGCGTCCGCAGCGGCTTTCCGATGCCGGCAGCATTGCGGAATCGCTTGGCGATTTTGCTGTGACCAGAATGCTGGCCCGTGTTCCCGCGCCCTATCACCGACAGGATGCGCTGGAATGGCTGGTCTTGCGCACATCCGGCACCCTGCCCGACTGGGATTTCGCCATCACCAGCGGTGACGATACCCTCATTGGCGTCGTCTCGGTCGAATTGCGGCACGGCGAGTGGCATCTCGGCTACTGGCTGAACCGCTTCTACTGGGGCAAGGGTTACATGACCGAGGCGGTGGCCGCCGTGGTCGAGCGGTTCTTCCGCCGCATGCCGGGGGTGGTTCTCCATTCCGGTGTGTTTGCGGATAATCCGGCTTCGCTGCGCGTGCAGGAAAAACTGGGCTTCCGGGTGACCGGCTGCCACCAGATTTACGCCACGGCGCGTGCCGCCATGGTAGCGCATATCGATACGGCGATCACGGCTGAGGATTTCATTCTGCCGCACCGCTGACAATCAAAACAAGGCCGGTTTGGGACAAACCGGCCTTGTCTCACGCATGGGCTTCACGCACGATAGTCTTTGACCTTGTGGAGAAGCGCTTGTATTCGAAACGACGATATTTTTGTTTGGCGCAACGCGATTAGCCGGTGTGCCCGCAAACCGATAGAACGGCAGTCCGATGAAATTTCTCGATGAAGCAAAAATCTATATCAAGTCCGGTGACGGCGGCGCGGGCGCCGTTTCCTTCCGGCGCGAAAAATTCATCGAGTTCGGCGGCCCTGATGGTGGCGATGGCGGCCGCGGTGGCGATGTCTGGATCGAGGTGGTCAATGGTCTCAATACCCTGATCGACTTCCGCTTCCAGCAGCATTTCAAGGCCTCGATCGGACAGCACGGCATGGGCAAGACCCGCACCGGCGCCAAGGGTTCGGACGTGGTTCTGAAAGTGCCCGTCGGTACCCAGATATTCGAGGAAGACAACGAGACGCTGATCATTGATCTGACCAAGGAAGGTCAGCGCTTTCGTCTTGCCGCCGGCGGCAATGGCGGTTTCGGCAATGCCTATTTCAAGTCTTCGACCAATCAGGCGCCCACCCATGCCAATCCGGGCCTTGCGGGCGAAGAAAAGACGCTCTGGCTTCGCCTGAAGCTGATCGCCGATGCCGGTCTCGTTGGTCTGCCGAATGCTGGCAAATCGACGTTCCTCGCAACGGTCACGCGCGCGCGGCCGAAGATTGCCAATTATCCTTTCACCACCCTGCACCCGAACCTCGGCGTCGCGACCATTGATGGGCGCGAATTCGTGCTGGCCGATATTCCCGGCCTGATCGAAGGTGCGCATGAGGGCGTGGGCATTGGCGACCGGTTCCTCGGCCATGTGGAGCGTACCCGCGTGCTTCTGCATCTCGTTTCTGCGCAGGAAGAAAAGGTCGGCCAGGCCTATAAAACGGTTAAGGCCGAGCTGGACGCCTATGGTGGCGGGCTGACCGACAAGCCGGAAATCGTGGCGCTGTCGCAGATCGACGTGCTGGATGAAAAAGAATTGAAAAAGAAGGCAAAGGAGCTGGAAAAGGCCTGCGGCCGTCCGCCGCTCCTTCTGTCTGCTGCCGCCCATATCGGCATGACGGAGGCGCTGCGCTCCCTTCGCGATATCATCGTCTCGGCGAGCAATGGCGGCGAGACCGCCCTTCCCGATCGTTCAATGCCCGTGGATAGCGAGGCCGAGGAAGAGGACGATCGCCTATGAGCCTCACCCGCAAACCGCTGGGCAGCCACCACCGGATCGTCATCAAGATCGGTTCGGCACTTCTGGTGGACCGGAAAAGCGGGTTGAAAAAGGACTGGCTCGACGCCATCTGCGAGGATATCGCCGCGCTGAAGAAAAACGGCGTCGATGTCCAGGTGGTGTCTTCTGGCGCCATCGCGCTCGGCCGCACGGTGCTCGGCCTGCCCTCTGGCGCATTGAAGCTGGAAGAAAGCCAGGCTGCTGCGGCGGTCGGTCAGATCGCTCTGGCGCGGGCATGGTCGGAAAGCCTGTCGCGGCACGAGATCGTCGCTGGCCAGATTCTGCTCACGCTGTCCGACACCGAGGAGCGCCGCCGTTATCTCAATGCGCGCGCCACCATCAACCAGCTGCTGAAGATCGGAGCCATTCCGATCATCAATGAAAACGACACGGTGGCGACCACCGAAATCCGTTATGGCGACAATGATCGTCTGGCGGCCCGCGTGGCCACCATGACGGGCGCGGATCTTCTGGTGCTGCTTTCGGATATTGACGGGCTTTACACCGCTCCGCCGCATCTCGATCCGGATGCGAAATTTCTTGAGACGATTGCACACATCACCCCCGAGATCGAGGCCATGGCCGGCGGCGCTGCCTCCGAGCTTTCGCGCGGCGGCATGCGCACCAAGATCGATGCGGGCAAGATCGCGACCGCTGCCGGCTGCGGCATGATCATCGCGTCAGGCAAGACACTCAATCCGCTGAAGGCAATCGAAAACGGTGCCCGTTCCTCGTGGTTTGCACCATCAGGCACGCCGGTGACGGCACGCAAGACCTGGATTGCCGGACAATTGCAGCCGGCGGGCGAAATTCATGTGGATGCGGGTGCTGAAAAAGCGCTCTATGCTGGCAAGAGCCTGCTTCCAGCGGGCGTGCGGGTGGTCAAGGGCAATTTCGGACGCGGCGATGCGATTGCCATCATCGGCGTGGAAGGCCGCGAGGTCGCACGCGGTCTTGCAGGCTACGATGCGGAAGAGGCGCGTCTCATCATCGGTCACAAGTCCAACGAGATCGAGGCGATCCTCGGTTATGTCGGGCGTGCGGCGATGATCCATCGCGACGATCTGGTGATGACCGGCGCTGCCGTCAAAGTTAAAAATACTGAGAAGGATGAGGTCCATGCCTGAACAGGCCGTGAAGCAGAGCCATGATATCGATGCGCTGATGATGACCATCGGTGCACAGGCAAAAGCTGCTTCGCGACCGTTGTCCATTGCAGGCACGGATCAGAAGAACCGCGCGCTGCTTGCCATGGCGTCCGCCATCGAGGCGTCCAGGGAAACGATCCTTGCCGCCAATGGCAAAGATCTGGCGGCGGCGGACAATGCCGGCCTTGCCGCTTCCTTCATCGACAGGCTCACCCTCAATGATGCACGGATTGCCGGCATTGCCGAAGGCATCCGCTCGGTTGCGGCTCTGTCCGATCCGGTCGGCGAAGTCATCGCCGCCTGGGATCGTCCCAACGGGCTGAAGATCGAGCGCGTGCGCACGCCGCTTGGCGTTATCGGGGTGATTTACGAAAGCCGCCCGAATGTGACGGCGGATGCCGGCGCGCTCTGCCTCAAGGCGGGCAATGCGGTCATTCTTCGCGGCGGTTCGGATTCGCAACATTCATCGCGTGCTATCCATGCCTGCCTCGTGGAGGGCCTGAAGATTGCCGGTCTTCCCGAGCATGCCATTCAACTGGTGCCGGTCACCGACCGCGCTGCTGTGGGCGCTTTGCTGGGCGGATTGAATGGGACGGTTGACGTGATTGTGCCGCGCGGTGGCAAAAGCCTCGTTGCGCGGGTGCAGTCTGAAGCGCGGGTTCCGGTCTTTGCGCATCTGGAAGGTATCTGCCATATCTATGTCGACGGGTCAGCCGATCTCGACATGGCCACACGCATTGTCGTCAACGCCAAGATGCGCCGCACCGGCATTTGCGGCGCAGCCGAAACCCTGCTGGTGGATGCCGCTGCCGTTTCCACGCATCTCACGCCGCTCGTCAAGGCCTTGATCGACGCTGGCTGTGAAGTTCGTGGTTCGCAGGCCGTTCGCAATGCCGTTGCAGGTGTAGTGCCCGCGACGGAAGAGGACTGGCGCACCGAATATCTCGATGCGATCATTTCCGTCACTGTCGTCGACGGTATTTCCGGCGCGATCGATCATATCGGCACCTATTCGTCCAATCACACCGAGGCGGTGATCGCAGAGGACCCTGTTGTGGTCGAGCGTTTTTTCAATGAACTCGATTCGGCCATTCTGCTGCACAATGCCTCGACGCAATTTGCCGATGGCGGCGAATTCGGCATGGGTGCGGAAATCGGCATCGCTACAGGCAAGATGCATGCGCGCGGCCCCGTTGGCGTCGAGCAGCTCACTTCATTCAAATACCGCGTGCATGGCACCGGCCAGACACGGACCTGATAGTTGCCCGTCGAAACACGCCTCGACAGACGTTATCTCACCATGCCGCATGCGGAACGCGGCATGGTTGTCGGGCTGTTCGGGGGCTCTTTCAATCCGCCGCATGCAGGCCACGCCCTTGTCGCCGAAATCGCGCTGCGCAGGCTGGGTCTCGACCAGCTCTGGTGGATGGTCACCCCGGGCAATCCGCTGAAAAGCCGCTCGGAACTGGCGTCTCTGGAAGATCGCATCGCCGCCTGCGAAAGGCTGGTCAGCGATCCGCGCATCAAGGTGACGGCCTTTGAAAAATCGCTGGGCATCAGCTACACGGCCAATACGCTCGCCAAGGTGAAAGCGAGAAATCCGCATGTCCGCTTTATCTGGATCATGGGCGCCGACAATCTGAAAAGCTTCCATCGCTGGCAACAATGGCGAAGGATCGCCGAGACCTTTCCGATTGCGGTGATCGACCGGCCGGGTTCCACCCTGTCCTACCTCTCCTCCACCATGGCGCAGGCCTTCAGCCAGGCGCGGATCGATGAGGACGATGCCGGTGTTTTGTGGAAAAAAAAGGCGCCGGCCTGGGTCTTTATCCATGGTCCGCGTTCGACACTTAGTTCCACGGCACTCCGCAATAATCACAAATGATGTATGCGACAGCCGTTGAAGGCTCCATATCTTGAAAAGTTAATGCTTTGGTGCCACCTTAATCTGGTGACGCACAGATTCGCGTCGCCAGTACCTGTTTTGTCATTCTTGGAAAGGGAAACCCTCTGACAACAGTACACGCCAAGGGAAGAGCATTTGTTGCTATCCCGAAGGGTCAAGACAGTGGCGTCGATGCCGCCGATCATGCCCTCGAAACCGTCCTCGCGAGCCTCGAGGACTCCAAGGCTGAAGATATCGTATCTCTCGACATTGCCGGAAAATCGGCGCTTGCGGACTACATGGTGGTGGTCTCCGGGCGATCGAGCAGGCATGTTTCGGCGATCTGCGAGCATCTTCTCAAGGATATGAAGGATGAAGGGTTTGGAAGCGCCCGCGTCGAAGGTCTAGAGACCGGAGATTGGGTGCTGATCGATACCGGCGATATCATCGTTCATGTGTTCCGTCCGGAAATCCGTGTCTTCTACAACATTGAAAAAATGTGGGCGACGCCGGAAATGCCGGAAGACACGCTGCATTGATGCGGTGAGCCTTTGACGTTGCACATCGGGTCTTCCGAATATCCTGTTTGATTTCGGGGCGATGTGTTTGGCCGGAAAGCGAGCCGGCCGCATAGGAATCCGTAGGCTATGCTGTTAAGAGCGTGACCCTGTTGGGTTACGACAGTCACAGGTTTGCGATGCGGATTTCGATTTTTGCGGTGGGACGGCTGAAATCCGGCCCGGAAAAGGATCTTGCGACCCGTTATATCGAGCGTCTTGCCAAGACCGGCCCGGCGATCGGGCTGGAGTTTTCGCGCGTGATAGAGGTTGCGGAAAGCCGGGCGTCGAATGCGGAGACGCGCAAGCGCGAAGAAGCGGCCATGCTGGAAAAACATCTGGTAGACGGTGCGGTGCTCGTGCTGCTGGACGAGCGCGGCAAGGCGCTGGACAGCTCGGCATTTGCCACGTTTTTTGGTGATTTGCGCGATAGCGGCAAGCGCGACCTCATCATCGCGATCGGCGGTGCCGACGGCCTTGATCCTGCCCTTTACGACAGAGCGGCGGCGGTTCTCAATCTCGGCAAGCTCACGTGGCCACATCAGATCGTTCGCATTCTGATCGCCGAGCAACTCTACCGTGCCGTCACCATCCTCTCAGGCCATCCCTATCATCGCGTTTGAGCCGGGTTTTGATGCGGATAATCGTCTCAATTTCAACATGAAGCTCCGCGACACGGCCATATGCGGATGGCTTTGCCGGCGGCCTCTTTAAGGCCTCTTGGAAGATCACCGCAAAATCCCTAATATCGGCGATCCTGCTTCGGCATCAAAGAAAGTTCAAATGGACAAGAGGCCTCACCGAAAACGCCACGCTGCCCTTGCGGGCGCGGTTTTCGCTGCCCTTGTCATGGGGATTTTCCCCGTTGACCGCGCCTTTTCGCGCGATGACGCGGGTGCTGCACCAGCTGGTGAGAACGATTCGTCGCCGGAGGCACTTCAGACGCTGGAAAAGCGCCGTGACCAGAACCGGCAGGATCTGGAAGAGCTGGTAGACAGCATCGGTCTTTCGGAAGACAAGACCCGCAATCTCGAGGAAAGCATCGCTTCCCTTAATCAGGACAGCGCCCGTATCCGCGAAGAGCTGATCGCTTCGGCTGCGCGCCGCAAGGCGCTGGAAACCAAAATCAGCGACGGTGAGGATCGTCTGGCCAAGCTTTCGGTTCGCGAAGACGGCGTCAAGGCATCCTTACGCGAAAGGCGCGGCGTTTTGGCGGAGGTTCTGGCCGCGCTGCAACGCATGGGCAGAAACCCACCCCCGGCCCTTCTCGTTTCGCCGGAGGATGCGCTGGCTTCAGTACGTAGCGCCATTCTTCTCGGTGCCGTCGTTCCTGGCATTCGCGGTGAGACCGACAAGCTGGTTGCCGCTCTCAAAGAATTGACCGATGTCAGGCAGGCAATCGCTCGCGAAAAGGACGATCTTACGGGTATGATGACGGCAAGTCTGGAAGAGGATAAACGCCTCGACCTGCTGCTTGCCGAAAACGACCGCAGAAATTCGCAGACAGCGTCGGCGCTGGAGGCGGAACGCAAGCGATCCGAGGAGCTTGCAAGCAAGGCGACCAGCCTCGAAGGTCTCGTCGGTTCACTTGAAGGCGAGATCAGTTCGGTGCGGGAAGCGATGGAAAAGGCGCGTGCGGAAGAGCAGCGCGTGGCCCGTCTTTCCGAAGCGGAACGTGAGAAAGAGCGTGCCGCAGCCGAGGCGGGAATGCCCGATAAAAACCGTATTGCGCCCGCATATCCGTTCGCGAGTTTGAAGGCAAAGCTGGACATGCCGGTGGCTGGAGATGTGTTACGACGTTTCGGTGATGCGGATGGTACGGGCCACTTTTCCAAGGGAATTGTCGTCGCGACCGGACCTGAAGCTATCGTTACGGCACCCGCAGACGGCTTTGTTGTATTTGCCGGAGATTTTCGCAGTTACGGCCGAATGATCATCCTCAATACGGGTGACGGATACCACGTAGTCATGACAGGCATGGACAATGTGAGGACACGACAGGGAATGTTTGTGTTCTCCGGAGAGCCTATCGCCTCCATGGGTGCAAAAAGAGTAGCGAGTGCAGCAGCATTGGCGCTGGAAACCGACAGGCCAACGCTCTACATTGAGTTCAGGAAAGATGGTGTGCCGGTTGATTCCCAACCTTGGTGGACCGCAAAAAATACCGGAAGGGCGCACAATGATTCGTAAGGTTTCGCTTCTCCTTATCGGTGGGCTTATGGGCGCCACGGCGATGAGTGTGATTTATTCGGCGAGCATGCCGGCACAGGCGGCCGGGCCTTCGACCTATAAGGAACTATCCATCTTTGGTGACGTGTTCGAGCGTGTGCGTGCACAATATGTGACGCCGCCGGATGACGAGAAGCTGGTGGAAAATGCCATCAACGGCATGCTCAGCTCGCTCGATCCCCATTCGAGCTTCATGAACGCCAAGGACGCCAACGACATGCGCACCCAGACCAAGGGTGAGTTCGGCGGTCTCGGCATCGAAGTGACCATGGAAAACGAGCTGGTCAAGGTCATCTCGCCGATGGACGACACGCCGGCTTCGCGCGCAGGCATTCTCGCCGGCGACTATATTTCGGAAATCGATGGTACGCCGGTTCGCGGTCTTAAACTGGAGCAGGCGGTCGAAAAGATGCGCGGCGCGGTCAAGACGCCGATCAAGCTGACGATCATCCGCCAGGGTGCCGACAAGCCGCTCGAATTCACCGTCATGCGTGATGTCATTGCCGTGCGCGCGGTCAAGTCCCGCGTCGAGGGCGATGTCGGTTATCTGCGCGTCATCTCCTTTACCGAGAAGACCTATGATGATCTCGAAAAGGCGATCAAGAAGATCAAGACGGATGTGCCGGCCGACAAGCTGAAGGGCTACGTGCTTGACCTGCGTCTTAACCCGGGCGGTCTGCTCGATCAGGCGATCAATGTCTCCGACGCCTTCCTTGAGCGTGGCGAAGTCGTTTCGACCCGTGGTCGCAACCCGGACGAGACCCGCCGCTTCAACGCGACGGCAGGCGATCTGACCGATGGCAAGCCGGTAATCGTGCTGATCAACGGTGGTTCGGCCTCGGCGTCTGAAATCGTTGCCGGTGCGCTGCAGGATCTGCGTCGCGCAACGGTTGTCGGCACACGCTCCTTCGGTAAGGGTTCGGTCCAGACGATCATTCCGCTTGGTGAGGCTGGCGCTCTGCGTCTGACCACGGCGCTTTATTACACGCCGTCGGGCAAATCGATCCAGGGTACGGGCATTACGCCTGACATCAAGGTCGAACAGCCGTTGCCGCCGGAATTGCAGGGCCGCGTCACGACCGAGGGCGAATCCAGCCTGACCGGCCATATCAAGGGACAGAGCGAAACGGACGAAGGTTCGGGTTCCTCCGCCTACGTGCCGCCGGAAGCCAAGGACGATATCCAGCTCAATTATGCGCTGGACCTGTTGCGCGGTACCAAGACGGATCCGTCGTTCCCGCCGAACCCGGATAAGGCTGTGGTCAACAAGCAGTAAGATAGATGCGCCGGTCAGCCGGCGCATTTTCTCGATTGCCTAACCGTTTGAACGGATCGTTCATTGCCTTCTGACCTGCGAAAACCGCTTCTGGGTCGTCAGAAAAAAAGCGCCGGTATCAACCGGCGCTTTTCCGTCATTATGGTTGTGTCTGCGCTTGCCGTTTTGATGATCGGCGGGCTTTCCGTCTATACGGCCTTGTCGCCTGGCAATCTGCAGAAGACGGCAAGTGGGCCGGATATCCAACCCGTGCTTCCCGAAAATACGCCGAAAACGGCAGAGGCCGATGTGGCGGCTACCGGCGACACGGCAGGCCTGAAGCCCGAAAGCGGCCGCTCTGGCGCCAATATCAACCGGGCGACGATGCCGGACGGCAATGTCGTGTCGGTCTATTCTCCCCGCCCCCGTGATAGCGATGGGCCGGTGCTGATGAGCGGCCAGACCTATGGTCAGGATCCGCGCATGGCAACGCGGCCCAATGATGCATTGCTGGAAGAGACCGCATTCGGTAGGTTGCCGGTTGTCGGTGCCGATGGTTTGCGGCCGATGGAGCAATATGCAAGGCCATGGTCCGGCGCGCGTGGCACCCGGATAGCGATCGTGGTCGGCGGCCTCGGCCTCAGCCAGACGGGTTCGCAAAAGGCGATCCGGGACTTGCCGCCGGAGGTGACGCTCGGTTTTGCCGCAAGCGGCAACAGCTTGCAGCGCTGGATGCAGGAAGCGCGCCGTGACGGGCATGAAATCCTCCTCCAGATACCGCTGGAGCCTTTCGGTTATCCCGGCACCAATCCCGGCCCGGACACGTTGCTGGCGGGCGATCCGGCGAAGGTCAATATCGACCGGCTGCATCGCTCCATGGCGAAAATTACCAATTATACCGGCATCATGAACTATCTCGGCGGACGTTTCCTTTCCGAGCAGGCGGCGCTGGAGCCGGTGATGCGTGATATCGGCAAGCGTGGGCTGCTTTTCCTGGATGATGCCTCCTCGGCGCAGTCGCTGAGCGGAGGGATTGCAAAAGCCATCTCCGCGCCGCAGGGCTTTGCCGATGTTCTGCTCGACGGTGAGGTTACCGAAACCGCTATCCTGCGCAAGCTGGATGAATTGGAGCGGATCGCGCGCCGCAATGGTCAGGCGATCGGTGTGGCCTCGGCTTTTGACGAAAGCATTGGCGCAATCTCGAAGTGGTCGCGCGAAGCCGGTGGTCGCGGTATCGAGATTGTCGGTGTTTCTGCGCTTGTTTCGGAGCAGGCGGGGCAGTAAACCTTCTGCGCGGCCATTCTTTAGCGCCTTTTCGGCGCCCAGACAGTGCGGGTTTCCAATGACAATCAAAGCAGAAGATTTGCCTTACCGTCCCTGTGCGGGGATTATGGTTCTGAACGCCGAAGGCCTCGTCTGGGCCGGTCGGCGGATCAGGGAAGGCAACTCCGAATATGACGGTTCACCGCAATTGTGGCAGATGCCGCAGGGCGGAATTGATGATGGTGAACGGCCTTTGACGGCCGCCATTCGCGAACTCTACGAAGAAACGGGAATGAAGACGGTGACGTTGCTGGCGGAAGCGAGCGACTGGATCCATTATGATCTGCCGCCCGAACTGATCGGTATCGGCCTGAAGGGCAAATATCGCGGGCAGGCGCAACGCTGGTTTGCCTTCCGTTTCGACGGCGACGAAAGCGAAATCCAGATCGATCCTCCACCGACCGGGCATACGGCTGAATTCGACGCCTGGGGCTGGAAACCGATGGAAAGCCTTCCGGAGCTGATCGTGCCCTTCAAGAGGGCTGTCTACGAGAAGGTGGTTACGGAATTCCGGCACCTCTCCGGGAAATAAAAAAGGCGGCCAATGGCCGCCTTTTCTTTGATCACTTGCGAAAGCTTATTCCGCTTCGTTGGCGGAATCGGCGTTGAGCTGGCCGTATTTTTCCGCGCCAATCTTGCCGAGCAGATCAAGCTGGGTTTCGAGGAAGTCGATATGACCTTCTTCGTCGATCAGCAGGGCTTCGAACAGCTTCATGGAGACGTAGTCTCCAGCTTCGGAACAGATATCACGCGATTTCTTGTAGGAGGTCCGGGCGTCGTATTCGCCAGCCAGATCCGCTTCAAGCACTTCCTTGACGTTCTGGCCGATGCGCAGCGGAGCCAGGGTCTGGAGGTTGGGATGGCCTTCCAGGAAGATAATACGATCGATGATCTTGTCGGCGTGCTGCATCTCTTCGATGGATTCCGCACGCTCCTTCTTTGCGAGCTTGGTGTAGCCCCAATCGTTCAGAAGCCGGTAGTGAAGCCAATATTGGTTTACTGCACCGAGTTCTAGAAAAAGGGCTTCGTTAAGCCGCTCGATGACTTTTTTGTCGCCTTTCAATGTCCGCTCTCCTGTTGTCTTCATGGAATCGCTTCAAGCGGGACATAAAATCAAAAACATCGGCCTCCGTCGAGTGGCGACGGGCGTGATATTCTTCCGTGGTCTGGATGATCAGGTCGACGACGGTTGGGAAACAGCCGCAGCAGCGACCGCGTTTCTCCATGGCGTGATACACTTTTGCGGGAACGATGAGCTGCCAACAGTCCTCGTCCAGGAGCTCGTTAATGACGTCCCGGATATCGTGATCGGTAATGTAATTGCAGCTGCAAACCAGCATGATGGACTGCCTGTATGACGCAACACGTTGTTTTCGTTCTTAAACCAAAACAGGACACCAACTGTCAAGAAAAACCTCCGGCGAGACGCCCGTCAGTTTTCTAGACTCATTCTAAACTATACAAAAACTATCGTATTTTCATTGGTTTAGCGATTGCAATATTGCGGTGTTTTGCGTTCAAGTTTTTGTGCGCGGCAATGTGGCGGAGGCTGATATCACAAAAAGTTTACTGCTTGCCTCCAGTCGGAACGGCAAGCAGCGCCGATCTCAGGCGAAATATTGCCCGCCATTGGCGGTCATCGTGGAGCCGGTGATGAAGCCGGCCTCATCGGATACGAGAAACAGAACGCAACGCGCGATTTCTTCCGGCTCGCCCAACCGACCGACGGGAATTTGCGGCACAATGCGCTCGGCCAGAACTTTTTCCGGTATGGCTCTCACCATCTCCGTGCCGATGTAACCGGGGCAGATGGCGTTGACGGTGATGTTGCGGCTGGCGCCTTCCTGGGCGAGCGCCTTGGTGAAGCCGATATCGCCCGCCTTTGAGGCGGAATAGTTGGCCTGGCCCGCCTGACCCTTCTGGCCGTTGATGGAGGAAATGTTGACGATGCGGCCGAAGCCGCGGTCGCGCATGCCCGGCCAGACGGGATGCGTCATGTTGAAGACGCCCGTGAGGTTGGTGTCGATCACCTCGCGCCATTGCTGCGGTGTCATCTTGTGAAACATCGCATCGCGGGTGATGCCGGCATTGTTGACGAGTACCTCGACCGGCCCGAAGGTCTCTTCCACCTGCGCGATGCCGTTTACGCAGGCATCGTAGTCGCGCACGTCCCATTGAAACGCGGGGATGCCGGTTTCCTTCTGGAAGGCCTCTGCCCTGTCCGTCGTGAAGGCGTAGTTCACGGCCACCCGGTAGCCGGCGGCCTGCAACGCGCGGGCGATTGCGGCGCCTATGCCGCTCGTCCCGCCGGAAATCAACGCAACCCGGCTCATATCGGCCTCCATTCCTGAACTGCTTTTGCCGTGCTCAACGGCCACAGAAATGCGGCCAATGGGAGGCTGCTTCTACCCTATTGCCCGCTGAACCGGAATTGCTTTCTGGAGAGCCGTGCAGCGGTTTTTCAGAGCGCCTCGATGCACATTGCAACACCCATGCCGCCGCCGATACACAGCGTTGCGAGACCCTTTGATACGTTGCGGCGGCGCATCTCGAAAATCAGCGTGTTCAGCACGCGTGCACCGGAAGCGCCGATCGGATGGCCGATGGCGATCGCACCGCCGTTGACGTTGACGATAGCAGGATCAAGACCAAGTTCACGCACCACGGCGCAGGATTGGGCGGCGAAAGCTTCGTTGGCCTCGACGAGGCCGATATCGCCGATCGACCAACCTGCCTTGGCCAGCGCCTTGCGCGAAGCGGGGATGGGACCGGTTCCCATGATCTGCGGATCGACGCCGGCCGTTGCCCAGGAGGCGATACGTGCCAGCGGCTTGATACCGCGCTTTGCCGCTTCCTGCTCCGACATCAAAAGTGCGGCCGCCGCGCCGTCATTGAGGCCGGAGGCGTTGCCGGCCGTTACCGTGCCTTCCTTGTCGAAGGCGGGGCGCAGCTTTGCCATGGTTTCCAGCGAGACGCCGGCACGGATATGTTCGTCCGCATCGATGACGATATCGGCCTTGCGGCCCTTTACCGTGAAAGGCACGATCTCGTCTGCAAAACGGCCGGCGTTTTGCGCGGCTTCGGCCTTGTTTTGCGATGCGACGGCGAACTGGTCCTGTTCATCGCGGGAAAGCTGCCATTGCCGGGCAATGTTTTCGGCGGTTATCCCCATGTGGTAGCCATAAAAGGCGTCGGTCAGGCCGTCCTTCAGCATGGTGTCGATCATCTTGAAATCGCCCATCTTCACGCCGCCGCGCAAATGGGCGCAGTGGGGCGCCATGGACATGGATTCCTGGCCGCCGGCAATGATGATCGCCGCGTCGCCGGTAACGATCTGCTGCATGCCAAGGGCAACGGCGCGCAGGCCCGAACCGCAGAGCTGATTGATGCCGAAGGCGGTTGCCTCCTGTGGAATGCCGGCTTTCATCGCCGCCTGCCGCGCCGGGTTCTGCCCTTCGCCTGCTGTCAGCACCTGACCGAGGATGATTTCATCGATTTCCTCAGCCGCAACCCCAGCGCGTTCCAGCACGGCACTGATGACGGTTGCTCCAAGCTCGTGGGCGGGCGTATTGGCAAAGCCACCATTGAAGGAACCGACGGCGGTGCGCGCAGCGCTGGCAATCAGGATTGAAGGCGTCATCTGTTTTCTCCTCACTTGCGGGCGGAGACTGGCAAAGCTTTCAATACAAGTCAAATGCCGAAAGTTGCTTTAAAAGATGTTGCTAAATCACGCTGGAATCTTGCGGAAAATTGCTGCGCAAAAAACAAACTGTTGCGATGCACAAAACATTTGTCACGGGGCTTGTTTTGCGCATACACTTCGCGCGGGAAGAGCAATAACACCAAAAAACAAGAAAATACCATCATCGCGAGGAGGCGGGCATGGCAAAACACGACGGCGAAACAATCATTAAAAAATATGCCAACCGGCGGCTCTACAATACCGGAACCAGCACCTATGTGACGCTGGACGATCTGGCGCAGATGGTCAAACGCGGCGAGGACTTCAAGGTCCAGGACGCCAAATCTTCCGAAGACATCACCCATGCGGTCCTGACGCAAATCATCGTCGAACAGGAAGCCAAAACCGGCAATACGCTGCTGCCGACGGCGTTTTTGCGGCAATTGATCTCCTATTACGGCGATCAGATGCAGATGGTCGTGCCGACATTTCTCGAACATTCGATGAAAACCTTCTCCGATCAGCAGAGCCAGATGCAGGAGCATATGGCCAAGGCTTTCGGCGACGGTTCGCTTGCCCGCAATTTTCAGGCGCCGCTGCAGATGATGGAAGAGCAGATCCGTCGTAATACGGAACTGTTCCGGCAGGCAATGCAGGGTTTCACACCTTTTGCAATGCCGCAGGCGCCCAAGGAAAACCGCAAGCCAAATGCATCCGAAATCGATGAGTTGAAGGCACAGCTGCGCGCATTGCAGCAAAAACTCGACCAGCTCTGACGGAGGCTGGAGCATTTCGGGTGGAACCCCTCAATGCTCTCCTCGGCTCTTTATCTTGCCGTCCGTTCCGGAACGCGCAGCAACAGCAGAAATCCCGACCCCAGAAACACGATGAGGGTGGCCATGCCGACATGGGCGGATCCACTTATATAGGTTGCTATTGAAAACGACAGCGTTGCCATGAAGCTGGTGGCGCGTCCTGAGAGCGCGTAGATGCCGAAATAGCGTCCCGCCTCGGCAACGGTAATGTTGCGCGCCAGATAGGAGCGCGACGAGGCCTGAACGGGACCGAAGGCCAGGCCAATCAATATGCCGTAGAGCAGATAGGCCTTTTCCGCACCAGTCGCGAAGATGCCGCCATTGTCCGCAGTCGATAATTGTATCCAGCCGAACAGGGTTGAGCCCTTTTCCGTCGAGACGATGCCGAGCGTGGCCACGAGCAGGAGAACCAGGCTTATGAGGATGGTAACGCGCGAGCCAAGTTTCTGGTCGACGCGTCCGGCAGCAAAGCAACCGGCGATGGCGACGACGTTGAGCAGGATGCCGAAGAGGCCGATTTCCATCGTTGCCCAGCCGAACATCCCGGCGGCGAATACACCCCCCAGAATGAGCACGCCGTTGACGCCGTCCTGATAGAGCATACGGGCTATCAGGAATCGCAACAAAACAGGTCGGTTTCGAAGCTCGCGCAGGGTTGTTTTCAGCTCGGAAAGCCCCGAGCGGATCGCTGCTCCGAAGGGCAGGCCCTTGTCGGCATCCGGGGTGAGGAGAAACATCGGCAGGATGAAGAGCAGATACCAGACAGCGGCGATCGGGCCGGTTATTCTGGCGTCCTCACCGCTTGCCGGATCGAGACCGAAAAGCGGCTTGATGCCGGCGATGGTCAGCCCGGTCTGCGGGTTTGCGGCCAGAAGCGCCACGACGGCAATCAGCACCACCATGCCGCCGAGATAACCGAGCCCCCAGGCAAGATTGGAAATGCGTCCGACATTCTGCGGATTGGTGAGCCGCGGCATCATGGAATCGTTGAAGACGATCGAAAATTCCGCCGCGATGGAGGCGAGGATCATGCAGACGATTGGCAGGACAAGCGGAGAGCCCGGTGCTGCAAACCAAAGGAAGAGGAGACTAACGATCTTGATGACGGCAAAAAACGCGATCCACGGTTTGCGCGCACCGGACTGGTCGGCGATGGAGCCGAGGATGGGCGAGAACAGGGCGATGATGATCGACGATACCGTCGCCATATTGCTCCATGTCGCCTGCGCGGAAATCGGATCATCGGTGAGGCGGGCGACGAAATAAGGCCCAAAAATGAAGGTCGTAACGACTGTGAAAAAGGGCTGCGCCGCCCAGTCGAACATGATCCAGCCCCAGATGCCGCGTTTGGCAACCACTGTTTCCGCGTTTGGGGAGGGGACAGTCATTCATCGTCCTATCGGCAAGTCGGGGGGAGAATAAAATGCGTGATGTCGGCGCAAGCGGTCTATCTGTCGCCATCCGGGCGTGAAACCCGGATGGCGTTTTCAGTTGGTCAATCAGCGCGCCTGAACGATATCGCCAAGCAGTCCCGCCGCCACGGTGAGGCGGGCGAGATTGGTGTCGCCGCTTTCGCTGAGCGCACCCAGTTCGGAGACGATGCGGTTGACGCGAACACGGTCGGCCGCATACCAGGCCTGAACCGGGTCCTTTTCCTTCGCATGCTCCGTCAGTGCGGAGATGACGATCCGGCGTCTCGACGAGGCGATCTGGTCCTGACTGCGCAGAAGGGCGAGGCTCTCATAGTGGTCGGCCGGTGCGATGCGCTGGCTGGCATCCAGCAGACGCGCGACACGGAAGGTTGAGGATACGGTGGCGTAGCTTTCGGCGGCGCGGGCAAGCGTGGTGCCCGCACTTTCGGCGATGCGCATGATCTCCGGCACGTAGACCAGCAGGGAAAGCGTATCCAGTTCCTCCAGAAGACCGGAGGGAACGCCGGCGATTTCCGTGGCACCAAGCTCGCGGCGATATTTCGCCGCTGCCGGCGACAGCGTCTTGATGGCGGTTTTCAAACGCTCGATCTCGGTCGCCATATCGCTCGTTCCCGCGCCCGCGCTTCGGGTTTGCAGGTAAAGCCTGCTCGCATCGGAGAAGATTCGGGTAATCGTGGCATAAAGTCCGTTCTGGACTTCACCCGAAATCTTCCCGTCAAGAGCGTCTATTTCGCTCCACAGGCGCTTCAGACCGAAACCGTCCTCGACGATTACCGCTGCCTTGACGACATCGGCCGCCAGAAGGCCGCTCGCATCCGCGAGCTTTTGCACGAAGCCCGGGCCACCGCGGTTCACCACGGCATTGGCGAGTGCTGTCGCGACGATTTCACGATGCAGGCGGTGCGACTTGATATCGTCCGCGTAGTTCTTCTGCATCTTGGCCGGGAAATAATCGACGAGCAGATGCTGGAGATAGGGTTCGTCGGGCAGGGGGCTTGCCACCAATGCATCGAACAGGGTCAGCTTGGCATAGGACAGAAGCACGCCGATTTCCGGCCGGGTCAGCGGCTTGCCGGTGGCGTATCTTTCGCTGAATTCGGCGTTGTCCGGCAAGGTTTCGACCTTGCGATTCAACTGTCCGGCAGCCTCCAGTGCGCCCATCAGACGGCCAAGTTCTTCGCGGTTTGAGAGCCCAAGTCGTTCCGTCAGCGAGATCGCCAGCGATTGCAGGTAGTTGTTGCGCAGCACCAGCTGCGCCACTTCCGGCGTCATGGAGGCGAGAAGCTGGTTGCGTTTCGGCATCGTCAGGCGACCGCTATTAACGGCGGAGGCGAGGGCGATCTTGATATTGACCTCGACGTCGGAGGAATTCACGCCGGCCGAGTTGTCGATGGCGTCGGAATTGCAACGCCCGCCAGCCAGCGAATAGGCGATGCGGCCCTTCTGGGTGATACCCAGATTGGCGCCTTCGCCGATGACCTTGGCACGCAGCTCGGTGGCGTTGACGCGGATGGGGTCGTTTGCCCTGTCACCCACTTCGGCGTTGGTTTCCACCGCCGCCTTGATGTAGGTGCCGATGCCGCCGAACCACAGAAGATCGGTGGGTGCCTTCAGGATGGCGGTCATGATCTCGAAGGGCGTGGCGACGGACTTGTCGAGGCCGATAGCGGCCACGGCTTCCGGCGTCAGCGTCACTGATTTTTCCGAACGCGAGATGATCATCGCGCCGCCGGAGAGGGTTGAGCGGTCATAATCCTGCCAGCTGGAACGTGGCAATTCGAAAAGTCGTTTGCGCTCAGCGAAGGATTTGTCGGTATCGGGGTCCGGATCGATGAAGATGTCGCGGTGATCGAAGGCGGCAATCAGCCTGATCTTTTCCGACAGCAACATACCGTTGCCGAAAACGTCGCCGGACATGTCGCCGACACCTGCCACCGTGAAGGGCGTGGTCTGGATGTCGGTATCCATTTCGCGGAAGTGGCGTTTCACCGTTTCCCACGCACCGCGCGCGGTGATGCCCATCTTCTTGTGGTCGTAACCGGCGGAGCCGCCCGATGCGAAGGCATCGTCCAGCCAGAAGCCGGCATCGTGGGCAAGGCCGTTTGCCGTATCGGAGAATGTTGCGGTTCCCTTATCGGCGGCGACGACGAAATAGGGGTCGTCGCCATCAAGCCGCAACGTATCGGCCGGCGGCACGATGGCGTCGTCGACAATGTTGTCGGTGATCGACAGCAGGGTGCGGATATAGGTCTTGTAGGCCTCGCGACCGGCATTGAAGACTTCGTCGCGGGAGCCGCCGACGGGCAGGCTCTTCGGGAAAAAGCCACCCTTGGCGCCAACCGGCACGATCACCGCGTTCTTGACCTGCTGCGCCTTGACGAGACCGAGCACTTCGGTGCGGTAATCCTGGCCGCGATCCGACCAGCGCAGACCACCGCGCGCGACCTTGCCGAAGCGCAGGTGCACACCTTCAACCTCGGTTCCATAAACGAAGATTTCGCGGAAAGGACGCGGATCGGGCAGGCCGTCCAGATGCTTTGGATCGAACTTGAACGCCAAGAGGTCACGCGGCGTGCCGTCGGCATTCTTCTGGAAGTAGTTGGTGCGAAGCGTAGCGTCGATCGCGTTGACGTAACGTCGCAAAGTGCGGTCTTCGTCGAGATTGGGGACGCCGCTTAATGCCGTCTCGATCGACTTGTGAATATCGCCAAGCTTTTTCAGTCGAGTTTTTTCAGCGATCGACGGATCGAACCCGGCCTTGAAGAGAGCGAAAATGCTGCGGGAAATGGCCGGATATTTGAAGAGCGTTTCGGAAATATGCTCCTGCGAATAAACGATGCCGGTCTGGCGCAGATAGCGGGCATAGGCGCGCAGGACGGACACTTCACGCACGGTGAGGCCGCAGGCGAGGATCAGCCGGTTGAAGTTGTCATTATCGACCTTGCCTGAGAAGGCGGCGAGGAAAGCCTCTTCCAGTTTCGGCCCGTAATGCGGCAGGTCGAGCGTCGTGCCCGCTGCAACGGATAGTTCCATGTCATGCAGCACGATGTCGCGCTTTTCGCCATCCGAGATGACGCCGATGTCGAAGGTGCGCTCGCTGATGACGTTGAAACCGAGATTTTCGAGCAGTGGCACGCGCCGCGAAAGCGGCAAATGACCGTCGCGATGGAAGATCTTCAGCGAGAGCGTTTCAGCCGACTGGCCTTCCTGCTGGTAAAATTCGATGCGGACCGGCTCACCCTTCACGGTGGCCAGAATATCGGCCATGTCGCCAATCGACTCTTCCGGCGTGAATGCCTCCTGATAGGCCTGGTCCACCTCCAGCACTGGTGCACCCGGTTCGGAGAGCGCGATGAAGTGGTCTATCCAGCGCGCCGCGATATCGCTGACGGCATCTTCGAGCTTGTCCTGCGCAATGCGCGGCGTCTTGCCTTCCGTGCGGCCGACGATGAAGTGGACGCGGGCGACGGCGCCTTCGGGGAAGGCCGGATAATAGGCGGAAATATGCCCGTCATAAACCTTGCTCAGATAATCGCCGATCTTCTCGCGCACATAGGAATTGTACTCCTCGCGCGGCACGAAGATGATGGCCGAAACGAAGCGGTCGAAACGGTCGATACGTGCAAGGACGCGCACGCGTGGGCGGTCGCTCAGTTCCATGATCTGCTCGATGAAGCGGATCAGCAGATCCGTCTCGATCTGGAAGAGATCATCGCGAGGGTATGCTTCCAGCGTGTTCTGCAGGATGCGGCCGGAGTGGCTGTTCGGATCGAAACCGAAATGCCGCTCCACATCCGCGACCTTGGCGCGCAGCAGCGGTATGTGCTTTACCGAGCGCGTATAGGCGGTAGCGGTAAAAAGGCCGACGATGCGCAATTCGCCGATGACATTGCCGTCCTCGTCGAAGCGCTTGATGCCGATATAATCCATATAGGCGCGGCGGTGCACGATGGATTTCACATTCGCCTTGGTGACGATGAGGAAATCCGGGCCGTCGAGGAAGGCGAGAATTTCGGGCGTCGTCGTCACGGCGTCCTTGCCGAGGCGCAGCACGCGCACATCCGGATCACTCAAACTGCCAAGGCCGACGCCGTCACCGCGTTCGATCTTCGCGTTCTTTCCCGTTCCGGAATAGGTGTAATCGCGCATGCCGAGGAAGGTGAAATTGTCGTTGCGAAGCCAGTTGAGAAACTCGACCGCTTCCGCACGCTCGGTCTTGCGCCGAGAGGAGCCGCGTTTCGACAATTCGTCCAGTGCCTCGTCGAGTTTCGCTAGCATGGGCCGCCAGTCGCTATAGGCGGACTGGACCTGCGCCAGGACGAAGCGCAGCCTTTCTTCCAGCGCCGCTGCGGCCTGCTGGGTCAGCGGTGCGATGTGCAGCTGGATAAGGCTGATGTTTTCGGCGGGGTTGTCATCGGGCTCCGCAAGGCGGTAACCCGCCTGCACGGTTGCGTCTGGCACCAGAATGGGATGGACCGCCAGATAAAGGCCGCGATAGCTGTTGGTGACTTCGCCCATGACGGAATCGTAGAGGAAGGGCATATTGCGGCCGATAATCGTTAGAACCGTTACCGGAATATCCCGCGGGGTAACGCCCTCAACCTGGGCAATGCTGATATGGGGTGCATCTCCAGTCCAGCGCGAAAGAGCCTCGAAACTGTGCGCCGCGCTTGCGGCCAGCATTTCGGCGGAATAATATTCTATGTCGTCGGCGCTTGCTCTTCCATAGAGAATACCCGGATCAAGAAATGGCGCATTTTCGGCAATTGCCTGCTGGCGCGCTTTTTCGATCTGTTTTTCGCGTTTTGGATTGTTTCTGTAGCCCATTTGACGTGGATTCCTCCAAAAATCACACTTTAAATACAAAAAAGCACCGTCAATTTACGGAATTTGCCTTTTCAGTCGAATCGGATATTGGCGTGTAATTACGAAGAGTTTAAGAGGCTTTCGTGTTTCTTCAGTCGGAGAACGAAATTTTTTTGCTTCTTATGCCATGAGGGCCTGTCACGAAGCATTTGACAGTATTTCGGTAGCCCATTTATAGGTGGTTCTTTGACCGCCATGTGATGTTGCGGCCACGGTCGAAGCAAATTATTGATTTGTGCCTATTTTTGTGGTACACCAACGACACTGATCCACAGCGTGGCATTTGTGTGCCCAAAAACACCACGAAAGCAACACCTCTTTTGCACGCGGTTTCCGTGACATATCGAGCGTTTACGTTATCGAATCCCGCAATGCGGGAAGGTGTGTTTTTGCGTGCACGGCTGGACCAGTGCGGAGTCACCTGACGGTTCCCCCGTCTCATCAGGGCCTGACCGACCCAACCCCGGCGTCGCCGGGTATGTAACAGGGAGTTTTTAGAACGAATGACGACCCAGCAGAAGAAATCTCCAGCACATCACGGTTTCAAGACCGGTGAAGCGATTGTGTATCCCGCTCATGGTGTCGGTACCATTTCTGCCATCGAGGAACAAGAAGTCGCCGGCATGAAGCTTGAGCTTTTTGTCATCGATTTCGAAAAGGACAAGATGCGTCTTAAAGTTCCCGTCGCTAAAGCCGTCAGCATCGGTATGCGCAAGCTTTCCGAAGGCGATTTTGTCGAGCGGGCGCTGAAAGTGGTGCAGGGCAAGGCGCGTGTGAAGCGTACCATGTGGTCGCGCCGTGCGCAGGAATATGATGCGAAAATCAATTCCGGCGATCTTATCGCGATTGCGGAAGTTGTGCGCGATCTTTACCGTGCGGAAAACCAGCCGGAGCAGTCCTATTCCGAGCGTCAGCTTTACGAAGCTGCTCTCGATCGCATGGCGCGCGAAATTGCCGCCGTCAACAAGATGTCCGAAACCGAGGCTGTTCGCCTGGTGGAAGTCAACCTTGCCAAGGGTCCCAAGCGCGGCAAGGCCGTCGAAGAAGACGATTCTCAGGAAGAAGCCGCGTAATTTACCGGCTTTCTCCTTTTTTAAAAAACCCGCCAACAATGGCGGGTTTTTTGTTGCCCGATTTATAGAATGCGAATTTTCGTACCCTTGCGCATATGGGGCAGAATGCGGAGCATATCGCGGGGGTGGAGAGCGACGCAGCCAGCGGTCGGTTCATATCCCGGACGGATCATGTGCATGAAGATTGCAGAGCCACGGTTGCGGCTGCGCGAGGTGATGTTCCAGTCAAGCACCAGGCAGACGTCATACAGGCCGTCCTTTCGCATCATCTCCTCATGGCTCGACGCAAAAGGTGCCGTAACCAGCCTGTTGTAATTGGCGTCGCCGGGTGCATCGCACCACAGCGTTGATTGTCGCGTCCGTTGCATCGGCAATGTCGTGGCGATACCAGGGATACGGTCGCCGCGATAAAATCCGTGCAGCAGGCGGGTGGTGGAGATGGGTGACTTTCCGTCTCCCTCGCGTTTCAGCACGGTACGGCCACTACGCCCGATCGCGGCCGGAAAGGTGAGATGCCCGAGTTGGACGATGGCCCGGCTTATTTTCAAAGGCGCCGGCCGAACCATGAGCGTCGATACGCGTTTATGTTGTTTTACGGGCTGTTTGCTCATGTTTTTCACGAGATTTTGCTTTGCAGGTTATCTAACGTGAAGTCATAGCACTTCGTAATATCATGGCAATGGGTTGACCTTTCATGGGCAAACCGCTGAATTGGCTGACAATTAGAGCGCCGGGCGTCCTTTCGGACGTACAAAGGCCGCTCTAACTCTTTTAAACTACGCATCGTGCCTTCCGAAAATCGAGCGCGATTTTCGGACCGATGCGATAAAGTAAGAAAGGCTGAGAATCCGAATGACGGCTCGCACTATCCTTTTGGTGGACGACGACGACGATCTTCGGGAGACGCTGACCGAGCAATTATCTCCCTATGAGGAATTCTCGCTCCTGAGTGGTGCAAACGCCGCGCAGGCGATGCAGACCGCAAAGACTGCTCAGGTTGATCTTCTGATCATGGATGTCGGCCTTCCGGATATGGATGGCCGGGAAGCCGTGAAGCTGCTGCGCAAGGGCGGCTTCAAGGCTCCGATCATCATGCTCACAGGGCACGATACCGATTCCGATACGATCCTCGGGCTCGAAGCTGGCGCTAATGACTATGTGACGAAGCCGTTTCGTTTCGCCGTGCTTCTGGCGCGCATCCGGGCGCAGCTGCGTCAATACGAACAGAGCGAGGATGCGGTTTTCACCGTTGGCCCCTATCAGTTCAAACCCAGCCAGAAGTTGCTGACGACGGAAGACGGCAAAAAAATCCGGCTGACGGAAAAGGAAGCGGCGATCATCCGTTATCTCTACCGCGCCGGAAGCGCCGTCGTTACCCGCGACGTCTTGCTGGAAGAGGTCTGGGGTTACAATTCCGGAGTGACGACGCACACGCTCGAAACACATGTGTATCGTCTGCGCCAGAAGATCGAGCGGGATCCCTCCAATGCCGAAATTCTGGTGACCGAGAACGGCGGCTACAAGATCGTTCCCTGAGCGGGTGCCGCTCTGGCACCCTTTCTGCGTCCGAAAGGACGCAGAACATTCTAACGTCTTGTATTTTGAAGGCCGATATCCGAAAACCGCTATAGTGGTGCAGGCGGTTTTCCGGAGTACGATCAACATGGCCTTGACAGACGACATCATGCTTCTGGGGCAAGTGCCGTTGTTTGCGGGCTTCAGCGACGATCAGTTGCGGCTGATCGCCTTCGGTGCGGAACGCCGCCGCGTGTCGGCAGGTCAGACATTGTTCCGGGAACATTCGCCGGCCGAATGCGCCTTTGCGGTGACATCAGGCCATTTCGAGCTTTTCACGGCCGGACGGGACGGCAAGCCGATGTTGCAGGCCACGCCGGGAAAGGGTGCGCTGCTGTCTGAGCTGGCGCTTTTCACACTCTGCGAACGGAAATTCACCGCCATTGCCGCGGAGGATTCCGAGGTCATCCGGATAACGCGTATCCTCTTTCACCGGCTAGTGGAGGAGTTTCCGGAGGTCGCCGATATCGTGTCGGCTCGTATTCGCGACAATATCGCCTCTCTGGCGGCGGGTGCGGCCCGTTTGCAGAACCGCTTCACCTGATTTGAACGGGCCGGCGGTTCAGAAGCTGAAATGAGCCGTAACCGGAACGTGGTCCGATGGCCGGTTCCAGCCACGTGCCTCGCGCAGGATGTCGATTTTTTCAAGCGATGGGCCGAGGTCCTGTGACGACCAGATATGATCGAGACGGCGACCGCGGTCAGCGGCTTCCCAATCCTTGGCGCGATAGCTCCACCAGGTATAGATCTTCTCGCTTTCCGGCACGTTCAGTCGCATCAGATCGAGCCAGTTGCCCTTCTTCATAATATCAAGCATGCCGTCGGTTTCCACCGGCGTGTGGCTGACGATCTTCAGCAATTGCTTGTGTGACCAGACGTCATTTTCAAACGGTGCGATGTTGAGATCGCCGACGAGAATGGACGAGGTTCCGGGTACGCCATCGGCACGAAGCGCTTTCATTTCTTCAATGAAATCGAGCTTGTGGCCGAATTTCGGGTTTATCGACCGGTCTGGCTCGTCGCCGCCGGCCGGTACATAAAAATTGTGCAGCCGCACGCGGCGCGATCCGACCTGAAAAATCGCGGAGATGTGCCGCGCATCGCCGATACCGCAATAGTCCTGCCGGTGGTCTTCGGTCAGCGGAATTTTCGAGGCGATCGCTACGCCGTGATAACCCTTCTGGCCATGGATGATGACGTGCTCGTAACCGAGCGCTTTCAGCGGCTTCATCGGAAACTCGCCATTCGGGCATTTCGTTTCCTGCAGGCAGAGGATGTCGGGTTTGTAACGCACCAGAAACTGTTCAACGATCGGCATTCTGAGCCTGACCGAGTTGATGTTCCAGGTGGTTATCGAAAACGACATGCATGTACTCCGCTTTTATCGCCTCGAACCGCTTTGTTTCGAGACATGTTTCCGGGGCGCAGGCTTATAACATCGCGATGAAAACGGGAATGTATTTTAGCGGCAAAATAAAAAAGGCGACCGCAAGGCCGCCTTTCAAATGGTTTCCACGGGCGAGGAAGCCTCAGCCGCGTTTGCGGACTTCCTCGTAATTGATGCTGAAGACGCGTTCGTCGAGGTTCACGCCCGTTTGGACGTTGAAGATCATGACGGTCGTGTCCTTGTTCTGGGCGTCGGTGGTGGTCCATTGCCTGAGATCAAAGGTTTTAGGGTCGAACATCAGGGTGATGGTGGAATCGCCGAATACGCTCTTGTCGCCCAGCACGATGGTGGTCAGGTCCGACTCTTCCTTCACGTTTCGGACCTTCTGGTTACCCAGATCGATCTTGTCGGACAAAAGCAGGCTGAGCGGGGTCTTCGACAGCGGATAAAGATCCCATGTCTTCAGCTTCGTGTTGCCGATGACGACATTCTTGCCGTCGGAGATGACCCGCATGGGCGAGGGGTCTTCGTAATTGAAGCGAAGCTTGCCAGGCCGCTCGATATAAAATTTGCCGCCGGTCTGTTCACCGCGCGGGCCGAACTGGACGAACTCTCCCATCATGGTTTTGACCGACGAGAAGTGATTGGCGATTTTCTGCGCGGTCGCGCTGTTGCCGGCGGCCTGGGCAAATGCGGTGAGCGGCGACAGGCCGGCCATGGCTGCGGCCATGGAAAATGCCGTCAGCACGCCACGGCGCGTCACGCCGTTTTCCGGTGCGTTTGCGGTGGCAGTTTCGCCGGTGGTGAGGTCGTTCATTCTGTTCTCCTTCATCGCAGCGATTGTCCGCATAAAAGGCGGCGGCTTCATGACGTTGAAAGCGTGTATTAACGCTTCTGCGCCCCGCTTGGTTGCCGATCCTATCGCTCGATGATGTCTGCTTCCGTCGGTACGAGTATTTCGCGTTTTCCGGCATGATTGGCTGGACCGATGATGCCCTCCTGCTCCATACGCTCGATTAGCGAGGCGGCGCGGTTGTAGCCGATGCCGAGACGCCGCTGGACGTAGGAGGTGGAGGCCTTGCCGTCCCTGAGCACGACGGCTACGGCCTGATCATAAGGATCTTCGGAATCGGAGAAAGTGCCGGCGCCGGCCGGGCCGCCGCCATTGCCTTCCTCGTCGTCTTCCTCGGTGATCGCTTCCAGATATTCCGGCGACCCTTGTGTCTTGAGATAAGCGACGATCTCTTCCACTTCGTTGTCGGATACGAACGGGCCGTGCACACGCTGGATACGGCCGCCACCGGCCATATAAAGCATGTCACCCATGCCGAGCAGCTGTTCGGCGCCCTGTTCGCCCAGAATGGTGCGACTGTCGATCTTCGACGTTACCTGGAAGGAGATACGGGTCGGGAAGTTGGCCTTGATGGTGCCGGTGATGACATCGACGGACGGGCGCTGGGTTGCCATGATGACATGGATGCCGGCGGCACGCGCCATCTGCGCGAGGCGCTGCACCGCGCCTTCGATGTCCTTGCCCGCGACCATCATCAGATCGGCCATTTCGTCGATGATGACGACGATATAGGGCAGGGGCTTCAGGTCGAATTCTTCCGTCTCGTAAATCGCCTCGCCGGTCTGGCGGTCGAAACCGGTCTGCACCGTTCGGGTGAGGATTTCGCCCTTGTCGATCGCCTGCTGTACGCGGCTGTTGAAGCCGTCAATATTGCGCACGCCGATCTTCGACATCTTCTTGTAGCGCTCTTCCATCTCGCGCACCGTCCATTTCAGCGCCACGACGGCCTTTTTGGGATCGGTGACGACGGGGGAGAGGAGATGCGGAATGCCGTCATAGATCGACAGTTCGAGCATTTTCGGATCGATCATGATCAGGCGGCACTGTTCCGGCGACATGCGGTAAATGAGCGACAGGATCATGGTGTTGATGGCGACGGACTTGCCCGAACCCGTGGTGCCGGCAACGAGAAGATGCGGCATCTTGGCGAGATCGGCGATAACAGGTTCACCGCCGATGGTCTTGCCGAGCGCCATGGCGAGCTTGGCCTTGCTGTTTTCAAAATCACGGCTGCCGACCAGTTCACGCAGGAACACGGTTTCACGCGTCTGGTTCGGAAGCTCGATGCCGATGGCGTTGCGGCCGGGAACGACGGCGACACGCGCGGCGATTGCGCTCATGGAGCGAGCGATGTCATCCGCAAGGCCGATGACGCGCGAGGATTTGATGCCGGGTGCCGGTTCCAGTTCATAGAGCGTGACAACCGGACCGGGGCGGACATGAATGATTTCACCCTTGACGCCGAAATCCTCGAGCACCCCTTCCAGAAGGCGGGCATTCTGCTCCAGCACTTCCTCGTTCAGCGTATGGTCGCGAACGACGTTCTTGGGTTCGGCCAGAAGATGCACGGTGGGCAGCTGGAAACCGTCCGCGGCGATAAAGGAGGCCTGCGCCTCCCGCGCTACGCGCTCGCTCGGCTTCGGGCGTGCGGAAGGGGCGGTTATCCTGGGCTGCCCGCGTCCCGGCGCCTGTCTTGCGATGAATTTCGGGTCGGACTCGTCCAGACTGTCGTCGTCCGAGAGAATGCCGTTGGGCAACCGCCGTCCGTCCTGGTCAAAAGGCTGTTCGTCGTCCCTGTCTGCGTCATCATCGAGCGCGATGGAGGGAGGCGACATCTGCCGGCGAGAGGCGGCGCGTTCCTCGAAGGACGGTTCCGCGCGCTGGTCGAGGCGGTTGATCGCCGTCTTGAGGCGGGAGGGCTCGTTCAGTGTGCCGAATTCATATTCGTTGAAGTCGTAAGGGTGTTCGAATTCGCCGTGCAGGGATTTTGACTTCAGGCCGAACAGGCGACGAAGGCGGGCCTGGGTGATGTACCAGTAGTGTGCAATCGCGCCGAAGGCGAGAATATTGGCGAAGAAGCCTTCGCCGTCGTCATCGTCTTCTTCCTCGACCTGACGGGCAGCACGGGCTTTGCTGGCGACCGGCGCGCGTTCTTCCTGTTCGAGGTCATCTTCCGGGCGTCCCACGAGACCGGCGGCAAACAGCATCATCCAGGCGGCGGGAGCAGCGAATATCGCGCCCAGCACCGTCGCAATCGTGCCTGTTGGGTAAGCGCCGATGAAAAGGGCGGGAAAGCGCAGGATCATATCGCCGATGACGCCGCCAATGCCGTTCGGCAATGGCCATGTCACGGGTGCGGGAAAACAGCCAAGCGAGGCGGCGCAGACGATTGCGCCGGCAACCCAGGCGACGAGGCGGGCGGGTATCCGGTTGAACTTGCGTCCGGCGATCAGGGCGATTGCCCAGGCGATAACAGGCAAAAGCGCAATGATCGCGGAAAGCCCGAGGAACTGCATCACTATATCGGCGAAGATTGCGCCGCCGTAACCCAGAAGATTGGTGGGCTGGTTGCCCGTGGCGTAGGACAGGCTCGGATCCGCTACGTTCCAT
This sequence comes from Agrobacterium arsenijevicii, assembly GCA_000949895.1. Classification (GTDB taxonomy): domain Bacteria; phylum Pseudomonadota; class Alphaproteobacteria; order Rhizobiales; family Rhizobiaceae; genus Agrobacterium; species Agrobacterium arsenijevicii. The sequence continues at coordinate 151,399 of JWIT01000010.1, read as the reverse complement.
GTGGCGAGCGCCGTAACCCCCAATGCAATGGTGGCAAGCAAAGCGAAACCGGCCAGAGCCATGACCTGCCGCACGAAAAACGCCGTCAGCACGAAACGCGTGTGACGGCCGTCGAATGTCGGAGAATTCATTCTGCCCATGTCCCTGAACCCGTAGTTTCTGTGGTTTCGGCAAGATACGGCAGGCTACCGCATCCCGGATTGACAGGGAAAACTAACAGCTCGCTGGTTAATGTCGTGTTAACCATGCGGTTTTTTGAGGCCGCTTGCGGATTTACGGCAAAGAAAAAGGCCCGCCGGAGCGGGCCTTCTTTTGGGATAGGGGATGGAGAACCCCTTTTCCCGGGTCTTAGGAGTGGTAGGCGGCTTCGCCGTGGGTCGCAAGGTCGAGACCTTCGCGTTCCGCTTCGACCGGAACCCTGAGACCAACGATCACGTCGACGATCTTGTAGAGGATGACCGAGACGACCGCGCACCATACGATGGTGATGGCGACGGCAACGAACTGCGTCCAGAGCTGCGAGGAGATGGAGAAGTCTGCCTTGCCCGTGCCGCCAAGCAGCGGCGAGGTGAAGATGCCGGTGCCGAGGGCGCCGATGATGCCGCCGATACCGTGGACGCCGAAGACGTCAGCCGTGTCGTCGTAACCGAACTTGTTCTTCACCACGGAGACGAAGAAGTAGCAGATCGGCGAGACGATGAGGCCAAGAACGATCGCGCCCATGGGTCCGACGGAACCGGCCGCAGGTGTTACGGCGACGAGGCCGGCGATCATGCCCGAAGCGGCGCCCAGCATGGAAGCCTTGCCGCGGGTGAAGCTTTCAACCAGCGACCAGGAAACGATGGCTGCTGCGGTGGCGAGGAAGGTGTTCATGGTTGCAAGAACCGCGCCGCCCGAAGCTTCGAGGTTGGAACCGGCGTTGAAGCCGAACCAGCCGAACCACAGCATGGCTGCGCCAACCAGCGTCAGCGTCATGGAGTGCGGTGCCATCATGTCCTTGCCGAAGCCGGTACGCTTGCCGACCATGATCGCGCCGATCAAGCCCGCGATGCCGGCATTGATGTGAACGACCGTGCCGCCGGCGAAGTCGAGAGCGCCCATGCCGAAGATCAGGCCGTTTGCGTCCCAGACCATGTGAGCGATCGGGAAATAAACGAAAGTGGCCCACAGGATGGTGAACAGGATGACAGCCGAGAACTTCACGCGTTCCGCAAATGCACCGATGATCAGCGCAGGCGTGATGGCCGCAAAGGTCATCTGGAAGGCGATGAAGGTGTATTCGTAGATCACGACGCCCTGGGAGAAGGTTGCCGAGGTGCTGTCAAGCGAAACACCCGACAGGAACAGCTTGCCGAAGCCGCCGAAATAGGGGCCGGTGCCGCCGCCGAAGGCGAAGGAGTAACCGTAGATCACCCAGACGAGCATCATGACTGCGCCGATGACCGTGCACTGCATGAGAACGGAGAGCATGTTCTTGGTGCGAACGAGGCCGCCGTAAAACAGGGCCAGACCCGGAATGATCATGAAAAGCACGAGGATCGTCGCGACATACATGAATGCGGTGTCGGCTTTTTCCGGAACGGGTGCCGCCGCTGCCACTGCCGGCGCGGCATCCTGCGCAAAGGCGATTGCCGGGGCCATCAGGGCCGCCACACCGGCGCCCAGTTTGCCGAGTGTTGAAAACTTGTTGAGTTGCATATCTAGAAAACTCCCTGTCAGCCGTGCTTCAAAGCGCTTCTGTGTTGGTTTCGCCGGTACGGATGCGCACGGCCTGTTCGATAGAGTAGACGAAGATCTTGCCGTCACCGATCTGCCCGGTCTTCGCGGCGGATGCGATCGCCTCGACAGCCTTGTCGACGACGTCGGATGCAACCGCGATCTCGATCTTCAGTTTGGGAAGAAAGCTCACCGCATATTCCGTGCCGCGATAAATCTCGGTATGCCCCTTCTGGCGTCCGTAACCCTTTACCTCGGTCACGGTCAGGCCTTGGATGCCGACGCCGGTGAGCGCTTCGCGCACTTCATCCAGCTTGAACGGCTTGATAATGGCCATCACAATTTTCATCTGGTTTCCCATCCTTTGTTTGTCCTCGGCACGGAGCCGACTCTCCTCGCGCTGGCAGATCAGTAACAGCGACTACGGACATACATTCAAAGGGCGTGCCAGTTTTGATGTGGCTTCTAAGTTATTGAAATATAAAATTTATATGACAAGCGTCTGAAAAAGGGGCACTGGGCCGCGAAATTTTCGTCTATTAAATGTGCGATTTTTGAAAAAAGCGCATTATTTAATCATTTGCCCTTTTGCGGATCAAACCTTCCTGCGCCACGGAGGCGACGAGTTCACCCTGTCTGGTGAAAATATTGCCACGGGTCAAACCACGCGCTCCCGAGGCGCTGGGGCTATCCTGCGTGTAGAGCAGCCAGTCGTCCAGCCGGCAGGGGCGGTGGAACCACATGGCGTGATCGAGGCTCGCTACTTGAATGGACGGATCGAAGATCGTCGTTCCGTGGGCGTAGAGCGAGGTGTCGAGCAACGTCATGTCCGACAGATAGGCGAGAATGGCCGACTGGAAATGCGCATTGTCCGGTACATCGCCGACGGCGCGAACCCAGATATCCTGCTGCGGTTCAAGCTTTTCTTTCGAAATATAATGGGTCAGCGAAACCGGCCTTATCTCGATCGGGCGCTTGTTGCTCCAGTATTTTCGGATCGAGGCGGGCGCATTGGCGAGGAAGGCCGCCTGCATCTGTTCTTCGCTCATCAGCTTTTCGGGCGGCGTCACATCCGGCATTTTTATCTGATGGTTAAAGCCGTCCTCGACGATCTGGAACGACGCCGACATGGAGAAAATCGCCTTGCCGTGCTGGATGGCGACCACGCGCCGGGTGCAGAAGCTGGCGCCATCGCGAATGCGTTCTACCTGGTAGAGGATGGGCACCAGCGGATCGCCGGGGCGCATGAAATAGGAATGCAGCGAATGCACGAAGCGGTCGTCATCCACCGTCCTTTGCGCCGCGATCAGGGCCTGCGCGATGACCTGGCCGCCGAAGACGCGCTGCCAGCCGATTTGCGGGCTTTCGCCCCGAAACAGGTTTTCCTCCAGCTTCTCGAGATCGAGGGTGGAGATCAGATTGGCCATCGGGTCTGACGTTTGCGAAGGATGCGACATTTTTTCGGCCTGCTCCGGCTGTAGGAAGACGTCACATGGTCTATAGTGCGGCAATGATGCGTGCACAAGATTTGAGGAGAAGCGCGATGCTGGACGTGGTGGTGGCAGGCGGCGGTTATGTCGGTCTTTCCGTTGCTGTCGCAATTAAGCAGGCAGCCGGACATCTGAATGTGCAGGTGGTTGAGGCCGCTCCAGAGGATGTCTGGAAGAAGGATGTCCGCGCTTCCGCCATTATTGCGGCGGCCACGCGCATGCTCGACGTTTTCGGCATCTGGGACGAAATTGAGCCGGAAGCCCAGCCAATCCACAAGATGATCGTCACCGATTCGAAGACAGCCGATCCGGTTCGCCCGGTGTTTCTGACGTTCGATGGCGCGGTGGAAGAGGGTAGGCCCTTTGCTCACATGGTTCCGAACGTTGCTATGGTCGGTGCGTTGCGAGGCCTGTGCGAGCGCCTCGGCGTCGAAATTCGCCACGGTCTCAGTGTTTCCGGCTTTACCGCCGGCCCGCAATCGACGGCCATTGCTCTTTCCGACGGCTCGTCGCTCGAAGCGCGGTTGCTCATCGCCTGTGACGGGGTTCGCTCGGCCTTGCGGGATATGGCGGGCATAAAGACCGTGCACTGGAATTACGATCAGTCCGGTATCGTCACGACCGTTGAACACGAGCGGCCGCATGAAGGCTGCGCGGAGGAACATTTCCTGCCGTCGGGGCCTTTTGCCGTTTTGCCTCTGAAGGGAAACCGGTCGTCGCTTGTCTGGACCGAGCGCACGGCTGATGCCGACCGGCTGGTGGCTGCCGATGATCTGGTGTTTGAGGAAGAACTTGAGCGCCGGTTCGGCCACAAGCTCGGCCCTGTCCGTCCAGTCGGTCCCCGCCGCGCCTTTCCGCTGGGCTTGACGCTGGCGCGCTCCTTCGTCGCGCCGCGTTTCGCGCTGGCCGGCGATGCCGCGCATGGAATTCACCCGATCTCGGGCCAAGGCCTCAATCTCGGCTTCAAGGACGTTGCGGCGCTGGCCGAAACCGTGGTCGAGGCAGACCGGCTCGGTCTCGATATAGGCTCTCTTAACGTTCTCGAGCGTTACCAGTCCTGGCGGCGTTTCGACACGTTGCGGATGGGTGTGACGACCGATGTGCTGAACCGGCTTTTCTCCAACGATGTCGGCCCCATTCGTATCATGCGCGATCTCGGTCTGGGCGTGGTCGATCGTTTGCCGGGTCTGAAATCCTATTTCATCGGTCAGGCCGCCGGCACGACGGATGCGGGCGCGCCGCGCCTGCTTGCCGGCGAGGCACTCTAACTCCTGTGATTGCCGCTTGACAGCCGATTCCGGCATTTTCCGCCGGAAGACGGTGCCGCAAAGCTGAATCCGGCCAAGGACTTATCCGGATTCACAATCTGGTATGGCGCGTGCATTTGCCAACCAGATGTTGCGGAGAACAAAAGCTGAATCCCGTCGAGTCAGCGATTCGTATTCGATTCGTTCGCAGACTGTTCCGCATCCGAATCGATTTCGGTTTCGCCGGATTCTTTTTATTTACTCAACCATTTGAATCTTTGGGGAAAATTCGGCTAAGCAAATACCTCGTGTCAGTTTGCGGACGAGGCCTATTGCCTTTGTCGGCGGGCATTGCCATGTGTGTGGTGCGTGCGGCCCGCATCAGCGATGGCGGGCGGCACGGCAAGCAGATGAAGTCGATTCGCGGATAGTACGTTGAATTTTCGCCCCATGATCCTGAGCGGCCGCGGTGTCACGGCCGTTCTCGGCCCCACCAATACCGGCAAGACCCATTACGCAATCGAGCGGATGGTGGCGCATGGCAACGGTGTCATCGGCCTTCCGTTGCGTCTTCTGGCGCGCGAGGTCTATACCCGTCTTGTCGAAAAGGTGGGCGCGCCGAATGTGGCGCTGATTACCGGCGAAGAAAAAATCTCACCCCCAAAAGCCAAATATTCCGTCTGTACGGTGGAAGCCATGCCGCGCGAGACGACGGCTGCGTTCGTCGCAATCGACGAAGTGCAACTGGCCGGCGATCTGGAGCGCGGGCATATCTTCACCGACCGGGTGCTGCACCTGCGCGGGCGGGAGGAAACTCTGCTTCTGGGCGCCGGTACGATGCGCCCGATCCTCGAAAAGCTACTGCCGGGAATTACCGTGGTCGAGCGGCCACGTCTGTCGCAGCTTTTTTATGCGGGCCAGAAGAAGATAACCCGCCTGCCGCAACGCACGGCGATCGTCGCCTTTTCGGCGGAAGAGGTCTATGCCATTGCCGAGCTGGTGCGCCGCCAGCGCGGTGGTGCGGCCGTGGTGATGGGTGCGCTTTCGCCGCGCACGCGCAATGCCCAGGTGGGGCTCTACCAATCGGGTGACGTCGAATATCTCGTGGCGACGGATGCCATCGGCATGGGCCTCAACCTGGATGTCGATCATGTTGCCTTTGCGCAGGACCGCAAGTTCGACGGTTACCAGTTCCGCAATCTCAATCCGGGCGAGATCGGCCAGATTGCCGGTCGCGCCGGTCGCCATCTTCGCGATGGCACTTTTGGTGTGACGGGGCGCGTCGATCCATTTGACGACGAGCTGGTGGAGCGCATCGAGACCCATCAGTTCGATTCGGTAAAGGTGCTGCAATGGCGGACGAAAAATTTCGATTTTTCCTCCATCGCCAATCTGCGCCTCAGCCTTGATGCTGCACCGGCGATCCAGGGGCTTTCACGGGCCTTGCCGGCGATCGACCAGCAGGCGCTCGAATATTTGTCGCGTTATCCTGAGATCATCGACGTGACGACGACGGATGCGCGGGTGGAAAAACTCTGGGAGGCGTGTGCGCTTCCCGATTATCGCCGCATTGCGCCCGCCCAACATGCGGATCTGATCTCAACGCTCTATTTCGATCTGGTAAAACGTGGCACGGTGAACGAAGATTTCATGGGCGAACAGGTGCGTCGTGCCGATCGTACCGATGGAGAGATCGATACCTTGTCTGCAAGGATTGCGCAGATCAGAACATGGACTTATGTATCGAACCGCCCAGGATGGCTTGCCGATCCGACACACTGGCAAGAAAAGACGCGGGAAATCGAAGATCGATTGTCCGATGCTCTACATGAAAGGTTGACGAAACGCTTTGTTGATCGCAGGACATCTGTGCTCATGAGGCGCCTGAGAGAGAATGCGATGCTTGAAGCTGAAATCAGTGTAAATGGTGATGTCTTTGTAGAAGGACATCACGTCGGCCAGTTGGCCGGGTTCCGGTTCACGCCGGTGCCGGGAATGGAAGGGCCGGATCAGAAGGCCGTGCAGGCTGCGGCGCAGAAGGCGCTCGCGCTCGAATACGAGGCGCGTGCCGCGCGTCTGCATGCCAGTGGAAACGGTGATCTCGCTTTGAGCTCCGATGGTCTGGTTCGCTGGTTGGGCGAGCCGGTGGCCCGCCTTTCGGCAGGCGACAATATCATGAAGCCGCGTGTGATCCTGTTCGCCGACGAGCAGTTGAGCGGCAATGCCCGTGATCATGCGCTGGCGCGCGTCGAACGTTTCGTCAATCACCAGATTGCGACCGTGCTGAAGCCGCTGGACGATATTTCGCGCGCCGAAGACCTTCAGGGTTTGGCAAAGGGCCTGGCGTTCCAGCTGGTCGAAAATCTTGGCGTTCTGTTCCGCCGCGATGTCACCGAAGACGTAAAGTCTCTGGACCAGGACGCACGCGCCTCCATGCGCCGCTACGGCGTGCGTTTCGGTGCCTATCACGTCTTCCTGCCCGCGCTTCTGAAACCCGCTCCGGCGGAGCTTGTCACGTTGCTCTGGGCGCTGAAGAACGATGGTCTCGGCAAGCCGGGTTACGGCGATCTCATTCCGGTGCTTGCCGCCGGCCGCACCTCTGTTGTGACGGACCCCACCTTCGAGCGGATGTTCTACAAGCTCGCCGGTTTCCGTTTCCTCGGAAAGCGTGCCGTGCGTATCGACATTCTCGAGCGTCTGGCCGATCTCATCCGCCCGCTGTTGCAGTGGAAACCCGGCCAGCAGCCGCGTCCGGAAGGCGCTTATGACGGCCGCCGTTTCACGACGACGACCGCGATGCTTTCCATTCTCGGCGCAACGCTCGACGACATGGAAGAGATCCTCAAGGGCCTCGGCTACCGTGCCGATCAGGTAACGGCGGAAGAGGCTCAGACCTTCCTCGCCAGCCAGACCGGTGCTGCGGCTCCGGCCGCTTCTGAAGCGGTGACGGAAGACGAGAGCGCAGAGACCGAGCAGGATGAATCGGCTTCCGAAGAGCAGGTCTCCGAGACGGTGGCTGTTGCGGAAAGCGAAACCGCTGAGGAGGCTCCGGTTGCGGAAGCCGTCAGCGAAGAGGTGGTCGCAAGCGAAGTCGTGTCCGCAGAAAGCACTGAGGCTACCGAGCCGAAGCCTGTTCTTCTGTGGCGTCCGGGTGGTCGCAACGAAAACCAGCGTGGCGAAAACCGTCGTCCCGGCAATCGCGGTCAGGGCCGTGGCGAGGGTCGCGATCAGGCGCCACGCGAGCAGGGTGAACGTCGCAGCGAAGGCCGTCGCGACAATCGTGACGGAGCAAATCGCGAAGCTGCCAATCGAGGCGGTGAAGGCGAACGCAAGCGTGATGGCGGACGTCCCGACCGTGGCAACAACCGCAACAATGATCGTCAGGATCGCGGTGAGCGCAAGGACAGGCCGGACCGTAACGACCGTGGCGGGAAACCGCAGGGTCAGCAGCGTTTCGAAGCCAAGCCGCCGCGCAAGGAAAAGCCGATCGATCCAGATTCGCCCTTCGCAAAGCTCGCTGCTCTCAAGGAGCAGCTGAAGAAGTAAGCTATGGGGAGCAACGAACAGCCACTCGAAAGCACGCGCCAGCGTCTGGACAAGTGGCTGTTCTTTGCCCGCATGGCCAAATCCCGTTCGCTTGCCCAGAGCTACATTCAGTCGGGTAAGGTCAAGGTCAACGGTGTCGGCATTCGCCAGCCCAGCCATTTGGTGAAGGCGGGAGACAGGCTCGATATCGGTTTCGAGCGCATGGACAAGGTGCTCGTCGTCAAATCCGAGGGCGAGCGGCGTGGACCCTACGAGGAAGCCAGACTTCTCTACGACGACCGGACGCCGCCACGCGAGCCCTCCGACCGTTTTAGCCCTCTTGAGCAGGCGATACGCCAGCCGGGCAGCGGCCGCCCGACCAAAAAGGAGCGCCGGGCGATCGACAAGTTTCTGTCGGACAGCGACGGAAGCAAAGAATAGAATAAACCTCCAAGTCATACCCGTTTTTCAGAATTGTTTATCCTTGCTATCTGAAGGCAAAGGCATTACCTCACTTGCAAAATTGCCCTGTCTGAATTCCGGGCGACGGCTTGTGTTCCGAAGCCCACAGACCCGGCCTGCATATTCTGGAGTTCATCATGACATATGTCGTGACCGACAATTGCATTCGCTGCAAATATACCGATTGCGTTGAAGTTTGCCCCGTCGACTGCTTTTACGAGGGTGAAAATTTCCTCGCCATCAATCCTGACGAATGCATCGATTGTGGTGTGTGCGAACCGGAATGTCCTGCCGAAGCGATCAAGCCCGACACGGAGCCGGGTCTCGACAAGTGGCTGAAGCTCAATACGGAATATGCGGCGATCTGGCCGAATATCACGATAAAGCGTGACCCCATGCCGGAAGCCAAGGAAATGGACGGCGTGACAGGCAAGCTGGAGCTTTATTTCTCCGCCGAGCCCGGTCAGGGCGACTGAGTGCCCGACACCCGGGTGTCTTTCATGACGCGATTTTAAAAGCCCTCGCAGCGCAAGCGCGAGGGCTTTTTGCTGATCTTCAGCCAGCTATCCGCCGCGGCCGGATTGCAGGGTGGTCGACAGCAACGTCAAAAGCGCCACACTGTCTTCCAGGCTTTGCCGCTGGCGGCTTTGCAATATGGCTGCTTGCAGACGGTTCATCTCGCGGGCGATCGCAGCCGGCTGCCAGGTCCGCAGCGCCCGTTCGATGACCGGCTTTCTTCGGAAATGGATGTGGCGTCCGAGTGTCTGCATGACCTGACCGGCCTGCTGTTTTTTCTCGTCCATTTCGGCCCGCATCTGGTCCAGCAGCTGGAATTGCTTGAGGCACCCCTGAAGCACAAGAAAAATCGGCGTCTTCGACGAAACGATCTTCTGGGTCGCGTGGAAAAAGGCGTTTCTGTCACCCTTCAGGATGGCATCGACAGCGTCATCAGCCGAAACGGTACTGGCATCGCCGATGATCGCCAGCACATCGTCTTCTTCGATCACGTCGGCGCCCCGGCAATAGAGCGCCAGCTTGCGGATCTCGTTGCGCGAGGCAATACGGTCGCCCCCCAACTGGTCGATCAGTCTCTGCCGTGCGGCCGGCGCAATGCGCAGATTGTCAGCGGACAGTTCCTGATCGATCAACGCATTCAACGAACGGGCGTCGTCCGCATAACAGGGGATTGCGGCGATCGAGCGTGCGGGCTCTGCGATCTTGCGCAGCCCGGTGCCTTTTTTGATATCACCTGCCTCGATGATGAGGAAGCTCGCTTCGGGTGGCCTCTCGGCCAGAATCTGGAGAGCATCCACCAGCGCCTTTTCAGCCGAAGCACTTTTGACCCAGACGAGTTTTTCGCCGCCGAAAAGGCCGATAGCGTTTACCTCGTCGAGAAGGCGACCGGGATCACCCTGCAGGTCGGATGCGTTAAGCTTCAGTGATGCGAAGGCGTCATCGGGATCGATGCCGGTCTTTTTGGCAATGACGCTGGCTCGCTCCGATACGAGGCCGCGATCCGGGCCGTAGAGCACGAAAATGCGAAAGCGCTCCGCCGGATTTTCGGCGAAGCGCTCAAATTCATGCGATTTTATTTCCGTCACCGCCGCGGCTCTCAGCGGCCGAGAGTGGCGGCGATATCGGTGCGGATGATTTCAGCCAGTTCGCGGGCCGCCCGGTTTTCTGCGTCGCGGATCGCCCTGATCTTGGCAAATTCCTGCTGTGGCAGATCCACCTGCGCCGTGACGCTGCGCCGTGCGGAGCGCAGGATCTGGCCGTCGGAAATACGCGTCAGAACGTAATTGCCATTCATCACCACGCGGCCTGGATAAGGGCCGTTATAGTTGTTGTTGGTGCGGGTCGTCAGGTCGTAGTTCTCGACTTCCGTGGAAGTGGCGCTCGAGCTTACGGATATCTTGACGTTGTACTGAGCAGTGGCCGGTTCGCCCGCGCCGCCGGACATCAGAAAGATCAACTGGTTGCGCACTTCCTGCGTTATGCGGTCACCGGCATTCGAAACGCTGACAGCCGCCAGCCTCTCCTTGGTTCCAGACGCCTCGCCATAAAGCGGGCGCACCTGGCAGCCAGCCAGAAGCCCGGCCATCATCACGACGGAAATTGCTGCCGCAACGCGGCTCCATCTCGAAAAAACGTCAGACAACAATGTTCACAATCCTCTGCGGAACCACGATGACTTTTTTGGGCTCGCCACCGGCAAGAATGGATTTGACGGCATCCAGCGCAAGGGCAGCCGCTCGGACCGCATCTTGATCCGCATCGCGCGCGATTGTCAATTCACCGCGCTTCTTGCCGTTGACCTGAACGGGCATGACCACATCGTTTTCTTCAACCAGCGAAGCCACGAAGGTTGGCCATGGCGTTTGGGCGACGAGACCCTCGTTGCCCAGCGCCGACCAGCATTCTTCCGCCAGATGTGGCGTCATGGGGGCGATGATGCGGATGAGGATTTCGACCGCATCGCGTGCCGCCGCCTTGACGTCGTCCGGCTTGCCGCCCGCCGCAACATCGGCAAGAGGGGCTGCGAGCGCGTTGACCAGTTCGTAAATACGGGCGATCGCCTTGTTGAAGGCGAGCTTGTCCAGATCTTCCTGAACGGCCTTCAGCGTCTTGTGGGCCGCCTTGGAAGCTACCAGGCCTTCACCCTCGTTCGCGGGCTTCGGCGTGACACTCTTCAGCTCATTGGCGACTTCGCCGATGATGCGCCAGACGCGTTGGACGAAGCGGTTTGAGCCCTCCACGCCGGCTTCGGACCAGATGACGTCGCGATCGGGCGGAGAGTCTGACAGGACGAAGAAGCGTGCAGTATCCGCCCCGTAGGATGCAATGATGTCATCCGGATCGACCACGTTCTTTTTCGACTTCGACATCTTCTCGATCGAGCCGATCTTCACTTCCGCACCGGAGGACAGGAGGAATGCCCGGCGGGCGCCGTCCGTCTCTTCGATGCGCAGGTCGGCGGGCGCTACCCATTCGCGGCCGGTGCCTTCACCATGGCTGTAGGTCTCGTGCACCACCATGCCCTGCGTGAACAGGCCCTTGAAGGGCTCCTTGACGCCGACATGGCCGGTCTCGCGCATGGCGCGGGTGAAGAAGCGCGAATAGAGCAAATGCAGAATGGCATGCTCGATGCCGCCGATATACTGATCGACGGGCAGCCAGTGGTTGGCCACCTTCGGGTCGGTCGGCTCATCTTCCCACGGCGCGGTGAAGCGGGTGTAATACCAGCTGGAATCGACGAAGGTGTCCATCGTGTCGGTTTCGCGACGCGCGTCATGGCCGCATTGCGGGCAGGCAACGTGACGCCACGTGGGGTGCCGGTCCAGCGGGTTGCCGGGCACATCGAAGGTCACGTCGTCCGGCAGCTTGACCGGCAGGTCCTTTTTCGGAACCGGCACCACGCCGCAGACTTCGCAATGGATGACGGGGATCGGGCAACCCCAGTAACGCTGGCGGGAAATGCCCCAGTCACGCAGGCGGAAATTGACCTTGCGCTCGGCCTGCGGCGTGTTGCCCAGCGTCTGGGCAGAGAGCTTCTGCACGACCGCCTCAAAGGCATCGACCGTATTCATGCCGTTCAGGAAGCCTGAATTGATCATCACGCCGTCATCGGTGAAGGCGACGTCATCAATGGTGAAGCTGGCAGCGTCGGGGCCTTCCGGCGCAACGACGGCTATAACCGGCAGATCGTATTTGCGCGCGAAATCCAGATCGCGCTGGTCGCCCGAGGGGCAGCCGAAAATCGCGCCCGTGCCGTAGTCCATCAGCACGAAGTTGGCGACATAGACCGGCAGTTCCCATGTGGGGTCCAGCGGATGCACGACCTTGACGCCGGTATCGATACCCTCCTTTTCCGCCGTTTCCAGCGCCGCGAGAGACGTGCCATGGCGGCGGCATTCGTCGCAGAACTCGGCAATATCAGGGTTATTCACCGACAGTTCTCTCGCCAGCGGGTGGTCGGCGGCGATCGCCAGGAAGGATGCGCCGAACAGGGTGTCGGGACGCGTCGTATAAACGGTGATGTCGGAAAAGCCTTCCGGCGCCGTGTCAGCAACGGTTTGCCAGCGCAGGGACAGGCCCTCGGAACGGCCGATCCAGTTCTTCTGCATCAGGCGCACTTTTTCCGGCCACTGGTCCAGCGTGTCCAGCTCGTCCAGCAGATCCTGGCTGAAATCGGTGATGCGGAAGAACCATTGCGTCAATTCGCGCTGTTCGACCAGCGCGCCGGAACGCCAGCCGCGGCCGTCGATCACCTGCTCGTTGGCCAGAACGGTGTGGTCGACCGGGTCCCAGTTGACCTTGGACTGCTTGCGGTAGACCAGACCCTTTTCCATGAAATCGACGAACAGCGCCTGCTGGCGATGGTAGTATTCCACATCGCAGGTTGCGAATTCACGGGTCCAGTCCAGCGACAGGCCCATGGATTTCAGCTGGTCGCGCATGGTGGCGATGTTCTGGTAGGTCCAGTCCTTCGGATGGACCTTGTTCTGCATTGCCGCGTTTTCCGCAGGCATGCCGAAGGCGTCCCAGCCCATCGGGTGCAGAACGTTGAAGCCGCGCGCACGCTTGTAGCGGGCGACGACGTCGCCCATGGCGTAGTTGCGAACGTGACCCATGTGAATGCGTCCCGACGGGTAGGGAAACATCTCAAGAACGTAATACTTCTCGCGCGGATCGCTGTTGTCGGTCACGAAAACGTTGTCTTCGTTCCATTTCTGCTGCCAACGCGGCTCGGCGTCGCGAGGATTGTAACGTTCGATGGCCATTGTTTAGAATTCCGGGTATCGAGGGGAAAAATTTGCGCTGACCTTCACCATGAAACGACCGGGGCGTCAAGTTTGGCGGGACGTTCGGGCGTTCAATCTTGGCCAGCGTTCCCCAAATGGTGCTAAAGCCGCTTGGCATCAAGGCAATCGGCGTCTAGTTAGCGTTCAGAATGTTCAAATAAAGGTCCTGTGATGGAAATCGAAGCACGTCTTGAGGATGTCAGGCAGCGCATAGCGGAGACAGCGGAAAAGTCCGGCCGCAAGGCGACGGATGTTACCCTCGTCGCCGTCTCGAAGACGTTCGAAGCGGAAGAGATCCAGCCGGTGATCGACAGCGGTCAGCGCGTGTTCGGCGAAAACCGCGTGCAGGAAGCGCAGGGCAAGTGGCCCGCGCTGAAAGAGAAGACACCTGACGTCGAGTTGCACCTGATCGGCCCGCTGCAATCCAACAAGGCAGCGGATGCCGTTGCGCTGTTCGATGTCGTGCAGAGCATTGATCGGGAAAAGATCGCCCGTGCGCTTTCCGAGGAATGCGGCAAACAGGGACGCAGCCTTCGCTTTTATGTTCAGGTCAATACCGGGCTGGAGCCGCAGAAGGCAGGCATCGATCCACGCGAGACGGTCGCCTTCGTGGCTTTTTGCCGGGACGAGCTGAAATTGCCGGTCGAGGGATTGATGTGCATTCCGCCGGCTGAGGAAAATCCCGGCCCGCATTTCGCGCTTCTGGCGAAGCTTGCGAAACAATGCGGCCTTGAGAAGCTTTCCATGGGCATGTCCGGTGATTTCGAGACGGCGATAGAATTCGGCGCCACCAGCGTGCGCGTCGGCTCGGCAATCTTCGGCGCCCGCTAGGCTCTGAAAACAAAAAAACCCGGCGCAGCGGCCGGGTTTTCATAAACGGAAAGACTTTCGATCAGTAGTGATCGTCCTCGTCTTCGTCCTTCGGTGCCGATTTCAGCGAGCTGAGCTTCTTGAAGACGGCGTCCGCGTCGATCTGCTTTTCTTCTTCTTCGCGCTGGAAGCTGTAGTCCAGACCTTCCGTCGCCGTTGCCGGCTGCAGCGTGTTGCCAAGCTCTTCTGCTGTCGGCAGCGGGCGGCCGCGCGATGCGCGTTCGACTTCGAGGTCGAGATCGATCTGGCTGCAGAGGCCAAGCGTTACCGGGTCCATCGGGGTCAGGTTGGCCGAGTTCCAGTGGGTACGATCGCGGATCTGCTCGATGGTGGATTTGGTGGTGCCGACGAGGCGCGAAATCTGCGCATCCTTCAGCTCCGGATGGTTACGAACCAGCCAGAGAATGGCGTTCGGACGATCCTGGCGCTTGGAAACCGGCGTGTAGCGCGGGCCACGGCGCTTGGATTCAGGCACACGAACCTTCGGCTCGGAAAGCTTGAGCTTGTGGTTGGGATTGCCTTCAGCGCGGGCGATCTCGTCGCGGGAAAGCTGTCCGGTCGCGATAGGATCCAGACCCTTGATGCCCTGCGCGGCTTCACCGTCGGCAATTGCCTTGACTTCGAGCGGATGCAGTTTGCAGAACGTGGCGATCTGATCGAACGACAGCGCGGTGTTGTCAACCAGCCATACAGCCGTAGCTTTTGGCATGAGCAATTGTTGAGCCATAGATACAGTCCTTCTGTCCGTCCGCGCCGGGGTCGCGGGCGTGGTATCAACCACTGATTTCCGGGATAATTGGCGCTCTATAACCGGATTGCATCATAATTGCAATTCTTTGCGAAACAAATGCCTTTGTCTAATTGCCGTGTGCATTTGAACTGCTATGAATTCAACACATGCCTGAGGTGGGAGTCTCAAGGCCACGCATATCTAGCCATATCTGGTTCCAGGAGGAGTTCATGTCTGCCAAAATCTACCCGGTGCTCAAATCGGCAAAAGCCCGGACGCTCATCGACAATGAGCGTTACCAGAAATGGTATCAGGAGAGCGTCGAGAACCCCGAAAAATTCTGGGACAAGCATGGCCGGCGGATCGACTGGTTCAAGCCCTATACCAAGGTCAAGAACACCTCCTTCAAGGGAAGAGTGCCGATCAAGTGGTTCGAGGATGGTCTGACCAACGTTTCCTACAACTGTATCGACCGGCACCTGAAGACGCATGGCGAGCGCACGGCGATCATCTGGGAAGGTGACAATCCCTATATCGACAAGAAGATCACCTATAACCAGCTTTACGACTATGTCTGCCGCCTGGCCAATGTGCTGAAGAAGCACGGCGTCAAGAAGGGTGACCGCGTCACCATCTACATGCCGATGATCCCCGAGGCGGCCTATGCCATGCTCGCCTGTGCCCGCATCGGTGCCGTGCATTCCGTCGTCTTTGGCGGCTTCTCGCCGGAAGCGCTGGCCGGCCGTATCGTCGACTGTGAATCAACCTTCGTCATCACCTGCGATGAAGGCGTGCGCGGCGGCAAGCCGATCCCGCTCAAGGAAAACACTGACAAGGCGATCGATATCGCCGCCAAGCAATATGTTATCGTCAACAAGGTTCTTGTCGTGCGCCGCACTGGCGGCAAGACCGGCTGGGCGCCAGGCCGCGATATCTGGTACCATCAGGAAATCGCCACGGTGAAACCGGATTGCCCACCGGCGAAGATGCGAGCGGAAGATCCGCTGTTCATCCTCTACACATCAGGTTCCACCGGTAAGCCCAAGGGCGTTCTGCACACGACGGGTGGTTACCTCGTCTATACGTCGATGACGCATGAATATGTCTTCGACTACAAGGATGGCGAGGTCTTCTGGTGTACGGCCGATGTCGGCTGGGTTACCGGACATTCTTATATTGTCTATGGGCCGCTTGCGAATTGTGCGACGACGCTGATGTTCGAGGGTGTTCCCAACTTCCCGGATCAGGGTCGTTTCTGGGAAGTTATCGACAAACATAAAGTCAATATCTTCTATACCGCGCCGACGGCGCTCCGATCGCTGATGGGGGCGGGCGACCAATTCGTCACGCGCTCGTCGCGCTCCAGCATCCGTCTTCTTGGCACGGTGGGAGAGCCGATCAATCCCGAAGCTTGGGAGTGGTATTACCATGTGGTCGGTGAGGACAAGAGCCCGATTGTTGATACCTGGTGGCAGACGGAAACTGGCGGTATTCTGATATCGCCGTTGCCGGGCGCGACCGATCTGAAGCCGGGTTCGGCGACACGGCCATTCTTCGGCGTGCAGCCGCAGCTTGTCGATGCCGAGGGCAATGTGCTGGAAGGGCCGGCCGACGGCAATCTCTGCATCACCGACAGCTGGCCAGGTCAGTCGCGGTCGGTTTATGGCGATCACCAGCGCTTTATCGACACCTATTTCTCGACCTACAAGGGCAAGTACTTCACCGGCGATGGCTGCCGACGCGATGAGGACGGTTATTACTGGATCACCGGCCGCGTCGATGACGTGCTGAACGTTTCCGGCCACCGCCTCGGCACGGCCGAGGTGGAATCGGCGCTGGTATCGCATCACCAGGTTTCGGAAGCGGCCGTGGTCGGTTATACGCACCCCATCAAGGGTCAGGGCATCTATTGTTATGTCACGCTGATGGCTGGGCAGAATGGCGATTATGCGCTGCGCGAGGAGCTTATAAAGCACGTGCGCAACGAGATCGGGCCGGTTGCGACGCCTGACAAGATCCAGTTCGCGCCGGGTCTGCCCAAGACCCGTTCCGGCAAGATCATGCGGCGCATCCTGCGGAAAATCGCCGAGGATGATTTCGGTGCGCTGGGGGATACATCTACACTCGCCGATCCGGCAGTGGTCGAAGATCTCATCGCCAACCGGCAGAACCGGCTGGCCGCCTCCTGACGGTCGACCATATTGAGAAAGGCTGCTTCGGCAGCCTTTTTTCTTAGCTGTCGTGTCCATAAACAAAAACACCCGGAGGCGGACCTCCGGGTGTTTTCAATTTTATGCAGACAGGATTACTGGCCGCGGATCTTCTTCAGGTCCGCCAGAACGGCGTCAACGACGTCAGCGCCGATTTCAGCCTTGTGCTTTTCGTAGACGACCATCGACTTCTCGCGAATACGGGTCTGTTCTTCCGGAGACAGCGTGTTCACTTCGAGACCGGCAGCCTTGATCTTCTCCAGCGACTTCTGGTTCAGTTCGCGGATGACCTTACGCTCTTCGTCACGGCCGACGACTGCGCATTCACGCAGGGCCGTCTGTTCTTCGGGCGAGTAGCTGTCGAAGATCGGCTTGGAGAAGAGGAAGAGGAACGGTGTGTAGGCGTGGTTCGTCTCGGTGATGTACTTCTGCACCTCGTAGAACTTGGAGGTGTCGATCGTTACATAGGGGTTTTCCTGTGCGTCGATCGCGTTGGTTTCAAGCGCCGAGAACACTTCGCCGAAAGCCATCGGCGTCGCATTGGCACCGAGGTTCTGGAAGGTGTCGAGGAAGATGTTGTTCTGCATCACGCGAACCTTGAGGCCGGAGAAGTCTTCCCACTTGTTCACGGCATGCTTGGAGTTCGACAGGTTGCGGAAGCCGTTTTCCCAGTAAGCCAGGTTTACGAGGCCCTGTTCTTCCAGCTTCTTGTTCATCATGTCGCCGAAGGTGCCGTCCATCACGGCATCGGCTTCCTTGTCGTTGGCAAAGAGGAACGGCAGGTCGAAGACGCCGAGCGACGGGATCAGGCCGACGAGCGGCGACGAAGACGTCACGACCGCTTCCTGAACGCCGGAGCGCAGGGCCTGCGTCGCCTGAAGGTCGCCGCCGAGAGCGCCGCCCCAGAATGCGGTCAGCTTCAGCTTGCCGCCGGACTTTTCATCGAGGCAGGCCTGCATGGCCTTGACGCCGTTGCCAACCGGGTGATCCTGGTTGATGCCGTTCGAGAGACGGATGTTGCGGCTTTTGAATTCAGCCATTGCCGGTGCTGCAGCGCCGACCGCAAAAGCGATCGCCGTAGTGGTCAGAAGAAGCTTTCTCATAATATCCTCCCTTGGATTGTTGTCGAGAAAAGTATCGATTAACGAAGGTACTGCAACGGAACCATGACGATTTCCGGGAAAATCACGAGCAGCGCCAGAACGATGGTTTCGGCGACGAGGAACGGCCAGACACCGATCGTGACCTTGCCGAGCGGGATGCGCCCGACGCCGCTGACGACGTTCAGCACGACGCCTACCGGAGGGGTAATCAGGCCGATGGCGTTGTTGACGATGAAGAGAACGCCGAAATAGACCGGGTCGATGCCCGCCTGCTTGATGATGGGCATCAGAACAGGCGTCAGGATCAGAATGGTCGGCGTCAGGTCGAGCGCGGTTCCGACAACGAAGACCAGCACCATGATGACGACCATCAGAAGCATCGGGCGATCGATCAGCGGTTCGATATAGCCTGCGATTTCGTTCGGAATGTTCGCAGCCGTGATGAGCCAGGCGGAAACGAGCGCGGCGCAGACGAGGAACATGATGATGGAGGTGCTTTTGGCGGCGCGCAGAAGAACGTGGAACAGATCCGCCGGCTTCAGTTCGCGATAGATCACCATGCCGACGAAGAGCGCGTAAGCGGCCGCGACGACGGCAGCTTCCGTCGGCGTCATGATGCCCGCCTTGATGCCGCCGAGAATGATGACCGGCATGCCGAGCGCCCAGCCCGCGCGAGCGGTGACAACCAGACGTTCCTTGGCACTGGTTCTTGGCAGCGGCTGGACGTTGTCCTTTCGGACCACGATCAGCCAGGCAATGATCAGCGAAATGCCCATCAGAATGCCGGGAACGATACCCGCAAGGAACAGCTGTGTGATCGAGACGTTGGCAGCGACACCGAAGACGATGAAGGCCATGGACGGCGGAATGACCGGGGCGATGATGCCGCCTGCGGCGATAAGGCCGCCGGAACGCGGAATATTATAACCGGCCTTCGCCATCATCGGGATGAGGATTGCGGCAAGGGCTGCGGTATCGGCTGCGGCCGAACCGGAGATGCTGGCCATGATGATGGCCGCGACGATTGCCACGATGCCGAGACCGCCCCTGATATGGCCGACGAGCGCGATTGCAAAGTCGATGATGCGGCGGGAAAGACCGCCGGAATTCATCAACTCACCAGCCAGAATGAAGAAAGGGATGGCGAGCAGCGTGAAGGTGTCCGCACCCGAAATCATATTCTGGGCGATGATCTGGGTGTTGAACATGTCCATGTACCACATGAGCACGACGCCACAGAACATCAGCGAGAAAGCGACGGGAACGCCAATCGCCATGGCTCCCAGAAGAGAGCCGACAAAAACGAGAAGTGTCATAGTATCAGCGCTCCGAAAGCTGTTCGATCGTCAGGTTCTCGCCCGCGAACTGGGCGATTTCGTCCTCTGTCACGCGGCCCGTCAAATAACGGTACAGGCGTTCCAGCGCGATGATGAACATCAGGCCACCGGTAAACATGCCGATGCCATAGACCCAGATCATCGACAGCTTGGTGACGGGAGCATGCATGCTGGCATTGATGCCGGACTGCTTCCACGTTCCCCAGAAGAAGATGGCGGAACAGGCCAGAATAATGATGTTCGACGCGATCATGCAGACGACGCGGGCGCGGCGCGACAGGAACATCACCAGAGTTTCGATGCCCATGTGGCTGTTTTCACGGAAGGTCAGCACGGCGCCGATGAAGGTCAGCCATACGAAGAAGTATCGCGACAGTTCTTCCGAGATGTTGATGCCGGAATTCATCGTGTAACGCATGACGACGTTGACAAAGACCATGATCGACATGCCGGCGAGCAGCAGGACGAGAATGACTTCGAGAATCCGGTAAAAGAGATTGATGGTCTTTTGCATTTTCCCCTCCCGAAGGAATATCTGAAGCAATTTCGGCGAGGGATCGCCGTCAATGCTTCACCTATTGGTTTTCGCAATGCCGGAGGCAAAACCGCGATGCAGTTTTGCCGGATTGCTTAGAGCAGCCCGCGTTTCGCCAGGTTGCGCATCAGGGCCGCGGTGCCGAATGTCCATTCCGGGCATTCGTCTGTCGTCGTGACCCAGTTGATCAGCTTGCCGAGCTTGGCCGTGGAGATTTCGACACGGTCGCCCTTGGAGTGGGTGAAACCGAGGCCTGGGCCGTGGCGGTCCTTTACCGGCGCGAACATCGTGCCAAGGAAAAAGACGGCGCCGTCAGGATATTGATGGTTGCGGTTCAAGAGCTGGGAGGCGAGGTTTTCCGGCGTGCGGCTGATCGCCTGCATCGCGCTCGCCCCCGTCATGGTGAAGCCGTCATCACCCTCGACCAGAAGCGATATCTGCGCCTTTTTCACGTCTTCGATGGTGAAGCTTCCGTCAAACAGGCGGATGAAAGGACCGATCGCGCAGGATGCGTTGTTGTCTTTCGCCTTGCTGAGAAGCAAGGCGGAGCGGCCTTCGAAATCACGCAGGTTGACGTCGTTTCCGAGCGTCGCGCCGACGATGCGGCCGTCGGAGGCGATGGCGAGCACCACTTCCGGCTCCGGGTTGTTCCATTGCGATTTCGGGTGAACGCCGATCAGCGCGCCGCAACCAACGGAGGCCATGGCCTGCGCCTTGGAGAATATTTCCGCATCCGGGCCGATACCCACTTCCAGATATTGCGACCAGAGGCCCATTTCCTGGAGCAGTTTCTTCACTTCGGCCGCTTTTTCGGAGCCGGCCTCAAGTCCCTTGAGATTGTCGCCGAGAACGGGCGCCAGTCGTCCGCGGATTTCCTGCGCGCGCAGCGGATCGCCCTTGGCCTGCTCTTCGATCACGCGTTCCAGCATGCTGTCGGCGAAGGTGACGCCTGCTGCCTTGACTGCCTGAATGTCGTTGGGGGCAAGAAGCTCGCCGGCGGAGCCATCCAGAAAGGCCTCAAGCGTGCCGAGCGCCACGAATGTGCCGGTGTCGACAAGACGCTCAACCAGATCCGTCTTTTCCAGAAGTTCGGACATGGTGGGCGAAAGAGAGGTGAGGTCGTAAAGCACGCCGCCTTTGAGCAGCACGGGGCAGGGGCCGCCTTCGCTTTTCGACCAGACGCGACCGACGAGCAGCGCGCTTTCAAAATCTTCAGGCAAAATAGCGGTAGCGTCGATGGACCTCGAACCGGTCATGTATATCCTCCCCTTCAGCCCTCCGACAGCCGCCTCCTGCGGTCATATTGTCTGGATGTCTGACAACCTAATCTTATTCTTCTTAGTATGACTTTTGCGACGAGTCTAGCGGCCTCGCGGACAAAATTATCGTCTTTCGCCTCTGGATCGCATGAAAGCTGTCTTATAGCTTTCATGCTCGTACCTCTGTTTACCGTTCAGAAGATATCCAGTTCGAGATTGACCCGGCTTGCGGCGCCGAGCAGATGCTTGCGCATGGCGTCCTTGGCCGCCGTCGCATCGGCTTTCTCGACGGCTTCGTAGATCGCCACATGTTCGGCGATCGTCACCTCGAGGATCTCCCCGAAAACAGCGCGGGAGAAGGCGATGTTGATGGCGGAGCTGATGCGTTCCGCGATGAAGCCAAGGAACATCAGGAAATATTCGTTCTGCGTCGCTTCCGCCAGAATGCGGTGAAAGTCGAGATCGGCTGCAACGCCTTCCGTCGACCAGTCGTCGGTCGTCCGCATCTTTTCCAGTGCGGCCGCCAGACGCGCCAGTTGCTGCGGGTTGCGGTGGAGTGCTGCGAGACCCGCCGCCTCGATTTCCATCGGCATGCGAAGCTGGAAGAGATCGCGGAAGTTTTCCGGATCGTTCAGGCGGGACCGCTCGATGCGAATGGACAGTCGCTGCCGGGGATCGGTGACGAATGCGCCCACGCCTTGGCGCGTTTCAACAAAACCCTCGTTGCGCAATTGTGCGATGGCCTCGCGAATGACCGAGCGGCTGACGCCGAATGTTTTTGCCAGAACATGTTCCGTCGGCAGCCTGTCGCCCGGCCCGAGTTTCGAATCATTGATCTCGCGGGCGATCTCTGCGGCGATACGGCCGGGCAGATGATCGTTGCGATGTATCTGATTGAACTCCAGCGTCATGATTGCTCCCGTTCCACAGAAACGATTGGTCTGTTTTCCCGCGGCAGGCGACTTCCTCCTTCGCCGTCAGCGGGTTTTTCAGAGGCGGCACGTTCGGCCACCTCTGTTATTTCTCGATTAGCTATCCGGTTGCAGGGTTATCTGGCAACCAGGATTCATTCGCAAATCGGGGTCGAAGGCGTTTTTCAATCCCGTGATCATCCGGCGCTGTACGTCAGATAGCCGGCTTTCGAAATCGGAGCGTTTCAGGCGGCCGATGCCGTGCTCGGCGCTGATGCTGCCGACGTAACGGTCGAGCACGTCGTTGACGAGCGTTTTGGACTTGTAGATGAACGCCTCGCGCTCTTGCGGCGTCGCGCCGTTCGGCGGCAGGACGTTGAGATGGACGTTACCGTCTCCGACATGGCCATAGGAAACCGCAAGGCACTCCGGCAGCTTTTTCGCCAGTTCGGCCTCCGCTTCGGCCACGAAGGCCGCAAGTTTCGACAGCGGCACCGAAATATCGGTGCGCATATGGGAACCGCGCAGCGCCTGACCTTCGTTCATGCCCTCGCGGAAGAGCCACAGCGATTGCGCCTGTGCCCGCGAGGAGGCGATGACGCCGTCCAGCACCAGACCGTCTTCCATGACACCCTCAAGGAACCGCCCCATCAGGTCGGCGGTATCCACCAATCCGGAACCGGAAATTTCCATCAGCACATAGGCTGGATAATCGCCGGCGATCGGCATCTTGAGATCGGGTATGGCTTCGATTGCCAGTGTGAAGGCAACCGGCGGCATGAATTCGAAGGCGGACATCAGGTCGCAGCATTCGCGGCGGGCGCGACGGTAAAGCTTGATGGCATCGTCAAGCGAATTAAGGCCGAGCAGCGCCGTCTCGACATGTTCGGGATTGGGGTAAAGCTTGACGGACACGGCGGTGATGATGCCGAGCGTTCCTTCCGCGCCGATGAACAGTTGCTTCAGATCGATGCCGCGATTGTCCTTGCGCAGCGTCGACAGGCCATTCCAGATGGTGCCGTCAGGCAATACCACCTCGAGACCCAGCACCAGCTCGCGGGTCATGCCGTAACGCAGAACGTTGATGCCGCCGGCATTGGTGGAGACATTGCCGCCGATGCGGCAGCTGCCCTGCGCGCCAAGCGACAGCGGGAAGAACATTCCCTTGTCCTGAACCGCATCCTTGAATTCCGACAGAATGCAGCCCGCTTCGACGACAGCCGAAAAATCGTCGCTGTCTATGGTGCGGATGGCGTTCATGCGTTCGAGGCTGACGACGACCTGACGTTTGGGGGCATCGGGAATGCCGCCGAGCACCAGTCCGGTGTTGCCGCCCTGGGGAATGATGGAGAGACCGAGTTCGGCGCAGACGCGAACGGTGTCGGAGACTTCCTTGGTCGATCGAGGGCGGATCACGGCCACAGCCGAGCTGGTGACGTCGCCGTGCCAGTCGCGGCAATAGCGCAGCATGTCTTCCTGCGATGTCAGCAGCAAAGCCTCGCCCAGCCTGTTTCTCAGCGAGAACCGCAATTCCTCGATATCGTGTTCGCTCACGATCGTCATTCCACCCTCTCCGTCCAATCCGCCCTAAAATATCCGGGCAAAGGTCTTTCGCCCTTGCTTTTGCCGGTTTGTGAAAAAATACTATTTTCAATCAGACCATATAAGGTTATCAGACAACCTTACAAGCTAATTTATCGGTCGATAAGCCGATGATTTTTTTCGGTCTCGGGAGAATGACCGGGCCAAAGAGGAGGAAGACATGCATATCGCAATCATCGGCGCCGCAGGTATGGTTGGCCGCAAGCTGACGCAGCGTCTCGTCAAGGACGGATCGCTTGGCGGCAAGCCGATCGACAGGTTCACGCTTATCGACGTGTTTCAGCCTGAAGCGCCCGCCGGCTTCTCCGGTGCGGTTGATGCGCGCGCAGCCGATCTGTCCGCGCCGGGCGAGGCCGAAAAGCTGGTTGAAGCCCGCCCCGATGTCATCTTTCATCTCGCTGCCATCGTGTCCGGCGAAGCCGAACTCGATTTCGACAAGGGCTACCGCATCAATCTCGATGGAACGCGTTATCTCTTCGACGCTATCCGCATCGCCAACGGCAAGGATGGCTACAAGCCGCGTGTGGTCTTCACCTCTTCGATCGCCGTGTTCGGTGCACCGCTTCCCTATCCGATCCCGGATGACTTCCACTCCACGCCGCTGACCAGCTACGGCACGCAGAAGGCGATCTGCGAGCTGCTGCTTTCTGACTATAGCCGTCGCGGTTTCTTCGACGGTATCGGCATTCGCCTGCCGACCATCTGCATTCGCCCCGGCAAGCCAAATGCGGCCGCCTCCGGCTTCTTCTCCAATATCCTGCGCGAGCCGCTGGTTGGCCAGGAAGCGGTTCTGCCGGTGCCGGAAAGCATTCGCCACTGGCACGCTTCGCCGCGTTCCGCTGTCGGTTTCCTTCTCCACGGTGCTACGATCGATGTGGAAAAGGTCGGTCCGCGTCGCAACCTGTCAATGCCCGGCCTCAGCGCCACCGTTGGCGAACAGATCGAAGCGTTGCGCAAGGTCGCGGGCGAAAAGGCTGTTGGTCTCATCCGCCGCGAGCCCAATGAGATGATCATGCGCATGTGTGAAGGCTGGGCGCCCGGTTTTGAAGCAAAACGCGCCCGCGAGTTGGGCTTTACCGCTGAAAGCTCCTTCGAAGAGATCATTCAGGTTCATATCGAGGACGAACTGGGAGGTTCACTGAAATGAGTATCAGTGGGGAGGAGAAGAAGCGGTCGGTTGCCTTTATCGGCACCGGCCTGATGGGCGGGCCGATGGCCCGGCGTCTTCTGGGTGCCGGCTTTTCGGTCACGGTCTGGAACCGCAGCGTTGATAAGGCCGAGGCTCTGGTTGCCGATGGTGCCGTTCTCGCGGCATCTCCGGCCGAAGCCGCCACGGGTGCCGATATCGTCATCACCATGCTGAGCGATGGCAAGGCCGTGGGCGAAGTGCTGTTCGAAGCGGGTGTGGCCGAAGCGCTGAAAAAGGGTGCTGTTGTCATCGACAGCAGCTCGATTGCGCCGCCGATCGCGCGCGAGCATTCCTCCCGGCTTGAGGCGCTCGGTATTCATCATGTCGATGCGCCGGTCTCCGGCGGCGTACCGGGTGCGACCGCGGGTACGCTCGCGATCATGGCCGGTGGGGACGAGGCGCTGATCTCGGATCTTGCGGATGTCTTCGCGCCGATGGGCAGGCTTACCTATGTCGGTCCCTCGGGTGCCGGCCAGCTCTGCAAGCTCGCCAACCAGCAGATCGTCGCCATCACCATCGGCGCGGTTGCCGAGGCGATGATGCTGGTGGAAGCGGGCGGTGCATCCCGCGAAGGGTTCCGCAACGCCATACGCGGCGGTTTTGCCGAAAGCCGGATTCTGGAACTGCATGGCGAACGCATGGTGAAGCGCAATTTCGTGCCGGGCGGTCCCTCCAAGTTCCAGCTCAAGGATCTGAATGGCGTGCTGGCAACGGCGAAGGATTTGTCCCTGACGTTGCCGTTGACCCAGCAGGTGACGCGGGAATTCGATGATTTCGTCAGCGATGGCGGAGCCGATATCGATCATAGCGGCATCCTGCTTTACCTCGAAAAACTCAACAACCGGGAACAGGGCTGAGGCGATCTCATGAGCGACGAGAAGACACCCGTGCGGCGGCTGCGATCCCAGGACTGGTTCGACAATCCTGATCACCTCGACATGACGGCACTCTATCTGGAGCGCTTCATGAATTACGGCGTCACGCCGGAAGAGCTGCGTTCCGGCAAGCCGGTCATCGGCATCGCCCAGAGCGGCAGCGACCTGACGCCCTGCAACCGGGTTCATGTGGAACTGGTCAAGCGGGTGCGCGACGGTATCCGTGATGCGGGCGGCATTCCCATCGAGTTTCCGACCCATCCGATGTTCGAAAACTGCAAGCGCCCGACGGCTGCGCTTGACCGCAATCTGGCCTATCTCAGCCTCGTGGAAGTGCTTTACGGTTATCCGCTCGATGGTGTCGTTTTGACCACCGGATGCGACAAGACCACGCCTTCGGCATTGATGGCGGCGAGTACGGTCGATATTCCGGCCATTGTTTTATCCGGCGGGCCGATGCTTGACGGGTATCATGACGGCGATCTCGTCGGTTCCGGCACCGTCATCTGGCGCATGCGCCGCAAATACGGCGCTGGCGAAATCACTCGCGAGGAATTTCTGCAGGCGGCGCTCGAATCCGCTCCTTCGGTCGGTCACTGCAACACCATGGGCACGGCTTCGACCATGAATGCCATTGCCGAAGCGCTCGGCATGTCGCTGACGGGCTGCGGCGCAATCCCGGCTGCTTACCGCGAACGCGGCCAGATGGCCTATCGCACCGGCCGCCGCGCCGTCGAACTGGTTGTCGAGAATATCAAGCCCTCCGACATCATGACGCGCGAGGCGTTCCTGAACGCGATCCGCGTCAATTCGGCAATTGGCGGCTCCACCAATGCCCAGCCGCATCTGGCGGCGATGGCGAAACATGCGGGCGTCGAGCTTCGTGAAGAGGACTGGCAGGTCCACGGTTATGACATTCCGCTGCTTGCCAATGTCCAGCCCGCCGGCAAATGGCTGGGTGAGAAATACCACCGCGCCGGCGGCACGCCCGCTATCATGTGGGAGCTTCTGAAGGCCGGTAAGCTCAATGGGGGCTGTCCGACCGTGACCGGTAAGACCGTGGCGGAAAACCTGGACGGGCGGGAATCGACCGACCGCGATGTGATCCTGCCTTACGATAAGCCGCTCAAGGAACGGGCTGGTTTCCTCGTCCTAAAGGGTAATCTGTTCGATTTCGCCATCATGAAGACGAGCGTGATCTCGGCGGAATTCCGTCAGCGTTATCTGAGCGAGCCGGGCCGCGAGGGTATTTTCGAAGGCAAATGCGTAGTTTTCGATGGGTCGGAAGACTATCACGCCCGCATCAACGATCCCTCCCTCGATATCGACGAACGCACCATTCTCGTTATTCGCGGAGCGGGACCACTCGGTTGGCCGGGTTCGGCTGAGGTCGTCAACATGCAGCCGCCGGATGCGCTCCTGAAAAAGGGTATCACCAGCCTGCCGACGATCGGCGACGGCCGGCAATCGGGAACGGCGGACAGCCCGTCGATCCTCAACGCCTCGCCGGAAAGTGCCGCCGGTGGCGGTCTGGCATGGCTTCGCACCGGTGATGTGATCCGCATCGATTTTAATCAGGGCCAATGCAATGTGCTGGTGCCGGATGAAGAGATCGAAGCCCGCAAGGCAGACGGCATTCCCGCCGTGCCCGCGGATGCGACCCCATGGCAGCGCATCTATCGCCAATCCGTGACCCAGCTTTCGGATGGTGCGGTGCTCGAAGGCGCTGCGGATTTCCGCCGGATTGCCGAGAAGATGCCCCGGCATAATCACTAATCAAGCGATGAAAAATCCCCGGCCACGACCGGGGATTTTTCTTGCTCAGGCGGTTTCGCAATTGATTGCGACCTCCTAATGTACCTGCAGATCCGCATTACGGGGGCAGGGCATGACAGATGTTTCGATGATCGAGGCTGCGCGCGAGCGCATCGGCAAGCATGCAGTGCGAACCCCGCTTCTGTCGTCGCCTTTTCTGGACGAGATTGCCGGGCGAAAGTTGTTCGTGAAGGCCGAGTGCCTGCAACGGACGGGTTCGTTCAAATTTCGTGGCGGCTGGTCAGCGGTATCCGGTCTGCCGGCCGATGTGCGCGCCAAGGGCGTGATCGCCTTTTCCTCTGGCAATCATGCGCAGGGCGTGGCGCTGGCCGCCCGCCTGCACGGCGTTCCTGCCGTCATCATCATGCCGTCCGATGCACCGAAGATCAAAATCGACAATACCCGCGCCTATGGTGCGGAAGTGGTGCTCTATGATCGCGAGAACGAAGATCGCGACGCTATCGGAGATCGCCTTTCGCGCGAGCGTGGGCTGACGCTGATCAGGCCCTACGACGAACCGCTGGTCATTGCCGGGCAGGGGACGGTGGGGCTGGAGATTGCCGAACAGGGCGCGGAGCTGGGTATCGACGCAGCCGAGGTTCTGGTGCCTTGCGGGGGCGGTGGCCTTACATCCGGCATCTCCCTTGCACTTGCGGCGAAAGCGCCGAACTACAAGGTCAGGACTTCCGAACCGGAGCGGTTCGACGACGTGGCGCGCTCCCTTGCCTCGGGCAAGGTCGAGCGTAACGCCACCACCGCTGGATCGATCTGCGACGCGATCGTCACGCCGCAGCCCGGCATCATCACCTTCCCGATCATGACCGGGCTTTGTGGAAAAGGCCTTGCCGTGACGGAGGAAGAGGCGCTGCGGGCCATGGTTCTTGCCTTCAACCGGCTGAAGGTCGTTGTTGAACCGGGCGGCGCGGTGGCTCTTGCGGCGGCCCTGTTTCATGGTGACGAGCTGGAGAGCGAAACGGTGATTGCGGTTGCCTCCGGCGGCAATGTCGATCCGGGAATTATGGCTGACGCGCTATCCCGCTTCGGCTGAGAGGCAAGGGCTGAGATCAGGCCTCGAGCCGTGCCGCAACCTCGTTGGCGATCGCCAGCGAGGCGGTCAGGCCGGGGCTTTCGATGCCGAAGAGATTGACGAGACCGGCAAGGCCATGTGTTTCCGGCCCGTCAATGCGAAAATCCATGGCCGGTTCGTCTGGCCCGGAAATCTTCGGCCGAATGCCGGAATAGGCCGGAGCCAGCGCATTTTCGGGAAGGCCCGGCCAATAACGGCGTATGGCGTCGCCAAAACCCTCCATGCGTCGGGGATCGACGGCATAATTGATGGTTTCCACCCACTCCACGTCAGGTCCGAAACGGGCCTGACCGGCGAGATCAAGGGTCAGATGCACGCCAAGGCCGTGAGTATGCGGTGCGGGGTAGATGAGCCGTGAAAACGGTGATTTGCCGGTCAGCGAAAAATAACTGCCCTTGGCGAAACGCGCTTCCGGTATGGCATGCTCCGGCAATCCCTCGATCTTTTTGGCGGCCATCGGCGCCAGAAGGCCGGCGGAGTTGACGAGCAGCCGGCATGTCAGGCTGAGAGGCTCTTTCCCGCCCACATGAACCCGGAAACCCTCGCCGGTCGCTTCTGCTCTTTCGAAGGGTGCGTTCAAGGCAAGGGCGGCGCCATGGTCTTCCGCGTCGCCAAGCAGCGCCAGCATATAACCATGGCTGTCGATGATGCCGGTCGAGGGTGAGAGCAGGGCCGCCGTGCAGGCGAGTACAGGCTCGAGCGAGAGCGCCTGCCGTGCGTCAATCAGTTCGAGGTCGTCGCAGCCATTGGCATAACCCTTGTCTTTGAGCGCTGCCAGCAGAGCCCTCTCGGTCTCATCTGTTGCCACGATGAGTTTGCCGCAACGACGGTGCGAAACGCCGTGGCTCTGGCAGAACGCATAAAGCTGCTCTCTGCCTTCCACGCAAAGGCGGGCCTTGAGGCTTCCGGCCGGATAATAAAGTCCGGCGTGAATGACCTCGCTGTTGCGGGACGAGGTTGCGGAGCCAAATTCCTTTTCGCTTTCGAGGATGATGACGGAAAGGCCGCACATCGCCAGCTCGCGGGCTGTCGCCAGCCCGATCACCCCGGCTCCGATGATGATGGCGTCAATGTCCGTCATGGTCCTTATCCGAGCCCGCCGATGGTTTTGAACGGAAATGCCGTCCGCCACGTTGATCCTGCGCAATGGGTAGATTGATGCTTGTCCGGCGGCAAGTCGCGATCCGTATTTTTCCCAATGCGCCGAACTTATGGAATTTTATCTCTACTGAAACAGTGGGGAATAAAGCTATTCTTTACGGGAAATAAGCAGTGCCCGCTTTGACGGGCCGAGCAAGGAAGGGAGTGTACAATGTCTTATTCCAAGGCCGGAAAAGTAAAAGACTTTGTCTCGCAACCCCAGTCGCCGCGCAACTGGAGAGATTCGGTTCATGCAGCTCTTGTCGGCGTGTGCCTGGCTTTCGTGGCTGCGGTCATACTTGGTCTCGTTCCCTGATCCTCCCAGATTTTTTCATCAGGAAACTTGAGAAAAAAAGGCCGGTCGCTCCTCCGACCGGCCTTTTTATATTCATTCACACCTTGAGATAATCCTCTGCCAGATCGACCCAGAAGGCGGTTCCGATTGGCAGGATATCGTCGTTGAAGTCGAATTTCGGATGGTGCAGCGGCGGATCGTTATCGGTGCGTGCGGTGCCGAGGAAGAAATAACAGCCGGGCCGTTTTTCCAGCATGTAAGCGAAGTCTTCCGCGCCCATCGACGGGCGTTGCATTTCAACCACCTTTTCCGCCCCGGCAAAACGACGGGCGAGACCGGCGACATAGTCCGTTTCCGCCTTGTGGTTGACGGTTGGGTTATAACCGCGCTGGTAATCGAGTGTGACGCTCATGCCGTAGCTCACGGCCTGGCCTTCGGCTATCGCCCGGATGCGCTTTTCCAGCTCGTCGCGCACACCCGCATCGAAGGAGCGGATGGTGAGCAGCATTTCCGCCGTTTCGGGAATGACGTTGCTGGCCACGCCGGCATGAAATGCGCCAACGGTCACGACGGCCGACAGTTGCGGATGGATGTTGCGGGAAACCACCGTCTGCAGGGCCATGATGATGCTGGCACCGGCAACGATTGGGTCGGCCGCATCCTGCGGTTCGGCGCCGTGGCCGCCATATCCGTTGACGGTGATCTTGCATTCGTCGACTGCGGCAAGGATCGGCCCGTCGCGCAGAACGAATTGTCCGAAGGGCTGGCCGGGATCATTATGGAGAGCAAAAACCGCATCGCAGGGGAAACGGTCAAACAGCCCATCCTCGATCATGATACGGGCACCGCCGAAATTCTCCTCGGCCGGCTGGAAGATCAGATGCAGGGTTCCGTCGAAATTCCTGCGCTCGGCGATGATCTTCGCCGCGCCAAGAAGCATGGCCGTGTGTCCGTCGTGACCGCAGGCATGCATCACGCCTTCATTGGCGCTCGCATAGTCCGCCCCGGTTTCCTCATGGATCGGCAGGGCATCGATATCGGCGCGAATGCCGAGCGTACGAGTGCTCTCACCATTGCGCAGGGTGGCGACGATGCCGGTTCCGGCAAGCCCGCGCGTTACCTCGTAGCCCATTTCCACCAGCTGTCCGGCAATGAAATCCGACGTCTGGAATTCGGAAAGACCGATCTCGGGATGACGGTGCAGGTGGTGGCGGATCGCCACCACATCCGGCATATGATTGGCAAAGGATGCGATATTCGCGGTCTGTCTGGTCATTTTCGAAGTCCCTGGTTACGCCGCTTTTTTCCGGCGCCTTTTGCAAAGGGCATAGCAGCATATGCAGACGTATGTAAGGGCGCACATAAGGGACGCTCCCGGAGCCGAAAGGCCTTGAAATTCAGCGCTTGCATCGTATCGCGACAGGTGGCATGGAACTATTGACGTCCTGGGGCATTAGCTTTTTTCGGATGTAGCGCGGGCCTTCTCGGTCCCGTGTTGCCCTTCAGGTGTCAAAGGGGGATTATCGGACGTTGCGCGAACAATTTTCGCCGTGGGGGAAGGTGCGAAATCCGGTTGGAACGGCATTGCCGGGCCATAGGGCGAAATTTTCCTGTCGTCGAAAATCCATTCTTCGCACCGATCCCCGGCTTTGCAGGGATATCGGGCGGATTGCACCGCAAAACGCCGTGCTTGCGGATATGCGCCGTTTGACGATGCGTTGCGCACGACGTCTGGTCCGGTTCACCGAAGGTTCAGGATAAATCATAAATATAGCGTGGCCCGATTTCGTGCGTGTTCCCGCCATGGACGAAATGCCGGTCAAGTCGAACAAGTTTCCATAAAGTTCAGAATACGAGCCCGATGTCATTTCATATCACCCCGACCGCCGCCGCCCGTGATTCCGAGACGAAGCAGATCGATCATAATGATTCGATCCGCGCGTCCTATATGACGGTCGAGGAACTGCATGATGCCGGTGCCGCGCTTTCGCGCGATGGTGCCGATACCCTTCCCGGCTTCATGGAGTTCGATTTCTTCGAGCGCCACCGCGAGAACGAGAAGGAAATCCTGCGGGTCTACCGCACAACGGCCGTCGACGCGGAAAATGGCGCGACGATAACGCCGGCTGCGGAATGGCTGCTCGACAATCACTACGTCATTGAAGAGGCGATCCAGGAAGTCCGCCGCGATTTTCCGCGCAAGTTCTATCGCCAGCTGCCGACGATGACGGTGGGCGGCGTGACGATCCCGCGGGTCATGGCGCTCGGCTGGCTTTATGTCGCACACACGCACAGCACGGTTTCGCGCGAAAACATGACGGCGCTGGTGGATGGCTACCAGACGTCGAAGACGCTGCAGATCGGCGAATTGTGGGCGCTGCCCTCCATCATCCGTTTCGTTCTCATCGAAAATCTTCGCCGCATCTCCATTCGCGTGGAACGCTCGCGCCGCATGCGCCAGAAGGCAAATGAAGTTGTCGACGAGATCATTCGCCTGAACGATGCGGAAGCCTCCGCGGCGCTTCTCAAGCAGGTCGATTCGCTGGTCGATGACCCGACTTTTGCGACGCAGTTCCTATATCGCCTCAGGAATGGTTCGCAGACATCGGGTTTTGCGGTGGCCTGGCTCGAAGAACGACTGCATGCCGCTGGCACCGACGCCGAAAATGTCATGATGTCGGAACACAATCGCCTGGCATCCGGCAACGTGACGATGGGCAATATCGTCAAGAGCCTGCGTGAGATCGACGATACCGAATGGTCGGTGTGGTTCGAGGAAGTCAGTCATATCGACAAGGTCCTGCGCGAAGAGACGGACTACGAGGTTCTCGATTTCGGTTCGCGCAACACCTATCGCAATACGATCGAGCTTCTGGCGCGCCGTTCCCCCAAGACCGAGGTGGAAGTTGCGCGCGCTGCCGTCGAAATGGCGCGATCCGTCGAGCCTGCCGAGGTGGCTGAAAACCATCGCGTCAATGTCGGCTCCGTGCTTGTCGGCCAGCGTCGGTTCGAGCTTGAAAAGGTGCTGGGTTACCGGCCGCTGGTATCGCAGCATATCGTCCGCTCGATGCGCAAGTTCAACTGGCTCGCGATTGCGGCGCCGGTGTTTCTCATCACCGCGCTCGTCATGCTTGCTGTCGGCTGGTTCTTGGCCGAAGCGGGCATGCCTTGGTATGTGGTGACCGCATTCCTGCTGATGTTCGCATTGCCAGCCTCGGAAGGCGCGACCGGCCTCTTCAATACGCTTGTCACCTTCTTCGTAAAACCGTTCCGGCTAGTCGGGTACGAGTTTAAGAACGGCATTCCGCAGGATGCCCGCACATTGGTCGCCGTGCCCTGCATGTTGACCAGCCGCGATAGCGTCGACGAGATGATGCGCAATATCGAGGTGCATTATCTCGCCAACCCGCATGGCGAGATTTATTTCGCACTGGTGAGCGACTGGCGCGATGCGCAATACGAACAGTCTGACGACGACCTCGAGATTCTCGATTATGCCAAGCGCGAACTTGCGGCGCTGAACAGCCGTTATGCCTTTGATGGCAAGACGCGTTTTTACCTGCTGCACCGCCGCCGCATCTACAATCCGGCTGAAGGCTGCTGGATGGGCTGGGAGCGCAAGCGTGGCAAGCTGCATGAACTGAACATGCTGCTGCGTGGCGACAAGGACACGACGTTCCTCGGTGGCGCCAATATCGTGCCGACCGACGTCAAGTATGTCATGACGCTGGATGCCGATACGCGCCTGATGCGCGATGCGGTGACCAAGCTTGTCGGCAAGATGCATCACCCGATCAACCGTCCGGTAATCGATCCGGTATCCGGCCGGGTCGTCGAAGGTTACGGGCTGCTGCAGCCGCGCGTAACGCCGTCGCTCACGACCGGCAAGGACGCCTCCGTCTTCCAGCGCGTCTTCTCGATCAACCGCGGCATCGATCCTTACGTCTTCACCGTTTCCGACGTCTATCAGGACCTGACCTCTGAAGGCACCTTCACCGGCAAGGGTCTTTATGACGTGGATGCCTTCGAGGCGGCGCTGAAGGGCCGTATCGAGGAAAACTCCATCCTCAGCCACGATTTGCTCGAAGGCTCCTTCGCGCGCTGCGCGCTGGTGACGGACGTGGAACTGGTCGAGGATTTCCCGACCCGCTACGAGGTGGAAGTCTCGCGCCAGCATCGCTGGGCGCGTGGCGACTGGCAGTTGCTGCCCTATATCGTTGACCGCGCCCGTGGCGTTACCGCCATCGGCCGCTGGAAGATGGTCGACAATCTGCGTCGTTCGTTGACGCCGATTGCCTGGTTCTTCGCTTCTATTCTCGGCTGGTATTTCATGGACCCGCTCGGCGCGCTGATCTGGCAGATCCTGCTGATCTTCTCGCTGTTCGTCGCACCGACGCTCTCGTTGCTTTCCGGCCTCGTGCCGCGCTCCACCGACATCGTGCCGCAGGCGCATTTCCACACCATCTGGTCGGAAATCCGCGCCACCAATGCGCAGGTTGCGTTGCGCATCGTCTTCATTGCCGATGCTGCCTGCATGATGACGGATGCGATTGTCCGTTCGCTTTACCGTCTGCTCGTCAGCCACAAGCTGATGCTGGAATGGCGCACCGCCGCCAGCATGCAGTCGAGTGCGCAGGGTGGCATCACCTATTATTTCCGCCAGATGTGGCATGCGCCTGTTGTGGCCATGCTCGGGCTGTTGTTTGCGGCGTTGCCGGGTGACAATGCTTTCCTGATCGGCATTCCCTTCACGCTGCTCTGGGTTCTGTCTCCAGCCGTTGCCTGGTATGTCAGCCAGTCGGCGGAAACCGAAGACCGGCTATTCGTTTCGGAACATGTCTCCTTCGAGCTTCGCAAGATCGCGCGCCGCACATGGCGTTATTACGAGGCCTTCGTGACGCCGCAGGAAAACCACCTGCCGCCGGACAACTTCCAGGAAACGCCGGAGCCGATCGTCGCTTCGCGCACCTCGCCCACCAATATCGGCGTTTACCTGCTTTCCATCATTTCGGCGCGCCAGTTCGGCTGGATCAGCTTTGCCGATACTCTCGAGCGGATCGAGAACACGATCCAGACCGTCGAGAAGATGGAGAAACATCGCGGCCATCTCTACAACTGGTATCATACGGACACGTTGCAGACGCTCGGACCCCGCTACGTTTCGGCGGTGGACAGCGGCAACCTTGCCGGTCACCTGATTGCGGTCTCATCTGCCTGCCGCCAGTGGGCGGAAGCGCCTTCCGCACATCTTCAGGGCAATCTGGACGGTATCGGCGATCTGGCCGGCATCCTGCGCGAAACGCTGAAAGCGCTGCCC
Source organism: Agrobacterium arsenijevicii (assembly GCA_000949895.1). GTDB lineage: Bacteria > Pseudomonadota > Alphaproteobacteria > Rhizobiales > Rhizobiaceae > Agrobacterium > Agrobacterium arsenijevicii. The sequence goes on along the minus strand of JWIT01000010.1, from coordinate 115,882 downwards.
GACGACCGCAAGAACCTGCGTCCGCTGCATCGCCGGCTGGAAGAGCGTATCGTCGGTTTTTCGAATGCGCTGGCCTCCGTCAAGCGCGAGCATGAATTCGCGTCGATCCGCGTCATCAATCTCGCGGTACTTGCGCGTGACATCCAGAAACTCGCTACCAACGTCGATCACGAGGTAAAGTCGGCGCAGAGTGCGGAAGTGACCCGCTGGGCGCAATTGCTCGTGGATTGCTGTGAAGCGCATATTTCCGACAGCGCCATCGACCTCACCAATATGGAACCGCTGCGCCAGCGTCTCGCATCGCTGCGCGATCGCAGCCGCAACCTCGCCTTCTCGATGGATTTCACGTTCCTTTACCGCAAGGATCGCCGTCTTCTGTCGATTGGCTACCGCGTCGAAAGCAAGGAGCTGGACGAGGCCTGCTACGACCTTCTCGCCTCTGAATGCCGTCTGACCAGCCTCTTCGCCATCGCCAAGGGCGATCTGCCGACCGAGCACTGGTACCGTCTCGGCCGTCAGGTCGTGCCGATCGGCGCGCAGGGCGCGCTGGTCTCCTGGTCGGGTTCGATGTTCGAATATCTGATGCCGCCGCTCGTCATGCAGGAGCGGCAGGGTGGCATTCTCAACCAGACCAACAATCTGATCGTCAAGGAACAGATGAACCACGGCCGCCGCCTTGGCACGCCATGGGGCATTTCCGAAGCGGCGTTCAACGCCCGCGATCACAACATGAATTACCAGTACACCAACTTCGGCGTGCCGACGCTTGGCCTCAAGCGCGGTCTTGGCCAGAATGCTGTCATCGCGCCTTATGCGTCGATCCTCGCCAGCCAGTACGATCCTGACGGTGCGCTGGAAAACCTCGACAAGCTGCGCAAGCTTGGCGCGCTTGGCCAATACGGCTTCCATGACGCAGTGGATTTCACGCCGACACGCGTGCCGGATGGTAAGGTCTGCGCGGTGGTCTACAACTACTACGCCCACCACCATGGCATGTCGATTGCGGCCGTCGCCAACGTCGCCTTTGATGGCGTGCTGCGCGAACTCTTCCATTCCGATCCGGTGATCGAGGCGGCCGAGTTGCTGCTGCAGGAAAAAGCACCGCGCGAAGTGCCTGTCATGAGCGCCAAATACGAACCGGAAACGCCCGGCAAGGAACAGGCCGATCTGTTGCGTGCGGAAGTACGCTCCATTGCCGACCCGGCCGTGCGCGACCGCGAAGTGGTGTTCCTTTCGAACGGCCATTATTCGACGATGCTCACTTCGACGGGTGCGGGTTACTCGAAGTGGAACGGTCAGGCGATTTCCCGTTGGAAGGCGGACCCCACCGAAGATCGCTGGGGAACCTTCATCTTCCTGCGCGACACCACCAATGGACAATGGTGGAGTGCGACGGCTGAGCCGCGTGTCATCGAAGGCGAAAAGACCAAAACGATCTTCACTGACGACAAGGCCGAGTTCCACAAGAATGTCGGCGATCTGCAGAGCGTCGTCGAATGTATCGTCGCCACCGAGCACGATGCAGATGGTCGCCGTGTCACGCTGCTCAATGTCGGCTCTGAGGATCGCTACATCGAAGTGACCTCCTATATGGAGCCGGTCATTGCGTCTGAGGACGACGACAACGCCCATCCGCTGTTCTCGCGCATGTTCGTGCAGACGGAGATCGGCCGCCGCGGTGATGTTATCCGCGCCTGGCGCAATCGCCGCAGCCCGAACGAGCCCGGTACCATCATCGCGCACCTTGCCGCTGACAATGCCGGCCCGTCCCGTCCGACCGAGTTCGAGACGGACCGCGCCAAGTTCATCGGTCGCGGCCGGTCGCTCGGTGAAGCAGCGGCATTCGATGCCGGCGCTACGCTTTCCAGCACCGATGGTTTCACGCTCGATCCGATCCTTTCGCTGCGTCGCACCGTGCGTGTGCCGGCGGGCAAGAAGGTGAGCGTTATCTTCTGGACGATTGCCGCACCGAGCCGTGAGGAAGTCGACAAGGCGATCGACCGTTATCGCCATCCGGACGCTTTCGCCCATGAACTCGTGCATGCCTGGACGCGCACACAGGTGCAGATGCGCCATGTGGGCGTCACCTCGCAGCAGGCCGCTGCTTTCCAGCATCTCGGTCGTTATCTGACCTATCCCGACATGCATCTGCGTGCGGATTCGGAAACCCTGAAAACGGGCCTCGCCTCGCAGCGGGCGCTTTGGCCGCTTGCCATTTCGGGCGATTTCCCGATCTTCAGCCTGCGCATCAACGACGATATGGATATGGATATCGCCCGCGAAGCGCTCAGCGCCCACGAATATCTTCGTTCACGCGGCGTGATCTTCGATCTCGTCATCGTCAACGAGCGGGCCGCGTCCTATGCGCAGGACATGCAGCATGCGCTGGATCACATCTCCGAGGCGCAACGCCGTATCAATCCCGCCGATGGCGGCCGCCCGCACGTATTCTCCGTGCGTCGCGACCTGATGGACGAAGAGACCTGGAGCGCGCTCCTGGCGGCTTCCCGCGTCGTGCTGCACGTCCGCAATGGCAAGATCGTCGATCAGATCAACCGCGCGGTCTCGCTGTTTGCGGCGCATCGCGGTCCTGACGGTACGACTGAAACTGCACAGGCCCGCCTGCCTGTGCCGGCCTTCCCCGTTGCGGAACCGGTCGAGGATGAAGGCGATCTCGATTTCTGGAACGGTTTTGGCGGTTTCGCCAAAAGCGGACAGGAATATGTCGTACGCCTGCACGGCGGGCAGTCTACGCCCCATCCGTGGATCAACGTCATCTCGAACGAAAGCTTCGGTTTCCATGTGTCGGCGGAAGGCGCCGGTTTCTCCTGGAGCCGTAATTCGCGCGACTATCAGCTGACCCCCTGGAGCAACGATCCGGTCATCAACCGGCCGGGCGAGGCTTTCTATGTCGCCGATGTGGAAACAGGAAAGCTCTATACACCTTTCGCCGCGCTATCGCGCGATCCGGAAGCGCTGTTCGAAACCCGTCATGGTCTCGGTTATTCCGTACTGACCGGCAAGACGGATACGCTTGAAGTCGAGGTGACGCAGACGGTCGACCGTGAAAAGCCGGTCAAGTTCTCGCAGCTCATCGTTCGCAACAAGGGTTCGAAAAGCCGCCGCCTGAAGGTCTATGCCTATGTTGAATGGGTACTGGGCAATAACGGCCAGAAATCCGCGCCGTTCATCCTGAGCAGGCACGATGCCGGCAGCAATGCGATTTTCGCGTCGAACCCCTACAGCATCGACTATAGCACCCGTACCGCCTTCCTGACGCTCGACAGCGAGGCCAGCGGTTTCACCACCAGCCGCCGGGAATTCATCGGCCGCTTTGGTTCGGCACAGGCCCCGCAGGGCATCGTGTCCGGTGCGTCACTTAGTGGCAGCACCGAGGTTGATGGTGATCCCTGTGCTGCACTGATGCAGGAAATCCATCTGAAGCCCGGCGAAGAGCGGCACATGACGTTCATTCTCGGCGATGCCGATAATGCGGAGGAGGCGGCCACGCTGGTTGGAGAGGTCCGCAAGGCGGATTTCCAGTCGGTGCTGGAGGGCAGCAAGGCGTTCTGGACTGGCTTTACCGGCCAGTTGCAGGTGTCCACGCCCGATGCCGGCTTCAACCACATGGTCAACAGCTGGTTGCCCTATCAGGCGCTGGCGTGCCGTATCCTTGCCCGCACGGCCTTTTACCAGTCGAGTGGTGCCTTCGGTTTCCGTGACCAGCTTCAGGATACGCTGGCCTTCCTGCTCTACCAGCCGGATCTCGCCCGCAAGCAGATCCTGCGCGCGGCAGGCCGTCAGTTTGCGGAAGGCGACGTGCAGCATTGGTGGCTGCCATTGACCGGCGCTGGCGTTCGCACGACGATCTCGGATGACGTGGTCTGGCTCGCTTATGCGATCAACCAGTATGTCTCGGCCACGGGCGATGCCGCCATCCTCGATGAAAGTATCCCCTTCATAAAGGGTCCGGCATTGATGCCGGGGCAGCACGATGCCTTCTTCCAGCCGGAGACAAGCGACAGATCCGCAAGTCTTTACGAACATGCCGCGCTGGCGCTCGATCTCGCCATCCATCGCACCGGCGAAAACGGTCTGCCGCTGATCCTCGGCGGTGACTGGAACGACGGCATGAACCGTGTCGGCATCGGCGGTAAGGGAACCAGCGTCTGGCTCGGCTGGTTCCTCGCCGGGGCCTTGCGCGATTTCATCGAGATCGGCGAGAAACGTGGTGATACCGACCGCGTCGGCAAGTGGGCGGCGCATCGTGAAAAGCTGCGCAATGCTCTCGAAACAGCTGGCTGGGACGGCAGCTATTACCGGCGTGGTTATTTTGATGATGGCACGCCGCTCGGTTCTGCCACCAGTGAGGAATGCCAGATCGATTCACTTGGCCAGAGCTGGAGCGTTCTTTCCGGTGAAGGTGAAGAAGGCCGGTCGCGGCAGGCGATGGACGCCGTGATGGAGCAACTGGTCGATGAAAAGACCGGCATCATCCGACTGTTCACTCCGCCCTTCTCGCGGGCGCCGCATGATCCGGGCTACATCAAGGGATATCCGCCGGGTGTGCGCGAAAACGGCGGACAATATACCCATGCGGCGACCTGGGTGGTGCTTGCCCTTGCACGGCAGGGCCGCGCCCAGGAGGCTTGGAACTGCTTCAAGCTGCTCAACCCGGTCAATCATGCGCTTGATGCGGCATCGTCCGAAACCTATCGGGTCGAGCCCTATGTGGTGACAGCGGATGTTTACGGTGAGGGCGCCTATGCGGGTCGTGGTGGCTGGAGCTGGTATACGGGTTCTGCCGGCTGGCTCTATCGCGCCGCGATAGAGGGTATCCTTGGCATCACCCGAACCAACGGTAAACTTCATATCGCGCCTTCGCTGCCGGAAGACTGGAGCGGTTTCTCGGTGAAGATCACGCTCGACGGAAAGGCAAAGGACATCGTCGTCAGCCGCAAGGCCGGCACGGCAGAGGTTTCCGTGTCCGTCGATGGCAAGCCCCTGTCGGCGGGTGATCGGGTCATTCCTTTCGACTGAGGCGACGAGGTTTCTGTTCGCTTTTAAAATCAGGCCCCTGCGGTGACGCAGGGGCCTGAACTTTTATGAGCTGCCTTTTGTCTCCGTAGTATGTCTTCCGGATCGTTGCGTGGAAGCCCAAGCTCCTTCTGAGATGAGGTTATCCATGAAAGCCTGGATGAAGTGGGGGCGGGCTGTCCGGTTCAACCTGGGCATCGACCACTTCGACCAGAAGCAGTCGTTGCGAGCGATCCATTCTGAAAGATGTGCCGTGACAGGAATCTATCGTCTATGGTCGGCTTCACGAATTGCCCGCAGGGGTTTGTAGAGGTTTCTGGGGGTTCCACGACAATCTCGGCAGATGGGAAAGGGCGTTGCCTTGCAATTCAGCGTATCGTTTACAGGATCAGCATTACTGGTGTTGTTCGCCACTCTTTCCTTGGCGTTGTCGTGTTGGTTGGCGCGCTATCCTCGGAGAACGAGCGTCGGAATCGCACTTGGCGTGCTTCTCGGAGTTCTCTTAATCAATGCCACGGCAGGTCTTGTTGCCTTTTTGGGAAATGTCCTCCCATTCGGGCAGATAGATTTTTGGCTGGCAAATTCTTTGACCGAAATTCTCCGATAGGCGATCTATGCTTTGGCGTGGTTTTCACGAAGCGGACAAAGAAAAAGGGCGAACAGCATGCTGTCCGCCCTTTTTGCATTCCGAAAGGTAAGAGCCTCAGGAAGCTATGGCCTTTGGCCGGGGCTGGCCTTCATCGTCGTTCAGCAGGCCGCTGGTGCGCAGCAGCGAGGTGAAACGACCGCCACGCTGGCTGAGCTCGTCGAACGTTCCCTTTTCGACAATGCGGCCCTGATCGAGGAACAGCACCTGATCGGCATCGCGAACCGTCGAAAGGCGGTGGGCGATGATGAAGGTCGTGCGGTTCATTCTCAGCGCATCCACGGCGGCCTTCACGCGTGCTTCCGTTTCCACGTCCAGCGCGCTGGTTGCCTCGTCGAGGACCAGAATAGGGGCATTCTTCAGGATCGCGCGGGCGATGGCGATACGCTGGCGTTCGCCACCGGACAGGCGGTTGCCACGTTCGCCCACCTGCGTCAGGTAGCCGGTGATACGGCTGTCGATGAAATCCGTCGCCGCTGCCGCTGCCGCCGCTTCCACGACCTCCGCGTCGGTCGCCGATTCGCGGCCGAGGCGGATGTTTTCGCGGATGGAACGGTTCAGCAGGCCGGCATCCTGGAACACCGTGGCGATGGAGTTGCGGAGCGAGTTTTTCGTCACCGTCGAAATATCGGTTCCGTCGATGAGAATCTGGCCGGAATCCGGATCGTAGACGCGCTGCAGGAGGTTGATGAGCGTGGTCTTGCCCGCACCCGTCGGCCCGACGATCGCGATGGTCTGTCCGGCTTTCGCCGTAAACGAGATGTCGTGAACGCCCTGCTTGGTGTTGGCGAAACCGAAGTTGATGTTGCGGAACTCCACGGTGCCGGAGACATTGGACAATTCGCGAGCATCACCCGGCTCTTCCCGTTCCTTGACGGAATCTTCCAGCACGAAGAAGTCCTCGAGCTTGGCGCGGGCTTCGAAAATCTGCGTCACGAACTGGCGCATCTGGTCGAGACGGCCGATGAGAAGATTGGCGAAACCGATGAAGGCAATGACGTCGCCGACACGTAACTGGCCGCTCTTCACCAGCACGGTGCCGATGACGAGGATGATCATCATCGAAACAGTGGAGGCCGTGCGGTTCAAGGCACTCGCGAAAGCCCACCAGTCGAGCACCGGATATTGGGCGCTCAGCAGTTTTTCGGTGAAGGATTTCAGCGCTTTCGTTTCAGCCTCGATGCGGTTGTAGCTATGCAGGACCGACACGTTGCTGATGGAATCGCTGACATGCGCAAAAACGCTGTGATAGTGCTCCTCGACGGACGCCTGGCCGTCCTTGGTGCGGCCCATCACCCACTTGCCGATGAACCAGTAGACGATGCCGAGGCCGATCAGAACGAAGCTGAGGCGCATGTCCATGGCCATGGCTGTCGGGATGAGCAGCGTCAGCGCCACGAAGGTCGCCAGATGCGTGCGCATGAATTCGAGCCACAGGCCGAACAGCGTCTCACTGGCGCGCAGCAGCGTGTGCAGCGCGTTAGAGGTGCCGCGCAGATGGTGCCAGGACAGCGGCATCGAGATGATCCGTGCGAAGGCTTCCGTCAAAAGCGAGGCGCGGCGGCCATGCGCCAGCCGGTCGGCCTCGCGGGCGACTGCGACATAAGCCACGGTGTTGAAGACACCGAAGCCCGCCCACAAGATGAGGATGGAGGTGACATCGGAGCCGGAAGAGATGGCGTCGATGATCCGTCCGAACAGCACGGGTTCGGCAATGGTGATCGCTGCAAGAATGACGTTGGCGATGACAACGACCAACACCCGCCATTTATGTACGGTCAGATAGCGCAGGGCGCGTGTGTAAACCTGAAACAAGGTCAAATTTTCAATCCAGTCCGGCGTCTGTTTCGAGCGGTTGATTGTTCGGTCTCAATGCAATGCTGTTTTAGCAAGGTTGCATGAGACGGCGAAATTTGTGTAATTATCGCTCTTTCAGTCTGAATGGCGGCTTAACAAACCGAGCGCGCGTGCGAACCGAAAAAAAACTGAACCCCGATGTTTCTAGGGGATGCCGTCACAAGATTTCGCATGTTCGTTTCAGGGATTGCTAACGACGATATGTTCAGTCTGAACCGAACGGCGCCCGAGTAACATGATGTCCTCGCGGGACCATGTCCTTCATGTCATCCCTTTCAGCCAAGCTCCGGGCATGTGTCTTAATGCATGATATTCTTCACTTCATCTCTGCGTGCTACCAGGCGGGAAACGCTGATCGTGTCCGCTCGGAATTCGTAACGCTCATTCGCGAATACGGTTTCGAATATTTCCTCGTCAGCCGGCGGATGACCGGAGACCTGGCTTCGACAGGCCAGGTACTCGCACAACATCTCCCTGAAGGGTGGCTCGAGGTCTACCGGGCCAAGAAATATAATCTCGTCGATCCGGTCCGTAAGGTGATCGGCACGGTGCACAAGCCGTTTCAGTGGAAAGAGGCGCTGGAGGGTTTGCCCCGCGCCATGCATCGAAAAAGGGCCAATGTCTTTTTTCACGATGCCGGCCGTTACGGTCTGCAGGGCGGTTACGCCTTTCCCGTTCACGGACGGGCGGGATTTATCGGCGCGGTGTTCCTTGGCGGCGAGGACCGGCAATTGCCCTCGTTGCAGGTGGAGCTGCTCGATGCGGCCACGCGCGCGGTGTTCTGGCGCCTGCTCGATCTTTCAGGTCAGGCCCATGACCTCACCAATGCGCCGAATGTTTCCGCTCTTGACCTTACAAGGCGGGAAATGGAAGTGCTGACACTGATGGCGGATGGCATGACCTCGACGGAAATTGGACGCCAGCTATCGATCTCCAACCACACGGTCGACTGGTACATCAATGGAATTCAGCGCCGCTTCAGCGCCAAGAACCGCCAGCATACTGTAGCACTTGCTTTTCGCCACGGCTTGCTGAGCTAGCGCAAACAGGACAGTTCTCGCCGGAATTGCCCTTTCCAAGACGGGGTTTTGCTGCTTAATTCCGCAGTGCAGCAGAAATTCTGTTTTGGCGTGTGGGGAGACCGTCTTGAAGATATCGAAAATACTTGTTGCCAACCGTTCCGAAATAGCGATCCGTGTTTTCCGGGCAGCGAACGAGCTGGGGATAAAAACCGTCGCCATTTGGGCGGAAGAGGACAAGCTGTCTTTGCACCGCTTCAAGGCGGATGAAAGTTATCAGGTCGGCAGAGGTCCGCATCTCGCCAAGGATATGGGACCGATCGAGAGCTACCTTTCGATCGAGGAGGTCATCCGGGTCGCCAAGCTTTCCGGCGCGGATGCTATCCATCCCGGTTACGGCCTCTTGTCTGAAAGCCCCGAATTCGTCGAGGCGTGCAACAAGGCGGGCATCACCTTCATCGGACCGACGGCGGACACGATGCGCCAGCTCGGCAACAAGGTCGCTGCCCGCAATCTGGCGATCTCGGTCGATGTTCCGGTGGTTCCGGCAACCAGTCCGCTGCCGGACGATATCGCCGAGGTGGAGCGGCTGGCCGAAGAGATCGGTTATCCCGTGATGCTGAAGGCCTCCTGGGGCGGTGGCGGTCGCGGCATGCGCGCCATTCGCAAAAAGGAGGACTTGGCACGCGAGGTCACCGAGGCCAAGCGCGAGGCGAAGGCCGCTTTTGGCAAGGACGAGGTCTATCTCGAAAAGCTGCTCGAGCGCGCCCGTCACGTCGAGAGCCAGATTCTCGGCGATACCCACGGCAATGTCGTGCATCTGTTCGAGCGCGATTGTTCGATCCAGCGCCGCAATCAAAAGGTGGTCGAGCGCGCGCCTGCGCCCTATCTGAGTGAAGCGCAGCGTCAGGAACTGGCAGCCTATTCCCTCAAGATCGCCGCCGCGACCAATTATATCGGCGCCGGCACCGTCGAATATCTGATGGATGTCGATACCGGCAAATTCTACTTCATCGAGGTCAATCCGCGTATTCAGGTGGAACATACCGTCACCGAAGTCGTCACCGGCATAGATATCGTCAAGGCGCAGATCCATATTCTGGAAGGTGCCGCAATCGGCACGCCGGAATCGGGCGTGCCTCGCCAGGAGGATATTCGCCTCAACGGTCATGCGCTGCAGTGCCGCATCACCACGGAAGACCCGGAACACAACTTCATTCCCGACTATGGCCGCATCACCGCCTACCGCTCGGCTTCCGGCTTCGGCATTCGTCTGGATGGCGGCACGTCCTATTCGGGGGCGATCATCACCCGTTATTACGATCCGCTTCTGGTGAAGGTAACGGCCTGGGCGCCGCAGCCGGATGAAGCGATCAGCCGCATGGACCGTGCGCTGCGCGAATTCCGTATTCGCGGTGTGGCGACCAACCTGACCTTCCTCGAAGCCATCATCGGGCATTCGAGTTTCCGAAACAACACCTATACGACCCGCTTCATCGATTCGACGCCAGAACTGTTCGCGCAGGTCAAGCGGCAGGACCGCGCCACCAAGCTTCTGACTTATCTTGCAGATGTGACGGTGAACGGCCATCCGGAAACGAAGGGCCGCGTCAAGCCGCCGGCAAATGCCGCAAAGCCGGTGGTTCCTTACATCGATGCGCAGGTGCCCGATGGCACGAAGCAATTGCTCGACCGGTTGGGGCCGAAGGGCTTTTCCGACTGGATGCGCAACGAAAAACGCGTGCTGGTGACCGATACGACGATGCGCGACGGCCATCAGTCGCTGCTGGCGACGCGCATGCGCACCCACGACATTGCCGGGGTGGCAAGCGTTTACGCCAAGGCTCTGCCGCAGCTTCTTTCGCTGGAATGCTGGGGTGGCGCCACCTTCGACGTCTCCATGCGCTTCCTGACGGAAGACCCGTGGGAGCGTCTGGCTCTGATCCGCGAAGGCGCGCCGAACCTGCTTCTGCAAATGCTGCTGCGCGGTGCGAACGGTGTCGGTTACAAGAACTATCCCGACAATGTCGTGAAATATTTCGTTCGTCAGGCCGCCAAGGGCGGTATCGATCTGTTCCGTGTGTTCGACTGCCTGAACTGGGTAGAAAACATGCGCGTATCGATGGACGCGATCGCCGAGGAGAACAAGCTCTGCGAAGCAGCCATCTGCTACACCGGCGATATCCTCAATTCGGCCCGTCCGAAATACGATCTGAAATATTACACCAATCTCGCTGCCGAGCTGGAACGTGCGGGCGCCAATATCATCGCCGTCAAGGACATGGCGGGGCTCCTGAAGCCTGCTGCCGCCAAGGTGCTGTTCAAGGCGCTGAGGGAGGCGACAAGCCTGCCGATCCATTTCCATAACCATGACACATCCGGCATCGCGGCTGCGACCGTGCTTGCCGCCGTCGATGCGGGTGTGGATGCCGTGGATGCTGCGATGGACGCGCTTTCGGGCAATACTTCCCAGCCCTGCCTCGGTTCCATCGTCGAGGCGCTGGCCGGGTCGGAGCGCGATACGGGTCTAGATACCGAATGGATCCGTCGCATCTCCTTCTATTGGGAGGCAGCACGCAATCAATATGCGGCTTTCGAAAGCGATCTCAAAGGACCGGCCTCGGAAGTCTATCTGCATGAAATGCCCGGCGGGCAGTTCACTAACCTCAAGGAGCAGGCGCGCTCGCTCGGTCTCGAAAGCCGCTGGCACGAAGTGGCGCAGGCATATGCCGACGCTAACCGGATGTTCGGCGATATCGTCAAGGTGACGCCGTCTTCCAAGGTCGTTGGCGATATGGCGCTGATGATGGTGAGCCAGGATTTGACGGTCGCCGATGTCGAAAACCCCGATCGTGAAGTGTCTTTCCCCGACTCGGTGGTTTCGATGCTGAAGGGTGATCTCGGGCAGTCGCCCGGCGGTTGGCCTGAAGCCCTGCAGAAAAAAGCGCTGAAGGGTGAAGCGCCCTATACCGTCCGTCCCGGTTCGCTGTTGCCGGATGCCGATCTTGGCGCGGAAAGAAAGGCGATCGAAACCAAGCTCGAGCGCCCGGTGAACGACTTCGAATTCGCATCCTATCTGATGTATCCGAAGGTATTCACCGATTTCGCACTCACCGCCGAGACCTATGGTCCGGTTTCCGTCCTGCCGACCCATGCCTATTTCTACGGTATGGAGGATGGCGAAGAGCTGTTTGCCGATATCGAACGCGGCAAGACGCTGGTCATCGTCAATCAGGCTTCGTCCGGCACTGACGATAAGGGCATGGTGACGGTGTTCTTCGAGATCAACGGTCAGCCGCGCCGCATCAAGGTGCCGGACCGTGCCCATGGCGCTTCCGGTTCTGCCGTGCGTCGCAAGGCCGAACCCGGCAATGCGTCACATATCGGTGCGCCGATGCCGGGTGTTATCAGCCGTGTCTTCATCAATCAGGGCCAGGAGGTTAAGGCCGGCGACGTGCTCCTGTCGATCGAAGCCATGAAGATGGAAACAGCGCTTCACGCCGAACGCGATGGCAAGATCGCTGAGGTTCTGGTGCGCCCCGGCGACCAGATCGACGCGAAGGACCTGCTGATCGCCTACGCTGAATAAAAGCGTATTGGATCGAATGATACGAAGTCGGACGCCCGCCTTTTTTGGCGGGCGTTGTTATTGGTGACGGCCGTCCATCGCCCTCGAGAATGCCCGCCCATCGGCGGGCTTTTTTTGTTGCGCCTTTGCTAAAACTCAAATATGCATGTTCGTGCACGTTTATTCCTGTTTATGCATGAGTCCCAATGAACGATCATTTTGTCAGTGAGCGGCAGGCGCTCATCCTTGCGCAGTTGCGGCAAAGCGGCCGTGTGCTTGCGCAGGATCTGGCCCAGAACTTCGGCGTGTCGGAAGATACGGTCCGCCGGGATTTGCGCGAGATGGCGGCGCGTGGGGAATGCCTGCGCGTTTATGGTGGGGCGTTGCTTTCCGACAGCAAGACGGTGCCGCTGAAGACGCGTATTACCGAGGATGCCGATCGCAAGGCCTCACTGGCGCGCGCAGCCGTTCCGCTTCTCGAGTCGGGTATGGTCGTCTTCATCGATGCCGGCTCCACAAATCTTGCCATTGCAAGGGCCATTCCCGCCGGTCTCAAATTGACGGTGGTGACGAATACGCCTGCCATCGCGGCTGAATTGACGGGACGGGCCGATATCGAGCTGGTGTTGATCGGCGGCAAGGTCGATCCGGCCGTCGGTGCTGCTATCGACGCCATGGCGTTGCGGCAACTCGAATTGATGCGGCCCGACCTCTGTATCCTCGGCGTTTGCGGCGTTGCGGTCGAGACCGGCCTGTCGGCGGATATTTTCGAGGATGCTGTATTCAAGCGGCTTGCCTGCAGCGCCAGCCAGCGGATCGTTGCCGCCATCACCACGGAAAAGCTGGGCCACAAGGCGGCTTTTCACGTGCATGATTTTTCTCCGCCTCTCTCCCTGGTGCTGGAACACGACGCCGACCGTGCGTTGGTCGAAGCGCTATCGGCAAAAGGCATACAAGTTCATTGCGGCGACGATGACGCCGTCCAACTCTCCCATGGTCAAGTCTGAAGGATACTACCGATGAACGGCCCCACGACATTTTCGCCGACAGTCAAGCGCTCGTCCTATCTGACGCGCCACAGGCTCGGTGTGTCCCTGCTGTTTTTGATGAACGGTTTCATGATGGGATCGTGGGCGCCCAAAATTCCGGAATTTGCGGGGCGCTTATCCCTCAGTGAAAGCGCGCTTGGCCTCATCATTCTGGTGTTCGGCATCGGTTCGCTGGTTTTCATGCCCATTGCCGGTTCGCAGATTGCGCGTTTCGGATCGCGCACCGTCAGCCTCGTGACGGCGGCGATCTTTTTGCCGACACTGCTTTTCATCTCCTGGGCTAACACCGTCTGGGTGGGCGTGATTGCGGTTTTCCTGTTCGGCGGCCTGACGGGGGCGATGGATGTCGCCATGAACGCCAATGCGGTGGCGGTCGAGCGTGATATGCGCCGTGCCATCATGTCGTCATGCCATGCTTTCTGGAGCCTCGGCGGCCTGATCGGCGCCGGTCTTGGCGGTTACCTCATCACGGCAATCGGCGTGCAGGGACATGCGATCGCGCTGACGGTTATCGCCCTTGTTTTGCTGGTCTTCGCATGGCCGCGCGTTCTTGCGGACCGTCCGCATGCCGAGGAGGAACGCCCCAAAGGTGGCCTGCCGCTGACGCCTCTGCCGTGGATCATTGGCCTGATGGCGCTGTTTTCGATGATCCCGGAAGGTGCGATCCTTGATTGGGGCGCTCTTTATCTGCGCAACGAACTCGGCGCTTCCGTATCGCAGTCCGGTTTCGCCTTCGCTGCCTTTTCCATGACCATGGCGGCCATGCGTTTTGCCGGCGATCTGGTGCGTGACCGGTTCGGTGCGGTCAATACGCTGAGATTTTGCTCGGTCATGTCGATTGTGGGTCTTCTGATTTCCGGCCTTGCGGGAAATTCCACCTTCGTGATTATCGGTTTCGCGATTGCCGGCATTGGTATTTCCAACATGGTGCCGATTGCCTTTTCGGCGGCGGGCAATATGCCGGGGCTGGCGCCTGGCATCGGCCTGTCGGTCGTTACCACCATGGGCTATTCCGGCATTCTGGTCGCGCCTTCGGCCATCGGCTTCATTGCCGAACATACCGGCCTTGCCAGCGTCTTTGTCGCTCTGCCGTTGCTGCATGTTGTGGTTTTGCTGCTTTCGCGGCTTGCCCGGCATGCGGATGGCGCGGGCAAGGAATAGGCATCTCGAATTTTGCCATGATTGCGGTAAAGTAGAAGCTCTTATGCGTTGGGTGTTGACAAGCAGGCCCCCTTGTTTCACCTCAATTGCCAGACCTTGCCGCAAGCTTCAGAGACCGCCATGACGTCACACGCCGATTACGATCCCAAGCCCCGCCGCGCATCCGTCGCCGTCGACGTGGGTGGCGTCATCGTGGGCGGCGGTGCACCTGTCGTCGTGCAATCCATGACCAATACCGACACGGCGGATATCGACGCCACCGTGCAGCAGGTGGCGGCACTCTTCCAGGCTGGTTCGGAATTGGTGCGCATTACCGTTGACCGCGACGAGAGCGCTGCCGCCGTGCCGAAAATCCGCGAGCGGCTGCTGCGTCTTGGTATGGACGTGCCACTGATTGGCGATTTCCACTATATCGGCCACAAGCTTTTGGCCGATCATCCGGCCTGTGCCGAGGCGCTGGCGAAATACCGTATCAATCCGGGCAATGTCGGCTTCAAGGACAAGAAGGACAAGCAGTTCGGCGAGATTGTCGAAATGGCGATCCGTTATGACAAGCCCGTTCGTATCGGCGTGAACTGGGGATCGCTCGACCAGGAATTGCTGACGACGCTGATGGACAAGAACAAGGAGGAGGGTTTTCCGCTCTCCGCCCGTCAGGTCACCCGCGAGGCCATCGTCCAGTCGGCGCTGATTTCCGCCGAGCTTGCCGAAGAGATCGGCCTGCCGCGCAACCGCATCATCCTATCGGCCAAGGTCAGCCAGGTGCAGGACCTGATCGCCGTTTATTCGATGCTGTCGGAGCGGTCCGACCACGCCTTACATCTTGGTCTCACCGAAGCGGGCATGGGTTCCAAGGGCATCGTCGCATCGTCTGCCGCCATGGGTTACGTGCTGCAACATGGTATCGGCGATACGATCCGCGTATCGCTGACGCCGGAGCCGAACGGAGACCGCACCCGCGAGGTGCAGGTGGCGCAGGAATTGCTGCAGGTCATGGGTTTCCGCCAGTTCATTCCGGTTGTTGCGGCATGTCCCGGTTGCGGGCGCACGACGTCCACCGTCTTTCAGGAACTTGCCCAGAATATCCAGAACGACATTCGCAAGAACATGCCCATCTGGCGTGAAAAATATCCCGGTGTGGAAGCGCTCAATGTTGCCGTCATGGGCTGCATCGTAAATGGTCCCGGCGAAAGCAAACATGCCGATATCGGCATTTCGCTGCCCGGAACCGGCGAAAGCCCCGCCGCACCGATCTTCATCGATGGAGAGAAGGCACTCACCCTGCGTGGTCCCAACATCGCCGCCGATTTTGAAGCGCTTGTGATCGATTACATCGAAAAGCGTTTTGGCCGGAAAGATGCTGCGGAGTAAAAACTACCGTGAAAATGCCGGAATTCCACTGTCATACCGCCTGAACCCTTCGGAGCATCAAAACACATGATCAAAAAAATCGCGATCGTTGCCCTTTGCGGGACCTATCTTTCCGCCTGCACCACCACCGATCCCTATACGGGTGAGCAGAAGATGTCGAACACGGCCGGCGGTGCTGGCATCGGCGCTGTCGTCGGTGCTCTCGGTGGTCTGGCTGTCGGCGGTTCGCCGGTCGGTCGCCGTAACGCAGCCCTTATCGGCGCCGGCATCGGTGCGCTCGCCGGTGGCGCCATCGGCAACTATATGGATGGCCAGGAGGCCGAGCTTCGCGCCCAGCTGCAGGGAACCGGCGTTTCCGTTAGCCGCCGTGGCGACAGCATCGTTCTCAACATGCCGTCGAACATCACCTTCGCGACGGATCAGGATCAGGTCATCCCGCCGTTCTATCAGACGCTCGATTCCGTCGGCATCGTGCTGAACAAGTTCAACCGCACGCTGATCGACATCAACGGCCATACCGATTCCACCGGCAGCCAGCAGCATAACCAGGCGCTTTCCGAGCGTCGTGCGGCGTCTGTTGCCAATTATCTCGGCGCACGCGGCGTCGATCAGCGCCGTATTTCGACGCTCGGCTTCGGTCCGTCGCAGCCGATCGCTTCGAACGCAACGCCGGATGGCCGCGCCCAGAACCGTCGCGTCGAAGTGCTGATTTCGCCCCTCAAGGGCTAATTGGGTGAAGGGAAGCTGAGCGGGAAACCCGGCTCAGCTTTTTCGCTCGGCGATGAACCTTGCGGCCGCGATGAGAATCGCGGCCTTTTCGCCATAATGGGCCAGAAGTTCGGTGGCTTCGCTCACCTGTTCCTGAAGCTTGCGACGCGCCCAGTCTTCGCCGCGTAATGCCACCAGCGTTCCCTTGCCGCGTGCGGCGTCCTTGCCGGTTGCCTTACCCATGGTGGCGGCATCTGCCGTCAGATCCAGAAGATCGTCGGCAAGCTGGAAGGCGAGGCCGATTTTTTCACCGAAAAGACGCAGTCTTTGCCGTTCTGAAACGTCGTTGCCGGCAATGATCGCGCCGGCTTCGCAGGCGAAACGCAGCAACGCGCCGGTTTTCATAGCCTGCAATGTAACGATGCCAGTCTCATCCGGCGTCTTTTTTTCTGCCGCGAGATCAAGCGCCTGCCCGCCCGCCATGCCGCCGATGCCTGCTGCTCGGGCAAGTGAGAGTACGAGGGCGGCCTTGCGTTCGGCTCCAAGAGGATTTTCGTCCGAGGCGATAATATCGAAAGCCAGCGTCAGCAGGCTGTCGCCCGCAAGAATGGCGGTTGCCTCATCGAATTTGCGGTGCACCGTCGGCTGGCCGCGACGCAGATCGTCGTCGTCCATGGCCGGCAGATCGTCGTGGACCAGCGAATAACAATGCAGGCATTCCAGTGCGGCGCCGACATAATGGGCGGCTTCGGCGTCTCCGCCCAGCAGGGCAGTACTTTCGATGACGAGGAAAGGTCGCAGGCGTTTGCCGCCATTCAGCACACCATGGCGCATGGCGTCGAGCAGGTTTTGCGGGCGCGTGATCTCGTCCGCGCGCGCTTCGCCGGATAGAAGGCGGCCAAGCAAGGCTTCGGTCTTTGCCGCGTTATCGCGCAGCCTCGTTTCGAAATTCGTCATCTGAGCGTCCATGCCGCGCTCTTTGGCATGCCGCGCGAATGCAGGCAAACCTTTTCGTTATTCCCCGGGGCAACTGCGTGACCGGACTCGCCTTGAAGGCGGCAATGGAATATGAAAGGCTTCGAATGGTGCGGGGCTTTGACGAATATTGAGCAGTACGCCTGAAAGCGACGCAGATTACGCCGTGCTGGCGGAAGACCGGAGCAGTCCGAAGGTGGATTTTCGCACGTTGGCAAAGCGTATTATCATGACCTTGCTGGCGTTGCTGATCCTGCCCTATCTGCTGATCCCGGTTTATGCGTTGCCGTTTGTCCGGCCGGTCTCGACGTTGATGCTTGCCGATCTTGTGACATTACAGGGATATGACCGGCGCTGGGTGCCGCTCGAGGATATTTCACCGCGCCTTATCCAATCCGTGATGATGTCCGAGGATGGGCAGTTCTGTTTCCACGGCGGTGTGGACTGGAACCAGATGCAATCCGTCGTCAGCGATGCGCTTGAGGGGGCTTCCACCCGTGGCGCCAGCACTATTCCGATGCAGACGGCCAAGAACCTGTTTCTCTGGAACGGCCGGTCGTTTTTGCGCAAGGCGATGGAGTTGCCGCTGGCGATCGGGGCCGATTTCGTCTGGTCGAAAAAGCGGATGATGGAGATTTATCTCAATGTCGCCGAATGGGGGCCGGGCATTTACGGCATCGAGGCCGCCGCGCAGCACCATTTCAAGGTGCCGGCCGCAAAGCTCAACTCCCGTCAGGCAGCGCTGCTTGCCGTTTCCTTGCCCAATCCCATCGATCGCGTCGCCAGCAAGCCGGGGCGCGGTTTGCAGCGCCTTGCCGGCCTTATCGAGCGACGCGCCCGGGCATCGGGCAGCTATGTCGGATGCGTGCTGGACTGAAGTCCGCCAGGCGCCTCAGCCCTTCCTGAAAATATAGTCGGTTTCCTGACGCAGCGTCTCGCCGGGACGCAGGATCGCGTAAGGGAAGTCGGGGTGATTGACGGCATCAGGCCAAATCTGCGTTTCCAGGCAGAAACCTGCGAAGGGACCGTAGTGGCGGCCATCGAGACCCGGAACGGCAACGTCCAGCTTGAAGGCCGAATAGAACTGCACGCCGGGCTCTGTCGTGTGAACCTCAAGGGCGATATCGGAGGCGGGCGAATAGGCGCGGGCGACCTTGCGCTTGGCACGACGCTCGGGCGAAAGGCAGAAGTTGTGATCGTAGAGAACCTGCTCGCCATTCTCCTTGCGCCGCATTGGCGTCGGGTGGCGCAGGTCGAAAACGGTGCCTTCAACGGAGCGGATTTCGCCTGTCGGGATCTGTCTGTCGTTGGTCGGCAGGTAAAAATCAGCGGCGATGCTGATCTCATGCCCGAGTGCGGTATCTGCGCCGTCAAGGTTGAAATAGGAGTGCTGGCAGACATTGGCGATGGTCGGTTGATCGGTCACCGTTTCATAGACCACCGAAAGCACGCCGCCGTCGAGGATCGTATAGGTGGCCGTGACCGTGCAATTGCCGGGATAACCGGCGCGGCCGTCGGGATCGATGATCTGCAGGACCGCATGGCTTTCGCCATGTTCCATCAGCATCCAGTTGCGTTTACCCATACCGTCGCTGCCGCCATGCAGATGGGTGACGCCTTTTTCGTTCAGTTCCAGCTGGTATTCGTGCCCGTCGATCGAGAACCTGCCGTCGCCGATACGGTTGGCATTGCGGCCGGGGGTGGCGCCGAAATAGGACGAATATTTGTAGTCCTCGAATTTATCGAAGCCGAGAACGAGCGGCGGCTGGTGCCCCTCAAGGCGCAAATCCTGAATGACCGCGCCCCAGGTGATGACCTTGGCTGTCAATCCGCCCTTCGAGATGGTGACGCGCTCGACCTTTTCACCGGTCGCCGTGAAACCGAAATTCTCCCGTGCCGCCGCGTCGCTCATTCCTCATTCTCCAAATTTTTGTGAATTGCCGGGCGGACGTTGCGTCATTTTCCGGCAATTCGCAATCCCGCAATTCAAAGCATGTCTCCCAAAAGTGTCCCGCGGTTTTGGGACAAAGACATGCTTAAAACAAACACGAAAGCGCGTCGCATGCGTTTGACCAAACGCGACGTGCTTTAAGCGGCCAATTCGCCGACGGTTTCGAGATCGTAGGGTGTCGTCTGGTATATCTCGTTGATCCAGTTGCCGAAAAACAGATGGGCGTGGCTGCGCCAGCGATTGAGCGGTGCCAGTTCCGGGTCGTTGTGCGGAAAATAATCATGCGGCAGCTTGATTGGAACGCCGGAGTTCACGTCGCGGAAATATTCATCTGAAAGCGAGGTCGAATCATATTCGACGTGGTTGAACATGTAGAGACGATTGCCTTGCTTCTCATGCACCAGACACACGCCCATTTCCTCTGACTCCATCAGGATTTCGAGCTTCGGATTTTTTTCGATGTCAGCGCGGCGTACTTCCGTCCAGCGCGAGACCGGAACCTGAAAATCGTCAGAAAAACCGTTCAGATAGATCGACGAAGGGCAAAGATTGCGGTGACGATAAACCCCGAAAGCCTTTTCCTTGAGCTCATATTTTGGCACGCCGTGGAAATGATAGATGGCGGCCATCGCGCCCCAGCAGACGTTCAGCGTCGAATGGACGTTGGTTTGCGTCCATTCGAAAATTTGTTGCATCTCGTTCCAGTAGGTCACGTCTTCATAGTCCAGCAGTTCAATGGGGGCGCCGGTGATGATGAAACCGTCGAACTTGCGGTGGCGCACTTCCTCCCAGGTCTCATAGAAGGAGAGAAGGTGTTCTTCCGGCGTGTTCTTGGCGCGATGGCCGCCGATGCGGATCAGCGAAAACTCCACCTGCAGCGGCGAAGCACCAACGAGGCGCGCCATCTGCACTTCCGTCTTGATCTTGTTCGGCATGAGATTGAGAAGCCCGATCTGGAGCGGGCGGATATCCTGCCGGATGGCCGCCGTTTCAGTCATGACCCGCACACCCTCATGAACGAGGGTTTCGTAAGCGGGAAGCGTATCGGGAATCTTGATCGGCATGTCGAACTCTCTTTTCGGATGACGTAAAGAACGTTGCGAAAACAAAAAAACCGGCAGCGAAATCGCAGCCGGTCCCAGGAAATTGCCCTTTTCCTCGACCCTTTAGCGACTTCTTTAAAGTGGCTGCAAGCCGGTCGGCAAATCACCACTGAGGCGTTTCATAATCCCGAAGCCGACGAAAATCAATATCGGCTGATTTCATCGGGTTTCTGCCTTTCCATTTTTGGCTGAGGTGCGGTAAGGCAGGGCATGGATAAAGAACGCTTCACCATTCTGCTTGGCGGCGATGTCACGGTTACCGACCGCCTGAAAGCTGCGGTTGCGGGCAGCCGTGTGATTGCGGCCGATGGCGGCATGCGCCATGCCGCACCGCTTGGCCTTTCGCCGGAGCTTTGGGTGGGAGATTTCGATTCCACCAATAAAGACCTGCTGGACGCCTGGCCCGATGTGGAGCGGCAACCCTATCCCGCCGCAAAGGCTGTGACCGATGGCGAAATCGCGGTGTCGGAGGCTCTTGCCCGCGGCGCGCGTTCGTTGGTGTTGGCCGGTGCGCTCGGTGGAGCGAGAAGCGACCACGCGCTTCAGCATCTTCTTTACGCGGTGGCGCTTGCCGAACGCGGGCTGGAGGTTACGCTGACCTCCGGTGAGGAAGAGGCCCGTCCGCTGCTCGCCGGCTCGTTTGATCTCGATCTGCCGCCCGCTTCGCTGTTTTCCGTTGCCGGGTTTACCGACCTTGCAGGGCTGGATATCGGCAATGTGCGTTATCCGCTTGAGGATTTCGCGCTTGCTTTCGGCTCTTCCCGCACTATTTCCAATGTCGCGAATGGCGGCCCTGTGCATTTCTCGCTGAAAAGCGGAAAAGCCATCGTCCTCGCCCGCCCTTATGATCTGACCGGAGCCTGACGCCTTGGCACCCCCAATTTTGAAACTCGATGACATCAAGCTGACTTTCGGCGTGACCCCGCTGCTGGACGGCGCCAATCTTCAGGTAGAGCCGGGCGACCGCATCTGCCTCGTCGGGCGCAACGGTTCGGGCAAGTCGACCTTGATGAAGATTGCCGCCGGTCTGGTCGAGGCGCAGTCGGGTGAGGTTTTCCGTCACCCTTCCGCCACCATCCGTTATCTGGAACAGGCGCCGGATTTTGCCGATTACGACACCGTTCAGGCCTATGCCGAGGCGGGGCTTGGACCTGGCGACGATCCCTATCGCGTTACCTATCTTCTCGAGCATCTCGGCCTGACGGGACAGGAACATCCGGAAAGCCTTTCCGGCGGCGAAGCGCGACGTGCGGCCCTTGCCCGTGTGATGGCGCCTGAACCCGATATTCTGATGCTGGACGAGCCGACCAATCATCTGGACCTGCCCACCATCGAATGGCTTGAAAGCGAATTGCAGCAGACGCGCAGCGCACTGGTGCTGATTTCGCACGACCGGCGTTTTCTGGAGAAGGTTTCGACCTCGACCGTTTGGCTAGATCGCGGCCAGTCCCGCCGTCTCAACCGCGGTTTTGCGCATTTCGAGGAATGGCGCGACAAGGTGCTGGAAGAGGAAGAGCTGGAGCAGCACAAGCTCGGCAAGGCCATCGAGCGCGAAGAACACTGGATGCGTTACGGTGTGACGGCGAGACGCAAGCGCAACATGCGCCGCGTGGGCGAGCTTCAAGCCATGCGCGCGGATTATCGCGGTCACAAGGGACCGCAGGGCTCCGTGCAGGCGACGGCTGCGGAAGTGCGGGAATCCGGCAAGCTGGTCATCGAAGCCGATGCCATTACCAAGTCTTACGGTGAGCGCGTGATCATCGCGCCGTTTTCGCTTAGGGTGCATCGCGGCGATTGCATCGGTCTCGTCGGGCCGAATGGTGCCGGCAAGACCACGCTTTTGAAGATGCTCACCGGCCAGCTTCAGCCCGATAGCGGCACGGTGAAGCTCGGCACCAATCTGGAGATAGCGACGCTCGACCAGAAGCGTGAGGATCTCAATCCGAACGATACGCTTGCGCATTATCTGACAGACGGGCGCGGCGACAATCTGCTGGTCAACGGCGAATTGAAGCATGTCACGGGTTATATGAAGGACTTCCTGTTCCAGCCGGAACAGGCCCGCACGCCGATCCGCAATCTCTCCGGTGGTGAGCGCGCTCGCCTTATTCTGGCACGTATTCTGGCGCGGCCGACCAACCTTTTGATCCTCGACGAGCCGACCAACGATCTCGACATCGAAACGCTTGATCTGTTGCAGGAAATCGTCGCTGGTTTTTCCGGCACGGTCATCCTCGTCAGCCACGACCGCGATTTCCTCGACCGCACCGTCACCTCCACCATCGCGCCCGCCAATCCGGACCAGCCGGACGGACGCTGGATCGAATATGCCGGCGGCTATTCGGACATGATGGCGCAGCGCAAGGGCGTGGCGGAAGAAAAACGCAAGGCTGAGAAACAGGAAAAGGCAAAGGCGGCATCTTCTGGCTCCGCATCGCAGGACCCTTTAAAAGCCAAAGGCAAGCTTTCCTTCAAGCAGAAATTCGCGCTCGAAAATCTTCCGAAGGAGATGGAAAAGGCGCAAGGCGAAATCGCCAAGCGCGAAGAGCGCATGGCCGATCCCAATCTCTTCACCAAGGATCCGGCTACCTTCAACACGCTGGCGAAGGAAATGACGAAGCTGCGTGAAAAGCTCGAGACCATGGAAGAGGAATGGCTGGAGCTGGAGATGCTGCGCGAGGAACTGGAAGGCTGAAGGTGAAGCGCGCTTTGTTGATAGACGCTTCATCCGCCTTTGACAGGGAGGCGGAATTGCCGTTTTCTATGCCGGTTCGGAGGAGTTCAGAAAATGCGCATGATCTTCGTTAACCTGCCCGTCAAGAATATCGAGACATCCAGAAATTTCTTCACGGCACTCGGTTTCAGCTTCAATCCGGAATATTCGGATGACCGCACGCTCTGCATGATCGTTGAGGAGAACATCTTCGTGATGCTTCTCCAGGAAGAGCGTTTTCGCGATTTCATCAATGGCGATATCGCCGATGCGACGCGCAGCACCGAGGTGCTGACCTGTCTGACGGCGGGAAGCCGCGAGGAAATCGATCGGATGATCGAAACGGCGCTTGCCTCCGGTGGCAGCAACTGGAAACCCGTGCAGGATCACGGCTTCATGTATGCCGGCAGCTTTCAGGATCCGGACGGTCATGTCTGGGAGCTGGTCCATATGACGGCGCAGGCCTGACGGCGGCCATCTTGCCAATCAGAGACGGCGGGACTACATCATCATCATGATCTAACGGGGTGTCTTTTGTGCTTGCGTGCAAAAGGCTGAGAGGCTTGCCAACCCGAAGAACCTGATCCGGTTCATACCGGCGGAGGGATTAGACGGCTTCAACGCAAGCGGCTATTTCCCTTATCGTTTTTGAGGAGGTACCCGTGCGTCGTCGTCTTTTCCTGAATTCCCTCGTTGCCGCTTCGCTGTTTCTGCCCGCTCTTGCCATCGCGCAGGATAGACAGGAATTGACCGTCTACACCTATGAAAGCTTTGTTTCCGAATGGGGTCCCGGCCCCAAGGTGAAGCAAGCCTTCGAGAAGGTTTGCGATTGCACGGTCAATTTCGTCGGCGTGGCCGATGGTGTGGCGCTGCTCAACCGTCTGAAGCTCGAAGGGGCCGGGTCCAGGGCGGATGTCGTGGTCGGTCTCGACACCAATCTTGTCGCCGAAGCGAGGCAGACCGGTCTTTTTGACGCCAGCGGCATCGATGCATCGGCGGCCAAGGTGCCGGGCGGTTATAAGGACGATGTTTTCGTCCCTTATGATTACGGTCATTTCGCTGTTGTCTACGACACACAGACGATAAAAAATCCACCGACGAGCCTCAAGGACCTCGTGGAAGGCGATCCCTCACAGAAGATCGCCATTCAGGACCCACGCACCTCCACGCCGGGGCTTGGCCTGTTGCTTTGGGTGAAATCGGTTTATGGCGACAAGGCGCCGGAGGCCTGGGCGAAGCTCAGGAAGCGCATTCTCACCGTCACGCCGGGCTGGTCGGAATCCTACGGCCTCTTCACCAAGGGCGAGGTGCCGATGGTGCTCTCCTACACCACGTCGCCCGCCTACCACATGGTTGCGGAAAAGACGGATCGTTATCAGGCCGCGGCTTTTTCCGAAGGGCATTATATCCAGATCGAGGTATCCGGCCTTCTGAAAAACGCACCGCATAAGGAACTGGCGAAACAGTTCCTCGCTTTCACGCTCACATCAGGTTTTCAGGATGCGATACCCGAAAACAACTGGATGATGCCGGTCGCGGCAACGTCGACGCCTTTGCCAGAGGCGTTTTCCAAACTCGTCGTGCCGCAGAAGACCTTCCTGATGGACCCGGAAGAGGTGGCGAAGAACCGCAAGGCCTGGATCGATGAATGGCTTGCGGCCATGAGCATGAACTGACGAAGAGGCACGCCCGCGCATGATGCTGCGTCGCGATTACAGGCGGTCGATCATTTTCGGAACGGCGGCCTTTGTCGCCATTTTCCTGTTCATGGCGCTTGCCGTTGCGGCCCTCTTGTCTTTCGATGCCGGGGCATCGACTGCTGGAATCATGGATGCCTATACGCTGCGTATCCTGCGCTTCACGCTTTATCAGGCAACGCTCTCCACGGTTCTTTCCATCCTTCTCGGTCTACCGGTGGCGCTGGCACTCTCCCGGCAGCGAGACTTTCCGGGGCGGATGTGGATTATCAGGCTGATGGCGGTGCCGATGGGGTTGCCGGTCATCGTCGGCGCTTTCGGCATCATTACCATCTGGGGCAGACAGGGTATTTTGAATACGGCTCTTGTTTTTGCCGGTGCGGATCAGCCTTTCAGTATTTATGGCCTTTCCGGCATTCTCATTGCCCATGTGTTTTTCAATCTGCCGCTCGCGGTGCGGTTGATGCTGGCCGGGCTGGAACGCATTCCGGGTGAATATTGGCGGATGGCGGCAAGCCTCGGCATGGGACCGGTCTCGGTTTTCCGCTTCATCGAATGGCCGGCCGTTTCTCGTCTCGTTCCCGGCATTGCCGGGCTGATTTTCATGCTGTGCGCCACCAGCTTCACGCTCGTTCTTCTGCTGGGCGGCGGACCGGCGGCGACGACGCTGGAGGTGGCGATCTATCAGGCACTACGGTTCGATTTTGATCCGCAGCGGGCAATCGCGCTTTCGGTTCTGCAAATTGTCCTCACGGCAATACTGCTCGGCCTTCTTGCCTTTTTGCCTTCGCCTGAAGCGGAAATTGTCTCGCTTGGCCGTCCCGTTCGTCGTTTCGACGACACAAGCGTCGGCACCCGCCTATGGGACGGAGCTGCAATTATTTTTGCAATCCTGCTGATCGGCCTGCCGCTTGCCGCGATAACCATCTCAGGCTTGAGGGCCGATCTGCCGCGCCTCTTGTCCGCGCCGATCTTCCTGCGTGCTGCAGCGACCAGTCTCGCAATCGCGGCGCTCTCCGCAATCCTCGTCGTGTTCTGCTGCATGGCGATCATAAGTGCGCGCCAGGCCGTGGGTTCCAGACGGCGCGTGGCCCAGCCCTTGCGCTTCCTTTCCGCTACGCTCGGGGCGGGGTCGTCGCTGGTGCTGCTTGTGCCGCCCGTCGTGTTGGGAAGCGGCTGGTTCCTGTTGTTGCGACCCTTCGGCGATGTCAGCTTCTATGCTCCCGTTCTCGTCGCGCTCATCAACATGCTGATGGCCTTGCCGCTTGCCATGCGGGTGCTGGAGCCGGCCTTCACCAGTCACTTTTTGCGGACCGGCCGGCTTTCCGCCAGTCTCGGGCTTCAAGGGCTGACGCGGTTGCGGGTTGCCGATCTGCCGGTTCTGTGGCGGCCCTTGGTTATGGCGTTTTCCTTCGCCATGGCCCTGTCGCTTGGCGATCTCGGGGCGGTTGCCCTGTTCGGATCGGAAAATTTCGCCACCTTGCCATGGCTGGTTTATAGCAATATGGGCAGCTATCGCACCAATGATGCCGCCGGATATGCTTTCCTTCTCGGTGTGGTCTGCCTGCTGCTTGCCGCAGGCGGCGTTTCACGGCAATCCCAATCTAGAGAAGCGAAATCAGCAAGGGCGAGCATATGACAGGCGATGATTTTGCCGTGGAACTGGAGAAGGTCATGCTGCGGCTTGGAACGCAGGATTTCGATCTCGATTGTATATTCCCGCAAGGCCAGATAACCGCCGTCGTCGGTGCATCCGGTTCGGGCAAGTCGACGCTCCTCAATCTCGTTGCCGGTTTCGAAGTGCCCGATTCCGGCCGAGTGGTGATCGGCGGGCAGGATATGAACGCGCTGGACCCTTCCGAAAGACCGGTCTCGTTGATCTTTCAGGACAACAATCTTTTCGCCCATCTCGATATCTTCACCAATGTCGCGCTTGGCGTCAGCCCCGGGCTGAAATTGCAGGCGCAAGACAGGCAAAGGATCGACATGGCGCTCACACGCGTGGGTCTTAACGGTTTTGGCAAACGTTTGCCGGGAACGCTTTCCGGCGGGGAAAGGCAAAGGGCGGCGCTGGCGCGCGCGCTGGTCAGGAAAAAACCGGTCATGTTGCTCGACGAGCCTTTCGCGGCGCTCGATCCGGGGCTGCGGGCGGGCATGACCTCCCTGCTTCTCGACTTGCATGCCGAAACAAAAAATACGGCGATTATTGTCACGCACCATCCCGACGACATAAAAAAGCTGGCGCAGCGGGTGGTTTTTCTTGATTGTGGCCGCGTTGTCTATGCGGGATCGACCACAGATTTCTTCGCTACACAAAATGTGAAGGCGGTCGACAGTTTTCTGAACGGCTGATCGCCTTATTTTCGACGCGCCTCGCTGGCAATCGCTTTAGATAACTTCAATGGCGCTAATTTGCACTTGCCAGTTTCAAGTTGTTGCCCGAGAAAAGACGAGAATTATTGCGTTCTTCAGGAATATTCCGGACTTGATGGATCGTTTTTACCGTTTCGACATTCATGGCTCGTTGGGGCGAATCTGTTATTCTGGTCTGCAATTAACGGATGATCAGGAACGTTAGGGGCAGGCATACAGAATGAGAAATAGCATGACTGCACAGTGGAGGCTCTTCTCCCGTTCAGGCCTTCGCCGTTCGGGCAGGATGGTTGCCGCCTGTTCCGTGCTGACGGCAACCGCTGTGTTCCTGTCGTCGTGCCAGTCTCTCTTCAGCCCGGCCTACCAGTCCACATTGCGTCCGTCAGACAATCCGCAGACCGTGGAAGAGGTGCAGAAGAACGATCCCCGTGCCCAGATGGGTGCGCGCGAGCATCCGCGCATCGTGGCGAGTTATGGTGGCGAGTATCGCGATGCCAAGACGGAGCGGCTTGTCGCCCGTATCGCCGGCGCGCTGACGGCCGTTTCGGAAAATCCGCAGCAGTCCTATCGTATTACCATCCTCAACTCGCCTGCTATCAACGCCTTTGCGCTGCCGGGCGGATATCTTTACGTGACACGCGGGCTTCTGGCTCTCGCCAACGATGCGTCGGAAGTGGCCGCCGTGCTTTCGCATGAGATGGGCCATGTTACCGCGAACCATGGCATCGAGCGCCAGCGCCGGGAAGAGGCGGAGGTGATTGCGAGCCGCGTGGTCGCCGAGGTGCTGTCGAGTGATCTCGCCGGCAAGCAGGCACTTGCACGCGGCAAGCTGCGGCTCGCGGCGTTTTCGCGCCAGCAGGAATTGCAGGCCGACGTGATCGGCGTGCGTATGCTCGGCGAAGCCGGTTACGACCCTTACGCATCGCCGCGTTTTCTGGATTCCATGGCGGCCTATGCGCGGTTCTCCTCGGCCGATCCTGAAAACGATCAGAGCCTCGACTTCCTTTCCAGCCACCCCAACACGCCGCAACGCATCGAGCTTGCGCGTCGGCATGCCCGCGCCTTTGGCCAGGAGGGCCAGGTCGGGGATCGTGGTCGCGACTGGTTTCTGGATGGCATAGACGGCCTGCTTTACGGCGACAGCCCGCAGGAGGGTTACGTCCGGGGCCAGACGTTCCTGCACGGAACGCTCGGTATCCGCTTCGATGTGCCGGAAGGTTTCGTCATCGACAACAAGGTCGAGGCCGTTCTTGCGACGGGGCCGGGCGATGTGGCGATCCGTTTCGACGGTGTGGCCGATCCGAAACAGACCACTCTTGCCAACTACCTGACCAGCGGCTGGGTTGCCGGCCTGATGCCGGAAACCGTGAAGGAAACGCAGATCAACGGTCTGGAGGCCGCGACAGCACGGGCAACGGCGGACAAATGGGATTTCGACGTGACTGTCATCCGTGTCGGGCAGCAAATATTCCGTTTCCTGACGGCGGTGCCGAAGGGTAACACGCAGCTCGATTCCATCGCCAACGTGTTGCGCACGAGTTTCCGCAAGATGACGCCGCAAGAGATCGGCTCCCTGAAGCCGCTGCGGGTTCGGGTGGTGACCGTCAAGCCCGGAGAAACCGTGGCGACGATTGCCGCACGGATGATGGGAACCGACCGCAAGCTCGACATGTTCCGCATGATGAATGCGATGAGCGCCACCGCCACGCTTCAGCCCGGCCAGCGGGTGAAGATTATTGCGGAATAACTTGGCGATCTCTCAGTTGCTGGTTTCCCGGCACAGATAAGCCTCAACGAGTGCGATCATTTCCCGTTTGATTTTGGGTGACTGCAATTGCCCACGTCGGGCGGCGTTGTGAATGATGCCGTC
This sequence comes from Agrobacterium arsenijevicii, assembly GCA_000949895.1. Taxonomy (GTDB): domain Bacteria; phylum Pseudomonadota; class Alphaproteobacteria; order Rhizobiales; family Rhizobiaceae; genus Agrobacterium; species Agrobacterium arsenijevicii. Next base: position 86,784 of record JWIT01000010.1, on the reverse strand, counting down.
GATGGCGTCGGACACGATCAGTGCCATAATCCCGCTTTCCGCCCTTGAGCCGGGCGTCATATGGGCCGCAAGCGCTTTCGAATAAAGCCCGAGATATTCTTTTTCGAAAGCGCTGTTGGGGTCGTTCATTCCCTCATGGCTGGGTGCGTCATCCAGAAGGACCTTGTGAAGGCCGGGATGGATGCTGTGGACCGCAATCATGCCGGTTACGAGTTCTTCCACGAATTGCGGGAGGGCGTTCCGCTGCTCGGCCACGCTTTTCATGACGGCCAGACAGTCCTCGAGGTGGCGATGGCGCACCGCCTCCACAATCGAAATCTTGTCAGGGAAGTACTGGTACAACGAACCGATGCTGACGCCGGCGGTTTCTGCGACCCTGTTGGTGGTGAAACCCGCCCAGCCATGATCGCTCAAAATGCGAGCAGCTGCGTGGACGACGGCATCTACCGTGGCCTTCGAACGCTCCTGACGCGGCTCTTTGCGCATCGTGGTCTTGCGTTTGGCAATGCGAGTAGACAAGGCAGCCTCCATGACGAAAATATAAACATAGTGCTCACATTTTCCGGATGTAAAGGATATTGCCGTGAAAGATTTGCTCAGGAGTTTGCTCGGCTATCACGCATGGGCGAACAGGGATTTGTTCGAGAAGCTGCAACAACTCGATCCCGGCCAAAACGCATCCGAACGGCATACCGCAATTCGGCTCATCAATCACTACTACGTGGTCGCAAGGATTTTTTCGGGCCATCTCACCGGAACGGCGCACGGCTTTCTCTCCGACAATACCGAGGCAACGCCGCAGCTGGATGATCTTGCGCGGGATGTTGCGGCTCTGGATGGCTGGTATCTCGATTATATCGAGAAAACATCGCCGGAATCGCTTGGCGACTTTGTCGCTTTCACCTTTACGGACGGAGACAAAGGCTACATGTCCCGGGCCGAAATGGTTTCACATATGATCCTGCATGCAGGTATTCATCGAGGAGAGGTTGCGCGTATTTTGAGCCAGCTCTCCATGACGCCGCCCTGGGATACTTTTGCTGTGTTTCTACACGGAACGCAGCCGCAACGGCGTTTGCAAGGCCTGTAATGCAAAAGCCACCCACCCGGGTGTGGGGCAGGTGGCTTCCATAAAAGCGTGGCTTCAGGATTTTATTGCCAGTCGCGGACGTCGACGAAATGGCCGGCGATCGCCGCCGCCGCCGCCATGGCGGGGGAGACGAGGTGGGTGCGGCTCTTGTAGCCCTGACGACCCTCGAAATTGCGGTTCGAGGTGGAGGCACAGCGTTCGCCGGGCTTCAGGCGGTCGTCATTCATGGCAAGGCACATGGAGCAGCCCGGTTCGCGCCATTCGAAACCGGCTTCGAGGAAAATCTTGTCCAGACCTTCCTTTTCCGCCTGTTCCTTCACGAGACCGGAGCCGGGCACGATCATGGCCGAAACGGTAGGCGCTACCTTGCGGCCATCGACGATCTTCGCCGCGGCGCGCAAATCCTCGATGCGGCCATTGGTGCAGGAGCCGATGAAGACACGGTCGATGGCGATATCGGTGATGCGCGTGCCGGGTTGCAGGCCCATGTAATCCAGCGCACGCCATTTGGAAGTGCGCTTGTTTTCTTCTTCGATATCATCAGGATTGGGAACGATGCCTTCAACGGAGGTCACGTCTTCAGGCGATGAGCCCCAGGAGACGATCGGCGGCAGATTGGCCGCGTCCAGCACCACGACCTTGTCGTAATGCGCGCCTTCGTCGGATTTCAGCGTTTTCCAGTAGGCGATGGCCTGCTCCAGCGTCTCGCCCTTCGGCGCGCGCGGCTTGTCCTTGATGTATTCGAAGGTGGTCTCGTCGGGCGCGACCAGACCGGCGCGGGCGCCGCCCTCGATGGTCATGTTGCAGACCGTCATGCGACCTTCCATGGAGAGCGAACGGATCGCCTCGCCTGCAAATTCGATCACATGGCCGGTGCCGCCTGCCGTGCCGATCTCACCGATAATGGCGAGGATGATGTCCTTGGCGGTGACGCCTTCCGGTACTTTGCCATCTACACGCACCAGCATGTTCTTGGCCTTTTTCTGGATCAGCGTCTGGGTCGCCAGCACATGCTCGACTTCCGAAGTGCCGATGCCATGTGCGAGTGCACCGAAAGCACCATGGGTGGAGGTGTGGCTGTCGCCGCAAACGATCGTCATGCCCGGCAGGGTGAAGCCCTGTTCCGGGCCGACGATGTGGACGATGCCCTGCCGCTTGTCGCGCTCGGAATAATATTCGACACCGAAATCCTTGGCGTTTTGCGCCAAAGCTTCCACCTGAATGCGGCTTTCTTCGTTCTTGATGCCTTCCAGCCGGTCGGCGGTGGTCGGAACGTTATGATCGACCACGGCGAGCGTGCGGGTGGGAGAATGGACGGGACGGCCGGCCAGGCGCAGGCCTTCGAAGGCCTGCGGGCTCGTCACCTCATGGACCAGGTGACGGTCGATATAGAGAAGACAGGTTCCGTCCGGGTCACGATTGACGACGTGGTCATCCCAGATCTTGTCATACAGGGTGCGGGGTGCGCTCATGTCTCTGTGCCTTGTCATGGAAAAGGGTAAATCAGGGTTCAGCAGGCGGTGGACAGCGGGTGCTGTCAGGCGAGCCTAAGTCGGCTGTTGAGCGCCCCGGAAATACGCGCAAAAAATCGTGCCGGCAGACGCTTGTGGTCCTGCAGCACATAAACATTCTGCGCGAGACATCCGAATTTAGATCCCATGACGGTCTTCATAGCAGATTGCCGGTTTCGCGGCAATATGAATGCGTGCCGCCGGTGAGGCCGTTTCCAAGACCTCGTTATATGCGACGCAACATTGGCTTTAGGTAGAAAAAGCCCGCTTCTCTGAAGTTACGCCCTTGGCAATGACGCGCCGCAACTTGCGTATTTTGCGCTGCACATATAGATGGGTCCCCTTATCATTTGCATTTCGACGAGCAATCGAAGGGAGGGAAAAGCACATGGTATCTGAAAAATCCCTTATCTCGAAGATCACCTGGCGGCTAATGCCGTTTCTAGGCCTTCTCTATCTCATCGCCTATATCGACCGGCAGAATGTCAGCTATGCCAAGCTACAGATGGTCGATGCGCTCAGCCTCAGCGAATATGCCTACGGTCTTGGCGCCTCGCTGTTCTTCATCGGCTATTTCCTCTTTGAGGTGCCGAGCAACCTGTTCCTCAACCGTTTCGGCGCCAGCAAGTGGTTCGCCCGCATTCTGGTTTCCTGGGGTGCGGTCACCATTGCGCTCGCCTATACGCAGAACGCCACGATGTTCTACATCCTGCGCTTCCTGCTCGGGCTTTGCGAGGCCGGTTTCTTCCCCGGCGTGCTGTTCCTGATGACGCTCTGGTTCCCGCGCGATTATCGCGGCCGCATGATCGGCCTGTTCATGATCTTCAGCGCGCTCGCCAATGCGGTCGGTGCGCCGCTTGGCGGCATGCTGCTCGATCTCGATGGTTTCCTCGGTTATGCCGGATGGGAATGGGTGTTCCTGGCGACGGGCATTCCCGCCGTAATCGCCGGCATCGTCACCTTCTTTTATCTTGATGATACGCCGGAAAAGGCAAAATTCCTGACGCAGGCTGAAAAGGACTGGCTGAAGAACCGGCTGGCCGAAGAAAACAAGGGCATGGAAGACCATGCCGAGGACGGCTTCAAGGCGCTGATCAATCCGCGCGTGCTGTTCATGGCGCTTTGTTATGTGGGTTTTCCGTTGGCAGCCTATGGCCTCAGCTACTGGCTTCCGACAATCGTCAAGGGCTTCGGCGTTTCCAACACCACCAATGGCTTCATCAACATCATTCCCTGGGTGGTCGTCGCTATAGCGCTTTTTGTCGTGCCTTCCGCCGCTGACAAGGCGAAGAACAAGACGCCCTACATCGTCATCCCTGCCTTCGTCGGTGCATTTTGCCTGCTGATGTCGGCGCTGCTCAGCGATCCGATCTTGCAGTTCGCCTTCCTCTGCATCGCAGCTGCGGGCATTTTTGCCGGCCAGCCGGTGTTCTGGAGCTTGCCCGGCCGCTTCCTCAAGGGTGCAGGCGCTGCTGCCGGCATTGCCGCCATCAATTCCGTCGGCAATTTGGGTGGCTTCGTAGCGCAGAATGTGGTGCCGTGGATCAAGGATCAGACCGGCAGCACGATCGCGCCGATGTTCTTCCTTGCTTTCTGCCTGGCGCTTGCCGGGGTGCTGGTCATTATCGCAACGCGCAGAATGGGTAATCAGGTCAAGGCCGCCTGACTTTGGAAGATAGCGACGGCTGACACGATTGCTGACCGTCGCACCTGTAAAAAAATCGTGGCCCGGATGTTTCCGGGCCACGATCATTTTAAGCGGCAAATAATGAAATTCTCTTCGAGAGAATTACGCGGTGAACCAATCGCTACCGGTCAGGTGAACACCGGAGAGAATGATCTTTTCGCCCTTGTGCTCGCCAGTGACGTTGTAGCTGAGGATGGTGTCGTTATCGATCGTCGATACCGCCCAGTTATCGATCACCGTGCCGACCAGCTTGAGCTTGTCCACGGCGGCGTTGAAGCCTTCGATGGTATCAGTCGCAAAGCTCTTGGCCATGTCGCCGAGATTAAAGACGAAGGTATCAGCGCCACCGCTCGCAATGATGTGGTCGATGCCCTTGCCGCCGGTTACCAGCGACGAAGCGAGCTTTACACCGCTCAGGTCGATCGTATCATTGCCTGCGCCTGCGTCGATCTTGACGGAGGTGAAGCTGCCATCGGTGATGCCTGCACCGCCATTCACAGCGCCGGTGTTGGCAGCAAGACCGCCCGTGCCCGCGGCCGACGCGTCATTGAATGCAGCGCCAGCTTTTACGATGATCGTGTCGTTGCCTGCGCCGGTGTCGATGTTGAAATTGTTTACCCAGGTCTTTTCGTTGGAAACGACAGATACGGTAACCGTGTCGTTGCCTGCGCCGGTCGTGATGTTACCACGCTTGGCATTGAGAACTTCAACGCTGGACGAACCGGTGCCGCCGAGGTGAACGTCCACCTGAACGAAATCCTTGAACGTCAGGTTTTCAGAGGTGTCGGACTGGGCGAGAGCATTCTTCACCGAATTCCATGCCGACGATACGTCAAATTTGAAGCCGTTCGAGGCGGCGTCATAACCAACATCAACCGTGCCGCCCGCGCCGGTGCCGGCAACCGCAACAGCGCCGACGCTGACAACGCCGGAGTCGATCGAAGAACCGTTTTTGACCTGTGCCGTCGATTCCGTGAGGAGCTTGTAAGCTTCCTGATCGATCAGGCTGGTGAGCGACGAAACCGAAGCGGCACCGCCATTACCAAAAGTTACTTTTAACGCCATTTTACTCTCCTATAAATTTTTGAGAATTCGATGAATCGAAATTAAATTTATACTAAATATTACGGGTGATATTTAATACATAAAACATGATAATACAATATAAGAAATTGTCTTTTTGAGGAAATCGCGTCTTTGGTGTATTTCAAGATTTTCTCTCAAAAAATCATGTAGTTGAAATCATTCACTCCTGCAGGAATGTCTTTTTAAGCCTGTCCTGAAATGGTTTTACAAAATAGGAAAGAACACTTCTTTCGGTTGTCTGTATGAAGACTTCGGCTGGCATGCCGGGATACAACCGCCCGCCAGGCAAATGCTCCATTCCAGTTTTGCTTGGCTTGATGCGCAGCGCATAAAATGATGACCCGGTTCGGGAATCTGTCTGCAAGTCGGGAGCGACGACCGCGACTTCAGCGCTCACATCCGGCGTCGTGCTCTGATTGAAAGCCGTGAACCGAATGGTCACCGGCTGCCCGACGTAAATCTGGTCTATGTCACGGGGAAGGACATTGGCGTCGATTGCAAGATCTTCCTTTGCCGGCACCACCAGCATAAGCACTTCGCCCGGCTGGATGACGCCGTTTATATTGTGCACCGACAGCTGGTAGATGCGCCCCGCTATCGGCGAGCGAATATCGAGGCGATCCAGCTGGTCGCGTGTTGCCGCAAGCCGTTCTTCGTATTCCGCGACCGTCGCTTCGATTGAGGTCAAATCCTTGGTGACTTCGGATTTGCGGTCCTCGTCAAGCTGAAGCGATTGTAAGTCCATTTCGCTGAGCTTACCCACCGTCTGTGCACGCGAGGCCATATATTGACCCTGCTGGCCTTCGAGATTGGAAAGCTGCCGCTTGAGAAGATTGAGGCGCTGAAGCGTTACGAGCCCCTTTGCGTAGAGTTCCTGCGTTTTGGAAACGTCTTCCCTCACAATAGTCAGCTCATTGTTGGTCGCCTGAATCTGGACGTCCATGCCATGCGCCTCGTCGGCGAGCTGATCCTTGCGCGTTGCCAATTGCTTTTTCATGCCGATCAGCGCGCTGCGGCGGCTGTTGAAAAGGTTCTGCTCACTGTCGATGAAAGTTTTGGCAGCCTTGGAATTGGTCAAGGTGGCCAGATCTTCCGGCGTCGTGAAAGAGGGCGCATCGGAAATTTCGGCACGCAGACGCGCACGGCGCGCATAGAGCTGCGCAAGCGTATTCTCAACGATGGACAGGTTTGCCTGAACGATCGTGCCGCTCAGCCGCAGCAAAACCTGACCGGCCTCCACCGTGTCGCCTTCGGCCACGTCAATCTCGCTGACGATACCGCCAGAAAGGTGCTGGATCTTTTTGGAGTTGCCTTCGACAACAACCCGGCCCGTGGCGACGACCGCGCCGGAAAGTTTCGCCAGAGCCGCCCAGCCGCCCAACCCGAAAAGAAGGCCAGCGGCAAGAACGATCACTGCGGTTGAGTGTTTGACGATAGATGTTTTCGTCACACCGTTTTTTTCTCCCTCAGCCATTTTCGCCCACCCGGTTTTCCAGCTTGCGTACTTCTTCTTCTGTTTCGGGCACCTGGCGGATGTTTTGTCGCAGGATTTGCGCAAGCACCTCTTCCTTGGTGCCAAAGCGAAGCACGTGGCCGTTGTTCATCACCATCACGAGATTGACGCTTTCGATGGCGCTCGGACGATGGGCAATGACGACGACGATGCCGCCGCGCGCCCTGATGTCGCCAATGGCGTTGCGCAGGGCTGCCTCGCCTTCGCCGTCCAGATTGGAGTTCGGTTCATCGAGAATGACGAAGAACGGCTCCCCGAAAAGCGCCCGCGCAAGGCCGATGCGCTGTTTTTGCCCGCCTGACAATGCCTCTCCACGGTCACCGATATAGGTGTCGTAACCGTTGGGCAGGTTGAGGATCAGATCATGAACCTGAGCGGCCTTGGCTGCGGCAATGATGGCTTCCGCCGTCGCGTCTCGGTCGAAGCGCGCGATATTCTGCGCGACTGTGCCTGGCATCAACTCCACCTGCTGGGGCATGTAACCGATGGATTTACCGAGAACGTCGAAATCCCACTGGTTTAGTGCTGCCCCATCGAAGCGCACGGAACCGCGCTCATATGGCCAGATACCGGTTATCAAACGCGCCAGTGTGGATTTACCGGAGGCGCTGGGGCCAATGATCCCAAGACCATCGCCCGCATTCAATGTGAAGGAAATATCGGCCACGGTATCGCGCGCGCCATTGGGAGGACCGCCGGTCACGCGATCAACAGCCACGGTATATTTCGGTGAGGGCAGGGAGAGAGGCTGCGTTGGTTCCGGCACGAGTTCGAGAAACTCGTTGATACGCTTCCAGCCCTGTCTCGCAGTCATGAAGCTGCGCCAGTTTGCAATCGCATGTTCGACAGGGCCCAGCGCCTTTGCCGAGAGGATCGAGCCTGCGATAATGCTACCCGCTGACGCGTGCCCCTCGATAACCAGCAGGGCGCCGATTGCCATCACGCCTGACTGCAACAACAGGCGGAATGTTCGGGAAATTGCGGCGAGCATGCCCGCCGTGTCCGATGTCGACAGAGTGACGGCGCGATAGTTGGAGTGCAGCTCATCCCACATGGATGTCACCGCGTTCATCATGCCCATGGTCTTGATGGATTCGATATTGCGCTGACTGCTGCCGACGAGTGCGTTTCTCTGTCCGCGCACGGTATAGGCCTGCTTGGTCGCCCTTTCGGTCAGCCAGTTGGTTATGAGTGTCAGCACGACAAGGACCAGAGCGCCACCAAGCACGGCAAAGCCGATCCAGGGATGCAAGGCGAAACAGATCAGCAGATAAATAGGCAACCAGGGAATATCAAAGAAAGCTGCAGGCCCCGGCCCGGACAGGAACTGGCGTATCTGATCGAGATCGCCGACGATCTGCAGCCCGTCCACCTTGCCATTGGCGGCAAGCGGCGCGCTGATTGATGCCCTGAAGAGTTTCTGATTGAGTGCGTCGTCCATATTGTCGGAGATACGCGCCAATATCCGGCCGCGCAGAGCGTCGAACCCCACCAGAAAGGCGTAGAGAATAACCAGCAGAACAACCAGAGCGACAAGAGAAGGAATACTCTTGCTCGGCAGAATCCGGTCATAAACCTCCAGCATGAAAAGTGAGCCGGAAAGGTTGAGAATATTCATGAGTGCGCTGGCAAGGCCGACAGCAAAGAAAGCGCGCTTATTTTTCGCTAAAAAAGAATTAAAAAAAACATATCAACACCTAAAACTGCGCGAAAATTGCACAATAAGTGAAACTAGGCAATGCTATTCGAGAATGTTCTAAATAAATTGGGCAAAGAGATAAGTAGCAATACGACTTTGATCTTGATCTGTCGATATGGAGACGGGGTCGAAGGGTAGACGAGGGGTAATGCCGTCCACCTGATTGTTATGGCGCGTTGGCACAACAAAAAAGGCGGTCCGAAGACCGCCTTTCCGTAGATCCATCGAAATGGAAATCTTATTCCGCTGCGGTTTCAGCAGCCTTTGCTGCTTCTTCCGCTGCCTTGGCTTCTGCGGCTTCGGCTGCTGCCTTTTCGGCGGCGAGAGCCTGTGCTGCTGCTACCTTTTCAGCTTCCAGACGTGCCTTTTCTTCGACAATTGCCTGGCGCTCGGACTCGTTCAGCTTGCGGGCGCGCGTACCGGTGTTTTCAACGATACGGGCAGCCTTGCCGCGACGGTCGCGCAGGTAGTAGAGCTTCGCGCGGCGAACCTTACCACGGCGAACGATTTCAACGCCTTCGACCAGCGGGGAGTAGATCGGGAATACGCGCTCGACGCCTTCGCCGTAGGAGATCTTGCGAACGGTGAAGCTCTCGGAAAGGCCACCGCCGGAACGGGCAATACAAACGCCTTCGTAAGCCTGAACGCGGGTACGGTTACCTTCGGTAACGCGAACGTTGACGCGCAGCGTGTCGCCCGGAGAAAACTCAGGCAGGGTGCGCTTTGCTTCGATCTTGGCAGCCTGTTCGGCTTCCAGCTGCTGAATGATATTGGTCATGTTAACCTCTGATTTCTTCTGAAACAGCCAGAGCGCTCAACGTTCGTCTGTCGGTCAATGCCTTCAGACCATGCCTTGCGGCAGGAGCGGGTTCGCCATTCTTTGCTTGCGGTTAAAGGGGAAAACCCCAATTCCACGCGGGCACATACACGAGGTAGCGCCGTTTGTCATCCCTTTCATGACAATATTTTGTCAATTAGGCGCGACGTCCCGGCTGTTGCGAAGGTGCGTTTCCCCGGTTATGGCATGAAAACCTTGGGAGGGGCCATGTCTGTATTTATCATTCTGATGCTGTTTGCGACCGGTTTTCTGTCGGGCGTGGTCAATGCGATTGCAGGTGGTGGCACCTTCCTGACCTTCGGGGCGATGACGCTTGCCGGCCTGCCGCCCATTGTCGCCAATGCCACTTCGGCGATCGTGCAGTTCCCGGGCTACGTCACTTCCGTGATCGCCTACGGGCCGGAAATCCGCGCCCACTGGCGTGAGGCGATACTCCTGTCGGCCGTCTCCATCGTTGGTGGGCTGGCGGGGTCGCTTTTGCTGTTGTCACTCGACAACCCCTCCTTCCGCCAGCTCGTGCCGTGGCTGCTTCTTGCCGCAACCGCCGTTTTCGCCGCTGGCCCGTGGCTGCGGCCGAAGGCAAGTACCGAGCGTTCGCCCGGTAATCTTCCGAGCCTTGTCTTTCAGGGGCTTGCATCCATCTATGGCGGTTTTTTCGGGGCTGGCATGGGTATCATGATGCTGGCCATCCTCGGGATAACCTCGGGCGGCAGCTATCATCATCTGAATGCGCTGAAGAACCTGTTGTCGGTGGTAATCGCCGTCATCGCCATTACGATCTTCGTCAGCGGCGGTGTCGTTTCCTGGTGGGCCGCTCTCATCATGTTCCCGGCGGCCGCACTTGGCGGATATGTGGGTGTGCACACGGCAAGGCGGGTGCCGCAATGGATCATCCGCTGGCTGGTCATTGCAGTCGGGCTCGTGCTGACGGCCTATTATTTCGCCTCGACCTGATCCTTGGCCTTTTCCAGCAGGTCGGGCCGTCTTTCCTTCGTCAGCGCCCGTGCCTGCTCGTGCCGCCACTTGTCGATAACGGCGTGGTTGCCCGAGGTGAGAACGGGGGGAATGTCACGGCCTTCCCAGACCTGCGGGCGGGTATAATGCGGGTGCTCCAGCAGCCCACCCTCGAAGCTCTCATGAACGCCGGAAAGATCGTTGCCCATCACGCCCGGCAGAATGCGCACAATGGCGTCCAGAAGCGTCAGGGCCGCCGGCTCGCCGCCGGAGAGGATATAGTCGCCGATCGACACCTCCTCCAGCCCGCGGGCATCGATGACCCGCTGGTCGACGCCTTCGAAACGGCCACAGACGATGATCGCGCCTTCGCCCGCCGCCAGTTCACGCACGCGGTCCTGCGACAACGGCTTGCCGCGCGGGCTCATCAAGAGGCGCGGTCGCGTATCCCCGTCTGAAACATGGTCGATGGCCGCGGCCAGAATGTCGGGTTTCAGCACCATGCCCGCGCCACCGCCTGCTGGCGTGTCGTCCACGCTTCTGTGCCTGTCGGTGGCGAATTCACGAATCTGCACGGCCTCAAGCGACCATTGCTCGCGTTCCAGCGCCTTGCCCGCCAGCGAATATCCCAAGTGCCCCGGAAACATTTCCGGGTAGAGCGTCAGAACGGTAGCCTTGAACGTCATGGCCTTATTTCTTGCCGAAAGGCGATGCGCCGGTTTCGTCTTTATCGTCCGGATTGTCGATCAGGCCGGCTGCCATCGGATCGATGAGAATGCGTCTCGCTTCCAGATCAATTTCAAGCACGGCCGCCTCCGAAAAGGGAATGAGGGCGGGCCGGCGGCCGGCGCCTTTCAGCTCCAGAAGGTCACCCGCGCCGAAATCGTAAACGGCGCTGACAGCGCCGTAGCTTTTGCCTTCGGCATCGACGGCTTCCAGCCCCTCGAGGTCGGCATAATAAAACTCGTCGTCGTCCAGTTCGTCATCCGGCAGATTGTCGCGTTCGATGAACAGTTCCAGACCGTTCAGGCTTTCCGCCGCATTGCGGTCGTTGATGCCCCTGAAGCGGACGACGACGACATTCTTGCCCTCGCGCACCTCCAGAATTTCAAAGACGCGGCCGTCGGCGCTGACCAGATTGCCATAATCGCCGAGCGCCATCGGTTCGTCCGTATAGGTGCTGACACGGACTTCGCCGCGCAATCCCTGTGCGCCGCCGATCTTTGCCATGAGTATCGGGTTTTCCAGCTTTGCCATCGGGCCGTCCGTCTTCTGGTGTTGGTTGCGTCTGGTTTACAGCATCGGCGTGAAAATCGGAATCGATTTTCGCAAGGCGCGATACGCAGATTCAACACGTTAGAGCATAGTTCCTGACGCTCTAAAGTTTGTTGATGCCAAAATAAACAAAAAACGGGCAGCATGGAAAACCACGCCACCCGTTCTTTGAAGTTCTAATGCAGATTATTCTGCAGCAGAGGCTTCTGCTGCGGCAGCAGCTGCGTCTTCAGCCTTCTGCTTCTTTTCTGCAACGCGTTCGAGAGCGCGCTTGCCCGGCAGTGCCTTTTCCGGGTTGCTGCGAGCAGCGCGGTCGGCAAGGCCTGCCTCTGCGAGGAAGCGCAGAACGCGGTCGGTCGGCTGTGCGCCCTTGGCGATCCATTCCTTGATGAGGTCAGCCTTCAGCTCGATGCGCAGCGGGTTGTCCTTTGCGAGCATCGGGTTCCAGGAACCGACCTTCTCGAGGAAACGGCCGTCGCGGGGCGAACGGGCGTCAGCAACGACGATCTGGTAGTACGGGCGCTTCTTGGAACCACCGCGTGCGAGACGAATTTTAAGTGCCATGTTATTTACTCCTTGAGGTAACTTGTCCGCCGGTCAGGCGGTCTTTTCATTACCGCCATGTTCGGCGGCTATTGCTTCATGATGCCGGATGACTTCCTTGATGACGAAGTTTAGAAACTTCTCGGCGAAATCCGGGTCCAGATTGGCATCCTTCGCCAGACGGCGAAGGCGTTCGATCTGGTATTCCTCGCGCGCCGGGTCCGCCGGCGGCAAATTGTATTTTGCCTTCAGCACGCCCACCGCCTTGGTACAGCGGAAACGTTCGGCAAGAATGTGAACCAGTGCGGCATCGATATTGTCGATCGACTGGCGGTATTCGGAAAGCTGGGTTTTCACTTCTGCGTTGTTCACTGGCGTCGCCCTCACTTCTTTTTCGGGAAGCCGGGCAGGCCCGGCATGCCGCCAAGACCCGGCAGCTTGGTCCCGCCCAGACCAGGCAACCCACCCGGCAGACCACCAAGACCGGGCATTGCGCCGGGCTTGCCAAGACCGGAGGCTTCAGCCTGTTTCTGAAGCGCTTCGAGCTGCTTCGGGTCGATGTTCGACAGGTCAGGCATGCCGCCGCCCATCATGCCACCAAGCCCCATCTTGCCCGCAAGGCCGCCCATCATCTGCTTCATGATGCCGCCCTTGCCCTTGCCGCCCATGGCTTTCATCATGTCGGCCATGCCGCGATGCATCTTCAACAGCTTGTTGATTTCAGCGGCATCGGTGCCGGAACCGGCGGCGATGCGCTTCTTGCGGCTGTGCTTCAGAATATCGGGATTGGCGCGTTCCGCCTTGGTCATCGACGAGATGATGGCGATCTGGCGATCGAACATCTTGTCGTTGAGGCCAGCGGAAGCCATCTTGTCCTTCATGCCGGCCATGCCGGGCATCAGCCCCATGATACCGCCCATGCCGCCCATCTTCTTCATCTGGGCAAGCTGGTCGGAGAGATCATTGAGGTCGAATTTGCCCTTGGCCATCTTCTCGGCCATGGCACGGGCTTTTTCCGCATCGATGTTTTCGGCAGCCTTCTCGACCAGCGAGACGATGTCGCCCATGCCGAGAATACGGTCGGCGATACGACGCGGATGGAACTCGTCGAGTTCGTTCATACGCTCGCCGATACCGATCAGCTTGATCGGCTTGCCGGTGACGGCGCGCATGGAAAGCGCAGCACCGCCGCGTCCGTCGCCGTCCATACGGGTCAGAACGAGGCCGGTGATGCCGACGCGCTCATCGAAGTTGCGGGCGAGGTTGACGGCGTCCTGACCGGTCAGCGAATCCGCGACCAGCAGGATTTCATGCGGGTTGGACTTCTTCTTGATGTCGGCCATTTCCAGCATCAAGGGTTCGTCGATGTGGGTGCGGCCGGCGGTATCGAGAATGACGACGTCATGGCCGCCGAGTTTTGCGGCCTGCACGGCGCGCGCAGCGATATCGGTCGGCGACTGGCCGGCGATGACCGGCAGCGTGTCCACACCGGTCTGCACGCCCAACTGGCGAAGCTGTTCCTGTGCGGCCGGACGACGCGTGTCGAGAGATGCCATCAGCACCTTCTTCTTGTCGCGGTCGGTCAGGCGCTTGGCGATTTTGCCTGTTGTCGTGGTCTTGCCCGAACCCTGCAGACCCACCATCATGATGACGACGGGGGCGGCCGCATGCAGGTCGATCGAGACGCCTTCGGTGCCGAGCATCTCGACAAGTTCGTCATGCACGATCTTGACGACCATCTGGCCGGGCTTGATGGATTTCAGAACGGCTGCGCCGACAGCCTTTTCACGCACCTTGTCAGTGAAGGAACGCACGACTTCCAGCGCAACGTCCGCTTCCAGAAGCGCACGGCGAACCTCGCGCAGGGCGGCAGCAACATCGGCTTCCGTCAGCGCGCCACGGCCGGTCAGTCCATTCAGAATGGAACCAAGGCGGTCCTGGAGGTTTTCAAACATCGTTTCTTCCTTCTTCGTTCCGGGGTTTCCGAAACGTCGGTGCTTTCGCTGCCAAAAACAAGACGCAAAGCCAAAAAGCACCCGAGGGCGCATCGCGCTGTCGGGTGTTGACCTCCGGGATCTCTTTATACCTTTGCGGGTCCCGGTCGGCGGCTTGGAGTCGTGAAACTGCCAGCTGATTGGCGGCGATAAACAGGAAAGCGCTGCGAAAGTCAAGGCAGTACCGGTTTTCATGCGGCAAAGCGTGCCCTGTCATCTTTGCGTGAACGGCCGCAAGCTGCGATGGCAGTGCTTGAACGGCGTCGTTCGGCTTCCTATACCTTGTCCATGGAACGTCGAAACTTCTTTCGTTTTTCTGCGCTTGGTCTGCTTGCTCTTGCGGGTGGCGGCCTGTTTGCGCGCCGTTCGAACGCCAGCGCCTATTATAGCGGCCCGGTCTCCGATCATTTTGACGGGGTGCGTTTCTTCAATCCCGGCGGCTCACCGCCCGGTAATTTCATGGGCCTTTTGAAATGGCGCTTCAACGGCGAGCGTGCTACATGGCCGGAAAACTACCCCAGCCCTTTTCCGTTCGCAAAGCCCGAACCCCGGGTCGACGGCAAGGATATTCGCGTTACCTTCGTCGGTCACGCCTCCTTTCTCATCCAGACAGCCGGGCTGAATATTCTCATCGATCCGGTGTGGTCGCAGCGTACCAGCCCGTTCAGCTTTGCCGGCCCCAAACGGGTCAATCCGCCCGGTATCCGTTTTGAGGATTTGCCGCCGATCGATCTGGTGTTGGTGACGCATAATCACTACGACCATCTGGACATGGAAACGCTGAAGCGCCTGCATGTCGCGCACAAGCCGCTTTTTGTCACGCCGCTTGGCAATGATGCCATCATCCGCACCGGCGTCGAGGCGGCGCGCATCAAGGTGGGTGACTGGGGCGATGTCGTGGAGGCGGGTCCGGTCAAAATTCATTTCGAACCCTGCCACCACTGGTCCGCGCGCGGCCTGAACGACCGGAGCATGGCGCTATGGGCCGCCTTCGTCATCGAAACGCCTGATGGCAAGATCTACCATATCGGCGACACCGGCTTTCATGACGGCCTCAATTATCAGGCTGCCCGTAAAAAGCATGGCGATTTCCGCCTCGCCAACCTGCCCTTCGGCGCTTACGAGCCGCGCTGGTTCATGAAGGGCCAGCACCAGAACCCGGCGGAAGCCGTGGAAGGCATGAAGATTTGCGGCGCCGCGCATGTCTGCGGCCACCATTGGGGCACGGTGCAGTTGACCGATGAGGCCGTCGATGCGCCTCTTGTCGCGCTGAAGGCAGCACTTACGGCGCAGGGAGTAGAGGAGAGCCGTTTCCGGCCCATGCGCCCCGGCGAGGTCTTCGACGTGCCTGTCGCCTGAGCGCTCACCGGTTTGCGCCGCAACAGTCTGGTAATTTACCGTCCTTTCCGCCATATAGGGCGAAAGCGCGGGGAAAAACCCGTATATATTTCGGTTTTCAGACAATCTCAGGTTCAAGGCGATGGCGAATACGGTCGAATTTGCGAAGATGAACGGGCTTGGCAACAAGATCCTCGTTGTCGACATGCGCGGCCGCAAGGATATGGTGACGCCTGACGCGGCAATCGCGCTCAATGCCGATCCAGCCACGCAGTTCGACCAGATCATGGCGATCCACGATCCGCGTGTCAGCGGCACCGATGCCTTCATCGATATTCTCAATTGCGATGGCACGAAGGCGCAGGCCTGCGGCAACGGCACGCGCTGCGTGGTGCAGGCCCTGTCCTCGGAAACGGGCAAGACTACCTTCACCTTCCAGACGGTGGCGGGCATCCTCAACGCCGTCGAACATGAAGACGGCATGATATCAGTCGATATGGGCCTGCCGCGTTTCCGCTGGAGCGATATTCCGCTTTCCGAAGAATTCCACGATACGAGCCGCATCGAATTGCAGATCGGGCCGATTGATGCGCCGATCCTGCATTCGCCCGCCGTCATGTCCATGGGCAACCCGCACGCCATTTTCTGGGTGGATCGCGATCCTATGGATTTCGATCTGGAGCGGTTCGGGCCGCTTCTCGAAAACCACCCGATGTTTCCGGAAAAGGCCAATATCACGCTGGCGCAGGTTATTTCCGACAGTGCGCTTCGCACGCGCACCTGGGAGCGCGGCGCCGGGCTTACGCTCGCCTGCGGTTCCGCCGCCTGCGCTGCCGCCGTTTCCGCCGCCCGTACCGGCCGCACGGGCAGGAAGGTCACCATCGATGTCGCCTCCAGCCCCGTGCGTGTGCCGCTGACCATCGACTGGCGCGAGGACAACCATGTCATCATGACCGGGCCGGCCGAATGGGAATGGTCCGGCATGGTCGATCCCGTTACCGGCGTCTGGTCGCGTGATGCGGCGGCCGAACAGGGGGCCGTATGAGCGGCGTCGAGGTCATAACCTTCGGCTGCCGTCTCAACACCTATGAATCGGAAGTGATGCGGGCGGAGGCTGAGAAGGCCGGGCTTAACAATGCCGTGCTGGTCAATACCTGCGCCGTGACGGGTGAGGCGGTGCGCCAGGCGCGGCAGGCCATTCGCCGCGCGAGGCGCGACAATCCGCATGCCCGTATCATCGTCACCGGCTGTGCCGCACAGACGGAAAAACAGACCTTTGCAGAGATGCCGGAAGTGGATGCGGTGCTCGGCAATGAAGAAAAGCTGAAAAGCGCCTCCTACCGCGCGCTGCCGGATTTCGGCGTTTCGGCGGAAGAAAAGCTGCGCGTCAACGACATCATGAGCATCAAGGCAACCGCGCCGCAGATGGTCAAGCACATTGACGGGCATGTGCGCGCCTTCATTCAGGTGCAGAACGGTTGCGATCATCGCTGCACCTTCTGCATCATTCCCTATGGACGCGGCAATTCCCGCTCGGTGCCGATGGGAGCTGTGGTGGAACAGGCGCGCAGGCTGGTGGAAAGCGGCTATTGCGAAATCGTGCTGACCGGCGTGGATGCCACCAGCTACGGTGCCGACCTGCCGGGCGAGCCTTCGCTTGGGTTTCTCGCCAAGACATTGTTGAAGCAGGTGCCGGAAATCTCAAGGCTCAGGCTGTCCTCCATCGATAGCATCGAGGCCGACAGCCATCTGATGGATCTGATTGCCGGTGAGGCGCGTTTCATGCCGCATCTGCATCTGTCTCTCCAGCATGGTGACGACATGATCCTGAAACGCATGAAACGCCGTCATTCCAGGGCTGATGCCATTCGGTTCTGTCACGAAGTGCGGTCGCTCCGGCCGGATATCGCCTTCGGCGCGGATATGATCGCCGGTTTTCCGACCGAGACGGAAGAGATGTTCGAAAATGCTGCGACACTGGCGGAAGAATGCGGCATTTCCAGCCTGCATGTGTTTCCCTACAGCCCGCGCGCCGGCACGCCCGCTGCGCGCATGCCGCAGCTTGATCGGGCTTTGGTGAAGGATCGGGCGGCAAGGCTTCGCAAGCGCGGTGAGGCGTTGAGGCTCGCGCATCTGCAAAACATGGTCGGCTCGGTGCAGACGATCCTCGTCGAAAACACCGGTTTTGCGCATACCGACAATTTCACGCTGGTGGAGGCGCCGCATCTTGCGCCGCGCACTCTTGCGCAGGTTGCGATTACCGGCCACAACGGCAAACATCTGAACATGAAGCTTCTGGCGGCGGACGCTGCCTGAAGCGGCACAGGAAAAGACACGGAAACGACCATGGCCCTCGGCTTCATCAAAAAAGTCTTTTCGTTCGGCAAGGATAAGGCCGGGACGGACGACAGCGCCAAGGAAAACGCCTCTTTCGACGAGGCGCTGAGCGAAGCCGAAGCACATCCCATCATCGAGAAGGACCCGGTTTCCGAACTGGAAATCGAGACGGCCGGCGGGCCGGCTCCGGACCTCGATGCGACCCTTTCCGACGGCCAGGAGGAAGAAGACGCGACGCTTCTGCCCGGTGCCGAGCTTGCCGGCGATATCGGTGTTGTTCCGCTGTCGCTGTTGCAGGCCGAAGCTGCCGCCGAAGAACAGGCCGAGGTTTTACCGGAAGCGGCGGATGCCGTGCTCGACGCGGATGCGATGGATGCGCTGCTTGATGAGGCGGAGGCCGCGCGTGCTGTCGAACCCTCTGAGGCTCCGCCCATCTTGCCGAAGGGTTTTTCATCGGCAAGCGAACGCGAAGAGCCTGTTGCCGAAGCACCGCAGCCGAAGCTCAGCTGGTTTCAGCGCCTGCGGGCCGGGCTTGCGCGCACTTCCTCGCAGCTGACCAACCAGATTTCGGCGCTGTTCACCAAACGCAAGCTGGACGAAGATACGCTCGACGAACTTGAAGATCTTCTCATCCAGTCGGATCTGGGTGTCGAGACCGCCATGCGCATCACCGGCGCCCTGTCTTCGGAGCGTTATGGCAAGGATGTCAGCGGCGAGGACGTAGCGCGCATCATGGCGGGCGAGATCACCAAGGTTCTGAAGCCCGTCGCCAAACCGCTGGAACTTGATCTTTCGCACAAGCCACATGTCATTCTCGTTGTGGGTGTGAACGGCACCGGCAAAACGACGACCATCGGCAAGCTAGCCTCAAAGCTTTCCGGCTCGGGCCTCAAGGTGATGCTTGCGGCTGGCGATACGTTCCGTGCAGCGGCAATCGAGCAGCTCAAGATCTGGGCGGATCGCACCGGTTCGCAATTCATCGGCACCAAGCTCGGCGCGGATGCCTCGGGTCTCGCCTACGACGCCTATGAGCAGGCGCGGGCGCAAAAAAGCGACGTGCTCATCATCGATACTGCCGGCCGTTTGCAGAACAAGACGGAGTTGATGGCGGAGCTGGAAAAGATCGTGCGGGTGCTCGGCAAACTCGATCCGGATGCGCCGCACACCGTGCTTCAGACGCTGGATGCGACGACCGGGCAGAATGCCTTGAACCAGGTGGAAATATTCCGCAATGTTGCGGGCGTTTCGGGCCTGATTATGACAAAATTGGATGGCACGGCGCGGGGCGGTATCCTCGTTGCCATCGCCGCCAAACACAAGCTGCCGGTTTATTTCATCGGCGTGGGTGAAGGCGTTGATGATCTGGAGCCCTTCGAGGCGGAAGATTTCGCCAAGGCCATTGCGGGAGTTTGAGTATGGATATTGAAAGCAATTCCAAGGAAAGCGAAAAGATGGTGGCGGAAATCAGCCCGCTGCTGAAATTCGTGCTCGAGCTTGGCCCGCTTATGGTGTTCTTTTTCGCCAATTCCCGCGGCGAATGGCTGGCGTCGACTTTTCCGGTGCTGACGGAGTTCGGTGGACCGATCTTCATCGCCACCGGCCTGTTCATGATCGCAACCGCGACTGCGCTCACCGTTTCATGGATGCTGACACGCAAGCTGCCGATCATGCCGCTGATATCAGGCATCGTGGTTTTCGTGTTTGGCGCGCTGACGCTGTGGTTGCAGAACGACACCTTCATCAAGATGAAGCCGACCATCGTCAATGCACTGTTCGGCGTCATCCTGCTGGGCGGCCTGTTCTTTGGTCAGTCGCTGCTCGGTTATGTCTTCAATTCGGCCTTCAGGCTGAACGATGAGGGCTGGCGCAAGCTGACGCTGCGCTGGGGTGTATTTTTCCTCTTCCTCGCGGTGCTGAACGAGGTGGTCTGGCGCATGTTCTCCACCGACGCATGGGTTGCCTTCAAGGTGTGGGGCACGATGCCGATCACCATCATCTTCACCATGGCGCAAATGCCGCTCGTTATGCGTCATTCGCTGGAGCCGCTGAACAAGGACGAAAAATGACAGTTGCGGAGATGTCGGCTTCCCGTTCGCGCTCGCTCAAATGGTTCGGTGTGGCCGCCGGGCTGCTTCTCCTGCAGATCGTCATTCTCTACGCCATGGGCCGCATTCCCATTTGCGAATGCGGTTATGTGAAGCTGTTCGAACTGGGTGTGAACACGCCGGGCAATTCACAACATCTGGCGGACTGGTACACGCCTTCGCATATCATCCATGGCTTCCTGTTTTACTGGTTCGCGTGGCTGCTGTTTCGCAAAAAGCCGCTTTCCATGCGGCTTTCTTTCGCGGTTCTGATAGAAGCGGCATGGGAAATCCTCGAAAACTCGCCGCTCATCATCGATCGCTACCGCACCGCGACCATGGCGCTGGGTTACACCGGTGACAGCATCCTGAACTCGGCGATGGATACGGTTTTCATGGCACTGGGTTTCCTGTTCGCCGCCCGCGTCCCGGTGTGGCTGACAGTTTTGATCGCCATCTTCTTTGAAATTTTCACCGGCTGGCTGATCCGCGATAATCTGACGCTGAACGTGGTGATGCTGGTCTGGCCCGTCGAGGCGATCAAGGAATGGCAGAACGCGCTCCCGCAAATGTGAACATGCCTGCCGATATCTGGGCAGACAAGGCGCATAAAGTCCGTTGCATATGCAAGTTTTCTTAATGGCATTGGGGTAGTCTTCGGGTTCAGAAGCTTGTCTCCCCACCCGGCAGAACACTGTGCAAGATAATTTCGCCTATCTTCTCCCTTTCATCATGCTGACATTCGGTGTGGTGTTCCTGTTCCTGCAAAGGATCGGCCACGCCTCGGCGCGGTATTGGGGTATCGGATATCTTGCGGCGGCGTTTGGTTTTGCGGCACCTCTGGTGCTCGGCGGTCTGCCCTTCGAAGTGCAGGCGATCGTCTCGAACCTGTTGTTCTTCTCTGCCTTTTTTCTCTACGGCCATGCGCTGCTCATCCATTTCGGGCGGCCGCTTTATACGAGGGTGCGGCTGTCGATCGTGCTTGCGGCGATTTTGCTGGTCTCGTTTCACGTTCTCATCACGCCGGATCTGAAACGTGAACTCGTCATCGGCGATGTCGTCTGCGCCCTGCTGCTCGCCTTTCCGGTTCTGGTCGTGCGAAAGCGGCCCATCGCCCTTGCCGACAGGCTGATGGTGGCGATCGCGTCGCTGGTGGTGCTTGAAACGCTGGTGCGGGTCGCCGTTCTGCTGGTGATGACGCCAAGCGGCTCGATGGTGGAACTCAGCGAGTTCTTCGAGTCGGATTATGCATTTTACATGCAGGTTGCCGCGAGCATATTCGGCTTTCTGCTTGCGTTATCCGTACTCGCGAGCCAGATTTCCGTAACCGTAGACCGGCACCTGCAAGCGGCTGAGCACGATCCGCTGACGGATGTACTGAACCGCCGTGGGTTCGACCGGCGCGTTCCCGATTTTCGCAGCGAGACACCTGATGGTGCTGTGATTGCCTGCGACATAGACCATTTCAAGCGTATCAACGATGTTTATGGCCACGCCGCCGGCGATATCGTTCTCATCGGCCTTTCAGATCTTCTTAGGAAATGCGCACCTCAAGACGCTCTGGTAGCGCGTTTCGGCGGCGAGGAATTCGTGGTTTTCCTGCCCGGCCACACGGCTGCCGCGGCCGGTCATCTTGCCAATGCCATGCGTTTGAACCTCCTGTCGCTGGATTGGCGCAGCCGGGACGTGGCCACCCAGATCACAGCGAGCTTCGGCGTCTCAGCCGTCGCGAGGGGAGATCATTCCATTCACGATGCGATCAAACGCGCCGACGACAGTCTTTATGCGGCAAAGCGCGGCGGTCGCGATCAGGTCGTGCTTGAAGGCATACGCTTGCAGGCGGCAGCTGAAGGGCCGTCGCTCAGGGTGATTTCCAAGGGATAATGCCTTTCGGCGCGCGGGTTATTTTCCGGCTGCGGCCGTGATGGCCGGCAGCAGATCACGCTCGACGCTGCGGGCATCGAAGGGGCCGACCTTTTTATAAAGGATCGTGCCGTCGGCGCCGACAAGGTAACTTTCGGGAATGCCGTAGACGCCCCAGTCGATCGCGGCCTTGCCGTTCGGATCGACACCTATTGCAGCAAAGGGATTGCCGAGTTCGCCGAGAAAGCGAAGCGCGTTGTCCTGGCCGTCCTTGTAATTGATGCCAACGACGGTAATGCGGTTGTCTTTCGCCAGTTCCTGAAGGATGGGGTGTTCCCGACGGCAGGGAATGCACCAGGAGGCGAAGACGTTCACCAGCGTCAGCTTGCCCTTGATGGCGGCATCCGTTAGCGCCGGCAGGTTCGAGCCTTCAAGCGGCGGCAGAGATAATGCGGGTGCCTTGGTGCCGATAAGTGCTGACGGAATGGCGCTGATATCCAGGCCGTTGACGTCCTGATCGTAGAGCATCTTGCCGGCGATGAGGGCGAAGCCGCCAAAAAGCAGCAGCGGCAGCAGCGCCAGTGCATATCGTGCGCGACCCGTCGCTTTGGCCTTGGTGTTCTGGTCGTGGCCGGTTTGCGTCATCGGGCGTCACCTGCGGAGCCGGCCTTCGTCCTGCGGCGCACGCCGGAGGCTTCCAGTTCCTTCAGTTCCCGTTTGCGCGCCTGACCATCCAGAATGACCCAGGCGATGAGACAGAGGACAACAAGGCCGGTCGCCGCATAGGACATGCCGATATAAAAGGCGTGTGTCATGGCCTCATGCCTCCCGGTTTGCCATGCGGGCGGCAAGCCGCCGCTGCGCGGCCACACGTCGGCGCCAGATTTCGTTGCGCATGGCGGCGATGTGCAATGTGAAGAACAGCAGCGTGAAGCCGATCGCCATGGTCAGAAGCGGCCAGAGAAACTCCGCATCGATGGCTGAGCCGCCCATGCGGATGACGCTTGCCGGTTGGTGCAGCGTGTTCCACCACTCGACCGAAAACTTGATGATGGGAATATTGACGAAACCGACAAGGATCAGCACGGCGCTGACGCGGGCGGCTCTGGACGGGTCGTCCATGGCCCGGTTGAGCGCGATCAGCCCGAGATACATCAGGAAGAGGACGAAGACGGAGGTCAGCCGTGCGTCCCACACCCACCAGGTTCCCCACATGGGTTTGCCCCAGAGCGAGCCGGTGACCAGTGCGATCAGCGTAAAGGCGGCGCCGATGGGTGCGGCGGCCTTGTGGCTGACATCCGCCAGCGGATGACGCCAGACGAGCGTGCCAATCGCCGAGATGGCCATGACCGTATAACACATCATTGAAAGCCAGGCGGAGGGAACGTGCACATACATGATGCGTACGGTGTAGCCCTGCTGGTAATCGCCCTCGGTTGTGAAGGACAGATAAAGACCGGCGGCCAGCACCAGCGCGGTCAGCATCGCAAGCCAGGGCAGAATACGTGCCGCCAGCGCCAGAAACCGCGTGGGATTGGCGAGATCGCTGAATTTGGTGATGGTGAAAGTCTGCTCGTTCATGCCGTTTGTGTAACCCGAGAATGGCCGCCCCGCAATTGATCCTTGTCAATGGTAGATCGGCAATCGCGGTTTCATCAATCCATAACATTGCGCAATGCCAAAGCGGCAAAGAAAGGACCGGTCACGGCTGAAAATAACGTGATCGCGCAGAGAATGAGGAATGGCGGCATAAAGGGTGCCGGGTCCTGCACCGCCGCATAGGAGGCGCTGACACCGAAGATCAGCACCGGAATGGCCAGCGGCAGAACCAGGATGGAGACCAGCAGGCCACCGCGCGGCAGTGCTACCGCAACCGCGGCTCCCACCGCGCCGATGAAGGTAATGGCGGGCGATCCCACGAGCAGCGTCAGCATCACGGCGCCGATCGCCACCTCGTCCATGTTCATGAACAGACCGATGAGCGGCGAGGCGATAACCAGCGGCAGGCCGGTCCCCACCCAATGCGCCAGGCATTTGACGAGCACCGTCAGCACCAGCGGGTTTTCCTGCATGAGTATCAGGTCGAGCGAGCCGTCCTCACGTTCAGCCTGAAACAGTCGGTCGAGGCCGAGAAGAGCGGACAGAAGCGCGCCGATCCAGACGATGGCCGGCCCGATGCGTGCAAGCAGATTGAGATCAGGCCCGACACCGAAGGGGATGACGGCCACCACGGTCATGAAGAACAGCACGCCGATCAGTGCACCGCCGCCGGCGCGGATGGAGAGTTTGATGTCTCGGAGGAAGAGGGCGGTCATTGGGGTTGCTCCGCGTCTGAGGTTTTACCCCCCTCTGCCCCGCCGGGCATCTCCCCCTCAAGGGGGGAGATCGATCTGCGGCAAAGTTTCGCCCATCTCGAAGCCCGAGAATGAAGTGACGGGAAAGCCTCTTGCCGATCTCCCCCCTTGAGGGGGAGATGCCCGGCAGGGCAGAGGGGGGTAAAGCCAAACGCGGCTTCGGTCACTTTTCCTGGTAATGCTCGAAAAACCCAACAGATTCATCCCGCACGGTGCTGCCGGGCGGGGGGATGGATGGAGAGGGCGTCGGGCGATTGCCCGGCGGCGCTTTAGTTGAGGTTGGTGTAGTTCGGATGCGTTGCGCAGCCGGGCCTTTCCAGAGTGCCGTATCTCGCAAAGGCCGTGCACCGCACTTTGCGAGATGGTTCTGTCGTCACGAACGCGCCACCGTCCCCATCAGAACCGTCCCTCGGTTTCAACCACGTCTGGCTTTTACCCGGCAGGACTGGCCTGACGATAACAGCGCCTGGCGGGGCGGGGAAAAGCGGGGATGGAATTTTCCTGCTTCAGTCGTCTTTGCGGGTGACGTGGCGGTGAAGGCTGGCGAGATCCTGGCGCAGTGCGGCCAGTTCGGCCAGCACCTTCACATCGATCTTTTCATGCAGCGACAGCACCTCAAGCTCGGCTTTCAGGTTCACCTCATAATCCTTGGCGGCCTCGAAACGGTCGCGGGCGGCCTGCCGGTTCTGCGACATCATGATGATCGGCGCCTGTATGGCCGCCAGCATGGAGAGCAGAAGATTGAGGAAGATGAACGGGTAGGGGTCGAAGGCGCCGGTGGTCAGGACGATGGTGTTGACGATGGCCCAGACCACCAGGAAAAAGCAGAAGCTGAGGATGAACCCCCAGGAGCCACCGACCTTTGCGATGTTGTCGGCGAAACGGTCGCCAAGGCTCGCGCCGGCGGAAAACTCGGCATTGATGTCGCTGGAGATCAGTTTTTTCTGTTGCGCCAGTTCCAGAATACGCTGCTCCACCTCGCCGATTTCGCGGGAGGAGCGCTTGAAATGCGAAACGATATAGTCGGAAATATCAGACACGGTATGTCTCCGGTTGCTGATGGTTCTGTGCGGGCCTTTATCGAGATAAACCCGCATGGCGGTGAAATTCAAACGATTTTCACCACCATGTGGTTCAGGCGTTGTGAAGCATCAGGCGGAGGGCGCGGCCTCGTTCAGCCAGTTGAAGCCGGGGAAGAAGCGCTCGCGGCCATATTGCTTGCCGAACATCATGTCGAATTGCAGCAGGCGGTAGTCGCGCACCACGTCGGGAATGGAGTTCGGGGCAATCGACCAGTCGGGCAGGGCCTTGCCGTCCGTGGCTACCAGCATATGCCGGTCGATGACGGAAAACGCCTGCTGAACCTCGCCAAGTGTTCCCGTGTAGAATGGGTCGGAAAATCCGGCTGTCTTCAGCACATGATAGGGCAACAGCGCGGGGCTGATGGTTCCGATATTCTTGCGCACGCCCTTCTTCGAGGACCAGACGACGAGCGGCGTCTCGTGTTCCTTTTTCATCACCTCCAGCGGTGCGCGGCGGCTGGCCACCATGCCCGGCATGTAACCGCTTTCGACGAAGGTCTGGCCAAGCGGCGGCAGGTGATCGCCGAAGAGGACGATGATGGTTTCGCGGTCGCGCTTTTTCGCCCAGCGCATCAGCTTCAGAAGGGCGTCGTCGGCTTCCACCACGCCCTGCGAATAGGTTGCGAGCGCCTGCGATGCCGAGGGCGAAAGATCGCCTTCCACGCCGATGGTGTCGCTGGCATAACGGCCTGCCTCGTAAGGCCCGTGTCCCTGCAGGGTGACGGCGAAGAGGAAGAGCGGGTTGCGCGCCTGCTCGGTCGTTGCCATGATCTCGTCCATCAGCGCGTCGTCGGAGGCGAAGTTGCCGCGCTTTTCCATCGGCGGCAGCGTCTCTTCCGAGCGGAATTCCTCAAAGCCGAAATTCCTGTAGACCTCCTTGCGGTTCCAGAACCATTCCTGAAACGGATGCATGGCGATGGCCGAATACCCTTCGCCGCGGAAGAAGCTGGCAAGCGAGGGCACCGGGCGGCGGATATATTGCTGATAGGGAATGCTGCCATAGGGCAGGAAGGCGTTGGAAAAGCCGGTCAGCGCCTCAAATTCCACATTCGCCGTCATGCCGCCGAATTCAGGCGAGAACACGTTGCCGGACTGCTTGGCGCGGATGGTTGGCATTGGATCGGCCGAGAGCTTCACGTTTTCAAGCCGCGCCGGATCCCAGAGCGATTCGCTCATCAGCATGATGATGTCGGGATAGTCACCCTTGTTGGCGGCGAAGGCGGCGGGTTCCGACGTCAGGTCGGCAATGGTGTTTTGGCCGTAGCCCTGAGGTGCTGAGACATTCGCCATCGGAATGTTGAAGGTGAAGGCCAGCAGGAAACCGTTGTGGCGGTAATTCTCCTGCTGATCCCACATCATGGGAATGATGTTGAGGCGATCTCGAACCCAGGAGTAATTTGAATAATCCATCAGCGAGGCGAGGCCGGCCAGAAGCGGCAGTGCCAGCGCAAGACCTGCGGCGCGTTCACGCCAGCGCAACACCGGCGAGTGGCGCCGCGCCAGCAGCCAGAGGGCGACGACAGCCGCAATGGTCATGAAAAGGCCAAGACCGACCAGCACCGCCGTCAGCGGTTGGGCTTTGAGCATGGTCGGCAAAAGTTCGAGGATCTGCCGGCCGAACAGCAGGTCGGAGGGATAAAGCGGATCGGAGAGATAGGTCTGTTTCTGGGCGGAAATCAGCCCCGTTAGCGCGCAAAGCGGCACAACGGCGATGAGCGACAGGTAACGACGGCCGAGGATCGAATCCAGCGCCACGAGAATGAGCAGGACGGCGGCGATGGTGGTCACGCCGGGGCGGGCTGACGAGGTGAGGAAAGCGCCGACATCACCCAGAGAACCGCGGGCGATCCATTCCAGCGCCACGACCAGCACGACCGACGACAACGTCAGATTGGCGAGGGTGTAGGCCGTGCCCGAAAGCTTGGAAAGGCTCCGCGTCCATGCAGGCGAAAAGGCAAACTCATCCTTCTCGGAAGCCGTTGTTTTTGGCGCCGAATGTCTCAAACTCATACTCCGGTATTGCGAGGCGGCGCCGCGCAATTCGGGAGGGTGAATCGGGGCGTCGCAAAACTGTCATGTAACTGTCACATAAGCGCGATGAACGCGACATGAACTTTGCGGAATCTGGCGGGCGCGGCGATAACCTTCGTGTGAACGCCAACCACGGTTTGAACGCGTCCCTTCCGGCTTGAATGAGCCGAGGCGGCGCGGCATGCAATTGCCGCGTTGCGGAGCGGCCACGGGCGCGGTATTGAAAAGTCATGAGCGACAGACACGACATCAAAAACCATCTCAGAATTGCCGTCGGGCAGTTCAATCCGACAGTTGGCGACGTGGCGGGCAATCTCGCCAAGGCGCGCGAGGCACGGGCAGATGCGGCAACGCAAGGTGCCGATCTCCTGCTTCTGACCGAGCTTTTCATATCCGGCTATCCGCCTGAGGATCTGGTGCTGAAGCCGGCTTTTCTGAAGGCCTGCCTGAAGGCGGTGGAAGAACTGGCTGCGGAGACCGCCGATGGTGGACCCGGCATCGTCATCGGTTTTCCGCGTCAGGGCGAGGCGGGCCGGCACAATTCGGTGGCGCTTCTGGATGGCGGCAAGATCATTGCGCTGCGCGACAAGATCGACCTGCCGAACTATGGCGAGTTCGACGAAAAACGCGTTTTCGCCGAAGGATCGATCTCCGGTCCCTATAATTTCCGTGGCATCAGGATCGGCATTCCGATCTGCGAGGAAATCTGGAACGATATGGGCGTGTGCGAGACGCTCGCCGAAAGCGGGGCGGAAATCCTGCTGGTGCCGAACGGTTCGCCCTATTATCGCGGCAAGCTGGATGTGCGCCATCAGGTGGCGCTCAGACAGGTTATCGAAAGCGGCCTGCCGCTGGTCTTCGCCAATCAGCTCGGCGGACAGGATGAGCTGGTATTCGACGGCGCGAGCTTCGCCTTCAACGCCGACAAGTCGCTCGCCTTCCAGATGAGCCAGTTCGAGGCGACGCTTGCTGTCACCGACTGGAAACGCACGGAAAAAGGCTGGCGCTGCGAAAGCGGACCGTTCTCGAAAATTCCTGATGGTGAGGAAGCGGATTACCGCGCCTGCATGCTGGGCTTTCGCGATTACGTCAACAAGAACGGCTTCAAGAGCGTCGTTCTCGGCCTGTCCGGCGGCATCGATTCGGCGATCTGCGCAGCACTTGCGGTTGACGCGCTGGGCGAGGAGCGGGTGCGTTGCATCATGCTGCCCTATCGTTACACCTCCGAGGATTCGCTGAAGGACGCCGCCGATTGCGCGAGAGCTCTCGGCTGCCGTTACGATATCGTGCCGATTGCCGAGCCGGTGGACGGTTTCATGTCAGCGCTGTCAGAGCTTTTCGAAGGTACGGAAGAGGGCATTACCGAAGAAAACCTGCAAAGCCGTGCACGCGGCACCATCCTCATGGCCGTTTCCAACAAGTTCGGCTCGATGGTGGTGACAACCGGCAACAAGTCGGAAATGTCGGTGGGTTATGCCACGCTCTACGGCGACATGAATGGTGGCTTCAACCCCATCAAGGACCTCTACAAGATGCAGGTCTACGCCATTTCCAGATGGCGCAACGGTCATGTGCCGCCAGGTGCGCTCGGGCCTTCCGGCGAGGTGATCCCCGCCAATATCATCTCCAAGGCGCCGTCTGCCGAATTGCGCCCCAACCAGACTGACCAGGATTCGCTGCCGCCCTATCCGGTGCTGGACGACATTCTGGAGTGCCTGGTGGAAAAGGAAATGTCGGTCGAGGAAATCCTTGCACGTGGCCATGATGTGGCGACGGTGCACCGGATCGAGCATCTGCTCTATCTCGCCGAATACAAGCGCCGCCAATCCGCACCCGGCGTGAAGATCACCAAGAAGAACTTCGGCCGCGACCGCCGCTACCCGATCACCAACCGTTTTCGGGATCGGTGATTGGTGGGTGGCGTGGGTAAGGAGCTGCACCGTGATTTCTGGAAGGTGAGTTTAACTCCCTTACTCCGTCATCCTCGCCCTTGAGGCGGATGATGTTGCGTGTGAGGAGCCTTTGACGGCCCAGAAACGGCGCGGAGAAAACCCCGCGCCGACCACTCGCCTCAGATAACCTGCCCCACATCGATGCGGTTGCCATCCGGGTCTTCGAAAACGAAGGCACGCAGGCCGTAATCCTTGTCCTGCAGGCCCTTGATGATGCGCAGCCCGTGGCTCTTGCAAAGCGCGTGCAGCGCGTCGACGTCGCTGACCAGCATATGCGCCACATTGAAGGGCGCCGGCTTGTGCGTGGGCTGCAATGTCAGGTGCAGCTCGGCATTACCCTGTTTCAGGATCATGAAACCGACGGGGTTGCCGTTTTCGAAGGTCTTTTCGAAGCCGAGCACGCCGACATAAAAATCATGGGCTTTTTCGATATTCTTGACAGGAAGCATTGCGGCGATCCGGCCGAACCGGATGCCGTGATCGGCGATGTCATTCATCGCGGAACCTCGGATCTGGGAGAAACGGGCAGGGGCGCGGGCGGTGCCGGAACGCTGGCGTTTTTTCCGATTTGAATTTGCAGGACGGTGCCTGCGGCAATAGGATCATAATCACGGCGGTGGCGGATGCAAATGGAATATCTGCGTCACGCCCCGATCCAGACTATCGACAGGCCGGGGAGGCAGCATGCGCAGTTCGATCGAAATCTTCAACATCCGCACCCGGCAGATGCGGGTGGTCTGGCAGACGCCGGAGCTGTTCGAGGCGCCGAACTGGTCGCCGGATGGCAAATATCTGCTGTTGAACGCTGAAGGGCTGCTCTACCGGCTGTCTCTTGCCGGTGATACTTCGCCGGAGAAGGTTGATACCGGCTTTGCTACGATCTGCAACAACGACCACGGCATTTCACCTGATGGTTCGCTGTATGCCATTTCCGACAAGGTGGAGTTCGGCAAGAGCGCCATTTATCTCCTGCCATCGACGGGCGGCACGCCGCGGCTGATGACGAAGAACCTTCCTTCCTACTGGCACGGTTGGTCGCCGGACGGAAAAAGCTTTGCCTACTGCGGCATTCGCGATCAGGTTTTCGATATCTATTCCATGGACATAGACAGCGGTGTTGAGACGCGCCTTACCCATGGTGAGGGCCGCAATGACGGGCCGGATTACTCGCCGGATGGTGGGTGGATCTATTTCAATTCCAGCCGCACCGGCCTGATGCAGATCTGGCGCGTGCGGGTGGATGGCTCGGCCGTCGAGCGCATCACCGACAGCGCCTATGGCGACTGGTTCCCGCACCCGTCTCCCAAGGGGGACAAGGTGGTGTTCGTCTCCTACGACGCCGATGTCTTCGACCATCCGCGCGATCTTGATGTACGCGTGCGGTTGATGGACCTGGATGGCGGCAATGTGGAGACTCTGTTCGAGCTGTTTGGCGGGCAGGGAACGATGAATTCGCCCAACTGGTCACCCGATGGTGACGAGTTTGCTTATGTGCGTTATTTCCCCGTGGAGTGATGTGGTAAGGAGTGCTGCTTCCGTCATGCCGGACTTGACGCGCGTCTGCGCGGCGAAAGGACTCTTTTCAGCCCAAGGACTTGGGCTGGCTGGATTCCGGCTCAAGGCCGGAATGACGGAGGTGGGGGGCTCGCCATGGTCACATTGCCGCATCGCTCTGCAATATGCTTGTATTCGCAAGCTTTCTTGCCCATAGGTTCCTCCGTCAGGTGCCCGCCATTTGCGGCGGGAGAATCGGGAATCCGGTGCGAAACCGGAACGTGCCCAGCGCTGTGAGGCGGATGCCCTTTTTCTTGGTGCCACTGAAGCAATTCGGGAAGGCGAAAGCGGGCGGATGAAGCCGAGTCAGAAGACCGGCCTGGCAAGATAGACCGACCGCGTGGATGGCGGCAGGTTGTTGAAGAGGCGTGTCGTGCAGTTGGAAACCGGAGCCGGTTTTCGTGGCGGCGCGCCAGCATTGTTGGGGATAGACGATGCCGACCGATCCGCTCGCGACCAGTTCACTCGATGCCAATGCGTTCGATCATGCGCTTTCGCCCGCTCGCCCGTTTTCGGAGGAGGAGCGCGAGGCGATCTACCGCGTCATTGAAACCCGCCGCGATGTGCGCGACCAGTTCCTGCCCGATCCATTGCCGGACGATGTGGTCGGGCGTTTGCTGAAGGCGGCGCATTCCGCGCCTTCCGTCGGTTTCATGCAGCCGTGGAATTTCACGCTCATCACGGATGGTGCCGTCAGGCAGGCGGCCTGGGTTGCGTTCGCCCGCGCCAATGGCGAGGCGGCGGCGATGTTCGAGGGCGAGCAGCAGGCGCTTTATCGCAGCCTGAAGCTTGAGGGTATCCGCAAGGCGCCGCTCAGCATCTGCGTCACCTGCGATCCGACACGCGGCGGCAAGGTGGTGCTGGGCCGCACCCATAATCCGCGCACGGATGTCTACTCCACCGTCTGCGCCATCCAGAACCTCTGGCTTGCGGCGCGCGCCGAAGGCATCGGCGTCGGCTGGGTCAGCATTTTCCACGACAGCGATATTCGCGCCATTCTCGATATTCCCGACCACATCGAAATCGTCGCCTGGCTATGCCTCGGTCGCGTCGATGCGCTTTACACCGAACCGGAACTGGCGGTGAAGGGCTGGCGGCAACGCGTGCCGCTGGAGGAGCTGGTGTTTCGCAATCGCTGGGGTGGGCGGTAAGGCGCGCGGAGGGTAACCCTGCTCCTCAGACGGCTCACACCTCCATCCATACTCGACGTCATCCTCGGGCTTGTCCCGAGGATCTGCCAGCGTCTCATAAAAAACGATAGGTTGCAGATGCTCGGGACAGGCCCGAGCATGACGAAGGAGAGATTTTCAAACCTTGCCATCAAACCATGAGGGAGCTTCGTGCTCGCTTCACAACGGGTGCGCACCCGCGCCGCTATTGCTGCGGCTGTATGCCCTTCAGCGCCGGGTTCTTCAGGTCGATCCGGCCTGTCTGGTCGGGCAGGAATTTCGGGCCGATGACGCGGACGTTGCTGTTGTTCGGGTCGTAGTCGCGTTCGGGAACCGGTTGTTCCGGCGGCTTTGCGGCTTGTTGCAGTTCTGTGGGCTTTGGAGCCTTGTCACCTTGTGGTGATGGGATGGTCGTGATGCTGGAATAGGGTTTTCCACCTTCCGGCCGGGCGCTCTCCTGCTCCTTCATCTCCTCGTGATAAGCGGCCATGTTGCAGGCGCAGTTCGGCGCTTTTGTCGAGGCGTTCTTATAGGCAAAGGCGGTCGGCAGGTCCTTGTAGGGTTTTCCGGTTTCGGCCGAGACCATGTCGGCCGTTTCCTGATCCGCCATGGAGTGGAAATAAAGCTCCGTCTCCGTGCCGGGGCACATCTTCTGGCATTGTTCTGCCTGGGCGCGGAAATCGAGCGGTGAGGCATTGGAGGCGATGGGGAAAAACGAGCCGTCGCAGGTGCGCACGCACAGCGTTCTCAGCCCACCTTCGGCTGTGGCATTGGGGTAGGGCGAAAGCCCTGCCTGTCCGGTTGGATTGCCCGGCTGGCCGAAGGCTTCAGGGTAACGCGTCACGTTGGGGGCCGGCGGCACTTGCGTATCTGCGTCCGGCATGGCGGCGCAGCCATTGGCGTCGAGGGCGGCGAGGATGCGCTGGCGTCTGATGTCACCATCGTCGTTGCTCTGGGCCGCCATCGCATCGTCACGGTCACGGATGATGGCGTCGCGCTCGCTCTGCGCATCCGCCATCGCGTCGCTGATCTGCGCGCAGAGATCGGCATTGGGGTTGCCATAAACGGTGATGCTTGCCGATGAGCAGCCGTAGCGGCGCAGATCGTTCCTGATCTTGCGGATTTCGATGTTCTGGCGGGTGAGCGCGTTGGCGTAACGCCGCACCTCGGCCGTATTGCCGATGACACGCGGCGGCTCGCGCAATTGCGCATAAAGCGTGTCACACACCTCGTCCGCGAAAGCGGCGGCCGGCGCGACGAAAACAAGGGGAAGCAGAAAGCCGATGATGCGGCTGCGGCGCCGGGTCAATTGTTCGATCCGTTCGATATCCCGCGCGTGAGGGCGAGGGTGTTATGCTTCGGGAAATCCATGTTTCAGGAAGATAACATAAGCTGTTGCCGCAATGCGGCAACAGCATGTTCAAAACTGCGTTAATACGCCCGCAACATCACACCCCCACAACATCACACCGAAGGGTGCGATGCCTGCACGACGGCAAATGCCGCCATGTTGACGACGCCGCGCGAGGTGACGCTGGGCGACAGGATATGGGCGGGCAGGGCGCTGCCGAGCAGGATCGGGCCGACATGCAGACCTTCCGTCAGCGTGCGGGTGACGCCGAGCGTGATGTTGGCGGCATCGAGGTTCGGGAAAACCAGAAGGTTTGCCTCGCCGGTCAGCACGCTGTTCGGCATCGCACGCTTGCGCAGCGCTTCCGAAAGTGCGGAGCCGCCCTGCATTTCGCCGTCCACTTCCAGTTCAGGTGCCGCCGCCTGCACGATCTTCAGCGCGCGGCGCATCTTGCGGGCGCTTTCCGAATCGCGCGAGCCGAAATTGGAATGGCTGGCGAGCGCGATCTTCGGCGTGATGCCGAAGCGGCGGATTTCCTTGGCCGCGAGAATGGCCATTTCCGCCACTTCCTCGGATGTCGGATCGTTGTTGACAAAGGTGTCGGTGAGGAACAGCGCGCCCTGCTGGGTGATGAGCAGGCTGAGACCCGCAAACGAGCGCACGCCTTCCTGCTTGCCGATGATCTGGTTCACGTCGCGCAAGTGCCGGTCATAACGGCCTTCGAGGCCGCAGATCAGCGCATCCGCTTCATCGCGCTTCACCGCAAGGGCGCCGATCACCGTGGAGTTGGTGCGCACGATGGTGCGGGCGGCTTCCGGGTTGATGCCGGCGCGGCCGACGAGGGCGAAATAATCATCGACATAGTCGCGGTAACGCGGATCGTCTTCCGGGTTGACCACGGCGAAATCCGTATGCGGACGGATGCGCAGGCCGAAGCGCTTCAGGCGCGTTTCGATGATCTGCGGACGGCCGATCAGGATCGGGATGCCGGTGCCTTCTTCCAGCAGCACCTGGGCGGCGCGCAGCACGCGCTCGTCTTCGCCTTCGGCAAAGATGATGCGCTTCTTTTCGGCGGCCTTGGCGGCATTGAAGACCGGCTTCATGATGAAGCCGGAACGCCAGACGAAACGGTTCAGCTGGTCGAAATAGGCTTCGAAATCGGTGATCGGCCGGGCGGCGACGCCGCTTGCGGCGGCAGCACGGGCGACAGCCGGTGCAATGCGCAGGATGAGGCGCGGATCGAAAGGCGAGGGAATGAGGTAGTTCGGGCCGAAGATCGGCGTCTCGCCGCTATAGGCCTTGGCGGCGACTTCCGAGACTTCCTCGCGGGCAAGCTCGGCGATGGCCTGCACGGCGGCCATCTTCATTTCCTCGTTGATGGTGGTTGCGCCGCAATCCAGCGCGCCGCGGAAGATATAGGGGAAGCAGAGAACGTTGTTGACCTGGTTCGGGAAATCCGAACGGCCGGTGCAAATCATCGCATCCGGACGCGCTGCGCGCGCCGCTTCCGGCATGATTTCCGGATTGGGGTTGGCGAGAGCGAGGATCAGCGGGTTTTCCGCCATGCGCTCCAGCAGTTCCGGCTTCAGCACGCCGGCCGCCGAAAGGCCGAGGAAGACATCGGCGCCGTCGATCGAGTCGGCCAGAACGCGCTTGTCGGTCTTCTGCGCGTAGACTTCCTTCCACTCGTCCATCAGCGTGTTACGGCCCTCATAAACGAGACCCTCGATATCGTGGACCCAGATGTTGTCCTTGTTTGCGCCCATGGCGACGAGCAGGTTGAGGCATGCGAGAGCTGCCGCACCGGCGCCGGAGGCGACGATCTTGACGCTCGAAAGCGATTTTCCGGCCAGTTCCAAAGCGTTGGTAACGGCGGCGGCGACGATGATCGCCGTGCCGTGCTGGTCGTCGTGGAAGACGGGGATGTTCATCTTCTCGCGCAGCTGGCGTTCCACCTCGAAACATTCCGGCGCCTTGATGTCCTCAAGGTTGATGCCGCCGAAGGTGGGTTCCAGCGCGGCGATGGTGGAGACCATGTCGTTGATGCCGGGCGCGTCGATCTCGATGTCGAAAACGTCGATGCCGGCGAATTTCTTGAAGAGGACGGCCTTGCCTTCCATGACAGGCTTGGATGCGAGCGGGCCGATATTGCCGAGCCCGAGCACCGCCGTGCCG
Source organism: Agrobacterium arsenijevicii (assembly GCA_000949895.1). GTDB lineage: Bacteria > Pseudomonadota > Alphaproteobacteria > Rhizobiales > Rhizobiaceae > Agrobacterium > Agrobacterium arsenijevicii. The sequence goes on along the minus strand of JWIT01000010.1, from coordinate 51,304 downwards.
TTGGAAATGACCGCGACGAGATTGGCGCGGGCGGTGTATTCCGCCGCCATTTCCGGATTTTCATGGATGGCGAGGCAGGGGGCGGCGACGCCGGGCGAATAGGCAAGCGCCAGATCGCGCTGGTTGCCGAGCGGCTTGGTGGCCTGGATTTCCAGCTTGCCGGGGCGCGGGTAGCGGTGGAAAAAGAGCGCCTGTTCCTCGATGTCGGCCTTTGCCGTGTTGGCGGGCGTGTTGTTCTTATCGTGAGAGGTCATGTCTTCCACCGTCATGTCTGGTTCAATTCCGGCCCTCTGAATACAACAAACTTTCCCATGGTACAGCCGTTATTTGCCGCTCCCTTATGCAAATGCGGGCATGGCTTATTCGCGTTTTCGTGATGCCATCAGTCATATTCCGTATAAAAACGGGCCATTGTCATGTTGCTGCAACACGAGTCTGGTTCTGAGAGGGAAGAAAGCCGCAGGGACGCAACCGAACAGGGGGATGAAATCCGTGGCCGGTCAAATTGAAACCAGACAGTTCAGAACGCTTTTCATTTCGGATGTCCATCTCGGTTCCAAGGCGGCCAAGACGGATTTCCTGCTCGATTTTCTGAAGTATCACGAAGCCGAGACGATCATTCTGGTCGGCGACATCATCGACGGCTGGCGGCTGCGCCGCAGCTGGTACTGGCCGCAGGGCTGCAACGACGTGGTGCAGAAGCTGTTGCGCAAGGCTCGCAAGGGAACGCGCATCGTTTATATTCCCGGCAACCACGATGAATTCCTGCGTGAATTCCCCGGCATGCATTTCGGCGGCATCGAAGTGGCCGAGCGCATGATCCACGAGGCGGGCGACGGCAAGAAATATCTCATCATCCATGGCGACGAGTTCGACGTGGTGGTGCGCAACGCCCGCCTTCTCGCCTATCTCGGTGACTGGGCCTATGACGCGGCGATCGCGCTCAATATCGTCATCGCCGCTGTGCGCCGCCGCATCGGCCTGCCTTACTGGTCGTTCTCGGCCTGGGCCAAGCTGCAGGTCAAGCACGCCGTCAACTTCATCGGCGAATTCCAGCGCGTGGTGGCTGACGAGGCACGCCGCAACAATGTCGACGGCGTCATCTGTGGGCACATTCACCATGCTGTCATGGAAGACATGGACGGCATCCGCTACATCAACACCGGTGACTGGGTGGAAAGCTGTACGGCGATTGCCGAAAATGCCGATGGCACTTTCGAGCTGATCACCTGGATGCAGACAAGCGATGTCTCCGAACGCACATCGGATGAGATGGAACCGGTGGATATTCCGGGTCTGATCGGGAAGCATGCGGCCTGATTGGGACTGATCGGCTGGTGCGGGCGGTAAGCCACCTCAGGAATGATGCGTTTGGCGAGGCTGTAGCATCCGCACACCTTCATCCCGGCCTTGAGCCGGGATCCAGTGCGATCAAGTCTTTGATCGCGGGAGGCTCTTTTCACGGCGCAGACGCGCCGTGGCTGGATACCGGGTCAAGCCCGGCATGACGGAGGAGAGGTTTTAGAACCTTCTCAGCGACTTTATTGGCGGATAGCTGAGATATCGTGCGAATACGGCAGCTGTGTTCCCGCTCCTCCGTGGAACCTCAGGCGGCTCTTACCCCCACAATTCCGGCCGCGCCGGGTAAACCAGAGACCCCTCATAAACCAGCCCCGGCTCCCTGTCCGCAGCCAGCAGCAGCGGGCCGTCGAGATCGGAAAAGGCTGCCCCCTGGGCGGCCAGCACGGCGGGGGCCATGCCGAGCGAGGTGCCGAGCATGCAGCCGACCATGATGGTGAAACCGAGGCGCTCCGCTTCCGCCTTCATGACGAGCGCTTCCGTGAGGCCGCCGGTCTTGTCGAGCTTGATGTTGATTGCATCGTAACGATCGCGCAGGCCGGCAAGGTCCTTGGTGGAATGCACGCTTTCATCGGCGCAGATCGGGACCGGATGGTCGATGCGCGCCAGAATGGCGTCCTTGTCGGCGGGCAGCGGCTGTTCGATAAGCGCGATGTTCAGTTCCGCCGCAAGCTTCAGATAATATTCGATATTATCATCGTTCCAGCCCTCATTGGCGTCGATGATGATGCGCGCTTCAGGGGCTGCGGCGCGCACGGCCCGCAGGCGTGCCTCGTCATCCGCCGTTCCGGTCTTGATCTTCAGCAACGGGCGTGCGGCGTTTTCCGCCGTTTTGGCGGCCATGGTTTCGGGATCGGCAAGCGAGATGGTGTAAGCGGTGACGAGCGGTTTTGCCGCCTGTCCGAAAATATGTTCGGCAGCACTTTTGCCACTCATTTTGGCTTCCAGATCCCACAGCGCGCAATCCACCGCATTGCGGGCGGCGCCGGGCTTCATCACCTGCTGCAATTCCTGCCGAGTCAGGCCGGTGGCGATCCGCTCAGCCATCGCCTCTATATCGGCGACGACGCCTTCGATGCTCTCGCCATAACGCGAATAGGGCACACATTCGCCAATGCCGGCGAAGGAACCATCGCGGATGGTGCACGTTACGACGTCCGCATGCGTGCGGGTGCCGCGTGAGATGGTGAAGCTGCCGGCGACGGGAAAGCGTTCTGTTGTGGCTTGAAGGTAACGGGGCATGTTTTTTCACTTCCGATTGGGCGACAAACGACACATGACGCCAAATTTATCACGAATTGTCGGCCGTCACTGTGGCTTGCCGAAGACCGAAACGTTATGAAACCCTTAAGAATCTCGTGACGGCTGCACTCGCTCGGAGCATTATGCAAGATCAGGACACACGGCAACAGGCGAACCCGGCCGCAATCACCGAAGACGGCGCCGTCTCCGGCGGCGGCCAGCGGTATGTCATGTCCGGTTCCTGGCGCAACAGCAATCTTTCCGGCATTTTCGCTAGCCTCGAAAAGATCGAGAAAAACGGTGCCGCCGGTCCTGTCGAGATCGATCTTTCCTCTGTTGAAGCGATAGATACGACAGGCGCGTGGGTCATTCAGCGATTGCGCGGCGACCTGGAGGCGAATGGCGTAACCGTCACGCTCACCGGCAACAAGCGCATCGAGGATCTGATCGGCCAATTGCCGGACAAGGCGACGATGGAGGGCGAACCTGCCGCCAAGGTGGGACTTGTCGAGCGCATCTTCGCGCCGGTCGGCCAGGCCGTTATCCAGAACGGTGCGGATTTTCTGGCGGGCATGTATATTCTCGGCTCCGCGGTGCGCGGCGCGCAGATGAAACTCGGGCGCGGACGCGGCGTGTCGCCGGCGGCCATCGTCAACCAGATCGACCATATGGGCGTGCGCGCCGTGCCGATCATCATGCTGATGTCGTTTCTGATCGGCGCCATCATTGCCCAGCAGGGTGCTTTCCAGCTGCGTTATTTCGGTGCGGAAGTCTTCGTTGTCGATCTGGTCGGCATTCTGCAATTGCGCGAAATCGGCGTTCTCCTGACCGCGATCATGATTGCCGGTCGCTCCGGCAGCGCGATCACGGCGGAAATCGGCTCGATGAAGATGCGCGAGGAAATCGACGCGCTGAAGGTGATCGGTCTCAACCCCGTCGGCGTTCTGGTGTTTCCGCGTCTTGTCGCGTTGACGATCGCGCTGCCGCTTCTGACCATTCTTGCAAATTTTGCCGCACTTTTCGGCGCGGCCATCGTCACGCTTCTCTATTCCGGCATCACCTTCGAGGTGTTCCTGTCGCGCCTGCACGGCGCAGTCGAGGAATCCACCATTGCCGCCGGCATGATCAAGGCGCCGTTCATGGCACTCATCATCGGCATTGTTGCGGCGGTCGAGGGCATGAAAGTGGGCGGTTCGGCGGAATCGCTCGGCAAACACGTCACGTCGTCGGTGGTCAAATCGATCTTCGTCGTCATTCTGGTGGATGGCCTTTTCGCCATCTTCTACGCAGCCATCGATTTCTAGGGAGGGCGCGTTGGAAACACTGGACCAGATACAACAGCAGACCAAAACCGCAAAAGACGGCCGCGAAGTGGTGCTTTCGGTCGAGGGCGTGACCGTTGGTTTCAACGGCACGAACGTGCTCGAAAATCTCAACCTCGATGTCTATCGCGGCGAAATTCTGGGCTTTATCGGCCCTTCCGGTTCCGGCAAGTCGGTTTTGATGCGCACTGTTCTGAGGCTTCTGCCGCGGCAGGCGGGTGCGATCCGCATTCTCGGCACGGATTACGACAAGGCGAGCGAGGAGGAGCGGGTGATGCTCGACACGCGCCTTGGCGTGCTTTTCCAGCAGGGCGCCCTGTTTTCCGGCCTGACGGTGAAGGAAAACATCCAGCTGCCGATGCGCGAATATCTTGATCTGCCGAAGAAGCTGATGGACGAGCTTGCCTATCTGAAGATTGAGATGGTGGGCCTGAAGCCGGATGCGGGCGACAAATACCCGTCGGAACTGTCAGGCGGCATGATAAAGCGCGCTGCCCTTGCCCGGGCGCTGTCGCTCGATCCCGATCTCGTCTTCCTCGACGAGCCGACATCCGGCCTCGATCCCATCGGGGCTGCGGAATTTGATATGCTGATTTCGCGCTTGCGCGATTCGCTCGGCCTGACCGTGTATATGGTGACGCACGACCTCGACAGCCTGTTCTCCGTCTGCGACCGTATTGCGGTTCTCGGCCAGAAGAAGGTGCTGGTGGAAGGGACGCTGCAGGACATGTTTGCCTGTGACGACCCGTGGGTGCAGTCCTATTTCCGCGGCAAACGGGCGCGCTCTGTTGTTCTTCCGGACGGCAGACACGAAAATCCGGTGGAGTAACGAGAAGCATGGAAACCAAGGCGAACTACACCATAGTCGGAATTTTCACGCTGATCGTGATCGCCGCCGCATTCGGCTTCGTCTACTGGATGGCGGAATTCGGCCGTGGTGGTCCAACAGCGCAGCTTGTCGTGCGTATTCCCGGCTCCGCAAACGGCCTGTCTGTCGGTTCTCCGGTGCGCTTCAACGGTATTCCGGTCGGCACCGTGCGCGGTCTTGCCATCGACCGCGATGATCCGGCCTATTCCATTGCCTTCACCGAGGTGCAGGCCGACGCACCGGTATTTCCTTCCACACGCGCCGTGCTTGAAATTCAGGGCCTGACGGGTGCTGCCTATATCGAGCTTTCCGGCGGCAACAAGGCTGACGAGCGTATCCTGCAGAAAGCTGTCGAGAGCGGCGTTCCGGCCGAGCTGACGGCCGATCTTTCCAGCGTTACCAACCTTCTCGCCACCGCCGACAAGATCCTGAAACGCGCTGATGGCGCCATCGGCGAATTGCAAGGTTTCGTGCAGGATGCCCGTGGCCCGCTGACGCAGACCGTGCGCAATGCCGAGAAATTCTCCGATGCGCTGGCGGCCAATTCCGACGGCATCAAGAGCTTCATCGCCAGCCTCAGCTCGCTTTCCACCACCGTGCAATCGGTTTCGGTGCGCCTCGACGGTACACTGACTGCGATCGAGGATCTGGTGAAGGCGGTGGATGCCGGCAAGATCGATTCCATCCTGTCGAATGTCGACAAGGTGACGAAGGACGTTGCTTCCGCTTCCAGCGATATCCAGGGCATCATGGAGACGGTGCAGAGCACGACGCGCAATTTCGAGGCGGCGAGCACGCAGGTGCAGACCGTGGTGAAGCGCGCGGATGAGCTTCTGGCCTCCGTCGATCCCGCCAAGGTCGGCACGGTGGTCAACGATGTTTCCGCAGCGACCGCCGATGCGCGCGATGCGGTGGCGAACTTCAAGCGGATCGCCGACGATGTTGGCGCCCGCCGCGCCGATATCGACCAGGCGGTTTCCGACTTCACCGACATGGGCCGCAAGCTGAACCTGGCCTCCAGCCGTGTCGACGGTATTCTCGTCAAGGTCGACACCATGCTTGGAACCGACGATGCCAATTCGCTGTTTGCCAAGGCGCGCGAGACTTTGGTTTCGTTCAAGGCAGTGGCCGACAATCTCAATGCCCGCATCGGGCCGATTGCCGACAATCTCACCCGCTTCTCCGGTTCGGGCCTGAAGGATTTCCAGGCGCTTATCGGCAGCACGCGGCAGACGGTCGACAATCTCAACAATGCCATCACCAATCTTGACCGCGATCCGCAGCGGTTGATTTTCGGCGGCGACACCGTGAAACAATATGACGGCAGAACAAGGCGTTAAAAGGGGTATGGGCCTATGACACGACTGATGAACGGCCAAAGGCGCCGTGCCCTGCTTCTGGCGCCGCTGCTTGCTGTTGCGATGGCGAGCTGCGCGGGAACCCCTTCGAACGACACGTTCGACCTTTCCGTGTCTTCGGCGACCGTGACGCACGGGCCTTCGCTTAAAAGCCGGCAATTGCTGATCGCCGATCCGACGGCGCTGAAGGCGCTGGACAGCGAAAACATCGTGGTGCGCCTTTCCGGTTCGGAAGTGCAATATCTCGGCAATTCACAATGGAGCGACCGCCTGCCGCGCATGGTGCAATCCAAGCTCGTGGAAGCCTTCGAGGATACCGGCAAGCTCGGTGGCGTCGGCCGTCCGGGGCAGGGGCTGGCGATCGATTATCAGGTCGTGACGGATATCCGCGCCTTCGAGGTGGATACGAGCAAAAACATTGCCAATATCGAAATGTCGGTGAAGCTGCTGAACGACCGCAACGGCTCGGTGAAGGCGCAGGAAGTGTTCCGTGCCAGCGCCCGCGTCAGCGGTTCCGGCAACGCCAACTTCGTGAAGGCGCTGGACCAGGCCTTCGCCGCCGCCACCCGCGACATCGTGGCCTGGACGCTGAAGTCGCTTTAGAGCACTCCAAGGAAAAATGGACCCCGGTTTTCTGCCCGGAAAGACGACAAAACAAAGAGTTAGAGTGTTTTTGCGATTCTAGGAAAAGCGAAAACACTCTAAGCCTTCACGACGGTCATTGCCGCTACACGAGATTAGCCTAAGTTCCTGACGAGGCCGGTTGATAACGGCCTTGCGCTCAATGTGTTCGATCCGCGAGTCCGTCATGCGATTTCTGGTGTTGCTTTGCCTTTTACTTGTTTCTGCGCTGTCCGGAACGGGCACCGCTTTGGCAGCCGGTCTTCGGTTGATCGAGGTTCCATCCACTCGCGGCGAACCTCCCATGAGGGCGGCGGTCTGGTCGCCCTGCGCGGCTGCACCGGTGGAGACCCGTATCGGTCCCTTCGTTCTGCCTGCGGTGCGTGATTGCCCTGTTATCGATGGGCAATATCCGCTCGTCATTATCTCCCACGGTTTCGGCGGCACCTATTTTAGCCACCGGGATACGGCGGCGGCGCTGGCCGATGCCGGTTTCATTGTCGCGGCAATCAATCATCCCGGCGACAATGCCATTGATATGAAGCGGGCAGGCGATCTTTCCGCGCTGACCGGAAGACCGGCCGATATCGTCCGCCTGCTCGACCATATGCTGGCAAATTGGAGCGATGCCCGTTTCATCGATGCCGGACGCATCGGGGTCTTCGGATTTTCGCGCGGAGGTTATACGGCACTGGTGCTAGCCGGTGGCGTTCCGGATTTTCCGAACACCAGATTGCCGTGCCCGGACGGGCAAGCGGCGGTCTGTGCGCAGATGCTGGAAAGAACCGCTGCGCCTGAGGACCGGGTTCACGATGCGCGGGTGAAAGCCGTGGTTGTCGCAGACCCCCTCAACGCCTTTCCGGGGCCGGATGATCTGCGAAATATCAAGATCCCCGTCCAGCTCTGGAGTTCGGAGCGCGGCGGCGACGGTGTCACGCCGGAGGATATTTTAGGGCTGCGCGACGACCTGCCGGTAAAGCCGGACTATCAGACGGTGAAAGGGGCAGGGCATTTTTCGTTCATAACGCCTTGCCCTGCCGAGATGGAAAAAGCCTTGCCCCAGATATGCGGCGATGTTCCGGGGTTTGACCGGACGGAGTTCCATCGGCGATTGAACGGCGAAGTCATCCGCTTTTTCAAGGCTTCGTTGCGCTGAAACGCAGCCGTCATGTGCCGAGGCCGCCGTCGGTCAGACGGCGTCCTGCGATTGCCATTCGGGCAGCGGGAAAAGCCGGTCGTAGCCCCAGTTGAACACAAAGGCATAGACCACGTAGAACAGCGCAAACGAAATATCCATGATCAGCGCCTGGGCAAGGCTGATGTTGAGATACCAGGCGATAAAGGGCATCAGCACGATCAGCAGGCCCAGTTCGAACAGCAGGGCATGCGCGACCCGGATGGCGGGCGTCTTCAGCGTCGTGCCTTTCAGGCGCTGCATGGCATGGTCGAAGCCGAGATTGTAGAGATAATTCCAGGCGGTCGCGAGCGTGGCGCTGACGAGGCCGACAATGCCGATGTCTTCCATGGGCATGTGAAATACCAATGCGCCCAGCGGCACGATAAGCAGAAGGCCGATGATTTCGAAGCTGAGGGCGTGGCGGATACGATCGGGCAGGGAACGCAATTTATTCTCCGGTATGTGACCGGGCCGTCCCGCATGCTGTCGCCAAAATGGCCGAGGTCGTCCTCTCGACCCGTCATATAGAGGTTTCGGGTGAAATTTTCAAGCGTGGTACTGGATAGGTGCCGGGAGGATGAGGCGTGTCGCCTTCTCCCCGCCGGAGAGAAGGTCGCGGCAGCGGGTTGAGGGGTAAGGCCCGCGATATTCGGTGAGGGTTCCCCCTCATCCGACCCTTCGGTCCACCTTCTTCCCCTCGGGGGGAGGAAACACGCGGTGCCGCCGTGTCCTCTCTCACGGCAACGGAACGGCCATGCGGAACAAGTACGGTGTTTTTTCGTTATCGCTTATGGAAGGAGGCGTGCCATGCAGCATAATTCCTCTGACGGACGAACGATAAAGGCCGCCAACGCGGCAAAGGCCTCGACTTACAAGCCAAGCCTCATTTCCCTCAAGGGAAGTTATGTGGCGATGATATTCCGCAGGCCGCTTTGCCAAAATCCGCTGGATGTGCGGAAAAAATAACGGCGATACGCCTGAAACATCGCCCCATTGCCCACCGATGACGACGACTGCCGCAATGATCGACAACTTTAGATATCTCTAAAGTGTGATTTTCAATCCGGACCGTCTCCCCCTATTCTGGGAGATCGCCACGAAAGCGAAGGGAGAATGACATGAAATCAGTTCTCATTATCGCCGCTGTCCTTGGTTTTTCCGCCAGTGCAGCGTTCGCGGAATGCATGGGTCATGAAAGGATCAACGCTTCCGTTCCTGCTGTCGACCGTGAATTCAAAACCGCAAGCATCGTTCCGCCGACGGATCCGGTGGAGAAGCCTATCGTCATCCTGAAAAAGACCGATCGCCTTCCGGCGGCAACGGTTGCGACGACCGGCGAACCCGAAGCCGCAATGCAACGCATGCAATAAGACAAGACAATGATCTCTTCATTCTGAAAATCCCGTGCGCGAGGTGATCCGCACGGGATTTTGCTTTTGGCGAATAGCGCGGACCAGCGATCTTCACTCTCGCGATCCGCCGCTTGTCACCCGTTCCCGCAGGCTGCCTGTCAGAAACTAGCTGTCGAGTTTCAGCGATAATTGCTTTGGCCCTTCGTTCTTTTTCAGCACGTAGAGCGGCCGGGCGATGATGACTTCCGTTCGCCGCTGCAATTCCCGTCGCCGCTCAAGTGCGCGCTCGCGCATATCGCGGGACCGGGCGACCACGGACAGGGCATTTTCTATGGTTGCGTCTGCTGCGTTCATCGCTGACCTCCATAATGTTCACTTTATGTTCTCATTATTGGTTGCTTATGTCAACACTATGGCAGCGTTGCCGGCAGGGCAGCCGAAATGCCCCAGGGATGACCGGTGAGGCGCGACAGACACGGGGGCGGGGCCAAATCGGCGCGCAGAGCGCTTCCGCCTTGTGCACCCGCCACGGAGGCGTCGAATGCTTATGCGGGCGCGACGGTAGACGCTCCGGCCAGCTCAGTCGATTTGTGGGGATGATGCCGGGCGTTGATCAGGCCCGGCCGGAAGGAGGGGATCAGGACAGGGGGCGGTGATCCGGTACGGTCAGGCCCGAGAGCATGTCGCTCAAATGTTCGCTGGCGAGTGCGACGATGGCAAGTGCGGCCTGCTGGCGGTTCCAGCCGGCGTCTTCTGCTTTTTCGATCAGCCCTTGAATGGAAGGTTCCAGCGCGAACTGGCACTCGGCCTGATAGTCCATGGTGTCGATAGAAAGCGATGGAGAATTAATTGCGGCCCGCATCGTTTGGTCTCCCTGTTTTCCGTTATGCCCGTCGTTACACGAAGCGCAAGTCGGAAACATGCACATTCAGAGGCCGGTGATATCGGGCAGGCCCACATATCACTGGCAGCGAATCCCCCAGCAGGCGGGACGTTAACGGCAAGTCTCGATGGCTGTCAACGAACGCCCGGTAGCGGCGGCACCAATGCGCGCTTTTCAGAGCCTTCCGTTCCGGAAAGGTTTCCGTCTCCAGACCAGCAGCGCCATGACGTAAAGCGCAAAAAGCACGAACCATGTGACGGGCAGCACCATGAACAGCGCCGCATAAGCGCAGCTTCCCTCGAAACAGGAGCCGAGAAGTCCGGAATCGGCAAGCGTCCCCGACAGTAAAAACGCACATACCCCGCTTCCGACTGCGCCGAGAACGAAAAGCAATATGTTGACGATTAATCTCATCGCGCCAATCATAAGGATGATTGAGACCGCTTTGCGGAGCGGGTGGCATTGCCACGCTGATATTTCGCAGTTTCGGCGGCTCTGGCGAGAAACCGGTGTTTGAAGGCCGCTCGTGGTGCTGGCCCCGCCTTGATCGGGCAGGGCCGTTATTTCCGGCTTATTATTCGGTGATGGTGTATTCGCCGAGTTCGCACAGGTTCTGCGTATCCTCGAGGTCTTCCAGCGCGTCGCCCTGGAATTCGAAACGCATGTCGTATTTGCAGACGCGGCGACCATCGGCGATGGTGATTTCCATCGTTTCACCCGGACCAAGCGCCTTCTTTCCGAAAACGTCGTCTTCCCAATTATCGACGCCCACCGGCGAGGTGTAGAAGGCGTTGAGAACGGAGCCTGTGCCGTTCTTCAGCGTAAAGACCAGGTCGTCCGCCTGTGCTGCACCCGCTACCGTCAGCGCAGCCCCGAAAAATGCCGCCACTACCCATTTTGATGTCATGATATCCCCCATTACGCCAATGTTCTGGCCGGGCAATGCATACAGCCAAACCGGCGGTTTGCAATGCAAACTGCCGGTATTGGTTAAAGGGCGAAGGTGTGATTATGCGGAGTTTTTTTCGTAGCGGCCGGTATATTTCAATAATTATGAATACATAATTCACCGCATGGCAATTTTTGCCGCCATTCCAAGTTTTTCTTATAATATGTAAGTATATTTATATTTATTGTATTTCGTATTTTTGTTTATTTTAATTGTTATTGTTATTTTGATTCAATTTTGTATGGATGTTTTTGTGGGTGTTTCGCTGTTTCAATGAGTATTGTATTTTATGTTTATCGAAATAAACAACTATCCCGATAGTTTCTACTGACGAAATCAACTTGTAAAAAGGGTGTTGACTGGTTGGTGAGGCAGGCGGATTTCTTTCCGATAGAGGATGCTGGATTTGATCAACCGTTCGTTTTCGGTTTTCCGCGGCTTCAGGCTGCCGGGTCTTGTGGCATTCGCCATCGTGTTCGCAGGCTTTCTGACGCAGGCTTCAGGCCAGTCACGGGCTTGCAAAGATCCGACCCCGGCCAACAATCTCGACGAAATGTTCGATGCGATCTACGCATGCTGGGTGCCGCCGGAAGACACGGAGGGGCTTGTGGTGACGTTACAGTTCATTCTGCACAGGGACGGACAGATACGGGGCAAGGTGGTCGTTACCGCTGTGCGCCCACAGGAGGATAGCCCGAGACGGCAGGCGTTCATCGATTCTGCCATCGAAGCGGTGAAGCGGGCAGCGCCTGTTCCTTTTACCGAGGAATTCGGAAGCCGGATTGCCGGGCGGCCATTGGGACCGCGTTTTATCGGGACAAAAAGCGCATCGGAAACGAAGTTGTAGATTGTCTGGGTAGGGAGGTCCGCTGGCGCGGATACGCGGCCCGGCGTTGCCGAAGGCGGGACTGTTTTTCTAGTCCCCGCCGCTGATGCGATGCTTTAACTTAGCACCGCAACGTCTTGTCATTTTAAGAGAATTTGGTGGGTGATGTAGGGCTCGAACCTACGACCCGCTGATTAAGAGTCAGCTGCTCTACCAACTGAGCTAATCACCCGACCGACACCGTGTGGCGGTGTGAGGGGGCATATAAAGGGGAAGTTTTGGGTTGTCCAGCGCGGAAATGAAATTTCTTCGATTTTTGTGACGAAAAAATTTCAGCCGCGCTGGAAAAGCCTGGAAATCCAGGGTTTTAAGGATTTTCTTTTTTACTCACCCGCGTCGGAAGGCTCTGCCGATAAGGATGAGTATACAGGCGCCGATGAAGCCGGCGATGAGATAACCGAGCCAACCTTGCAGAGCGATTCCAAAAACAGAGAGAATGGCGTTGGCGACGATGGCGCCGACGATTCCAAGAAGGATGTTCATGAAAACACCCATATTGCTTTTCATGAATTGTTCCGCGAGCCACCCGGCGACACCACCGATGATGATTGCTGCGAACCAGCCAATACCAGCAGATTCCATGATTTCCTCCCATGATTGCTGCACTATCGAAGGTGATGATTCTCTGGGTGAAAAGCAAGGTAAACTCCCGAAAACCTCGCTTTTTGCGGGTGGTTTTCCGCGCTGCAGGCGGTAAATAGCCTGATGCGGAGTTAAGATGCGAAAGGCATGGATGTGCGGTTGATGTTTGGCGGATTGATTGACGGTGGGCGGGTGTTCAGCGGGCTGAAGTCCGGCCGGCGGCGAAAGGCCGCCATGGCAGCGATAATGGTCATGTTGTTCTCCCTCCTTGGCGGCTTTCTGTCGTCCGCAACATTGGCATCGGCGCAGGACGCGACAGCGCCCGCTCCGGTCGCGATCCAGGCGTCCATCATCGAGCAGGCGCGGGCGGATCTCGAAAAATGGAAGGCAGATGTTTCGGCGATTGCCAGACAGATGGAGGCGGGCCGCAGCGATGATGTACAGCTGGTGGACCTGAAGGGACGCGCCGACACCATTGCTGCCGATGCGGCCGCCGCCAACACCAAGCTGCGGACCCGCCTCGACCAGATCAAGACACGTCTGGACGCGCTTGGTGCTGCCCCGGCGGACGGCCAGCCGCCGGAAGCAAGCATGGTGACGGAGGAGCGTTCCCGGCTGACGGCGGAGCGCGCCGAGGTCAATGCGATTGCCGGCGAGGTGGAGAGCACCGCCACCAATGCCGCGCAGATTTCCAACAATATCACGGCGGTTCGCCGGGCGCTTTTTGCCGCCACGCTGTTCAAGCGCACCGAAGTCTCCGGCCAGACGCTGGGCGACGCCACTTCCGCCTTCCTGAGCGAGTTGACCAACCTCAACAACGCCTTCAGCAGCTGGACGAGTTTCGTCTGGAACTACAAACGCCTGCCGATGTTCGGGGCGGTGATGCTGTCGATTATGGCGGCGCTGCTGTTTCTGGTGGGCGGTTACCGCTTTTTCGGCAGCCGCATGGAAAGGCGGGCTTTTACGGGCGAGCCATCCTATCTGCGGCGGCTTTCGGTGGCGTTCTGGTCGACCATGGTGCAGTCGCTGTCGCTTTTCCTGTTCCTGGTGACCTCGGCGTTTTTCCTCGATAATTTCAACGTGCTGCGCTCCGACATAGCGCCGATCCTGTTCGGGGCCATGGCGATCACGGGTTTCGTCTATTTCGTGTCGCGGCTGAGCTACGCGATCTTTGCGCCGACGCAGCCGGAATGGCGTTTGCTGAAGGTGTCGAACAAGGGCGCGCACACGCTGTCTTCGGCGGTGCTGTTGATGGCTCTCGTCAACGGCCTCGACTATCTGTTCGGCACAATCAGCGAGACGCTTTATTCGCCGCTGATCGTCACCGTTGCCAAGAGTTTCGTCGCCTCGATCATTATCGGCATCATCCTGCTCACCGTGTCGTTCCTGCGCCCGATGATCGGCGAAGGACAGGACTACGAGACCGGCAATCAGCGCCTGCCGCGCTGGCTCGTCATTCTGCTCAGGGTCGGCGGGCTCGTTCTCATCGGCGCCTGCCTGACGGGTTATGTGGGACTGGCGCGCTTCCTCGCCACGCAGATCGTCGCAACCGGCGCCGTGCTGGCGACGATGTATATCGGTATTCTCTCAGGCAAGGCGATTTCAAGGCAGGGCGCCTTTTCCGAATCCCTGGCGGGTCGTTATCTCGGGCGGCGTTACGGCCTCGGTCCGGTTGCGCTCGATCAGGCGGGTCTTGTCGCGGGGCTCGGCATCTATGTCATAGCGCTTGCCTTCGGCGTGCCGCTGATCCTGTTTTCGTGGGGTTTCCAGCCGGGTGACATCGAAAGCTGGGCCTACCGGCTGTTGACGGGCATCACCGTCGGCAATGCCTCCATCTCGCTGATCGGCCTTTTCGGCGGCGTTCTCGTCTTCGCCATCGGCTACATCATCACGCGCTGGTTCCAGAAGTGGCTGGACAGCAACGTCATGGCGCGCGGGCAGGTGGATGCCGGCGTGCGCAACTCGGTCAAGACTGGCATCGGTTATCTCGGCATCGCGGTTGCGGCGATTTTCGGCGTCTCGTCCGCCGGCCTCAACCTCTCCAGCCTGGCGCTGGTTGCGTCCGCCCTGTCCGTCGGTATCGGTTTCGGCCTGCAGAACATCGTCTCGAACTTCGTTTCCGGCCTCATCCTGCTGGTGGAGCGCCCCTTCAAGGTGGGTGACTGGGTCGTGACGGGCACGACGGAAGGCACCGTCAAGCGGCTTTCCGTGCGCGCAACCGAGATCGAAACCTTCCGTGGCCAGTCGATCATCGTGCCGAATTCGGAACTCATCAATTCCTCGGTCGGCAACTGGACGCACCGCAATCGCATCATGCGCGCGGAAATTCCGGTTTCGGTGTCTTATGAGGCCGATCCGCAGCAGGTCATGGATATTTTGCTGGAACTGGTGCGCACCCAGCCGCCGGTGCTGCGCAACCCCGAACCGCATGTGGAATTCGTCCGGTTCGGCGATTTCTCGCTGGATTTCGAATTGCGTTTCCACCTCGCGGATCTATCCACCGGGCTTGGCGTGAAAAACGCACTGAGGATCGCGATCCTCAAGCGCTTCCGCGAGGAAGGGATCGCCATCCCGTTCCCGCAGCGCAACCTCAATATCCACGTCGAAGGCGATACCAACCCGCACATGCTGGCAGCGCTGCTTTCGGAAGAGGGCGACAAGGCGGTGGTGGCACATACGGGTGCGGCATCGGCGGATGCCGGGACGAAGACGGAAAAGGAAGCCGGAAAAGCGGGCGGCGAGATCGCTCTGGACACGAAGGCGACGGCAAAAAACGCGACCAAGGATAACTGACTGGCTGCGGCTGCGGCGATCTGCGCCGCAGCCCTGCCTAAAATGGTCGGCGCGGGGTAGGTGCAGGACCCGGCCCGGCGGCGGCGGATGATGATTTTGTCCGCAATTTTCGGCTGCGTAAAACTGGTATCCGCAAGCCTGTTGTCGTAAAAATATAATAGAAATTCCCGCTGTGACTGTATTGTTGTTTAAACTTCAAGTTGATATATTGCGGTTATTGTTTAGTTTATTTCTTTTTCTTTCGGGGTTCATATGTCGGATCCAGTTGATGGAAATGCCCAACCTGCCCAACCTGCCCAACCTGCCCAACCTGCCCAACCTGCCCAACCTCCGGGCCAAGTTCCTGTAAAAGCGTCTCTGCTGGAAAAGCTGAAGGGCGTTTTGGCATGGGGAAAACCCCATGCCGTCAAGGCGTCCTTATTGGCGGCGGGCGTTGTTATCGGCTCTGCCGGTCTGTTTTTCCTGATGGGCGAGATGGATGTGACCGATGACTACCTGCCGAAACGCTGGAACGAATCCATCCGCAGACTCGGCATCACGCCGGTCTATCCGCCGCAGGAGGATATCTACGTCGGCGACATTATCGCCGAGGTGGTGGATTCAGGCCACAAATTCAAATCTTTACCGGGAGATCTCGAAAGCGAGGCCTTTATCGGCCGTTACGTGAAGGTGACGCAGATACCCGATCTTCGAGGATATCTCTCGGTCAAATCGGAGGCTCCCTATTTCGGCGACAACACCTGGCAAGAGGACAAGAGCAAACTTGCGTTATCGCAGCCACGCACCGAAGTCGCCAATAATGGAACGACATCGGGCCTGCAGGTGAAGGATGTGCTTTTCCCGGTCATCAAGATAGAGCGGAGGGAAGGTATATCAGGGCTTCTGCGCACTATAGGTTTCGGCGGCGCCCGGGCGGACGTCGAGGAAATCGAGCTTCAGAATGTCCAGACCTATGCGATCAACCCCTTTCACGCCCAGCATGCGTTGATTCAATTTTGTGCCGGCGCGACGACGCAACTCCTCTGTAACGATGAGTATATCCGGGAAAAACTGTCCTATATTCTTGGCCGGGACATTCTCAGGAGTGCTGAGACCAAGGATTGCGGTCTGCGTTATATTTATGACGTCAGGCTGCTTGTGGTGCGGCAGGCATTTTTGACGCGCGGGGTGAAAATCACCAATGGGCGTGGCCGGCTGGTCGGCCTCAATGTGGGAGCGGGTAAGCCGAATATTGAGCAATCGCAAAACGATGTGAACGGCGCCGCGACGCAACCGCCCAATGAAACTCGGCCTGACCCCAATATCAAAGATATCTCTCTCACCGAAAATGCCATTCGCAGCGCAAACAGTTCCGGTCTGTTTTCCGATCGCCAATTCGCGCGGCCACTGGTTATCGGCTTCAATGCCGTTTCCCTGGGGATGCGCGGCAGCACGCCTGCGTGGAGGGACGATCTGGCAAAAGCAACAGCCGACAAAAAAGTCAAAGGCACCGTGCAGGCATGTGCGACATCAAAGGAGGCTGGCAAATGAAGAGCGCATCGATTTTGTTCGGACTGATCGCTTCATTTTTAATGAATTCGCAAGATGTATATTCACAGCCTGTCAGTGTTGTTGTTGCCCAGCTAACGCTTAACTGCCAATTCGAGATCCCACCTTGCGAACAGCCTAACATTCCACCCGGGTCGAAGCCTCCTCCTTCTCCCGTTGCTCCCCCGCCGGCACCGGGTGGCGGCGGCATCCACAATCTGCCGGGAGCGCCTGTTCTCAAGGAAACGATCATTATTCCGGGCAATAATATGCTGAAGGAATTTAAACTGGATCAGCCGAAGATACTGGAGATGCAAAGGCAGCTCCAGAACAGGTAAGCGATAATATCGGCCCGTGGCTTGCTTGCGCGCGTCGCGGGTCGAAATCCTGATCTGCTCCGGACCGGATATTTCCTGACGTGTTCACCGCCGTCTCCACAAAGAGGCGGCGGTGGTGTGAAAGCCGGTCCGGTGGCGGCATTTTCGTGCCTGTCGCAGCACCCTATGGCCATGTCGCAATCAGGCGGCTGAACCGCAAACAAGCGCTTCATATTCCCTCCCATCGATTTGGCAGCACGACAGACAATGCCGGCGCTTTTTAGGGGTTCTGTAAATGAAGACACATGCACGGGCGGTGGTGATCGGTGGCGGCGTCGTTGGCGTCTCGACGCTTTATCATCTTGCCAAGAAGGGCTGGAGCGACAGCGTCCTTATCGAGCGCAAGGAGCTGACGTCGGGTTCCACCTGGCATGCGGCCGGTCTTTTGCCGCTGTTCAACATGAGCTACTCGGTTGGCCAGATCCACAAATATTCCGTGAAGTTCTATGAGGAGCTTCAGGAAGAGACCGGCATGAATGTCGGCTTCTCCAAGGTTTCCAACATTCGTCTCGCCCGCACCAAGGATCGCTGGGACGAGTATATGTATTATGCCGGTATCGCCGAGACCATCGGTGTGCGGGTCAACATGCTGACGCCGGAACAGGTGAAGGAAATCTGGCCGCTGTGCGAGACCGACGGCCTGCTCGGTGCGATCCAGCATCCGGATGACGGTTATATCCAGCCCGCCGATCTGACGCAGGCGCTCGCCAAGGGCGCACGCGACCATGGCGCCACCATCTATCGCAACACCACCGTCACCGCCATCGAGCAGCTGGAAGACGGTCACTGGAAGGTGACGACGGACAAGGGCGAGATCATCGCCGAACATATCATCTCCTGCACCGGTTCCTTTGCCCGTAAGACCGGCGAGATGGTCGGCATCAACATCCCGGTCATTCCGGTCGAGCATCAATATATCGTCACCGAGCCGCATCCGGCCATTCTCGAGCGCCGCCGTCAGGGCCTGCCGGAAATGGGCGTTCTGCGTGAATCGGATTCGGCCTGGTACATGCGTGAAGAAGCCGGTGGCCTTATCCTCGGTCCCTATGAAGTCGGCGCGCCGGTCTGTTATGTCGACGGTCCCTCTGACGATAGCGAATACGAGCTGTTCCAGGAGGAACTCGACCGCCTGATGCCGCATATCGAAACGGCGATGGTGCGCGTTCCGGCCTTTGGCGAAGTGGGCATCAAGAAGGTCTATAACGGCGCTATCGCCTATACGCCCGATGGTAACCCGATCGTTGGTCCGGCACCTGGCCTGAAGAACTTCTGGCTGAACGAAGGCCATTCCTTCGGCATCACCGCTGCCGGTGGTGCCGGTTGGCAGCTTGCGGAATGGATCGTCGACGGCGAGCCGACGCTCGA
The DNA here is from genome assembly GCA_000949895.1 of Agrobacterium arsenijevicii. Classification (GTDB taxonomy): domain Bacteria; phylum Pseudomonadota; class Alphaproteobacteria; order Rhizobiales; family Rhizobiaceae; genus Agrobacterium; species Agrobacterium arsenijevicii. The sequence continues at coordinate 32,643 of JWIT01000010.1, read as the reverse complement.
CCTGATGGGCGTTGATCCGCGCCGCTTCGGACCTCACGCCACGGAAGGCTACCTCATCGCCAAGAACGAGGAAGCCTATGCCAACGTCTTCACCATGCATTATCCCGATGAAGAGCGTTCCGCTGCCCGTCCGCTGAAGACGACACCGGTTTACGACCGGTTGAAGAAGCTCGGTGGCGTGTTCGGCTCCGTTTACGGCTGGGAGCGTGCCAACTGGTATGCGCCGGAAGGCTATGCACTGCGCGAAGAAGACCTCGGCGTCGGTGCTGATGTCATCACCAGCCACAACTACGCGCCGCCGCTTGATGATGGCCGTATCGTCGAGAAATGGTCGTTCCGCCGCTCGAACTATTTCGAACATGTCGGTAATGAGGTGAAGAATGTCACCCAGAATGTCGGTGTGCTTGATATGTCGGCCTTCGCCAAGATGGAAGTGTCCGGCCCCGGCGCACGTGCCTGGCTGGACAGCATTCTGGCCAACATCGTGCCGAAGAAGCGCGGTCGCATCGCGCTGACGCATCTTCTGACGCCGAATGGCGGCGTGAAGGTGGAATTCACCGTCTATGAATGGGCACCGGGCCGGTTCTATCTGGTTTCGGCCGGCGGTCTTGAGGCGCACGATCATGACGTGCTTCAGCGGCTTGCGCCTACCGATGGTTCAGTCGTGCTGCAACCGATCACCCAGAAATACGGCGTGCTGGTGCTTGCCGGTCCGAAGTCGCGCGATCTCCTGAAGAAGCTGACCCGCACCAGCCTCGAGAACAAGGATTTCCCCTGGCTGACCGCGAAGCAGATTTCCGTCGGCGTGGCGACGGCGCATGCGCTGCGCGTCAACTTCGTCGGAGAACTGGGCTGGGAACTGCACCATCCGATCGAGATGCAGAACTACATCTTCGACCAGTTGATGGAAGCGGGCGCCGAATTCGGCATCAAGCCTTTCGGCATCCGGGCCATGGTGTCGATGTCGCTCGAAAAGTCCTATCGCAACATGGGCCGCGAGCTTTCGGTGGAATACAACGCCTATGAATCTGGTCTCGACCGCTTCCTGCGTCCGGAGAAGAGCTTCATCGGCCGCGATGCACTGGTGGCTTACAAGGAGGCCGGCCTGAAGTCGGTATTCTCGACGCTGACCGTGTCGGGCAACACGGATGTGGATGCGCGCGGTTCGGAAGCGATCTCCGACGAAAACGGCGCACTTGCCGGCCGCGTCACCAGCGGTGGTTTCGGCTGGCGCGTCGGCAAGTCCATCGCGCTTGCCATGCTGAAACCCGAATATGCGGCGATTGGTACGAAGCTGAAAATCCGCATTCTCGGCACGCTTTATGATGCCGAGGTGGTGGAAGAAAGCCCCTTCGATACGGAGAATGCGCTGCTGCGCGCATGAGACATTTTCCTGTCTGCATTTAAAACACGGCCCTCTTTGGGGGGCCGTGTTTTCTTTTGGGTAAGCATGTGCGCCAACTGTTTTCCGGCAAAAGTGTTATTAATTAATTTGAAAAATACGCCTGCTAATTTCCCCTGAAGGACGACGGGGGACTGGGGACAAAATGAATTTTCTAGGCATTACGGGCATGCAATATTCGGGCGTGCCTTTTACCAATTGCCGCATTTTGCTGGCGGAAGACACCAATGTGTTCACCCAGATGGTGAGCCTGCGCCTGAAGGAGCTGCTGGGCGTTTCCGTGGAGGTGTGCCGCAACTTCGAGGAGTTGCAGGCGTGTTACGAACACTCCGCCGAACCCGTGACGCTTGCGATTTCCAACATCAACCTTCCGGGGGCGGAAAATGGTGAGGCGTTGGAATATCTGATCGATCTTTCGATTCCGACCATCGTTTTCACCAGCACCTTTCACGAGGCGACCCGCGAAACGCTGATCGCCAAGAATGTGGTCGACTACATTCTGAAAGACAATATCTTCGCCGTGGACATGCTGACGGAATCCATCTGCCGGTTCCTTACCAACCACCGCCATCATGTGCTGATCGTTGATGACAGCCCGACGGCGCGGGCGCTGCTTTCCAGCCGCCTCAAGCGTTATAATTTCCGCGTCAGCCTTGCCGATAGCGGTGCAAAAGCGCTCGAAATCCTGAAGGCCAATCCCGATATCGGGCTGGTGGTCACCGACTACAACATGCCCGATATTGACGGCTTCGAACTGACACGGCGCATCCGCACCGTGCGCGGGTCGCACGAGCTGCGCATCATCGGCGTTTCCTCTTCCACCAACCGGCTGCTGTCGGCGCGGTTCCTGAAGGCGGGCGGCAACGATTTCATGCTGCGGCCCTTCATCGACGAGGAGTTCTACTGCCGCGTCAACCAGAACCTCGATACGCTGGTGCAGATACAATTGGCCAAGGCCGGGGTGAGACCGGCGGCCTGAGCCGACTTCTCTTCGTCAAAACTGCGATAGGTCAGAGCTGCGATTCAAGCGGCAGGAAACGCATGATGCCCGCGACGATCCGGCGGCTGATGGCAGCGTCGGGTTCGCGCCGGTATGTTTTGGGCTGTCCCTGTTCCTCCGTCATCCAGAGGAGGCGGTTACCGTTGTCGATATCCAGTTCGAAGCTCATCGAGCGGCGGATCTGTTCGCTGAATATCTCGTCCATGCGCGCAACCAGCGGTGCTGAGGTGAAAACGACGCCCATTTCCGTGTTGAGCGAGGCGGAGCGCGGATCGAAATTGAGCGAGCCGATATAACCGGTCTTGCCATCGCGGGTGAAGGCCTTGGTATGCAGGCTCGCCTGTCCCGAGCCGCGCAGAGTGAAGCTTGGCTGGTCCGCCTGCGCGCGTAGTTCATGCAGGCGCACCCCGCCCAGCAGAAGCGGTTTCCGATAGCGGGCATAGCCGGCGTGAACGGCGGCCACATCAGTCGCAGCCAGCGAATTGGTGAGGATGGCGACCGACACGCCGCCCTCGGCAAGATTTAAGAAAATGCCCAAGCCCTGTTTGCCGGGAATGAAATAGGGGGAGGTGATGTGCAGGCTGTCGCTTGCCGCCTGCAGCAACGGCAGCAGGCTCTCCATCAGGAAATTGTGGCCGTTGCGGCGTTTGCCTGCCGCCTTCTCGGGCGGGTCTGCCAGCACGTCCGCCTCATCGACCCAGTGCAGGCGATCCGACATCAGGAAATGACCGCTGCCGTACTGGCTTTCGACGCGTTCCAGATAGGGTTTGGCGGCCTCGCTTTGCGGCAGGGCGTCAAGCTCGCGCCGCAATCTGGCGAGCTTGCTCGGTCGTCTTGCCAGAAGCGAGCGCACCGGCACGGAAACGGCGCTGTTCCAGTAGTCGTCGAAGATTTCGGTGGCATCGGCAACGATCCTGCCGAAACCGAGAATGTCGAAATCGTGGAAATTCGCCCGCTCGGCGGCATCGAAATAGGCATCGCCAATATTGCGGCCGCCGACGATCACGGCGCGTCCGTCGGCGATCCACGCCTTGTTGTGCATACGCCGGTTGACGCTGCGGAACCGGAGGATCAGTTCCAGGCTTCGGTACAGGATGTTTTCCCGCGCCCGCGTGGGGTTGAACAGCCGCAGCTCGATATTGGGATGGCTGTCGATGGCGTGGAAGATGCGGTCGGAGATGGAGACGCCGAGATCGTCCAGCAGCAACCGCACGCGCACGCCGCGGTCTGCGGCGGCAATGACTTCGCGCATCATCAGTCGCCCGGTCAGATCGGCATTCCACATGTAATACATCAGATCGAGGCTGCGCCCCGCCGCCCGCGCCGCCGCCACGCGCACCGCAAAGGCATCAAGATTGGAATGCAGCAGGCAGAGCGCGTTCTTCTCGTTCCAGCCGTTCCTGATCGACTGCCAGTGCCGATCGAGCCTGGTGGCATCCTCGGCAACGGGCAGAGCGGTTGAGGGACGTTTGGGAATGGCCTTTTCCCGCTGCTTGCTGATGACAACAAACAGGCCCGGTCCGACGACCAGCAGCACCATGACGATAAAGACCGTAAATGCAGTCACTTGTTTTGATCACTCCCGGCCCGAAGATTATCAGGCCGGGTGAAAACGCGCGAGGGCATAAAGCGTTCACACACGGATGCAGAATGCCAGAGGAGGCCGCCAGCAACGCCTGTCGGTCTCTGGCAGCCTCACAGTCTATTTCGCGGCGAAAGCCCTGCCCAGCCTGTTGCTCAGGGCGTGGGCGTTTGAGAGGGCAGGGCGCTGGTTTTCCTCTTCAGCGTGGACAGGCCGAACCTGAGTAGCCTCACCCTCGCTCAACCGGAACTGCGCGATCAGCCGGTTCAGTGCCGCGACCTCGTTTGCAAGCGCGTGGCTGGCCGCCGTCTGTTCTTCAACCATGGCAGCATTCTGCTGCGTGCCCCGGTCAATGGAGTTCACGGCCGAGCTGATCTCGTTCAACCCGGTCGTCTGCTCACGCGATGAGCGGACGATCGCCGTCACGTTGCGGTCGATCTCTTGCACCTGATCGACGATCTCCGCCAACGCTGCGCCGGTTTCTCCGACAAGGGTGACGCCCATGTGGACCTGCTCGCCGGATTTGGTGATGAGCGCCTTGATTTCCTTGGCGGCATTGGCGGAGCGTTGCGCAAGCTCGCGCACCTCCTGGGCGACAACGGCAAAACCCTTGCCCGCTTCGCCCGCCCGCGCTGCTTCCACGCCCGCATTCAGTGCGAGCAGATTGGTCTGGAAAGCAATCTCGTCGATGACGCCGATAATGTTGGAAATCTCGCGCGACGAGCTTTCAATGCCGCTCATCGCCTGGACAGCGCGGCGCACGACCTCGCCGGATTTTGCCGCCCCGATGCGGGTGCGCTCGACAAGCTGGCCTGCCTCGTCGGCACGCGATGTCGCGTCCTTGAGAGACGTGGTTATCTCCTCCAGCGCAGCCGCCGTTTCTTCCACGGAGGCGGCCTGCTGCTCGGTGCGTTTGGCGAGATCGTCGGACGCCGTGCGGATTTCTTCGGAGCCGGACCGGATGGCCTCGGCGTTTCTGTTGACGGCGCGAAGTGCCGACTGCAACTTTTCAAGCGAGGCGTTGAAGTCATGGCGAACCTGATCTAGCGATCCTGCGAAGGTCTTTTCGATGCGGTGGGTCATGTCGCCCTCGGCGAGCTTCTGCAGGCCCTCGGCCAGCGCCTCCACCGCATTGCGCGTTTGCTGGTCGCGTTCGGCGGCCTCCGCGGCGTGTTCTGCCCGTTCCTCATCGGTAAGCGCCCGGTTGCGCTCGGCCTCGTCTTCAAGGCGCACCTTGGCGATCGTCGCATCGCGCAATACGGCAAGCGAGCGGGTCATTTCGCCGATTTCGTCGCGGTGACGGGCTTCGGACAAATCCACGTTCGTCTGTCCCTCCGCGATCTGGCTGGTTGCGGATATGACCCTGTTGAGACGCTTGCCGAAGCGGGCGGCAAGCAGCCAGCCTATCGCGACCATAAGCCCGGTGGCGATGGCGATGACGGCGATGGAAGTGAGGGCAAGCGTCGAAAGATGCGCGAAAAGTATCGATTTCGGCACCGAGACGATGGTGAACCAGGTCGTATCCGGCAGGACATGGGCGGGCACGGCCAGCACCATGTGGCGGACGCCGGCGGCATCCGTCAGTTCGCGGGCAACACCCGGATTGTCGATCATGGCCTGCCATGCGGTCGCATCCAGACCGGAATCCTTCAGGGCTTTGCCATGTGTCCCGGCATCGGGATGGCTGACGATACTGCCGTCCTTGCTGAGAAGTGCGATATATCCCTCTCCGAGCGGTTTCAGCTTGGCGAGGTCGGACGAAAGCGAATCGAGCGCGATGTCGACACCGATCACGCCACCGAATTTACCGTTAAACATCAGCGGCGCCATGAACGACGTCATGAAGACGTCCTTGCCGTTGATGGGATAGACGTAAGGTTCGGTCATCAGATCCTTGCCGGTTCGGCGCGGCACGAGATAGTAGTCGCCCGCTCCGGGCGTCTCGTAGTCGACAAGCGGCTCCTCTACCGCCTTTCCGTCCTTGCGGGCGTAATAGGGTACAAAACGGCCGGTCACATCGTTGCCCGGTGTGTTGGCGAATTCCTTGTCCTTGCCGTCGAAGGCGTTGGGTTCCCAGCCGGTGCTGATGCCCACGGCGAAGGGGCTGTCGTCGAGAAGCCGTTTGAACAGGCGGTCGATGGCCGCGCGGTTCGGATTGCCGGTTTCCTTCTCGGTATGAAGCGCCGAGCGCATGTTCGCGCCAAGCGTCGTTGCGTGCGCGAAGAAGGTCTCGACATTGGCGGCGCTGGTATTGGCGGCGTTGTGCATCTCGGAGATCGAGCGTTCTTCCACCGCCCGATAGGAAAGCCATAAAAGCACACCGGCAGTCGCCACGGTCGTCAAGACACCGGCGAAAACGATGGCGAACATGTTGCGGGCGGTAGCGGTTTTCAAAAACATCCTCATTCTCCAAAACACCGGCATCGGAGCACGGCGCTAGCAATTGCTTCATAGGGGGATGGAAGGACATGCCGGATCGGCCGGCGAGAGACAGCGAGACCATTTCGCGCAGGTATATGAGTTACCGGTTGAACGTTTAGGAATCGATAAGGCTGGCTGTAATTCTGGCGGTAATACTTAGTAGGACAAGTATTATTCGAGGTGGGCCGGGCTGAAGCCGGCTTGCCGAACGAAAACAGGAGGCTTGCGAATCGTATAAGTGTGTGCTTATGTGTTGTCATGACAGAGAATGATATTTTCCGGGCGCTCGCCGATCCGACACGTCGCGCCATTTTCGAAAAGCTGGCGGATGGCGCCATGAACGCCTCCTCCTTGCGCCAAGGTATCGACATCAGCCAGCCGGCCATGTCGCAACACCTTTCGGTGCTGCGGGGGGCCGGGCTGGTGGTTGAAAGGCGGCAGGGTCGTTTCGTCAATTACGAGGTCGATCCAGACGGACTGACACGTATTGCGGCGTGGCTTGGCAAATACCGCGCCTACTGGCCGCAACGCGTAGAAGCACTCAAGCTCTTGCTGAAGGATATGGATCAATGAACAGGGAAATGCCCACAGCACCAAAACCCGGTATCGAGCTTGAATATGATCTTGATGCGCCGCCGCAAAAGGTCTGGCGTGCGATCAGCATTCCGGCGTTCCGTGAACACTGGTTGCCGAAGGAGGCTTTGGCCGAACCCGAGGCGATCAACGTCACGCCGGGGCGGGAGGTTTGTTACAGGATGCGCGACGATGTTCCGCCATTTCTGGAAAGCACAGTCACCTTCAGGATCGCACCGAACGCGCATGGCGGCACCAGCCTCAGGATCATCCACGATATGGATGCCCTGAATACCGGCCGAATGACCAAGGCTGCCGCGAACAATAACGGTTCGCTACCCGTACTCGCCGCCTGATCAGGCGCGTTTTCCCGACATTTTCAACCGACAGGAGTTCGCCCATGCGCGAAGCGATGCAACTCGTCCCTATGGTAATCGAACAATCCTCAAGGGGAGAACGGTCTTTCGACATCTATTCCCGGCTGCTGCGGGAAAGGATCATCTTTCTCAACGGTGAGGTGAACGACACGGTTTCGGCGCTGGTCTGCGCACAAATGCTGTTTCTCGAGGCGGAAAATCCGAAGAAACCGATCCATCTCTATATCAATTCGCCGGGTGGCGTCGTGACGAGCGGCCTCGCAATGTATGACACCATGCACTACATCCGCGCGCCGGTTCACACGCTGTGCATGGGAACGGCCCGCTCGATGGGGTCATTCCTGCTGATGGCGGGCGAGCCGGGCGAGCGCGCGGCACTACCCAATGCCAGCATCCATATTCATCAACCGCTCGGCGGGTTTCAGGGGCAGGCTTCGGACATGCTCATCCATGCCGAGGAAATGCGGCAGACGAAACATCGCATGACGCGGCTTTATGCCGAGCACTGCAAGCGCGACTATGAAAAGCTGGAAGCCGCCATGGATCGGGATTTCTTCATGACGGCTGAACAAGCTCTGGAATGGGGTTTGATCGACCGTATTCTGAGCGTTCGCGACCATGTGGCTGCGGCGTGAGTCAAAACGTCCCGGCCGGTTATGACTGGCCGGGACAAATCGGCAAAGATTGACCCTCAGATATCCAGATTATCCGCGAAGGCCGCACGTTCCTGAATGAAACGGAAGCGGGCATCCGCCTTGGTTCCCATCAGATTGTCCACCGCCTCGCGGGTGCCTTCGAAATCCACATCATCGATCTCGACGCGCAGCAGGGTGCGCTTTTCGGGATCCATGGTAGTTTCCTTCAGCTGCGCCGCCATCATCTCGCCAAGGCCTTTGAAGCGGCCGATTTCGACCTTCTTCCCCTTGAACATGGTTTCCATCAATTCGGCGCGGTGGGCGTCGTCGCGCGCATAGGCGCTTTTGGCACCCTGACGGATGACGTAGAGCGGCGGCACGGCGAGATAGAGATGGTTGCCGCGGATGAGCTCCGGCATTTCCTGATAGAAGAAGGTGATGAGCAGCGAGGCAATATGGGCGCCGTCGACGTCGGCATCGGTCATGATGATGATGCGCTCGTAACGCAGATCCTCTTCGCGATATTTCGTGCGCGTACCGCAGCCGAGCGCCTGAATGAGATCGGCGATCTGCTGGTTGGCCGAGAGTTTTTCACGGCTGGCGCTACCGACGTTGAGGATCTTGCCGCGTAGCGGCAGAATGGCCTGATTGGCGCGGTTGCGCGCCTGCTTGGCCGAGCCGCCAGCCGAGTCACCCTCGACAATGAAAAGCTCGGCATTCTCAGCCGTGTTCTGCGAGCAGTCCGCCAGCTTGCCGGGCAGGCGCAGCTTGCGCACCGCCGTCTTGCGGTTGACTTCCTTTTCCTTGCGGCGACGCAGGCGTTCTTCGGCGCGTTCGATCACCCAGTCGAGCAGCTTGTCCGCTTCGCCCGGATTGCCGGCGAGATAATGGTCGAAGGGATCGCGCAGCGCGTTTTCAACGATACGCTGGGCTTCGACGGTCGCGAGCTTGTCCTTGGTCTGGCCGACAAATTCCGGCTCGCGGATGAAGACCGAGAGCATGCCCGCTGCCGAAATCATCACGTCGTCGGTGGTGATTTCTTTGGCGCGCTTGTTCTGCGTCAACTCCGCATAGTTCTTCAGCCCCTTGGTGAGCGCGATGCGGAAACCGGCCTCATGCGTGCCGCCTTCGGGGGTTGGAATGGTGTTGCAATAGGAATGGACCTGCGTGTCGCCGCCATACCAGGTCACAGCCCATTCCAGCGCGCCGTGGCCGCCGGTCTTTTCCGTCCGGCCCGAGAAGATCTCGCGGGTGACGGTGAATTCCTTGCCGAGTGTGGCCGCCAGATAATCCTTCAGACCACCGGGGAAATGGAACACGGCCTTTTCGGGAATTTCACCGCCGGCCGGCACCATGCCGGGATCGCAGCTCCAGCGGATTTCGACGCCGCCGAAGAGATAGGCCTTGGAGCGGGCCATGCGGAAGATGCGGGCCGGTTCGAACTTGGCGTGATCACCGAAGATCTGCGGGTCCGGGTGGAAACGCACGCGGGTGCCGCGACGGTTATGCACGTCACCCAGTTCCTCCAGCCCGCCGATCGGCGCGCCGCGCGAAAAGCGCTGGCGGTAAAGCTTGCGGTTACGGGCGACTTCCACTTCCAGAAGATCGGACAGCGCATTGACCACGGAAACACCGACGCCGTGCAGGCCGCCTGATGTCTCATAGGCCTTGCCGTCGAATTTGCCGCCGGCATGCAGCTTGGTCATGATGACTTCGAGTGTCGACTTGCCCGGAACCTGCGGATGGTTTTCCACGGGAATGCCGCGGCCGTTGTCCGTGACTGTCAGGAAACCTTCGGTATCGAGATGGACCTCGATGAAATTGGCGTGGCCGGCGACAGCCTCGTCCATCGAGTTGTCGATGACTTCGGCGAAGAGGTGATGCAGCGCCTTCTCGTCGGTACCGCCAATATACATGCCGGGCCGCATGCGCACCGGCTCCAGCCCCTCAAGCACGCGGATCGACGACGCGCCGTAGTCGTCACCGGAAGGAGACACGGGCGCCGGAGGCGGGGGCGTCGTGACGGCCGCAACGGTTGCGGGTTTCGGCTGCACGTTCACGTTTGCGGCTGCGGATACCGGGGCCTTCACGGGTTTGACCGCGTCATCGTTCGTTTCCGTTTCGCTGTTTCGTGCTGCCGGAAGACCGGAGAAGAGATCGTTGCTGTCGTCCATCATGTCCAAGGTTCAAAAATCGTGTGGTCAGAATTTCGCCAAGCGAATCAGTATGCCAATAGGGGCGATTATAGCGCCAAACGTGTAAGGCGTATGGCCTAACGCGGCGCACCCTATGTCACGACTATGTCAGGGTTTCGCAACAGGAGGATTGCGCTGCCGCCCTTGCAATGGCAAGTCTCGCAGCCACGAATGAACGGTTAACCAAGTCATGTCCACAGCTCATTTCACGTTTTGTACTCTTTTCTGCCTGACTGTTGCGGCGATGCCGGGCGGTGCCGGGGCGGCGGACGGGCCGCTGCGGCCGTTCAAGGACGAGCTTTTTTCCAGCCAGACGGTACTTTCCACCGCTGATGGCGGCGCATCTGAGGTGATCGATTATCAGGAGATGCGCGACATTAACGGCCGCGACGAGGTGCCGGAGCGCCGGGTGAAGCGGCAATATGTGGATATGGCGCCAAAGAACGCGCAGGCGCTGGAAACCGTGACGGTTGAGGGCAGGGCGCTTGAGATGGGCCGCGTCGGGCCGTCATCCGGGCAGGCCTTTACCGTGATCTTCATCCACGGGCGCGGTGGCGACCGGCGGCTCGGCATGAACGACTATACGTTCGGCGGCAATTTCAACCGGCTGAAAAACCTCGCTGTCGCCAATGGTGGAACCTATTACGTGCCGAGCTTGCGGTCCTTCGATGCAAATGGCGTTGCCGATGTCGCCGCGCTGATTGCCGATGCGGCCCGCAAATCCGGCGGCAAACCGGTGGTGCTGGCCTGCGCCTCCATGGGCAGTTTCATCTGCTACGGTATCAGCCGCGACAAGGCTGCTGTCGATAATCTCAAAGGCATGGCGATCCTCGGCGGCGCGGTCGATCCCGATTTTCCGAAGAGCGCCTTTGCGAAAGCGAAGAAGCCGGTCTGGTTCACGCATGGCAGCGCCGACAAGGTCTATTCCGCCGACAGCCAAGCGACGATCTTCCGCTCCTTGCTGAAGGCGCGTGAGCCGGTGCGCTTCACGCTTTTCGAGACCGGCAGCCACGGAACGCCGGTGCGCATGACCGACTGGCGCACGGTACTGAACTGGATTTTGAGCCGCTGAGGCCGTTTTGGGGTTCGATAAAAGCGAGTTTCGGCAAATTGACCGGCGTTTTGAACCTCCGGGCCGCTTTTTTGTACCATTTGTCACCGGCTGCGTTTAAAGACATAGTCCGGGATTTCCGGCAGGGTTTCTGTCGCGATTAGGGGCCGCCAGGCGGCTGAGGGAAGGGGGGCCCGTGCAAGCGGCTCTCCGAGACAAAGGGAATGGGATACGCATGACGCCGAATGTTCGACCGCTTGTTGCCGGAAACTGGAAGATGAACGGCACCCGTTCGTCGCTCGATCAGATCAAGGCCATGGCAGAGGGCGTCAAGGGCGCGCTTTCCGAGAAGGTGGATGCGCTGATCTGCCCGCCATCGACGCTTCTCTATGTGGCAACCGCGCTGTGCGACGACAGCCCGCTGATGATCGGCGGGCAGGATTGCCACCAGAATATTTCCGGTGCGCATACGGGTGATATTTCCGCCGAGATGATTGCGGACTGCTTCGGCACCCATGTCATCGTCGGCCATTCGGAGCGCCGCACAGACCATGCCGAAACGGATCATCTGGTTCGCGCCAAAGCCGCTGCCGCGCATGAGGCTGATCTTATCGCCATCGTCTGCATCGGCGAAACGGCGGATGAGCGCAAGGCGGGCCAGACGCTCGATATTCTCAAGCGCCAGCTTGCCGGCTCGCTGCCGGATGAGGCGACCGCTGAAAACACCGTCATCGCCTATGAGCCTGTCTGGGCGATCGGCACCGGTCTGACGCCGACGACGCAGGATGTGCGCGAGGCCCATGCCTTCATGCGCGACGAGCTAGTCAAGCGCTTCGGCGGTGAAGGCAAGACCATGCGTATTCTCTACGGCGGCTCGGTGAAGCCTGCCAATGCACTCGAACTGATGGGCGTCGACAATGTCGACGGCGCACTGATCGGCGGCGCGAGCTTGAAAGCCTCCGACTTCCTTTCCATCTATGCGGCATACGAGCAACTGACGGCTTGAGACAAGCTTTCCTGTCACAGTGGCGGGAAAGGGGCTTGGAATAAGCCTTCGCCTCATGTAAAGAGCCGCGAAACCTTCTTTGTAGTGCTCCGCGCGGGGCATGGAATGGATTGTCATGCAGACCGTTTTGATTGTTATTCACCTCATGATCGTGCTGGCGCTTGTCGGCGTGGTTCTGATCCAGCGTTCCGAAGGCGGCGGCCTCGGCATCGGCGGCGGTTCGGGCTTCATGTCCGCTCGCGGAACGGCCAATGCGTTGACCCGCACGACGGGTATCCTCGCCGCGCTGTTCTTCGTGACGTCGCTCGGACTTGGTCTTCTGACCCGGTACGAAGCGCGCCCGACCGATATTCTGAACCGTATTCCGGCCACGCAAGGCCAGGGCAACGGCATTCTCGATACGCTCGGCCCGGCACAGACGCCGGCAACACCGGCTCCGGCTGAAAATGGCGTTCCGACTAATAGCGGTGCGGCAGCACCTGCGCAGACGGCTCCGGCCACTGCTGGCGCAACGGCTCCCGCTCCGGCAGCGGCAAAGCCCGCCGATCCGAACGCAGTTCCGACCGGTCAATAAGCCCGGTTATGATTTAACGCTCCGGCAGGCCAAAAGCCTGCCGGTTTTCTTTTGTTCGTATTCCGGCCAGCTGAATTGTGAATTCGTCAACAGCGAATTTGCAAAAGCATGAAATTTGGGCTGGCGGAATCAGAGGTAAAAAGGTATCCGGTGAATCCCATGGCGCGATATGTATTCATCACAGGCGGCGTGGTCTCCTCTCTAGGTAAGGGCATCGCGGCCGCGGCACTCGGAGCATTGCTGCAATCCCGTGGTTATCGGGTGCGGCTTCGCAAACTCGACCCCTATCTGAATGTTGATCCCGGCACCATGAGCCCGACACAGCACGGCGAAGTGTTCGTGACGGACGACGGTGCCGAGACGGACCTCGACCTTGGCCACTATGAACGCTTCACGGGGCGTTCCGCGACCAAGACAGACAACATCACGACCGGCCGCATCTACAAGAACATCATCGACAAGGAACGCCGCGGCGATTATCTCGGCGCGACCGTTCAGGTCATTCCGCACGTCACCAACGAGATCAAGGATTTCGTGATCGAAGGCAATGACGATTACGACTTCGTCATCTGCGAAATCGGTGGCACGGTGGGTGATATCGAGGCGATGCCGTTCATGGAGGCGATCCGCCAGCTCGGCAACGACCTGCCGCGCGGCACCGCAATCTATCTTCACCTGACGCTGATGCCTTACATTCCGGCGGCCGGTGAGTTGAAGACCAAGCCGACCCAGCATTCCGTGAAGGAACTGCAGGCGCTCGGCATTCATCCCGACATTCTGCTCGTGCGCGCCGACCGGGAAATCCCGGAAGCGGAGCGCCGCAAACTTTCGTTGTTCTGCAACGTGCGTCCTTCCGCCGTCATCCAGGCGCTGGATGCGGCCAATATCTACGACGTGCCGATTGCCTATCACCGCGAAGGTCTGGACGACGAGGTCCTGGCGGCATTCGGCATTGAGCCTGCCCCCAAGCCGCGTCTGGAAGACTGGGAAGAGGTCTGCAACCGTATCCGTACGCCGGAAGGCGAGGTAACGATTGCGATCGTCGGCAAATATACCGGCCTCAAGGACGCGTATAAGTCGCTGATCGAGGCGCTGCATCACGGTGGCTTTGCCAACCGCGTCAAGGTCAAGCTGGAGTGGATCGAGTCGGAAGTCTTCGAAAAGGAAGATCCGACGCCCTATCTCGAAAAGGTCAACGGCATTCTCGTGCCGGGCGGTTTCGGCGAGCGCGGTTCCGAAGGCAAGATCAGGGCGGCGCAGTTTGCGCGTGAGCGCAACGTGCCCTATTTCGGCATCTGCTTCGGCATGCAGATGGCGGTCGTGGAAGCGGCCCGTCATCTGGCCGGCATCGAAAATGCCTCCTCCACCGAATTCGGCCCGACGGCGGAACCCGTGGTTGGTCTGATGACCGAATGGGTGAAGGGCAACGAGCTGGAGAAGCGTTCGTCGAAGGGCGACCTCGGCGGCACCATGCGTCTCGGCGCTTACAAGGCGGCGCTGAAGAAAGATACCAAGATCGCCGAAATCTATGGCACCACGGATATTTCCGAGCGCCACCGTCACCGCTACGAGGTGAATGTGGACTACAAGGACCGGCTGGAAAATTGCGGCCTCGTCTTTTCGGGCATGTCTCCTGACGGTGTCCTGCCGGAAACGGTGGAATATCCTGACCATCCGTGGTTCATCGGTGTGCAGTACCACCCGGAACTCAAGAGCCGCCCGCTCGATCCGCATCCGCTATTTGCGAGCTTCGTTGAAGCAGCGGTGGAGCAGAGCCGGCTGGTTTGACGGTTTGAATGATTACGAAGAGGGCCGCTTTTGCGGCCCTTTTTTATTGAGATGCGCTCAGGATGCGTCAGGCCAGAAGGTTGCGCTTCCTCAGCCATGCCTCATACCATCCAGACCATTCTTGCGTGGGGGTTCCGGGCTTGCCCATGCCGAAGCCGTGGCCGCCAGAGATGATTGGATGAAATTCGACGTCCACATCCACCTTCTCGCACGCCTGCTGCATGATACGGCTATTGGCGGGATTGGAAATCCGGTCGTCATCCGCCTGCGTGAGGAAGACCGGAGGGCAATCTTTGCTCACATGGCTTTCTACCGACCACTCTCGTGTTGCCTCGTCTGTCGGGTGTCTGCCGATAAGCGACCTCCGGGTCGATGTGTGGTCATAGGGCGCTGCAAGCGTGATGACCGGATAGATCAGGGCGGCAACATCCGGCCGGACTGATTGCCTGTCGATGTCATCGACTGCTTCGTAAGACGCAAAAGCCGAGCGGGCGGCGGCCAGCCCCATCAAGTGCCCGCCCGCAGAAAAACCAAGTGCGCCGGTCCTGTGCGGATCGATTTGCCAGTCCGAAGCGCGTGCACGCACCAGACGAAATGCGCGCTGCGCATCCTGAAGCGGCGCCAGCGGTCCAGCAGCCCATCCTTCAATCGGAAGACGGTAGGTGAGGACAAAAGCATAAATGCCTCTGGCCGCGAGCCAGCGTGCGGCGGGATAGCACTCCTTGCCTTCCTCGATACGTTTATATCCACCGCCACCTGCAATGATCATTGCGGAACCATTTGGCTTTGCGGGAGCGAACACCTCCAGGCTCGGTACGGCAATGTTGGTGACAGCGCCTTTTTTGCTGATATCCGGGACGCCGTTCGGACCACCGCCTCCCGGAGGCGGGCCGGGCCAAAGCGAAATCCGTTGCCGATCGCCTTGCGCAAGCAGATCTGGGACTTTCATGGCCGTGGCGAGGAACGCGCCACCTAGAAGCAGGCTGCGGCGGCAGATCATGATGTCATCCTTAATCGCGCATCTGGTTTCGGCATTCTCTGCGGAAGAACAGCTTACGGGGACGATTTAAAAACACCAAGAGTGGTCAATACCGGGACATCCCGATGCTTTGGCCCTACACCACGGTCTCATCGCTCATCCGTCAATCGAGCAAACAAAAAAACGGGCCCGAAGGCCCGTTTCAATTCCAGCGATAAACCCCGACCGGTTTACTTCGGCCCGATCATGTTTTCCGGGCGCACATACTGGTCGAATTCCTCGTTGGTGAGGTATCCGCCGCCGACGGCCTCGTCGCGCAGGGTCGTGCCGTTCTTGTGTGCGGTCTTGGCGATCTTGGCGCAGATATCGTAGCCGAGCTTGCTGTTGAGCGCAGTCACGAGCATCAGCGAATTTTCGACGCCCTTCCGGATGTTGTCTTCGCGTGCCTCGATGCCGACGACGCAATTGTCGGTGAAGGAGACGGCTGCATCGCCCAGAAGCTGGACCGACTGCAGGAAGTTGTAGGCCATCATCGGGTTATAGACGTTCAGCTCGAAGTGGCCCTGCGAACCGGCAAAGGAGAGCGCTGCATTGTTGCCGAAGATATGGGCGCAAACTTGCGTCAGCGCTTCGGACTGGGTCGGGTTGACCTTGCCCGGCATGATCGAGGAACCGGGTTCGTTTTCCGGCAGCGACAATTCGCCAAGACCGGCGCGCGGGCCGGAACCCAGGAAGCGGATGTCGTTGGCGATCTTGAAAAGCGCTGCGGCAGCCGCATTGATCGCGCCGTGCGAGAAGACCATGGAATCGTGCGAGGCGAGCGCCTCGAACTTGTTCGGCGCGGTCACGAAGGGCAGGCCGGTGATCTTGGAAATCTCGTCGGCGACCTTTTCAGCAAAGCCGATGGGGGCATTGAGGCCCGTACCAACAGCCGTGCCGCCCTGGGCGAGCTTGGAGAGCGCGGGCAGGGTGAGTTCGATATTGGCAATGGCCGAGGCGACCTGCGCGGCATAACCGGAGAATTCCTGGCCGAGCGTCAGCGGCGTCGCGTCCTGCGTGTGCGTGCGGCCGATCTTGATGATGTGCTCGAACTGCTTGACCTTGGCTTCCAGCGCCTTGTGCAGGTGCTTGAGGCCCGGCAGCAGGTGGTGAACGATCTCTTCCACGCAGGCGATGTGCATCGCCGTCGGATAGGTGTCGTTCGAGGACTGGCTCATATTGACGTGGTCGTTGGGGTGAACCGGCTTCTTGGTGCCCATTTCGCCGCCGAGCATTTCGATTGCGCGGTTCGAAATCACCTCATTGGCATTCATGTTGGACTGGGTGCCGGAACCGGTCTGCCAGACGACCAGCGGGAAATGTTCGGTGAGCTTGCCGTCGATGACTTCCTGTGCGGCCGCGATGATGGCGTCACCGACCTTGGGGTCAAGGCCGGCAAGGGCCATGTTGGCGCGGGCCGCTGCCTGCTTGACGATGCCGAGCGCGCGAACGACAGAAGCGGGCTGCTTTTCCCAGCCGATCTTGAAGTTGCCGAGCGAGCGCTGCGCCTGCGCGCCCCAATAGCGATCGGCCTGAACTTCAATGGGTCCAAATGTATCGGTTTCCGTCCGTGTGGCTGTCATCAGTCTTGCCTTTTTACTCGTTTTCCTCCGCCAAAACGGCACCTTCGCCCGCCTTGCGCGCGCCGATATATAGAATCATCGCGCCGGCAATGAAAGCGCTGCGAGGCCTGCCGGGCAGATATTTCCCGCCCCACAAGGCGATTTGGGCGTTCATCTTGCCCGGTGGAGAAAAAGACCTTGGCGTGTCATTTTTACTACGTCGACAAAAGGCCGGAGAACCGGGGTTTTGTGGGGGTGAGACGGGGCGGCCAAGCACGGCAAAGTGAATGAAATAAATAGAAATTTAACCATTCTCGCCAATTCTGGAAATTACGTTTTTATGGCTTTGGCCGTATCATGAGGTTCATTTCGGTCCTGTTCTGGACTTCGGGCGTTTTCTTTTCAACGGGCCGTCTATCGGCTAGACAAGCATGAAACTGGATGCTCCGTCTTCGTTGGCGGCGCTGGGTGCTACGAGGATCAAATTGCAAGTCACATCTGGAAAAACATCGGCAGCGCTGGTGCTGGCTCTCGGTCTTTCCGTTTCCGCCGCTCTTCCCGGCAGCGCCGGAGCGGTAACGCTGATGGACCTTTTGCGTGGCGGGCCTGGCAAGGTTGCGCGCGATCGCGGTGAATTGCCGCCGGCCGGTATCGTCACCTCGCCGTCGAGGGCGGCACCGAGCGCAAGCGCCGATGCATCCGATCCCGAGCCTCTGCCGCGTGTTTCCGGCCCGCGTTATTACGACTACAAGGCCGATACCGCACGCGCGGTGAACACCGCCAATTTCGGCGAGGGTCTCGCCAATATCAAGTTCAGCGCCACGCCCGAAATCGGCAAGGCGCTCGAGGCCTACTACGGCGCCGGCGGCAAGACGCTGTGGGTTTCGGAAGGCGAACTGACTGCGCGCGCGAATGCCGTCATCGCGTTTCTCGAGACGGTCGGCGAAAGCGGTCTTGATCCGGCCGATTACAGCATTTCCGTACCCGCAAAGGATGTCACCGCCAGCATCAGCGCCGGCGCGAATGCGTCCGGTACGCCGGTGGAAGTGGCCTCCGCATCGACCTCCGACGCCTATCAGCGGGCGCAGATGCAGTTCGAGCTTGCACTGTCCGCCAAGGTTCTGGCCTACGTGCAGGACACGACCCGTGGCCGCGTCGATCCGAACCGGCTGTCCGGTTACCATGATTTCAAACGCAAGACGGTGAACCTCGGATCCGTGCTGAAGCTTGCGAGCCTCAGCCCCGATGTTGCCGCTTACCTGCGCAGCCGCGAACCTTCGAACGCCGAATATCTGGCGCTGAAGGCCGAGCTGGCGCAGTTGCGCGGTGAGAGCGATCCCGCCCACACCGTCAAGGTTCCCGCCGACCTGGTGCTGAAACCCGGCAACAGCAGCGCGGAGATGGCCAACGTCGTCAAGGCGATCGAACATCGCGCTTCGCCTGCCTTCAAGGCGGAACATGCGGCGATCATTTCCGGCTATCAGCAGACGCCGGACTATACGCCTGATCTCGTTGATCTGGTGAAGGCGTTCCAGGGTGAAAACGGCCTGAAGCCTGATGGTGTCATCGGCCGCGCCACCGTGCGTGCCATGGTTGGCGAAAGCAACGATGCCCGTATTGCCAAGGTACAGGTGGCGATGGAGCAAATCCGCTGGCTACCGGCTGATCTTGGCCAGCGCTACGTCTTGATCAACCAGCCCGCCTTCATGGCCTATTACCACAATGACGGGCAGGAACAGTTCGGCATGAAGGTGGTGGTCGGCTCCAAGGCCAACCAGACCTACTTCTTCCAGGACGAAATCCAGACTGTCGAATTCAACCCTTACTGGGGTGTGCCGCAGTCGATCATCGTCAACGAGATGCTGCCGAAGCTGCGCCGCGATCCGTCCTATCTCGACCGGCTGGGTTATGAAGTTCAGGTGGGTGGCCGTGCGGTCTCTTCCACCAGCGTCAACTGGTTCGGCTCGACCAACGCCGTTTCGGTGCGCCAACCGCCGAGCAGCGACAATGCGCTGGGCGATCTGAAAATCCTGTTCCCGAATGCGCATGCCATTTACATGCACGACACACCGGCCAAGAGCTTCTTCAACCGCGACATGCGGGCGCTGAGCCACGGCTGTATCCGTCTGGTTGATCCGCGCCGCATGGCCGCCGCCGTTCTCGGCACCAGCGTCGACAAGGTCAATGAGCAGATTGCAGCGGGCAAGAACCGCGCGGTGCAGGTGCCGGTGAAGATACCGGTCTACGTGGCCTATTTCACCGCCTGGCCGGACAAGGCTGGCAAGGTGCAGTTCTTCGACGACGTCTATGATCGCGACAGCTACGTCCAGAAGGCGTTTGCGGTAACGACGAAGGCGCGGGCCGCGTCCATCTGATCAAAATCTCATTGAGAGAGAAAGCGCCGGAAACGGCGCTTTTTTTGTTTCTGCGACCGCCGGGTCACTGTTGTAGCGACGATGCCGTAAAAAGCGTGAATGCCAGTTCGCCATCGCCGTCGAGCATGTTTGCGCTCAAGAGCGCTTCTTCCAGCGATGATTTGCGGATGAGGAGTTGGTAAAAGAATAGATGAACGAAAAGCGGCGTCGCCGCACCATCGGGATAGCCGTGTGAGGCAATGTAGGCGTGTGCGCGACCTTCGATGAATACTTTGGCGAAACCCTGCGAACCCGTGCAGCAGGCGGTGCTGAACACCACTGTATCCCGCAGGTCAATGTTGCCAGAGAGAATGTCGGCGGGCATGCTGCCGTCCTTCAGTTCTGCTCGGGTTATCTCCGGGTCGCACTCGCCGACGACGAGGCCGTTTTCATCACCATGACCGCTGATGATGAGATAGGGCGGCGGGTTATCGGGCTGTCTCAGGCAGACCAGAATGTCTTCCGGCGTGCCGGGGAGATAAAGCCTCACCGATGCGCCTAGGCTTTCCAGCATTGCCCTCAAAAGCAGAGCCTCGCCAGAATCGCCGACGGCAACAATGCCGACGGCGGTGCGAGGGAAGAGGAAATTGCGATCGACCATGGCGAGCCTACGGGTGTTCCGATTTATGCAGCGGCGTTGCGTTCTGTCAGCAGCCTTCCCACTAGATCGGGCGTCAGCGTCGCAAAATCGCTGATTACGACGTCCGGTTCGAGTTCGGTCATTGGCACATCCGAATAACCGAAGGTAACGCCGATCGACGGTACCGCGGCGTTTCTGGCGGCGAGAATATCGTTGATGCTGTCGCCGACCATGACCGAGCGTTGCGGGTCACCGCCAGCCTTTTCGATGGTGCCGAGAATGTGACGCGGATCGGGCTTGCGGAAGGAGAAGGTGTCACCGCAGGTGATGGCGGCGAAATATCGGGTGAGATCGAGTTTTTCGAGCAGCGGCAAAGCGAGGATTTCGGTCTTGTTGGTGCAGACCGCAAGCGTGACGCCGGCTGCCGAGAGCGCATCCAGCGTGTCGACGATGCCGGGGTAGGGGCGGCTTTCGCCCGGCATTTCCGCGCGGTAGTGGGTGATGAAGCGCTCGTAGAGCGGTTCGAGTTCGGTTTCCGGCAATTCCGTCTGCCTAAGCGCGAAGGCCCGCTTGATCATGACGCGCGCGCCCTGGCCGACGAGATGCGTCAGGTCGTCATAGGTGACGGGAGCAAGGCCGGCGGCGGCGATGGTGTGGTTGAGGCTCGAAACGAGGTCGGCGGCGGTGTCGACCAGGGTGCCGTCGAGGTCGAAGATGGCGAGCGGGGAGAGCGGGCGGGATGTCACGGGAACTGGCCTCTTGGAGAATGCTTTTGGCGTTGGTATCGGTGCGTTCGTTGCGGCCAAGCCTAGGCAAACAGCTTTCGCTTTGCAACCGCACCACAACGTTCTGTTCGTTGCCTTGAAAAAGGCTTTCGTTTGGCTTTCGACCCGTGTAAACAGCACGGCGACGACAAAGCTACCGGAGTTTCAGGCACATGGATGCCCGCCAGATGAAGATCAAGGCCGCCGAGGCCGCATTGTCCCACGTACAGGACGGGATGCGGCTTGGTATCGGCACGGGTTCGACGGCAGAGGAATTCGTCAGGCTTCTGGCGGAAAAGGTTGCCGAAGGGTTGAGGGTCGAGGGCGTACCGACATCCGAGCGTACCGCACGTCTGTGCGTGGAGCTTGGCGTGCCGCTTAAATCCCTCGACGAATTGCCGGAACTGGACCTGACCGTCGATGGCGCGGACGAGGTGGATTACGGGCTGCGGCTCGTCAAGGGTGGCGGCGGCGCGCTGTTGCGCGAAAAGATCGTGGCGGCGGCATCCGCCCGCATGATCGTCATCGCCGACCAAAGCAAGGTCGTTGAGACGCTTGGCGCCTTTCCGCTTCCCATCGAAATCAATCCGTTCGGTCAGGTGGCGACGCGGATCGCCATCGAAAAACTGGCGGCGCGGTCCGGCCTGTCGGGCGATCTGACGATGCGTTCGTCGGGCGACGGCGCCTTCATGACGGATGGCGGACACCTCATTCTCGACGCATCTTTTGGCCGTATTCCTGATGCAGAAGCGCTTGCACGCGAGCTGAACACGATTCCCGGTGTTGTCGAGCACGGACTTTTCATAAATTTGGCATCGCTTGCCATCATCGCGGGTCCTGAAGGCGCCCGCGTGATGCAGGCAGTATAACAGGAGCGAGATTTTCATGATCAAACTAGCGGGACTGGGCAAAGCTGCCGCTGCTTCGATCCTCATTTCCGGCATCGTGTTCGGTACTGCCGTACGCGCTCAGGAAATTTCGGAAGCGCACATCGCCGCCGCACGGCAGGCGATCGCCTCTCTTGGCGTTACAGACCGTTTCGACGATATTCTGCCGGGTCTGGCGGAACGTCTGAAGGCCGAACTCATTCAGGCTTCGCCGAACGTGCAGGATGCGATCACCGCGACTGTCGACGCCAAGGCGCTTGAGCTTGCACCGCGCCGCGCCGATCTGGAACGCGAAGCAGCACTCACCTATGCGCGTGCCTTCTCCGTTGAAGAGCTGAAGGCCATTTCCACCTTCTACAGCAGCGAAGCTGGCAAGAAGCTTCTGAAGGACGGCCCGATCGCCACGCGCGAACTGATGAAGGCTGCCGACATCTGGGCCGCTGGCATCAACCGCGATCTGAACACCTCCAGCATGGCTGAGTTGCAGAAGGTAGCTGGCGCCGATCTGAAGCCGCTTCCGGCCGATCAGAGCAATACGGGCGGCGCTCCGGCTCACAAGCCCTGAGTGCAGGACATAGAGCATTGGGCCCAAGAAGCTCAGGTTCAGAAATATTCAAAGCCCGGCCGCAAGGTCGGGCTTTTCATTTGTGCGTCGCAGCACCTATATGTGCCTAGAATGCGCCGCAGCCCGTCTTGAGGCCGATGGCGTGTGGTTTGATCAGGGGTTTTGACTATGACAGCTTATGACTACGATCTTTTCGTCATCGGTGGCGGTTCCGGCGGTGTGCGAAGCGCCCGCGTGGCGGCCTCGCTCGGCAAGCGCGTGGCGATCACCGAGGAATACCGTTACGGCGGAACCTGCGTCATACGTGGCTGCGTGCCGAAGAAGCTGTTCGTTTATGCCTCGCAATTCCCTGAACATTTCGAGGATGCCGAAGGCTACGGCTGGAGCGTCGGCGAGCGCAGCTTCGACTGGAAAAAACTGATCGCGGCGAAGGACAAGGAAATCACCCGTCTCGAAGGGCTTTACCGCAAGGGTCTTGATAACGCCAAGGCCGATATTTTCGACAGCCGTGCGGAACTCGTCGATGCGCATACCGTGAAGCTGACGAAGACCGGCGAGACCTTCACCGCCGAGCGCATCGTCATCGCTGTCGGTGGTACGCCGAACGAACACAAGGCGCTGCCTGGCCATGAGCTGACGATTTCGTCCAACGAGGCTTTCCATCTGGAAGAGCTGCCGAAATCGATCCTGATCGCCGGCGGCGGTTATATTGCCGTGGAATTCGCCAATATCTTCCACGGGCTCGGCGTCGAAACGACACTGATCTATCGCGGTAAGGAGATCCTTTCGCGTTTCGACCACGACATGCGCAAGGGCCTTCATGAAGCGATGGAAGCCAAGGGTATCAAGATCCTGCTGGGCGATATCATCGAGGAAGTGACGAAGGGCGAGGGCACATTGCAGGCTCGCACCAAGAACAATGGCACGCTTGCTGTCGAAACGGTGATGCTGGCGCTTGGCCGCGACCCGAGCACCAAGGGCCTCGGCCTTGAAAATGCCGGTGTGAAAGTGGATGCGCGTGGCGCAATCATCGTCGACGATTATTCACGTACGAACGTGCCGCATATCTTCGCGCTGGGCGACGTCACCGACCGGGTACAGTTGACGCCAGTGGCGATCCACGAGGCCATGTGCTTCATCGAGACCGAATACAAGAACAACCCGACGAAGCCGGACCACGAGTTGATTGCAACAGCGGTATTCTCGCAGCCGGAAATCGGCACGGTAGGACTTTCCGAAGAGGAAGCGGGCCGGAAGTACCCGGAGCTGGAAGTCTATCGCGCGCAATTCCGTCCGATGAAGGCGACGCTTTCCGGCCGTCAGGAAAAGACGATCATGAAGCTGATCGTCAATGCTGCCGATCGCAAGGTCGTCGGTGCGCATATTCTCGGCCACGAGGCCGGTGAAATGGCACAGCTTCTCGGCATCACGCTGAAAGCCGGCTGCACCAAGGACGATTTCGATCGCACCATGGCGGTTCATCCGACGGCTGCCGAGGAACTGGTGACGATGTATTCGCCGAGCTACCGCGTGGTGAACGGTGAGCGCGTGTAGCGCCGTCGCAGGCGTGATATAATCGCGTCTCCGAATTTGCCTGCCACCACCTGAAAACCGATGTTTTTCGGGTGGTGGTTGGTTTGTTAAATCGTTTGAATTGACTTTTATGCGCGTTGAGCGCCCAAAACGGCCGGAATGGGCCGGATGGCCCTGACATCGGCTATGCAAAGCCTGTGCTTGGAGCTATAAGCCGCTCAATTTTTCGAGGCGGTCGCGCAAAAGTGCGCGGGCGAGAAAAGGGTAAGAACATGGCACAGAATTGGACCCCCGGTAGCTGGCGGCAGAAGCCAATCCAGCAGGTTCCCGAATATCCTGACGCGACAGCGCTTGCGGCAACGGAAGCCACGCTTGCGACCTATCCGCCGCTCGTTTTTGCCGGTGAAGCCCGCCGTCTGAAAAAGCAGCTCGCCAATGTGGCCGAAGGTAACGCCTTCCTGCTGCAGGGTGGCGATTGCGCCGAAAGCTTCCTCGAGCATGGCGCGGACAATATCCGCGACTTCTTCCGCGCTTTCCTGCAGATGGCTGTCGTGCTGACCTATGGCGCGCAGTTGCCTGTCGTGAAGGTCGGCCGTATTGCCGGCCAGTTCGCCAAGCCGCGCTCTTCCAACGTGGAAGTGCTTGATGGCGTGACGTTGCCGTCCTACCGCGGCGACATCATCAACGGCATCGAATTCAACGAGGCCTCGCGCATTCCGAACCCGGAGCGCCAGCTCGACGCTTACCGCCAGTCGGCGGCGACGCTCAACCTGCTGCGCGCTTTCGCGATGGGTGGTTATGCCAACCTTGAAAACGTTCACCAGTGGATGCTCGGTTTCATCAAGGACAGCCCGCAGGCGGACCGTTACCGCAAGCTGGCCGATCGGATTTCCGAGACCATGAACTTCATGCAGGCGATCGGCATCAGCGCGGAGAACAATCCGAGCCTGCGCGAAACCGATTTCTTCACCAGCCATGAGGCTCTGTTGCTCGGTTACGAAGAGGCGCTGACCCGCGTCGATTCCACTTCCGGCGACTGGTATGCCACGTCCGGCCACATGATCTGGATCGGCGACCGCACACGTCAGCTCGACCATGCGCATGTGGAATATTTCCGCGGCATCAAGAACCCGATCGGCCTGAAGTGCGGACCGTCGCTGACGCCTGACAATCTGATCGAGCTGATCGACGCGCTGAACCCGACAAACGAGGCGGGCCGCCTGACGCTGATTTGCCGTTTCGGCCACGACAAGGTTGCTGACAGCCTGCCGAAGCTCATCCGCGCGGTGGAGAAAGAAGGCCGCAAGGTCGTCTGGTCCTGCGATCCGATGCATGGCAACACCATCACGCTCAACCACTACAAGACGCGTCCGTTCGAGCGCATCCTGTCGGAAGTCGAAAGCTTCTTCCAGATCCACCGCGCCGAAGGCACGCATCCGGGCGGCATCCACATCGAGATGACGGGCAAGGACGTGACGGAATGCACCGGCGGCGCGCGCGCCGTGACGGCGGATTCGCTGTCGGATCGTTACCACACCCATTGCGATCCGCGCCTCAACGCCGATCAGGCATTGGAACTGGCCTTCCTTCTGTCCGAGCGCATGAAGAGCGGTCGGGACGAAAAGCGTCTGGCGATTGCCACCGCCTGATTTAAAGGCCGATCAAACAAAAAAGCCGCCGGGATATTCCCGGCGGCTTTTTTTATGGCTGTCGGCCTGGTTACTGTACCAGCGCCGGCTGCTGGCAGCGAACATCCGTGACCCGCACATCGGCTTCGCCGATCTTGACCCCCAGAACCAGCAGCACGTTGTAGAGCAGCTCATCGACCGGTGCAGTGACCAGCGAAAGTGTGTTGGCAAGCGCTGACTGGATGCCCGCCAGACCTCCCAGATCGAGATTGAGGAAGAGAAGCCTGATATCCAGATTGAGGTTCTTCAGCAGTGAACTGACAAGAGTGGTAACGGTATCCTTGGTGGAGACGCTCTTGATCTTCGCCTGGGTGATATCCGACTGCGTGAAGGTCAGTTTGGTTTTCGCCATGTTGGTGGCATTGATCATGGCGCTGCCATTGATGGCGAGCAGGGCCGAGTCCACGATTGCAGTCTTGGTGACACGCGGGTCCTTGCCGAAATTGGCGAAGGCCGAGGTATCGACATTGCCAAGTGCGATTTCCACGACGCCGGGAACGACCTCGACGTCGACGGTTCCCTGTCCGCCACCCGTGCAGCGAATGTCGGCAAGCCGTGCTTCGGCATGGGCAACTTCCACATAGAGCGGAATATTGACCTTGAGGCCGGCAATCGCCTGCAGCCCGTCGACCACGACACTGACCGCAAGCCGGGTTTGTGCGGTGCGCACCACGGTGCCCTGACCGCCGACGGCAAGCGACGGCGTTTCGACGGGCGGTTCTCCAACGGCGAGTGTCGTCTTGACCGAGGCTAGACCGAGAAGATTGGCGTTGAGATTGAGTGCCAGCTGGTTGCCGCTATTGCCCGCCACGGCGGCGGCGTTGAGAAGATCGAAAACGCCGGCGGTGACCTTGAGGTTTTCGCCGCTACCGATCAGCTTGTCCGAGAACGGGCCGAGATTGAGTATTTCCTCAAGCTGAATCTTGATGTTGCTCTTGTTGGCAGTTTTTGCCAGCGTTTTCAGAATGTTGGCGACCGCCGGCTGCAGACCTGTGGTCTTCGTCAGCGCGTCGAGGAATTTGCCGTAGGTGATTTCCGTCTTCAGAACATCCTTGTAGGTGCCGGCTGTCAGGTTGAGATCGATGGCAAGCGCTTCGACGACATGCAGCGCGTTGACATCGGCTGCGAGAAGCGCCTGGTAATCCATGAGTTTGAGCGAAACCGTGGTGCCGAGCAGGCCGCCAAGCAGGCTGTTCAAAATTCCTTCATCGAGGCTTGCCAGTCGCGATCCCACCGAAAATGCCGCGATCTTTTGAGATGAGGCAGTGCCGATCGCCGAAATTTTGGGTGGCGTGGTGAAGGCGGAAGCGAAGAATATCTGGCCCTTCTCGACGATGTTCACTTTCATCGCATTGGTTGGAAGCGCGTTTTCGACGAACCGCTTGCCGACCGGAAGGGTCGCGTCTGGCTCGTAGTGACCTTTGACGACCTCTGCGTAACCGTTACTTTTGGCGAATTCGTTCAAAGGGTCGAAAGGTACAAGGCCGTTCACGGTCAGGAGACCGTTCGGTGTCTTGACCCCGAGATTCATGCCGTTGAGGGCAAAATATTGCTGGACTGCCTTTTCGGGGTCGGCGGCACTGGCCGCCGCCGAGATGGCCGCAAGATCGGCGGTTTGCTGCAACTGCCGCTTCTGCAGGGTCAGGTAGCCATAATCGACGCCGAGCGCCAGAATGCCGATGAAAAGCGGTGCGGTGAGCCCCGCCGAGATGGCGATGTTGCCCCTGCGGTCTTTGAGGAAACGGGGAAGCAAAGAAGAGATAGTTTGCATGTCATGCTCCTCCGATCCGGATGGTTGAAAAACGCCGGATGACCGGCTCGGGCAGGGTGTAGCTGTAGAGGCTCCAGATCGGCAGATCGCGGGCGTCATATTCGACCTTGACCGTGAACTGGTTGGCATTGGCGGGATCGGTGGCGACGTCGACCGTGAAACGCGTCTTGTCCATGAAAGCGTAATTGAGGTTGCTTTTGGTGATGAAATCCCTGGCAAGCTGCTGGCGCTCGGTCGTATTCAGCCCGGCAACCGCCGTTCTTGCCGCGTCGGCGGCGATCTGCTGCACCGAATAGGCAGCCATCAGATAGATGCCGTAGGCAATCATGGTCAGCAGGACGAGAAAGAATATCGGTGCGACGATGGCGAACTCGACAGCAGACGAGCCGGATCGATCACGAAAGAAACGCACTCCATTAAACATAAAGCACCCCCGTTCCTTTAGGCATCAAGGTCAGATGCCTTTATTCTTATTTTCGGAAATGCTAATTTATAGGTGTTAATTTTGTATTGATGCCGCTCTTATGGGTTGCAGGCGAGGAAACACCTTCACCTCGGCACCGCTGGATTTCAGATCAGCCGAAGCCCTTTGAAGCTTGCGTGGCCGTCCTTGCCGATGATGATGTGGTCGTGAACCGCTATTCCCAGTGGCTTTGCCGTATCGATGATGGTTTTGGTCATCTCGATATCCGCACGCGAGGGGGTGGGGTCTCCACTCGGATGATTATGTATTAAAATCAAGGCTGTAGCGGAAAGTTCGAGGGCGCGGCGCACCACTTCACGCGGATAGACCGGGGTGTGGTCCACGGTTCCCTGACCCTGCACCTCGTCGGCGATCAGGACATTGCGCTTGTCGAGGAACAGGATGCGGAATTGTTCGCGCGTTTCATGGGCCATGGCGGCGTGGCAATATTCGATGACCGAGGACCAGGAGCCGAGAAGCTGCTTGTTGCGGATTTCGCTTTTCAGCATGCGCTGGGAAACGGAGGCGACAAGCTTCAGATCGAGCGCCACGGCCTCGCCCACGCCCTTCACCTCCTGCAACAGCGGCAACGGCGCGCCGAGCACGCCGCCAAGCGTTCCGAAGCGGGCGATCAGCGCCTTGGCGATGGGTTTGGTGTCGCGCCTCGGGATCAACCGGAAAAGCAGAAGTTCCAGCAGTTCGTAATCGGCAAGGGCGGCATCGCCGCCATCGCGATAACGTGTCCGCAGCCTGTCCCGGTGACCGTGATAGTGGGCGGTCTCCGCTTCCGGCTCCGCAATGGTTGCGGGGCGTTCCGCGGTCTTCTTCACCGCACTTCGCGGTTCGGCAAAGAAGCCGCGCTCATCCGTTCCGTCGAACAGATCGCCCTTTCCCGCCTGAAAGCCGGAGGTCGATGGAAGATCGGCGGGAGGCGAGGCGGGGCGTTTTGCCATAGGCGGTCTGGCCTTATGCGAGTGGCGGCAGGCCCGGACGGTCAAAACCGCCCGGCGACAGCGTGAAGATTTCGCAACCGGTGGCTGTTACGCCGACCGCATGTTCGTATTGCGCGGACAGAGAGCGGTCGCGCGTCACCGCCGTCCAGCCATCGGAGAGCACCTTCACATGCGGTTTGCCGAGATTGATCATCGGCTCGATGGTGAAGATCATGCCTTCGCGGATTTCCGGGCCTTCGTCAGGGCGGCCGTAATGCAGGATATTGGGGGTGTCGTGGAACAGGCGTCCAACGCCGTGGCCGCAGAAATCGCGCACCACCGAGCAGCGCTCCGCCTCGGCATAGGCCTGTATCGCCGCACCGATCGCGCCGGTGCGCGCACCCGGCTTCACCGCCGCGATGCCGAGCATCAGGCATTCATAGGTCACTTCCATCAGGCGCTCGGCGGCGCGCTTGATCGTGCCGACCGGATACATACGGCTCGAATCGCCGTGCCAGCCGTCCAGAATATAGGTGACGTCGATATTGACGATCTCGCCTTCGCGCAGCGGCTTTGCATCCGGAATGCCGTGGCAGACCACATGGTTGATCGAGGTGCAGACGGACTTGGTATAACCACGATAATTCAGCGTTGCCGGCAGCGCGCCATGGTCGGCGCCGAACTCGAACACGAAACGGTCGATGGCGTCAGTCGTCACGCCCGGCTTGACGATTGCCGCCAGTTCATCGAGGCAACGCGCCGTCAGCTGGCACGCCTTGCGCATTCCGTCAAAATCTTCCGCGGTATAGAGGCGGATGACGCCGGTATTCTTCAAGGGGGCGGAGGCTGCTTCGATATAGGTGACCATGATAGTGCTTTCTGTCTTTTTACATCTCCGTTCATAATGCAGCCGGACGCCATTCGTCCATCGCAACCGTTCCGCTGACCGAAATTTGTGCCGGGGAAACGCTGCATTTCACCGCATAGGCCTCCACGCCGCGCGCCATAGCCCGCTGAAACGCCAACGCATAGACCGGATCCAGATCATCGCAGATGCGCAGCCGGTCGCAATCGTCGCGCTGGATGAGGTAAAGCATCACCGCCCGGTGACCGGCCTCTGCTGCGTCGCCCAGCTCCTCCAGATGTTTGGTGCCGCGCTTGGTGGCGGTATCGGGAAATTCAGCCAGTCCCTTTTCGCGCATGAAATGCACGTTCTTCACCTCCACATAGGCGTCCGGCCGCCCGGTTTCGGAAAGCAGGAAATCGATGCGGGAATTGCGACCGTATTTCTGCTCGCGCCTGATGGTCGAATAACCGCCAAGCTGCGGGATGCGGCCATTGAGGATGGCTTCTTCCGCCAGCCGGTTCGGCATGCCGGTATTGATGCCGACTACGGTGCCATCGGCCTCGACCATTTCCAGCATGTGCCGATACTTGCGGGTCGGGCTGTCATGTTCGGACAGCCAGATGCGTGATCCCGGCGTGGTCAGCCCGCGCATGGAGCCGGTATTGGGGCAGGAGCCGGTAATCGCCGTGCCGTCCTCCAGAACGGCATCGAAGAGGAAACGTTTATAGCGGGCGATCAGCGTGGCGGGAACGAGCGGGGGCGTGAAGAGCATGTGGCCTGAAAGGTGAGAGGTGAGAGCGGGCAGATTTCGTCAGGAAAGGACATAGGTTCCCGGCGCGTCGCCGAGCATCGGGCGCTCGCCGTCTTCCGGTTTTCGCGCCTTCACCTTTTCACCATCCTGGGCTTCGATCCAGTTCTGCCAGTGTACCCACCAGGAGCCCTTATGGGCGTTGGCGGAGGCCTGCCAGGCATCGAAGTCTCCGGATGGTGATGTGCCTGTCCAATATTGGTATTTTTCAAGCTGCGGCGGGTTGATGACGCCCGCTATGTGGCCGGAGGCGCCGAGTACGAATTCCACCGGCCCGCCGAACAGTGCAGCACCGGTGAAGACCGATTTCGCCGGGGCGATATGGTCGTCGCGGGTGGCGAGATCGTAGACCGGGATTTTGATGTCGCCGAGATTGATCCGCTTGTCCGCCACGCGCATCAGCCCGCGGGCGAGATTGTTCTCGAGGTAACAATTGCGCAGATAAAATGAATGGCAGGCGGCTGTCACCCGGGTCGAATCGGAGTTCCAGTACAGGAGATCGAAGGGCAGGGGTTCCGTGCCGCGCAGGTAATTGTCGACCACGTAAGGCCAGATGAGATCGGATGCGCGCAGCATGTTGAACACGGTCGCCATGATCGAGCCGTCGAGATAACCGACTGCCTGCATGTGCCTGTCGAGCGCTGCAAGCTGGCCCTCGTCGATAAAGACCTTGAGGTCGCCTGCATGGATGAAATCGGTCTGGGCGGCGAGGAGCGTGGCGCTGCGGATGCGCCCGTCGCCTTCCTGCGCATGCAGGGCCAGCGCCGAGGACAAAAGCGTGCCGCCAACGCAATAACCGATGGCATTGATCCCCTTTTCGCCGGTCCGTTCCTCGATCGTGTCGAGGGCGAAGTCGATGCCTTCGCGGATATAGTCCTCCCAGCCCTTGTCGGCGAGCTTGGCGTCCGGGTTGATCCACGAGACCATGAACACGCTATGGCCCTGATCAAGACACCATTTAACGAAGGATTTCTGCGGGTTGAGATCGAGAATGTAGAACTTGTTGATCCATGGCGGCACGATGAGCAGCGGACGTTTGAAGACCTTTTTCGTCGTCGGCGCGTAGTGGATGATCTCGCAGAGCGGGCTTCTGGCAACCACCTTGCCTGACGTAACGGCAATGTTCTGGCCGATGACGAATTTGCTGTAATCGGTCTGGCGCAGTTTCAGGTGGCCATGACCGGCCGCAACATCTTCGGCGAGTTGCGCCATGCCCTTGACGAGATTGGCGCCGCTGGAGGCAACCGTCTCGCGGAACACCTGCGGGTTGGTGAAAACGAAGTTGGCCGGTGAGAGGGCCTCCGTCACCTGCCGCATGTAAAACAATGCCTTGGTGCGGGTATGCTCGTCCAGCCCTTCGGCTTCCATCACCATCCGGTCGGCAAAACCGACGGTGGTCTGATAGGCTTTCAGGAGAAAATCGAAAAACGGATTGGCCTGCCAGTCCGCATCCGCAAAACGTCTGTTCCTGCGCTCCGTCGGGCCGGTCCCGGTGGCTTTTGCCGAGGGCGAATCGGCATCCTCGGAAAACTGCGCCACCGATTTTGCCCAGAGATCATAATAGCTGGAAAGCAGGTGGGTCTGTGCTTCGATGGACCGTTTCGGTTCCGCCATCCAGTATTCGGCGACATCGGACAACGTCTTGATGAGATCGGTCATCGGATCGGCGCTGGTCTGTGGAATCTCGCCGCGTTCGCGGGGTGCCAGCCATTCGGATGCGGCTTTGCCGAGGTTTTCGAGCGCACGAGCGATGTTGATCGCGAAGGTTTCGGGATCGCGGATCAGGTAAGCCTCGGCGGAAGTAGCGTCGAAACCGGGCGTTTTGCCACCCTTTTTCTCTGCCCCGCCGTCAACACCTGCCATGCGCCGTCCTCCACCAAATTTGTGTTTGCACATTCTGCATGAAAACGAATACAAGTTCCACCAGCAAGGGGAGGCCACAAAGGGCCGAACCGCAGTCGAATTCGATATCGGCGATATCTTTACAGGCGGAACATGACGATGGGCAAGCACATGGGCACATGGGGAACATATGCGGAAAACGCCGCGAGAATCGCTGTCCTTTCGCTCTCCGGCGTCATGCTCGCTGCCTGCAAGACCCCGGAACCGATCGTCGCACCCGCCCATATGCCCCACCCGCAAGCCCAGATCGTCGGCCCGCGCCCCGTCAGCGACAACGCCGTGAGCCAGAGACGCGACACCGGCAC
>JWIT01000001.1 GCA_000949895.1 Agrobacterium arsenijevicii | reverse complement strand
AAACAGCCTGTCCTTGGCTCGTTGAAACAGCGTGAGCAGCAACATTCAATTCTCGCGCGTTTTCTGCCGCTGATTCAGCCTTTCGACATTGCGATAGGCCCGGATTTGGCCATGATGCGCCAACCGCCCAGTTCAGAAGAAAGCCACCGTGAACGCCGATCCTTTGCAGATTCTCAAGACCGTCTATGGCTACGACACGTTTCGTGGACAGCAGGCTGATATCATCCGGCATGTGACGGCGGGCAACAATGCTTTCGTTTTGATGCCGACGGGTGGCGGGAAGTCGCTTTGTTACCAGATCCCGGCACTTGCCCGTCCGGGAATGGGGCTGGTCGTGTCGCCGCTGATCGCGCTGATGGTCGATCAGGTCGCGGCCCTGCGTCAGGCCGGTGTGCGGGCCGAGGCGCTCAATTCCGATCTTTCTCCGGAAGAACGCCGGGCGCTCTGGCAGGATATGCGGGCCGGCAAGGTCGATATTCTTTATGCCGCACCTGAGACCCTTCTCAAACCCGATGTTCTGGACGCGCTTCAACCTATTGCCCTGTCGCTGATCGCGATCGACGAGGCCCACTGCCTGTCGCAATGGGGGCACGATTTCCGTCCGCCTTACCGCCAGCTCGACGCGTTGATCGAACGCTTTCCGGATACACCGCGCATGGCGCTGACGGCCACGGCGGATGAACCAACCCGTGCCGAAATTCTGGGTCATCTCGGGATCGACGGAAGTGACGCCTTCATAGCCGGATTCGATCGCCCCAATATCCGCTATGCGATTATGGAAAAGGATAATCCCCGCGCGCAGCTGAAGCGCTTCCTGAAAGGTCGCGAAGACGAAAGCGGCATTGTTTATTGCCTTTCCAAACGCAAGGTGGATGAAACAGCCGCATGGCTTCGGGAGGAGGGGCGCGATGCGCTGGCCTATCACGCTGGCATGGACAAGGCAGCCCGCGAGGCGAACCAGACCCATTTCCAGCACGGCGAGGCGGTCATCATCGTCGCGACCGTCGCCTTCGGCATGGGCATAGACAAGCCGGATGTGCGCTTTGTCGTCCATATCGATCTGCCGGGCAGCATTGAGGCCTATTATCAGGAGACCGGCCGTGCCGGTCGTGATGGTCTGCCGTCCGAAGTGCTTATGCTCTACGGTTATGAAGACATCGCGTTGCGTAATCGCTTTATCGAAGAGTCGGACGCCGGGGATCAGCGCAAATATATGGAGCGCCAGAAGCTCGATGCGTTGCTCGGCCTTGCGGAAACCGCCGGTTGTCGCCGACGGGTGCTGCTGTCCTATTTCGGCGACCGGTGCGAGCCCTGCGGCAATTGTGATACCTGTGCGGAACCGCCTGATCTGTTTGACGGGGCCATTGCCGCGCAGAAGCTGCTTTCCTGCATCTACCGCACCGGAGAACGTTTCGGTCAGGCCTATGTCATCCGTGTATTACTGGGCATGGAAGATGAGCGGATCTCGAGTTTCGGGCATGATCGCATCACCACCTACGGGATCGGCAAAGAGCACGATAATCGTACCTGGCGAGCCATTCTGCGCCAGATGGTTGCTCTGCGTCTGATTGAAGTGGATCTGTCCGGGCATGGCGGATTGTCCATTTCCGAGGAGGGAAGGTTGTTCTTGCGCGAAAAGCCTTCTCTCATGTTGAGAGTACCTTCAGTCCCCCGTGCCGCACGGCAACAGACGAACCGCAGTTCCGCATCGACAGCTTTGCCGGAGGCGGATCGCAGCCTTTTCGAGGCGTTGCGTGCAAAGCGTATGGAAATTGCCCGCGCACAGAACGTTCCGCCCTATGTGATTTTCCATGACAAGACGCTCATCGAACTCGCAGCGGCGAGACCGGCCTCGGTGGGCGAAATGGCGCAGATACCTGGAGTGGGAGACACCAAGTTGGAGCGATACGGTCCCGCCTTTCTGGCGGCGATCATGGAGCATGCCGCCAGCGAGTGAGCTTTTGAATCCGGCAAAGAACCGCGCAAGGAAGTATCGGTAAGGCCTGAAGCCTCACCCTGTCGTATCCTTGAACAGAACGTTCTGGTCGATGAGATAACGGGAAAACAGCGGCAGACTTGCTCCGCCAATCGCCCGGGCCTGGCTGCCGACCGCACCCTCGATGATCTCCGGCAGCGTGACGCCCTGAAGGTCGTGATGCTTGAGGGCAAGTCGGGTGGCGGAGACTATCCTCGTTCTGACCCAGGCCGGAAAACCGCCATCGATGATGACGCTGGAAAAATCGATGATGGAGGCTGCGGCGATAACCGCTTGCGCAAGAGCCGCAGCGGTTTTTTGGATCCAGCTTTCCAGCGGTTCACCGAAATCGATCCATTCGTCCGGCGAAAACCATAGGGGGCGTGGATCGATGCCGCGTTCGCGCAGCATGTTTTCGAGAACGAAGATCGACGCGATTTTCAGGAGCTGGACCGTGTTGCCGTCCTGTCCCTGAACCGGAAGGGGGCCGATTGCGCCGGCGGTGCCCGTCTTTCCGGAAAACAGTGCGGAATTCAAAACCACGCCGCCGCCAATGAAGGAGCCGATGAAGATATAAAGAAAATCGGCATAGTTCTGGCCCGCGCCAAAAACCAGTTCGGCACCGCAGGCGCTGGTTGCATCGTTCTGCAGGAAAACCGGGTAGCTGACGCCGTCTGCAATTTCGGAACGGATATCAACGCCTCGCCAACGCTCCATTTCATTCTGCGGGGCACCTACTTCCTGCGCCCAGTTCCATAATTCGAAAGGGGCGGCGATGCCGACGCCGGCAATTTTTTGTCGTTCGGCCGGAGAGAGCTTGGATTCGAGTTCGGCTATACCCTCGATCACGAACGGCAATATCCATTCGGGCATAGGATAGGGATAGGTTCGGCGGAGCTTCAGCTTGATCCGGCCGACAAAATCCATCAGCACGAGATCAACGCTGCGCCTGCCGATCTTCACGCCAAAAGAAAAGACGGCGTCGGGATTGAGGCGCATCGGCGTCGAAGGTTGCCCGACTTTACCGCGCAGTCGTTCGCCACGAATAAGAAGGCCGTCACTTTCGAGCGAGCGCATGATGACCGAGACGGTCTGCGCCGAGAGGCCGCAAAGTCTGGATATTTCGGCTTTCGACAATCCGCCGTGGCGGCGAACGAGGGACAGCACAAGCCGCTCGTTATAAGCGCGCACGCCGATCTGGTTGGCGCCGCCACTCATATCCATAATGGTGGACGGCGCGGGCGGCGCCGTCTCGACAGATTGTCTCATAATGTCATCCTCCCGCCCGCCATATCCGTCGCGACCGATACACGCAGGCTTTATGGCAATCTTGCTATCGCAACGTTAAACGACGCGGCGATATTCCTCCCTGCCGCTTATTAGAATGCCATACGGAATTAATAATTCAATCGGATTTATTTATTGACAGCCGTTTCCTTTGGTGGTTCCATCTGTGCCAACGGTCCCTGCTCTCGGAGGAGACGAGATCGTCGGGTAACCGTCACGGTACTCAAATATTCAATGGGAGGATTACAATGAAGACAACTGTTTCCGCTCTTCTGGGCGCGCTCGCGCTTGGCGTTTCTTTCGCATCCGTCGCGTCCGCCGCCGATACTTCGGTTTGCCTCGTTACCAAAACCGACACCAATCCCTTTTTCGTCAAGATGAAGGAAGGCGCGACCGCCAAGGCTAAAGAACTTGGCGTGACGCTGAAGTCCTATGCCGGCAAGATCGACGGCGATTCCGAAAGCCAGGTTGCCGCAATCGAGACGTGCATCGCCGATGGCGCCAAGGGTATCCTGATTACCGCATCGGACACGAAGGGCATCGTTCCGGCCGTGCAGAAGGCGCGTGATGCCGGTCTTCTGGTCATCGCCCTCGATACGCCTCTCGAACCCGTCGATGCTGCTGACTCCACCTTCGCTACCGACAATCTTCTGGCCGGTGAACTGATCGGCAAATGGGCGGCCGGCACCCTCGGCGACAAGGCCAAGGATGCGAAAATCGCCTTCCTCAACCTCACTCCTTCGCAGCCGACTGTTGACGTTCTGCGCAACCAGGGCTTCATGAAGGGCTTTGGCATCGACGTGAAGGACATCAACAAGATCGGCGATGAGGACGACAAGCGTATCGTTGGCCATGATGTTACCAACGGTAACGAAGAAGGCGGCCGCTCTGCGATGGAAAATCTGCTGCAGAAGGATCCGACCATCAACGTCGTTCACACCATCAACGAGCCTGCAGCCGCCGGTGCTTATGAAGCACTGAAGGCAGTCGGCCGCGAAAAGGACGTGCTGATCGTATCCGTCGATGGCGGTTGCCCGGGCGTCAAGAACGTCGCGGAAGGCGTGATCGGTGCAACGTCTCAGCAATATCCGCTGCTGATGGCGGCACTCGGTGTTGAAGCCGTCAAGAAGTTCGCCGATACGGGTGAAAAGCCGAAGCCGACAGCTGGCAAGAACTTCTTTGACACCGGCGTGACGCTGGTGACGGACAAGCCGGTCAAGGGTCTCGATTCGATCGACACCAAGGAAGGCCTGAAGAAGTGCTGGGGCTGATACCTCGCCGTTGAAACCCGCGGGGGCAATTTGCCCCCGCACTTGAACCGGAATGGTTTAAAGCACGATCTGGGTGATCGGACAGGAACAAACGAGCGCGCCCGACCTCCGTGGATGTAACTGAGGCACGCTTCTCAACAGTTTGAATCTACGCATTGTCCGCCTGGAGAGCGATCCCGGTTTTAGGGTCGATGCGATGGAGCGATCGGGAGGAAAATCCATGAGCGATCAGCCAGTGCGGGCTCAACCGCATAATGAATTTGAAAAAGTGCTGTCGGGAAGTTCGACCCAGGTCGCTGCTTTCGATACGCACAACAAGAGTTTGATTGAAAAATTTCAGCATTTTCTGCACTCCAGCCCAGCGGCCGTACCGCTGATCGTTCTGGTGCTGTCGCTGACTGTCTTTGGCATTACCCTGGGCGGCAAGTTTTTCTCGGCCTTCTCGCTGACCCTTATTCTTCAGCAGGTGGCAATCGTCGGCATTGTCGGTGCGGCGCAGTCGCTGGTCATTCTGACCGCAGGTATCGATCTTTCGGTCGGTGCGATCATGGTTCTGTCTTCCGTCATCATGGGGCAGTTTACTTTCCGTTATGGTCTGCCCGCGGAACTTTCGATTATTTGCGGCCTCGCAGTCGGTGCATTTTGTGGCTTTATTAACGGTGTGCTGGTGTCGCGCATGCGGCTGCCGCCCTTCATCGTCACGCTCGGCATGTGGCAGATCGTATTGGCCACCAATTTCCTCTATTCGGCCAACGAAACGATCCGCGCACAGGACATCGTCCAACAGGCGCCCATTCTCCAGTTCTTCGGCAACAATATCCGTATCGGCAGCGCCGTTTTCACCTATGGCGTCATTGCCATGGTTCTGCTCGTTGCCCTGCTCTGGTATGTGCTTAACCGCACCGCCTGGGGTCGCCATCTCTATGCGGTGGGTGACGATCCTGACGCAGCCGAACTTGCCGGCGTTAACGTCAAGCGCATGCTGACGACCGTCTACACACTTTCCGGGCTTATCTGCGCCTTCGCGGGCTGGGCTCTCATCGGCCGCATCGGCTCGGTATCGCCGACTGCCGGTCAGTTCGCCAACATCGAATCCATCACCGCGGTGGTCATCGGCGGCATCTCGCTGTTCGGCGGACGCGGCTCCATCATGGGCATGATCTTCGGCGCCCTGATTGTTGGCGTCTTTTCACTTGGCCTGCGGCTTATCGGAACCGACCCGCAGTGGACATATCTGTTGATCGGCGTCCTCATCATCATGGCTGTCGCAATCGACCAGTGGATCAGAAAGGTAGCAGGCTGATGACAAGAGAACCTATCCTCACAGCACGCAATCTCGTCAAACGCTACGGTCGCGTGACTGCGCTCGACAATGCCGATTTCGACCTTTATCCGGGCGAAATTCTCGCCGTCATCGGTGATAACGGCGCTGGCAAATCCTCTCTCATCAAGGCGATTTCCGGTGCGGTGACACCCGATGAAGGGGAGATCAGGCTGGAAGGCAAGCCGGTACAGTTCCGCTCGCCGATCGAGGCGCGCAAGGCTGGTATCGAAACCGTTTATCAGAACCTTGCGCTGTCTCCAGCATTGTCCATAGCCGACAATATGTTTCTCGGCCGTGAAATCCGCAAACCCGGTATTCAAGGAAGTCTGTTCCGGGCACTGGACCGCCCGGCCATGGAAAAGTTCGCCCGCGAGAAGCTGTCGGAACTTGGCCTGATGACGATCCAGAACATCAATCAGGCGGTGGAAACCCTCTCCGGTGGCCAGCGTCAGGGTGTTGCGGTGGCACGTGCAGCGGCATTCGGCTCCAAGGTCGTGATCCTTGACGAACCGACGGCAGCGCTCGGTGTCAAGGAAAGCCGCCGCGTTCTCGAACTCATTCTGGATGTGCGCTCGCGCGGACTGCCGATCGTTCTCATCTCGCATAACATGCCACATGTTTTCGAGGTTGCGGACCGCATCCACATTCACCGGCTTGGCAAGCGTTTGTGCGTCATCAATCCGAAGGATTATTCGATGTCCGACGCCGTCGCCTTCATGACCGGCGCCAAGGAAGCGCCAAAGGAAACGCTTGCCGCATGACGTTGAAGCTTGAAACGATCGTCGAAGACGTTCTTCGGCGGGCAGAGGATAAATCTCGCTTTATCATTGCCATTGCCGGTCCCCCTGGGGCCGGCAAATCCACGCTGGCAGAGGCCCTGTGCGGCGCCCTCGTGACGCGGGGCGAGGCGGCGGCTGTTTTGCCTATGGATGGCTTCCATATGGATAACGGCATTCTCGAAGAGCGGGGACTTTTGCCGCGAAAGGGTGCGCCGGAAACCTTCGATGTGCGCGGCTTTCTCGATATTGTCTCCGCCGTGCGTCAGGGCGGGCAGGAGGTTCTTGTCCCGGTTTTTGACCGATCCCGCGAAATAGCCATTGCCTCCGCCCGCGCCATCGCGCCGGAGACCCGTTTCATCCTTGCCGAAGGCAACTACCTGCTGCTGAACGAGGCGCCGTGGACGAAGCTCTCCGTCAGCTTCGATCTCGCCATCTTCGTGGGTCCATCTGTTGCGGTGCTCGAGGACCGCCTGCGGCAAAGATGGCAGGGCTACGGTCTCGATGCGACTGAGATCCATGCCAAGCTTTTCGAAAACGATCTTCCCAACGGAAAACGGGTGATCGAGAACTCCCGGCCTGCCGATATTCACATCGATATCTGGGAATAGGCCAACCCTTCCCGTTCCGTGGGCGACAGCGAGCATTCGCTGTTAAGCCTTTATTGACCATGTGTTGAATCTTTTTGATCCACAGGGTGGGGCTTTTGTGTGTCTAATTATTGACGAAAAAATTTCCTCATATACTATATGTGGTGTTCGAGGTTCTTCCGATTCGCAAGTGTCGGGAGCTAAGACGGGAATTCGGTGCGCAACGCCATCATGGCCGAGCAATGCCGAAACTGCCCCCGCAACTGTAAGCGGTGAGCATCGTTCCGATTTGAGCCACTGGAGCTAAAAGCTCCGGGAAGGTGGGAATAGATGTTTTGACCCGCAAGTCAGGAGACCTGCCTTGAGCGAAAACGTCCACGGGCGGGGTGTCCGGAAGGAAGGTGTATGACGCAAATGAATTGCGTGCGCCCTTTTCTGCCCCTTCCAGAACAAGCTTCGGGGTGAAGTCATGCCAGTGCATTTTTTTAAGTTCCTGCGCTCGTCGGCGTAGAGAGTGATCTTTCGCGGCCCGGAGCATTTCCAGGAAAAGTGGACCCCGGTTTTACGTCCGGAAATGCAACAAAACGCTCCAAGCTGCAACTCGCCTGAATGACAGATCCATCGCCACCCGATTGCGATTGCAATCGGCAATGTTGAGCCGTGCGCAAAAGCGGCTTCGAAAGAGGAAATCATGACCGTCACCGTTTACAGCAAACCCGCCTGCGTCCAATGCACCGCCACCTATCGCGCGCTCGATCGTATCGGCGTCAGCTACGAGATCGTCGATATCTCCGAAGACGCGGATGCGCTCGATCACGTTCGTGGCCTCGGTTACATGCAGGTTCCCGTTGTCGTCGCCGGCGAACGCCATTGGGCGGGTTTCCGCCCGGATATGATCGGCTCGATCAGCTGAGGAGGCGGCGCGATGGGGCTGATCGTCTATTATTCCAGCCGGTCTGAAAACACGCATCGCTTCCTTCAGAAACTGGGGCGACGACTGTTTCGCCTACCGCTCGGCGCTGAGGAGGACGTGCCTCATGTGTCGGAGCCCTATGTTCTCGTCACCCCCACCTATGGGGGCGGCGGCATGAAAGGAGCGGTGCCGAAACCGGTCATCCGGTTTTTGAACGAGCCCTCCAACCGAAATCTCATTCGCGGCGTCATCGCGGCGGGAAATACGAATTTTGGCGCAGCTTTCGCATCTGCCGGAGATATCGTGTCGCGTAAATGCGCGGTGCCGTTTCTCTATCGCTTCGAGCTTCTCGGCACGGAGGAAGATGTCGCCAACGTCAATCATGGATTGGAACGATTTTGGACACGCTGACCTCGAATGCCGCGCGCAACAAGGATGCCAAACCGCCGGCGTCCGTAACCCAGAAACCGCTGGATGTGGGCCTGGACTATCACGCGCTGAACGCGATGCTGAACCTTTACGACAGTGAAGGGAAGATCCAGCTCGACAAGGACCGCCTCGCGGCGCGGCAATATTTCCTCCAGCACGTCAACCAGAACACCGTCTTTTTTCATAACCTCAGGGAAAAGCTCGATTATCTGGTGACTGAGGGATATTACGAGCAGGAGGTGCTGGACCAGTATTCCTTCAATTTCGTCCGTGACCTCTATGACGAGGCCTATGCCCGCAAGTTCCGCTTTCCGACCTTTCTCGGCGCCTTCAAATATTACACCTCCTATACGCTGAAGACTTTCGACGGGAAGCGTTATCTGGAGCGTTATGAGGACCGCGTCTGCATGGTGGCGCTGGCTCTGGCGCGCGGTGACGAGCAGCTTGCCCGCGATCTGATGGATGAAATCATTTCAGGCCGCTTCCAGCCGGCAACCCCGACATTCCTCAACGCCGGCAAGAAGAGCCGCGGTGAACTGGTCTCGTGTTTTCTGCTGCGTGTGGAAGACAATATGGAGAGCATTGGCCGCTCCATTAATTCGGCGCTGCAGCTTTCCAAACGCGGTGGTGGCGTGGCGCTGTCCCTGACCAATATTCGCGAATTCGGAGCGCCGATCAAGCAGATCGAAAACCAGTCATCCGGCGTCATTCCGGTAATGAAGTTGCTGGAAGATTCGTTTTCCTATGCCAACCAGCTTGGTGCGCGCCAAGGCGCGGGTGCGGTCTATCTGCATGCCCACCACCCGGATATCATGCGTTTCCTTGATACGAAGCGCGAAAACGCCGACGAAAAAATCCGCATCAAGACCCTGTCGCTTGGCGTGGTGATCCCCGATATCACCTTCGAACTCGCCCGCAACAACGAGGATATGTATCTGTTCTCGCCCTATGATGTGGAGCGGGTCTATGGCGTGCCGTTGACCGAAATTTCGGTTAGCGAGAAGTATCAGGAAATGGTCGCCGACAGCCGCATCCGCAAGAAGAAGATGAAGGCGCGCGAGTTCTTTCAGGTGATCGCCGAAATCCAGTTCGAAAGCGGTTATCCCTACATCATGTTCGAGGACACGGTGAACCGCGCCAATCCGATCGCGGGCCGCATCAGCATGAGCAATCTCTGCTCGGAAATCCTGCAGGTCAGCGAAGCGAGCGAGTTCAATGCCGATCTGTCCTACAGCCATATGGGCAAGGATATTTCCTGTAATCTCGGCTCGCTCAACATTGCCTCGGCAATGGATTCGACCGATTTCGGCAAGACCATCGAGACCTCCATCCGGGCTTTGACGGCTGTTTCAGATATGAGCCACATTTCCTCGGTTCCGTCAGTGGAAAAGGGGAATGATGCCAGCCACGCCATCGGCCTTGGCCAGATGAACCTGCACGGTTATCTGGCGCGGGAGCGCATCTTCTATGGTTCCGAAGAAGGCATCGATTTCACCAATATCTATTTCTACACGGTGACCTATCACGCCATCCGCGCCAGCAATCGTCTTGCCGTGGAAAGGGGCCAGAGCTTCAAGGGCTTTGAAAACTCCAAATATGCCTCGGGCGATTATTTCGACAAATATACTGACCGGGAATGGCTGCCCGCGACCGAAAAGGTGAAGGAGCTGTTCGAAAAGGCCGGCATTTCCATCCCGACCCAGGAGGACTGGAAGGCGCT
The DNA here is from genome assembly GCA_000949895.1 of Agrobacterium arsenijevicii. Classification (GTDB taxonomy): domain Bacteria; phylum Pseudomonadota; class Alphaproteobacteria; order Rhizobiales; family Rhizobiaceae; genus Agrobacterium; species Agrobacterium arsenijevicii. Next base: position 445,443 of record JWIT01000001.1, on the reverse strand, counting down.
GAAGCAGGCCGTCATGGCATCCGGCCTCTATAACCAGAACCTTCAGGCCGTACCGCCCACCGGCTCGATCTCCTATATCAACCACTCGACGTCCTCGATCCATCCGATCGTCTCGAAGATCGAAATCCGCAAAGAGGGCAAGATCGGCCGCGTTTATTACCCGGCTTCCTATCTTTCGAACGATAATCTCGAATATTATCAGGACGCTTACGAGATCGGCCCGGAAAAGATCATCGATACCTATGCGGCGGCCACCCAGCATGTCGATCAGGGCCTGTCGCTGACGCTGTTCTTCCGCGATACGGCAACGACGCGCGATATCAACCGCGCGCAGATCTACGCCTGGAAGAAGGGCATCAAGACGATCTATTACATCCGTTTGCGCCAGATGGCGCTGGAAGGCACGCAGGTTCAGGGCTGCGTTTCCTGCACGCTCTGAATTGAGGGACAAGAGAATGAACATTGCCGTAAAACCCGCGTCCCGCATTCGCGCGGTCAACTGGAACCGTATCGAGGATGATAAGGATCTCGAAGTCTGGAACCGCCTGACATCGAATTTCTGGCTTCCGGAAAAAGTGCCGCTCTCCAACGACATCCCCTCCTGGGGAACGCTGAAGCCGGAAGAGCAGAAACTGACGATCCGCGTCTTCACCGGGTTGACATTGCTTGACACCATCCAGAACGGCGTCGGCGCCGTGCGCCTGATGGCGGATTCGGCCACGCCGCATGAGGAGGCGGTACTTTCCAACATCTCCTTCATGGAGGCCGTGCACGCCCGCTCTTACTCTTCGATCTTCTCGACGCTTTGCTCCACGCCTGACGTCGACGATGCCTACCGCTGGTCGGAGGAAAACGAGTTCCTGCAGCGCAAATCCGCACTAATCATGCGGGAATATGACAGTGGCAATCCGCTGAAAATGAAGGTCGCCAGCGTGTTTCTGGAGAGCTTCCTGTTCTATTCCGGCTTCTACCTGCCGATGTTCTGGTCAAGCCGCGCGAAGCTGACCAACACGGCGGACCTGATCCGTCTCATCATCCGCGATGAGGCGGTGCACGGCTATTATATCGGCTACAAGTTCCAGCGGGCACTGGAGCGTCTGGGCGAGAGCGAAAAACAGGAGATCAAGGATTTCGCCTTCGATCTCTTGCTCGAGCTTTATGACAATGAAGCGAAATACACCGAAGACCTCTATGACGGCGTCGGTCTGACGGAAGACGTCAAGCAGTTCCTGCATTACAACGCCAACAAGGCCCTGATGAATCTGGGTTACGAGGCACTGTTTCCCGCGGAGGCCTGCCGGGTCAATCCGGCGATCCTCTCGGCGCTTTCTCCCAATGCCGACGAAAATCACGACTTCTTCTCCGGCTCCGGCTCGTCCTATGTCATCGGCAAGGCGGTCGCCACCGAAGATGAAGACTGGGATTTCTAAACCACACGCGCTCTAGGACCCGCAAAAGCTATTGCGGGTTCACCACCTGGCTCGCAAGGCGGAAGGGGCTGGATACGGTTGCGCCGATTGCGTCGAAAACGAAGGCACCCGCACTGTTGATGCCGCCCCCGCGCCTGCTTGCCTCCAGCTGCGGCACCATGGATGCCAGCGCCGCGTAGCGATCGTGGTTGAGCGGGTCCGAGGCTTTCAGATTGGAAATATCCACGAACTGCACACCTTCCTTCAGGGCAGCTTCCTGCACCTGCGGATCGGTAACATCCAGAGCGCCGACGCGGGTGACATCAGCGCCCAGTATCGAGGAGGCTTTCAGGGCGCGATCGTCCTTGGACACCAGCACCGTCAGCGGTGGGTTGAGCCGCCCGACGACCTCGATCTGCTTGCGGAACACATCGGCGTCGATATCCGGTGCGGCCAGCACCACCTGAAGCTTGGAGATCACATCGTTCCTGCCTTCGAAGCGCAATTGTCGCAGGGCTTCCATGACCAGCCAGCCGCCCATGCTGTGACCGAACACGACAATGCTTTTTCGTGGGGTCTGCCGGGTCAGATCGATCAACACTGCAGCGAGCGCGTCGCGCGAATAGGTCGCCGATTCCTTGTCGGCCACATAGCCGGTGACGCTCGCTTGCGACGGCCAGGAAAACACCAGCGGCACACCATTCATATTGGCATCGACAGCCATTTGCGCCGCGCGGAACAGGGCCTCCTGATAGCTGTAATTATAGCCATGGACAAAAAGGGCGATCTGTTTGCCGGACCGCGTGACATCTCCAAGATCTTCGTTGAAGCGCGTTTTCGTCAGTGTGTCGGCTTTGGTGACGACAAAATCTTTTTTCGGGTCCGGTTTGCCTTGGGACCATTCGATATTTCCGCTTTTGTGGCTGGGCGGAATGGAAATGTCGAAGCGTGCGTAGTTCGGCTCGGCCGCCCGCTCGGTGCCGAAGCCCTTTTTCGCGTCCGTGTTTTTTTCCCGCGTGCTCGCCACGTAGGCGGTCACGATTTTCGTATCGCCGCTCTTGGTGTTTATGGCCTGCAGCACATCCGCCCCCGGTCTGCCAGCACAGGATGAAAGAAGGCCAAAAGCGAGAAGGAGCGAAAAAATCAGGCGCATGAACGGAGTTACCGATGACGAGGGACCATTCATAAATAACCGCCAGCTAAAAAAGTTGCTACTGGAGAATGGATTGCGCCACTGTGGCGCATCTTAGGTGCAGACGGGACCTTCCCCACCTTGCCATCCATCCATCTTCGTTTTAGGCCGTAAAGATGACGAATAAGGTGTCGCTTTTACGGCTGAAACTTACGGACTTCCGCAACTATGCGGCGGCGGCGCTTGCGCTGGATGACCGCCATGTGGTGCTGACGGGCGACAACGGTTCCGGCAAGACCAATCTGCTGGAGGCTGTTTCGTTTCTTTCGCCCGGCAGGGGGCTGCGCCGGGCCACCCTGTCAGATGTGACGCGGGTGGGAGCCGAGGCCGGTTTCTCGATTTTTGCCGATGTTGACGGCATGGACGGCGAAGTCGCTATCGGAACCGGCATTGAAGGCGATGGCGAGGTGGTATCGCGCCGTTTGAGGCTGAACGGGACGTCGGTGAAGTCGGTTGATGAATTGACAGATCATCTGCGGGTGCTGTGGCTGACGCCTGCCATGGATGGGCTTTTTACCGGCTCGTCCTCGGATCGGCGGCGTTTTCTCGACCGGCTGGTGCTGTCGCTCGATCCTGCCCATGGGCGGCGGGCGAGCGATTTCGAAAAGGCCATGCGCGGCCGCAACCGACTGCTTTCGGAAGGCCGTTTCGATCCGGTCTGGCTGGACGGGATAGAAAAGCAGATGGCGGAACTCGGCATCTCCATGGCGGTCGCCCGTTATGAAATGCTCGGCCTTTTGAAGAGCCTCATTGAAGGCAGAGCCGGCGATGCGGCCTTCCCATCGGCGGCACTTTCGCTTTCCGGTTTCATGGACGACATGCTCAACCGGCCGGCCGTTGATCTCGAAGACGAATATCGGCTCATGTTGCGCGATGGTCGCTATCGTGACGCCGCAGCGGGCCGCACGCTTGATGGTCCGCACCGCGTCGATCTGTTCGTGCGCCATGCGGAAAAGAACATGGAAGCCGAACGCTGTTCAACCGGGGAACAGAAGGCGCTGCTGGTGGGGTTGGTGCTTGCCCATGCGCAGCTTACCGCCAATATGACCGGCCATGCGCCGGTTCTGCTGCTGGACGAGATCGCCGCGCATCTGGATGAGGGCAGGCGGGCCGCTTTGTTCGATCTCATTCACGCGCTTGGCGGCCAGAGTTTCATGACCGGAACGGATGCGGCGATGTTCTCCGCCCTTGGCGACAGGGCGCAATTCTTCAATGTTGCCCATGGAGGCATCACGGCATGACGGCAAAAAAACGGAGTGCGACATGGATCCGCTGAGCCAGGAAGAAATCGAACGCTACAAGCGCCACATTCTGTTGCCGGAAATCGGCGGTGCCGGGCAGCAGCGGCTGAAAGCGGCACGCGTGCTGGTGATTGGGGCTGGCGGTCTTGGTGCGCCCGTCCTTCATTATCTCGCAGCCGCCGGTGTCGGCACGCTCGGCCTCATTGATGACGACGTGGTTTCCCTGTCCAATCTCCAGCGGCAGGTGATCCACGATACCGGCACGATCGGTGAGCTGAAAACCGCAAGCGCCCGCGCAGCCATCGCCCGGCTCAACCCGCATGTGCGTACCCTTGTTTATGAGGAGCGGTTTTCTGAGGTCTGGGCGCATGACCATCTGTCGTCCTTTGACCTCCTTATCGATGGATCTGACAATTTCGATACGCGTTATGCCGCAGCCGATGCAGCAGAGGCTGCAAAAAGGCCGCTGGTCACGGGTGCCGTCGGTCGTTTCGATGGCTCGGTGACGGTGCTGAAACCCTATGAGACAAATGCCGATGGCAATCTGCTGCCGGGGTATCGTGATCTGTTTCCCGAGCCGCCGCCGCAGGGTCTTATCCCGAATTGCGCAGAAACCGGCATTGTCGGAGCGCTGACCGGGGTGATTGGCACCATCATGGCCATGGAAGCTATCAAGGTCATCACCGGTGCTGGTGAGCCTCTGATCGGCCGTCTGCTCCTATATGATGCCCTTTCGGCCCGTTTCGAAACCGTGCGTTACAAACGCCGGCCAACGGGAAAGAAATCATGATCGAGATCGCACGGATCGGGGAAGAATTCGACCGCTGGCAGGAATTGCTTGCGCTCATCATGTCGTCCTTTGCCTATATGGATGGTGTCATCGACCCACCGTCGTCGGCTCATCGCCTGACGCTCGAAAATCTCGAGGAGAAGGCGAGGGCGGAGATCGCTTTCGTGGCGCTCGATGGCGATGAGCTGCTGGGCTGCCTGTTTTGCCGGCCGGAGCCGCCGGCCTGTCTTTATGTCGGCAAGCTCTGTGTTTCCACGAAAGCGCAGGGAAGGGGCATCGGCAAGATGCTTCTGGAACAGGCCGAAGCGCTGGCCCACAAATTGGCGTTACCGGCGCTGCGGCTGGAAACACGCATCGAGCTTGTCGCCAATCATGCCAAATTCGCGGCCTGGGGTTTTGTCAGGACCGCTGAAAATGCCCATGCCGGTTATGACCGCACGACTTCGATTGAAATGACGAAATTTCTCGACTGAGACGGTTCATTCTTAATTCGCCGAAAAGCCGGATGGGCCTATCGCAAAAGACCGGACTGAAGCATCTCGGAGAGAAAGACAGCGGAAACGCGGTCAATACCGGTCTGCGGTTGGACTTCGGCCGATCCGACCCGCCAGACGTCTTTATCCGGCCCGCTGAAGAGCTGGATTTCTGTCTTGACCTTGTGTGTGAGCGGAGCCGCCTTCGTGGCGTCCACCATCTGCTTCATCAGTTTCGCGGAAGGCATGCGGCTGGTATCGCCCAGCTCGTCCGGCTTTGCGGCAGTCTTCAGCCGCTGGAATGCGGGCCCGACATCCGGCAGGGAGCAATTCATCTTTATCCGCGCCAGAAAGAGACCTGTAGGCAATTGTGAACCGATACGCGCAGGCTCGGCCTGGCATCGCGCCCGCTCCGTGCTGGCGACCCAGAGCCGTGCGAACTGGTCGGACTGCTCGTTCGTGGTTCCCTTGGGAGCGTGCACGCCCTTGTATTTGCGCTGCCATGCGACCGGGTTGGCAACCAGATCCATGTCGGTGTAGCGCGGCCCGCTACTCGAAGATCCCCATTCCTTGTTGAGGCGAACCATGCTGGCGCGATCAAAATTCAGCCAGGCGCGGTAGTAGAGTTCAGCGGTTTGCTCGGGTGAGAGCGAAGCTGCCTGGACCGGTCCATTGACCAGAACGAACAGCAGGGAGATGAACAGGAAAAACTTCGCTCGAACTTTCATTGAACTATCCATCACCTGTAACGATTGAAGAAGGTTTGCCGGAACGGCTCAGTTTCGCCCCGGCAGAACCCGGTTCGGCGGGCGATGGCCGTCGAAAAGCGTACGGATGTTGATGATGACCTTGTCGCCCATTTCGATGCGGCCTTCGATCGTTGCCGAGCCCATGTGGGGAAGCAGCACGACCTTGCCTTCCTTGGCGAGTTTGATGAGCTTAGGATTGATGGCGGGTTCGTTCTCATAGACATCGAGACCGGCGCCGGCGATCTTGCCATCGCGCAGGCACTGGATCATCGCCGCCTCATCGATGATATCGCCGCGGGCCGTGTTGACGATGTAGCTGGTCGGCTGCATCAGCGCGAGCCGCCGCGCCGAGATCAGGTGATAGGTTGCCGGCGTCGAGGGGCAATTGACGGAAACGATGTCCACCCGCGCCAGCATCTGGTCAAGACTGTCCCAGTAGGTTGCCTCAAGTTCTGTCTCGGTGGCCGGATTGACGCGTTTGCGGTTGTGATAGTGAATGGAGAGGCCGAAGGCCTTGGCACGCCGCGCAAGTGCCGTTCCGATGCGGCCCATGCCGACAATGCCGATACGCTTGCCGGAAATGCGCCGCCCGAGCATCCAGGTCGGCGACCAGCCCAGCCACTCGTCCGCGCCATTGGCAAGAACGCGCGTACCTTCGATCATTCGGCGTGGAACGGCGAGCACCAGCGCCATGGTGATATCGGCGCTATCTTCGGTCAGCACATTGGGCGTATTGGTGACGGTGATGCCCTTTCGGGCAGCCGCGTCCACATCCACATGGTCGATGCCGTTGGAGAAGCTGGCGATCAGCTTCAGCTGCGGTCCGGCCTTCTCGAGCATTGCGGGGGTAATACGGTCAGTGACGGTCGGCACCAGAACGTCCACTCGCTGCATGGCAGCCACAAGTTCTTCTTCGCTGCGCTGCCTGTCGTCGATATTCAATTCGGCATCGAAGAGCTCGCGCATTCTGGTTTCGACGACGTCAGGCAATTTGCGGGTGATATAGACTGTCGGTCTCTTCTTGTGGGTCATCGTTTGCCGCTGCCTTGTTCAGAAGTCATTAACCAGAAAGAGCGATAATTTCTTTCAATCAGGGCGTTTCTACCAGACCCACCGGCGAAGACAAATAAAACTCGCCGAAGCTTGAGGCGTGTGGAAACGAGCCTCCTCGAATATCATCCGGTTTGCAGAAGGCAGGAAACGGAAATGGGCATGCGCAGTGTGGTTTCTATGGTTTGCATTGCATTGTCTTTGGGCCTCTCCGGTGTGGCGAGCGAAGCCATGGCGCAGGGCGCTGCGAAGGGCGCAAGCGGCTTGCCCTTGCCCCGTTTCGTCAGCTTGAAATCCAAGCGCGTCAACATGCGCATCGGTCCCAGCACGGATTATGCCGTATCCTGGATGTATATGAAATCGGGAATGCCGGTTGAAATAATCCAGGAATATGAAAACTGGCGGCGCATCCGCGATGCCGATGGCACGGAAGGCTGGGTCAATCAGGCGCTGCTTTCCGGCGAGCGCACGGCCGTCGCCGCGCCGTGGATGCGTGGCAAAGGCAAGGATGTCTACGTCAACATGCGCCGCGATGCGCAGTCGGGTGCCTCCGTCATCGCCCGGCTGGAGCCGGGCGTCGTCTTCAGGATCGGGGAATGCAATGGCGACTGGTGTCGCGCTGAGGCCGGTCAGGCCTCAGGCTGGGTGTCGCAGGGCGAAATCTGGGGCGCTTACCCCGGCGAGGCCTTTAAATAAGGCCGTGCTTGGCACCAAGTACCTTCAGGGATGACATCGGGCGCGGCCCGACCTGCTGAATGACGGCGGCCGCTGCGAGGCAGCCGAGTTTGCCGCAATCTTCCAGCGACCGGTCCTGCGTATAACCGAACAGGAAGCCAGCGGCGAAAAGATCACCGGCACCCGTCGTGTCGACCACGTCATGCACCGGATAGGCGTCTACCTTCACGCGTTCGGTGCCGCGCAGGATAACGGCGCCTTCTTCGCTCATCGTCACCGCTGCGATCTTGCAATCGGCGGCGATTTTCGTCAGCGCCAGCTCGAAATCGTCGGTTTCGTAAAGCGAAAGCGCTTCCTGCTTGTTGGCGAAAACGATGTCCACGGTGCCGGAGCGCATCAGATCGAGAAATTCTTCTCGGTAGCGGCCGACGCAGAAACTGTCGGAAAGCGTCATGGAGACTTCGCGGCCGTTCTCATGCGCAATGCGGGCGCATTCGCGAATGGCGTCCTTGGCACGCGGCGGGTCCCACAGGTAACCCTCGAAATAGGTGACTTTCGTATCCGCCACCACGTCGTCTTCGACGTCTTCCGGACCGAGATCGACGCAGGCGCCGAGATAGGTGTTCATCGAGCGCTCGCCGTCTTCGGTTACGAAGATCATCGAACGGGCGGTCGGCGGGAACGTGCCCTCCGGCTTGGTTTCAAAATAAACGCCCTGCGCACGGATGTCGTGCTGGAAGATTTCTCCGAGCTGGTCTTCGGCCACCTTGCCGAAATAAGCGGCCCTGCCGCCAAAATTCGCCACGCCCGCAGCCGTGTTACCCGCACTTCCGCCGGAGGCTTCGAGAGCCGGTCCCATCAGCGAATAAAGCAGCTCGGCCCGTTCCGCATCGATGAGGTTCATCGCGCCCTTGGTGATGGCGTTGTCATTCAGAAAGCGATCATCACAGCGGGAAATGATGTCGACGATGGCATTGCCGACAGTCAGTACGTCGAATTTCGTCATAGGCCTATCCGGTTTGCAGGGACGCATATTTCCGAACGGTCTTAAACAATTCTGGCGGCAAGAAAAGCCCAATGGGGAAATATGCGGTTCTCTATCAGAGAACGAAACGCGTCATGTGCCTGTAATGTGGTTAAGCTATCACTCCGATCAGAGCAAATGGTGTGTGAATGCGTACCAAAATGGGAGACATGAGGTCTTCTGGCTCAACCGTTATCTCCGTCACGGATGTACTGACGGCATATAACGGACATGACAAAAGGCGGGGGAAACCCCGCTTTTTCTTTTGGCTCATTGTTTCATCCCCTCATTTCAGAATGCCGTAAGCGGGATTGTCCTTATGGGCCGCTCGACGAGCCGACCGCAGCACGTTTGATTTGGAGGAGTGTTTAGGGATGCTTCGGTGAAAACACCTCACGGATTGTCGCGTATTGCATGAAACAGGGAGGTGGAGCGTTTTCGTGATTCCCTTCCCGTGGAAAACGCTCTAAAGCGGAGTATCTCCCGCAAAAGTCGCGAAAGCTTTCCCTCCATGTCTGCCGTTGCCGCGAACGTCGCTCCGATTTTCATTCTCATCCTGATCGGCTGGCTGACCGTCAAGGCCGGTCTGTTCAGGGCCGATGCCGGCGAGATTCTCAGCGATTTCGTGTTCAAGATCGCCGTGCCGACCTTGATTTTCCGCACGCTGGCGGAGGCGAATTTTCACGGAGCATCGCCGTTCCGGCTGTGGATCACCTATTTCGCCGGTGTGGCCGTCACCTGGACGGTTGGGCATATCGTCACGCGTTACGTCTTCAAGCAGGATAATCGCATCGCCGTCATAGCCGGCATATCCTCGGCCTTTGCCAACAATATCTTCATCGGCCTGCCGCTCGTCGGGCGGTCCATCGGGGATGAGGGGCTGGTCGCCCTCTCCATTCTGCTGGCCATCCATCTGCCGGTCATGATGATTGCCGGCACCATCCTGATGGAAAATGCCACTCACAAGGCGGTCGGTGGGGAAAAGCGCAGCATGGTGTCTGTCTTCAGGCAGGTCGGCCGCAACCTCATCACCAATCCGCTGGTGATCGGACTTTTCATCGGGCTTTCGACCAATGTTTCAGGCGTGACGCTGACACCCATCCTCAAGACCGTGGTCGATCAGATTGCCTCCATGGCGGGACCTGCGGCGCTCATTTCGCTTGGTATGGCGCTGACGAAATACACCATTCGCGGCAATCTCGGGATCGCCGTCACCATGACGGTTTTCAAACTGCTGCTTCTGCCCGCCTGTGTGTGGGCCATGGGCCATGCTCTCGGTCTCAGCCGGGAATGGACCGCTGCCCTCGTGCTCACCTCTTCGGTGCCGACAGGGGTGAATGCATGGCTGATCGCCAACCGCTTCGGTATCGGCCACAGCGTTGCGGCCTCCACCATCAGCATTTCCACGGCGACCGGCGTTCTTTCCGTGTCGCTGTGGGCATGGCTGTTGAGCTGATTATCGTATCGAGTTGATTATTTCTGGGCGCTCAGGATCTTGAAGCGGGCGTTGCGGCACACCTCAGCGCTGGTGCGGAATTCCGTCGCCAGCACGGGCTCATAGGGCATGCCGCGATTGGCGACCATCAGCAGCTTTCCACCGTTGCGAAGCGCGCCGGCCGCCGTTTTGATGAAAGCCTGACCGAGTGCGGGTTCCGCGGCCTGTCCCGCAGCGTGGAACGGCGGGTTCATGATGATGAGGTCGTATTTTTCCTTCGGCGGCTCGTTTGCGAGGTCCTGCCAGAAGAAGCGCGCCGTCAGTCGCGGATTGTTTTCGAGAAGATTGGTCTTGGCGAATTCGAGCGCGTTCCAGTCCGCTTCGAAAAGATCGATGCGGGCCGTGCGCGGCGATTTTTCCGCCAGCATGACCGAAAGATAACCCCAACCCGCGCCGAAATCGGCAGCGTTGCCGTCAAAGTCGGTCGGCAGGCGCGATGCGAGAAGCTCCGAGCCATCATCCACACGGTCATGCGAGAACATGCCGGGTCTGGCGGTGAAACGGCCAGCTACGGTCACGGCATGCTGGGCAAGCTTCGACACGGCAGATGAAACATCGTCCGGCCGTTTGAACCAGAGCGCGACGCCGTGGTATTTCGGGGTCGATTCGGACTCGATGCCAAGCTTTGCCAGTGTCTTGCGCAGCGTCAGGATACCGTCTTCCTTCGATCCCGCAGCAACGATCAACCCGCCTGCCTTGACACGCGACAGCGCTTCGGCAACGCGGTTTTCGTTCTCGCCGCGATGTTTACCGCAGAGAAGCAGCGCCGCATCGTAGTCCTCGCCCGAAACATCCGGCGTGACCTCTGAGTTCTGCGCCTGAAGAGCCCGGTAAAGCGGCCGAAAATTCTGAACCGCGACGATGTCAGCGTCAAAACCCTCTAGCCGCGGGCCGGCTTCCGCTCCCAGAAACAGAAAGCGCTCGCCCTCTTTCGGCATGTCGAGCATCTCTGCGGCGAAGGGATGGAAAAGGGTTTTAACAGCGTCACGGCTCATTGGAGCGTCCTCAAGGTAGGAAAGAGTTTGTCAGGGAAAAGTGGAATCCGGTTTTTCCCGAAAAGACAAACGAAAACGAAAAAAAGGCGCGGGCAAAACCCGCGCCTCGATAGGGTCTGGCGGCGCGGCCTTATTCAGCAGCGGCTTCGCCGTCTTCCTTCTTCTTGTCGGCGGCAACTTCCTTGCCGGTTGCCTGGTCGACAACCTTCATGGACAGGCGAACCTTGCCACGCTCGTCGAAGCCCATCAGCTTGACCCAGACCTTGTCGCCTTCCTTGACGACGTCAGAGGTCTTGGCGACACGCTCGGAAGCGAGCTGCGAGATGTGCACGAGGCCATCGCGAGCGCCGAAGAAGTTGACGAAAGCGCCGAAGTCAGCGGTCTTGACGACCGTGCCTTCGTAGATGGCGCCGACTTCCGGTTCCGCAACGATCGAGTGGATCCACTTGCGGGCTGCTTCGATTTCCTTGCCAGAAGAGGACGCGATCTTGACGGTGCCGTCGTCTTCGATGTTGATCTTGGCGCCGGTCTTTTCGACGATTTCGCGAATGACCTTGCCGCCGGAGCCGATGACTTCACGGATCTTGTCGACCGGGATGTTCATCACTTCGATGCGCGGTGCGAATTCGCCGAGCTGGCCACGGCTCTCGGTGATGGCGTTCGCCATTTCGCCGAGGATGTGCTTGCGGCCACCCTGTGCCTGCTCCAGTGCGATCTTCATGATCTCTTCGGTGATACCGGCGATCTTGATGTCCATCTGCAGCGAGGTGATGCCGTCGGCGGTGCCGGCGACCTTGAAGTCCATATCGCCGAGGTGATCTTCGTCACCCAGGATGTCGGAGAGAACCGCAAAGCGCTCGCCTTCAAGGATAAGGCCCATGGCGATACCGGCAACCGGCTTGGCAAGCGGAACGCCTGCGTCCATCAGTGCAAGCGAGGTGCCGCAAACCGTTGCCATCGACGAGGAGCCGTTGGACTCGGTGATTTCGGAAACGACGCGCAGCGTGTAGGGGAACTGTTCCGCAGTCGGCAGCATCGGACGGATAGCGCGCCATGCGAGCTTGCCGTGACCGATTTCGCGACGGCCCGGGGAGCCCATGCGGCCCGTTTCGCCGACCGAGTAGGGCGGGAAGTTGTAATGCAGCAGGAAGCGTTCCTTGTACATGCCGGTCAGGCTGTCGACATACTGTTCGTCTTCGCCGGTGCCGAGCGTCGCAACAACGATCGCCTGGGTTTCACCGCGGGTGAACAGCGCCGAACCATGGGTGCGCGGCAGGAGGCCGACTTCCGAAACGATCGGACGAACGGTCGACAGGTCGCGGCCATCGATGCGGCTCTTGGTGTCGAGAACGTTCCAGCGAACGATCTTGGCCTGAAGGTGCTTGAAGACGGCGCCGATTTCTTCCGGGCTGTACTTCGCTTCGCCTTCTTCCGGCAGGAAGTGAGCCTTGACCTTCGCCTTCACGGCGTCGACGGCGGCGTAACGGGCAGCCTTTTCGGTGATCTTGTAGGCAGTGCGCAGTTCGGTTTCGGCCAAGGCCAGCATTTCGCTTTCGAGCGCGGAGAAATCTTCCGGTTCGAACTCGCGCGGTTCCTTGGCGGCAACTTCGGCGAGCTTGATGATCGCGTCGATAACCGGCTGGAAGCCCCGGTGGCCGAACATGACGGCGCCGAGCATGACGTCTTCGTTGAGTTCCTTGGCTTCCGATTCCACCATCAGGACGGCGTCCTGTGTGCCGGCAACAACGAGATCCAGAACCGATTCATCCATCTCGTCGAGATGCGGGTTCAGAACATATTCGCCGTTGATGTAGCCAACGCGCGCGCCGCCGACCGGGCCCATGAAAGGAATGCCGGACAGTGTGAGCGCAGCGGATGCGGCAACCATCGACAGGACGTCCGGGTCGTTTTCCAGATCGTGCTGAATGACCGTGACGACAACCTGCGTGTCGTTCTTGTAGCCTTCAGGGAAAAGCGGGCGGATCGGACGGTCGATCAGGCGGGAAACCAGCGTTTCCTTTTCGGAAGGACGGCCTTCGCGTTTGAAATAACCGCCGGGGATCTTGCCTGCTGCGTAGGTCTTTTCCTGGTAGTTGACGGTGAGCGGGAAGAAGTCCTGTCCCGGCTTCGGAGACTTTGCGGAAACCACCGTCGCGAGAACCATCGTCTCGCCGTAGGTTGCGATGACGGCGCCGTCAGCCTGACGGGCAACCTTGCCGGTCTCGAGCTTCAGCAGGCGGCCTGCCCATTCGATTTCTACGGAGTGTTTATTGAACATATCTTGTCCTTGTTTGTGCATGCCCGCCTTGCGAGGGGGCAACGATCGACGCAATCACGGGCAAGACAGCCGGAGGCTTTCAAGGTGCAAGCATCCGGCAATCCTGCCCCATGACAGGGTCTGCGGTTGAAAAGACTGCACCGGCCCATCCGGGGCTGCCTTATCGTCCGGGGGCCATAGCTGCGGCAAACGCCCGGAAATTCAAGATGGCCTGTAAAAAGGCCCGATATAAAAACCGGCGGGTATCGTTGTGAAACCCGCCGGATAAGGTTTTAGCGGCGAATGCCGAGAGCACCGATCAGCTTGCTGTAACGGGCTTCGTCCTTCTTCTTCAGATAGTCGAGAAGCGAACGGCGGCTCGAAACCAGCGTCAGAAGGCCACGACGGGAGTGGTTGTCCTTCTTGTGGTCCTTGAAGTGACCGGTCAGGTTGTTGATCCGCTCGGTCAGAATAGCGACCTGAACTTCCGGAGAACCGGTGTCGCCTTCGTTCGTTGCATATTCCTTGATGAGGGCGGCTTTGCGCTCTGCAGTAATCGACATCGGACGATCCTTTCTATTTTAAGGAAAAAATGGGACGCCAAGAGCCGGGATGTCGTCCAGCTCTGGCCATTCGGCAGCATAGGCAAAGCCCAAGCTGGCGCTGCCTATAAACTATTCCGGGTACAATTGAAAGAGGCGATTGACGGCGCCGCTCAAGGCTCGTCTCAGCCGAAAACGCGCTTCGGTCTAAATTCGCCCTCGCCGATCTCGCCGATGGCGACGAGCTTGCCATGCGCGGTGGCATAGGCCTCCGGATGATTGGTTGGCGCGTCACGCCCGCGCAGCAGGATAGGGTTGCCCATCTTCAGCCGGTGCGCCTGATCGTCACTGATGACGAGGCAGGGAAGTGCCGAAAGCGCTTCCGCCGTGTCGATCAGAAAAGCATCCAGCGCCTCGAGCCGCTCGTCGCGGTCTTCGATGGCTTCCAGCGCTGTCAAGGTTTCGAGCGGCACCATCATGTCCTCGCCAAACGGCGCGACCATGGTACGGCGCAATTGCGAAATATGACCAAAACAGCCGAGATCGCGGCCCATGTCGCGCGCAAGCGCACGCACATAGGTTCCCTTGCCGCATTCCACTTCGAAATGCGCGGTGCTGGCGTCGGGGCAGGCGAGCAGCGTCAGGCGGTGAATTTCCACCTCGCGTGCCGGGATGTCCACCGTCTCGCCTTCGCGCGCCAGATCATAGGCGCGCTCGCCGGCGATCTTGATGGCGGAGAACTGCGGCGGTGTCTGCATGATCACGCCGGTATAATTGGGCAGAATATCGCGGATCGCTTGTTCTTCCGGGCGCTGGTCGGAGGAATTGACGACCTCGCCTTCCAGATCGTCGGTCGCGCGTTCCTCACCCCAGGTGACGGTAAACTCGTAGATTTTCCGGCCGTCCATGACGTAAGGCACGGTCTTGGTGGCGTCGCCGAGTGCAATCGGCAGCATGCCGGAAGCCAAGGGATCGAGCGTTCCGGCGTGGCCCGCCTTCTGGGCGTTGAACAGCCATTTGATCTTGGAAACGGCTTCGGTCGAGCCAAAGTCGAGCGGCTTGTCGAGAATGAGCCAGCCCGAGATCGGGCGGCCTTTGGGTTTGCGGTGCTGTTGTTTGCGTGGTTTGGACATGCTTCAGTTCTGTTCGTCGTCTTTTTCGTTTGAAGGTCCAAGATCGCGCTGCACCTCCGGTGACCGCAGAAGCGCGTCGATCTTCTGGTAATTGTCGAAACTGGTATCGTCGCGAAAACGCAGTTCCGGCATGTATTTCATTTGCCGCAGCTGGGGGCCGAGGCGGCCGCGCATGAACTTCGCATGGCGGTTCAGGGCGGTGATGATGTCGGTATGATCCGCAACGCCAAGCGGCGTCACATAAGCGGTTGCGATCTTGAGATCGGGCGACATGCGCACTTCCGAGATGGAAATGACGGTGCCTTCGATCAGATCGTCGCGGACTTCGCCGCGCTGGAGAATTTGGGTCAATGCGGCGCGCACCTGTTCGCCAACACGCAGCATGCGTTGCGAAGGGGCCGATGATGTTGCTTTTGCCATTTCATTCCTGACTTTTTATTATTGATTGAAGCACCGCTACAATTCCGACGACCAACGGTATGCCGAATGAAACCACTTGAAATATCCACGATACTGGATGCATGCAGCCTTCACTAATCATGGATTTTACAAAGGGATCGTTCGGATCTTGAAAAAACGCATCTGCAACCATGATCAGCGAGAACAGCACCACAAACCAAATAAGCAATGCCAAACGCATGTAAACGCCCAAGGCAATGAGCAGGGCCGCCAGTATCCAAACACGTATTGTCGCTATTGTCGCGGTCCATAGCGTAACAGGATTCGCCGAGTCCCATTCGCCCCCTTTGTCACATACCTCCGCGAGTGCAGGGGACGCAAAAAGAAAACAGACGGCGAGCGTAGCCGCCGTCCATCTTAATGTTGGTTTGCCACAAACCATAACGGCTTAGAGCGTTCTCGTAATGTGTTCGACGCGGAAGCACTCGATGGTGTCGCCAGCGCGAATGTCTTCGTAATTCTCGAAGGCCATACCGCACTCCTGACCAACAGGCACTTCCGAGACTTCGTCCTTGAAGCGCTTGAGGGTCTTGAGCTTGCCTTCGTGGATGACGACGTTGTCGCGTACCAGACGCACACCCGCACCACGTTCCACCTTGCCTTCGATGACGCGGCAACCTGCAACCTTGCCGACCTTCGTGATGTTGAACACCTCGAGGATTTCGGCATTGCCGAGGAAGGTTTCGCGACGTTCCGGCGAAAGCAGGCCGGACATGGCTGCCTTCACGTCATCCACCAGATCGTAGATGATGTTGTAGTAACGGATCTCGATACCGGCACGTTCGGCTGCCTGGCGAGCCTGTACATTGGCACGCACGTTGAAGCCGATGATCGCGGCGTTGGATGCTTCGGCAAGCGAAATATCCGATTCCGTGATGCCGCCTGCGCCCGAATGGACGATGCGGGCGCGGACTTCGTCGGTGCCCAGCTTTTCGAGTGCGCCGGCAATGGCTTCGATCGAACCCTGCACGTCGCCTTTGACGACCAGCGGGAATTCCTTCATGCCGGAGCTCTGAAGCTGGCTCATCATCTGTTCCAGCGAGCCGCGCTGGCCGGTCTGACGAGCAACAGCCTTGTCGCGGGTCAGACGCTGGCGGTATTCGGAGATTTCGCGGGCACGGCTTTCGTTTTCGACAACCGCAAAACGGTCACCGGCCGACGGCGTTCCGGAAAGGCCGAGGATCTCGACCGGCATGGCCGGACCGGCTTCCTTGACGTGGTCACCCTTGTCGTTGACGAGCGCGCGCACACGGCCCCACTGATCGCCGGCAACGATGATCTGGCCGGGCTTCAGTGTACCCTTCTGCACGAGAACGGTTGCGACGGCACCGCGTCCACGGTCCAGCTCGGCCTCGATGACCGTGCCTTCCGCGGTGCGGCTTGGATCCGCCTTGAGATCGAGGATTTCCGCCTGAAGCAGGATAGCTTCGAGCAGCTTGTCGAGGTTGAGCTTGTTCTTGGCCGACACTTCGACATCAAGAACTTCACCACCCATCGATTCCACGAACACTTCGTGCTGCAGCAGCTGCTGGCGAACCTTTTCGGGGTTTGCCTCGTGCTTGTCGATCTTGTTGATCGCAACGACGATCGGAACACCGGCTGCCTTGGCATGATTGATCGATTCAATCGTCTGCGGCATCACGCTGTCGTCTGCCGCAACAACCAGCACGGCAATATCGGTCGCCTGTGCGCCACGGGCACGCATAGCCGTAAAGGCGGCGTGGCCGGGGGTGTCGATGAAGGTGATCTTCTGACCGTTCTTTTCGACCTGGTAGGCGCCGATATGCTGGGTGATGCCACCGGCTTCACCGGCAACCACGTTTGCCTGACGAATGGCGTCGAGCAGCGAGGTCTTGCCGTGGTCGACGTGGCCCATGATCGTCACGACCGGCGGACGGGAAACCATCTCGCCTTCGTCGTCAACCTTGTTGAAGAGACCTTCTTCAACGTCGGATTCGGAAACGCGCTTGACCGTGTGGCCGAACTCGACCGCGATCAGTTCTGCCAGATCGGCGTCGATCACGTCGCCCGGCTTCAGCATCTGGCCTTCCTTCATCAGGAACTTGATGACGTCAACGGCGCGTTCGGACATACGCTGCGACAGTTCCTGAATGGTGATGGTTTCCGGCAGGATGACTTCGCGCAAAACCTTTTCGCGGGTCTCCTGCATCTGGCTGCGACGGAATTTCTCCTGGCGGCGGCGCATGGATGCCATCGAGCGGCCGCGCGGCGTGCCGTCTTCATCCAGATTGGATGAGGTGACGGTCAGCTTGCCACGACGGCGCTCTTCTTCGGTCTTCAGGCGGGCTGCGGGCTTGGCCGGAACCGGAGCCACGACCTTGCCGCGAGCCGGAAGGCTGCTACCGCGACGGACTGCGCCGCGATCTTCCTCGTCGTCGCCACCGGTACGGCGTCCGCGCGGAGCGGCAGCATCGGGGGTGGCGGGAGCGGACCGGGGAGCGGCAGCGGCAGACTGGGGACGGGCGTCAGCGCGAGGCGCCGGTGCTGCGGCCGCAGCCGGCTTTTCACCGGACAGATCGGACTTCGCTTCCACGGCAGGCTGGCTCGCAGCGACCTTGGCCGCCGCAGCTTCTTCTGCTGCGCGGTTTGCGGCTTCTACCTTTTCAGCGGCGATGCGGTGTTCTTCTTCGATCTTGCGGCGCGCTTCGTCTTCGGCGCGCTGCTTGGCCTCGACAACATCGCGAGCCTGCGCTTCCATCAACGCACGGCGACGGGCTTCCATCTCGCCTGCGGACAGGTCGTGCAGAACGTTGCCGCGCGGACGGTCAGGCTGGCGCTGCTGCGGTGCGGACGAGCCGGGACGCTGCTGCGAATGGGAAGAACCCGGACGCTGCTGCTGGCCACTCGGCTGTTGAATGCGCTGCTGGGGAGCCTGCGGACGCGGTGCCACCGGAGCAGGGGCTGCCGGCTTCGGCGCCGGTGCTGCTGCCACGACAGGCTGAACCGGCTTCTCGTCTTCGGGACGCAGGGGGCGGCGCTTGCGTGTTTCCACGACAACCGCGTTGGTGCGACCTCGACCCATGTCCTGCCGCACGGTGCCCTGATTCATCCCGCCCGGTTTCAGGGTAAGAGTCTTCTTGGCCGGCGCATTGAGTGTCTTGTCGTCGTTGTTGTCGGTCATTCCGTTCCCGTTCCTACGGACGAGAACCGGATGACGTCCATCAGGTCTCGTCGTTCAATTGCTGCATCGGAACGCGGCGGCCGTTCATGTTTGGCAACCGCGTCATTGTACTGTCCGGGCAGCGTCGCGTTCCGCATCAGGCTGACCGCCAAGGCGGTACTGCTTAAGCATCGTTGCGCGCTTCACTACACCCTCACCCGCCTGCCCTGCAAGCGCGCAAGCATGGATAAAAGCATTCTGGCCCATCAACTCGTCCATTTCGGCTTCACTAAAAAGCCGGAAGGACGGAATTTCATTACCGGCATCGCTGCCGAGCGCCCAGGCCTTGCGGGCCTGGTCCAGTTTTCGCACGCCGTCGGCTGCGGCATCGGTTGCGTGGAACACGGCAATCGCATTCCCCGAACGGACGGCGGCATCGACCTTCGTCGCGCCGCTGATGAACTGGCCCGCCTTGCGCGCCATGTTCATCATTCCGGTAAGCTGCTGCGACATCAGCCGGTCGAGAAGAGCGAGAAGCTCGGGTCCGGCCTTGACGTCGCGTTTGAGTGCCCGTGCGAATATCTTCTTCGCGATGGCTTTCTCGATCAGGGCGCGCTCGGGTTTCACCCAGCAGCCGCGCCCTGGCAATTGGCGTTTCAGATCCGGAACGACGCTGCCGTCCGGTCCTGCGACAAAGCGGATCAGATCGTCCGGCGATCCGCTTTCCCGTGTCACAATGCACATACGTCCATTGACGTTGCCTTCTTGCCGTCCGTCCTCATCGGTTTCGGGCAGCTCGTCCGGCTCATGCGCCTGCGATGTCATTCCTGTTCGGCGGTATCCGCCTCCTCGGCAGCTTCCGCTTCGACTTCCTCTTCGGAAGCCAGGTCCTCGGCCGTGATCCAGCCTGCCAGAAGGCGGGCCTGCACAACCATGTTCTCAGCCTCGACGCGCGATACGTCGAGCTTGGAGAAGATGCCTTCGAACTTCTTCGTCTCGCCGTCCTTGCGTTCGCTCCAGCCGACCAGATCGTCCGCGGCACAACCGGCAAAGTCCTCGATGGTCTTGATGCCGTCTTCACCAAGGGCGACCATCATCTGCGAGGTCAGGCCTTCGATCTGGCGCAGCTCGTCGGTAACGCCGAGTTCCTTGCGCTTGGCGTCCATTTCGGCTTCCAGGCGTTCCAGATATTCGCGGGCACGGGTCTGGATTTCATCGGCAGTGTCGTCGTCGAAGCCGTCGATGGCGGAAATTTCGCCGAGGTCGACATAAGCGAGTTCTTCAACCTGTGCGAAGCCTTCGGAAGCCAGAACCTGGCCGACCATCTCGTCAACGTCGAGGGCGTCCATGAAGAGTGCCGTGCGCTCGTTGAATTCCTTCTGGCGACGCTCGGATTCTTCTTGCTCGGTCATGATGTCGATATCCCAGCCGGTCAGCTGCGATGCCAGACGAACGTTCTGGCCACGGCGACCGATGGCGAGCGAAAGCTGCTCATCTGGAACCACAACTTCAATGCGCTCGGATTCTTCGTCCAGAACGACCTTGGACACTTCGGCGGGCTGCAGGGCGTTGACGATGAAGGACGCCGGCTCCTGGCTCCACGGAATGATGTCGATCTTTTCGCCCTGCAATTCGCCGACGACGGCCTGAACGCGCGAACCGCGCATACCGACGCAGGCGCCGACCGGATCGATCGAGCTGTCGTTCGAGATAACGGCGATCTTGGCGCGCGAACCGGGGTCACGGGCAACCGACTTGATCTGGATGATGCCGTCGTAGATCTCAGGAACTTCCATGGTGAACAGCTTCACCATGAACTGCGGATGGGTACGCGACAGGAAAATCTGCGGGCCACGCTGTTCGCGGCGAACGTCGTAGACGTAAGCGCGCACGCGGTCGCCATAACGCATGTTTTCACGCGGAATCATCTCGTCGCGACGGATGATGCCTTCGCCACGGCCGAGATCGACAATGACGTTGCCATATTCGACGCGCTTGACGGTGCCGTTGACGATTTCGCCGATGCGATCCTTGAATTCGTCATACTGGCGGTCGCGCTCTGCTTCACGCACCTTCTGAACGATCACCTGCTTGGCGGACTGCGCGGCAATACGACCGAAATCCATCGGCGGCAGCGGATCGGCGATGAAATCGCCGAGCTTGGCGTCCGGGTTACGGTCGCGGGCAAGTTCGAGCGGGATCTGGGTCGAATAGTCCTCGGCCGTCTCTACCACTTCCAGAAGACGCTGAAGGCGGATTTCGCCGGTCTTGGAGTTGATGTCGGCGCGAATGTTGGTTTCCGAACCATAGCGCGAGCGGGCGGCTTTCTGGATAGCGTCGGCCATTGCGGCAAGCACGATTTCGCGGTCGATGACCTTTTCGCGCGCCACAGCATCGGCGATCTGCAGAAGCTCAAGCCGGTTAGCACTCACTGCCATTTTTTTGTCTCCGTAAGTCGCATAATTGCGGGGATCGCCCGTTTTCCGGGCTTTTACGTTGGAATTAGTCTTCGTCTGCTTCGTTTTCGTCGTTCTGGTTTGCGGCGGCGGCCTTTGCCGCCTTGTCTGCCCGCAGCGCATCACGAATAAGGTCATCCGTCAGAATGAGCTTCGCATCGGAAAGCGCGCTGAACGGAATGGTAACTGTCGGTTCCTCGCCATAGGCGATCTGATCGCGTTCGAGCTTGAAGCCGTCCGCATCGACCTCAACGATCTTGCCGCGAAACCGCTTGCGGTTTTCGACCAGAATGGAGGTTTCGACCTTCACCAGATGACCCTGCCAGCGGGTGAAATCGGATTTACGAACCATCGGCCGGTCGATGCCGGGCGAGGAAACTTCGAGATGATACGCCTTATCGACCGGATCTTCCACATCAAGAACCGGTGAAATCGCCATGGAGATGACTTCACAGTCCTGGACGGTCATGGTGCCGTCTTCCCGCTCCGCCATGACCTGCAGGGTCATGCCGTTCTGGTTGGAGAGCCGCACGCGTACCAGAAGATATCCGAGACCCGCCAAGACAGGCTCGATGATTTCGGCGATACGCTGGTCGACGCCCGTTTCGGTTATCAGTCGCGGTTCATGTACGGTGTCTGCCATCTGGCCTTCCGGTCTTTAGATTTCTACCGGGCACTCAGCCCGTGGTTTCCGGTTCGCCTAACGAAAAAGAGCGGAGCCTTGCGGCCCCACTCTTCATCAAGCGATCAAGAATTTCAGAGGTCATATAGACGCATCAGGGCAGGATTGCAAGGTTTTCGCGGGCGGGGCGCTTCAGTCACGGCCTCGGCCACATTTTCACCCTTACCATGTCGGAAAGGGTGGCATGATTTCCGGCACTGTCTATAGTTGCCGTTTGACAAATCGCAGTTGCATCAAGTGGACTGATCGTGCCTGACCGTAAATCGCCACTCGCGCCTTTAAGGCATTTGACTTACAGACGAATCTGGATTGCGAGCCTTGCCTCGAATTTTGGCGGGCTGATCCAGGCGGTTGGTGCCGCATGGATGATGACCTCGCTGTCGAGTTCCGAAAACATGATCGCGCTGGTGCAGGCCTCCACCTCGCTGCCGATCATGATGTTTTCGCTGATTTCAGGCGCGCTGGCGGATAGTTTCGACCGCCGCCGCATCATGATTTCCGCCCAGCTGCTGATGCTGACGGCCTCCGTGCTGCTGACGGTTTTTGCCTGGTCGGGCTGGCTCACGCCCTGGCTGCTGCTCTTCTTCACCTTCATGATCGGCTGCGGTACCGCGCTCAACAATCCGTCCTGGCAGGCGTCCGTCGGTGAAATGGTGCCGCGCGAGGATCTGCCCGCCGCCGTGACGTTGAACAGTGTCGGCTTCAACATCACCCGTAGCGTTGGCCCCGCCATCGGCGGTATCATCGTTGCCGCTGCCGGTGCCGCGGCTGCGTTTTTTGTCAACGCGCTCAGCTATTTCGCCCTGATCTACGCTCTGGTTCGCTGGCAACCACCCAAATATGCCTCGACATTACCGCGTGAGCAGCTTCTCGCCGCCATATCGGCCGGGATGCGTTATGTGGCCATGTCGCCCAATATCGGCAAGGTTCTGGTGCGCGGCTTCCTCTTCGGCCTTTCCGCCAGCGCCATCCTTGCACTCATGCCGATCGTGGCGCGTGATCTGGTCGAAGGCGGCCCGTTGACCTACGGTGTGATGCTGGGTGCATTCGGCGTCGGCGCCATCGGTGGCGCGCTCGTCAGTGCGAGACTGCGCGAGGTCCTGTCCAGCGAATGGATCGTGCGCGTCGCCTTTTTAGGCTTCGCCTTCAGCTCCGGTGTGACGGCGATCAGCACGAACGCGATCGTCACCTCGCTTGTCCTGACCATTGCCGGCGCCTGCTGGGTTCTGGCGCTTTCCCTGTTCAACACCATCGTCCAGCTTTCCGCCCCGCGTTGGGTGGTGGGCCGGGCGCTGTCGCTTTACCAGACGCTGACCTTCGGCGGCATCGCCGTCGGCAGCTGGCTTTGGGGCGAACTGGCGGAAGATTACGGCATTTCCTATTCGCTGCTCTATTCTTGCGTGCTGATGCTGCTTGGCGTCGTCGTCGGTCTCAAGCTCGCCATGCCGGCCTTCGCCTCGCTCAATCTCGATCCGCTCAACCGTTTCGTCGAACCGCCGCTGAGACTCGATATCAAGCCGCGCAGCGGGCCGATCGCCATTCTCATCGATTATGAAATCCATGACGAGGATCTCGGCGAATTCCTGCCGCTGATGGCCGAGCGTCGACGCATCCGCCTGCGTGACGGTGCGCGCAACTGGAACCTGATGCGCGATCTTGAGAACCCGGATATCTGGACGGAAAGCTACCATGTGCTGACATGGGTGGAATATGTCCGCCACAACCACCGCCGCACTCAAGCGGATGCGGAAGCCTGGGACCGGCTGCTGGCGCTTCATCGCGGCAAAACGCGACCCCGCGTGCACCGGATGATCGAGCGGCAGACCATTCCGCCGACCGACGATATCTTCCACAAACCCCATACTGACCAGCATTGAGAGAAGCGGATTATTTCAGCTTCGTCTTCAACGTCGCGTCGGGAAAGCAGGTCGGTGCCAGACCGTTTTTCGCCTGCCAGTCGCCAAGCGAGCGGCGCGTCTTGAAGCCAGCCAGCCCGTCCGCCTTGCCGACGTCATAGCCCTTGGCGACCAGCGCCTTCTGCATGGCGAGAACATCGGAGCGCAACATCGATCCGACATTGCCCCATTCCGCCTTGAACGGTCCCGCGCCGCTTGCGATGCGATCGGCGAGATTGCCGATGAACAGCGCGTAGAGATCGGAATTATTGTATTCCTTGATGACGTAGAAATTAGGCGTCACCACGAATTCCGGCCCGTGCCGCCCGGCCGGAACCAGCATCATGCTGTCGGCGGTCAGGTCATTGGTCGGAAAGGCCTTTCCGGAAATGCGGGTGATGCCCATTTTCGCCCAGTCGGCCACTGGCCGGGCAAGGTCCGGGCCTTCCTGCGCACAGGAGACGTTGGCCGGTATAGACACCTCGAAGCCCCAGTCACGGTTTCTCTGCCAGCCGCGCTGGGAAAGATAGTTCGCTATGGATGCGAGTGCGTCCGGCACGGAGTTCCAGATATCCCGGTGGCCGTCACCATCAAAATCCACGGCATATTTCAGATAGCTCGACGGCATGAATTGCGGTTGGCCAAGTGCGCCCGCCCAGGAACCCATCATGCGCGACGCCGAGATATCGCCGCTTTCGACGATCTTCAGCGCATCGATCAGCTCAGTGCGGAACATCTCCTTGCGGGTCGACATATAGGCTTTGGTGGCCAGCACATCGACCACCGAATGTGGCAGTTTTGCTCGGCCGAAACCGGATTCGCGACCCCAAATCGCCAGGATGACACTGCCGGGCACGCCATATTTGGCTTCGATACGGCGAAGGGTAGCGGCGTGCGTTGCCGCCAGAGACCGGCCGGTGGCGGCAAGCCCCTGCAACCGCTTTTCGGAGAAATAAGCACCCGGCGAGGAGAATTCGGCCTGGCTCTGGCTCTGTTCTTTTGGCGGCTTTTGGCCGGGAATGACGAGGTCAGGCAGGCTCCAGTTTATGGAAAGACCACTGAGTGCAGCCTCAAGCGTTTTTTGCGAAATGCCCGCCTTGCGCGCTTCCGGCCAGATTTCCTTTTTCAGCCATGCATTGAAATCGGCGTCGTATCGGGCGGCGACCGCCCCCGTCGGTGCGGATTGCGCCAAGGCCGCCGTTGCTGAAAAAACGGAAAGAAAGGCGGCCAGTGCCATTGGGGCAAATCGGTTTCGCATTCGGTCTCCTATTCGGGTGACGGACAGGGGAGGGGAGGCGTCAGATTGACGTGCGTGCGCGAAGCGCCGCCGTCAATGTGCCCTCGTCGAGATAGTCCAGCTCGCCGCCCACCGGCACGCCATGCGCGAGCCGGGTGATCTTGATGCCGAGATCGGCCAGACGGTCGGTGATGTAATGGGCGGTTGCCTGTCCCTCCACCGTCGCATTGACGGCGATGATAAGTTCGCGGATGCCGCCGGCGCTGACGCGATCGATCAAACCCTTGATGTTCAGATCTTCCGGCCCGACGCCGTCCAGCGGTGACAATGTGCCGCCCAGCACATGATAGGCGGTGTTCATGGCGGTTGCCCGCTCCAGCGCCCACAGATCGGACACGTCTTCCACCACGATGATGATCGACTGGTCACGCCTGTCATCGGCGCAGACCGTACAGGGGTCGATGGTATCGACATTGCCGCAGCACGAGCAGATCTTCACCTTGTCATAGGCTTCACCCATGGCATGGCCGAGCGGCCCAAGAAGCTGTTCCTTCTTCTTGATAAGATGCAACGCTGCCCGCCGTGCAGAGCGAGGCCCAAGCCCCGGCACTTTTGCAAGCAGCTGGATCAGTTTTTCGATTTCGGGACCGGTGACTCGTTTTGCCATGAGCGCTTTCTACTGCATAAATCGGGAAACGGGAATCATGAAGCGTGAAGGGCAGTCCATGAAAATACGGGCAGTGTGCCGGGGCGAGGCGAAAACCCTGCCGGGGAAGACGGCAAAGACAGGTATTTTCAAACATGGCGTGCAAGGCCCGGTGATGGTGGATGCCGAAGGTATTGTCAGCGATGCCGTCTGCAATCGCAAACATCACGGCGGGCCGGATCAGGCGATCTACGCCATGGGTTCCGTAGACCTCGACTTCTGGTCCCGGACCCTGGGCATTGTGGTTGAGCCCGGATTTTTCGGGGAAAATCTGGTTCTGGAAGGCGTCGACAGCGCAAAACTGCATGTGGGCGACAGGTTCACCGCCGCCGAAGTCGTGCTGGAAGTGACCGCAGCCCGCATTCCCTGCGCCACCCTGTCAGCCCGGCTCGGCGATCCCGGCTTCGCGCCGCGTTTTCGGCAGGCGGGACAGCCGGGGTTTTATTGCCGGGTCCTGAAAGGTGGAATGCTTGCTGCCGGTGAGGATGTTGTGTTCGAACCCTATCAGGGAACGAAACTGCCGATACCGGTTATCTTGCAGCGCTTCCGCCCCATGCAGCTAACCGAGGACGAGCGCGCTGCCTATCTCGGAACACCGCTTGCGAGCCGGTTCCGCGCCATGCTGGAAGTCTGAATTCGAGAGAATATCAGAAGGGCAGCTTCATGCCGGGCGGGATCGGCAGGCCGGCGGTGATTTCCTTGGTCTTTTCGGCAGTTATGGCCTCGGCGCGTTCCTTGGCGTCATTGTGGGCGGCGACGATCAGGTCTTCGAGAATTTCGACGTCGTCTTCCTTGAACAGCGACGGATCGATCTTCAGGCCCAGCATGCTGCCCTTGCCGTTCAGCTTTATGGTGACGAGGCCGCCGCCGGACTTGCCTTCGACTTCAAGCGCGGCGATATCCGCCTGCATCTTTTCCATCTTGGCCTGCATTTCCTTGACCTTGCCCATCATGCCCATGATGTCGCGCATGTGCCAAACTCCTGTTTTTGTTATGTATTAAAATTCGATGTCGTCGCCGGGAAGGATGTCCCCTTCGCTCGATTCGGCAACCGAAGGGGATGGGGCGATCTCGTCCGCCTCGTCCTGCTCAACAACGCGAATGCGCACGTCGGTGATTTTAGCGCCTGGAAACTGTTGAAGAATGGCCGCCACATCCGGGTCCTGCCTTGCATCGACCAGACGGGCGTTGCGGGCGTTGGTTTCCGCCTCGGCAAGAGTAGGCTGACCCTCCTCGCGGCTGAGACTGACGATCCAGTGAATGCCCGTCCATTCCTTCAGCTTGACGCCAATCTCGCCCGGCAGGGTGCCGGGAGCGCCTTCCGTCATCCGTATATCCAGCCTGCCCGGCTCCAGCCGAACCAGCCGCACGAAACCGCGTATCCGCGCCTTGAGAATAGGATCGCGCTGTTTCGCGCAAAGATCGACGATATCCTGCAGGGAGTTGATTGGAACCTTCGGCTCCGGCCGCTCCTCGGTTTTCGGTGCGGCGACCTGCATCTCCTGCGGGCGGCTGTCGGGAACGGCGCGCAGCATCGTGGTTGGTTGCGGCGTTGCCTGCCGTTGTGCGAGAGCATCGACGGGTCTCGCCGCAGCAACGGTCTGCGCGGACGAATAGGCCCGTGCACCGCCGCCATTACCGCCACCCGAAGGCGCACCATTCGAATAGCCGCCATCGCTGGTGGAAAGTTCAAGCAGGCGCCGCGCCGCGTCTTCCGGTGCCGGAAGATTGGCGGCATGCGAAAGGCGGATTAGCACCATCTCGGCCGCACCCGCCGGACGCGAGGCGTTTTCCGTTTCCGGAATGCCCTTGAGCAACATCTGCCAGATGCGCGACAACGCCGTAACCGCAATCGTCTCGGCAAATTCCGCACCGCGCACGCGCTCGATCTCAGAAAGCGAGGGGTCTTCCGCCGCGTCAGGCACATATTTCATGCGGGTGACGAGGTGAGTGAAATCGGCAAGGTCGTTGAGCACCACGACGGGGTTCGCACCCGCTTCATATTGCCCGTTGAATTCCGAAAGTGCTGAAGCGACATCGCCTTTGATGACGTGCTGGAAAAGATCGACGATGCGTGCCCGGTCGGCAAGGCCAAGCATGCCACGTACCGCTTCGGCTTCCACGCGGCCACCGCCATGGGCGATCGCCTGATCGAGCAGGGAAAGACCGTCGCGGGCAGAACCCTCGGCGGCGCGGGCGATCATCGAAAGCGCCTGCGGCTCGGCCTCGAAACCTTCCTTGCCGGCAATGGCGGTGAATAGGCCAACGAGATCGGCAGCGCTGATGCGGCGCAGGTCGAAACGCTGGCACCGCGACAGTACGGTAATCGGAACCTTGCGGATTTCAGTGGTCGCGAAGATGAATTTCACATGCTCCGGCGGCTCTTCCAACGTCTTCAGAAGACCGTTGAAGGCCTGCGTCGAAAGCATGTGCACTTCGTCGATGATATAGACTTTATAGCGCGCCGAAACCGGGCGGTAACGCACCTGCTCGATGATCTCGCGAATGTCGTCGATACCGGTATGGGAGGCGGCGTCCATCTCGATCACGTCGACATGACGGCCTTCCATGATCGCCTGGCAATGTTCGCCGGGGATACGCAGGTCGATGGTCGGTTTGTCGATGGTGTCGGTCTTGTAATTCAGCGCGCGGGCAAGAATACGCGCGGTGGTCGTCTTGCCCACACCGCGAACGCCGGTCAGCATATAGGCCTGCGCGATACGGCCGGTCTCGAACGCATTCGTGAGCGTGCGGACCATCGGCTCTTGGCCGACCATCAGATCGGAAAAATCCTTCGGACGATATTTGCGTGCCAGTACCCGGTAGCCGGTCCCGCCCTGGGAATCGCTTGATGTGGTGGGTAAGGTGTCGCTCATCGCCTCGCCAGTTTATTTTGCCAGTTTGTCCTAGAGCGCCGTGCGTCGTGTTG
Source organism: Agrobacterium arsenijevicii (assembly GCA_000949895.1). Classification (GTDB taxonomy): domain Bacteria; phylum Pseudomonadota; class Alphaproteobacteria; order Rhizobiales; family Rhizobiaceae; genus Agrobacterium; species Agrobacterium arsenijevicii. Next base: position 416,933 of record JWIT01000001.1, on the reverse strand, counting down.
GACACATCAGGCAGGCTCTATTCCTCTAAAGTCTGCACATCGTGCCGATACGCAGGTGCCGCTTTCAGGCTGAACCGGCCCGGCGAAAGCTGAGCGGAATTTAAAAAGGGTGGGAGGCTGGCACGGCGACCCGTGCCTGGCTCGTTAGGGCTGCTTCCTTCCGGACCTGACCCGGTTGGCGAGTGGCTCGTCCACCACCAACCTCCCGGGGCCACATATCGGCAATATCGACAGCAAATGCAAGCCAAGCCTTCAAAAAACTGCTATCACGATGAAAACAAACATGGAGGACGCCTTGGAGACATTCCGGCTGGACGACAGGCTGGCGCGCGATAGTGCGCTTGTAATGCGTTTGGGACTATGTGAGCTGCGTTTGCAGAACGACAGTCGCTGGCCTTGGCTGGTGCTGGTGCCACAAAGAGGCGGCGCCAGTGAATTGTTTGATCTTACCCCGCTTGATCAGGCCGTGCTGACGTTTGAGACCAATCTCGTCGCCTCCGCGCTGAAGCAGGTCACGGGCGCCACCAAGATCAACGTCGGCGCGCTCGGCAATATCGTCCGGCAACTTCACGTCCATATTATCGCCCGCAACGAAGGCGACACCTGTTGGCCCGGTCCTATCTGGGGTCACGGAACGCCGGTGCCCTATGGTGCGGGTGAAAAGGAAACCTTGATGAAAAAAATCTCCGGCGCGCTCTGATGATATCAATGACTATTTTTGAAACCACCGCCCCCCATCCCGAAGCAAGCCTGCTGACAGCCTTTTCCAAAAATGCCCTCGACCGTTTCGCCGAAAAGCGGACGGAAGATTGCGTTGCCGATGCGCTGAAAGTGGATGGCACTCATATTTTTGCCTTCTCCGGCAACAGGCTTGTCCTGAAACACGACGAACAGGTTATCGATCCGCTGTTTTCCGCCTATGAACTGGCCGAATTGCAGCCGGATTTCGACAATGCCGTTCTGCTTGGATATCGCGAAACCGGCGAACCAAGAATTGCGGTGCCGGTGGCCGTCACGGAAGACACGCTGGCGAGCCACTATAAGCTGGCCGACGCCCGCACTCTTTATCGCGACCATCTTCTCGATGAGGAATTGCTGAGCGAGGTTGCCCAGGCCGTCAGCCTCACGCATTGGAATGCCGATAATCGTTTCTGTGGACGGTGCGGCGGCACCATGGAATTGCGTATCGGCGGCTACAAGCGCATCTGCGCCGCCTGCAATCACACCATTTTTCCCCGTACCGATCCCGTCGTCATCATGATGACGATCGATATCGAGCGCGATCTTTGCCTGCTTGGCCGTGGTGCACATTTTGCACCGGGCATGTATTCCTGCCTTGCCGGTTTTGTTGAGCCGGGTGAAACGATCGAGCAGGCGGTCCGTCGCGAGACGCATGAGGAATCCGGCGTCGAAGTTGGCCGCGTGCGCTATCACGCTTCCCAGCCCTGGCCGATGCCGCATACGCTGATGATCGGCTGCTACGCCGAGGCGCAATCCTTCGATATTTCCCGCGACGAGATCGAGCTGGAGGATTGCCGCTGGTTCACGCGGGCAGAAGTGGCGACGATGCTGGAGACGGCGGCGGGTGAGGGCTTTTCCGCCCCTCCGGGCGGCGCCATCGCGCATCGGCTGATGCGCGACTGGGTGGAATGGACGAAATGATGCCCTGGAGCATTTCCAGTAAAAGTGCGTAGCGGTTTTACGTCCGGAAAATGCGCAAAAACAAAGATATAGAGCATCGGACCGAAAAGTGTAGCGCGGTTTTCGGACGATCTGATGCTTAAACAAAAAACTGGAGCGGTGGTCCCGCCGCTTCAGGCTCAGCTCTGGTTGAGCTTGCCGCGCATCGCGTGGCCCTTGTAGACGCCGAGAATATGGACCTTTTCGGAAAAGAAGCGCAGCTCGTCCAGCGCGTGCCGAACCGGTTCGTCATCCGGATGGCCTTCGATATCGGCATAGAACTGCGTTGCCACGAATTTTCCGCCGAGCTGGTAGCTCTCAAGCTTCGTCATGTTGATGCCGTTCGTCGCAAAACCACCCATGGCCTTGTAAAGCGCCGCTGGAATATTGCGGACGTTGAACACGAAGGTCGTGACGATAATTTCATCGGAAGATTCGTCTCGGGACTGGCGTTTGGCCCAGTTCTCATCACGCGACAGGATCACGAAACGGGTGACGTTGTTTTCCGAATCCTCGACATTCTCAGCCATAATATCGAGACCGTAGAGACCGGCGGCAAGACGCGGCGCAAGGGCCGCCATGCTGCGGTCGCCCTTTTCGGAAACCAGCCGCGCCGCTCCGGCCGTATCGCCGGCCACGACGGGCTTCCAGCCGTTTGAGCGGATGATCTTGCGGCACTGGCCAAGCGCGTGGATGTGGCTGTGGACGGTGCGGATCTCGTCTTTCTTCACGCCCGGCATCACCATCAGCTGGAAGCGGATCGGCATGAAATATTCGCCGATGATGTGAAGACGCGATTCAGGCAGCAGATGGTGGATATCGGCGACACGGCCGGCCAGCGTATTCTCGATCGGGATCATGCCTAGATCGGCTTCGCCGTTTTCGACGGCGTTGAAGGCATCCTCAAATGTCGGGCACGGCAAAGGCTCCATATCCGGGAACATGTCGCGGCAGGCCATGTCGGAATTCGCGCCAAATTCGCCCTGAAAGGCAATGCGGTTTGTGCTCAAGGTCATGGAATTGTCCATCAAAGGGTTCTGCTTGCGAGAATGTTGCGGGCTTTTTCGAGATCGTGCGGCGTATCGACACCGAGTGGCACGGAGCGGACGATTTCGGCGTCGATGCGCATGCCCGCTTCCAGCGCACGCAATTGTTCCAACCGTTCGCGCTTCTCCAGCGGCGAAGGCTGAAGCCTGACGAATGTCTCGAGGGCGGCGCGGCGATAGGTGTAAAGCCCGATGTGATGATAAAGCGGTCCGTCGCCATAGGGCGCGGTGGCGCGGGTAAAATAAAGTGCGCGCAAGCGTGTCTCGGAAAGCGGGCTTCCGACCACTTTCACCACGTTCGGATTGGTTTTTTCTTCCTCGTCGGTGATCTCGACCGTCAGCGTGGCGATGTCGACGGCGGCATTTTCCAGCGGGCGCAACGAGGCGCGGATCGTTTCCGCCTCGATGGTCGGAAGATCGCCCTGAACATTGATGACATATTCGGCGTTGCCGTAGGGGTCGGCCTTCTGCAAGGCCTCGAAAATGCGGTCCGAACCGGATTGATGGTCGTCCCGCGTCATCATCACGTCGAAACCGGCATTTTTCACGGCCGAAAAGACCTGTTCGTCATCGACGGCAACGACGATACGCTCGGCACCGGCCTCGCGTGCTCTGAGCGCAACCTGCACGATCATCGGTTTGCCGCCAATATCCGCGAGAGGCTTGCCCGGAAGCCGTGTGGATGCCATCCGCGCCGGTATAAGGACGACAGCTTTCTCGAAATCCCGATTCTTCATCCGACACCCTTCAAATCCCGTCCGAAAAGTGTCAAAACGTCACGGAGTGGGGAACATTATTCAAGTTGCGCAGGCTGTGCAAAAGCCATAGCTTTCGAACAATTTCAAGATGCCCGGTTATATGGAGCGGATGCGAGGGAGCGCATATAGATGAATTCTTATGTAAATATGGGCGTTGGGGCGTTGCTGGGCACGGTTTTCGTCCTGATGTCGGTGTCGATTGCGTCTGAGGGCATTTTCCATGCGCCTGCGCCCGAAAAGGAAGGTTACGCCATTGCTGCGGCAGAGAGCGGCGGCGAAGCAAGTGGTGGAGAAGCCGCTGCCGCGGCGACGCCGATCGCGCAATTGCTTGCGAGCGCCGATGCCGCCAAGGGCGAGACGGTCTTCAAGAAGTGTACGAGCTGTCATACCGGAGAGAGTGGTGGTGCAAACAAGGTCGGCCCCAATCTCTTCGATATCGTCAACCGGCCGATCGCCAGCCACGAAGGTTTCAGCTACTCCGCAGGGATGAAGGATTTCTCCAAGGGCGGTTCCGTGCATTGGGATTACGATCATCTCAGCTACTTCCTCGAAGCTCCCAAGAAACACGTTCCCGGTACGGCCATGGGCTTTGCGGGTGTGAAGAAGGAGACGGAACGCGCCGACCTCATCGCCTATCTGCGCACGCTGTCGGCAAACCCGGCACCGCTGCCGGATCCTGCCGCGGCTCCCGCGCCGACAAACTGACGAACATGGTAGTTTCATAAAAAAGCCCGGCAGCGATGCCGGGCTTTTTTGATTCTGCATGTCTGGAAAGATCAGAAGCCCTTGCCGCCACGCAATTCGGAAATGACCGTTCCGATCATGATCTTGATATCCAGCCAGACCGAAAAATTGTCGACGTAATAAAGATCGGAAACGATACGGGCGCGTGCCTTGTCGCTGCGGTCCGTCGGGCCGCGCAAACCCCGCATCTGGGCAAGGCCGGTAATGCCCGGTCGTACCCGGTGCCGCAGGTGGTAATGGGGAACAAGTTCCTCATAAAGACGACCGGCTGCCAGCATGCCCACGGCATGGCAGCGCGGCCCAACCAGCGACATGTCGCCTTTCAAGACGTTGATGAGCTGTGGCAGCTCGTCGATATTTGTACGGCGAAGAACGGCGCCGATCCGGGTTATCCTCGGATCGTTCTTCACCGTTTGCGCGACGCCGGTGGCATCGCCCAGTTCGGTACGCATCGAGCGGAACTTATAGACGCGGATTTTTCGTCCATTCATGCCCCAGCGGACCTGCGAGAACAGGACCGGCCCCTTGCTGTCGAATTTGACCAGTGCTGCGACGGTCAGCAATACGGGGGCGAGTGCGACAAGGGCGATGGACGCCCCTGCAATGTCGATCGTTCTTTTGAGCGCAAACTGGCTGCGCAGGAACGCCGACGTGTTTTTTTCCGAAACGGAAGGTTGCGTTTCCGGCGCGTCAAAACTGACAGCCGCGGAATAAGGGGCGCCGTAAAAAACGGCATGCGATGAGCTTTTAGTACCCAGCATAATATGGAGCCCTGAAAAGTTATTTTGAAACAAGAAAATTAATTTATATGATCGATTAATAATTCATTCACCGTAAAAAGTCATGCGAAATGTAAGCAACTTTGCGCAAATAGCAATCTACGGTTAACGTTGGTGCACGTATATGTTGCAAACGCGAGCGCCGTCGCCGCTCGTGGCTGCGATGGCTGCCAATGCGGTGTAACCAAGTCTCTGGGAAATGGGGGATTTGGGGGGAAGACGACAAAGGCGCCGTCGCCTTGCTGCCCGCCGACAGTCGGCCGGCCGGTTACTCAAAAGGGTGTCAATTTCCCATCAGAATATCAAGCAGCGTTGTCTGCTTCGGCCCGGATGTTGCTGGTGTGCGACCACCGATATCGGCTGGCGGTACAGGTCCGTTGGCAGACGAATAGCCGGGATCGACATCGCGGGAAGGAATATTCCCCGGTGGCATGAGCACACCCGGCTGACCGGGGTTCGGCGAAGCGGGCGCTTCGGGATAGGCGCGGGTGTTTGTCGCTCCGCCGCCGCCAAGCGCATTTGAAATGATGTCGCCGATGGAGGAGGGTGCGTTCTCGGGCGCCGGCTGCTGCTGCACATCGCTGAGCGGCGGTACGCCGCCTGCGCCGAGACCAAAGAGCGGCGAGGGTGAGAGCCCGGAATGGGCGGCGGTCATGAAATCTTTCCAGGCCTTCGCCGGCAGCCCGCCGCCGGTGACCTTTTTCATCGACGTGCCGTCGTCATTGCCGAACCAGACGCCCGTGGTCAGGTTGCTTGTGTAGCCGACGAAAAGCGCGTCGCGGAAAGACTGCGTTGTGCCGGATTTACCCGCCGCCTGCCAGCCTTGCAGGCGCGCGGCCTTGCCTGTTCCTTCGGTGATGACGCGCGACAACATGCCGTTCATCGTCGCGGCGATTTCCTCGCTCAGCACACGCGGCGGGTTATCGTATTTGTTTTCGTAAAGCACCTTGCCGTCGGCATCGGAAATGCGTTTGACGATATGCGGGGTTGCCTTGTAGCCGCCATTCATGAAGGGGGCGTAGGAAGCGGTCAGCTCCATCAGCGACACTTCCGAGGTGCCGAGCGCGATCGAGGCGTTGTTCTGCAGCTCCGATTCGATGCCCATGCGATGCGCCACCTGCGTCACCCGCTCAGGACCGACTTCCATCACCAACTGCGCGGCGATCGTATTGAGCGAATTGGCGAGCGCGGTGGCAAGCGTCACTTCGCCGCGATATTTCTTCTCGTAATTTTCCGGCGTCCAGTTTCCGATGCGGACCGGCCCGTCATTGCGAATGGTGTTGGGGGTAAGACCCGATTCGAGTGCGGCGACGTAAACGAAGGGTTTGAATGCCGAGCCGGGTTGCCGTTTCGCCTTGACGGCGCGGTTGAACTGGCTTTCGGCATAATCCGCCCCGCCGACCACAGCCCGGATCGCGCCCGTGCCATCGATGGAAACGAGGGCTGCCTGCGAGGCGCCCTGCTTTTTGCCATCGCCCTGCAGAACATGGGTTAGTGCTTTTTCGGCATCGCGTTCAAGACTGGGGTCGATGGTCGTGTCGACGACGATGTCCTGCTTGACGTCGCCAATCAGGCCGCGGACTTCCTCCATCACCATATCGGCGGCGTAATGTTCGGCACCGGACCAGAAACGTTTCGCCTTGGTCGGTGGCTGCGACATCGCGGTCTTGATCTCGTCATCGGTGATAAAACCGACATCGCGCATGGATTTCAGCACGACCTGCGCCCGCTCTTCCGCCGCCTGCGGATCGCGCGCCGGTGAGAGGCGCGAAGGGGCCTTGAGAAGTCCGGCAAGCGTCGCCGCCTCGCCAAGATTGACGTCGCGCGCGGATTTGTTGAAGTAGCGTCGGGATGCGGCTTCGACGCCGAAGGCGTTGGACCCGAAATAAACGCGATTGAGATACATCGCGAGGATCTGGTCCTTGGTATATTTATGCTCCAGCCAGAAGGACAGCAGCACTTCCTGCACCTTGCGCTCCAGCGTTCGATCCTGCGAGAGGAACAGGTTTTTTGCCAGCTGCTGTGTCAGCGTCGAGCCGCCCTGCACGGTTCGGCCCGTCATCACATTGGTCACGATGGCACGCGCCAGGCCGAGTGGGTCTACCCCGAAATGCGAATAAAACCGCCGGTCTTCGATCGCCATCACCGCTTGCGGAAGGTAAGGCGACATGTCTTCAAGCGCGAGAGCCTCGCCGCCCGTGGTGCCGCGATTGGCAAGCACGCTGCCGTTCACCGAAACGATCTTCACATTCGGCGGGCGTTCGGGAATGGTCCAGCTGCTGGCGCTCGGCATGCGCGCGCCGTAATAAAGGACAAGACCGGCAACACCGATACCGCCCCAGATACCGAGCACGATGCACCAGTAAAGAAGAGACCGAATAAAGCCCGTCGCTCCACCGCCGGAACTGCGCGTGCGCTTTTCCTTTTTTTGCGGTTTGGCGCGGCCGGATGTGGACTTCGGTTTTCTGGCGGGCTGTTTTGTCGTTCCGCCAATACGCTCGTTGGCATCAAGGCGCAGATCATCGCCGGACTCGTGGAAATCCCCGAAGGAAGGTTCTACCCGATCGCGTGATTTACCCTTGCCTGCCATACAGCCGAAGTCGCTCCTTATATTCGCGAAACTATGCGCACCCGTGTGGGCTTCAGGCTTCTATGCCTGCGCGATCCTTAATCCAGGATGAAGAGTTTAAATGCGGCAATTTAAGGCGGGGTTAAGTCCCCGCCGGATCAAATCGGCGTCATTGGCAGACGTCGACCCATTCCGCGCCCGTCAGCTGCGCCATCATATCAGGCGAAATCCTCACAGCCGCATTTGTCGCGCCCGCGGCCGGAACCACCTCGGGATAGTTTTTCAGGGAAATGTCGCAAAACACCGGAAGCGGTGAGGGCAACCCGAAAGGGCACACGCCGCCGACGGGGTGGCTGGTCACCGCAACAACCTCTTCCGGCCCCAGCATGCGCGGCTTAGCCCCGAAGTGATCGCGGAATTTACGGTTGTCGAGCCGTTTCGTACCGGCGGCGACAACGAGGAGGATGGTTTCGCCCGCCTTCAGGCAAATCGTTTTGGCGATCTGGTCGGGGTCGACGCCGTGCGCTTCGGCAGCCAGCGCGACCGTCGCCGAACTCGTTTCCGTTTCGATAACGGTCACTTCGGGCGAATTCTCGGTAAAAAAGGCTCTGACAGATTCGATCGACATGCGTATTTATTAGGCGGTATGCGGAGAGGCCGCAAGGTGTCGAGAAATAGCTATGCATTTTGCGCAATGCTGCGCTGCGATGAAGCGTCTGTTTTTTGAGCTGATATCCTGTATGTTCAAACCATCGAAGCGACGCACTCCTCCTCCCAGCGTCGCCCGATTGGACTGACAATACTCCTCCTCCCAATTGTCAGTCAGTTTCAAGAACCCGGCGCACCTCCTCCCGCGCCGGGTTTTTGCTATTTAAGGCCTTGTTTCCCGCGACTTTTATTTGCCGACCGTTCACAAAATCGCCGGGCTTTTTCAAAGAAACTTGACTTTCGGCCCCTTCCAACCTAGGTGTTCGCGCATCGATATTTGTTTGACGACCAGAGCTTCGGCGCCTTTTTTTAGGTGCACACGACGATCTTTCCTTCAAATTCGACCCAAGACCGCACTGCGCGCAGTGCAAATACAATTTGCCAACGGAAGGAAATCGTTATGGCGACTGGTACAGTAAAGTGGTTCAACGCAACCAAGGGCTACGGCTTCATTCAGCCTGACGACGGTTCGCAGGACGTATTCGTTCACATCTCTGCTGTTGAGCGCGCTGGCATGACCTCCCTCAACGACGGTCAGAAGCTCTCCTACGAGCTGACGCAGGACCGCCGCTCGGGCAAGATGTCCGCAGGCGACCTCGTCGCTTCCTGATAAGCGGCCTGGCCTGAACGGGTCACTCGCATGAATATGAAAGGCCGGATTTTTCCGGCCTTTTTCTTTTGGAAGATGCGCCAGAGTCGGCCGGTCTTGAAAAAGCAGGGGTGCATACCAATATAGGGTTCAACAGTGCTCCGCACGGGAATTGTCAGGCTGGTACTTTTGAAAGTGCCGCTGCTGTTGTGTTAACCAAAGATTAACCAAAGCAGCCGATCCTGATTGTGAAAGCAGCGTCGACGATGTTGGCGCGCTCTGGAGCATCAGACCGTTTGAACGCTTTGACCACGGATGTACTGGCACTGACGGAAAACGGATGGAAAGGTCGGGCTTGCCCGGCCTTTTTGTTTTTGGCGGTTAACACAGAAAAGAAGAGGAGGCGCCGGGTGACTGGCGCCTCCTCTTTTTTTGATTACTTCGTCGCCAGTGCGTCGAGAATGCGCACCCAGGAGCGGATGCCCTTGTGGAAGGATTGCAGGTCATATTTTTCATTCGGCGAATGAATGCGGTCGTCGGTAAGACCGAAGCCGACGAGCAGCGAATCCATGCCCAGCATCTTCTGGAAATCACCGACGATCGGGATCGAACCTCCCATGCCGATCACGACGGCGGGCTTCGGCCACTCATCCGAAAGAGCGTTTTTGGCCTTTGTCAGCACCGGTGAATCATAGGAAAGCTGGATGGCCGGCGATCCGCCATGTTCGTGAAATTCCACGGAGCAATCGGCGGGGATTTTCGAGCGGACATAGTTCCGGAAGCTCTCGCGAACCGCTTTGGGATCCTGCTCTCCGACAAGACGGAAGGACACTTTGGCAGACGCTTTGGCCGCGATCACGGTCTTGAAACCGTCGCCGGTATAACCGCCGATGATGCCGTTGACTTCCGCCGTTGGTCGCGCCCAGGTCTGCTCCAGCACGGAGCGGCCCTTTTCGCCTGAGGGAACCGAGAGGCCGACTTCACCGAGGAAGGCTTCGGCGGTGCGGCCGAGTGTCTCCCAGGAGGCCTTGATGTTGGCCGGGGTTTCCTCCACGCCGTCGTAAAAGCCGGCAAGCGTCACGCGGCCGGTCTCGTCATGCAGACCGGCGAGAATATCGGTCAGGATGTGAATGGGATTTGCGGCCGCACCACCGAAAAGGCCCGAATGCAGGTCGCGGTCGGCCGCCGTGATTGTGATTTCCTCGCCGACCAGGCCGCGAAGGGCGGCGGCGATGGCGGGCGTATCGCGGTCCCACATGCTGGTATCGCATACCAGTGCATAATCGGCCTTCAGCTCATCGGCATTGGCGTCGAGGAACGGCTTCAGCGAGGGCGAACCGGATTCTTCCTCGCCCTCGAAAAGAATGGTGACGCGCACGGGCAGACTGCCATTGACTGCCTTATAGGCCCGGCAGGCTTCCACGAAGGTCATCAACTGACCCTTGTCATCAGCCGTTCCACGCCCGGTGATCACCTGCCGGCCGCCGCCGATATCTTTCACGGCCGGTTCGAACGGATCGTTTTCCCAGAGATTGAGCGGATCGACCGGCTGCACGTCGTAATGGCCGTAGAAAAGCACATGCGGCGCGTCTTTTGTCGCCGCATCGTGATGCGCCACCACCATCGGATGGCCGGCCGTATCGCGAACAGAGGCCTCAAAGCCCAGGGAGGTAAGCGTTCTGACCAGCCATTCCGCCGCCTTGCGGCACTCTGCCTTGTAGGCAGGGTCCGTGGAAATCGATGGGATGCGCACAAGTTCGAACAGTCGCTCGAGGCTGGAGGTAAGGTTGTCGTCGGCCGTGGAAAGAATGGGGGAAACGTCTGTCATCGCTGATCCTGTCATGTCTGTCGTAACCCGGCGATGGACGAAAGATCCGGGCATCGGGCATCGCGTGGGAACAAGGGGCTGACGTGTCGTTGAATCGGCAAACGCGCAGCCGCCGGAACGATAAAGCAGTTCAGGAAAAGTGCGAAGTGGTTTTCCGTCCGAAACTGCGTGGAAACAAAACCCTGGAACCTTTTGGCGATGAAAGGCTCAAGAGCAAGGAAAGAGCAGTTTCCGAGTTGTAAATGCTATTTCGCTTTTTTGGCGCGGTCGATCGCCCGGCGCATATATTCCAGCAGAAGCTGCTTTTCGAAGCGCCGGAAATCCGTCAGCAGCGCGTCTTCGGTGGCCTCGGAGGCGGCAATGGCGTTCGCTTCCAGATCCCTGCCGCGCTGGGTCAGTTCGATGATCTGCGCACGGCGATCGCTTGGATGGGATTTGCGGACGATCAGCCCGTCGCGCTCCATGCGGGAAAGTGTGTTGGCAAGCGTCGCCTGTTCGACGTCGATTCTATCCAGCAGTTGCCGTTGTGTCAGCCCCTCCTCATGCCACAGTTCAACGAGGATGGGGAATTGTCCGGGGGAAAACCCCAGCGCCGCGGCTCGCTTCTGGAGCGCCATGGTGAATTCCCTCGCCATTTTCGCAGCGAGATAGATTGCCGATTCGTCGCGGGAAAAACCCATTCGTCCATCCGTCAGGCATCGTGGCCAGCGCAATCCGCGCAATTTCGATAGTGGGATATATATCGCATGATATGTTTATGCCAGTCAGAACCCGGCACAAAATAAAACCGCCATGGCCGGGAGGGGACGGCCATGGCGGTCATATAGGAGGACAAAGGCCCGGAGAGGGGGGAAAGGCCTTTGTCCGGTCTGATGCGGCGGGGGACGAGCCTACAATCAGACTACGGCGTGATCAGGCGCCGTCCACTAAGAAATGTGTCTGCAAATGCGGCTTTTCAAGGGAAAATCTATTACAAATTCGTAAGGTTGGGGTGAATTTTTCAGGCCCCTCCAGCCGCTTAGCCTCATGCGCTTTGCGGTGCGTTGTTTGAACTTTCTGTGGACGTCAAAACGGCCCCGCGCTATCCATATCGCCATGAAAAAAGGCGATCATCTCTTCCTCGTTGACGGTTCCGGTTTCATCTTCCGGGCGTTCCATGCCATTCCGCCGCTGAACCGCAAGTCGGATGGGCTGCCGGTCAACGCCGTTTCCGGCTTCTGCAACATGTTGTGGAAGCTCTTGAAGGATGCGCGCAATACCGATGTCGGCGTCACGCCCACGCATTTTGCCGTGATTTTCGACTATTCGTCGAAAACCTTCCGCAATGAACTTTACGATCTCTACAAGGCCAACCGCACCGCGCCGCCGGAGGATCTGGTGCCGCAATTCGGCCTGATCCGCGAGGCGACCCGGGCCTTCAACCTTCCCTGCATCGAAACGGAAGGCTTTGAGGCGGACGATATCATCGCCACTTACGCCCGTCAGGCGGAGGCGATTGGCGCCGACGTCACCATCATCTCTTCCGACAAGGATCTGATGCAGCTCGTCACGGCCAATGTGCATATGTACGACGCCATGAAGGACAAGCAGATCGGCGTTCCCGATGTTGTCGAAAAATGGGGCGTGGCTCCGGAAAAAATGATCGACCTTCAGGCGATGACCGGCGATTCCACCGACAATGTTCCTGGTATTCCCGGCATCGGGCCGAAGACAGCCGCGCAATTGCTCGAAGAATACGGCGATCTCGATACGTTGCTGGCGCGTGCGGGAGAAATCAAGCAGCAGAAGCGCCGCGAAAACATCATCGCCAATGCGGAGCTTGCCCGCCTTTCCCGACAGCTCGTGGCGCTCAGAACCGACGTGCCGCTGCAGCAGTCTCTGGAAGAGCTGGTGCTTGAACCGCAGAACGGCCCGAAACTCATTGCCTTCCTGAAGGCCATGGAATTCACGACGCTGACGCGCCGGGTTGCCGAAGCGACGGATAGCGATGCCTCGGCCATCGAGCCTGCCAATGTGCCGGTGCAATGGGGTGCTGACGCCCATGGTCCCGACCTTGATGCATCGCCTGTGGCTGTCACGGCTGACGAAACGGCCGGCGCATCGGCTTCGCCTGTTGCTCCGGCAAGGAAGATGGCGGCGGAAGGCAGTACGCCTGCCGATCTGACCACGGCGCGGCAGACGGTATTCGCCGCCGCCAAGATCGACACAACTGCCTATACGACGATCAGGGACCTGGCGGAACTGGACCGCTGGGTTGCAGCAGCTCGCGAAACGGGCGTCGTCGCCTTCGACACGGAAACGACCTCGCTCGACCCGATGCAGGCGGAACTTGTCGGTTTTTCGCTGGCCATTGCCGATAACGGCAAGGACGCCTCGGGCACCGATATCCGTGCCGCCTATGTTCCCCTCACACACAAGACCGGCTCCGGTGGAGATCTTTTCAGCGATGGCATCAAGCTCGCTGAAGGCCAGGTGCCGTTTGCCGAGGCGCTGGAACGTCTGAAGGACCTCCTTGAGGATGAAGCCGTTCTGAAAATCGCGCAGAACCTTAAATATGATTATCTGCTGATGAAGCGCCACGGCGTCGTCATGCAGAGTTTCGACGACACCATGCTGATTTCCTACGTTCTGGAGGCCGGCAAGACCACGCATGGCATGGATACGTTGTCCGAACGCTGGCTGGGCCACACGCCGATCACCTATAAGGACGTGGCGGGGTCGGGCAAGTCGAGCATCACCTTCGATTTCGTCGATATCGACAAGGCGACCGCTTACGCTGCGGAAGACGCTGACGTTACCCTGCGGCTGTGGATGGTGCTGAAGCCCCGGCTTGCTGCCGAGCGGCTGACCAAGGTCTATGAACGGCTGGAGCGTCCTCTGGTGCCTGTACTGGCGCATATGGAGGAGCGTGGCATCACCGTGGACCGGCAGATCCTGTCGCGCCTCTCCGGCGAACTGGCCCAGAAGGCAGCTGCCTTCGAAGAGGAAGTCTACCAACTGGCGGGCGAGCGTTTCAATATCGGGTCGCCAAAGCAGTTGGGCGACATTCTGTTCGGCCGGATGGGTTTGCCGGGCGGCTCGAAAACCAAGACCGGCCAATGGTCGACATCGGCGCAGGTTCTCGAAGATCTGGCGGCGGAAGGTGCCGAGTTGCCGCGCAAGATCGTCGACTGGCGGCAGCTGACCAAGCTGAAATCGACCTATACCGATGCGCTGCCCGGCTATGTTCATCCTGAGACGAAGCGGGTGCATACGTCCTACGCGCTGGCCTCCACCACGACGGGGCGTCTGTCGTCGTCGGAGCCGAACCTTCAGAACATCCCGGTGCGCACAGCGGAAGGCCGCAAGATCCGCACTGCTTTCATCTCCACGCCCGGCCACAAGCTTCTTTCCGCCGACTACAGCCAGATCGAACTGCGCGTGCTTGCCCATGTTGCGGATATTCCGCAGCTTCGCAGCGCATTCGAAAACGGCATCGACATTCATGCGATGACAGCATCGGAAATGTTCGGGGTGCCGGTGGAGGGCATGCCCTCGGAAGTCCGTCGCCGCGCCAAGGCCATCAACTTCGGCATCATCTACGGTATTTCCGCTTTCGGCCTTGCCAACCAGCTCAGCATCGCCCGCTCCGAAGCGGGTGAGTATATCAAGAAATATTTCGAGCGTTTTCCCGGCATTCGCGACTATATGGAAGCGACCAAAGCTTTCGCCCGCGAGAACGGCTACGTCGAAACCATTTTCGGCCGCCGCGCCCATTATCCGGAAATCCGCTCCTCCAATCCCTCGATGAAAGCCTTCAACGAACGCGCGGCCATCAATGCGCCGATCCAGGGATCTGCGGCCGATATCATCCGCCGCGCGATGGTCCGTATCGAGCCGGCGTTGGAGGCGGAAAAGCTTTCCGCCCGCATGCTGCTGCAGGTGCATGACGAACTCATCTTCGAAGTCGAGGAAGCGGAAATCGAAAAGACCCTGCCCATCGTCGTCTCGGTGATGGAAAATGCGGCCATGCCGGCGATTTCCATGAGGGTGCCGCTCAAGGTGGATGCGCGTGCGGCCGACAATTGGGACGAGGCGCATTGACCGGCCGGCCAGCCTGCTAATCGATCGGCCGATGTCATTGGTTTGTTGCGTGCGCAGATTAGGGGAAACCTCTCAAAAGGAGTTTCCCCATGCACGCCCCGCTCGTTTCAAAAGATCTGGAATATTTTTCCGCCGCCAGTCACGATCAGCCGCCGCGCCATCTCGGTAGCCGCTATAACACGGATGGTGAATTCCTGCCCGAGCCGGGCAATACCGTGGTCTGCCATCTCGTTGAAGGGTCGAAAACCGAAAGCGCGATCATCGGGACACGCCAGCGTTTTCTGGATATGCCCGAGGCATCGCAGCTCGCCTTCACGCCGGTTTCCAGCCTGCATATGACGGTATTTCAGGGCATTATCGAGTTCCGGCGCATGGCTCCCTACTGGCCGGAAGACATGCCGCTCGATACGTCGATCGATACGATGACGCAGTATTATTGTGATCGTCTGGCGGACTTTCCAGCTCTTCCGGCTTTCAATATGCAGGTGACTGGCCTCAGGCCGACGGGTTTGGTGCTGAAGGGTGCCACTGCCGAAGATGACCGGATTATTGCTCTGTGGCGGGATACATTTGCCGAAGCTTTCGGTTATCGGCATCCCGATCACGACAGCTATCAGTTCCATATCACGCTGTCTTATGTCACGCGCTGGTTCGATCCGGAGTGCCTGCCGCGCTGGCAGGCGATGCTGGATGAGGAGCTGGAAAAACTGCGCGCGGCAGCACCTGTAATCGAGATGCGGGCGCCAGCTTTCTGTGAATTCCGTGACATGAACCACTTTAGGGAACTCGTCGTTTTTGATAGGAAGTGAGGCATGATTTGCAAAGGCTTGCCGCCCGTTCGTCGCAGCAATCCGGCTTAATCGGAAAAAATGCGCGTCAGGGCTGGTCAAAGCCCGTTTGGGCATGTATAAGCGCGCCAAATTTCCGATATCGAGACACCCGACATTCGGCCTTTGGTTCTGGCCGGTTACGTTGTTTCGCCGCTAAAGTGGAGTAACAAAAATGGCTGTACCAAAAAGAAAAACAAGCCCGTCCAAGCGTGGCATGCGCCGCTCGGCTGACGGTCTCAAGGCTTCGACCTACGTTGAAGACAAGAACTCCGGCGAACTGCGCCGTCCGCACCATATCGATCTGAAGACCGGTATGTATCGCGGCCGTCAGGTTCTGACGCCGAAGGAAAGCGCATAAGCTTTCTGAAATAATCTTTACGGAAAACCGGCCCTCGTGGCCGGTTTTTTGTTTTTTGGACCGTTTGGCCGCTTGTTTCGGTCACTTGGAAAATCCGATCACTCCTCCTACACTCTGTTCGGGAGAGCAGGTCCGGTGCCTGCAACGGGGAGGGGAGCTTCGGTGAAATATCGCTGGATTTTGTTGACGCTTCTCAGCCTCGGCCTCGGTTACGGCGCCGTGACCAGGGGCAGCGGCATCATTGCGGAAAGCTATTTCGGCGAAGTCTCCGATCAGGGTCGTACCACCCTCAGGCTGGCCGTTTCGGCTCTCGGCGGGCTTCTGAGCCGTTTCGAGCCGTTGCCCGCCCTGATCGCCGATCACGACGATATCGAGGAGCTTGTCGCGCATCCGCAGGATGAGGCGATGCGCCAGCGCGCCAATATCTATCTCAAATCCATCAACACCCTGCTGGAATCCTCCGACATCTACATCATCACGCTGGACGGAGTGACCATCGCCGCCAGCAACTATGATGGACCCACGAGCTTCGTTGGTGAGAATTTCAGCTACCGCCCCTATTTTCAGGATGCCGCCAAGGGCTTCCCATCGCGTTTCTTCGCGCTTGGCACCACTTCCCACAAGCGTGGCTATTATTTTTCCGCCCCTATCCTCTTCAACGAGGAGATCAAGGGCGTCATCGTCTTCAAGGTCGATATTGAAGGCATAGAGGCGTCGTTCGGCGATGGCGAGAACCGTATTCTCGTATCGGACCCCGAAGGCATCATCTTCATGACCGGAACGCCGCAATGGCTTTATTCCGGCCTGATGCCGCTGACGCCCGAAAGGCTCGCGCGCACGGCGGCGTCCCGCCGTTATGCCAATGCCGATCTGAAGGAACTGCCGCTGAAAAACGGCAATTTCGGCTCTCATCAGTTGATGACGATCACCCAGAACGACGGTGACAGGGAATATCTCGTCCTGTCGCAGCCGATGCCTGACGCGGGCTGGACAGTCAGCGTGCTGATGGATACCGGTTCGCTCAGAACCCAGGTCAAGACGGCGATGATCGCGATCATCCTCTGCCTGTGTCTGGCTGCGGCCGTGGTCGCGGCCATGCTGCAAAGACGGCGGCGTCTGCGTGAACGTCTCACCCATCAGGCGGAGGCGCAGGCCGAGCTGGAGCGCCGCGTGGAGGAGCGTACGGCCGATCTGGCGCGCGTGAACCGGGAGATCGAGCACGAAGTCGCCGAGCGCCGCCAGACCGAAAAACAATTGCGCAAGATGCAGAATGACCTGGTGCAGGCGGGCAAGCTTGCAGCACTCGGGCAGATGTCGGCAGCACTGTCGCATGAGTTCAACCAACCGCTTGCCGCCGCCAAGAACTACGCGGAAAATGCCTCGCTTCTGGTGGAGCGAGGGCGTCTGGAAGAGGTGACGGAAAATCTCAGACGTATTTCAGGCCTTATTGATCGCATGGCGTCGATCAGCAGGCATCTGAGAAATTTTGCCCGAAAACCCAATGAGAAAATGGCTGCGGTCGCGCTGGATGCTGTCCTTCGCGATACGCTCGAAATTGTTGGTGCACGGCTGAAGGCCGCCAATGCGGTGCTGGATGTCGATCTTGGTCCGGTGCCGCTTGCGGTGAAGGCCGGGCCGGTGCGGCTGCAGCAGGTTCTGGTCAACATCATCTCCAATGCCGCCGATGCGGTGGAAGGGCGCGAGGATCGTCGCATCGCTTTAAAGGCTGTGCTGCACGGTCAGACGGTGTCGATTTTCATTCGTGACCGTGGTCCCGGCGTTCCTCCGGCGATTTCGGAGCGCATCTTCGATCCCTTCTTTACCACCAAGGGCGTGGGGCGTGGCCTCGGTCTCGGCCTTTCCATCACCTACAACATCATCAAGGATTTTGGTGGCCAGCTGCGTGTCAGAAACCATGAAGACGGCGGGGCGGAATTCGAGATCGAGTTGCCGGCAGCGGCCTATCGTATGGAGGCGGCGGCCGAATGACCATGTCGCGGGTTCTGTTGATTGATGACGAGGAGGAGCTGCGCTTTTCCACCGCGCAGGCGCTGGAGCTTTCCGGTTTTGCGGTCACCATGCTGGCGAGTGCCGAACATGCGCTCGAACTCATCGGTTACAGCTTCGATGGCGTTGTCGTCAGCGATATCAGGATGCCCGGCATGGATGGCATGACGCTTTTGCAGAAGGTGAGGGAGCTTGACCCGGAAATACCGGTGATCCTGATGACGGGCCATGGCGATGTGCAGCTTGCGGTCAACGCCATGCGCAACGGCGCCTACGACTTCATCGAAAAGCCGTTCACGCCGCAATATCTCGCCGGCATCATCAAAAGGGCCAGTGACCGGCGGGCACTGGTGCTGGAGAACCGCCGTCTGAAGGCGGTGGCGGGCAAACACGACGATCTCGAAACGCGCCTGCCCGGCAGAACCCAGGTCATGGTCGATCTGCGTTACCGCATTCGCGCCATCGGTGCGACGGACGCCGATACGCTCATCGTCGGCGATACCGGCGCGGGCAAGGAGGTGGTGGCGCGGGCGCTTCATGATATCAGCGCCAGAGCCAACCGGCCCTTTGTTGCAATCAATTGCGCCGCCCTGCCGCAAACGCTGATCGAAAGCGAGTTGTTCGGCCACGAGGCTGGCGCTTTTCCCGGCGCGCTGCGCCCGCGCTACGGCAAATTTGAGCATGCCCGTGGCGGCACCATTCTGCTGGACGAGATCGGCTCCATGCCTTTCGAATTGCAGGGCCGGTTCCTGCGCGTGTTGCAGGAAAGGGTGATCACCCGTCTCGGCTCCAACGAAACGGTCGAACTCGATGTCCGTTTTATCGCCACCAGCAAGGTCGATCTGGAGCAGGAAGTCGCGGCGGGTCGGTTCCGGGCTGACCTGCTCTATCGACTGAACGTGGCGACACTTCTCGTGCCGTCGCTGTCGCAGCGCAGCGCCGACATACCGCTGCTTTTCCTGCATCTGGTGCGGGAGGCTGCCGCCCGTTACGGGCGGGAAGATATGGAGGTGCCACAGCTTCTGCTTTCAGCTATTTCCCTGCGCGAGTGGCCAGGCAACGTGCGGGAATTGCGCAATGCGGCGGACCGCTTCATTCTCGGCCTGCAAAGCGATGTTTCCGAAATGTCACTGCCGTTTGAGGACGATGGCAAGGCGGCACTTGCCGCAAGGGTCGCCGCCTATGAAAAAAGCCTGATCGCGCGTGCGATCGCAGTCCACGGTGGAAATCTGAAATCCGTCTATGAGGCGCTCGGTATTTCGCGCAAAACGCTTTACGAAAAAATGCAGAAATACGAGCTGCATCGGCATATGACCGAGGTGTAATGGGTGGATTTCCACCCACGGATGGGCCCTTGTGGGTAGAAATCCACCCATTGCTGCGCATGACAGCCATAAAAGCGTAGCTCGCAGCAAAACCGCCGTTGCTGAACGGCAATCCCGGATCGCAAATGGCTCACCCCGGTCGCCATGGAGGAGCATGCGCGGCTGAAGTGGCGAACATTTTCATCCGGGAGGAATCGATGAAAATACTGAAGACAGTTACCGGCCTTGCTGCCGCCGCCGCCGTTTCCCTTTTTGCGCTTTCCGCATCCGCTCAGAACTATCCCGAGCGCAACATCACCATGGTCGTGCCCTTTGCCGCCGGTGGCCCGACGGATACGGTCGCGCGTCTTGTCGCTGAATCCATGTCGAAGGATCTCGGCCAGCAGATCATCGTCGAAAATGTCGGTGGCGCAGGCGGCACGCTGGGTGCTGGCCGCGTGGCGGCGTCGGACCCGGACGGTTACACCGTCCTCCTGCACCATATCGGCATGGCAACGAGCGCCACGCTCTATCGCAAGCTTGCTTATGATACCCTGAACGCGTTCGAATATGTCGGTCTGGTCACGGAAGTGCCGATGACCATTCTGTCGCGCAAGACGCTCGAGACCAAGGATCTCAAGGGTCTGATCGACTACGCCAAGGCGAACAAGGACAAGGTCACCGTTGCCAACGCCGGCATCGGTGCTGCCTCGCATCTGTGCGGCATGTTGTTCATGAGCGCGATCGAGACGCCGCTCGTCACCGTTCCCTATAAGGGCACGGGTCCGGCCATGACAGACCTGCTCGGCGGACAGGTCGATATCATGTGCGACCAGACCACCAACACCACCAAGCAGATCCAGGGCGGAACCGTCAAAGCCTATGCCGTGACCTCGGCCAAGCGGCTTGATGTGCTGCCGGACGTACCGACAGTCGCTGAAGCGGGCCTGCCGAAGCTTGAGGTGGGTATCTGGCACGGTATCTACACGCCGAAGGGTACACCGGCCGAGATCAACGAAAAGCTCTCCAAGTCGCTGCAGGTCGCGCTGAAGGACAAGAATGTCGCGGCCCGTTTTGCCGAGCTCGGCACAACGCCTTCCCCGGAAGGCGATGCAACGCCCGCAGCGCTCAAGGCCAAGCTTGAAAGCGAAATCGCCCGCTGGAAGCCGGTCATCGAGGGCGCCGGCCAATATGCCGACTGATGGTTGAAGCAATTGCCGGCGGCACCCTGCCGCCGGTTTCTTGCAATCAATTTAATGCGCGGAACGGTGTGTGGCCGGCCGCAGTGGAGGGGCATCTTTCATGAAGTCGTTTTTCATTGACCCTGCCGAAGCAGCCTGCGGGGCAATTTTTATCGGATTTGGCGCCTTTTTCGCCTTGCAGTCCTTCGGGCTGGATATCGGAACCGCCTTCCGCATGGGGCCGGGCTATTTTCCGCTTGTTCTGGCAATCGTGCTGATCCTGCTTGGCGGGGTAATATTCCTTCGCGCCACCCGTGTGCAGGGCGACGCCCTCGGCGCCATCGCCTGGCGGGGGATTTTTTTCATCCTGCCCGCGCCGATCTTTTTCGGTTTCACGGTCCGGGGACTTGGTTTCGTGCCGGCGCTTTTTTTCAGCGCCCTTATCGCGGCTTTCGCCTCGCACAAGATGAGCCCGCTCATGGCCGTCATCATTTCCGCCGCCATCACGGTCTTCTCCGTTGCCGTGTTCAATTATGGTCTCGGCCTGCCATTCCAGCGCTTCGGCCCCTGGCTTAAATTTTGAGGTGCTGCAATGGAATTGCTTGATAATCTCGCTCTCGGTTTCGTCACGGCCACGTCGCTGGCAAACCTGTTTTTCTGCCTGATCGGCGTGCTGCTCGGCACCCTGATCGGCGTGCTGCCGGGCATCGGCGCAACCGCGACCATCGCCATGCTGTTGCCGATCACCTTTCAGCTTGAGCCCGTCTCGTCGCTCATCATGCTCGCAGGCATCTATTACGGCGCGCAATATGGCGGCTCCACCACGGCAATCCTCATCAATATGCCAGGGGAATCCTCCTCTGCCGTTACCGCCATTGACGGCTACCAGATGGCGCGCAAGGGCAAGGCGGGTGCCGCACTCGCGATTGCCGCCATCGGCTCGTTTTTCGCCGGTACGGTTTCCACCTTTCTCGTCGCGGTCTTCGCGCCACCCTTGACAGCGATTGCGCTGGAATTCGGCGCAGCGGAATATTTCTCGTTGATGGTGGTAGGCCTCGTCTCGTCGATCGCACTTGCCCATGGCTCCATCGTGAAGGCGTTGGCCATGGTCGTGCTCGGCCTGCTGCTCGGCCTGGTCGGTACGGATATCTACAGCGGCGCGCCGCGTTTCACCCTCGGCATTCGCGAATATGCGGATGGCCTGAATTTCGTGGCTGTGGCCGTGGGCGTGTTCGGTATCGCGGAAATCCTGCGCAATCTCGAAAACGAGCGCACCCGTTCGGTGTTGATCGCCAAGGTCAGCAGCCTGATGCCGTCGAAGGAGGATTTCAAGGCCATGATCGGTCCTGTGCTGCGCGGCACGGCCATCGGGTCGGCACTGGGCATCCTGCCCGGCGGCGGTGCGATCCTCGCTGCCTTCGCATCCTATACGGTGGAAAAACGCGTCTCCAAGCATCCTGAGGAGTTTGGGCACGGTGCGGTTGCCGGTGTTGCCGGTCCGGAATCGGCTAACAATGCCGGTGCCCAGACCTCCTTCATCCCGCTTCTGACGCTCGGCATTCCGGCCAACCCGGTGATGGCGCTGATGATCGGGGCGATGATCATTCAGGGCATCGTGCCCGGTCCGAACGTTGCGACCGAGCAGCCAGCGCTGTTCTGGGGCATCATCGCGTCCATGTGGATCGGCAATCTGATGCTCGTCATCCTCAACCTGCCTCTGATCGGGCTGTGGGTGAAGCTGCTGACGGTACCCTATTACGTGCTTTTCCCCATCATCATGGCCTTCTGCGCCATCGGGGTCTACAGCGTCAATTCCAACGTCTTCGATCTCTACGCCGTCGCCTTCTTCGGCTTCATTGGTTACGTGCTGGTGAAGCTGCGCTGCGAGCCGGCGCCGCTGTTGCTGGGCTTCGTGCTTGGCCCGTTGCTGGAGGAAAATCTGCGGCGCGCCATGATCCTGTCCCGCGGCGATCCGAGCACCTTTGTCACCCGGCCGATCAGCGCCACCCTGCTTTTCATCGCCCTGGCCGTGCTGATCGTCGTCTTCCTGCCAAGCGTGAAGGCGAAACGCGAGCAGGTCTTCGTAGAAGAGGACTGAGAGACGTCGAAAAATTTCAAACGCCGGTGATGGAAACGTCGCCGGCGTTTCTGCGTTGACAGGATCGTTCAGACGAATCCGGTTCACGAAAGCCGGCTATGGTTGACTCGAAGCCTTTTAGGGCCAAGGAAGGGCGGGAAAGAGAGGTCGATATGACGTCGGAAACCGAAAAACGGATCATTGCGCTTGAGGAAACGATCGCGCATCAGGCCAAGACCATAGAGGAACTGTCTGACCAGCTGACGGAACAGTGGAAGGTGGTGGAACAGACCCGCGCCAAGCTCGACCGGTTGACGGAGAGGTTCCTGAGCCTTGAGGAGCAATCGCTGGACGCGCCTGCAATCACCCGGCCGCCGCATTATTGACAGGGAAGACCCGATGAAAACCGACACAGCCGCGCTTGCCACCGAAATCGTGGATTTCTGGAAGAAGGCGGGACCGGACAAGTGGTTCGACAAGGACGCCACTTTCGACAACCACTTTCACGATCGTTTTCGCGACGCCCATTTCGCCGCGGCAAGGCGCGAGCTGGATGACTGGTTGGACGGCGCGGAAGGCAGCCTCGCGCTCATGCTTCTGCTGGATCAGTTTCCGCGCAACTGCTTTCGCGGCACAGCGCATATGTATGCGACCGATCCGCTGGCGCGCCTGTTCGCCAATGAGTCCAGCCGCCGTGGCCACGATCAGGCGGTGAGTGAGGATTTGCGGGTTTTCTTTTATCTGCCCTTTTCCCATTCGGAGAACATCGAGGATCAGGAGCGCGCCTGCACGCTCAACCGGCCGCTTGGCGGGCTTTATCTCCACCATGCCGAACAGCATCGCGATATCGTCGCGCGTTTCGACCGGTTTCCACATCGCAACGACATATTGTTGCGGGAAACGACGCCGGAGGAACGGCGATATCTGGATGAGGGCGGCTTTACCGGCTGATCTGAACGAAAAACGCCGCCAGTCCTGAAGGACGGCGGCGTTTTCACGATGCGTAACGGCCGCAGATCAGCCGTCGAAGAATTCCTTCATCCGGGCAAAGAAGCCCGTCGATTCCGGATTATTCTCCTGGGAAGAGAGCTGCTCGAATTCCTGCAACAGCTCGCGCTGGCGCTTGCTGAGCTTCTGCGGCGTCTCGATCTGAATCTGAATGTAGAGATCACCCGTCTGCGCCGAACGCAGTACCGGCATGCCCTTACTCTTCAGACGGAACTGCTTGCCCGGCTGCGTGCCTTCCGGAACCGTGACGCGCGACTTCGTGCCGTCGAGCGTCGTGACATCGAAGGTGCCGCCAAGTGCAGCGGTCGTCATGGAGATCGGTACGGTGCAATAGAGATCGGCACCATCCCGCTGGAAGAACTCATGCGGACGCACGGACAGGAAGATGTATAGATCGCCTGCCGGGCCGCCACGCATGCCGGCTTCACCTTCGCCCTGCAGGCGAATGCGGGTGCCATCCTCGATGCCCGAGGGAATGTTGACCGAAAGCGAACGCTCTTCCGTCACGCGGCCCTGACCGTGGCACTTGCCACAGGGGTCGGAAATCGTCTGTCCGCGCCCGTGGCAGGTGGGGCAGGTGCGCTCCACCGAGAAGAAGCCCTGCGCGGCACGCACGCGGCCGGAACCCTGACAGGTGGCGCAGGTCTTGGGTTGTGTGCCGGGTTTCGCGCCCGAACCGGAACAGACGTCGCAGGTGATCGAGGTCGGAACCCTGATCTGCGCCGTCTTGCCGGCAAAGGCTTCTTCCAGCGTGATTTCCATGTTGTAGCGAAGGTCGGCCCCGCGCTCACGCCCGCCGGAGGAGCGGCGTGCACGTCCGCCGCCCATCATCTCGCCGAAGATGTCTTCGAAGATGTCGGAGAAGCCGCCATTGGCAAAACCGCCGCCGCCCATGCCACCGCCGCCCATGCCGCCATTTTCAAACGCGGCGTGGCCGAAACGGTCATAGGCCGCGCGTTTTTGCGGGTCCTTCAGCGTTTCGTAGGCTTCGTTGATTTCCTTGAACTTCCGTTCGGAATCGGCATCATCAGGATTTTTGTCCGGATGGAATTTCATCGCGAGTTTGCGGAAGGCGCCCTTCAGCTCTTTTTCGTCCGCGGTCTTGCTGACGCCAAGTGTTTCGTAAAAGTCTGCTTTCGCCATTAAGATAACAAGCCTCGCAAATGGATTTCCGGCTGCACTCTGGCAGCCGGATGTCTTGCATGTATCGACAGGAGACGGGAAGTCACGCGATTATGCGGACTTCTTGTCGTCCTTGATTTCCTCATAGTCGGCGTCGACGACGTCGTCCTTGCCGCCTTCTCCGTGAGCGCCGGCTTCGGCCTGCTGCGCTTCGTAGATGGCCTGACCGAGCTTCATGGAAACTTCCATGAGGGTCTGAGTCTTGGCCTGAATGTCGTCGGCATCCGGTTCGGAAGCTTCAATGGCGGTCTTCAGGCTGGCAATGGCGTCTTCAATGGCCTTGCGGTCGGTTTCGGAAACCTTGTCGCCATATTCCTTCACCGATTTCTCGGTGGAGTGAACGAGGCTTTCGGCCTGGTTCTTGGCTTCAACGCCCGCACGACGCTTCTTGTCGGCTTCGGCATTGGCTTCGGCGTCCTTGACCATCTTTTCGATGTCGGCGTCGGAAAGACCGCCGGAGGCCTGGATGCGGATCTGCTGTTCCTTGCCGGTGCCCTTGTCCTTGGCCGAAACCTGCACGATGCCGTTGGCGTCGATATCGAAGGTCACTTCGATCTGCGGAACGCCGCGCGGTGCCGGCGGCAGGCCAACGAGGTCGAACTGGCCAAGCAGCTTGTTGTCCTGTGCCATTTCGCGCTCGCCCTGCGAGACGCGGATCGTCACAGCCGACTGGCTGTCTTCGGCGGTCGAGAAGGTCTGGCTCTTCTTCGTCGGGATCGTCGTGTTACGATCGATCAGACGGGTAAAGACGCCACCCAGCGTTTCGATGCCGAGCGACAGCGGGGTCACGTCGAGCAGCAGAACGTCCTTGACGTCGCCCTGCAGAACGCCGGCCTGAATGGCGGCGCCCATGGCAACCACTTCATCAGGGTTCACGCCCTTGTGCGGCTCCTTGCCGAACAGCTGCTTTACGACTTCCTGTACCTTCGGCATGCGGCTCATGCCACCGACGAGAACGACTTCATCGATCTCGGCAGCAGTAACGCCGGCATCCTTGAGGGCCGCCTTGCACGGTGCGACGGTGCGCTGCACCAGATCGTCCACCAGGCTTTCGAACTTGGCGCGGGTCAGCTTCAGCGTCAGGTGCTTCGGACCGGAAGCGTCAGCCGTGATGAACGGCAGGTTGATTTCGGTCTGCTGCGAGGACGAAAGTTCGATCTTCGCCTTTTCGGCAGCTTCCTTGAGGCGCTGCAGGGCGAGCTTGTCGTTCTTCAGGTCGATGCCCTGATCCTTCTTGAACTCACCGGCCAGATATTCGACCAGACGCATGTCGAAGTCTTCACCACCGAGGAAGGTATCGCCATTGGTGGACTTCACTTCGAAAACGCCGTCGCCGATTTCCAGAACGGAAATATCGAAGGTGCCGCCGCCAAGGTCGTAAACGGCAATGGTCTTGCCTTCCTTCTTGTCGAGGCCGTAGGCGAGTGCAGCCGCTGTCGGCTCGTTGATGATGCGCAGGACATCCAGACCGGCGATGCGGCCGGCATCCTTGGTTGCCTGACGCTGCGCGTCGTTGAAGTAGGCCGGAACGGTGATGACGGCCTTCTCGACCTTTTCGCCGAGATAGGATTCAGCCGTTTCCTTCATCTTCTGAAGGATCATCGCGGAAATCTGCGAAGGGGAATAGTTCTTGTCCTGTGCCTTCACCCATGCATCGCCATTGTCGCCGTTGACGATTTCAAACGGAACGAGGGCTTTGTCCTTTTCGACGGTCGGGTCTTCGTAACGACGGCCGATGAGGCGCTTCACCGCAAACAGGGTGTTGGTCGGGTTGGTGACCGCCTGGCGCTTTGCCGGCTGGCCGACAAGGCGTTCGCCATCGTCGGAAAATGCCACCATGGATGGCGTCGTGCGCGCGCCTTCCGCGTTTTCAATAACTTTCGTGTCCTTGCCGTCCATCACTGCGACGCAGGAATTGGTCGTACCAAGGTCGATGCCGATTACTTTTGCCATGCTCTTCTCTCCTTGAAGCGAGTTGTCGGAACCCCGTGAGGCATTCCATTGACAACTCCTTGACTTGGATTTGCAGTATTCGCTGCAGTTCTGCGGCGTATATAAGGAGCGATTTTTCCTGCTGCAAGGCGCAAGAGAGGGTGAAGCGCTGCAAAAAAGCGGATGAAACCCTTGTCTGTGCAGAAGCATAGCCATCAACGCTTGCGAAAGCCGAAAAACGCGACTTTGACGGTACGTTGTCGGACAGGACCGGTGATGGCAAAGCCCGGCTCCAACGATATGGGAGATGAGGTGAAACGGCGGGCCGAGAGCGACGAAACAGAGAACGACATTTACGCTTTGGCCCCTCTTGATGATCGGTCGCGAAGCCATTTTTGCATTCTCGGCGCTGTTTCAATAGGCTCCCGCTGCTTTATCAGGAGAGGCGGATACAGCATAAATACGAACCCAGCCCGTCTTCATCGGCAAAGGAAATCGTTGTGCCCGGACACCTCAGCATTCTCGAATCCGTAGGCGATACGCCATTGGTCGAACTTCGGAAGGTTGTTCCTCCTGGTTCTGCCCGTGTTCTGGTCAAACTGGAAGGTGCAAATCCGACCGGCAACATGAAGGACCGAATGGCAAAAGCCGCCATCGAAGCGGCGGAGGCCGACGGCAGGCTCAAGACCGGAGGCACTGTCGTCGAATACACCGGAGGCTCGACCGGAGCCTCGCTGGCATTTGTCTGCGCCACGAAGGGCTACCACATCAAAATTGTCACGTCAGACGCGTTTAGTGAAGAAAAAACGCTGACGACGCAAGCATTTGGCGCTGAAATCATCTCGATCAAAAGCGAGAACCGCAAGATCAACTCAACCCTGATCAGGAGCATGATCGACACGGCTCGTCAGCTCAGCCAAAGGGCCGGTCACTGGTGGTTCGATCAGCTTAACAACCCGGACGCCGCCGCCGGTTATCACCCGATGGCAGAGGAGATCTGGATGCAATCCGGCGGCAAGGTTGACGCCTTTGTCCAGGCGGTTGGTTCCGCCCACTCGCTCAATGGCGTAAGTGAGGTATTGCGCAGATATAATCCCGATCTCCATGTTGTCGCCGCCGAACCGGCGGAATCGGCCGTCCTTTCCGGCGGAGCCATGGGATCCCATCAGATCGAGGGTATCGGGATTGGCTTCGTGCCACCACAATGGCGACCGGACGAGGTCAATGAGATATTGTCTGCGACAACCGCCGAGGCTGCGCAAATGTGTCGTCGACTTGCTCGTGAGGAAGGTATCTTTGCCGGTACCTCGTCAGGTCTCAACGTGATAGCAGCGCTCAGGATCGCACAACGCCTCGGGCCTGACGCAACGGTCGTCACGATCATCATCGATTCCGGTCTGCGTTATCTCAGCACTGATTTGTATAGGGAGGCACCGCCGCATTCAATTTGAACGGCCTTGACGTTCACAGGCTGTCGGTTGCGTCTGACTTTATGGAACTATGGAAGTGGCCACCGGCGTCTATATCGCACCAGAAAGGGCGTTTTGCGGTGAAATGGCGGACAGGGTGGGATTCGAACCCACGGTACGCTTTCACGCACACACGCGTTCCAGGCGTGCGCCTTAAACCACTCGGCCACCTGTCCTTTTTTCAAATCTGCATGTTTTGAGAAATGCAAATCACTGGAACGGCGCGATATATACCGATGAATTCGCTGGGATCAACACGAATCTGACAGTTTTTTGAATTGTCGGCAATTTCCTGCGTTCCGATGCGATTGCAAACCGGTTTTCCCGCCTTTATCGATGCAATATATGTTTTAAAATGTGGCTGCCGAGACGGCAGACCGTAACCGAGGTGCCCTGATGAAAGCTTTTTTGCGTTTTTTGAGCTTTCTTCTTCTCATTGCGGCGGTTTTCCTCGGTGTGCTCGATTCGATCCGTTCGGTTTCCACATCCTCGGTCAACATTACCGGCATCCTGTCCGTCTGGAACTATCTTCTTCCTGCCTCGCGCACCATGGTGGAAGCTGCCTTGGCGCACTATATTCACCCTGAAGCGTGGCGCTTCATTGAAAATGCCCTGTCGGGACTGCCCGCGTTTGCTTTTTTCCTCGCGCTATCCCTGCTTTGCTGGATGGCCGGTTACAGGAAACGCAAAGTGATGAGGCGCTCATCGGTCTTATCAGACTGACAGGGGCAGGGGCGCCGCGCAGATGTGAACCCTGACAAGCGGCGGAGCTGGCCGCACGGAGGACCGAATGTTCCTGTTCGATACGCTTTCAAAAAAGACGACGATGCCGACCGAAGAGACGGCTTTGCCCGGCCGTGAAGAGGCGCTTGCCGTGCCGGAAACCCATTTCGTCAACGGCCGGCCTTTGAAGGGGCCTTATCCGGATGGTTTTGAAACCATCTATCTGGGCATGGGCTGCTTCTGGGGTGCGGAGCGGCTGTTCTGGAAAACGCCGGGCGTGTGGGTGACGGCGGTGGGTTATGCCGGCGGCTTTACCCCCAACCCCACCTATCACGAGACGACGACCGGCCAGACGGGCCACGCCGAAGTGGTCAAGGTCGTCTACGATCCGGCGGTAATCTCGCTGTCGGGCCTGCTTAAAATATTCTTCGAGGAGCATGATCCCACGCAAGGGATGCGGCAGGGCAACGACGTCGGCACGACCTATCGTTCCGCCATCTATGCCAATACGGAAGGCCAGCTGCAGCAGGCGCAGAAGGCGCATGACGCATTTCAGCAGGCTTTGGACGAGGCGGGTCATGGCCGCGCCATCACCACCGAAATCGGACCGCTTGAAACGTTTTATTACGCGGAAGACTATCACCAGCAATATCTTGCCAAGAACCCGGGTGGCTACTGCGGCCTGCGGGGAACGGGCGTAAGTTGCAATATCGACTAGATTTTTTGCAGATTGCCCGGGTGGAAAGACCAAAAAAACGCCAGAATAAAGTTTTTCCACCGGGTCAAAAAAACCGGATGAATTTTTCATTGAGCCATGCAAGGATATGAGCCAAGCACAGCCGGGAAAACGGCTGGCGGTTCCGCAGACATTCCCGGTCAACGGGTTTGCGGGAGGACCCTAAAATATCAATTGCAACAACAGGGCTGCACAATGAAAAAATCCCTTCTGACGCTTTTTGCGCTCGCCGCCATGTCGGCTTCCGCGCTTGCTGCCGATATCAAGCCGGCGCTGGTCTATGGTACGGGCGGCAAGTTCGACAAGTCGTTCAACGAAGCCGCTGCGGCTGGCGCTGAAAAGTTCAAGGCAGAAACGGGCATCGAGTTCCGCGATTTCGAACCGACGAGCGACACGCAGGGCGAACAGGCCATCCGCAACTTCGCCAGCAAGGGCTTCAACCCGGTTGTTGCCGTGTCCTTCGCCTGGACGTCGGCCATGGAAAAGGTCGCAGCTGAGTTCCCGGACACCAAGTTCGTCATCGTCGATTCCGTTGTTGAACTGCCGAACGTTCGCTCGGTCGTCTACAAGGAGCATGAAGGTTCCTACCTCGTCGGTCTTCTGGCAGGCATGGCCTCCAAGACCGGTAAGGTCGGCTTCATCGGCGGCATGGATATTCCGCTGATCCGTAAATTCGCCTGCGGTTATGCGCAGGGCGCCAAGGCCGCCAACGACAAGATCGAAGTCTTCCAGAACATGACCGGCACCACGGGTGCGGCCTGGAACGATCCGGTGCGCGGTGGCGAACTGACCAAGAACCAGATCGACCAGGGCGCCGACGTGATCTACGCGGCAGCCGGTGCGACGGGTATTGGCGTGTTGCAGACCGCCGCCGACAACAAGAAGTACTCGATCGGCGTCGATTCCAACCAGAACCATCTGCATCCCGGCTCTGTTCTGACCTCTATGGTCAAGCGTGTCGATCTGGCTGTCTACAACGCCTACAAGGATGCCAAGGACGACAAGTTCACTCCCGGCATCGTTGCTCTGGGCGTCAAGGAAGACGGCGTTGCCTATGCGCTTGACGACAACAACAAGGCGCTGATCACGCCTGAGATGATTGCTGCCGTGGACAAGGCCAAGGCCGACATCATTGCCGGCACCGTCAAGGTTCATGACTATATGGCGGATAACTCCTGCCCGAAATGATATGATATGTGTCGGGGGCGCATGGTGATTTTTCACCTTGCGCCCTTTTCATATCCAGCCTTCGGAGAGGTTTCGGTTTGAGTATGGACCCTGCAATCGAACTCGTGGGCATCGACAAGAAATTCGGTGCCGTTCACGCCAATAAAAATATCAATCTGACTGTTGCCAAGGGTACGATCCACGGCATCATCGGGGAAAATGGTGCCGGAAAATCGACCTTGATGTCGATCCTCTACGGTTTTTACCAGGCCGACGCCGGTGAAATCCGGGTGAATGGCGCGCCGATCGTAATTCGCGACAGCCAGGCCGCGATCAATGCCGGTATTGGCATGGTGCATCAACATTTCATGCTGGTGGAAAATTTCACCGTGCTCGAAAACGTCATGCTGGGCGCGGAAGGCGGCGCATCGCTGGCCAAGGGCCGGACGGCGGCTCGCAAGGAGCTGAAGCGTCTCGAGGACGATTATGGGCTGGAAGTCGATCCCGATGCGGTGATCGAGGAATTGCCGGTCGGCCTGCAACAGCGCGTCGAAATCCTCAAAGCCATGTATCGTGGCGCCGAGATCCTGATCCTCGACGAGCCGACCGGCGTTCTGACGCCAGCGGAGGCCGATCACCTTTTCAAGATCCTCGGTGTCCTGCGCGATCAGGGCAAGACCGTCATCCTTATCACCCACAAGCTGCGCGAGATCATGGCGATCACGGATTCCGTCTCGGTCATGCGCCGCGGCGAAATGGTGGCGACCCGCAAAACCTCCGAAACCAGTGTCGAAGAACTGGCCGAACTGATGGTCGGCCGTCGTGTGCTGCTCAGGGTGGAAAAGGGCGAGATGACGCCGGGTGAGGTTCTCCTCTCCATCCGTAATCTGACCGTCAAGGACAGCCGTGGCGTCACCATGGTCGACGATGTCTCGTTGGATGTCCGCGCCGGTGAAATCGTCGGCATCGCCGGTGTGGCGGGCAATGGCCAGTCCGAACTTCTCGAAGCGATCGCAGGCATCCGCAAGCCCTATTCGGGCGAGATATGGGTGGCCGGACAGAAGGTGGACCGACCCGATCCGGCGATCTTGCGCAAGCTCGGCCTCGCGCACATCCCGGAAGACCGTCACCATATGGGGCTGGTGCTGAAATTCGAGGAATATGAAAATTCTATCCTCGGCTATCACCATGACGAGCGTTACGGCAAAGGGCCTTTTCTCAACCCCGAGGCCATCCGCAA
Organism: Agrobacterium arsenijevicii; assembly: GCA_000949895.1. Classification (GTDB taxonomy): domain Bacteria; phylum Pseudomonadota; class Alphaproteobacteria; order Rhizobiales; family Rhizobiaceae; genus Agrobacterium; species Agrobacterium arsenijevicii. The sequence continues at coordinate 384,935 of JWIT01000001.1, read as the reverse complement.
GGATGCGGTCGAAAAGATCGAGAAATACGATATCCGCCCGCCGAACCCGCAGCTGAAGACCGCCAATTTTTCCGGCGGCAACCAGCAGAAGATCGTCGTCGCCCGCGAAATCGAGCGTGACCCCAAGATGCTGATCATCGGCCAGCCCACCCGCGGCGTGGATATCGGCGCCATCGAATTCATCCATCGCCGCATCATCGAAATGCGCGATGCCGGAAAGGCGATTTTGCTGGTTTCGGTCGAACTCGATGAAATCCGTTCCCTTTCGGACCGGATCATGGTCATGTTCGCCGGGCGTGTCGTTGGAGAAAAAACGGCGGAAGCCGAAGAACAGACGCTGGGCCTGATGATGGCCGGCATCGCCGCATGAGGCATGAATGAGTACCGCTTCCGTACCCCTACCAAACTGGATCAGCTACGGCCTGTTGCCGTTGCTGAACGTCGTCACCGCATTTCTGATTTCCGGCCTCGTTGTCTGGTCGATCGGTGAAAACCCGCTGGCAGCACTTCGCCTGCTGATCGAAGGCGCGCTTGGCCGTGGCGACGCCATCGGCTTTACGCTGTTTTACACGACGAGCTTCATCTTCACCGGCCTTTCCGTCGCGGTGGCTTTCCATGCCGGCCTGTTCAACATCGGCTCAGAAGGTCAGGCCTATGTTGGCGGTCTGGGTGCGGCGCTGGTGGCGCTCGCGCTCGACCGTTACGTGCCCTGGTATGTGACGATGCCCTTTGCCGTCATCGGTGCTGCGGTTTTCGGTGCGGCCTGGGCGTTTATTCCGGCGTGGCTGCAGGCAAAACGCGGCAGCCACGTCGTCATCACCACCATCATGTTCAACTTCATCGCCGCGGCGCTGATGGTCTATCTGCTGGTGAACGTGCTGATCGTGCCGGGCAAGATGGCGCCGGAAACGCGCACATTTTTGCCGGGTGGCCAATTGCCGAAGCTCGACTGGCTGATGGCTATGTTCGGCCTGAAGCTCGGGCCGGCGCCGTTCAACGTGTCCTTCCTCATCGCGCTGGTCATGTGTTTCCTCGTCTGGGTGCTGATCTGGCGCACCAAGCTCGGTTATGAGATGCGCACGCTCGGCATCAGCCCTTCCGCCGCCGTTTATGCGGGCATTCCCTATGCCCGCACCGTCATCATCGCCATGCTCATTTCCGGCGGTCTGGCGGGCATGATGGCGCTGAACCCGGTCATGGGCGCTTCCGCCCGCCTGCAGGTGGAATTCGTCGGCGGTGCGGGTTTCGTCGGCATCGCCGTATCGCTGATGGGGCGAAGTCACCCGCTCGGCATCATCTTCTCGGCATTGCTGTTCGGCATCCTCTATCAGGGCGGTGCGGACCTCTCTTTCGAAATGCCCAATATTACCCGCGAGATGATCGTGGTGATCCAGGGTCTGGTGATCCTGTTCGCCGGCGCGCTCGAATATATGTACCGGCCGGCGATCGTGAATATCTACCAGCGTTTGGCAAAGGGGTGAGCTGATATGGATTTTTTCGATATGATGGTCAGCATCCTCGGCTCGACCGTCCGCCTCACCATCCCGCTTCTGTTCACGGCACTTGCCGGGCTGTTTTCCGAACGCGCCGGCGTGTTCGATATCGGTCTTGAGGGCAAGATGCTGGCGGCAGCGTTTGCTTCCGCCTGTGTCGCCTATCTCACCGCAAACCCCTGGGCCGGTCTGCTGGCCGGCATCGCCGTATCCATCCTGTTCTCGCTGATCCATGGTTTTGCCGTCATCACCAATCGCGGCAACCAGATCGTCTCTGGTGTGGCGCTCAACTTCATCGCCGCCGGTCTGACGGTGGTTCTGGGGCAGGCCTGGTTCGGGCAGGGTGGCCGCACGCCGCAATTGCCGGGTGAGGGCCGTTTTGCACCGATCATCCTGCCCGGTGCGGATGCAATGCGTGAGGTGCCTTTCATCGGCCCGCTCTATGCCAATGTCATCTCGGGCAACAATATCCTCACCTATCTCGCCTTTCTGGCGGTGCCGCTGTCCTGGTGGGTGCTTTATCGCACCCGGTTTGGCCTGCGCCTGCGCGCCGTCGGTGAAAATCCGGGCGCGGTCGATACGGCGGGCATTTCGGTGACATGGATGCGCTACCGCGCCGTCATCGTCGCCGGTTTCCTCTGTGGTTTCTCCGGCGCCTATCTCGCCGTTGCGCAATCGGCGGCCTTCATCGCCAACATGTCGGCGGGCAAGGGTTATATCGCGCTGGCCGCGCTGATCTTCGCGAAATGGAAGCCGGTGCCGGTCATGTTCGCCTGCTTGCTGTTCGGTTTTCTGGACGCTTTTGCCAACTTCATGCAGGGCAAATCCGTGCCTGGAATCGGCGAAGTGCCGGTGCAGATTTTCCAGGCCATGCCCTATATTCTGACCTGCATCTTGCTTGCCGGTTTCATTGGCGTCGCCAAGCCCCCCAAGGCCGGTGGCGTTGCCTATGCGAAGGAGCGTTAAATCCATGTCCCGTGACCCCCAGTCCCCCAACCCGATGTCCCATCAGTTGTTCGAGGCAGCGGCGGAGGCCATGGCGTTTGCCCATGCGCCCTATTCGAAATTTCCGGTCGGTGCGGCAATCCGCGCCGAAGACGGAAAGATCTACAAGGGCGCCAATATCGAGAACCTCTCCTTCCCTCAAGGGTGGTGTGCCGAACCTTCCGCCATCAGCGCCATGGTGATGGGTGGAGCAAAGAAGATCAGCGAAATCGCCGTCATCGCAGAAAAGCTGGCTCTCTGCCCGCCCTGTGGCGGTTGCCGACAGAAGATCGCCGAATTCGCGACGCCGGATACGAAAGTCTATCTCTGCGACGAAACCGGCGTTCAGAAGGTCATGACCATGGATGAGCTTTTGCCCTTCAGCTTCAAGACAGAGCTACCCTGATGCCGGATCCGGATACGTTGATCGATATTCTGGTGGAACGCCTGAACGGCCTCATGCCGCGCATCGCCATCGTTCTGGGTTCGGGCCTGGGGTCGCTGGTGGAAGAGGTTAGCGATGCGATCCGTGTGCCCTATGCCGAGCTTCCCGGTTTTCCCGCAAGCGGCGTTTCCGGCCATGCGGGCGAGTTGGTGGCCGGTTATCTCGGTGGCGAGCCTGTCATGATGCTTTCCGGCCGGGTGCATTATTATGAAAAGGGTGATCCGGCCGCCATGCGCGCGGTCATCAAGGCGCTTGCCGGTCTCGGCGTGCAATCGCTCATCCTCACCAATTCGGCAGGCTCGGTCAGGCAGGACATACCGCCCGGCTCGGTCATGCAGATCACCGATCACATCAACTATTCCGGCATGAACCCGCTGATCGGCGAGGAGAGCGACAGCCGCTTCGTCGGCATGACCACGGCTTATGACCCGGACCTCATGCTTGCGATGCGCAATGCTGCCATCCGCGCGACTGTGCCTTTGTTCGGTGGCGTCTACATGTGGTTTTCGGGTCCGAGCTTCGAAACACCGGCGGAAATCCGCATGGCGCGGGTCCTCGGCGCGGATGCTGTCGGCATGTCCACCGTGCCGGAAGTCATCCTCGCCCGCTTTTTCGGGATGCGTGTTGCCGCCGCATCGGTTATTACCAACTACGGCGCCGGCATGACCGGCGCGGAGTTGAGCCATGAAGAAACCAAGGACATGGCTCCGGTGGGCGGCAAGAGACTTGCCGCCATCTTGAAAGAAATGATTGCAGGAGGAGCGTGACCATGGAACTCCAGCGTCCGCGCGAAGCGGCTGCCCTGACACTGTCCTTGCTTGACCTGACCAATCTCAACGAAGACTGCACACCGGAGCAGATTGCTGCCCTCTGCCAGCGGGCGCATACCGAATACGGGAATACGGCCGCAATCTGCATCTGGCCGCGTTTCGTGGCGCAGGCACGCGCGGCTTTCGGAAAAGACCATGCGATCCGTATCGCCACGGTCGTGAACTTTCCGTCGGGCGATCTGGACATTGCGACCGTCGTTGCGGAAACCGAAGCGGCGATCCGCGACGGTGCCGACGAAATCGATCTGGTCATTCCCTATCGCAAATTCATAGCTGGCGATGAAAAGTCGGTTTCCGACATGGTAGCCGCCGTGCGCAAGGTCTGTATCGCGCCCGTGCTTCTCAAGGTCATTCTCGAAACCGGTGAACTGAAGGACAAGGCCCTTATTCGTCGTGCCTCCGAACTCGCCATTGCCGAAGGGGCCGATTTCATCAAGACTTCGACCGGCAAGGTCGCCGTCAACTCAACGCTGGAAGCCGCCGACATCATGCTGCAGGCGATCCGCGACAGCAGGCAAAAGGTTGGCTTCAAGCCCGCCGGCGGTATCGGCACGGTGGAAGATGCCACGCTTTATCTGCGGCTGGCGGAAACCATCATGGCGCCCAACTGGGCCATGCCGTCCACCTTCCGTTTCGGCGCTTCGGGCGTTCTCGACGACGTCTTGAACGTGCTGGCTGGCGGTGAGCCAGCCAAAACCGCCAGCGGGTATTGAGCTTGATCCCGCAGGAAATCATCCGCCGCAAACGCGATGGCCTGTCTCTCACGCCGCAGGAGATCGCCGCTTTCATAAGCGCGCTTTCGAAAGATGGCATATCGGAAGGGCAAGCCGCCGCTTTTGCCATGGCGGTGTTTTTCCGCGGCATGAACCGGGACGAGATGGTGGCGCTGACGCTTGCCATGCGTGACAGCGGCGATGTTCTGTCCTGGAGCGATATCGGCAGGCCGGTGGCCGACAAGCACTCGACCGGCGGCGTTGGCGACAATGTCTCCCTGATGCTCGCCCCGATTGTTGCCGCCTGCGGTCTCGCCGTGCCGATGATTTCCGGCAGGGGCCTTGGCCATACCGGCGGCACGCTCGACAAACTGGAAGCGATTCCCGGCTACAACGTCATGCCGGATGAGGCATTGTTTCGCCGGACGGTGAAGACGGTCGGCTGCGCCATCATCGGCCAGACGGGCGATCTCGCCCCCGCCGACAAACGCCTCTATGCTATTCGTGATGTGACAGCGACGGTGGATTCCATACCGCTGATCACCGCCTCCATCCTGTCGAAGAAGCTTGCAGCCGGGCTGCAGACGCTGGTTCTGGATGTGAAGGTCGGCAACGGCGCTTTCATGCAGAGCGTGGAGGATGCCCGCAATCTCGCCCGCGCACTGGTCGATGTGGCGAATGGCGCGGGCCTGCCGACGACGGCCCTGATTACCGACATGAACCAGCCGCTTGGCGATGCCGCGGGTAATGCGGTCGAAATCGTCAATTGCCTGGATTTTCTGGCTGGCCGCAAGGCGGGAACCCGTCTCGAACAGGTCGTACTCGCCTTCGCTGCGGAAATGCTGGTGCAGGCCGGAAGCGCGACTACGCTGGATGAAGGCGAGGCGCTCGCTGTGGCCGCTCTTTCCTCCGGCCGGGCCATGGAGGTCTTTGCGCGGATGGTTTCAGCACTCGGCGGACCTTCGGATTTCGTTGAGCGCGCGTCCCATTATCTGCCATCCGCACCGGTCATTCTCCCTGTTCCGGCTCCGCACAGCGGCTGGCTCTCATCCTGTGCGACGCGCGATCTCGGTATGGTGGTTGTGGAGCTTGGCGGCGGCAGAAGAAAGCCGTCGGACACGATTGATCCTTCCGTCGGTATCTCGGACATCCTGCCGCTCGGCACAAAAGTGGAAGAGGGCGAACCTATCGCCATCGTCCATGCGGCTTCGAAGGAAGAAGCGGAGCGTGCCGTCAAACGGATTGCGGCCTGCTACGGGATTACTGACTCTGTTCCAGAGATCAGTGCGCCCATTGTTGAGCGGATCACCTGACCAGCCGCATTTCGCCACCCGATACCTTGAATGACGACAATTGTTTCAGGAAGCTCATGCCGATCAGCATGTTGCTCAGCGCATTGTCTTTCAGCACCATGGCATCGACGCTTTGAACGCGGATCGTGCCGATTTCCACCCGGTCCAGTTTCACATAGGCCGCCATGGTCTGACCGTTGGCCGTCGAGATCGGGTATTTGAAATCGAGACTGTTGACGCCGAAACCGAGCCGCCGGGCGATTGTTTCGTTGATGGCGACCATGGAGGCGCCGGTATCGACAAGCCCGTCGAAAGATTTGCCGTTGATACGGAAGGCGGCGTTGAAGTGGCCGCGTGCATCTGCTTTCAAATTGACGCTGCCGAGTGAAACGGGTTCCGGTCTGGCGGCTTCAGGTTTGGCTCCGGGTTTTTCGACCGTGCCTTCCGGACGCGGCTGAAACTTTTCCACCAACGCCGGAATTTGCGTGGCGCTGACCGAAAGGCCGATTAGCAGAAAAATCATGCGCGTCAGCAAGTCATCGCTCCCGAAAATGCAGAGTTATCCGCGCAGGATAGACGCAAAACATGCTGAAATCTTAAAAGAAAAAGCCATTCGCCGCGTTGGGTGCGGCGAATGGCTCAAACGGTTAAGCAATGATGAACGGTGTTATTTGGTACCGTACATACGGTCGCCCGCATCGCCGAGGCCGGGAACGATGTAACCCTTTTCGTTCAGCTGCTTGTCGATTGCTGCGGTGTAGATCGGCACATCGGGATGCGCTTCACGGAAATTCTTGATGCCCTCGGGTGCGGCCAGCAGACACAGGAAGCGGATGTTCTTCGCACCACGTTCCTTCAGCTTCTCCACGGCGGCAATCGAGGAATTGCCGGTAGCCAGCATTGGATCGACAACGATGATAAGGCGCGCATCGAGACTTTCGGGAGCCTTGAAGTAATATTCGACGGCTTCCAGCGTATCGTGATCGCGATACACACCGATATGGGCAACACGCGCCGAAGGCACCAGTTCCAGCATGCCTTCCAGCAGGCCGTTGCCAGCGCGCAAGATGGAGGCGAAAACCAGCTTCTTGCCCTCAAGCACCGGAGCCTCGATGGTTTCGAGCGGCGTATCGATGGTTTCCATCGTCATTTCAAGGTCGCGCGTCACTTCATAGCAGAGCAGCGTCGAGATTTCCCTGAGCAGGCGGCGGAAGCCGGCCGTCGAGGTTTCCTTCTTGCGCATGATGGTAAGTTTGTGCCGCACCAGCGGATGTTCGATGACTGTGACGCCGTCCATGAAACTGGCCTTCCTTTTTATCTTGTGCCCCTGTAATTCACCGAAAGTACGCTTTTCGCAAGCCTTCTTCGCGGTTTTACCCCACGAACCGCGACGTCACGCACAATCGAGTTTTGCAAGCAGCCGGTTGCGCGTTTCCTCGTCCACGAAGGCGCATTCCAGCGCGGTTCGGGTCATGCGGTTGATCTCGGTATCGTTGAAGCCGAACTCGTCCGCGGCCAGCGCATATTCCCGTGCAAGCGAGGTGAAGAAGAATGGCGGGTCGTCGGAACTGATGCAGACGCGCACCCCGGCGTCGCGCAACGCCTTGAGCGGATGGCTGGCGAAATCCGGATAAACGTTGAGTGCGATATTCGATCCGGGGCAGACCTCCAGAACCGTTCCCGCCTCGACCAGCCGGGCGATGAGATCGGCATCTTCGATGGCCCGCACGCCATGGCCGATGCGGGTCGGTTTGACGAGATCGAGCGCATCGGCAACGCTTTCAGGGCCGCAAACCTCGCCCGCATGGATGGTCAGCCCGAGGCCCGCATCGCGGGCGATATCGAAGGCGCGCGCATAATCGGCGACGCGGCCCATACGCTCCTCGCCCGCCATATTGAAGCCGGTTACCAGCGGATGTCTGGTACGCGCCGCATATTCCGCCGCTGCGATTACCCGTTCAGGACCGAAATGCCGCTCACCGGTGACGATGATGCGGGTCTCGATGCCGGTCTTTTCTTTCGCGATCCTGATGCCTTCGGCGATACCGGCGAGATAGGCGTCAGCACCAAGCCCGATGCGGTCGCCGTGGTCAGGCGAGATGATCAGTTCGCTGTAGATGGTATTGGCCTGCGCAAGTTCGGCCAGATAGGTTTCCGTCAGAACCGCATAGTCCTCGTCCGTCTTGAACACCTGCGCCACCGCATCGTAGCACTGGATGAATTGCGCAAAATCCGACCAGACATATTGGCCGTCGCGCAGAAAGCCGCTGGTGTCTATGCCGTATTTCTCCGCCTGCCTTGCGACAAGCGCGGGCGGTGCCGCCCCTTCAAGGTGGCAGTGGATTTCCGCTTTCAGCAAATGGGATGTCAAATGAAGCTCCTGCCGTGTGAACCGGCCTCGATGCCTAGATGGTGGGCGATGCTTTCACCGATATCGGCGTAGCTTGAACGAATGCCGACATCGCGGGAACGGATGCCCGGCCCGAATGCCATGATAGGTACTCTTTCCCGCGTATGGTCCGTGCCCCGCCATGTGGGGTCGCAACCGTGATCGGCGGTAAGAATGGCGATGTCGCCCGGCGCCATCTTGCGATGGATTTCGGGGATGCGGGCATCGAAGGCCTCAAGGGCCGCCGCATAACCGGCAACGTCGCGACGGTGGCCAAAAAGCATGTCGAAATCGACGAAATTGGTGAAGACGAGATCGCCGTTTTCAGCCTCGTCGATGGCTTGCAGAGTCGCATCCATCAAGGCGCTGTTGCCATTTGCCTTGATGACGCGAGAAACACCCTGATGGGCATAGATATCGCCGATCTTGCCGATCGCATGCACTTTCCGGCCAGCTTCGACAAGGCGGTCGAGCAACGTCGGTTCGGGCGGCGGCACGGAAAAGTCGCGACGATTGCCGGTGCGCTCGAAAGTCGCGACCGTCTCGCCGACGAAGGGACGGGCGATGACGCGTCCGATATTGAGTGGATCGAGCAGCGTGCGCACCGTCTCGCAGAGCGCAATGAGCCGCGCGAGGCCGAAATGTTGTTCATGCGCGGCGATCTGGAACACGGAATCGGAAGAGGTGTAACAGATCGGCTTGCCGCTCCTGATATGCTCTTCGCCGAACTGCGCGATGATTTCGGTGCCGGAAGCATGGCAATTGCCGAGGATACCCGGAATATTGGCTTGCTTGCAGATGGCCTCTACCAGTTCCGGCGAAAAGGCATCGCCCTCCGTCGGGAAATATCCCCAGTCGAAGGTCACCGGCGTACCCGCGATCTCCCAATGGCCCGAGGGCGTATCCTTGCCCTTGGATATTTCGCTGGCGGAGCCATGCAGGCCGAAAATACGCTCGGGCCGTTCCATGCCGGCGGGAATGTCGCCGCTTGCCTGGCTGGCGATCTCGAGCAAACCGAGCGAACACATGTTCGGCAGCTTTAGCGGACCGGAGCGAAGCCCGGCCTTGTCGGCGGCACCAGCCGCGCAAAATTCGGCAATGTGGCCGAGAGTGTTGGCACCGAGGTCGCCATAACGCTCCGCGTCAGGCGCACCGCCGACACCGAAGGAATCCAGAACGAGAAGAAATGCTCTTGCCATAACTCACCGAAACAAAATGCGCCGACGGGCAATGTCAGGCCGAACTGTCGTTATAGATCAGCAAAACGTGAAGAAGGAAGTGATTTTATGAACCATCCGGTAAAACCGCTGTTCACTCCGCGTCCCGTTTTGATTTCGGGGCGTTGAGATTGCGCAGGACATACCAGCCAGCCGCAACCACCATGGCCGCCAGAATGTACCATGTAATGGCATAGGACAGGTGGTTGTTGGGGAAGGTGAGCATGGTTTTGCCGCCGACCGGCAGCCCGCCCGGATTGGGCGTCGCATCGGCATCGACGTAAAACGGCGCTACGTTGGAAAGGCCGGATGCCTGCGATATCTGGGGGATATTGCGGGAGTACCAGCGGCCATTTGCCGGATCGTTGGTTCGAAGGAACAGTCCACCGGTTTCCGGCGTGCGCATCAACCCGACGATCTCGACGCGTCCCGCCAGATCGCCTTCCTGGCGCGACGATGGATCGCGCTTGTCGGAAGGCACGAAGCCGCGATTGACGATGATGCTTGAACCGTCGTCGCGTCTCAGCGGCGTCATCACCCAATAGCCGGGGCCGAGATCGCTGACCGTATAGACCTGAACTTGCCTGTCGTTGAGGAAGGTGCCGGACAGTTTCACGCGGCGATATTCGTATTCCGCCGGATCGGTAAGAGCCGGCCATTCACTTGCAGCCGGTGCATCGACAGGTGCGGCATGGGCGCGGCCTTCGACGCGTTCGATCAGGTCGAGCTTCCAGGAAAGACGTTGGACCTGCCACGTTCCGAGCGCCAGCAGGAAGCCCGTCAGGACAATGGTCAGAAGCAGGACGACGATTGCGGCGGGGCGAATACGCGGGTTGTGTGGGGCGGTTTTCGGCAGATCGGTCATGATTCACAGTCCTTGCAAGGCCATGCGGTATGCTGCGGCAGCACTGTGGCCGCTGGCATGCGCTTTCTTCCAGCAAATAACCCCATAAATCGCGCCACGATTCATGGGGTTATGTGTTGGCGCAGAGGGCGACCCGCCGGAGACCCGGCAGGCCGCTGGTTTATTGCTGCTCAGGGCAGGTTTTTCACATCCTCGATGTGCAGCGGCATCATGTTCTTGTTCATGTTGTACATGACCCACAGCGAACCGGAGAGCGTGATCAGGAGCACCACGACGGTGAAGATCAGCGCCATGAAGGTCCAGCCGCCTTCCGACTTGGTGTCCATGTGCAGGAAGTAGATCATGTGCACGAAGATCTGGATGACGCCGAGACCCATGATCGCGATGACCAGCAGGGTCTTGTTTTCAAGAACGTCGCCCATGACCAGCCAGAACGGAATAGCCGTCAGGATGACAGACAGGACGAAGCCGATCATGTAGCTTTTGAACGTGCCGTGGCTGGCGCCATCATGGTGATGATGGTCGTCGCCATGCGCGTCGTGGTGTGCGTGTGCTTCGGAACTCATCAAAGAACTCCCATGAGATAGACGAAGGAGAAGACGCCGATCCAGATGACGTCAAGGAAGTGCCAGAACATCGACAGGCACATCAGGCGACGCTTGTTAGCGGCAATCAGGCCATGCTTTCCGACCTGGAACATCAGCGTGACGAGCCAGATGGTGCCGAAGGTGACGTGCAGACCGTGCGTGCCGACCAGCGCGAAGAAAGCCGAAAGGAACGCCGAGCGCTGCGGGCCGGCGCCTTCTTCGATCAGGTGATGGAACTCGTAAAGTTCGACGGCGAGGAAGGCGAGGCCGAAGAGGCCGGTAATTCCGAGCCACACCAGCGTGGACTTCACCTTCTGCTTTTCCATTTCCAGCATGGCGAAGCCATAGGTGATGGAGGAGAAAAGCAGGAAGGCGGTGTTGATCGCCACGAGCTTGAGATCGAAAAGGTCTGCGCCCGAAGGGCCGGCCGCGTAGTTGCGGCCGACAACGGCATAGGTGGCAAACAGCGTCGCGAAGATGAGGCAGTCGCTCATCAGATAGAGCCAGAAGCCCAGCGAGGTGCCGTTCTCCGGGTGGTGATCTTCCTTCAGGTAGAAGACCGGTGTTTCCGCGCCGGCGGCGCTTTGTGCAGGTGTATGAGCCATATTCTTTACGCCTGTTCCGCAAGCAGCTTCGTACGTTCCGTCTCCACTGTCGAAACATCGGAAGCCGGAATGTAATAATCGCGGTTGTAGTTGAAGGTATGGGCGATTGAGACCGCGATGACGGCGAGCATGGACAGAGCCGCAAGCCACCAGATGTGCCAAACCAACGCAAAGCCAAGAACCACGCTGATGGCGCTGATGATGACGCCTGCGCCGGTGTTCTTCGGCATATGGATCGGGATGAAGCCTTCCTCGGGACGGCTGTAACCGCGCTTCTTCATATCCGCCCAGGCATCGACGTCATGCACAACCGGCGTGAAGGCGAAGTTGTAGGCCGGCGGTGGGGAAGAGGTCGACCATTCCAGCGTGCGACCGTGATAGGGATCGCCAGTAACGTCACGGAGCTGATCGCGCTTCAAGAAGCTGACGATGAGCTGGATGACGAAGGAGGCGATGCCGAGCGCGATCAGGAAGGCGCCGAAGGCTGCGATCAGGAACCAGATCTGCAGCGAATTGTCCTCGAACTGGCTGATACGGCGGGTCACGCCCATCAGGCCGAGAATGTAGAGCGGCATGAAGGCGAAATAGAAGCCGATGAACCAGAACCAGAAGGACAGCTTGCCCCAGAATGGATCGAGACGGTAACCGAAGGCCTTCGGGAACCAGTAGACGATGCCCGCAAGCACACCGAACACCACGCCACCGATGATGGTGTTGTGGAAGTGGGCGATGAGGAACAGCGAGTTGTGGAGCACGAAGTCCGCAGGCGGAACGGCGAGAAGAACGCCGGTCATGCCACCGATGACGAAGGTGATCATGAAGCCGATCGTCCACAGCATCGGAACGTCGAACTTGATGCGGCCCTTATACATGGTGAAGAGCCAGTTGAAGATCTTCGCACCCGTCGGGATGGAGATGATCATCGTGGTGATGCCGAAGAAAGCGTTGACGCTTGCGCCGGAACCCATCGTGAAGAAGTGGTGCAGCCAAACGATATAGGCGAGGATGGTGATGACACCCGTCGCGTAGACCATCGAGGCATAACCGAAAAGGCGCTTGTTGGAGAAGGTCGAGACGATTTCCGAGAAGACGCCGAATGCCGGCAGCACCAGAATGTAAACTTCGGGATGGCCCCAGATCCAGATGAGGTTGACATACATCATCGGATTGCCGCCGAGATCGTTGGTGAAGAAATTGGTGCCAACGTAACGGTCAAGGGTCAGAAGGGCGAGCGTGCCGGTCAGGATTGGGAAGGAGGCCACGATCAGGATGTTGGAACACAGCGATGTCCAGACGAAGATCGGCAGGCGCATCATGGTCATGCCCGGCGCGCGCATCTTGATGATGGTCACGATCAGGTTGATGCCCGAAAGCGTCGTTCCCACACCGGCGATCTGAAGACCCCAGATATAATAATCCACACCCACGCCCGGACTGCCGTCAATGCCCGAAAGCGGCGGGTAGGCCAGCCAGCCGGTCTGCGCATATTCACCGATGAACAGCGAGATCATGGTGATGATGGCGCCGGCCGTGGTCATCCAGAACGAGAAGTTGTTGAGGAAGGGGAACGAAACGTCGCGGGCGCCGATCTGCAGCGGCACGACGAAGTTCATGAGACCGGTGATCATCGGCATGGCCATGAAGAAGATCATGATGACGCCGTGGGCCGTGAAAATCTGGTCGTAATGGTGCGGCGGAAGATAACCTTCCGATCCGCCGGAGGCGATCGCCTGCTGGACGCGCATCATGACGGCGTCGGCGAAACCGCGCAGCAGCATGATGAGTGCCAGAATGATGTACATGATACCGATCTTCTTGTGATCGATACTCGTGAACCATTCCGTCCAGAGATAACCCCACAGCCGGAAATAGGTGAGGGCGCCGACGACGGCGATGCCGCCCAGAGCCACAGCCGCAAAGGTCGCGACAAGAATGGGCTCGTGAAGCGGGATGGACTCCCATGTCAGCTTCCCGAACAGGAACGACGTTTGATCGGAATTGACGATCATTTTAGCCTCTTGCGATTCAAGAACGTAAGGTCGGCGCAGCCAGGCCGCGCCGCAGAATGCCGGGACGTATCGTCAGCCAGCGACTTGTTTCGTTTCCGGCAGCGCCGCAGGTTCGAAAGTCTGTCCTTCGATCGCAGCCGGAGTAGATTGGGGTCCGCTGGCGACGCCGTAAGGTGAAAGCGGCGTACAGACGACGGAGTTCAGCGCCTTGGCGATGTCGATGCCTTCCTTGCCGCCGCCGCCCTTGGCGTCGATATGCATCATGTCGCGCATGCAGAGCTTGTTGGGCTCGACACAACGGTTGAGGATGGCGTCGTAAAGCTGCGGATCGACGGAGGCGAAATACTGAACCGGCTCACGCTCCGAAGGCTTGGCGAAGTCGAGATATTCCTGGCGGCCGAAGCCCTTGCCGCCATCCTTGATCTTCGCAACCCACTGATCGAAGCCCTGTTGGCTGAGGCCGTGGAACTTGAAGCGCATATGCGAGAAGCCGGGGCCGGAGAAGTTGGCCGAGAAGCCGTCATAAACGCCTTCCTTGTTGATGACGGCGTGCAGCTTGGTCTGCATGCCGCCCATGGCATAGATCTGGCCGGCGAGTGCGGGAACGAAGAAGGAGTTCATCGCGGTCGTGCCGGTGATCTTGAAGTTGATCGGAACATCGACCGGAGCGGCGAATTCATTGACGCTGCCGATACCGAGTTCGGGATAGAAGAACAGCCACTTCCAGTCCATCGCCACAACTTCGACCGTGAGCGGCTTCGTATCGGCGGTAACCTGACGGTTCTCGTCGATACGCTCCAGCGGGCGATAGGGGTCAAGACGGTGGGTGGAAATCCAGGTCACTGTGCCGAGCATCAGGATGATGGCGACCGGAGCCGACCAGATCACCATTTCAAGGCGCGTCGAGTGATGCCATTCGGGATCGTAATCCTCGGCTTTCCCCGATTCGCGATACTTCCATGCGAAGAACAGCGTCAGGGCAATGACCGGGACGATGATGAGCAGCATCAGAACCGTGGACGTGATGATGAGGTCGCGCTGCTGGATGGCAACGTCACCCGAAGGATTCATGACAACGAGGTCGCAACCACTGAGCAGCAGCAGCGACGAGATTGCCAGAAGGGCGGATGGGATTTTTTTGATCGTGCGCACGTTCTTTGAACTCGTACAGTTTGGATTATGCCGCGATTAATTGCCGAACATCATTTTTGAAATGAGGTATATTGTCGCGGTGCAGCGAAACCTTCGCGATGCACCATGGCTGGCAGAGATGCGTTTTAAGGCGAAGCGGCTGCATTATCGCATAGCGAGCTTCCGGGGCAAGCCTTTCTTATCAAACTTCAATTGACGTTACGTAGGGTGCGTGTGACAATCCGTCGCATCGTAACGCAAAGGAAGAGGAGCCTGCGCGTTACAGGGAATGGTTCGTCCATGACGCAGGAGGGATATTATGAGTTATACTGATGCTGCTCCATCTTTTGGGCAGGCGCCGGAAGCGAACGGACATGGAGCCGATCCGGTCAAGGTCGATCCGGATCGCATTACGATTGCGGTCATTCTTGCGAGAATGACGGAGTTTTTCGACTTTTTCATCTACGCCATCGCCTCCGCGCTCGTTTTTCCGCATGTCTTCTTCTCCTTCGCCGACCCGCTGACGGCCACGCTTTACTCCTTTGCGGTATTTTCGCTGGCCTTCATCGCAAGGCCTATCGGTTCACTGATCTTCCTCCAGATCGACCGAAAGTTCGGCCGCGTCGTCAAGCTGATGGCTGCCCTGTTCACGCTCTGCGGTTCCACGATGGCGATCAGCTTTCTTCCGTCCTATGGGGAAGCAGGCATGCTCGCTCCCTGTCTTCTGGCGGTGTTCCGCATCGGTCAGGGTCTCGGCCTTGGCGGCGCATGGGATGGCCTCGTTTCGCTGCTCGCCATGAACGCTCCGCCGAAGCAGCGCGGCTGGTACGCCATGATGCCGCAAATCGGTGCGGCCATGGGCTTCGGTCTCGCCAGCGCATTCTTCATCGTTTTCGTAACGCAGCTTTCCAGTGCGGAATTCCTGGCCTGGGGCTGGCGTTTCCCCTTCTTCGTGGCACTGGCGCTCAATGTTCTCGCGCTCTTTGCCCGCCTGCGCATGATTGTCACGCCGGAATTCCAGTCCATGCTGGCACAGCATGAGCTGGAGCCGCGCCCGATGTTCAAGATGCTGCGCTCGCAGTTTCCGGTCGTGGTAACGGGCGCTTTCGTGCCGCTGGCAAGCTTTGCGCTCTTCCATCTCGTCACGGTTTTCCCGCTAAGCTGGGTCTCCCTCAATACCACCCAGCGGGTTTCGGACTTTCTGTTCGTGCAATTCGTCAGCGCCATCATTGCGGGTGGTATGATCGTCGTGTCCGGCATCCTTGCCGACAGGATTGGCCGGCGGAAGCTTCTGGCCATCGCGGCGGTTCTCATCGGTCTTTTCAGCCTCGTGGCGCCGGCTCTTCTGAGTTCGGGTGATATTGGCCGCTATTTCTTCGTGTTGATCGGGTTTGCGCTGCTTGGCCTGTCCTTCGGTCAGGCCGGCGGCGCGCTCGCTTCCCGCTTCAGCCGCGAATACCGCTATACCGGCGCGTCGCTCACCTCGGATATTTCCTGGCTGATCGGCGCCGGTTTCGCGCCACTCGTAGCGCTCGGATTTTCGTCCAAATTCGGACTGTTTGCGGTTGGAATTTACCTGATGTCCGGTGCAGTCTGTACGCTGGTCGCCCTCTGGTTCAGCCGCACACTGGATATGCCGTCGGAGTGATCCGGGCAATTTAACAATCCTCGCAGCCATTGCGCCGCGGAATCCTGTCGGATTTCGCGGCGTTTTTGTTTTTTTATTGCGCGAGACCGATTTTAATCTTGACTCGGTCCTTCATGAAATATTATGTAAGCAATACTGACATAATTCAGTGTGTCTCATTGCCGGAAAAGCCGGCCATCAGGGAACGCGATGCGAACGACGACGATCATTATTTGCGAGAAAGCGGCCATTGCCGCCACGCCGTTTGACGGCCGCAAAACGACCGTTCGCGCCATTAAACGCCGATAAGCAGAAAAAAGAGGAGCAGCCAGGTCGCCTGCGGCTCCGCCCGCAGAGTGCCGGCTGACGCGCCGGGTTTCGGGAGAAGGGCGATGCCGCGCGGAATGCGCAACGAGAGGAGAGTGCCTTGAGCGTGACGGAGCAAAAATTCGGCCTTTACGATGCGGCTTTTGAAAAAAGCAGCTGTGGTGTCGGTTTCATCACCCGCAAGGACGGGGTGCAGACCCATGATGTGCTCAAGCGCGGTCACGAGGCACTCTGTGCCGTGCCGCATCGCGGCGGTATGTCGGCCGAAGGTGTGGGCGATGGCGCTGGCGTATCGCTCGACCTGTCGCTCTCCTTTTTTAAGGCGCTGACAGGAAACGATGCCTTGCAGGCCGGCCGGTTCGGCGTTGGCAATTTTTTCCTGCCGCAGAACCCGGCTTTCCATGATCAGGCGGTTGGCATCATCGGCGGCGCTCTGGAAGAGCAGGGTTTTTCGGTCTTGCTGGTCCGCGATATTCCGGTGAATGACGCGGCGATCCGCGTGGCCGCCATCCCCTATCAATTGCCGATCCGGCAATGGGTCTTTTCGGCACCAGCGGAATGCGCAACTCTTGCCGAGTTCGACTGGCGCATTCACAAGGCGCTGCTCGCCATCGAGGCGCTCGCCTATACCGCGCCGGAACTTGCCGGTTTTTATCCACTGTCGCTCAGCGCACGCACGCAGGTACTGAAAGGGCGCCTGAACTCCCATGAGGTCATGCCCTATTTCTGCGACCTCACCGACCCGCGTCATGAAGTGCATACGATGTATTTCCACACGCGGTTCTCCACCAATACCGATCCGCATCCCTCCATGGCGCAGCCCTTCCGTCTGATGGCGCATAATGGCGAACTCAACACCGACAAGAAGAACCGGCTGTCGGAAGCGGCCGTGGCGCTGGCGAAGAATGCCAGCATCATCCGGCCGAAGGGCCAGTCGGACAGCTGCCGTCTGGACCAAACGTTGCAGGCGCGGGTGATGGAAGACGGCCTCGACCTCGTTACCGCCGTCGTCTCGATGATGCCGCCGGCTTGGGAAAACGACGATACCCTGTCGCCCGGCGTCAAGGCGATGCTGGAATATTTCTCGCTCTATGAAGAAAAGAATGACGGCCCGGCCGCGCTGATTTTCGGCGACGGCACCATCATCGGAGCCCGGCTCGATCGCCTCGGCCTGCGCCCGTTGCGCACCGTCGAGACGGAGGATTATCTCTGCGTCATGTCCGAGGCGGGGCAGATCGCATTTCCGGCCGAAAGCGTCATCTGCCGCGGCCGCATCGAGGCGGGCGGCATGCTTTATTACGACCATGCCGAACGGCGCGCCTTTTCCACCGTCGAGGCGCTTGAACTTCTGGCCTCGCGCCGGGACTATCCGTCGCTATTGTCTGAAGCACGCGTGATGCTTGAGGACCTGCCGGAAGTGCCGGCGGAAAAACAGGGCTCGCCGCTTCGTTACAACGGCGATCTGAAACGGCATCAGCGCTACGTCGCCTATTCGCACAATCAGGAAAGCTTCAAGTTCCTGATGGACCCGATGCTGGCGTCGGGTGCTGAAAAAATCTCGGCCATGGGTTACGGCAATGCCATCAACGCGCTTTCCGATCAGGAAGGCGGGGTCGCGAAGTATTTCTCGCAACGCTTTGCGCAGGTTACCAATCCGCCGCTTGATAGCATTCGTGAGGCCGACGGCATGACGCTGCGCGTGGCGCTCGGCGCAAAGCCGAACAGCGGTGCGAAGAAGGCTCGCCAGATCGTCGTGCGCTCGCCGATCCTGACCCATCTCGACATGCTGCGCATTCGCGAGCAACCGGAGACGCCCGTCCGCCGCTTCGAGATGCTCTATACGCCGGTCCTCGATGCTGCGGATGCCAACGAAGCGGCCTTGCGGCAGGCGATCGACGGCCTCTGTGATGACGTTGTGGCTTTCGCGGCGCAAGAGGGCGGCATTGCCGTCATCACCGACCGACACGTATCGGCAAGCCGCGCGGCCTTGCCGATGATCATGGTCGTCTCCGCCATCAATCAGCGGCTGATCGAGGAAGGTCTGCGGCTCCGTATTTCCCTGATAGTGGAAAGCGGGCAGTTTTCTTCCTCGCATCACATCGCAGCGGGCCTCGGCTTCGGGGCTTCGGCGGTCTATCCGCTCGGCGTGCAGTTCCGTGCGGAGGAAAAATTCGCCGCCGATGCCGATAAGGCGTTCAAGCGTTTTGCCAAGGCTGCTGAAAAGTCGCTGATGAAGACCATGGGCAAGGTCGGGCTGTGCACGGCGGAAAGCTATATCGGCGGCGAGTTCTTCGAGCCAAACTTCCTCGATACCAACGATCCGGTGCTGAAGCGTTATTTTCCGAATGTGAAGACCCCGGTCGGCGGCGTCACCTTCGCCGTCATCGCGCAGGCTGTGGCCGACTGGCATCGCAAGGCGCTGTCGGTGAAGGGTGAAAGCGACATTCCGCTGCTCGGTCTCTTCAAGGAGCGTGCGGAAGGTGCCGGCCACTCCTATGGCACGACGGCGGTTCGCGGTTTCGTGGATATGACGGAGGAAAAGATCGGTTTCGACAAGGGAACGGAAAACGAGGAGATGCTGCGTCTTTTGCCGCTCAACCGGCTGGAGGATGCTTTTGGTCTCAACGATGCGGCCTATTATCACAACAGCTTTGACCGGCTGACGCCGGAGGCGATCGACACATTCGAGGTAACGCCCGGCTACCGCGCCTTCGCCCGCATGATGGCGGAAGAAAGGTCGCGCCGCCCCGCCGCCCTGCGCGATGTTCTGGAGTTGCCGGCTGATGTGACATTTGCCGGTTCGGCCGAAGAATTCTGCCGGGAAATGGGGCGATTTTCCAGGCATGGCAACAACAGCTTCATGGTACGCGGATTGCTCTGCGAAAATGCGGGTGAAGGCGCGTTCCGGCTGCAATTGACCGGATCGCAGGGGCATGAGCTTGCCCGCCTTGCCGCACTCGGCCAGTCGCTGCTTGACCGCTTCGGAGACGATATCGCCGGACATTGGCTGGAAGGCGGCGCGCTGCTGGTTCAGGCAAAGGGCGAGGCATTCACCTATCTGTCGCTCATCCGCACGGCACCGGAAAGCATCCCGCTCGACACCGTACAAAAGGCGAGCGAGATCACCAAGACCCTCGCATCGGGCGCGATGAGCCACGGTGCGCTGGTTGCCGCCGCCCATGAGGCGGTGGCCCACGGCACCAACATGGTCGGTGGCATGTCGAATTCGGGCGAGGGCGGAGAGCATATTTCCCGTTACGGCACCATTCGCGCCTCGCGCATCAAGCAGTTCGCCTCCGGCCGTTTCGGCATCTGGGCCGGCTATCTTGCCGATCCGATGCTGGAGGAAATCGAGATCAAGATCGGCCAGGGTGCAAAGCCCGGCGAAGGCGGGCAATTGCCGTCTCCCAAGGTAACGGTGGAAATCGCCGCCGCCCGTGGTGGTACGCCGGGTGTCGAACTTGTCTCGCCGCCGCCGCATCATGACACCTATTCGATCGAGGATCTGGCCCAGCTCATCCACGATGCCAAGGCAGCGCGCGTGCGCGTCATCGTCAAGCTCGTCTCGTCGGAAGGTATTGGCACGATCGCGGTCGGCGTCGCCAAGGCGGGGGCGGATGTCATCAACGTTGCCGGCAATACCGGCGGCACGGGTGCAGCGGCCGTCACCAGCCTCAAATATACCGGCCGCGCGGCGGAAATCGGCATCGCAGAGGTGCATCAGGCACTCTGCGCCACGGGCCTTCGTGCAAAAGTGCTGCTGCGTTGCTCCGGCGCACACCAGACGGCGAGCGACGTGGTGAAATCAGCGCTTCTGGGCGGCGACAGTTTCGAGTTCGGCACCACGGCGCTGATGATGCTGAAATGCGTCATGGCGAAGAACTGCAACATCAAGTGCCCGGCCGGTCTCACCACCAATCAGGAAGCTTTCAACGGCGATCCGCGCGCGCTGGCGCAATATCTGATGAACATCGCCCATGAAACGCGCGAGATCCTGGCCGCACTCGGGCTGCGCTCGCTGCGCGAAGCCCGGGGCCGTTCCGATCTTCTGCACCTCCTCGATCATCCGGCCAGTGTTGGCCAGCTTGACCTCCGGGCAATGCTTACCGTGGTCGAAGAGGTGAAGATCGACAGCCCCGTTTATATGGAAAAGGACTTTGCGCTGGACGATGCCTTCATCGAACTCGTGCGCTCTGCTCTGGTCGACAGCAGGCGGGAAAACATCGAGCTTGGCGGCAATCGTTTCCTCAACAATTGCAACAAGAGCGTTGGCGGCCAGCTCGCCGTCGATATCGAGCGCATGCTGAACCACGAGCTTTCCGACGAAGAGGCCGATGCGCTTCCGGCGGTAAAGCGAGATAACCGTGGCCGCCGGTTCCTCGAGGCTGGGTCGGTGCGCATCGATACGTCAGGTTCGGCCGGGCAGTCCTTCGGCGCTTTCTGCAATGACGGCATGGTCATGGTCCATACCGGTACCTGCAATGACGGCGTTGGTAAAAGCGCCTGTGGCGGCACCATCGTCGTGCGCTCTCCGGGCGGCGGTTCGGAAGAGGCGGGTGGCAATGTGCTGGTCGGCAATTTCGCGCTGTTCGGCGCCACCGGCGGCCGTACTTTCGTGGAGGGGCAGGCGGGCGACCGGTTCGCGGTGCGTAACTCCGGTGCGACCGCCGTGGTCGAAGGTGTCGGCGATTTTGCCTGCGAATACATGACCAACGGCGCCGTTCTCAACCTCGGCAGTTTCGGCAAGGGTTTCGGCAACGGCATGAGTGGCGGTTTCGTCTATCAATATGATCCCTATGGCGATCTGCCGAAGAAGGTCAGCCACGATTCGATCCTGCTTGGCTCGATCACCGGTGAGGACGAACAGGCCGCCATCCACAATCAGGCCGTTCACCAGCTTTTGACCTGGCACGTTGCGGAAACCGGCTCGGCCAAGGCAGAATGGCTGCTGGAGAACTGGGAGAGCGAACAGCACAATTTCGTCTACGGCATGCCGCGCGCCCTGCTGCTTTATCAGGACAGCGACGAAATTCTGAAAGCCAAGCCCCGCAAAGAACTGCTGGAAGAACTGGCGTCTGCGCTTGCCGCCCATCAGGTGCGGAAGTTCAAGCTCGCCTATCGCGACCGCAAGGCCGTTTTGAACGGAACGGTGCCGGGTTATGGCGAGACGGATACGGAAGAAATGTACGCGTTGCTCAACAATTACACCGTGTTGAGCATGGCGCAGGCAATCGCCCTGCAACGGCTGCCGCTGGCGTCCGGCCCCTCCGACCCCTCCGACCCCACCATCGAAAAAGCCGTGCGCAATCTCATCCTCACGGAAGACTATGCGGTGATGCAGCGGCTGCTGAAATATGCGCGCGAGGCACTTTCCGACCATAACGACGAACAGCTTGCGGTGATGATCGCCGCCAAGCGTCTCGATGACTACAAGCAGGCGCTGGCGCGCAGAAACATATGGTCCGTGGACAGCCCCGGCACCTATGGCTGGATCATTCAGCAGAACCGGAAAAACATCGAGAAGATCGGCCGTCTGCCGGGCTTTGAGGAGCTTTTCGCAGCCCGCGCCATTCCAGACCTCGCTACCGCATCCAGCCAGAACAGGGCAGCATGATGAAGATACCTTACATTCCGCAGGATGCCCCTTTCAACGGCGACCAGCGCGCCTGGCTTGCCGGTTTTCTGGCCGGTCTCCACTCCCGCACCGCCATCGGCTTGGAAACATCGGTTGCCGCGGCTTCGCCCAAGGTGGCAACCAGCGTGCTGAACATCCTCGTCGGCACCCAGACCGGCAATGCCGAGGCGTTGGCGATGGATATCGCCGACGCCGCCCGTGCACAGGGCATGCAGCCCATGGTGACGGCGCTGGATGATGTCTCAATGGACAGTCTCGGTTCCATGAAGCGGGTCATCGTCGTCACCTCGACCTATGGCGAAGGCGAAATGCCTGACAATGCCCAGCTTTTCTGGGAAGCACTCGCTGCTGAAAGCGCGCCGCGTCTGGACGAGATGAATTTCGCCGTGCTTGCGCTGGGCGATACCGGCTATGACGGTTTCTGCCAGGCGGGCAAGCTCATCGATACGCGGTTTGAACAACTCGGCGGCAAACGCATGAAGACGCGTATCGATTGCGATATCGACTTCGAGGATGCGGCCGCAGCATGGATCGGTGAGACCCTGCCGCTTGCACTCGCCATCGATGGCGGCAGCGCGGCAGTGGCCATGCCTGTCGTCGCCGAGCCGCCCGCGCGGGCAAAACAGGGATGGAACCGCAAGAACCCCTATTCGGCTGAGGTAAGCGTCAATCGCCTTCTTTCCGGACCTGCATCGTCGAAGGAAATTCGCCACTACGAATTTGATCTCGGCGAAAGTGGCCTCGACTACGAGGCGGGCGATGCTCTGGGCGTCGTTCCCCTCAACGATCCGAAACTGGTCGACGCGCTGCTCGAACGCTTCGGGACAAGCGCGGACGGCCAAGTCGCTGGGCTCGACCGGCCGATCGGCGATGCGCTTTTGAATACGTTCGAGATATCGACGCCCTCACGTGAGCTGGTCGCCGAAATCGGCAAGCGCTCAGGACATGATGAACTCAGCCACATCCTTGCGAATGGAGACAGGGAACAACTGGCTGCCTTTCTCTGGAGCAAGGATATTCTCGACCTGCTCAATCTTGGCGAAAAGCCCGTATTCGACCTTGCTGAATTCGTGACATTCCTGAAGCCATTGCAGCATCGCGCCTACTCCATCTCCTCCAGCCCTCTGGTTGCGAAAAACAGCGTGCACCTGACCATCGCCAGCGTGCGCTATCGCGCCGAGGGCCGTGAGCGTGGTGGCGTGTGCTCCACCTATCTCGCGGACCGGGTGAAGGCGGGGCAGAATGCCGGGATTTTCGTCTCGCCGAACAAGGCGTTTCGTGTGCCGCAGGACAATGACGTGCCAATGATCATGGTGGGACCGGGCACGGGCATCGCGCCATTCCGGGCGTTCTTGCAGGAACGGCAGGCGCGTGGCGCCAAGGGCAAGAACTGGCTGTTTTTCGGCGATCAGCACCGGCAGTCGGATTTCATCTACGAAAACGAGCTCGGTGAGATGAGCCGCGATGGCGTGCTGACACGTCTCGATCTCGCCTTTTCGCGGGACCAGGTGGAAAAGATCTATGTCCAGACCCGCATGCGACAGAACGGCAAGGCGCTCTATCAATGGCTTGAAGAGGGTGGCTATTTCTATGTCTGCGGTGATGCGACCCGCATGGCGAAGGATGTCGATGATGTCCTGCATAGCATCGTGAGCGACGAGGCCGGCATCTCTGCAGAAGCGGCAAGCGACTATGTGAACCGGCTGAAGCGCGAAAAGCGTTATCTGCGCGACGTTTATTAGAGCAACGTCTGAGGCGGATCAGCAATTGGAGCAGGTGATCTCCGCGTCGCGCTGCTTGAAGAAATAATCGCGCCCGATCGTGATCGACTTTGCGCCCGACGAGGCGATATCGGGCATGAACATCAGCAATTCATGCGGGACGGAAAGCTCGACATGGATAAGGAAGGTGTCCGCTACAAGCAAACGGCTTGGAACCGTAACCGTCGATCCCACCGCATAGGGCCTCGCGTTTTTCTCGTCCCAGGACCAGGCGATAGTCGCCTGTTTCTGCTTGTCGATCTTTATGCCGCTGACCTTCAGCTTCAGACCCTTGGTGCTGTAAGGCGCAAAGACGGCAGCCGTTACGTCCTGCATGCTTGCCAGATAAGCCTTGTCGATGGAATTTGTTTTGGAGATCAGGTCGTTGATCGTTGCAGAGGCGCTGCTTGCCCGCTTGTAGGTATTGTAGCCGATGGTGAGTTCGAAGGACGTCAGATAAAGCGCAAGCAGTATCGGGAAGACGATTGCGAATTCCACTGCGCCCACGCCTTGGCGATCCTTCGCGAAGCGTGCAACGAGCGCGATGAAACGAAGTCGGCCGTTCGTGACGGCGGACACCAGCCCTGCCATCATGAGCCCCCGCTTGTGGTGTATTTCTCGGTCATGTAGGCATCAGTCGCGACGATGAGGAAATGCGAGGGCATCGACCCGTCGGCCGGACGTATTTTTGTGAGATACGGCCGGATGATATCGGCGACCACGCGCCAGCGATAATAGACGCGCAGCATGTTGATCGTGTCCGGCCCGCCCGGCTTGAAGCCGAATTGCGCCGTGTCGAGATCGTAATATTCGCCGTAAGCCTTCAGGGGTATCGTGGTTGGAATATCCTTGAAGGCGGAGAAGGAGCGAAGGTCGATATAAAGCTTTTGTGCGGTTTTGATCTCGTCAGAGCAAGTGATCATCACCGAGACTTCGTTGCAGAAACTCTTGCGAAAATCCTCTTTCGAAATCGAGCTGCTGATCTGTCCGGTGCGCAGACGCCGCGCCATGGTGTCGGTGGCATTAACGACCACCTGTTCCGCCATCAAGGCGATGAAGGTTTCGATAATCGCAAAGACGACGAGGAAATAGGGAAGCGCGAGGATCGCGAATTCGATCGCCGCTGTCCCGTCGCGCGAGAGCCCGAATTTTTCCAGCAATGGCTTCAGTTTGGCCAGACGCATATGGCGGTGTCGATCTTTAGAATATGCGGCAAGCGCAACCGGTGAATTTGTTGCGGACCATAACCAGCCGGTGTTTAAATTCAGTTACTCCGACGGCTTGTACTTTAGCAGTTCTCAAGAATGGCACAGGCTATAAATGCAAAAAGCCCGGCATATTGCCGGGCTTTTTTATTCTACGGAAAACAGTAGCTTATTCCGCATCCGCCTTTGAGAGAACCTCAAGGGTGGGCGTGGAGGTGATGTTGAAGCCGCAATCCACATAGTGGCATTCGCCGGTGACGCCGCGCGACATGTTGGACAGCAGGTAAAGCGCTGATCCGCCGATATCGTCGATATCCGCCGTCCGCCGCAGCGGTGCGTTTTTCTGGTTCCACGCATAAATCGCACGCGCATCGGAAATTCCGGCGCCCGCCAGGGTGCGGACCGGACCGGCCGAGATGGCGTTGACGCGAATATCCCGCGGGCCGTAATCGGCAGCGAGATAACGCACCGACGCTTCGAGAGCGGCCTTGGCGACGCCCATGACGTTGTAGTTCGGGATGACCCGCTGCGAACCGTTATAGGTCAGCGTCAGCATGGAGCCGCCATTCGTCATCAGTTCAGCGGCGCGCTTGGCAATTTCCGTAAACGAGAAACAGGAAATGACCATGGTGCGGCTGAAATTCTCACGGGTCGTATCCGCGTAAAAACCCTTCAGCTCGTTTTTGTCGGAAAAGCCGATGGCGTGCACGACGAAATCCAGCGAGCCCCATTTTTCGCGGATCGCTGCAAAAAGCGCATCGACCGAAGCGATATCCTCGACATCGCAAGGCACGATGAAGTCGGATCCGAGTTCGGCGGCGAGCGGTTTCACACGCTTGCCGAGCGCATCACCCTGATAGGTGAAGGCGAGTTCCGCGCCCTGAGCTGCAAGCGCCTTGGAGATACCCCAGGCGATGGAGTGATTGTTTGCGACGCCCATGATGAGGCCGCGTTTACCCTGCATGATGCCGTTCATGGGCAATTATCCGTTATGACGCTGGAAGACCAGCGTGGCGTTGGTGCCGCCGAAGCCGAAGGAATTGGAAAGGATGGTGTCGATCCTGGCATTGTCGATGCGGCTGCGAACGATCGGGACGCCCGCAAATTCCGGATCGAGTTCGGAAATATGCGCGCTTTCGCCGATGAAGCGTTCCTGCATCATCAACAGGCCGTAGATCGATTCCTGAACGCCCGCAGCGCCCAGCGAGTGGCCGGTGAGGGACTTGGTCGACTGGATATGCGGGATCCTGTCGCCGAAGACTTCGCGGATCGCGCCAATTTCCTTGCTGTCGCCAACTGGCGTCGAGGTGCCGTGGGTGTTGATGTAGTCGATATCGCCCTTCACGGTGGAAAGGGCCTGACGCATGCAGCGGATCGCGCCTTCGCCGGAGGGAGCCACCATGTCGTAACCGTCTGAGGTCGCGCCATAACCGACGATCTCGGCGTAGATCTTGGCGCCGCGCGCCTTTGCGTGTTCCAGCTCTTCGAGAACCAGCACGCCCGCACCGCCGGCGATCACGAAACCATCGCGGTTGACGTCATAGGCGCGGGAGGCGAGGTTTGGCGTGTCGTTATATTTGGACGACATGGCGCCCATGGCGTCGAAGAGGTTGGACATGGACCAGTCGAGGTCTTCATGGCCGCCTGCGAACATCACGTCCTGCTTGCCCCACTGGATCATCTCGGCGGCGTTGCCGATGCAATGTGCCGACGTGGAGCAGGCCGACGAGATCGAATAATTGACGCCGTGGATCTTGAACCAGGTCGCGAGCGTGGCCGAAGCGGTCGAGGACATGGCCTTCGGCACGGCAAAGGGGCCGATGCGCTTCGGGCTGTTGTTCTTCAGCGTGATGTCGGCGGCTTCAACGATCGTGCGGGTGGAAGGGCCGCCCGAACCCATGATGATGCCGGTGCGCTCGTTGCCGCTGATGTCGCTTTCCTCGAGGCCGGAATCGGCGATCGCCTGCTTCATCGCAACGTGGTTCCATGCGCCGCCCTGCGACAGGAAGCGCATGGCACGGCGGTCGACCAGCTCGGTCGGGTCGAGAGACGGCTTGCCCCAGACCTGGCATTTGAAACCATGTTCGGCAAAATCCGGCGAAAATGAAATGCCGGATTTGGCGTCGCGCAGGGATGCGGTGACTTCGGCGGCATCGCCACCGATGGAAGAAACAATGCCGAGGCCGGTGACAACAACTCGTCTCATGAAATGGACCTTTTCTTAAGATTTCGGCTGGACGACCGAAGCCGCCCGGCGTTTGCCAGGACTATTCCGTCTGCTTCAGGCGGTCTTTTCCTTCGACAGCCCTACACGAAGGTCCGTCGCTTGATAAATGGTTTCTCCGTCCGCCTTCAGCCATCCGTCGGCGGTTCCCAGAACGAGACGTCCGCGCATCACGCGCTTGAAGTCTATGCCGTACTGGAGGAGCTTCGTATTCGGGCGAACCATGCCCTTGAATTTGACTTCGCCGGTGGAGAGCGCCATGCCGCGGCCCTCTTCGCCCAGCCAGCCAAGGAAGAAGCCGGTCAGCTGCCACATGCCGTCAAGGCCGAGGCAGCCCGGCATGATCGGGTTGCCCTGGAAATGGCAGGGGAAATACCAGTCGTCGGGGCTGACATCGTATTCAGCGCGGATGAAACCCTTGTCGAACGCGCCGCCGGTTTCGGAAATTTCGGTGATGCGGTGAACCATGAGCATGGGGGGCAATGGGAGCTGCGCATTTCCCGGGCCGAACAATTCGCCGCGACCGCAGGAAAGGATCTCCTCGTAATTGTAACTTGATTGCCTCGTTGCCATACCGCTTTCACTTCCCCAGTCACTGGTGTTGATCGACTTCACTAGAGCAAGTTAGGTTCAAAATGAAGCGCTGCAAGGGCAGAGGCCGCTCTGCCCCCATTCTTTGTCTTCGAACCTTCTTTACAGAAGTCATTACCTCAATATGCCGTCCGCATACAGGAACCATCCGGCAGGAACCAGAGGAAATTTGCAAGAATGGCCGGTTTGCAGCCATTTGCGACACTCGGCGGCGCTGAAACTATTGAAAGCATTCGCGGCAAAAGATATATGCTAGTGCAATTGATGGGTTTTTCCCCTGTGCTTGGAATGGGATTGCATGGCATTTGACGCCACATTGGATATTGGAACGAGGCTGCGGCGCTCGGGGCTGCGCCCCACGCGCCAGCGTGTGGCTTTGGGCGATCTTCTCTTCGCAAAGGGCGACCGTCACCTGACGGTGGAGGAACTGCACGATGAGGCGGTTACCGCCGGCGTGCCCGTTTCTCTCGCCACGGTCTACAATACTCTGCATCAGTTTACCGAAGCCGGTCTGATCCGCGTTCTGGCTGTCGAGGGTGCCCGCACCTATTTCGACACCAACGTGTCCGATCATCATCACTTCTTCGTGGAGGGAGAGAACGAGGTTCTCGACATTCCCATCAACAATCTCCAGATCGACAATTTGCCAGAAGCGCCCGAAGGCATGGAAATCGCCCATGTGGACGTGGTCATCCGCCTGCGCCGCAAGCGTAGCTGAAGCTCTGGCCGGGTAACGTAAACAGAAATGGCGCCTGCGGGCGCCATTTCTGTTTCGGGCCGCCTTTGCTGCCTTACTTCAATATATCTTCCGGCCGTCTGCCGGGCTTGGCCTTGTAGGGCGGGAAAGTCCATCCGAAGATCAGCGCTCCGGACCGGACGCCGAAAGCCGTCAGGGCACCGACGCCCGACGCGACATAAAGCGGCGCACCGAGGAAATAGGCGCTAACAAAGATGGATGAGCCCAGAAGCGCGCAGGTGATGTAGATTTCCGGGCGCAGCAGCACGGAGGGTTCCCCGGCGAGAACATCGCGCAGCACACCGCCAAACGTCGCCGTCAGAACGCCGGTGACGATCGCTACGGTTGCGGAGCCGCTGGCGGCCAAGCCCTTGGCCGCGCCCATGACGCAATAGGCGGAGAGGCCGACGGCATCGAGCCAGATCAGCACCCTGTAACGGGATTCGAAAAGATGCGCGGTGAAGAAGAGCAGAACTGCAACCGATACGCAGACAAGAATATAGGTCGGGTTCACCACCCAGAATACCGGCGCCCTGCCCAGCACGAGATCGCGCACCGTGCCGCCGCCGATCCCGGTCGCGGCTGCAAAAAACAGGAAGCCGATCAGGTCGAGCTGCTTGCGCGAGGCGGCCAATGCACCGGTTGCGGCAAACACGGCAACGCCGGCATAATCGAGAAAACCCAGAAGTGTCATGAAAAAGGTCCCCCCGGAAATTTGGATGAGCGCGCGTCAGTGTCGCGCAAGCGCGGAACTCTAGGCTGGCCGCCCGGATGATCGCAACATCCATAAACGAAACGGATGCAAAGGAAAATGCCGTGCGAATCGCTATCGTTGCCGCTCTTCAGGCGCTGGTCCTCTTGATGTTTCCGGTCGCTCTGGCGGCGCAGCAGCAACTGGTGAGCGATCCCGAGATCTATGAAAAGGACCATTTCCGCAAGGAGTGCAAAACGGCTGCCTTCGGCGACGATTTTATTACCAGGCTGGATATCAATAATGATGGCCTGATGGATGCCGTCGTCAATCACGGCGTTCTGGACTGCGATGGCGAAAAAGGTCGCAGCTGCGATGAGGAAGGCTGCCCTTACAATTTTTACGTCCAGGTAAAAGAGGGCGGATATCTGATGATCGCGACGGCCCGGATTTACGGCTACGATTTCATCAAGCGTTTCGGCAATATGGTCTTCGTGTTGAAGATGCACCCGCGTTATTGCGAACGCACCGATAAGGAAACCTGCCTGATGACGGTGCGGGTTCGCGGCACGAAATTCGTCACCATATCGCGCAAGTAACGGCGGTGCTTGTGGCGGCACACTCCGTCAGGGCGCGATGCGCCTGATCCTGACCCTTTGATTATAGCGGTGGCGAAGCGAACGCGGAATGACGAGCGTGGCGATGGCGACGGCAAAAACCGTTGCCGCAACCACCCATAGGGCATCGGATTGCAGCGTGGCGCCCAACACGGCACCGCAGATTGCGCCGCAGATCATGCCGAGCCAGGGCACGATTTGGATGCCCCAGTCGAGGCTCCGGTCTCCTAGAAGAAAACGGCCGATGCCGCGGCCGAAACGGGAGAGGGCGCCGGTTACATAGGTGAGGCCGATCGGCAGGCCCTCAATATGCTCGACCGCGGCGTTGACCATACCCATGGCGAAAACGACGAGATAAAACTGCGCAAGAGTAAAGGCTCCGTCGCGCAGCACCGCGGCAATCACCACCAGCGATCCCACGGCCACAAGAACGGCAAAGATGCTCCGGTCGAATTTATGTGCGACCACGATGCCCCCGGCATTACCCAGCACAAAGGCAACGATTGCGAAAAGCAGTTTTACGGCATGGGAATAGATGCCCGCTTGCATCGAGACGGCAGCGCGCGTGGTGTTGCCGGTCATGAAGGAGACGAAATCTCCGGAAACATAAAGACCCACCGCATCCGTCATGCCGGCGATGAATGAAATGGCGGCGACGAGCGCAATTCCGGTGCCGGTGCGCCTTGCCCTGATGATGTTGCGACGTCTTTGTCTGGTCATGGAAAAGCTCGATATGGAAAACAGCGGGCTGATGCGCCGGGCCGTGCTATTCTATGTCTAGAATGCCGGGCGGCCCGTTTGCAATCTTTCCGGAAGCGTTTGAGCGCCTCTATTTTGTCTAGACAAATATAAAATCCCTGCCTAGCATGCCTCAAATAAAGCGAAAAAAATATCGCACAAAAATAAATCAAAAGGGGTTCTGATCATGAAAAAAACGTGGGTTATCGCGGCAATCGCGACGCTTGTTTCATCCGCTTCCGCCTATGCTGAAACGTCGGTGACCATCGGCATGTCCGGCTGGACCGGCTTTGCGCCACTGACGCTTGCCAAGCAGGCGGGCATTTTCGAAAAGAACGGCCTGAAGGTCGATATCAAGAAAATACCACAGGCCAGTCGTCATCTGGCGCTCGCCTCCGGTGACATCCAGTGTGCTGCCACCACGGTCGAGACATGGATCGCGTGGAATGCCAACGGCGTGAAATCCACCCAGATTTTCCAGATGGACAAGTCGCATGGTGCCGATGGCATTGCGGTGCGCAGTGACGTTGCAAAGATCGCGGACCTCAAGGGCAAGACGGTTGCCGCTTCCACACCGGGCACATCGCCCTATTTCTTTCTGGCGTGGATACTCAAGGAAAACGGCCTGACCCTCAAGGACGTGAAGGTCGTCAACCTTGAGCCGGGACCGGCAGCGCAGGCATTCGTCGCCGGCCAGAATGATGCGGCCATGACCTATGAACCCTATCTGTCCACCGTGCGTGCCGCACCTGATAAGGGCAAAATCCTCGCCACGACGCTGGATTATCCCGCCGTCATGGATACGTTCGGCTGCACACCGGATTTCCTGAAAAATAATCCGCAAGCGGCGAAAGCCCTGGCTGACAGCTATTTCGAGGCCCTTGATCTCATCAAGGCCGAGCCTGAGAAGTCCTATGCGACGATGGGCGCGGATGTGAAGCAGGCGGGAGAGGCCTTCGCAGCCTCGGCAAAATTCTTGGAATGGCAGGACAAGGCCGCCAACCAGAAATTCTTCGAGGGTGAATTCAAGACATTCTCCGAAAAATCGGCGGATCTGCTTCTGGAAATCGGCGTGATAAAGTCGAAACCCGATCTTTCGACGCTCGCGGACACCTCTTTCATCAAGTGACAGAAGCAAACTGCTGTTTTCCCTTCGGGGAATATTGCAGCCAGTGAGAAGTCTTACAGCGTCTGTGCGTCATGGAAGATGCACGGCGCTTTGATGGCGCGGCGATAGAGTGCCGCGCCCGTTTTCCGGACAGGCGACAGAATGCAACCTCTTCAACCCATAAAGAACAGCACGAGGATTTTTCTCGGCATCCTGTTCTTCGTGCTTTTTTTCTCCGCCTGGGGTTTTGCCACGCTGGGCGGCTTCGTTTCGCCGACCTTTCTGGCCGACCCCATCACCATGCTGAAGGACGGCATCTATCTCCTGACCGATCAGGGGTTTGCCGGCGATATCGGCATGACGATCTGGCGAGTGGTGGGTGGTTTCGTGCTGGCATCGCTCGTCGCCGTCCCTGTTGGTATCGCCATGGGGGCTTATAAGCCGGTCGAGGCGCTGCTTGAGCCATTCGTCTCCTTTGCGCGTTACCTTCCGGCTTCCGCCTTTGTGCCGTTGCTCATTCTCTGGGCCGGCATCGGTGAAATGCAGAAGTTGCTAGTGATCTTCATCGGCGCGGTTTTCCAGATCATCCTCATGGTGGCCGTGGCGGTTGCAGGCACAAGACGCGATCTGGTGGAGGCTGCCTATACATTGGGTGCGAAGGACCGGGGCGTGGTTCGCCGTGTTCTCATCCCTGCCAATGCGCCCGATATTGCGGAAATCCTCCGTCTCGTTCTCGGCTGGGCCTGGACCTATGTCATCGTTGCGGAACTGATCGGCGCCTCCTCGGGCATCGGCTATATGATTATCAACAGTCAGGCGCTGATGGCGACCGGGCAGATCATCTTCGGCATCATCGTCATCGGTGTCATCGGACTTATTTCGGACTTCGCGTTCAAATCGCTGAACCGGAAGCTTTTCGCCTGGAGGCTTGCCTGATGAGCGAACTTGTTATCAAGGACGTCAGCCGCACTTTCCCGGGCGTGCAGGGTGGCCAGCCGACACTGGCCTTGCAGCCGACTGATCTGGAAATCCCCCGCAATGATTTCGTCACCATTCTCGGTCCGTCGGGATGCGGAAAATCGACCTTGCTGCGCATCATCGCAGGTCTCGACCGCCCGACGATGGGCGAGGTTCTGCTGTCCGGCCGGGCGGTGACAGGACCGGGCGCGGATCGTGGTATGGTGTTCCAGTCCTATACGCTGTTTCCCTGGCTGACGATCCGGGAAAACGTCGCCTTCGGCCTGCGCGAACGTGGTGTGGCCGAGAAGGAAAAATGGGAGATCGTCGATAGTTATATCGACAAGGTCGGCCTGCGCGGCTTCGAGAACCATTGGCCGAAACAGCTTTCCGGCGGCATGCAGCAGAGAACGGCAATTGCCCGTGCTTTGGCGAACGGCCCGAAAATCCTGCTGCTGGATGAGCCTTTCGGCGCCCTAGACAACCAGACGCGCGGGCTGATGCAGGAACTGCTGCTCGGCATATGGGAGCGCGAGCAGAAGACCGTCATTTTCGTCACCCATGACATCGAGGAGGCCGTGTTCATGGCGTCGCGTGTCGTGACGATGTCCGCTAGGCCCGGTCGTATCAAGTCGATCACACCGGTCGATCTGCCGCATCCGCGTCACTACACCGTCAAGGCAAGCCCGGAGTTCTCCGAGTTACGCGCCAGACTGACGGAGGAGATTCGCAGCGAGGCGATTGCCGCTGCTGCCCATGGATAGTTGATCCATAAAACCGGGAGGATGGAAGCATCGGTATGAGGAGCACAGGCGCCGATCTTCAGGAAAAATCATTGCACGAGCGCATCCGCAACGATGTCGAGCGCCACATCATGTCGGGTGAGTGGCCGCCGGGGCATCGTATTCCCTTCGAACACGAGATGACCAGGCAATATGCCTGTTCGCGTATGACAGTGAACAAGGCTCTCAGCGAACTGGTGCAGCGTGGCCTGATTGAAAGACGCCGGCGTCTCGGCACCTTCGTTCGCCAGCCGCATGCGCAATCGGCAGTGCTGGAAATCCACGATATCGAGCGGGAGGTGCAGGCGCTCGGTCTCGTTTACAGCTACCGTCTCGACAAGCGACGCCTGCGCCCTGCGGGTGAAAAAGACGGTGCAGCCATGGCGCTTGCCGCCGGCGCCCCGGTTCTGGAACTTACCTGCACGCATTTTGCCGGCGGCGTTCCCTTTTGCCTTGAAGAACGCATCATCAATGTCACCGCCGTTCCGGAGGCAGAATTGGCGGATTTTTCACAGGTCGGGCCGGGCACGTGGCTGCTGAAAATGGTTCCCTGGAGTGCCGCCGAACATCGTATCAGCGCCGTTGCCGCCGACCGCAAAAACGCGGTGGCGCTGGGCATAACGTCCGGCGCGGCATGTCTCGTCATCCACCGCCGCACATGGCACGGGGCGGATTATATCACCAGTGTCCGGGTTACCTATCCCGGCGACCGGCACGCTCTCGTCGCGCAGTTTTCGCCTTCGCAAAACGGCTGAAGACAATAGATCGATCAATTTTTTGTAAAGAAGAGTTTACGAGTCGTCTTTTGGTAATATAATAGTTGTCAAAAGAGCTCATGTTTATTATCGGAACGTCAAGCTTTCACGACGGCGTCCGTTCATGACCCCGGTTTTCAGGGACCGGCCAATCTGCGGATGAGTTCATCGACGGAAATCCGGGATAAAAATTATGTCAGCTGAGACCTTAACTTCTTCCGCATTCTTCAACAGGGCAAACAAGACACGGCATATCTCACTTGCCATGACGGTCACTTTGCTGACCGGCTTGAGTGCCGGTGCGGTTTTTGCTCAGTCGGCACCCGAACCCCAGATCCAATCCGCGCCCGCAACGGAAACGGTTCAGCCCGCACAGCCGCTGGCGGAGACGCCCGTGACACCGAACACTCCCGCGGCCCAGCCTTCCGCTGCCGCACCGCAACAGCCGGTCGCGCCCGTGCAGCCAGCAGCGGCCCAGCCTGCGCCCGAAGGTGTAGCGCCGCAGTCGGCGCAGACGGAGCCGCAGCCCGTACAGATGAATGAGACAGCAGCGCCGAATGAGGTTTCCACACCGGTCGAGCCCGCAAGCGCCGGACATCGTGCCGACATACCGCACAACCTTTCCCCCTGGGGCATGTTCATGGCGGCGGACTGGGTCGTGAAGGGTGTGATGATCGGTCTCGCCTTTGCATCGCTCATCACATGGACAGTCTGGGTGGCAAAAACATTCGAGCTTGCCGGCGCACGCGTGCGGGCCGGCGCGACGCTCAAGGTCATTCGCAAGGCAAAGACCCTGACCGAGGCGACCGAGGCCGTTGAAAAGAAGGGCGGACCGGCAGCTCTCATGTTGCGCATGGCAACCCATGAAATGCAGCTTTCCGATGCGGTGGTCGAACACACGGACGGCGGCGGCATCAAGGAGCGTGTATCCTCGGCACTGTCGCGTATTGAAACCCACGCCGGTCGCCGCATGTCGCGCGGAACGGGCGCTCTTGCGACCATCGGTTCCACTGCTCCCTTCGTCGGCCTGTTCGGCACTGTCTGGGGGATCATGAACTCCTTTATCAGCATTTCGGAATCGCAGACCACCAACCTCGCCGTCGTCGCGCCGGGCATTGCCGAGGCGCTGCTTGCCACGGCCATCGGCCTCGTCGCCGCTATTCCGGCGGTGGTGATCTATAACGTCTTCGCCCGCTCGATCACGGGATACCGTCATTTGCTTGCGGATGCCGCGGCCGGCGTAGAACGCCTTGTCAGCCGCGACCTCGATTTCCGGCGCATTCCGCCGGGCAGCAGCAAGCCCGCAGTATCGCTGGTTGGACGGTGATCGGTCATGGCTGGCGGCATTCGCGAAAATAGCGGAGACGAACTCTCCGAAAACCACGAGATCAACGTCACGCCCTTCATCGACGTGATGCTGGTTCTGCTCATCATCTTCATGGTCGCCGCACCGCTGGCGACCGTGGATGTGAATGTCGATCTGCCCGCATCCACCGCCAAGCCGGCGGAGCGTCCGGAAGAGCCGCTTTATCTGACGGTCAAGGACGATCTGTCGCTCAATCTCGGCAATGATGCGGTCGCTCGCGAAGCATTGGCGGCGGCGATCGATCGGCAAACCGGTGGCAAGAAGGATACGCGTATTTTCCTGCGCGCCGACAAGGCCGTGGACTATGGCCACTTCATGGAAATCATGAACCTGCTCCGGGATGCCGGATATCTGAAGATCGCCCTGGTGGGGCTGGAAAATGCGGCTGCGACAACGCAGCCTGCTGGCTCCAGTAATCCCCCCGGCCAACCTACAGTTCCGGCGGCGCAGGGAACGGCGCCATGAGCGAAAACGGCTACCCGCAGGCCCGACATTCCCGCCTTGGGGAAGTGGCGTTGTGGTCCACCGCAGCGCTGCTCATGCTGGGCGTTCATGCCGGTTTTGCCTATTATCTGATGCAGGAGCCGGAAGAACTGGACGCCGGAGGGCCGCCGCCGGCCGCGATCATGATCGAGATGGCCGCCATACCGGAAGCCGTCAACACCGAGGAAACGACGCAGGCACAGGACGTCGAAGACGCCGAAGAGGTAAAAAGCGACAACAGCCAGCCGGTGGAAGAAGCAGCTCCGGAGGAGCCGCCGTCGCCTGAACCTGTTGCGGAAACACCGCCGCCGGAACCCGTGCAGCCGCCGGAGCCTCAGGTTGAAGAGGTTGTCGAACCGCAGGAAATTCCTGAACCGGTCGAGCAGATCGACCCCGTGCAGGAACAGATGATGGCGGAACTCGAAAATGTCGAAGTTCCGCTGCCTGTCATGCGGCCACCTCCGCCGCCGGTCGAAAAGAAGGTGGAAAAGAAAGAACCGGACGACAAAAAGAAGGTTGAACGCCAGCGCCCCAAACCGGAACAGGCTTCGCAACTGCGCGAAACGGCAAAGGCCGAGGCCCAGCAGTCGGACCGGACGGCAGCGTCGCGCAGCAATGCCGGTTTCTTCTCTTCGTCTTCCGTGTCGAAAGCGGATTGGGGTGCGAAAGTGCGTTCCGCCATGCAGCGGCGATTGGCCCGCTCGGCCGGAAAATCCGGAATGACCATTACGGTTTCGTTCAAGATAGATAGTGGCGGATCCGTGGGTGGAGCGAGGATCCTTTCATCCACCGGTGACGCTGCAATGGACCAGAAGCTTCTGGCGGTTATACAAAAGGCGTCCGTTTCGCCGCCACCACCGGGCGCAGACACGAGTTTCACCTTGCCTGTTCTGTTCAAGTAGAGGTGGATTTGCGGCCTTGCAGAGTGCAAGGCCCGCTCAACTCGAAACAGGGAATTGGGGGCTTCCCCATTTTCCGTGTTGATTTGCAACTGTCGGATACCGCAGACTAGGATTGTCCGCCCTACCGCTTGCAAGCCAACAGGAATCAAGAAAAATCATGAAATTCTCAATCGCAGAGGCGGAGGATCTCGTATCCTCTATCTTTGAGCGCAATGGTGTTCTGCCGCAAAACGCCCGTTCGGTGGCGAAGGCGCTCGTCGCATCCGAGGCCGCAGGTCAGGGCGGTCACGGTTTTCGCCGTATCCCCGTTTATGTCCGCCAGGCGTGGGTCGGAAAGGTTGACGGCAAAGCGCGGCCGGTGGCGACGCGCATCAAGCCGGGCGTGCTTTCGATCGATGCCAATCACGGTTACGCCTATCCGGCGATCGACTGCGCCCTGGAGGAGTTGCCGGATATGGCCCGGCAGCAGGGCATCGCGCTTGCGGCGGTCCATCGTTCCCATCATGCGGGTGTCATGGCGCTCACCGTCGAACGTTTTGCGGAAATGGGCCTTGTCGCGCTCATGTTCGCCAATGCACCGGCATCCATGGCGCCCTGGGGCGGCACCAAACCGCTTTATGGTACCAATCCGATTGCATTCGCCACACCTGTTGGCGAGGCCGATCCGCTGGTGATCGATCTGGCACTGTCCAAGGTCGCACGCGGAAAGATCATGGCGGCGCGCCAGAAGGGCGAAACCATTCCCGGCGACTGGGCGCTGGACAGAAATGGTCGGCCCACCACCGATCCCGAAGAAGCCATAGCCGGGACTATGGTGCCTGCGGGCGAAGCCAAGGGTGCCGCTCTGGCGCTGATGGTGGAGATCATGGCCGCTGCGCTGACCGGCGGAAACTTCGGGTTCGAGGCTTCTTCTCTTCTGGACGACAAGGGCGCACCACCCGCTCTCGGCCACACGATCATCGCGATAGATCCCGTATCGTCAGGTGGTGCGGTCTTTACCGAGCGACTGGCGCTTATCGCCGGAGAGATAGAAAAACAGGAGAATGTGCGTTTGCCCGGCCGGCGTAGCCAGGGCATTCGAAGGCAGGCGTTGGAAAACGGTATCGTCGTCGAAAGCGATATTCTTGCCGAAATCCAGTCGCTTTAAAGAACTGAAAATGAAAACCCGGCGGATCGGGTGATCCGCCGGGTAAACCGTGTAGGGCCGCTTAGCATTTGCGTCGATAGGTCGGAAATCATTTCCGATCCGCCTTTTGGTCCGCCGTCCCTCCATCGAAATGGTGGGTTTTTGACGCAGAAAACGGCACATCCGGTTTTGGCTTACGGGAAGGGGACGATTTCGCGTAAGCTTTTGGAGCGAGAAATAAGCTCTAAATATCCTGTTCGATCAGTCCGCGCAGCAGGGCAATGCTGACGGCATTCAGCAGATTGGCCGCGCCCAGTCTTTGGCACACCCGTTCCAGAGTATCCTTCACGTCGGCTTCGTCCGCGCCGGTTATCAAGGCGATATGAGAAGGATGTCGGCCCCGCGCCACCAGCCCCAGATATTGCCGCTCACGATCCGAAAGGACGATTTCACGCGCCTGGCGACGTTCATGTTGCGTTTTTGACGACATATTTTTTCAGCCTCAAAAGAGATTGACCTTCCCGGAGCGCGATCTGGCCTCAGGAATTATGCAAATAGGCGGCTGCTCTCGCGGCCAGCCGGTCCCGGCATGGGCAACATCCTCGGCAATGAAAGAACTGCTGCACCATTGTTCCCAAAAACCGGAATCGGTTCTGGTCCAGAACAATGTAAAAATTCAAAGCTTTGGAATGTTTCCGCCATACCCGAAGACACATGGCGGCGCTCTATTAGGCGATATCCCGGATCAGGAGAATAACATCTCGCGCCAAGTTTTGCGTCTTTATTGTTATGTTTCGAGACAAAAGCCGATAAGCTCCGACATATTCTCCAATTTTATTTTGAATTTTGGAAATATTGATGCTGGGAATATGCCCTATCCGGCGGAATGATGCGCATGTTTCTTGCGAATATCCGTAGGCGTTGCCCCGAACCAGCGGGAAACGGAGCGCGAAAACGCACCCGGCGTCGAATAGCCGAGCCTGTAACTGATGTCCGAGACCGGCAGATCGCTTTCCACGAGAAGCTTGAAGCCGGCATTTTTGCGAATGGCGTCTTTTATCTCGTTGAGATTGGTTCCAAGCTCGGCAAGCCGCCGTTGAAAACTGCGTTCCGAAAGGTTGAAATAAGGAGCGATCTCGCCCAGCGAAAGCTCCGCATCCGATAGTCGCATCTGCATATACCGTTTCACCTGATCGATGAAATGCGTGGCGTCCGCCGATGTTTCCGGCCGCAGCATCCGGCACTGCAAATTCATCAACTCGAACAGCCGTTCATCTGCATTTGGATTGACCGCATCGAGAAGCGATGCCGGAAGGCGCATGGTGTGGATGGGCTGGGAAAAGCTGACGCGCTTGGTCATTCTTTCTTTAAATAGCTGAATATTGTTGGGTTTCTGCCGTTCCAGACCGATTTCGATCAGGTTGACGCGCTCCCCCAGAATATCGCGAAGTCGCTGGACCAGAACTGCCAGCGATAAATCCACATATTGATCGCGTTTGGCGATGACAGGCGCAAACGACCATGACAGGGTTACGTGTGTATCATCCGTGACCATGGTGAAATTGCTGTTGTTGGTTGCGTAATAAACGTGGTCCTGCAGAAAACGCAGGAAAGCCCGCACTGTCGGCGCGCTGATCAGGCCATATCCGAATGCGCCGGATGCGCCGGCGGGAAAGGTGGAAGCGCATTGCAGGCCAAAGGCATCGTCGCCGGAGATCAACGCGCAGGTTTCGAGCAGACGGCACAATCTGTCGAGGCTGATGCGCTCCGTAAGGCTGTCGAATGTGGCTGGATCGATATCGAGAGCCTTGCAGATAGGGGCGATATCGATGCCCCGCGACCGTGCATAATTAGCGACGCCGGCGGCCAGACCAGCCACCACTGTTATCTCGTCGCTGACCCTCTTTTCAGGCATCCCTCGCCTTGGCGTACCATGTTTGGAAATTGTCGCCTGATGGTAAGCGTTGGGAAGCCGTTTGTCGAGCAGTTCGGGTTGTGGAGTTTAAATGCGGCCAAAGCAGGCACTTTGCTCCAGCACCTGCATGATGGTTTTGCCCGCATCTTCCATAGCACCGCTATTGTCCACGGTCGTCACGTCGAAATCTCCGACGACGGTGAGCGAACTGCGTTCCAGCCGCCGGAGAATATCCTCCCGGCTTTCTCGCCCGCGTTGTTCCAGCCGCTTGGCCAGTACATCCGGCCGTGCAACGATGTTGACGACCTTGAGGCGGGCAAAGGCGGTGCCAAATTGTGGCAGGGCTGAGCGGGAGCCGTTGGCGATAACCACGTCCCCCGCATTGAGATGGCGATAGACGGCGGCAGGAATGCCGTATTTCAACCCGTGCGCCTGCCAGGAGACGGCAAAAGCACCTTCGTCTTCCAGCCGTTCGAACTCGTGCATGGAAACCGCGTCGTGATTTTCACCGCCCGCATCACCGCTGCGGGTAATGACCCGGCGGGTGAAGTGGAAGCCGGGCCGCCCGGACAATTGCGTCGCCGCATAATCCATCAGCGTGTCCTTGCCGGCCCCGCTCGGGCCGACAATCACGATCATGGTTCCGGGTGATACGCCGTCACGCCGATTATCCTGTCCTTCGCCGGTCATGCGACACGTTTGCCCTGACGCCAGACCGCACGGGCAACCGGCACGCCATCTTCGCGGTGAACCCTGACGAGGTCAGCCCGCAACCCCGCCGCTATGCGACCGCGATCAACAAGGCCCACCGTTCGTGCCGGCGTGGCGCTGACCATGCGGAGCGCTTCCGGCAGGGTGATGGCTTCCACCTGGTCGGCCAGCAGGAATGGCGCGTAAAGCAGGCTGAACGGCACATAGTCGGACGAGAGAACATCCAGCACACCAAGCTCGGCAAGATCACGGGCGGCAATGTTGCCGGAATGGGACTTGCCGCGAACGATGTTCGGCGCACCCATCAGAACGCTCATGCCGGCGCTGTGCGAGGCTTTTGCGGCCTCGACGCTGGTGGGGAACTCCGCCAGTTTTACGCCATGGCCGATTGCTTCGCCCACATGCGCTTCGGTGGCGTCATCATGGCTTGCAACGGTTATGCCGCGCTCGGCGCAGCGGGCGGCGAGATAATCCCGGTGTTTTGTGGAATATTCCGCCGATGCCGTCTGCCGACGTCTGACGAACTCGGCGAAAGCCTCGTCGCTCAGTCCGCGCTTCTTCTGATAATAGAAGATATATTGATCCATCGACTGGAACTGGCGCTGCCCCGGGGAGTGATCCATCAGGGAAATCAGCCGCACGCGGGGATCGGTCTCAAAATCTTCGAAATGTTCCAGAACATCTGATGAGGCAACTTCACAGCGCAGGTGCAGCATGTGGTCTGCCCGCAGGCGGTTTTGATCGGCTGCAGCCTCGATGGCATCCGCCATTTCCCGCATTTCGCCCTTCTTGAAGCCACCATCTTCGTCAGAGCCGAGCCGCAGGCAGTCGAACACCGTGGTGATGCCGGACGATGCCACCTGTGCGTCGTGGGCCTGAATGGCCGCGATCTTGTCCCAGAGCACGCCGGGGCGTGGCGAATAATGCTGTTCCAGATGGTCGGTGTGCAGCTCCACCAGACCGGGAATGAGGAAATCGCCTTCGAGATCCTCTCCGGTTTTGGAGGCGCCTTCGCTGATATCGGCGATCTTGCCGTCACGGATCAGAACGGAGCCCAGAATAATATCGTCTTCCAGAACGATACGGGCATTGGAAAGGGCGTGCTCGGTCATGGGTCAGCATCTTTCTTTGGCTGCTGGCCAAGCGGGTGCCAGCGATGAACGGTGAAGGGTTCGCCGCGCGTTTCTTCAATGAACAAAGCGAGGCCGGAAATGGTGAGAGGCCGGTCGACAAACTCGGAAAAGCGGGTCGAAAGCACATTTTGAATTGCAGGCGCGTCGTTTTCGTCAATGCGGCCGGTCAGCGTCATATGAAAGCGGAAGTCGTCCATGACGTGCGGATAACCCCAGAGCGACAGATTTTGTCGCTGGCTTTCCGTCAGGTTCTGCGGCCGACGCCGGGCAATGTCGGTCTCGGACAGGGGCGCGCGAAACCGGTCGAAATGATCGACGATCTCAGCGGCGAAATCCTGCAACGGTTGGTAGGTCCGGTCCGGAACAAGTGCGAAAAACGGCCCGAGCGCGCCGACGACGACACGCGGAATATCAAAGGTGGGCTGGCTGGCCGCAAACTGTTCGACGGCAGCGACAAGCTCGGCTTCGCTGTATTTTTCGGCAAGCTCGAAGGGGGCCTTCAGCGTCGCATGGAAACCGTAACGGCGGGGCTCTTCCGTCATTTCCGCATAGGCGTCATGGTCATCGTGTTGGGCGCCGGAAAACGCGTTGCGTCCGAGCCAGCGCGATGCCGCTTCGGTCAACGGATGATCTTTAGCCGGAGAAAAATAGATGGCGTAGCGCACGGCAAGCACTCTTCGGTGTCATGGAAAACCTGGATGAAAAGCTATTTGGCGTGACTCGCCTGCTTCCCGCAAGGTCAGGAGTGCGAGGTAATGGCTTTCCGTGACAGAATGATGATGCTGGAGGAAAAAAGCGCTCGAAACGCCGCGCAGCTTTCGAATGTGCTGAAGGCGCAGATTGCACATTGAGTGGACGGATGGGGCTTTGCAAAAAAGCTCCGGTTTTGCGCCGGTGCCAAGGAGCGGGATGGCGAAAACCATGGTGGCTTTCACATGAAACCCCGCTCCGCTTCTTTGACCTAGTGCTGTGTTTTCCCGATCAGGCGCGAGCGCAGGGAGTTCGAGATATGGTCGAACAGGAAAACCACGAACAGGATGAGCAGGACCATGTAAGCGACCTTGTCCCAGTCGGCATTGGTGCCCATCGCTTCCAGCAGTTTCAGGCCGATGCCGCCGGCGCCGACCGCACCGATGATCGTGGCGGAACGGGTGTTGCTTTCCCAGAAATAGAGCGACTGGGAAATGAACACCGGCAGGACCTGTGGAAGCACGCCGAAGCGATTGACGGCAATCGGGGAAGCGCCGACCGATTTGACGCCTTCACGCTGCTTGTCGTCCACATTCTCCAGCGCCTCTGCATAGACCTTGCCGAGCGCGCCGGTATCGGTGAAGAAGATTGCGGCGATGCCGGGGATCGGTCCGGGGCCGAAGCTGCGGGTGAAGAACAGCGCCCAGATCAGCATGTCGATCGACCGAAGGAAGTCGAACAGGCGCTTCATGCCCCAGTTGGCAGCTCTGTTGGCGGTGATATTGCGTGCGGCGAGAAAGGCAAGTGGCAGGGCGACAAGTGTACCGAACAGCGTGCCGACAAAGGCCATGACCAGCGTCTGCATCAGCTTGGAAAGAATATCGGCGTGTTGCCAGACGCTATTGTCGAGGAAATCATCGACCATGTGGCTGATATTGGAGCGCTGGGGATCGAGCCTTTCCCCCCACAGCGCCAATGCGGCCAGATCGCCATAACCCTTGCCCCAGAATTCCGACTTGGTGTCGAACAGGAAATTCGCCCATCCGAGGAACCGTCGCTGCACATAGACCTGGCTGGTGCGGATTTCCGCCTGACCGGCAAAACCGTAATGTACGAGAACCTTGTTGCCGTCCTGCTTGATTTCTTCCGGCAGGGCCTCAGGCGCCAGTGCCGTGTCGCCGTTAATGATGACGGGATAGTTCTTGCCGTCGACATAGACGTCCACGCGGGTCGTCGTCACGTCGAGACGGTTTTCCGTGCCCGCATAAACCACGCTGTAACCGCCATCCGGCAAAGGCTGCAGCCAGTCGATCGGCGCATCGACAGGATATTGTCTGCGGCTCGACCATTGCGGCGCGACCTTGCCGTCTTCGAAACGCAGGCGCGGTTGGGCGCGCCAGGAATACCAGTCCTGAATATAGCTTGAAGCGCGATCCCATCGGCCCTGCATGAAAGCGGGACCGACATTAAAGAAGAAAAAGCAGGCGGTGAGATAAACGAGGACGGCGACAATACCGGT
This sequence comes from Agrobacterium arsenijevicii, assembly GCA_000949895.1. Classification (GTDB taxonomy): domain Bacteria; phylum Pseudomonadota; class Alphaproteobacteria; order Rhizobiales; family Rhizobiaceae; genus Agrobacterium; species Agrobacterium arsenijevicii. The sequence goes on along the minus strand of JWIT01000001.1, from coordinate 340,777 downwards.
CAGAAAACCGTATCGTTGCATGAAACCGCGATTGAAAATTGCGGGATGTGCGGCAGTCAGTCTCTCACGATCGGCGGTGTTAAGAATGAAAGTGGACGACATCAGGCCGCTCCCCGTCCGAATTCGAAGGATTGATGACCGATCAACCTGCGGCGCAGCCAGCTGGAAAACTGGTCGACGGCGATGATGGTGATCAGCAGCAGGATGATGATGGCATAGGTCTTGGAGGCATGGTCGTTACCGATCGAGAGGCGGAAGACCTCGCCGATACCGCCGCCGCCGACGGCGCCGATGATAGTCGAGGCGCGCACGTTGATTTCGGCACGCAGCAAGGCGTAGGAAACGAAATTGGGCAGAACCTGCGGCACAATGGCGAAGCGCACCCGCTCCAGCCAGTTGGCACCGGCAGCGCGCAGGCCTTCATCGGCCTTCATGTCGGCATTTTCCACGACTTCGAAGAACAGCTTGCCCAAAGCCCCGATCGTGTGGACGGAAATCGCGATGATTGCCGCAATCGGCCCAATCGATAAGATGGCGGTCAGCAATCCGGCGACAACGATTTCGGGAAAGGCGCGCAGGATCTCCATTATTCGGCGTACCACCCAGCGCACGAGACCGGCGCCAATGAGATTGGTGGAGGCGAAGAAGCAGAGCACAAAGGCGAAAGCCGTGCCGATGATCGTCGAGACCAGCGCGATGTTGAGCGTGATGATCAGCTGATAGATGAAATGCGGTATATAGAAGCCATTGGTGATGTAGACGCGATCCGCGACATAATTGTATTTCAGCGAACCGTTGGCATAGGGCGACGGCAGGTCGAACATCGCGCGGAAGACCTCGAGCGGACTATCCGGCACGAAGGTTTTCATGAAGTCGAAAAAATACGGCAGGCGCTCGAAGAACTTGCCCGAATTGGCCTCATTGGCGAAATTCAATGAAGCGGCAAGGACGATGAGGAAGATCACGAGCGAAATAACGGTATAAATCCGCCGTGTCTTAAGCTGCTGTTGATAATGACGCATGACCGTTCGGGACGATGCGCTCAATCCCTCGGGCGTGAGGGTACCATGGTGCAGGGGGGTCGCCATGCCGCTTTCCTTTATTGGCAAAAAGCGGCGGTGCCGCTAGGCACCGCCGCTTCCGGATATGATCTGAGGATCAGCCGCCGATAACGGACTTACGGGCGTCGACGATCGTCTGGTAGAAGGACGGGTCGACCTTGATGTAAGCGGTGTTCTTGCCCTGGGTGAAGCCCTGGAAGCAAGCGAGGTCCTTCTTCGGCAGTTCCATGAAGAAGTCTTCAACCTTCTTCTTCATGCTGTCGCCGATCTTGTTGGCAACGAGAAGCGGACCGTTCGGGATCAGCGGGGACTTCCAGACCTGAACGATATCGTCCATGTCGAGGTTACCCTTCTTGACCATCTGGTAGAGGTTGCCGGCAGAGTAGCCTTCTTCCCACTTGCCGACGCCAGAACCGAACGTCGTGCCGACGTCGAACTTCTTGTCGAGAACGGCGAGAACGAGGTTCTCATGGCCGCCGCCGAAGCCGGTTTCAGAGAAGTATTCCTTGACCGGAACGCCGGTTTCCTTCGGGATCGCCACGTTCGGGATGAGGAAGCCGGAGGTGGAGTCAGGATCGGCAAAGCCGATCTTCTTGCCCTTGGCGTCTGCGAGCGTCTTGATGCCGCTGTCCTTGCGGGCAACCATGATCGTGTAGTAGCCGGTCGAACCGTCAGCGCCGACGGTGGTCAGGACCGGGTCTACGGCCTTGGGATCGGCAAGAGCGATCTTGGCGTAGGAGGAAGCGCCCATGGAGGCGATGTCAATGGTGCCGCCGAGCAGGCCCTGGATGACGCCGTTATAGTCCGGCGACGGGAAAACCTGAACTTCGGAAACGCCGGTCGCGGCCTTCAGGCCATCGGCAACGCACTTCGTGTTGCGGATCTGGTCGGCTTCGTTTTCGGAACCGTCGAGACCGATACGCAGGACCTTGACGTCCTGAGCCATGGCGGAACCGGCCAGAACGCCAAGGGCGACTGCCGAAAGAAGGATTTTCTTCAACATGGACTTTCTCCTGTTTCCCGGCGAGCCGGAGTTTGTTGTGAAGTATCGGCCCTTGACGCGGGCGCAAACGATGCTGAGCGGTTCCTCAGAGCCCGGCCAGAGCGAGCGGTTCGGGACCGGCAGATTGCTGTACCGGACGCGCGGAAAGCTGCGCTCCGGGAATGTTGATGCTGGTCGAGGTCATGGTCTCGTCGATGCCGGCACCGTGCGAATCCGTGCCGTAAATCTCCGTGACGGCTGTGGCCGTCAGTTCGGCGGGCGTTCCGTCGAAAACGACGCGGCCATGCGACATGCCGATGATGCGCTCGCAATAATTGCGCGCCGTATCCAGCGTGTGCAGATTGGTGATGACGGTGATGCCTTCACGCTCGTTGATGTCGCGCAGGGCGTCCATCACGATCTTGGCGTTCAGCGGGTCGAGGGAGGCGATAGGCTCGTCGGCCAGAACCATCTTCGGAGACTGCATCAACGCCCGGGCGATGGCGACGCGCTGCTGCTGGCCGCCGGAAAGCGTGCCGGCCGCCTGCATGGCCACATGCTCGATACCGAGCCGCTCGAGGGCGGCGATCGCCATCAGGCGCTCGTCATTGGTAAAGATGTTGAAGAGGCTGAGCGCCGTCGAACGGTGGTTCAGGCGGCCGAGCATGACATTGGTGAGCACGTCGAGGCGCGGCACCAGATTGAACTGCTGGAAGATCATGGCGCAGTCGCGCTGCCAGTTGCGCAGAGCGGCACCCTTCAGCGACGAGACTTCCGTGTCGTTGAAATGGATGGAGCCCGAGGAAGGATCGACGAGGCGATTGATCATACGCAGCAGCGTCGATTTTCCCGCGCCCGAGCGTCCGATCACGCCAACCATCTGGCCTTGCGGAATTTCCACATTCACGGAATCGACCGCAGTGTGGTTGCCAAAACGGCGCGTGACTTGCTTCAGGTGAAAGCTCATTTCCCCGTCCAATCTTCTTCTGATGGGGTTCGACCTAGCAGTGGTCCGTGAAGTACCGATGTCAGTTTGATGAAGAAAATATTACAGAACTCACAGACGCCGGATCCCTGTGTTCGCCGACAAACCTTCTGGCAATCAAGCCAATGGGTTGAAACTCGCCCGGTGCCTCACAAACACAGTTATGCGGACCCCGGAGCATGGCCCCGGGATCTGCAATTTCTTCGGTGCGGGGTCGATTTTACCCGGCGTATTTCGCCACGAAATCCTCGGCGGCAAGGGTCCGGAAATCATCCAGCGCAACGCGCAGCGTTGCATGGTCCCAGTCCCACCATTTGAGATCGTCCATGCGCTGGCCGAGTTCCGCAGGAAAACGTTCGCGGATCAGCCGGGCAGGTACGCCGCCGACGATGGTATAGGGCGCCACATCTTTCGAGACGACGGCACCGGCGCCGATCACCGCACCGTTTCCAACGGTAACGCCGGGCAGGATGGTTGCGCCATGGCCGATCCACACATCGTGGCCGATCACCACACGCTTGGCGCGGCGGGCGGCGAAGAAGTCCGTTTCATCCTCGGCGTCGTCCCAATAGCTGCGGGCACGGTAGGTGAAATGGTGGAGTGTGGCGCGCGACATCGGATGATTGGTCGCGTTGATGCGGACAGCGGCGGCGATGTTGACGAATTTGCCGATGCTGGCGCACCAGATCGCGCCATCCTGCATGACATAGGAATAGTCGCCCATCTCGACTTCCTCGATACGGCAGCGCTCCGAAACTTCGGTATAGCGGCCGATCGATGAATTGGTGACGCGAGCACTTTCGTGAATGACGGGTTCGAGACCGACCTTGACACTCATGCCGCTGCCTTCCGGGGTGAAAATTTCGAAACGTCCAGAATGCGGTCGGCCACGGCTTCCCGCACTTCCTCATCATGGAAAATGCCGAGCAGTGCGGTGCCCTTGGCTTTTTTCTCGACGATCATGTCAACGACCACTCGCCGGTTCACGGCGTCCAGCGAAGCGGTTGGCTCATCGAGAAGCAGGATTGCATGGTCGGTGATGAAGCCGCGCGCAATGTTGACGCGCTGCTGTTCGCCACCGGAAAAGGTGGCGGGCGGAAGCGACCACAATTCCCGCGGCAGGTTGAGTTTCGAGAGCAGAAGGGCTGCCTGCTCGCGAGCCTCTTCCACTGCAACCTTGCGCGCGAAAAGCGGTTCGGCGACGACGTCGATGGCCGAAACACGCGGCACGGTGCGAAGAAACTGGCTGACATAACCAATGGTGCGGTGGCGAATATCGAGAATGGTGCGCGGCGAGGCGCTGCCCATATCGATGACCTGCTCCTCGTGGCGGATAAGGATCTGGCCGCTGTCGATGGCATAATTGCCATAGAGCATTTTCAGGATCGAGCTTTTGCCGATGCCGGACGGGCCGCCGAGTACGACACATTCGCCGCCGGAAACGGAAAAACTGACATCGCGGACAACCGGCAGTTCAATGCCGTCGCGAAGATGCATGGTGAAGCTTTTGAAGACTTCCGAAACGATAAGAGGCGTCGGCATGGCGTCAAACCTGCAAAATGGAGGAAACAAGCAATTGCGTGTATGGCTCGCGCGGGTCGTCCAGCACGCGGTCGGTCAGCCCGTGCTCGATGACGTCGCCGCCCTTCATCACCATCATGCGGTGAGAAAGCAGCCGGGCTACCGCGAGATCATGGGTGACGACGATGATGGCGAGACCGAGATCGTTGACGAGACCGCGTACCAGATCGAGCAGACGCGCCTGTACGGAGACATCGAGGCCGCCGGTCGGTTCGTCCATGAAGACGAGACGCGGGGAGGTCACCAGGTTGCGGGCGATCTGCAGACGCTGGCGCATGCCGCCGGAAAAGGCGCGCGGCTGGTCGTCAATGCGGTCGGTGCCGATTTCCACCCGTTCCAGCCATTCGCTGGCCGATTGCCGGATGTTGCCGTAATGCCGGTTGCCGACAGCCATCAGCCGCTCGCCGACATTGGCGCCGGCAGAAACCGCCATGCGCAGCCCGTCCGCCGGGTTCTGGTGCACAAAACCCCAGTCCGTCCGCATCAGGAAACGCCGTTCGGCTTCGCCCATGTGGTATAGGTCACGCACCGAACCGTCGCGCATGCGATATTCAACGCTGCCCGCCGTCGGCATCAGCCGGGTGGAAATGCAGTTGAGAAGCGTGGTTTTGCCGGAGCCTGATTCACCGACGATCGCCAGGACCTCGCCCGGATAAAGCTCGAAGGAGACGTTGCGGCAACCGGCCCGGTCGCCGTAATATTTGGAAACGTCCCTGACTTTCAGAAGTGGTGTGTCGCTCATTCTGCGGCCTCCTTCACATCCGCCAGCAGATGGCCCTTGTGGCCATGGGCGCGGCGGTCCTCGCAATGGTCGGTATCGGAGCAGACGAACATCCGCCCGCCCTTGTCGTCCAGCACAACCTCATCCAGATAGACGTTCTCCCCTCCGCACAGCGCGCAGGGCTTGTCGAAGCTCTGGATTTCAAACGGATGGTCCTCGAAATCGAGGCTCACGACGTCGGTATAGGGCGGCACGGCGTAGATGCGCTTTTCGCGACCGGCACCGAACAGCTGCAGGGCATCCGACAGATGCATTTTCGGATTGTCGAATTTCGGTGTCGGCGAAGGGTCCATCACATAACGTCCGGCAACCTTTACCGGATAGGCATAGGTGGTGGAGATGCGCCCGTTGCGAGCGATGTCCTCATAAAGCTTGACGTGCATCAGGCCATATTCCTCAAGCGCGTGCATGACACGCGTCTCGGTCTCGCGCGGCTCGAGGAAACGTAAGGGTTCGGGAATGGGAACCTGATAGACGAGGACCTGTCCCGAATGCAGCTCTTCTTCGGGAATGCGGTGCCGCGTCTGGATGATGGTGGCATCCTTGGTGCGGGTGGTAACGGCGACATCAGCCACCTTCTGGAAAAAGGCGCGGATGGACACGGCGTTGGTGGTGTCGTCGGCGCCCTGGTCGATCACCTTCAGCACGTCGTCTGGACCGAGAATGGAGGCCGTCACCTGCACGCCGCCGGTACCCCAGCCATAGGGCATGGGCATTTCGCGGGAAGCGAAGGGAACCTGATAACCGGGAATGGCAATCGCCTTCAGAATAGCCCGGCGGATCATCCGCTTGGTCTGTTCGTCCAGATAGGCGAAGTTGTAGGCAGCCAGCCCGTCGTCGAATGAAACTTCTTTAAGCATTGCGCGTTAACCTTGCGAAAAAAGGAGTACAAGCTCATGGAGATTGGAATTCTTGCAGCCGTGTTCTTTGCCGCATTTGCAGCATTGACCGTCTTTTGCGCCTATTGGTTCGGCGAGCAGCACAGTCGTTGAACTATTCGGCGGCATCGTTCATCCATTCCCCGGGATTGGCATTGGCCGCGTCGAAATCGGCGCGCATCTTGCGGACCAAGCCCAGCTCGGCCTGAAAATCCACATAATGCGGCAATTTCAGATGCTCGACGAAGCCCGTCGCCTGCACATTGTCGGCGTGTGAGATGACGAATTCCTCGTCCTGCGCGGGGGCAACCACATCCTCACCGAATTCACTGGCGCGCAGCGCACGGTCAACCAGCGACATTGCCATTGCCTTGCGCTCGCTCTGGCCGAACACCAGACCGTAACCGCGGGTGAATTGCGGCGGCGCCTTGGCCGAACCCTTGAACTGGTTGACCATCTGGCACTCGGTGACCTTGATATCGCCCAGCGAAACTGCGAAGCCGAGTTCCGGCACCTCCAGTTCGACCTCTACCTCGCCGATGCGGATTTCACCGACGAAGGGATGCGTGCGGCCGTAACCACGTTGCGTCGAATAGGCGAGCGCCAGCAGAAAGCCCTCATCGCCGCGTGCCAGCGATTGCAGGCGCAGGTCGCGCGCCATCGGAAACTCTATCGGCTCCCGCGTCAGATCGCCGGCAATATGGTCGTCCGGCATGTCGCCATCGTTTTCGATCAGGCCCTCTTCGGCCAGAATGTCGGATACGCGCATGACATATTCCGGCTCCCCTTCACGCAGGGAGGGGGTCTCGACAGCTCCGTCCTCGAGAAGCGAGGGGTCTAGCAGACGGTGGGTATAGTCGAATGTCGGCCCCAGCAATTGGCCGCCGGGTAAGTCCTTGTAGGTGGCGGAAACGCGGCGCTGCACCGTCATGTCAGCCGTATCCACGGGAACGGAATAGCCGAAGCGCGGCAGGGTCGTACGGTAGGCGCGCAGCAGGAATATCGCCTCGATCATGTCGCCACGGGACTGCTTGACGGCAAGAGCGGCAAGCGACTGGTCGTAAAGCGAAGCCTCGGCCATGACGCGGTCGACGGCGAGCGAAAGCTGCGAGACAATCTGCGCGACCGTCATCGCGGGCAGGTCGCGGTCTCCGCGCCGCTTGTCGGCCAGAAGCCGGTGCGCGTTGGCGATGGCGGTTTCCCCGCCTTTGACAGCAACATACATCTTATGCCTCCACGGGTTGAATGCGCGTCGTGCGCGGCAGGCAGACGAATTTGTCGCCAGCCGTCAGGATGATGTCGACGCCGCGCGGGAAGATGGCGTTGTTCTCCGCCCACAGCCTCGGGAATATGTCCGGCAGGCCGGAAGGGCTGATGATGTTGATGTGGCGGATGCCGGGGCCGGACAGCAGTAATTCCTGTCCGCCGTCGAGATCGGGCAATTCGATGATGACCGTCGTCGAACGGTCAGGATATTCCTGGGTGCCCTGGGCAAAGAGACCGAACGAGGCAATTGCGCTTCCCGCCTCGATGACGGCGAAATGCGCCGCGCCTTTTTCCTCGGTCGCAACCGCGCCGGTGTGAAATCCGATCCATCCCGGCACTGCGGTTTTGCGCAGCGCAACGCTCAGCCAGACCGGCGTATCATGGTCGCAAAGTGCGAGAAGAACGGCGCCGGTTGCCGCCCCGAGCGGCAGCGGTGGGGCTACCGCCGTTTCGATCGTCTGCGGCGTGCCCGGTCGGGCCATGCCATCCATGAGCTTTTTGAAAATCCGTTGGGAATCGAAGACAGCGCTGGAAAAACCGCCCGTCAATGCTTCGGCCTTGACGCTCATCAATCCTCTCCTCGAACCATGGTGAAGAAATCGACCCGGGTTGCGGCGGTTTCTTTTGTTTTTTGCTCTTTTTCTTCGGTCAGCCTTTTTTCGACCGGTGAAAGAAGCTCAGCCTCGATGAAGTCGCGAGTCGGGCTTTCCTGCCAGAGCGCATCGAAAACCGCAGCGTACCAGGCCTTCTTGCGGCCGGTGCCGAGAACATGCGCGTGGCCGACCGTGCCGGAGGCCAGCTTGACGGTTGCGCGGGTCACGGTCGTTTCGCCCAGATTGAAAGGCGCGCCGCCGCCGCCGATGCGACCCTTGACCATGACGAGGCCCGTTTCCGGCCCCCGCACATTTTCCGTCTGCGGGCTGGCATTCTGCCGGTTCCAGACCGTCTCAAGTTCCTGAACGGTGGCGCGGGCAAGAAGCGCCGCCACCCGTTTCCTTTCCGCATGTGAATTCGCAGTTTCGTGAATCATCGCTTGACCTCTAATGTCTATTGATATAGACAACTATACAATATAAGCTACAATTAACGACGATGAATGACAAGCGTGTGACATGGGCCCTTCGGCAGCGATGAAAAGAAAGAACGGCGTGGCGCTCTGGCGGCAGATCGCCGACAGGATCAGGGGCGAGATTGCGGCGGGCGATCACGACGAAACCGGCATGTTGCCGCCGGAAGTGGTGTTGGCCGAAAAGTTCGGCGTCAACCGTCACACCGTCAGAAGCGCCATTGCCGCACTGGCCAGCGAAGGCATCCTCGAGCCGATGCAGGGTCGCGGCACGATGATTGCGCGCAAGGAGCGCCTGAGTTTTCCGATTTCACGACGAACGCGGTTCACGGCGGGCATCGGCGATCAAGTGAAGGAAATGGAGGCGCTGCTTCTTTCCCATACCACCGAGCCGGCAAATGCCGATCTGGCGGCGCGGCTCAAGGTGCAGCCCGGCGCGTCGCTCGTGCGTCTGGAAACCCTGCGCAAGGCTGACAACCGGCCGGTTTCCCGCTCCACTACTTGGTTTCCCGCGGACCGTTTTGCTGGAATAGGGGAGGCTTACCTGAAAAGCGGGTCGATCACCGCGGCCTTTGAAATGCTGGGCGTGGCGGATTATGTGCGCATCTCGACCGCGATTTCCGCGAGACACGCGGATACGGAGGATCTGGCCGATCTCGAATTGTCGCCGGGCGCGATCCTGCTCGTCACCCAGGCACTGAACGCCGATATGGACGGCGTGCCGGTACAATACGCCATCAGCCGGTTCTCGGCCGATACGGTTGAGTTCACGGTGGAGAATTAACCGGTAAACGCAGCCGGAGCGTTATTCCGCCTGCGAAAGGCCGAGCACGTCCAGCATCGAATAGAAGCCCGGCTTCTTGTCGAAGGCCCAGACTGCCGCCGCGATTGCGCCGCGCGCGAAGATGGAACGGTCGCCGGCATAGTGGGAAAGCTCGACGCGCTCTCCTTCTCCGGCGAAGATCACCGAATGTTCGCCGATCACCGACCCGCCGCGCAGCGTCGCGAAACCGATTGTGCCGGCCTCGCGCGCACCGGTATGCCCGTCACGCACGCGAACGGAGGAGGTGGCCAAATCGATTTTGCGACCCGCTGCCGCCGCCTCGCCGAGCAGGAGTGCTGTTCCCGAAGGCGCATCCACCTTGTGCTTGTGGTGCATTTCAAGGATTTCGATATCCCAGTTCTGCGCGTCCAGCGCCTGCGCCGCCTGCTGCGTCAGAACGCTGAGCAAATTGACGCCAAGGCTCATATTGCCCGACTTGACGATGCGCGCATGGCGCGCCGCCGCCTTGAATTTTTCCTCGTCTTCGGGTGTGCAGCCCGTGGTGCCGATGACGTGCACGATGCGGGCCTGCGCGGCCAACCCGGCGAACGTGATACTGGTCGCCGGTGAAGTGAAATCGATCACCCCTTCGGCATGCAGAAAGGCTTGCAGCGGATCGCTGGTAATCTCGACGCCGATCGGCCCAAGGCCTGCAAGCTCGCCGGCATCGCGGCCGATAAAGGCGGACCCTTCGCGCGCAACGGCGGCATGCAGCGCTACGCCCGGCGTCTGGTGAATGAGCCGGATCAGCGCCTGCCCCATCCGGCCCGCCGCACCAACCACGACCAGTTTCATCTCGCTGCCGCTCATGCCTTCACTCACTTTTTCATGTCGGGCGGATCAAGATCCGCCGGTATCGGACGATTGACGTTTGCGGCGACAACGTTAAAGACCGCCCGCCCGCTTCGCAAGCCTATCTAGAATCCGATGAGAACCGATCAGGCTCTCCAGCGACGCCCGTCCAGCGAAAGGCCGAAGTCCGAAGGTGTGCGGGCGTAGGTGGCGAGACCGGAAAGGGCTGCCTGCGGGTGGGTGACAACGAAGGTGGGGATGCTGCGCATCAGGGCGCTGTGCGGTGCCTTATCCTCGAAGGCGGCCCGGAATTCCGGGCTTTTCAGTGCCGGAATGATTTTCTGCGAAATGCCGCCAGCCAGATAGACGCCGCCCTTGGCCATGAAGATCAGGGCAAGATCGCCGGCCACACGGCCTAGATAGGTGCTGAAAAGCGAAAGCGTTTCTTTCGCCTGCGGGTTCTCGCCCGAAAGCCCATGCGAGGTGATGTCGGCCGGATCGGAAAAGATCGGCTGGATGCCATCGGCGGCGCAGATGGCGCGGTAAAGATTGACCAGCCCGCGCCCACACAGAATCTGCTCGCCGGCAACGCGGCCCTCGATGGTTTCGATATGCGGAAAAACCGCGTAATCGCGTGCGCTTCTGGGGCCAATATCGACATGGCCGCCTTCGCCCGGTACCGGGAACCACATATGGCGGGCGTAGACCAGTCCGGCCACGCCAAGGCCGGTGCCCGGTCCGAGAACGACGCGCGAGGCCAGCATGTCTTTTTTTCCGGAGCCGATAGACTCTCGATTGTCGTCGTCAAGCGCGGCGATTGCCAAAGCCTGCGCTTCGAAATCGTTGATGATGATGACGTCCTTGAGGCCGAGTTTGGCCAGCATATCCTTCGGCTTGACGACCCAGTGGCAGTTGGTCAGCGGAATCTCGTCGCCCTCGATCGGGCCGGCGATGGCAAGGATGGTGGAAACCGGCTGAAGCGATGTCTTGTCCAGAACCGCCTGCTGGATGGCGTCGTCGATCGTTTCGTATTCCGCCGTTTTAACGCTCGTCAGATGCACGGGTTCGGCGAAGGAATCGATCAGAATGGAAAAGCGGGCATTGGTGCCGCCGATGTCGCCAAGAAGGATCGGAAAGGACAAATATTCGGTATCAGACGTCTTCGGCATTGCCTGTTCCATGTTGGTGGGTGCTGGAGCGGGATGGCAAAAAGTGTATGCGGTTTTCGCCTGAAATCCCGCGTCTATATTTATAAACTATCCGGCGACGTTGAAGTCGACCAGTTTTTCTGCGGTGGCGCGGTTGAGCGCCATGGGAATGTCGTAAACCGTGGCAAGCCGGGTCAGCGCCTTCACATCCACATCGTGCGGCATCGCGGTTAGCGGGTCAGTGAAGAAGATCAGCATATCCACCTCGCCAGTGGCGATCATCGCGCCGATCTGCTGGTCGCCGCCAAGCGGGCCGCTTTTGAGGCGAATGACATTCAGTTCGGGGCAGGCTTCCTGAACCCGTCCGCCGGTCGTGCCGGTGGCGACGATCTTGAAGTTCGAAAGCACCTTTTGATGATGACGCGCAAAATCCGCCATATCGTCTTTTTTCTCGTCGTGAGCGATGAGCGCGATACAGCGTTGTCCTGCCATGTCCCCAGCCTGTCCCGTAAAGAATTAAATCGATTTGATGCCTTCTATAACAGCTTGCCGCCATTTGAAAAGGGAAGCTGTTTAATGCCCCATTTCTGTTTCAGTTCAATGTCGGGCGCTGGGTGGGGAGCGGAATATCCGAAGGTGGCTGAATGGCTGGAGCGCTTTGAATGACCTGTTCCACGCCTTGCTGGCGCACGGCCTGGGCCGGGGAATACGCCTGGGCCGCAAAACCTTCCGGATTGGCGGAGGGGGCGACAGCCACGGCGGCGCAGGCTGCGGGCAGATCGGAGACCATGACCTGACGGGGTTTTACCGGCTTGGCATTGGGGTCCTTCTTCGGTGGCGCCCATGGTTCCTTGGTGAACCACCAGGCAAGCGACTTGTCGCAACCGTCACCTTTGCCGACTTCCGCCTGCGGTTTGCAGTTTGGAGCGCCGGGCGGGCATTCCAGCCGGATGTGGAAATGTTCGTCGTGGCCGTAGATCGGCCTGATCTTGCCCATGAAGGTGCGGTCGCCGGTCCATGTCTGGCAGAGTTTCTGCTTGATTGCCGGGTTGACGAAGACCCGTTCCACCTGCGGATAGCTCGCCGCCATCATCACCAGCCGGGCATTGAGCGGTGACCATTTGCGGTCATCCACCGTCAGGAACTTGGCCTTGTCCAGCATGGAGACGAAAGGCAGCGTCTCGCGCTGCTGCACGCTCAGCCTGGGGGTCGGCATGGGCCGCCACCAGACGTCGACATCGAGGCCGATCTGGTGTGAGGCATGGCCTGTCAGCATCGGTCCGCCGCGTGGCTGGGAAATATCGCCGAGTAACAGCCCCGGCCAGCCGATTTTCTGCGCATCCTGCGAAAACCGCTCGAGGAAGGAAATCAGCTGTGGCTGACCCCAGTTGCGATTGCGGGAAAGACGCATGGCTTGCCACGTCGGGCCGTCCGGCGGCATGGCGATGGCGCCGGACTGGCAGCCCTTGGCATAGGAGCCGATGGGCTGGGAACCGCTGGCGGATGGCAGGTCGATATGGCCGAATACTTCTTTTGCGGGCCTATCCTCGGCAAATGCAGTTTGTATCTGCATTTGCAGCGCGGAAACGACCGAAATCGTCAGCATGGCCGCCTTGAAAACTCTGGATGATCCCGCCGTCATATATCGTGCCCGTTCCGACCAAATGATTCTCTTGCCCCTCAGGATAAACTGGAACGGGATTTTGTTGAAACCATGTTTCACGCACCTCGCGCCAAAGCGTGCAAATAAAGGTGTCGATAAAGAGCTTGTGAGCCGGGGCATCTGTTTTTTGCCAATCTTTGTCTTATGCTCTGCGCAACAAACACGAAAACAGGGAACGTCCCGAATGATCTTGTTACCATCCCGGCTCCTCATCGCTCTTGCGGCATCTGCCATGCTGATACCGGCGATGGCATCCGCCCAGTCGGCGGATGTCTGGCGAAAGGGGATTTCGACGGTCGGGGAACTGAAGCATCCGGATGGCTTTGATCATTTCGACTATGTGAACACGAAGGCGCCGAAAGGCGGCACGCTGCGCATGTCGACCTCGGGCACCTTCGACACGCTCAATCCGCTACTCGCCAAGGGTGAGCTGGCGACGGGTCTTTCGCTGGTTTTCGACACCTTGATGAAATCAACGGAAGAGGAGCTCTCGGCCTCCTATGGTCTTCTGGCCGAGGGCGTGAGTTATCCCGACGATATTTCCAAAGCCACGTTCCGGCTGCGCGCGGAGGCCAAATGGGCAGACGGCAAGCCAGTGACGCCGGAGGATGTCGTCTTCAGCTTCGAAAAGGCCAAGGATCTCAGCCCGCAGCTTGCGACCTATTATACGCATGTCACCAAAGCTGAGGTGAGCGGCGAAAGGGACATCACCTTCACCTTCGATGAAAAGAACAATCGCGAATTGCCGCAAATCGTCGGGCAATTGCTGATAGTTCCGAAGCACTGGTGGGAAGCCGCCGGTCCTGATGGCAAGCCGCGCGACATATCACGCGGTACGCTGGAGCCGGTGATGGGTTCCGGTCCCTACAAGATCGCCGCAGTGTCTCCCGGCTCGACGATGACCTATGAGCGCCGCGACGACTATTGGGGCAAGGACGTCGGTGTGAATGTCGGTCTGCACAATTTCAAAACCATCGCCTACACCTTCTTTGCCGATCAGGACGTGGAATTCCAGGCCTTCAAATCCGGCACGGTCGATTTCCGGCAGGAAGCTTCTTCCAGCCGCTGGGTCACCGGTTATGATTTTCCAGCCGTCAAGGATGGCCGGGTCAAGAAAGAGGAACTGCCGAACATCTATCGCTCCGTCGGCATCATGCAGGCTTTCGTGCCGAACATGCGCCGGGAAAAGTTCCAGAACCCGAAACTGCGCAAGGCACTCAACTACGCTTTCGATTTCGAAGAGCTGAACCGGACATTGGCTTACGGCCAGTTCCAGCGCATCAACAGCTTTTTCATGGGCAGCGAGCTGGCCTCTTCCGGCCTGCCGACCGGCCGCGAACTGGAAATTCTTCAGGAGCTGAAGGATCAGGTTCCGCCGGAGGTCTTTACCACCGAATATCGCAACCCGGTCGCAGGTGATCCCGCCAAACAGCGCGACAATCTGCGCGAGGCCGTCAAGCTCATGAAGGAGGCCGGGTATGAGCTGCGCGGCAACCGCATGGTCAATGCGGCGACCGGGCAGCAGCTGGATATGGAGTTTCTGATCGATTCAGCCGGCATGGAAAGAACGATCCTGCCCTATGTCCAGAATCTGAAGAAGATCGGCGTCAACGCAACAATCCGCACGGTCGATGCCTCGCAATATACGAACCGCACCCGCAGCTTCGATTTCGACGTAACGGTCAAGCTCTGGGCGACATCGGCAAACCCCGGAAACGAACAGGCGGACTTCTGGGGTTCGGCGGCGGCTGACCGGCAAGGTTCCAACAACCTTCCCGGCATCAAGAACCCCGCCGTCGATGCTCTGGTGAGAAAGGTCATATTTGCGCCCAACCGGGATGAACAGGTGGCCGCCGCGCGGGCGCTCGACCGGGTGCTTCTGGCAAACAGCTACGTCATACCGCAATTCTACCGCGGCGAGATGTTCATCGCTTACTGGAACACGCTCATCCGCCCGGAAAACCTGCCGCAATATGGCATCGGTTTTCCGGAAGCATGGTGGTCGAGCCAGGCCGGAAACTGACGCCGGCCTTGCTTTCGCGTCGAAGGCTTGATTCACATAGGGCGAGACGAATCGCTTAAAGCGCAAGGCTGCGCTTTCAGGAAAGGACCGGGTTTGACAGAAACGAAAACCGCTGACGTATCGGCCGGGAGCAAAGGCTGATGGGCGCCTATATCCTCAGGCGTCTGGCGCTGATGATCCCGACCATCATCGGCATTATGGGCATTTCGTTTCTTGTCATCCAGTTCGCGCCGGGTGGGCCGGTGGAACAGGTCATCTCGCAATTGACGGGGCAGGGCGACAGTGCCTCCGACCGTCTCTCGGGCGGCGGCGATCTTATGGGCCAGTCCGGCGGTTTCGATGAAAGCGGCTCGAAATATCGCGGTGCTCAGGGTCTCGATCCGGAGCTGATCGCCAAGCTTGAGAAACAGTTCGGTTTCGACAAGCCGCCGCTCACCCGTTTTCTCGAAATGATGTGGAATTACATCCGCTTCGATTTCGGCGACAGCTTCTTCCGCAATTCCTCTGTCATCGATCTCATCATCGACAAACTGCCGGTATCGATGTCGCTCGGCTTCTGGATATTGATCATCTCCTACATGATCTCCATTCCGCTCGGCATCAAGAAAGCCGTTTCCGATGGCTCAACCTTCGATATCTGGACATCCGGCATCATCATCATCGGTTATGCCGTGCCAAGCTTCCTGTTCGGCATTCTTCTCATCGTGCTCTTCGCCGGCGGATCGTTCTTCGACTGGTTCCCGCTGCGCGGTCTGGTGTCCGATAATTTCGCGCAGCTGAACTGGTGGCAGAAGATCATCGACTATTTCTGGCACCTGACCCTGCCGCTGATCGCGCTATCGCTCTCGGCTTTCGCGACGACGACGCTTCTGACGAAAAATTCCTTCATCGATGAGATCAAGAAGCAATATGTTGTCACCGCCCGCGCCAAGGGTCTGACTGAACGCAAGGTTCTTTATGGCCACGTCTTCCGTAATGCGATGCTGATCGTGATCGCCGGTTTTCCGGGTGCCTTCATCTCGGCCTTCTTCACCGGTTCGCTGCTGATCGAGAATATCTTCTCGCTGGATGGCCTTGGCCGCCTTGGTTATCTGTCTGTCGTCAACCGTGACTATCCGATCGTGTTCGGAACGCTGTTCATCTTCTCGCTGATGGGCCTCGTGGTCAGCCTTCTTTCCGACCTCATCTACACATGGATTGATCCGCGCATCGATTTCGAGCGGAGGGACGTGTGATGACGCTTGCCCATACTGCCGCAATGGAAACGATGGCAAAACCGAAGCGCCCATGGTTTTCTCCGACCACCAAGCGCCGCTGGCAGAATTTTACTGCGAATCGCCGTGGATATTGGTCCTTCTGGCTGTTCCTGATCCTGTTTTTCCTGAGCCTGATCGCGGAGTTCATCGCCAATGACAAGCCGATACTCGCCTCCTACAAGGGCGAGATTCTGGTGCCGGTCATGGTCGATTATCCGGAGGAAAAGTTTGGTGGCTTCCTCGCCCAGACGGATTACAAATCGTCCTTCATTCAGGACGAGATCAACACAAATGGCTGGATGATCTGGCCGCCGATCCGTTATTCCTACCAGACGGTCAATTCCAATATTCCGCATTCCGCTCCGACTGCACCCTTTTGGCTGATGGATGAAAAAGACCGTTGCTCGGCCTATCCGCAGGGCAATGCCGACCCCGGCTGCACGCTCGGCAACCTTAATTGGCTCGGAACCGACAATCAGGCGCGCGACGTCACGGCGCGGATGATCTACGGATTTCGTATTTCTGTGCTTTTCGGCCTGACACTGACGATCGCGTCGGCCCTCGTCGGCGTCACCGCCGGCGCCATCCAGGGCTATTTCGGCGGCTGGACAGACCTTCTGTTGCAGCGTTTCATCGAAATCTGGTCGTCCATGCCGGTGCTTTACATCCTGCTCATCATCGCGGCCATTTTGCCGCCGGGCTTCTTCGTGCTGCTCGGTATCATGTTGCTGTTCTCATGGGTCGGGTTTGTCGGCATCGTGCGCGCGGAATTCCTGCGTGCCAGAAACTTCGAATATGTCCGTGCCGCCCGCGCCCTTGGCGTCGGCAACTGGACGATCATGTTCCGGCATCTTCTGCCCAACGCCATGGTGGCAACGCTGACTTTCCTGCCGTTCATCCTCTCCGGTTCGATCACCACATTGACCTCGCTCGATTTCCTCGGCTTCGGCATGCCGCCGGGATCGCCGTCGCTGGGTGAGATGATCGCGCAGGGCAAAAACAATCTTCAGGCGCCCTGGCTTGGTCTCACCGCCTTCTTCACCATGTCCATCATGCTGTCGCTCCTGATCTTCGTTGGTGAGGCGGTGCGAGACGCCTTCGACCCACGCAAGACGTTCCGGTGATCGCCATGATGGAAACCAAGACCCAGCCGCTTCTTTCTGTCCGTGATCTCTCAGTTGCCTTCCATCAGGGCGGCGCGACGAGCATCGCCGTTGATCAGGTCTCCTTCGACCTGATGCCGGGCGAAGTCGTCGCTCTCGTCGGCGAGTCGGGTTCCGGCAAATCGGTGACGGCGAACTCCATCCTCAAACTGCTGCCCTATCCGGCGGCGAGCCATCCTTCAGGCAAAATCCTGTTCGACGGCAAGGACATGCTGACCTTGCCGGAACGCGCTCTGCGTGCGGTTCGCGGCAACGACATCACCATGATCTTTCAGGAGCCGATGACGTCGCTCAACCCGCTCCACACCATCGAGCGGCAGATTGGCGAAATCCTTGAGCTGCATCAGGCGATCACCGGCGCGGAGGCGCGGGCGCGCACGCTGGAACTGTTGCTGCAGGTGGGTATCCGTGAACCGGAAAAGCGCCTGAAGGCCTATCCGCATGAATTGTCCGGCGGCCAGCGGCAACGCGTGATGATTGCCATGGCGCTTGCCAACCGGCCGAAACTGCTGATCGCCGACGAACCGACGACGGCGCTCGATGTGACCGTTCAGGCGCAAATCCTCGAATTGCTGAGCGATCTCAAGAACCGGCACGGCATGTCCATGCTGTTCATCACCCATGATCTCGGTATTGTCCGCAAGTTTGCCGACCGTGTCTGCGTCATGACCAAGGGCAAGATCGTCGAAACCGGCACGGTGGAGCAGGTGTTTACCGATCCGCAACACGCCTATACGCGCCACCTTCTGGCAGCCGAACCCAAAGGCGAGCCGCCGCTTTCCGACACCAGCAAACCCGTGGTCATGCAGGGCGATGACATAAAAGTCTGGTTCCCGATCAAGGCGGGGCTGATGCGCAAAGTGGTCGACCATGTGAAGGCCGTCGACGGTATCGATATTACCCTGCGTGCCGGACAGACGGTAGGCGTTGTGGGTGAATCCGGTTCTGGCAAGACGACGCTCGGTCTGGCGCTCTCGCGGTTGATCGCCTCCCAAGGACGTATCAGCTTCATCGGCCAATCGATCGACAGCTATTCCTATGAGATGATGAAGCCGCTCAGAAATCGGCTGCAGGTGGTGTTTCAGGACCCTTACGGTTCGCTCAGCCCGCGTATGTCGGTGGGCGAAATCGTTGCCGAAGGATTGAAGGTGCATGAGCGCTCGCTTTCCGCCGATGAGCGCGACACCCGTGTCGCTCAAGCGCTGGACGAAGTTGGTCTCGACCCGGCAACACGCTGGCGCTATCCGCATGAATTTTCCGGTGGTCAGCGCCAGCGCATCGCCATTGCCCGCGCCATGGTGCTGAAACCGCGCTTCGTCATGCTGGATGAGCCGACATCGGCGCTCGACATGAGCGTGCAGGCGCAGGTGGTTGATCTGTTGCGCGATCTTCAGGCCAGGCACGAACTCGCCTATCTCTTCATCAGCCACGACCTGAAGGTGGTGAAGGCTCTTGCCAACGACGTGATCGTCATGCGCAACGGCAAGGTGGTTGAGAGCGGCCCCGCGGCGGAGATATTCGCCGATCCGCAGCAGGAATACACCAAGGCCCTGCTGGCTGCTGCCTTCAATATCGAGGCGGTCGAAACCAAAGCGGTGAGCCAGTAACAGGCGTATCGCTGTTTCTATTAAGGCGATGATTTTTCTGTTGCTTTGCGGAAAATGCCGACCCATGTTGCGGGGACGTGATGCGGAAACGGATTGAATGCAATGGCAGCGGATGTGATCGTTTTGGGGGCGGGGATCATCGGGGTCTCCGTCGCTTTGCAACTGGCCCGCAGGGGAAAATCGGTCGTACTGGTGGACCGGCGGGGACCGGGTGAAGAAACCTCCTTCGGCAATGCCGGGCTGATCCAGAGAGAGGGTGTCGTCCCTTACGCCTTTCCGCAGGAGGTCAGCCGGCTGCTGCGATACTCTCTGAACAACAGCATCGATGCCCGTTATCATCTCTCGGCCCTGCCGAAGATCGCACCCTTCCTTGGGCGATACTGGTATAATTCCGCAGCCACACGCCACGCGGCGATTGCGCGCGCTTACGCGCCGCTGATCGAACATTCGGTTTCCGAGCACAGCATCCTGATCGATGAAGCAAAGGCGGGCGATCTGATCGTCAAGAATGGCTGGATGGAGGCCTACAGGACCGCTGAAAGGCGGGATGCCGACTATGCCTTCGCTGAAATGCTGGCGCGGGACCACGGTATTTCCCATACCAGGCTCGACGCGCAGGAGCTTGCCACAGCCGAACCGCATCTCAGCCGTGATTTCGTTGGCGGTCTGAAATGGGACGACCCATGGTCGGTGCGTGATCCGTATGCGCTGACGATTGCCTATCTCCGGCTGTTCGAAAGCCTCGGCGGAACCTTTGTGCGGGGCGATGCATCAACCCTCAGCCAGACGGTGAGCGGCTGGACGGTGCGCACCGAAACCGGCGCGGTCGAGGCGGAACACGCTGTCGTAGCCCTTGGCCCATGGGCGGATACCGTGACGGAACGGCTGGGTTATCGTTTCCCGCTCGGTGTGAAGCGTGGCTACCACATGCACTATGCGCCGCAGGATGGCACCAAGCTCAACAACTGGCTGATCGACGCGGAGCGCGGTTATTTTCTGGCGCCGATGCGCAAGGGTATTCGCATGACGACCGGTGCGGAATTTGCCGAACGCGATGCACCGAAATCCCCGGTGCAGATCGAGCAGGCGGAACGGATGGCTCGCAAGACCTTTCCTCTCGGCGGCAGGCTGGATGCGGAACCCTGGATGGGCGCTCGCCCCTGCACGCCGGATATGATGCCGATCATCGGTAAGGCGCCGCGCCACAAGACGTTATGGTTCTCTTTCGGACACGCACATCACGGCCTGACACTCGGGCCTATTACCGGGCGTGTGCTGGCGGAAACCATGCTGGGAGAAACACCTGTTATCGCCATCGATGCCTACCGCCCGGAAAGGTTCAATCCCTGATGGCCAGAGCATCGGACCGAAAAGTGTAGCGCGGTTTTCGGAAAATCCGATGCTCAAACAAAAACTTAGAGCGGCGGAACGATTCCGTTTTTATCTCCGCCGCTCTAAATCCGCTGGCCTTCCTGCGGCGGGCCACGTAACATGGGCTTATCCAAAGGGAAAAGGGGCGAGCGTCATCATGACGGCGAGGTTTCTCATCTATCAGCAGCAGGACGATTTTCGTTAGCGAAGCGCTTCTGCGCGCGAAACAGAAGAGAAACGGTCTGCTGGTGCATGATGGATGATATTGAAAAAGCAAAGAAATTTTTCGCTGATAACCCCGATATCGAAATTCTCGAAGCCTTCGTCATAGACGCAAACGGCGTTCCGCGCGGCAAATGGATACCGCGCGAAAGGGCGATCGACGTTCTTGAAAAGGGAATGGCGATCCCGCGCTCCGTCTACGCGCTGGATATCTGGGGACGGGACGTACATGCTGCGGGCCTCGCCGAAGGTACGGGCGATCCGGACGGGCTTTGCTTTCCGGTTCCCGGCTCGCTGTCACGGGTGACATGGCTCGGCCGGCCGACCGCGCAAGTCCTGCTTGCGATGAAAAATCCGGATGGCACGGGGTTCTACGGCGATCCACGCCATGTTCTGGCACGGGTTCTGGAAGCCTATAAAAAGGCTGGCCTCACGCCTGTCGTGGCCACTGAACTCGAATTCTACCTGATCGACCCGGTTCGCTCAGCGCTCGATCCCGTCCGTCCGCCACACAGCCGCGAAGGCCGTTGGCACACGGGCCAGACGCAGGTTCTGTCGATTTCCGAATTGCAGGACTTCGAGGATGTCTTCCATGATATCGCGACCGCCTGCCGGGCGCAGGGCGTTCTTGCCGATACGACGCTGCGGGAAAACGGCCCCGGGCAATATGAAATCAACCTCAATCATGTGCCGGACGCTTTGCAGGCCGCCGATTTTGCCGTGTTCCTGAAACGCATCGTCAAGGGTGTGGCGCGGCGGCACGAACTCGACGCCACCTTCATGGCCAAGCCTTACGGGCTGCAGGCTGGCAACGGCATGCATGTGCATTTTTCCGTTCTCGACAGCGACGGCAGGAACATCTACGCCGGGGAAAACGGCCCGTCGGATGCGCTGATGCATTCGGTCGGCGGCCTCCTGGAAAACATGGGGGAAAGCATGGCGATCTTCGCGCCCCATGCCAACTCCTACCGCCGCCTGACCCCCAGCGAACATGCGCCTACGTATGCCTCTTGGGGCATCGACAACCGCTCAGCGGCGGTGCGCGTCATCACCGCCAGCAAGGCCGCAACGCGTATCGAACATCGCGTGGCCGGTGCCGATACCAACCCCTATCTCGTCGTGGCGATGATCCTGAGTGCGGCACTTGCCGGCATGAAGGAAAAGCGCCAGCCCGGCGGCGCGATTTCCGGCGACAGCCACGCGATCAATCACGAACCTCTACCCACCAACTGGGACTACGCCCTGCAACGCTTCACGCGTTCGAGCTTCGCTTACGCGACACTCGGCCAGCGCTATCGCACGCTGTTCTCCGCCTGCAAGCAGCAGGAGCTTTCCGAATTTTCCCTGCGTGTAACCGACGTCGAATATGACGCCTATATCAGGACGGTGTGAGATGGCTGAGGTGACGAACATTCCCAATCCCGGCCACACCTCCTCCTGGTATGCGGCTTCCGCCAATGTCAAATCCGTGCGACCCACGCTCGAAGGCGCGATGGAAGCGGATGTCTGCGTCATCGGCGGCGGTTTCACCGGCATTTCCGCCGCGCTTGAACTCAGCGAACGCGGTTATTCCGTCATCGTTCTGGAGGGTGTGCGGGTTGGCTTCGGCGCTTCGGGGCGCAATGGCGGCCAGATCGTCAATGGTTACAGCCGCGACCTCGAAACCATTGCCAGTCGTTACGGCCACGACAAGGCGGTGAAACTCGGCGAAATGTCGCTGGAAGGCGGCGCGATCATCCGCAGCCGCATCGCGAAATATGCCATCGATTGCGATCTCGTCGATGGCGGCTTTTTCGCCGCCTTCACGCCGAAACAGATCCGAGAGATGGAGGCCCACAAGGCCCATTGGGAAAAACACGGCCATGGCGGGCTTGAGATGGTCGCCAAGGCCGATGTCGGAAAATATGTGCAGACCGACCGTTATGCCGGCGGCATGATCGACCGCTTCGGTGGCCACATCCATGCACTCAATCTGGTGCAGGGGGAAGCGGCGGCGGCCGAAAGCCTGGGCGCCCGTATTTTCGAGAATTCGCGGGTCATTTCGCTGGAGCAGGGGGTAAACCCCGTGGTGCGCACGGCGACGGGCAGCGTGAAGGCGAAATATGTTCTCGTCTGCGGCAATGCCTATCTCGGCAAATTGCTGCCGGAAATCGGCGACCGGATGATGCCGGTCTCAAGCCAGGTGATGGCGACAGAACCGCTCGATGCCGACCTTATCGAAGAACTTCTGCCCGCCAATTATTGCGTCGAGGATGCCAATTACATTCTCGATTATTATCGCCGCACCTCCGATAACCGCCTGCTTTATGGCGGTGGCATCGGCTATGGCGGCAGCGATCCGGCGGACCTGACCGGTGTGATCCGCCCGAATATGCTGAAGACCTTCCCGCAACTGGAAAAGACGAGGATCGACTTTGCCTGGAGCGGCAATTTCGCGCTGACACTCACGCGCATTCCGCATATGGGCAAACTGTCGGACAACGTCTATTTTTCGCATGGCGATAGCGGCCACGGCGTCACCACCACGCATCTGCTGGGCAAAATATTGGGCGAGGCCGTTGCAGGCCACGCCGAACGTTTCGATGTCTGGAGTTCCCTGCCGAACTATCCGTTCCCGGGCGGCAAGACGTTCCGTGTGCCGCTGACCGTGCTTGGCGCATGGTGGTACGGCATGCGGGACAAGCTCGGATTTTAGAACGTCACCGCTTTCAAACCGAAAAGCGCGTTTGCGGTGATTTCCTCCGGCGTGGCGTCGATGCTGACGGTCACGACGCCGGGTTCGCCGGTCGGTACTTCCAGCGTTGCAAGCTGGGTCTGGAGCAGCGAGAGCGGCATGAAGTGGCCCTTGCGTTCACCCATGCGCCGGCTAAGGAGTTCCAGGCTGCCGTCCAGATAGACGAAGGCGAGCGAACCACCGGCGGCCTTGCGCAGTCGGTCACGATAGATTTTCTTGAGCGCCGAGCAGGAAACGACAACACCGTCATTTTCACGGCCCTTGTGTAGTTCCGCACCAATCAGATCGAGCCACGGCCAGCGATCTTCGTCGGTCAGCGGAATGCCCTCGGACATTTTGTCGACATTGGATTTAGGGTGAAGCTTGTCGCCTTCTATGAAGGCAATGCCCAGTTTTTCCGCCAGTTCCTCTGCGACCGTGGACTTGCCAGAGCCGCTCACTCCCATCACGACGATTGCCTGTGTCACCCGAACCTCGAATGTTTCTGTTTCGACGGTCAGCCCCTAACATGTGCGGCGGGTGTCGGGAACATAAAAATGAGGAGCTTGCGTTTGTCAGTGCCCGGTTTTACGAGCCGCCGCCTTCTCCAGAACGGAAAAGGCAGTGTGGATCAGGATCGCAAGTGCCGCAACGATCAATCCGCCCTGAAGGATGAAGGCGAGATTGTTGGATTGCAGGCCGGCAATGATGACTTCCCCGAGTGTTCGCGCCGCGACCGTTGAGCCGATGGTCGCGGTTGAAAGGCTGATGACCGCCGATAGCCGGATGCCTGCGAGGATCGCCGGAAGGGCAAGTGGCAGTTCCACTTTGACAAGCCGTTGCCAGCCGGTCATGCCGCTGCCTCTGGCGGCATCCATCACGGTGGCCGGCAGCGTCGTCAGCCCGGTCAGCGTGTTTTCGAAAACCGGTAAAAGCGCATAGAGAAACAGCGCGATGAGCGTGGGTTTTTCACCAAAACCGATCATCGGCACCGCAAGCGCCAGCACCGCCACCGGTGGAAAGGTCTGGCCAATATTGACTATGCTGCGCGATAGCGGCAGAAAATCCGAACCGAAGGGGCGGGTGACGAGAACCGCAAGCGCCCCCGCCACCATCGTCGCTAGCCCCGTGGCAATCGCGACGATGGTCAGATGCGAAAGCGTCAGGGAAAACAGATTGGCCTGCACGTAGATTGCCGGCGCATTGGCCTGCACGAGAGGGCGGAACACTGGCGCGAAGGCTTGCGGCGCCGCAAGGAAGACGATCAGCGCCAGCACCAGAAGCCCGGCAGCGAAGAACGAAGCGGCTTTTTTCATAGGGCTCCGGCGGCACGCTGGAGGAGAACATCGCGCCGCACCCGGCCAGCCGGCTGGCCGTCGTCTTTCAGTACGGGCAGGGCATCGCAGCCCGCCCATAACATCGCCGACAGGGCGTCGCGCTGGCTGGTGTGCTCGTTCAGCGGCTCGCCTTCAGCACTTCCCGGCTCCACGACCTCTGCAACCGACAGAACGGACAGCAGTTTCAGGGCGCGCTCATTTTCGCCGATCATGGTGCGGACGAAATCTGTCGCTGGTTTCAACACTAGTTCGGCCGGCGGGCAGTCCTGAACGATACGGCCCTTGTCCATGACGGCGATGCGATCTGCCAGATGAAAGGCCTCGTCCATATCATGCGTGACGAGGACGATCGTGACGCCGAGCTTCTTCTGGATATCGAGAAGATCGTTCTGGGCCTTGGCGCGGATAACCGGGTCCAGAGCGCCGAAAGGTTCGTCCATCAGGAGAATGTTAGGCTCTGCCGCAAGCGCGCGCGCCACGCCGACACGCTGTTGCTGCCCGCCGGAAAGCTCATGCGGAAAGCGGTCGGCATAAAGCGCCGGGTCGAGCTGGAAGAGGTGCATCAGCGCATCGATTTTCGCATCGATACGCTTGCGGTCCCAGCCGATCAGCTGGGGCACGGTCGCGATATTCTCTGCCACGGTGCGATGTGGAAACAGGCCGTGGCCCTGAATGGCATAGCCGATCTGGCGGCGCAGCTTGTAGCCCGGTATTGCGCTGACATCGTCTCCGTCGATACGAATGGTGCCGGAGGTCGGCTCCACCAGCCGGTTAATCATGCGCAGAAGGGTGGTTTTTCCCGACCCGGAAGTGCCGACGATGACGGTGACAGTGCGCGGCGCAACGGTCAGGGAGACCTGGTCGACCACGGCCGTATCGCCATATCGTTTCGTAATGGTGTCGATTTCGATCATGCTTTTTGCCTTCCGCCTGCGCTGAAGAGATTGCTGTCGATGAGGGCGTCGAGCGTGATCGCCGCGGCGAAGCCGAGCAGAACGGTCGGCACGGTGCCGAGCAGCACGAGGTCCATCGCCGTCTGCCCGATGCCCTGGAACACGAAAACGCCAAAGCCACCGCCGCCGATAAGCGCTGCGATGGTCGCAAGACCGATATTCTGCACCAGCACGATGCGGATACCGGTGAGGATGACCGGCATGGCCAACGGAAATTCAACCCGTAACAACCTTTGCAGCGGCGTCATTCCAAGCCCGCGTGCGGCCTCCCGCACGGCTTGCGAGACACCGGAAAGACCGACCACCGTGTTGGAGACGACGGGCAGCAGCGAATAGAGAAACAGCGCCACAAAGGCGGGCGCCGTGCCGATGCCGGCGATACCGATTTTCGCAGCGCCCGGCACAGTAGCGGCGATCCATCCGAGCGGCGCGATCAGAAGGCCAAAAAGGGCGATGGACGGAATTGTCTGGACGATGTTGAGAGCGTTCAGCACACCGGAGCGCAATCGCTCGACCTTGTGACAGAGAATACCGAGCGGAATACCCACAATGGTCGCCGCGATCAGCGAGCCGATGGCAAGCTCCACATGCCGCAGTGCTTCGGTCCAGAAGGTGTCGGCCCGGCCGGTATATTCCTTGATGATGGAGAGGTTGTCCCAGAGGCCACTTGTCAGAACTGCCGCAAGGGTCGCGATTGCCGCCAGCAACAGCAAAATCCGTAAAGTGGGTTTCGGCTGGAGACGCGCAATGCAATCGGTGGCGAGCAAAGCCAGCCCGGAAAACATCAACCAGAAACCGCTGGCGGGCGAAACGCGGGCAAAACTGTTGCCTTCAGGCGTCAGCGCGGACGCCGCCTGTCCGATGAAGATCGCCAGCGCCGCAAGGCCGACCAGCGCCGCTGCGAGTTTCAGGCGCGCCGGAAAACGGAAAAAGGCGATGAAGGCGGCGACAAGAATGATAACGACGAGGAGGGTTGCAGCAGAAACCGGAAGGGCTTCGAAGATCGTTCGTGTTTCGCCCTGAACGATCCGGTTGGCGCGCAATGTCATGAAGGGAGACGCGAAAAGCGCATAAAGAAGCAGGCACGAAATCAGCACGCCCACCTTGTCAGGCCATTTCGTCAAATTCAGCTCCCCGGATCATAGGTTCGGAGGGGATGGTGAAAACCGCGCATGGGTTTCCGCTATCCCGCTCCAGCACTTAACAGGCAATTATTTGAGGAAGCCGTTCTTCGTCAGGAAGTCGGCGGCCACGGTCTTGGCCTGTTCGCCCCCCACCTGCACGCGGGCGTTCAGGTCCTGCAGGGTCGCCAGATCCAGCTTTTCAAAAACGGGTTTCAGCAACTCCTCGATATTGGGGTTCTTTTTCAGAACCTCTTCGCGAATGATCGGCGCTGGCTGGTAGACGGGCTGCACATGCTTGTCGTCCTCAAGCACCACAAGACCGGAGGGGGCGATACCACCATCGGTGCCATAGACCATGGCCGCATTGGCGTTGTTCGTCTGGTTGGCTGCAGCGGCGATGGTGGCGGCGGTATCGCCGCCGGAAAGCGTGATCAGCTGGTCCGGTTTCATGGTGAAGCCGTAAGTGGTCTGAAACGCCGGCAGGGCGGCGGCGGAATTGACGAATTCCGAGGAGGCGGCAAGAACCACCTGGCCGCCACCGGCGACATATTTGCCGAAATCCGAAAGCGTCTTCAGATTGTTTTTGTCAGCGACATCCTTGCGCAGCGCAATTGCCCAGGTGTTGTTTGCGGGGGATGGCGTGAGCCAGACGATCTTGTTGGCGTCATAATCAAGCGTCTTGGCTTCCTCATAACCCTTGGCGGCGTCCTTCCAGAGCGGATCGTCCGCCTTGGAGAAGAAGAAGGCGGCGTTGCCAGTATATTCCGGATAGATGTCGATCTCGCCTGCGGTGATCGCCTTTCTGACAACCGGCGTTGCGCCGAGCTGGATGCGATCCGTTGTCTCGATATTGTTCTTCTTCAGTACGGCAAGGATGATGTTGCCGAGAACGCCGCCTTCCGTGTCGATCTTCGACGACACGACCACCTGCGCCTGAGCGATGGAACCATAAAGTGCAAGCGCGAGTCCGGCGCCCGTCAAAGTCATCAAGCGTTTCATGAAAATTCCTCCGGTGGGTCAGCCTGTCAAACGCGCGAAAAATCGCCGCCGCAATTGCGGAGAAATAAGAACGACCGGGAGAAAAAATGGTTGCAACGCCATTCAAATTTTTGCGCCGCGTGGCTTGGGCCTAGGTCTTGCCGTCCCGCTTGCGCGCATCCTTGCCCATGACAAGCGGCATGAGAACGGACAGGAACAGGAGCCGCAGGACGTGATGCGAGCCGACATAAGCGGTATCGGCATGCATCATCACGGCCATGGCAGCCATGGTTTCAAGGCCGCCCGGCGAATAGGCAATCATGACAGCATTCAGCGGAACACCGGTAATGCTGGAAATCATCCAGGCGATACTTCCGGCAATCAGCATCACGGCGATGGTAACGACGAAACCCGCCAGAAAGCCTTTCCGCACATCCATCAGCGACACATTTGAAAAACGCGTGCCGATGAGACAGCCAATCAGTACATAGACCGGCAGGCTGAGCCAGGTCGGAACACCGCCTTCGGTCAGGCCGGTAATGTGGGTGCCGATGGAAACGGCAACGCCGCCGAGCAGCAGGGCTGCCGGAAATTTCCATCGCAGGAAGAGCCATCCCGTCAAAAGCGACGCGGCGATGGTCAGCACCAGCGTGAAAAGGCCCATTGGCGGGTTTGTTACAAGCGGTTCCATGCTGACCAGATCGAAATATTCGACGATCAGCGGTACGGAAAGGGTTAGCGCCAGCACCCGCACGCTTTGCACGATGCTGACGGTCGCAAGGTCGCTTTTCGTCTCGGCGCCAAGGCTGATGATGTAGCTGAGATGGCCGGGGGAAGCGCCCAGCATCGCCGTGGTCCGGTCGTATCCGAAGCCGTAATGCAGGATCCAGTAGGCGACGTAGAGCATGATGACGACGGCGGCGAGCACGACGACGAAGCTCAGGGGCCACGTCCTTGCGGCATCGATCACTGACGGCGTCACGCTCGTTCCCATCGAAATGCCGACGACAACGAAACAGGCGTTGCGGATGAAGGCGGGAATTCCAAGCTTTAAGCCGGCCAGCCCCGTGATCGTCACCGCAAGCGCCGGACCGGAAAGGAAGGGTGCGGGAACATCGAGCAGGCTGGCAAGCAGCGCACCCATGCTGCCGACGAGGGCGGTAAGTGCAAATGTATGGAGTTCAGGCTTGATGATCATTGCGACGCTGGCTGCTTGCTTGAAAAAGCTCGCGACCAAATGCGCCGCTTCGTCCCGCAACGTCAACACGCGGGACCAAAAATATTGCATTTCAGAAGTATTCTATAAAAGAAAAGCCCGTGACCTGCGGACACGGGCTATGGCAAATGCCGCTTGGGCAATGGGATGATCAGGCGGCCGGAAGGGCGGCGATCTTGGGCATTTCAGTGTCGATGCCGAGCAGGAAGTTGATCTGCGGCCGCGCCTTGACGAGGTCATCGATCGAATAATCCGCCAGCACATCGAAGAAGGCGTTAAGCGCCTTGCGAAGCGCCGTGTTCAGGCCGCAGCTGTCCACCAGCGGACATTCGACAGCGCCATCCTCGAAACATTCGGCCATGGCAAAGCTGTCTTCGGTCACCTTCACCACGTCGAACAGGCTGATCTTCTCGGCAGGCTTGCCAAGGCGCACGCCGCCATTGCGGCCGCGCACGGTTTCCACCAGGCCGGCCTTGTTGAGCGGCTGCAGGATTTTGAAAAGGAACAGCTCAGACACGCCATAGGCTCGGGCGATCTCCGGGATGCGGCTCAACTTGCCGTCATTTGCGGCGCAATACATCAACATGCGAACGGCATAGTTGGTCTGTTTGGTCAAACGCATGCTGGTCTCCTAACTCTCAATGTGGAGTTATATAGTCTCTTTTTCAGTTTAGAACAATTCCAGAAACTGAAAAAACTGGCACCCATTCGATATTTCTCAAACAGCCTTGTTGACCGGTTTGATGATTCATGAACAAACAAGTCAAGAATCTGAATGTAATGGAGGCATTCTTAATGGCAAGCTTGAAATCGCGTTTTTCCGCTGCCGTTTTTTCGGGCCTGACGATCCTCTCGGTCGCACCAGCCGCTTTTGCGGATGGCGAGGTGAACGTCTATTCCTATCGGCAGCCTGAGCTGATCCAGCCGCTGCTCGATGCCTTCACGAAAGAAACGGGCATAGAGGCAAACGTTCTCTTCCTCGACAAGGGGTTGGTGGAACGCATTCAGGCCGAGGGCGTCAATTCGCCGGCCGATATCCTGCTGACGGTCGATATCGCCCGTCTGGTCGAGGCGAAAGAAGGCGGCGTCACGCAGCCGGTGCTGAACGATCCCGTCATTGAAAAAGATATTCCGGCCAACCTTCGTGACCCTCAGGGAGAGTGGTTCGGCCTGACGACGCGCGGTCGGGTGGTTTATGCCTCGAAGGAACGGGTGACCCAGAAGGACATCACCTATGAAGAGCTTGCCGATCCGAAATGGAAGGGCAAGATCTGCATTCGTGACGGCCAGCACTCCTATAATATCGCGCTGATTGCCTCGATGATTGCCCATCACGGCGTCGATTATACCCGGACATGGCTCACCGGCCTGAAGAACAATCTGGCCCGCAAGCCTGATGGTACCGACCGCAGCCAGGCAAAATCGATCTTTTCCGGCGAATGCGACATTGCGCTCGGCAATACCTATTATGTCGGCCTGATGCTGACCAACGACCGCGAGCCGGAAGAAAAGGAATGGGCGGGATCCGTGCGGGTGATCTTTCCCAATGCCGGCGATCGCGGGACGCATGTGAATATTTCCGGTATGGCCCTGACGAAATATGCACCGAACAGGGACAATGCGCTGAAGCTGATGGAATTCCTGGCATCGCGCGAGGCGCAGGAAATCTACGCCAAGCAGGTCTTTGAATATCCGGTGCTGCCCGGCGCCGAGCCCTCCGATGTCGTGAAGGGTTTCGGCCCCATCCATCCGGACAAGTTGCCGCTGACGGATATCGCCGCCCATCGCAAGCAGGCATCCGAGCTGGTGGACGAAGTCGGGTTCAACGACGGCCCGACCAACTGACGCTGTTCTACCGGCGGGTCAATTTCCCGCCGGCTTGATGTCGAGAGAGGCATTGTAGTCGAGGATCGCCTTGCGCCTTTCCGGCGTTCCGGGGTGGGAGGACAAGATGCTGGTGCCGCCCTTGTCGCCCAGTTTTTCCTCGATAAGTGCAAAGAAACGCTCGATCGCGGTGGGATCCAGCCCGGCTTTACGCATCAGTTCGACGGAGCGCTCGTCGGCCTGCCGCTCGGCGTCGCGCGAATGTGACAAGGCCAGAAGACCGCCGCCCTGGGTCAGAATATCCTCCATGGCCGAACCGACATCGCCGGCAATCAGCATGACGAGACCGGCGACCCCGGCAGCGCGGTAGAGTTGCCGCAGGCTGTGTTCATATTCGACGTGGCCGATTTCATGCGCGAGAACGCCGATGATCATTTGCCTGTCGTCGCCGGCCAGCTCCACCAGTTCGTCCGTTAAAACGATAGTGCCATCCGGAAGCGCGAAAGCGTTGGGGCCGATATAACCGCCACCGCGAAAATTCAGCTTGTAGTCCTCGGGCAAGCCCTGCGCATTGGCGACTATTCTGGCGAAGTCCGAACGGATCGCGTCCTGTTCCGCCTGTGGCAGGGCGCTCTGAGAAAAGACCGTTTTGTCAAAGGCCTGCAGCGTGCTGGCCGACATGACCTGCGGCACGATCGGCGGTGTGACGGCAACCGCCACTTCTACTAGCGCCGGAAGCGCCAGCTTGTAGGTGCCGTAGGCCAGAAGAACGGCCGCCGCCGTGATGCCGACCAGTCGTGGGCGAAACTGTTCCAGCCAATGCACGAAGCCAGCACGTTTCGTGATGTGCTGGCCGAGCAGCCGGTCCACGCCGTCATTGTCACGCGTTTCGAACAGCGACCCGTCAGGAAAATGCAACTCGCGGGGAATGGCCCCGACCCGGTGGCTGATCTCGACCGTTTTTATCTCGGCCTGCGTTCTGACATGGTTGTCCTTCGCGTCGAGCACGAAAAGGATCGTGCCGCCAAGCTTTAACCTGGCGGCATTCGAAAGGTTTGAGCGAGCGGCATGCCACTCGCCCGAAACGGTTTCTCCGGTGTCAGAAACCAAATTCGAAACCTTCCATATCCATATATTCGGCGCTGACGGCAGCACCCGTCGCCTCCATCGAGGAGAGAACCTCGCCCACATCGCCGTTGAAACGGATTGCCGTGCGCTCGACGGTGTAGCGCGCTTCGCGTACCGCCGCCCACGGCCGCATCAGGCCAAAGGTGAAAACGGTGACGATCAGGTTGGAGATGACGATCCAGAGGTAGCGGCGACGCTGAATCGCGCTATACAATTCATGTTTTCCATCGAGCCACATTGATGAGACAACGACATTGCGAACACCGGCGTGATAGACGATGCTCGCAAGACCATAAACGACAAAAGCGCCGAAAAGACCAATATTCAATACGGCCATGATCATCATCGTTGCGGTCTCTTCGTTCGCGATCATCATGGTGTTTGACGTCATTATGGAAAAACCGATTAGGCCGCAAATAACGCCACCGATAACCACCATGATGGCGGGCGCGATCCAGACGTCGTACAGTTCCACAATTTTGGGGTCGGCACTGAACGGACGATCACCATATCGCAGGTTGCTAAATATGTAGCGATTGGCCCAGCGGCTGCTCAATGGTGCCAGAATACCCAAGGAAAACAGTGCGACGAGACCGCCGAGCATAACCGAGACGAAAGCACCACCGGCTGTGCCGACGAAATCAAACCGCACATTGCGATAGCTCGTCACCCGCGCATTGAAACGAATGCTGCGCGTGATCAGCCATGGAAAGAAGATGATCAGCAGGATCAGCGGCGCGAAGACCAGAAACGGATGGATAAGGGTGACAAGCTGCGAAATGACGATGAAGGCAAAGGCGATAAGCCGACCCTTGAAGATTTGCCCGCCGGTGGCGTGATAACCGAAGGCGCGGCCGGCCAGTACGGTATTGCCGTTGAAATAACGCTTGCGGCGCACCTTCGCCCAGGCAGAGTAAATGCCAAGCGTGATGATCGTCAGAAGAATATTGACGATCCAGATTCCGAAATACTCCTTGGTATTTCCGGTGAACAAGCCGCGTTCGATTGTGCCCTGATCTGTACTTACAGAGATGTCATTCATAATAGTCCTTCATGGCACGCCCTCTCCGGGCAGATTGAGCTTGCAGGCTTCTCGTTATCGTTGGGTTCGCAGAGTCCCCACGCCGCACCTGTGCGCCTACGCCATAACAGCTTTAAGTGGAATTATTTTGACGGGAGAAACTAAATTTTGTTGTTTTATACAACAAAAAAGCCCCGCCGAAAAATTGGCGGGGCTTTCTGGTCAATAGGAACTTATCCGGTTTATTTCGTCGTCACGACGAGAAAACCGGTCTGCGTCACTTCATCGTCGGCATGACGAATTCGGCACCCGACTTGATGCCGGACGGCCAACGCGAGGTGATCGTCTTGGTCTTCGTCCAGAACTTGATCGAATCCGTGCCGTGCTGGTTGAGATCGCCGAAGCTGGAAGCCTTCCAGCCGCCGAAGGAATGGTAGGCGAGCGGAACCGGGATCGGAACGTTGATGCCGATCATGCCGATGTTGATGCGGCTTGCAAAGTCGCGGGCGGCATCGCCGTCGCGGGTGTAGATCGCAACGCCGTTGCCATATTCATGCTTCATCGGCAGTTCGAGCGCGTCTTCGTAATTCTTGGCGCGAACGACTGACAGAACCGGTCCGAAGATTTCCGTCTTGTAGATGTCCATGTCAGGGGTGACGTGGTCGAACAGGCAGCCACCGACGAAATAGCCGTCTTCATAGCCCTGCAGCTTGAAGTCGCGGCCGTCGACCAGAAGCTTCGCGCCCTGCTCGACGCCGCTGTCGATCAATCCCCTGACGCGCGTCTGCGCCTCCTTGGTGACGAGCGGACCCATATCGGCCTTGTCGTCGGTATAGGGGCCGATTCTCAGGCTTTCGATCTGCGGGATAAGCTTTTCAACGAGACGGTTGGCCGTCTCTTCGCCAACTGGAACCGCAACGGAAACAGCCATGCAGCGCTCGCCGGCCGAACCGTAACCGGCGCCCATCAGTGCGTTCACTGCCTGATCGAGATCGGCATCCGGCATGATGATCATGTGGTTCTTCGCGCCGCCGAAGCACTGTGCGCGCTTACCGTTCATGGCGGCGGTGCCGTAGACGTAGCGGGCGATCGGCGTCGAACCGACGAAGGAGACCGCGCCGATGTCAGGATCGGTCAGGATGGCGTCGACTGCGCCCTTGTCACCGTTGACGACATTGAGGATGCCGGCCGGAAGACCGGCCTCGATCATCAGTTCGGCAAGGCGGAGCGGCAGGGACGGATCGCGCTCGGAAGGCTTGAGAATGAAGGCGTTGCCGCAGGCGATTGCTGGCGCAAACATCCACATCGGTATCATGCCGGGGAAGTTGAACGGCGTGATGCCCGCACCGATGCCGACCGGCTGGCGGATAGAATACATGTCGATGGCCGGGCCTGCGCCCTCGGTGAACTCACCCTTCTGCAGATGTGGAATGCCGCAGACGAATTCGCAGACTTCCAGGCCGCGGATGATATCGCCCTTGGAATCTTCGACGGTCTTGCCGTGTTCGCTGGAAAGCAGCACCGCCAGTTCGTTGATGTCGCGGTTCAGAAGTTCGACGAACTTGAAGAACACGCGGGCGCGGCGCTGCGGATTGGTGGCGGCCCACTTCGGCTGTGCCGCTTTTGCGCTTTCCACGGCGGCGCGCAGCTCGGCGTCGCTTGCAAGTGCGACAGTCGCCTGCACTTCGCCGGTGGCCGGGTTGTAGACATTGGATGTGCGGCCGCTGGTGCCGGGCACATGCTTGCCGTTAATGAAATGACCGATTTCCTTCATGGGTGTTCCTCCAGAATGTTATGGCACAGCATTACCTTTCGATTTGCACAAATCAATCGCCTGAAATAAGCATCCATTGTGCAAAAATGCACATAAGGAGAGTGCCGTGAACTGGGATGATGTGCGTTTGTTTTTAAGCGTGGCACGCAGCGGCCAGTTTCTGTCGGCGGCCAGAAAGCTCGGCGTCAATCACGCAACCCTCAGTCGGCGGATTTCGGCACTTGAAGCTGCTATCGGCACCCAGCTGTTTTTGAGAAGCACCAATGGCTGCGAGCTGACGGAGGAAGGCCAAAGTCTTCTGGCCGGGGCCGAGCGCATGGAAACCGAAATGCTGAACGCCCAGGCAAATCTCGGGCGCGTCGATACAGCGGTTGCCGGAACGGTGCGCATCGGTGCACCGGATGGCCTCGGCGTTTCCTTTCTTGCGCCACGGCTTGGCCGGTTGACCGCGCGTTATCCCGACCTGAAGATCCAGCTGGTGCCGGTACCGCGCTCCTTTTCCCTTTCACAGCGCGAGGCCGATATCGCCATCACCATTGAGCGGCCGGAGCAGGGCAGGCTAATGTTTTCGAAGCTCACCGATTATTCGCTGGGGCTTTATGCATCGAGGGCCTATCTCGCTGAATACGGAACGCCGGCTGATGTCGATGCGCTGAAGCGCCATCGCCGGATCGGTTATGTGGAGGACCTGATCTTCTCACCGTCCCTCAACTATACCGGCGAGATCATGCGCGACTGGGATGCTGCCTTTGAAATTTCCAGCGCTACCGGCCAGACCGAGGCGGTTCGTTCCGGTGCCGGTATTGGCATCCTGCATAATTACATCGCCGGGCAATATCCTGAACTTCTGCGGATCATGCCGAATATGAGCATAAAACGGGCCTATTGGACGGCCTATCACGAGTCCGCCCGCCAATTGGTCCGCGTCCGCACGGTGGTCGATTTTCTTCAGGAACTGGTTACGGAAGAAAGACGAATGTTCGCGTGACATCCGCGCTGTCGCTGTATTAGTACTATTAATACGCAAGTCCGGCTGCTTCGGGCTTGACAAGGGATGGCTGGCTGAACGACCAATGCAGCCATTGGGAGAGATCGGGATCTGACATGTCGAATATGATAAGAAAGCTTTCGCCGACGGGCCTCGGCGTGGCCGTCATGCTGCTTGGAATGCTGCTTTTCGCGTTGAACGACGCCATGGGGAAATGGCTGGTTTCGACCTATAGCCAGGGGCAGGTGATCCTCATCCGAAGCTTAGCTGCCCTTGTCATTCTTGTCCCGATCGTGTGGAAAGGCGGTCTTTCCGGCCTCGTGAAAATCGAGCGGCCGTCTCTTCAGGCGGCGCGTGTCTTCTTTTCCACCGCCGAGCTTTTCTGTTTTTATTTTGCGGTCGCGGCCCTGCCATTGGCCGACGTCATGACCTATTGGCTTGCAGCTCCGATTTATGTCGCAGCACTCTCGCCGTTCCTACTCGGAGAAAAGGTCGGCTGGCGTCGCTGGACGGCCATCGCTATCGGTTTCGTCGGCGTTCTCATTGCGCTCAAACCAAGCTCGGCAAGCCTCACCTCTGCCGCGCTGTTCTCCATTCTCGGCAGTGCCGCATTCGCCTTCATGATGTTGTCCGGACGCCAGCTTCGCAATACGCCCGATACGGTGCTCGCCTTCTGGCAGATCATCGGTGCGGGGCTTGCGGGCATTGTTGCCGTGTTCGTCACGCCATCCGGCTGGTTGCCGGTCCAGTCCGGTTTTGATCTGGCGTTCCTCGGCCTGCTAGGCGTGGTCGCCATGGCGGCGCATGTGCTGGTCAACCGTGCCCTGAAGCTTGCTGATGCCGCCACTGTCGCGCCGCTGCAATATACCTTGCTGCTCTGGGCGGTAGTTTTCGGCTGGCTGTTCTTCGGTGACGTGCCGCAAACCAGTATCGTCGTCGGCGCAGGCCTGATCGTTCTTTCCGGGCTTTATATTTTCTTCCGAGAAAATACCCTCAAACGCGGTCGCGGAACGGTGGATGTACTGGCCGCAGACTAAACCTTGTCCTCTGTTTACCCGTGATGTTGCCGCCGAAACCATCACGGGACTTGACGAAGAGGTGATCTTCGGGGAGTAAGAGAGGTCCTGCGATCATAAGTCTCGCATGGGCAGAGGAAACAAAGGTGCCGGGCCCCTCTGGCGAGAGTTTTACGGCGCTCTCGTGATGTCGGTACCGCCTGCAAAAATTGGCCGGCGGATTAAAAACTATGAAAAACCTGAATGTGCTTCGCGCGCGTGCTTTCTGCGTGCGGCTCGACGCCCTGCGTCGTTCCGCAATCGTCTTCGTGACCGGAGGTGATCGGACATGAGCACCGCCCAGAAAACCACGCTTTCCTACTTCAAGTGGGCTTTTATCGTCACCATCGTCGGTCTTATCCTTGGCGGTTATCTCGGTTGGGAAATGACCGGAACGGTCAGTGGCACGGCCACGATCTTCTTCATTTGCGCGGTGCTTGCCGTGCTGGAAATTTCGCTTTCCTTCGACAACGCCATCGTTAATGCCAACAAGCTGAAAGAGATGACACCGGTCTGGCAGCATCGCTTCCTGACCTGGGGTATCCTGATTGCCGTTTTCGGCATGCGTATCGTCTTCCCGTTGCTGATCGTGGTCGTTGCCGCGAATGTCGGCCCCTGGACGGCGCTCGTCATGGCGGCCACGGAGCCGGAACGTTATGCGGAAATCATGCGTGACGCCCATCTGCCTATCGCTGCTTTCGGCGGCACCTTCCTGATGATGGTCGGCCTCAACTTCTTCTTCGATCATGAAAAGGATGTGCATTGGGTGCGCTGGATCGAGGAAAAGGCTGCAACCTATTCCTCCGTCAAGGGCATCGAGATCGCCTTCGTGCTGGTCGTCATGCTGGTCTTCTCCCGCATCATCGGCGCCAGTGACAATCCGGAGCTTGGTCCGGTTGCGGCCACTACCTTCTTCCATTCGGCGATCTGGGGTCTTTTGACCTTCCTTCTGGTGGAGGTTGTCGGCGGTATTCTCGATCGTAGCCAGGAAGTGCTGGAAGGCGCTGCAAAAGGCGGCTTCGGTGCGTTTCTCTATCTCGAAGTGCTCGACGCAAGCTTCTCCTTCGATGGTGTGATCGGTGCATTTGCGCTGACGCAGAACCTGTTCATCATCGCCATCGGTCTCGGCATCGGCGCCATGTATGTGCGTTCGATGACGATCATGCTGGTCGAAAAGGGAACGCTTGCCGAATACCGCTATCTGGAACACGGCGCTTTCTACGCGATCCTCATCCTGTCGGTCATCATGTACGTGCAGACCATGTTCCACATTCCGGAGGTCATCACCGGCCTTGGCGGTGCGACCTTGATCGGCATTTCGCTCTGGTCGTCGATCCGTCATAACCGGCGGCAAAGCGCCGATGCGGTTGACGCCGCACGCGGTGCGGAAATCTGATCTGCGTTGATCCTTGCCTTCCGCTGTCATGGCGGAAGGCAGTTTTTAAGCATTGAATTGCTGATTGCTTATTTTTAATGCTATTTCTGCCTTGCAGAAAATTTGACCATAAGGCAGGAATAATACCCCAAATGTCTGTTTTTGCTCATATTTGTGCGCCGCAATAAAACTGGCACACTTCCTGCATCTTATGTTGCAAGTCCAGAGGGGACGTTAAAGGCCCGAAAACGGGTCGACAAACACCGCCGCGCCGCGCGATCTTTCAGGGTCTGCGATAGCGCGGCGGTTTTGTTTGTGCGCTATGGTTCTTGAGTTTTCTGCTCGGTTGAATGAAAACGGTGGGGTAACGACTGGAAGGTTTACCGGTTTGCCTGCAGAACTTTCGCCGACGGAGGCCTTGGGGCTTTGGCATCGCGTATCCACGGCGCAAGTCATTGCCGATGCGCCGGATTTGACCCTGCGGCAGACTGCAATCCTGCTGCAGATTTATCTCGTGCCGCCGCCGCACACCGTCCGGGGCCTCGCTGCAATGTTGGGCGTGACCAAACCGGTCATCACCCGCGCACTGGACAGTCTCGGGGCGCTCGGGTTGGTCGACAGGGTGCGGGACGAGCGGGACAAACGCAATGTTGTGATAAAACGTACGGTCGCAGGTGCTCTCTATCTGGAAAAATTCGGCGATCTGATTATTGATCAGGCGCGTAAGATCTAACCTCTGGACATAAAACCCATGATGCTCGACCGCCGCCTGAATGTCTTCCGCTCCGATCTGGCCGATGAGAAGTTGCAAGGCGTGGTTCAGGCCGAACGCTTCGTCCGCGGCTCGCCCGCCCAAATCGCTGTTCCCGCGATTGGCCTGCGGCCAACGCCGGACCTTGCCGCCGGCATCGACACGGAGCTTCTGTTTGGCGAAACCGTGCGAGTTTTCGACCGAGCGAACGGCTGGGCATGGGTGCAGGCAGATGCAGACGGTTATGCCGGTTATGTGCCGGAAACGGCAATCGCCGATGTCGTTGCCGCTACCCATCAAGTGGTTGCACCGCGCACCTTTCTTTATCCCATCGCCGAACTGCGCAAACCGCCGGTCGCAGCACTTTCCATGGGCAGTCTGGTCCGCATTGTCGGCGAGGCGGAGACGCGCGG
Source organism: Agrobacterium arsenijevicii (assembly GCA_000949895.1). Classification (GTDB taxonomy): domain Bacteria; phylum Pseudomonadota; class Alphaproteobacteria; order Rhizobiales; family Rhizobiaceae; genus Agrobacterium; species Agrobacterium arsenijevicii. The sequence continues at coordinate 301,459 of JWIT01000001.1, read as the reverse complement.
TACACGCTATCTGCTGACCGAAAAGGGTGAAGGCATCATCGCTGCCCATTGCCGGACGGTGGATGACGCGCTTGACGAGGACTATGTCGCGGTAGCCTTGCGGTTCATCGAAACGCCTTACCTCTGGGGCGGTCGCTCCGGCTTCGGTATCGATTGTTCCGGCCTCGTGCAATTGTCCATGGCGATGACGGGCAAGCGGGTTCTGCGCGATACCGACATGCAGGTGAAATCGCTTGGCGTGGAAATAGAGCGCGACGAATTGCGGCGCGGCGATCTGGTTTTCTGGAAGGGCCATGTCGGCCTCATGGAAAATGAAGAAACGCTGCTGCATGCCAATGGCCATACGATGAATGTCGCGCGCGAAAATCTCAATGAGGCCATCGAGCGTATCGGCTGGCTTTACGAAAGGCCGACGGCTTACCGGCGTCTGGAAGGCTGAGAAGGCGGCTTTCACGAAATTGTGCCTGCCTCGCCCTTTGTGCGATCGCTGCCGAGCGCCTACATCGGATGAATGATGGCATGGGACCGGCATCGATGAAGACGAAAACAGCGACACGATTGGCAGCTATTCTGGCGGCGGTTCTCTTGAGCGCTTCAGCCGAGGCGCAGACCGTTTTCCAGAATGGTTTTGCCCCGGCGCCCGACGCCTATGCGAACCTGCCCGGCGTCAAGGACCCGCGAACGCTGCAACCCAAGGTCCGTTACAACTGCCATAGCGAACTTGGCGTTACGGGATATGCCAGGGGTCCCCACCGGGATGTTTTCGGCAGCCGTGGACTTCCCGTTCAGGGGTATCGTTGCACGGACGAAAACGGCATTTCCAGCTTCGGCGGCAGAAATCCTGTCTCCAAGGACTGGTATCCGGGCATCAATCCCGTCGACCCGACCTTCTGAAGCGATGGAATTTAAAGCGGCATTTGCGTCGCTCGCGCTCTGGACTTGTTGTCGCTTTTTCAGATAAATCTTTGGCATGACAGGTTGATACCTGCCGAGGTGCGGGGTGACATCGGCCCTGCCGATGTCACGGCCGATGTTAGGGAATGCGAGCATGACGAAGACCGATATAGCAACCCGTGTCCACAATCATACCTGGAAGCTCGATCCGATCGTCCGCAGCCTGATCGATACGGATTTCTACAAGCTGCTGATGTTGCAGATGATCTGGAAACTCTATCCGGAAGTTGACGCGACATTTTCCCTGATCAACCGCACCAAGACGGTGCGGCTGGCGGAAGAGATCGACGAGATGGAACTGCGCGAGCAGCTCGATCACGCCCGTACTCTGCGTCTCTCCAAAAAGGAGAACATCTGGCTTGCGGGTAATACCTTCTATGGCCGCTCGCAAATCTTCGAGCCGGAGTTTCTCTCCTGGCTTTCGAGCTATCAATTGCCGGAATATGAGCTTTTCAAGCGTGACGGGCAATATGAGCTGAATTTCCACGGCCGCTGGATGGACACCACGCTCTGGGAAATTCCAGCGCTTGCGATCATCAACGAGCTGCGTTCGCGCAGCGCCATGCGGTCGCTCGGTTATTTCACGCTGGATGTTCTCTATGCCCGCGCAAAGGCTAAAATGTGGGAGAAAGTCGAGCGACTGCGGGAACTACCGGGCCTGCGCATTTCCGATTTCGGCACCCGCCGCCGCCACAGTTTTCTGTGGCAGCGCTGGTGCGTCGAGGCGCTGAAGGAAGGCATCGGCCCTGCCTTCACCGGCACGAGCAACGTCCTTCTCGCCATGGATTCCGATCTCGAAGCCGTCGGTACCAATGCGCATGAATTGCCGATGGTGGTTGCGGCGCTGGCGCAAACCAACGAGGAACTGGCCGCCGCGCCTTATCAGGTCCTGAAGGACTGGAACCGGCTTTACGGCGGCAACCTGCTGATCGTGCTGCCCGACGCCTTCGGTACGGCGGCTTTTCTGCGCAACGCGCCGGAATGGGTGGCGGACTGGACGGGCTTCCGTCCCGACAGCGCACCGCCGATCGAGGGCGGGGAAAAGATCATCGACTGGTGGCAGAAGATGGGTCGCGACCCCCGCAAGAAGATGTTGATCTTTTCCGACGGTCTCGATGTCAACGCCATTATCGACACCTACAAGCATTTCGAAGGCCGGGTGCGCATGAGTTTCGGCTGGGGCACCAATTTGACCAATGATTTTGCCGGCTGCGCGCCGAAGACCATCGCCAGCCTCAAACCGATCTCCATCGTCTGCAAGGTCAGCGATGCCAATGGCCGGCCGGCGGTGAAGCTTTCGGACAATCCGCAAAAGGCAACGGGCGAACCGGCCGAAGTGGAACGTTACCTTAAGTTCTTCGGTGAAGAAGACCACAAGGAACAGAAGGTTCTGGTTTGAAGGAGACGGGGCGTATCCCGTAAGGAGAAACGCCCCGTGACAGTTCCGGTAAAGGCGATTTTCGAAACCGCCCTATCATTTTTTCACTTCACGAAATGATGCGCGATGTAGTGGAAGAGCGCGCGGATGCCCTGTGCTTCGCCGCCGATAGACGAGTGATGCCGCTCGCTCAGTGACCAGCCGTAAATATCGAAATGCGCCCATTTTTTCGTATTGGTGACGAAACGCTTGAGGAACAGGGCGGCCGTGATCGATCCCGCCATGCCGCCCGACGGCGCGTTGGTGATATCGGCCGCGCGTGAGCGGATATCCTTGTCGTATCCCATGTAGAGCGGCATGCGCCACAGCGGATCGTCGGTATCGATGCTGGCTTCCGCGATATCATGGGCCAGATCGTCGTCGTCGGTGTAGAAGGGCGGCAGATCCGGGCCAAGAGCGACGCGGGCGGCACCTGTCAGCGTTGCCATGTCGATCATCAGGTCCGGCGCATCCTCGTCGGCATAGGCCAGCGCATCCGCCAGAACGAGGCGACCTTCCGCATCGGTATTGTCGATCTGTACCGTCAGCCCCTTGCGGCTCTTGTAGATATCACCGGGGCGGAAGGCGTTGGAGGAGATGGAGTTTTCGACGGCGGGCACAAGGACGCGAAGGTTGATCGGCAGCTTGGCGTCCATGATCATCAATGCCAGACCAAGAACATTGGCAGCACCTCCCATATCCTTCTTCATCAGGGCCATGGAGGCGGCGGGCTTGATATCTAGACCGCCGGTATCGAAGCAGACACCCTTGCCGATGAGGGTCAGGCGCGGATTGCCTTTCTTGCCCCAGTTCATTTCCAGAAGGCGCGGCGCGCTTTCGCTGGCGCGGCCGACGGCATGGATGAGCGGGAAGTTTTCCTTCAGCAGGTCGTCGCCGGTAATGACGCCTACCTTCGCCTTGTAATGGGCGGCGAGACTGCGGAAGGCGATCTCAAGCTCGTCCGGCCCCATATCGTTGGCCGGAACATTGATGAGATCGCGTGCCAGGAAGACGCCGGCCAGAACCCGCTTGATCTCGCCGTCTTCGGCATCTTGCGGAATGAGAAGTTTTGCCCCGCTGGTTTTCGTGGTCTTGTATTTGTCGAAGCGGTAGCTGCCGAGGCCGAAGCCGAGAGCCAGTCGATTGGCCGTCAATGGCGCAGTTTCAATGTGCCACTCGCCTTCGGGCAGCTCGCGGGCCAGTTTCCCGGTTATGAACGGGATTTCGGACGGATTGCCGCCGAGGCCGAGGAGAACGCCACCCAGCGAACCATCGGAGGAGGGAACGAGCAATATGGCGCCTGCCTCTGCCTTGAAACCCGCTTTTTTCGCCCAGTCCAGAGCGACAGGATCGATGGCGCCCTGTTCGATATGGGCTGGCGTGACGGCGAAAACCGGCAAGGTGCTGCCGGCCTTGGAGCTGAAAGGGGTCGGGCGTTCGATGAACTGATAGGGCGCCATGGTCTGCTTTCGTAACTGTCGAGAATCGGTGCGATTAACGCTCTGTTAGGGTTAACAGATTATTGCTTAAGCGAAAGTTGCGTCATGTGAGTCTGTCGTATGTCGGGCGCAAGATCGATAATTCTTGGGCGGGGGCACTGCCATGACTGCTTTTTCTTTGAGCGAGACAGGCCGGACAGGATTGCTGCGTGGCGCATGTCTCGCAGCGCTGGTTTTAGCCGTTTCCGGATGCGCCAGCACCAATAAGCCGGACCGCATGTCGACTGGCTCAATTCCTGCGACCGCACGCTCCTATGACCACATGAATATGGACCAGCTCCGGCAGGCGGAAGAGACGGCCGGAAAAGCCTACGAACGCAGCCCCAAGGACAGGTCCGTCGGTATGAATTATGCCAACGTGCTGATGATGACCGGCAAGAATACGCAGGCGCTTGCGGTGATGCAGCAGATTGCCATCGCCAATCCTGCCGACCGTAACGTGCTTGCCGCCTATGGCAAGGCGCAGGCAGCATCAGGCCAGCTTGAGCAGGCCCTTTCGACCATTCAGAGAGCGCAGACGCCAGACCGTCCCGACTGGCGGCTCTATTCTGCGGAAGGCGCCGTGCTCGACCAGCTTGGCCGGTCGAACGAGGCGCGCACCAAATACCGCCAGGCACTCGATCTCAAGCCGAATGATCCGAGCGTGCTTTCGAATCTCGGAATGTCCTACGTCCTGTCGAGCGATCCCCGCACCGCAGAGACATATCTGCAATCGGCCATCGCCCAGCCGGGCGCGGACAGCCGCGTTCGCCAGAACCTCGCACTCGTGGTGGGCCTTCAGGGGCGCTTTGCAGAAGCCGAGCGCATCGCGGTTCAGGAACTCTCGCCACAGCAGGCCCAGGCCAATCTCGGCTATCTGCGCGCGATGCTTTCGCAGCAGAATTCCTGGCAGCAACTGGCGAAAAAAGACAACAAGCCGGCAGGCTGATCGTTTTTAGACGCCTCAATCAGTGCTGGTTTACCCTCAAACGAACACCATACGGATCGCCCGCTAGATATGCGGGCGCGCTTCCCGTGTCAGAACGTGTCGGCGACGCGAATACCGGCCGGTCCCAGAATGACCGCGATCAGCACCGGCAGGAAAAATATGATCATCGGCACGGTCAGTTTCGGCGGTAACGCAGCGGCCTTCTTTTCAGCCTCGTTCATCCGCTCGTCGCGACCTTCCTGCGCCAGAACGCGCAGCGCCTGAGCCAACGGCGTGCCGTATCGTTCCGCCTGGATAAGCGCCTGCACTACGCTTTTGACACCGTCCAGCTGCGTGCGCATGCCAAAATTCTCAAGTGCAATTCGCCTGTCCTGAAGGAAGGAAAGTTCCGCTGTCGTCAGTATCATTTCCTCTGCCAGTTCGGGTGACTGCTCGCCCATTTCTTCCGCAACGCGACGCATCGCGGCCTCCATGGACACACCGGATTCGATGCAGATCAGCATCAGATCCAGCGCATCCGGCCAAGCGCGTCTGATCGAGGCCTGCCGCTTGTTCATGGCGTTCGAAACATAGATATTGGGTGCGTAGAAACCCAGATAACCGAAAATGAGCACTGCCATCAGCCGAATGACGAAAGCCTTATCGGCGAGGTTTCCGAAAACGAAGACCCAGGTGAAGGCCAGGGCCAGAAAAATGAACGGCAGTACGAACCGGGCGGCAAGAAATGTGTTAAGCGCATTCTGTGAACGAAAACCCGCTGCGCGCAGTTTGTTCATCGTGTTCTTGTCGGCGAGCGCTTCCTGGAGGTTGAATTTTTCAACGATGCGGCGGGCGGATTTGTTGTTGTTGCCGCGCAAGGAAGCCTTGCCATCTCGGGTGGCGGTGGCAAGACGTTCGCGCTCCCGGCTGCGAATGAGATCGCGCTCGGATGAAACGGCTTTCATGCGCTTGGTGAAGTTTTTTCGCTCGAAGAACGGCATGATGAGCGTATAGAGGGTCGCGAAAACCGCAAGCGTGACGAGAATGGCAATGATCGTTTTTGGGTCCGTCAGGCTGGAAAAGAAGCTTCCTGTCATGGTCGTGCCCTCATATGTCGAAATTGATCATTTGGCGCATGATGAAGATCCCGATCAGCATCCATAACCCCGACACGCCCAGAATGATGTGCCCGCGCATGTCGGTGAAGAGCACCGACAGATAGTCAGGCGAAGTGAAGTGCACCAGCAGCATGACGATGAAGGGTAGTGCACCAATAATAACTGCCGAGGCCTTCGCCTCCATCGACAGTGCGTTGACTTTTGCGCGCATTTTCCTGCGTTCACGCAGAACTTTCGACAGGTTCGACAGCGCTTCCGAAAGGTTGCCGCCGGCCTGCGCCTGAATGTTGATGACGGTGCTGAAGAAACTCACTTCGAAAAGCGGCACGGTCAGCATCATGCGTTCGATCCCCTGCGGAATGCCGATCCCCACCTGTTGCGCATCGACGACGCGCTGGAACTCCGTTTTCACCGGTTCCTGGCCGTCTGATGCGATCAGTCGCACGGCGTCGTTCAGCGGCAATCCGGATTTGATCGACCGGCACATGACATCCAGCGCGTTGGGAAATTCTTCGAGGAATTTTTTCTGCCGGCGCTTGAGTATAAATGCCAATACCCATCGCGGCAGTCCCAATGCCACGACGGCTCCAATGAGCAGAGCGATAAGCATCGAAAGGTCATAAAGAAGTGCAAAGACAACGGCGAAAGCAGCCGCGCCTGCGCTCAGCAGGTGAAACTGCCGAACGGAAATCTGCAGCCCTGCCTGAACCAGTTTGTCGCGTAAGCCGACATTCTTTGCTTTCTTCGCCTTTTCACTTTGTTTTTTTTCCATATCCCGCAGGCTGTCCTGCATGGACTTGCGGCGCTTGCCGAGTTCCTGGACCCGGTCCCGCGCGGCTTTGATGTTTGCGTGATCGGTTTCGGCGGCCTTGACCCGCTTGAAGCGGCTTGTGGTCTTTTTCTCGACCTCTATCTGCTGAAAAAGGAAGGCATAGGCGAGTGCTCCTGCCGAAATAGCGACAAGTGCGGCCAGTAGCAGGATTGTGGGGTCCATGGCAGTCGCCTTCCCTTAGGATGTCTTTTCCATTTCATCGAGCGCGGTCGCCAGGCGTTTTTCTTCGCCGTAATAGCGTGCGCGATCCCAGAAATGGGGTTTACTGATACCCGTGGACACGTGTTTGCCAATCAGCTTGCCGTGCGCGTCTTCGCCGTCGATTTCATATCGCATCAGATCCTGGGTCACGATGACGTCGCCTTCCATGCCGATCACTTCGGTGATCTGCGTTATCCGGCGCGATCCGTCGCGCAGGCGCGCAGCCTGAATGACGATGTCGATCGAGCCTGAAATGATTTCGCGTACCGTCTTGGCTGGCAGGGTAAAGCCGCCCATGGCGATCATCGATTCGATACGGCTGAGGCATTCCCGCGGCGTATTGGCGTGGAGTGTCCCCATCGAGCCGTCGTGGCCGGTGTTCATCGCCTGAAGAAGGTCGAAAACCTCCGGTCCGCGCACTTCGCCGACGATGATGCGTTCGGGTCGCATACGAAGGCAGTTCTTGATCAGATCACGCATGGTGATCTCGCCTTCACCTTCGATATTCGGCGGGCGCGTTTCCAGCCTTACCACATGCGGCTGCTGAAGCTGCAGTTCGGCGGTGTCCTCACAGGTGATGACACGTTCATCCTTGTCGATGAAGCTCGTCAGGCAATTGAGAAGCGTGGTCTTGCCTGAGCCGGTGCCGCCCGAGATGACGACGTTGCAGCGGACGCGGCCGATGATCTTGAGCAGGGTCGCGCCTTCGGGTGTGATCGCACCGAAACGTACCAGCTGGTCAAGCGTGAGCTTGTCCTTCTTGAACTTTCGGATCGTGAGCGCCGGGCCATCGATGGCGAGCGGTGGCGCAATGACGTTGACGCGCGATCCGTCCGGCAGACGAGCGTCGCATATCGGGCTCGATTCGTCCACGCGCCGGCCGACCTGACTGACGATGCGCTGGCAAATGGAAAGCAATTGACTATTGTCGCGAAAGCGAATGTCGGATTCGATGGTCTTGCCGCCGACTTCGATGAAGGTCTGACCGGAACCGTTGACCATGATATCGGCAATATCGTCGCGTGCGAGAAGCGGCTCCAGCGGCCCGTAACCAAGAACATCGTTGCAGATGTCCTCGAGCAGCTCTTCCTGCTCGGCGATGGACATGGCGAAATTCTTGATCGTGATGATATCGTTGACGATATCGCGAATTTCCTCGCGCGCGCTCTCGGCGTCGAGCTTGGCGAGCTGCGAAAGGTCGATCGTATCGATGAGTGCGGAGAACACCTGGCTCTTGGTATTGTAATAATCTTCCGTGCGGGCACGTTTTTTCTGCGGCGACTGCACGGGTGCCTGCGCCTGTCGCGTTGCGGGCGATTGGCCGGGCTCCAAAGTATCGATTGCCAGAGACCGCGGCTCAGGCGTTGCCGTCGCCTGCTGTATGGCAGGCGCGACAAAATCCGGCTTTATGGTTCTGGCTGGGCCTTCTGGCCCGCGTTTTCCGAACATCGGCGTTTCCGTCTAAAGGCCCAAAAATGGAGCCTATTTGCGCTTGAGAATATTCTTGAGTTTATCCAGACCGCCACGCTTGTTTTTGCGCAGAACGGTACGGCCTGTAATGGTATGGGCAATCTGCGAGAAGGTTTCCGCGATCTGGGATTTTTCGTCCATTTCGCTGATCATGCGTCCGCTGTTGGCGGCATTTCCGAACAGCTGGGCGTCGAATGGAATGATGGCGACCGGCTCGATTTCCAGCGGGTCGAGAAAATCCGCCGGGGCTATTTCCGGGCGTTTCGGCATGCCGACCTGATTGAGAACGAGATGCGGCAACTTGTCGTTGGGTCTCAGTTTTATCAGCGCGTCGAACAGGTTCTTCGTATTGCGCAGATTTGCGAGATCCGGAACTGCCGTGATGACCACTTCGTCAGCTTCCGCAAGCACCGCCCGCGTCCAGTCGCACCATTGATGGGGAAGGTCGAGGACCGCGACGGGCGCGCTGCGCTGCAAAACCTCCAGGATCGGCAAAAAAGCCTGACGATCGAGATCATAGGTCCTGTCGAGAAGAGAAGGTGCGGCCAGCAGCGACAGATGGTCGGAACATTTCGTCAGCAGACGGTCAAGGAACACCTCGTCCAGTCGTTCCGGCGAGAATACCGCTTCCGCCATGCCTTGCGCGGGATCCTGATCGAAGTCGATGTTGGCCGTGCCGTAGGCAAGATCCATATCCGCCAGAATGGTCTCGGTGGCAAACAGGGTGGAGATGCCGAAGGCGCAATTATGCGCGATCGTCGACGAACCCACCCCGCCTTTGGCGCCGATGAAGGCGATGTTGCGACCGAGCGGTTCCGCCTCCGGATCAACGAAGATCGTCGCGATCGAGGCCAATAGATCGGCCATGTTGATCGGGGCGACGAGATATTCGGAAATGCCGTTGCGGATGAGATCGCGATAAAGCGTTATGTCGTTGTGCCGACCAACGATGATGACACGGGTGGTAGGATCACAAACCTCTGCCAGGGGCGCGAGATCATCCAGCAGCGAAGCGGGTGAGCTTGCCGTTTCGAGAACGATGAGATTGGGGGTGGGGGAGGCGGAAAACATCGTCGCCGCCGCGTTGATATCGCCCTTGGTTACCCGCAGCGTGACCTTGCTCATCCGCCGGTCACCGGACAAGGCATCCATCACACGCTGCATGTTTTCACTGACGCAGAAGGCATGCACGGAGATGCGGGGCAGGGGCCGCAGGCGATCCATATCCGAGGCGCGCGCAGGCTGTTCGGCTTCTGCGCCACCGCTTGATTTGATATCGTATTCTACAGCGCTCATCGTGTTTCCTGCCGTGACAATTGTTGGAACCGCATCAATTTGGCGTCGCTGTGGTTTTGCCGTTGCGATACGCGTCGATCACCACGGCTCGGCGCTCCGCGTCGATCGGGCTCATGCCACGCGGGCCAACCAGATCCATGGGGTTGGCAATCTGTGCCGCGAGATTGCTCTGGGAAGCGCATCCGAAATTGTACCAGTTCTTGTTGGCAAAGGTGTTGTCGGAAAGGTCTTCGGGCCACTGGCCACATTGGCCGGTCATGGCGGTGACGGCCACATAGCTCAGGCGGATGGGGGCAGCGTCGCCATTCGGGGATGCGGCGTAACGTGTTTCCATGATCTTGCCCGAGGGCACACCAGCGCCGGAAAGCGCGGAGCGGATTTGTTTCGCCATTCTTGAAGCCGCTGCCGAATTGGCCGATCCCGACGGCATCTGGATATTGACGATGCCCGTCGACATCGAGGCATAGTTCTGCGCGAAACCGCGAACATTATCCGCCATAGCAGTCGTCAGCCGGCTGTCGCCCGCCGAAACTGGAATATCCAGAGAATGTTCCGCTTCCGACAGGGTGATCGGATGGCGTGTACGGTAGTCGTCTGGAATGGCGTTGGTCGTCATCGGGTCGCGCGCGCAGCCCTGTAACAGGCTGGCGGCAAGCGCTACCATGGCGATGAGACCCGCCCTGCAGGCGGGCAGGTGGGAAAAAGAGGAGGAGGTTTCCTGCATGACGTTTCCTGCCCGGACCGGGCTTGCTCTGAGGACGAGATTTCGTGCGTGTGTCGTCATTTGTAGATGAACCCCACTGATCCCTGATAGGGAGCCGCCTGAACCTGATCCTTGCGGCCATAGACCTTGTTGACGCGGTTCATGAAATACATGGCGGCATCGTTTTCCGGGTTGAAGTTGTCATCCGGCCGGGCGATCTGGTTGCGCGCAACGGGCCTTACCAGATAGGGCGTTGCAATGATGACGAGTTCTGTTTCGTTGCGGATAAAATCCTTGCTGCGGAAAAGCGTGCCGAAGATCGGTATCTTGGAAATGCCAGGCAGACCCGACATGGCCTGGCGGACATTATCCTGAACCAGACCCGCAATCACGATCGAGCCGCCCGACGGAAGCTCAACGGTTGTCGATGTCTCGCGCTTGCGGATAGACATATAGGTCGAACCTGGAATACCGCGGCCCGCATTTCCGGTTACAACATTGCCTTCATATGTCGGCTCGGAAACATTGGTCTCGATTTTAAGGCTGATCCGCCCTGGTGAAAGCACCACTGGCCTGAAGTTCAGCGTGATGCCGTAGTCGACCGTATTGGTGGTACGCGTTATGGTCGGCTGACCCGTTTCCTTGTCGATGGTAACTTCCTGCTCTGCAGGCAGACGGAAATCGCCCCCCACATAGAACTTGGCCTGTTCGCCGGAGATGGCGGTAAGACTCGGTTCGGCCAGAGTGCGCACGACACCCGCCTGTTCCATGGCGTTGAGATAGGAAGCAAAGTTGAGCGAGCCGGAGCCAATCGCGCCACTGGCTATCCGCGAGGCACCGCCAATTGCATTTCCAAGATTGGACGGATTTGCGAATTCGAAACCGTTATTGCTTGTCGAGCTGCTGATGGAGCCATTGAAGCCGAGCTGTTTCAGCACCTGCCGGCTCACTTCGGCGACGGTGACTTTCAGCGTTACCTGATCTTCGCCTTCGATCGTCAGCATATTGACGATCTGCGATGTCTGGCGGTTTTCGGCAAAAATCGCAGCGTCGCCGCCATTGTTGCCGCCGGTGAGCGATATGTTTCGGGTAGTGGCTTCGCCGCCTTTCAAAAAGGCTTCGGCAAGCTGTACGGCGCGAGCCGAATCCTGCGGTGTGCGCACCGATCCGGTGAGAACGATGTTGTCCGAAACAATTTCCACCTTGATGTCTGATTCGGGAATGAATCGACGGATATTGGCCTCGAGCCCGGAGATGTCGCGCTCGACCTCGAGATCGAGGCTGACGATTTCACGACCGCCGTCGCCGAAAATGAAAATATTGGTCTGCCCCACCGTTTTCCCGAACAGATAAATCCGTTTGGATGTGCGGGTTACGGCGTCGGCAAGGCTGGGATCGGCGACGAGAATGTCATGGGCATCCTCGGGCAGGTCGATGACCAGCGCCTTGTTGAGACCAAGCTTCAGGCGCTTGCGAATGCCCGTACCGCTTTCGGTGATCCGCACGATGCTCGCGCTCTGCGCCGCGGCCTCGCTGATACGCAAAAATGCGGGTGAGTGTTGACCCGGAATGCCTGAAAAAGCCAGGCAAAATGCAAGGCTGCCCGCAATCGAGGAACGCAGGTGTTGTTTAATGCGCTTTGCCATGGAACCCCCGGTCATTGCGATGCTCCCTGTCCGGCCTTGACGATCGAACCGGATTTGATCACCTGAATCTCCGGCTGCCCGGAGCCGCCGTTGAGAAGATAACCGGCTGAAAGCGTGTCGTTTTCCTGCGCATCGGCAACCGAACGCAAAGCGAGGGTAAGGCGATCCGCCATCTGTTGCGCCACGGTGATGATTTTGGCCTGTTCGGGTGTCAGTTCCAGCGTTGCGGTTGCACCCACGACGGCGGAGGTGCCGTCCTCGCCTTCCTTGATCTGCTGATCGATCGCCAGCACACGGACGTTGTTCAAAACATTTTCAGTCAAAAAGTGACCGGCATCGCCCTTGCGGACCATGATGACATCGACCCGATCGTTCGGCAGTACGAAACCGCCGGCACCTGTCGAGACGGAAATTTCTGTGGCGACGGCGCGTTTGCCGGCCGGCAAAAGCGAGGACATGATGCGAGTGCTGGAATCGACTACTTTTTCCGGCCGCACCGGCTCGCCCTCGAACAAAGGCAGCCGCACGACGGCGCCGGCAAGTTCGGTGATGGCGTTCGGGCTTTTTGCTTCCGTTATGAAACTGTCGATGACATTACCCTTCGGCCAGGGCGTCCAGTGTACCGAACTATCGTTCAGGCGGCTGCCGACGGGCAGGTTGACCGAGGAAACGAGAACGTTAACCGTCGGTTCCTTCTCGATGATCGTTTCCGCTTTTTCGATGACCTGCTTTGCACCGGAAATCTGCATGGCGACAACACCGGCAAGACCGGCGGCGACCAAGGCAACGGATAGAATGACGATACGCGACGGTTTCATGCTCGATCCTTGAGGGAATCAGATTCTTCTCCCGTCAGGATGGCGCGTCATTGGTATAATTATGGTTAATATTATGCTTGGATTTCTGGTTAACAGGCCTTTAACCTGCGGTGAACACAGATTTTTCAGGAAAGACTTGCGATGGCGGCTTTTACAAGCGGTGTTTCGCCATAGGTCAAAAGCCCGGCAATGGCGATGCCGATGCCATAGGGGATTTTTTTCGCCACCAGCAGGGAATCCGGAATGGGAATGCCGGCCGCCATGATTTCCTGCGAGCGTGATCGCAGAAGCAGGATTCCAAGCGTCAACACGCCGCCGATGAAGGTGACCGAAAGTAGAAATTCGATAAGGGAGATGTTGAAGCCGTACCAGACCGCTGCGGCAGTCAATAACTTTGCGTCTCCTCCACCCATGACATTGGTAGCGAATAGTGCAAAGCAGGCAAACAATACAACAATACCGGCAACAAGACTCATTACATAAGTCTGCCAATCCATGCCGGAAAAGGGGGCAACCACCACAAAGGATAGCAGCAGTAAAAGCGGTATCCTGTTGGGAATAGTCATGCTGAAAAGATCATTCAGGGCGGCAAAGGCGAGACAAAGAGGTACGATCAGGAAAATTGCAGCTATTACCACGGTCGCCTCCCCAGATGTTTCAGTCCGAGATCAAGTGCTCTGAAAAAAGATACGCCGCCTTACTGGCGGCGTATCAACCTACAAAATACTACGCCTAGGCTTAGTTCGTCGCGGAAGGCGTATTGTTGCCGATTCTCGTGCCGAGGTTGCTAAACACGGTGTTGAGCTTCGTGCCCACCGTCGTTGCACCACCGATGATGGCAACAGAAATAAGCGCAGCGATCAGGCCGTATTCAATTGCCGTGGCGCCGGACTCATCTTTGAGGAAACGAGCGAAAATCTTGGTCATGGGTCTCTCCTAATTCTTGTGTTTGGTTCAGCACGCCGACAACTGTTTTCCATTGTTCGGTTGCGTTCAAATTACAGGCGAGCGATTTCCAAGCACTTAAAGAATAGGATTAATCTAAAGTAAACGGCAGGATGAGTTTCTCTTGGTAAACAAAAACAAAAAGTATTTCCTCCATTTTTATAGTTGCTAAGAAACAAATATATTCCGGGGCTGGCCGTTTCTCATTTCCGGTAAAGTGTCTTTTCAACGAGACACAGATGTTCAGTTTTGAGGCGGGACATCAGGCACCAGGAAATGTCGTTACATCGCGAATGGTTACCGTCCGCACTATGGATTTCCGTCATTTAACGCTTCATTCACTAAAACCGCGCATTCTATCGTGTAGTAAAGTGTGGATAGAGAATAAGGGCCAAACGCGTGTCATTCGGAAAACTGGCGAAAATCGTGCTCGGCTTGTCCGTCATTCTGTCGGGTTCATTGCAACCCGTTTTTGCTCAGGAAGACATATTGCGCGTTTCGATGAATCACGCCCGTGTCCTTCGCCTCGATCGCCCCGTGAGCAAGGTTATTGTCGGTAACTCGAAAGTTGCCGACGCCACGGTTGCCGATGCAACCACCATCGTACTGACCGGCCGCAGTTTCGGTACGACAAACCTTGTTCTTCTCGATGCCGAAGGAAATCCGATCGTCGATGAGCGCATTCTCGTCTCCATCGACGAGGGCAATACGGTACGCGTTTTCCGCCAGACGGAGCGGACCGTACTTTCCTGTACGCCCAACTGCGAACAGCATTCGCAAAACAGTGGCGACAAAGACGCTCAGCCATAACCACACCGGGCCGTATGAGGCTTGAGTTACTCCGCATCGGGAACGACCGGCATTTGTCAAAGAGACGAAGGCCTCGTACTCGCGCGGGGCAGCTTTATTTTGTAGAAAAACGGGGTGCTGATCATCAGCAGATCGAAAAAAAGCAACATGCTCTCCGGCATTTTGCTGGAGGCATATATGTTGCTTTTTTTCGTCTAAGTGTTTGATCTGGCTAAGATCAAAAATGGAATGGTGCCCAGAAGAGGACTCGAACCTCCACACCCTTGCGAGTACCAGCACCTGAAGCTGGCGCGTCTACCAATTCCGCCATCTGGGCGACGGAGAGCGATGTACGAGGGCAGCCGCCCGGTGTCAACAGACTTTTTGAACTTTTATGACGATCATTGATTTTAAAGGGAAAAAACTTGGTTGGAGGCTGTTGAAACATTTCGCCGCATCAATTGTCGAGCCCTTCATGCTTCGTCCGGTCGACATGGCCGAGGTCGCGTTCCGGGTCGATGATATCGCGGATTCGTTGTTTCAGCTCTTTTGGACCGGGAAAACCGCCATCGCGCTTGCGCTCCCATATGGTTTCGCCATCGACGGTGATCTCGAACAGGCCGCCCGTTGAGGGAATAAGGCTGACCTCGCCGATGTCCGAGGCGAAGGTTTGCAATATTTCCTGCGCCATCCAGCCTGCGCGAAGCAGCCAGTTGCATTGCGTGCAGTAGCGGATGGCTATGCGGGGCTTGGTCTCGGTCATAGTCAGGTCTCCTTCGACGCCGAGTGACAATAATGCTCACGATAATGTCAACTATAATGCTCAAGTTTTTACCCGGCACCTGCTTGTTCTTATCATGTGGCTTTGCGAACAGATAAGCCATCGAAGGCTGAAACGCGGAGATCCTATGGCCCAGTTCGACAATAATCGTCAGCGTCTTTTCGTTCCGGCGGTCGCCCCGCTTTATAATGCGACGCATGATCTGGCGGAGACCGTTCTGCGTGTCGTGGCCGGGCTTCTTCTCGTTACCCATGGCTTTGGCAAGATACTCAACCCATTCGGGGCAGCCGGCATGGTGGAAAGCCTTGGCTTTTATCCCGGTGTATTCTGGTCACCGCTTCTGGCCGCCACCGAATTTTTCGGCGGAATTCTGGTGGCCATCGGTCTGTTCACGCGGCCGGCGTCCTTTGCCGCCATGATCGTCCTTCTGGTAACGGTCTATTTTCACGGCATCGTAAAGGCGGAAGGTCTGGGTGGCGCGGAAAAATCCATTCTCTGGGCCGCCATTTTCCTGTTCTTCGCTGTTCGCGGCGGTAACCGGCATTCCGTCGACGCAAAGCTGTCGCGGGAATTCTAAGGCGCGCAGGTCAGCTTGCCCGCTTATTGCGTTGCTGGCGATATTACGCCTCTTGAAAATCCGTTTTTCTCGTGGTGAAGCTGGATTCGGTCGGCGATGTCAGCCGATTGAATTACGCGTTGTCGACAAGGGGCCTCATGCGCGTTGCAATTATCGAAAATATGGCGGGCACGCCGCATGGACAGCTCGGTGTCGCCCTGGAAGAGGCAGGGGCGGAAGTACACGTCATCCGCGCCTATGCGGGTGAGCCTCTTCCCGTCGACGCGGGTAATCATGATGCGCTCGTCGTTCTGGGCGGCGAGCAGAATGCCCTTGATGATGTGTTTTATCCCTATTTTCCCGACCTTGCGCTTTTGATGAAAGCCTTTGGTGATGCGGACAAGGCCGTGATGGGCGTTTGCCTTGGCAGCCAGTTGCTGGCGCGCGCCTATGGCGGTGAGAATATTCTGGCCGGCCCGCCCGAATTCGGCTGGGAAGAGGTGTCCCTGACGGAGGAGGGTGTGTCTGATCCGCTCTTGGCCGGGCTGGAGAAGGTGTTTCCCATTTTTCAGTGGCATTGCGACACATTCACGCTTCCGCCCGAAGCGACGCGGCTTGCGACCAATGGCGCGACGCGAAATCAGGCCTTTCGTGTTGGCCGGGCTGCCTATGGCACGCAATTTCATTTCGAGGCCTCCACCGCCGTGGTCGACGGGTGGTGTGAAGCATTCCCGGCTTCCGTCGAAAAAATGGCTCCCGGCTGGATGAGCAATTATCGCGATCACCATGGCGAGCGTGCGGATGTGGCCGATGCGGCCGGTCTGGAAATTGCCCGCGCCTGGGTACGGCTTGTCTGAGCTGGCAATTATCGGTTGCGAATATCACCGAGGCCGCTCAGAATTGAGTCTGGCTCATCGCCGTTTGCCAAGGAGGCGCTAAGATCATGTATAAATTCGAGATCTATCAGGACAGAGCCGGGGAATATCGCTTCCGCTTCAAGGCATCCAACGGGGAAACGATGTTTTCGTCCGAAGGATACAAGGCGAAGGCGTCGGCCATCCATGCCATCGAATCGATCAAGAGAAATTCCCCCGGCGCCGATACCGTCGATCTGAGCACAATGACTGCCTGAACCTCTCCGTTTCGCAAAACCTCGAAGCCTTCTCCTGCCAGAATTGACGGGCGCATTGGCGGGTGCCGACGTAAAGATAAGATTCAGTCTTTTTTGATAATCTTCCGTTAGCAATTGTATTTCGAGGTTCCCGGGCGGCGTCAGAATGCCTCCCCATTGTTTTGCGTACGGGTTTTCATGCGTTCATCGGCTGTACCAGCACTTCTCTTCGGTTGCCTTCTGCTAGGTGGCTGCACGTCCAGTTCCGGGCCGGAAAGCCTGATGGCGGGCTTACCTTCGAAGGAAACGACGAGTTCGGTCACGCCATCCGCACCGGTGCCGCAGGCAAGCGTGGGCAGCCAACCCATCACCGCCCAGCCGCGACAGCAGGTTCTGGCCTGGGGTGGGCCGGTGCCCGAAGAACCCAAGGCCTTTTCCGCCATTACGCCCAGAGCATCCTTGCCGCAGGACGCACCTGAAATCCGTTTGCCCGTCCCGTCACAGGCTGGAATGGTGCGGCCGGCGGAGCGCCCCATGGAACGCCAGATGGAGCGTCCGGTGCAATTGGCCATGGCTGTCGCTCCGGCGGCGAGTGCCGGTGCACAGATACGCTCGCGTATTTTCCGCTCCAGCTTCAGCGATGCCAAGCCCATCAATTTCGGCAGGGTCCAGCCACGGCATTTTCAGGTCCACGGGGTGGATGTGTCGCGCTGGCAAGCAAATATAGACTGGCCGCAGCTGCGCACACGCGGCGCCAACTTCGCCTTCATCAAAGCGACGGACGGCGGCGATCATCTTGATCCGATGTTCCGCACCAACTGGCAGCGCGCAAAGGAAGCGGGCATCCGCCGTGGTGCCTACCACTTCTTCTATTGGTGCCGCTCGGCCGGCGAGCAGGCGGATTGGTTCATTCGCAACGTACCGCGCGATCCGGATGCGCTGCCGCCGGTGATCGACGTGGAATATAATGGCGAATCGAGCTGCAAGATGCGCCATTCCCGCGAGCGTATTCTGGAAAAGATGCGCGTGTTCATGGACAAGCTCGAGCGTCATTACGGACAGCGCCCGATCATTTACACGGCGCCCGATTTTTATAAGGACAATCTTACCGGCGAGTTCCAGGATTATCCTTTCTGGCTGCGCGCCGTGGCCCAGCATCCATCCGTGGTCTATCCCGGCCGCAAGTGGCTGTTCTGGCAATATTCCGGCTCCGGCCTGTCGCATGGCGTCGATGGCCGCATTGATCTCAATGTCTTCAACGGCAACGAGGAAGCGTGGCATCGCTGGGTGGGCCGCCGCTCCAGCTGACGATGATGGGCGTCAGCGCGAAAATTTTCGCGCGCCCGCAACGCAAAGCACCACCACAAGCGTGATGCCGATCATCGCCGGGCTGACCTCCTCGTGAAGCAGGGTTGCTGCAAGCACCAGCCCGAAGAACGGCTGCAGCAATTGCAACTGACCGACTGCGGCGATACCGCCGAGTGCCAGCCCGCGATACCAGAAGATGAAACCGATCAGCATGCTGAACAGGGATACGTAAGCAAGGCCGCCCCAGGCCTGCGGATTGATGCCGGCAAGCGTTTGCGGCCCTGTGAAAAAGGCAAGCGGCAGCATCACCGGCAGCGACAGAACCAGCGCCCAGGAAATGACCTGCCAGCCACCCAGTTTGCGGGAAAGGGCAGCACCCTCCGCATAACCAAGCCCGCAGACGATAATCGCACCCAACATCAGAAGATCACCGGCCAGCGAGGCGCCGACCCCCGCCGCAAGCGAATTCGACAATGAGAAGCCGGCTACCAGAGCGCTGCCCAGGCAGGAAAAGAGCCAGAAGGCGGGGCGTGGGCGCTCTCCGCCACGTAACACGGCAAAAACCGCGGTTGCGAGTGGTAACAACCCGACAAAGACGATGGAGTGCGCCGAGGTGACGTGCCGCAGCGCCAGAGCCGTCAACAGCGGAAAACCCACCACCACGCCGAAGGACACGATGAAAAGCGATGTCAGATCATCGCGCGCCGGGCGCTTTTGCCTGAACAGAAAAAGCAAAGCGAGCGCCAGAATCCCGGCAATGCTGGCGCGGGCGAGGGTCAGGAACACCGGATCGAAACCCGTTACCGCAATGCGCGTGGCGGGCAGCGAACCGCTGAATATCACCACGCCGGTAAGGCCACTTAGCCAGCCACTTGTCGTCTTGTCCATTATCGTCTCCTGCGTATCGCCTTTCTTGATCCGGAACGACTGGTGAAAACAGCCACAATCCTATACAATTTCAACAAACTGTTATGGTTGGTCAGGCGGTACGGTTGGAGAGAAATGTGGACGGACACGTCGCTACGGGAACGCGCATAGAAAAGGTGATGGCAAGTGTGCGGCAACGCATTGCCTCGCGCAGCCTCGTTCCGGGGGCCAGATTGCCGTCCGTCAGGGCGCTGGCGAAGGCCATGCAGGTCTCCATCTCCACTGTTGTCGAGGCCTATGATCGACTGGTGGCGGACGGCACCATAAGCTCGCGTCCCGGTTCGGGTTTTTTTGTCGCCGGTCCGCTTGCGCCCCTGTCGCTGGCTGATATAGAGCCTCGGCTGGACAGGGCGGTGGATCCGCTCTGGGTGTCGCGGCAGGCGCTGGATGAGGGCGCGACCGTTGCCAAGCCCGGTTGCGGCTGGCTTCCCACATCATGGATGCCGGAACAGGCGCTAAGGCGGGCAATGAGGGGGCTTGCCCGTGCCGATGCCGCCCTGCTCACGGATTATGGAAGCCCGATGGGGCTGTTGCCGCTACGCCAGCTTCTGTCGCGCAGGCTTGCCGAACATGGCGTGCAGGCAGGCGCCAGCCAGATCATGCTCACCGATTCCGGCACGCAGGCGATCGATCTTCTGTGCCGTTTCCTGTTGCAGCCGGGGGATACGGTGATTGTCGACGATCCCTGTTATTTCAACTTCCACGCCCTCTTGCGGGCCCATCGAGTGAAAATCGTTGGTGTTCCCTATACGCCGGTGGGGCCGGACCTGCCGCTTTTCGAGCAGGCGCTGAAAGAGCATCAGCCGCGTCTCTACATCACCAATTCCGCGATCCATAATCCGACAGGTGCTAGACTTTCTGCCGTTTGCGCCCATCGCCTGCTGATGCTGGCCGAACAGGCAGGCCTTACCATCATCGAGGACGATATTTTTGCCGATTTCGAAACGCAGGCGGCACCACGGCTGGCTGCTTTCGATGGTCTGAACCGCGTCGTCCAGATCGGCAGTTTTTCAAAAACACTGTCCGCGTCCGTGCGGTGCGGTTTCATCGCGGCTCCTCCAGCATGGGTGGAGGCCCTGACCGACCTCAAGATCGCCACCGCTTTTGGCGGGGCGCATTTTTCGGCGGCGCTGGTTCTGTCGCTTTTGACGGATGGCAGTTACCGTAAGCACGTCGAGGCGCTTCGGCAGCGTCTTGCAGCGACGGTGCCGGAGGTGGCGGCGCGGTTGAAAGGGATTGGATGTGTGCCCTGGATCGAGCCGCAGGCGGGCATGTTCCTGTGGTGCCGCCTGCCGGAAGGGCTCGATGCCGGCGATGTGGCGCGCCGGGCGCTGTCGCAGCAGGTGGTGCTGGCACCCGGTAATGTCTTCAGTTCCTCTCAGAATGCATCTGGTTTCATGCGTTTCAATGTCTCGCAAATGGCCGGTCCACAGGTCATGACGGTGCTGGAAAATGCCCTCCGGCAGGGGCTGGATCGTCATCCATCCTGATGGCGCGGAGGATAATCGGAACAAAATCCCGTGAATGCCGTTTTCTCCCGAGAATGAAGAGGAGGAAATACCATGACATTCGATCCAAACAACCCGCGCCCGGACCGTGACCTTCGTCCGGAACTGAATATCAGCAATGAACCGCTTGCCCGCAAGTCTCCGTCCTGGATGCCGTGGCTGGCTATTCTCGTCGTCGCATTGGTGGGCGTTTTTGCCTGGTCGCAGATGAGCGGCCCGACCACCGATCCGGCCACGACATCGTCAACCATGCCGCCTGCGGCAACGGAACAGGCACCGGCGCCCGTGACTCCGACCGTCCCGGCAACGCCGCCTGCCAACAATGCTGCACCGGCAAGCCCGACGACTGGCGGCACGCAGACCCAGCCGTAACGGGTTTAATTACCTGATAAAATCGCCTGCCTTCGGGCAGGCGATTTTTCTGTTGCGGTAAAGGTGAAATGCATTCCCCGCCTCAGAGTTGCTCCATGGCGGAGGGGTGGTTGGACAATTTTGACCAGCGGGTGATGGATTCTTCCGCCAGCGCCGAAAGCGTAATGCTTCCGAACCGGGACAGGAGAATGGTCTCCGCCTCGTTCATGGCGTCGAAAAGGGCGGCATTGACGGCCTGCTCGATGACGCAATTCGGATTGTCGCCCGCCAGCCCAATCGAGAACATTTCCGGTGTGCCGAGTGCCCGGTAGATATCGAGCAGCGTGATTTCGCTGAGCGGCCGCGCCAAAACCCAGCCACCGCCATGGCCTTTTTCCGAAGACACATAACCGTGTTCCCGCAAGCCCGCCATGGTTCTGCGCACCACCACCGGGTTCGTCTGAAGCATCGCCGCGATGCTTTCGGAGGTCGCGGCACCCTCGTGTTTTTCCATATGGATCAGAATATGCAGCACCCGTGAAAGGCGCGTGTCGTGTCTCATCGCTCAAACCCGTCTGTTTTTCATCACGCTACCAGTTTGCATGTGACGTAACAATATAAGTTGCGTGACTATTGACTCCAAAAATCACGTAACAATATAAGTATCGTGAAAATGAACGGGCGTTTCCGGCTCGGTTCTGAACGATAGGTGCATCATGAAATACGACGTCATCATCATTGGCGGCAGCTATGCCGGCCTGTCCGCCGCCTTGCAGCTCGGCCGCGCCAGAAAAAACATTCTGGTGGTGGATGCGGGTGAGCGGAGAAACCGCTTCGCCAGCCATTCCCACGGCTTTCTCGGACAGGACGGCAAGGCACCGGGCGATATCGTCGCCGAGGCGCGCCGCCAGATCGAGCGCTATCCGACAATACACTGGGCAAAGGGCAGGGTGAGGAACGCCGAAGGGTCATTCGATGACTTCGTCGTAGAGATCGACGGCAACCGCATCGAGAAAGCCGCCCGGCTTATCCTCGCCATGGGTGTTACCGATGAACTGCCTGATATAGCCGGGTTGAAGGAGCGCTGGGGTACTTCCATCTTCCATTGCCCCTATTGCCATGGATACGAACTGAATCAGGGGAAGATCGGAGTCATCGCAGCCTCGCCGCTGGCCATCCATCATGCGTTGATGCTTCCGGATTGGGGTGAGACGACCTTTTTCACCAATGGCATAGTCGTGCCGGATGCCGAGCAGAATGCGCTTCTGGCGGCCCGGGGTGTCAGGGTGGAAAAAGACCGCATCAGCGAAATCGCGGGGCATGCGGATGTCGTTCTGGCGGACGGGCGCAGTATTGCTTTGGCCGGTCTTTTTACCCAGCCTAAATTGAGGATCGCCTCGAACTGGGTCGAAAAACTCGGGTGCACTATCGAAGAAGGGCCGATGGGATCAAGCATCGTGGCGGATGCCATGAAACAGACCACAGCCCGCGGCATCTTCGCCTGCGGGGACGTGGCAAGACCGGCCGGCTCGGTCGCCCTTTCGGTGGGTGACGGCGCCATGGCAGGGGCTGCGGCTCACCGGTCGATCCTGTTTCCGGAATGACGAGAGCGTTTCCAGTAAAAGTGTCTAGCGGTTTCGCGTCCGAATATTGCGATGAAACAAAGAAATAGAGCACGTCCCACGATTCCGTTTAGACCGGACGTGCTCTAGTGCGAAACGAGATTCAGCCAGCGTCCCGGAGGTATGCCGAAGGCATTCTTGAAGTGGCGGGTAAAATGAGCCTGATCGGCAAAGCCGCAGGCAAACGCCGTTTCCGCAAGGCCCGCACCCGCACGCATCATGTCTTTGCATTTTTGCAGTCGCCGCATGATGAGATAACGGTGCGGGCTCGTGCCGAACAGACAGCGGAAGTGCCGAAAGAGCGAAAAGCGATCAAGCCCGCTGACTTGCTCCAGCTCCTCTGAACTGACCGTGAGAGTGCTGTTCTCCAGCAAATAATCGCGGCAACGGAGAACGGCGATCCGGTCAAGCCGCCTGATGCTTCTCTCGCTTCCGTTCGAATGTTTCCAGAGTAGATCCGCCAGTCTCGATTGCCAGTCGGTCAACAGCAGATTGTCCGGCTCGCCTTCGAGATTGCTGAGAACCTCTACGAGGCATTGCCGGAACTCATCGTCTTCGAAGACCGGATTTTTTGCAAAGGGCAACGAGTGATATTCGGTCGCTGCCGCCATTTTTTCCGGAGGAAGGTAGAGCATGCGGTAGTGCAGGCCTTCCTCCGTGCCTGCGCCGCCATCGTGAAGTTCGTCCGGATGCAGCACGATCACCTTTCCGGGCGTGCTGAAATGCGTTGTACCGCGATAGGAAAAGGTCTGGACGCCGGAAAGTGTGACGCCCAGCGCATAGGTGTCGTGGCGATGAGGCGCGTAGGCGTTGCCGTGGAACCGCGCGTCTATACGTTCTATGCCCTCGCTGGAGGGGGCCTGCACGATCCCCTCGAATTTGCACGAACGTTCAAGATCGATGGTGCGCCGGGGGTCTAGGATGACCTCTCCTTCGTAACCACAGCCAGATTGAGTTCGCATGTTTGATACCAAGATTGCCGTCATCCTTCGTGATGACCTTGCCGTGTGGCAAAAACTGAACGTCACCGCATTTCTAATCTCCGGGATCGTCGCCCAGACGAAAGAGATCATTGGCGAACCATACCGCGACGGGGCGGGCAACGTCTACAATCCCCTTTCCGTTCAGCCGATTGTCGTGATGGCCACGGATCAGGAGGCGCTGCGCAAAATCCATCAGCGGTCGCTGGAACGCGATGTGACGACGTCGCTTTACATCGAGGAAATGTTTGCGACCGGCCACGACGTCGCCAATCGACAGGTATTTTCGGAATTTTCTCCTGACAATGCAAAGGTCGTCGGCATGGCACTGAGGGCCGAGAAGAAAATCGTCGACAAGATCACCAAGGGTGCGAAGCTGCACGCCTGAACATATATTCCGAATGCACAAAAGGGAGGCTATGAGCCTCCCTTGTAAATACATCGCGATAAGAATGCAGCTTATTCGTCGTTCATCTTCAGCGCGGCGATGAAGGCTTCCTGCGGAATTTCTACCTTGCCGAACTGGCGCATGCGCTTTTTGCCTTCCTTCTGCTTGTCCAGAAGTTTGCGTTTGCGCGTTGCGTCGCCGCCGTAGCACTTCGCCGTCACGTCCTTGCGCAGCGCGCGCACGGTTTCGCGGGCGATGACCTTGCCGCCGATGGCGGCCTGGATCGGGATCTGGAACATGTGCGGCGGAATGAGTTCCTTCAGCTTTTCGCACATGCCGCGTCCGCGCCGGTCTGCCGCCGAGCGGTGTACCAGCATGGACAGCGCATCCACCGGATCGCCGTTGACGAGGATCGACATCTTCACGAGGTCGCCTTCGCGATAGTCGATGATGTTGTAATCGAACGAGGCGTAACCCTTGGAGATGGATTTCAGTCGGTCGTAGAAATCGAACACCACTTCGTTGAGCGGCAATTCATAGGTGATCATCGCGCGGTTGCCGACATAGGTCAGCTCGGTCTGCAGGCCGCGCCGGTCCTGACAGAGTTTCAGGATGCCGCCGAGATATTCATCGGGCGTCAGGATCGTCGCCTTGATCCACGGCTCGCGGATTTCCTTGATCTTCACAACATCAGGCATGTCGGCCGGGTTGTGCAGTTCCTTTTCCGTGCCATCCGTCAGCGTCATTTCATAGACAACCGAAGGTGCTGTCGCGACGAGATCGAGATTGAACTCGCGCTCGAGACGTTCCTGAATGATTTCAAGATGCAGCAGGCCGAGGAAGCCGCAGCGGAAACCGAAACCGAGAGCGGCAGACGATTCCATTTCGAAGGAGAAGGAGGCGTCGTTGAGGCGAAGCTTGCCCACCGCTGCGCGCAGGTCTTCGAAGTCCGCTGCGTCAACCGGGAAGAGGCCACAGAACACCACGGGCTGCGCGGGCTTGAAGCCGGGCAGGGCCTGCGCCGTCGGGCGCTTGTCGTCGGTAATCGTATCGCCAACGCGCGTATCGGCGACTTCCTTGATCGAGGCGGTGATGAAGCCGATCTCGCCGGGGCCGAGGCTGTCGACATTGACCATCTTCGGGGTCAGCACGCCAACGCGCTCGATGCCGTATTTCGCGCCCGAACCCATCATGCGGATCTGCTGGCCCTTGGTCAGCACGCCGTCGATGACGCGCACGAGAACCATGACGCCGAGATAGGTGTCGTACCAGCTGTCGACCAGCAGCGCCTTCAGCGGCCCGTTTTCGCCAACATCGCTCTTCGGCGGCGGCAGGCGGTTAACGATGGCTTCCAGTACATCGGGAATACCAAGCCCGGTTTTCGCCGAAATCATCACAGCTTCGGAAGCATCGATGCCGATCACTTCCTCGATCTGTTCCTTGATGCGGTCGGGTTCGGCGGCCGGCAGGTCGATCTTGTTCAAGACCGTCACCAGCTCGTGATTGTTGTCGATCGCCTGATAGACGTTGGCAAGGGTCTGAGCTTCCACACCCTGCGATGCGTCCACGACCAGCAGCGAACCTTCGCAGGCCGAAAGCGAGCGGGACACTTCATAGGCAAAGTCGACGTGGCCGGGCGTGTCGATAAGGTTCAGCACATAGGTCTCGCCGTTATTCGCCTTGTAGTGCAGGCGTACGGTCTGGGCCTTGATGGTGATGCCGCGCTCGCGCTCGATATCCATCGAATCGAGAACCTGTTCCGACATATCGCGCTCGGCAAGGCCGCCTGTCGACTGGATCAACCGGTCGGCCAGCGTCGATTTGCCGTGATCGATGTGGGCAACGATCGAGAAGTTGCGGATATGGTCCAGGGGCGTGCGGGTCGAATTTGTGCTCATGCCCCGCGCTATAGCAGGGGCTTGTCACACCGCAAAGCGGGAATTTGGTTAAAAGCCCTTTAAAATGGGCTTTTTAGATCGCAAATTGCTCAGGCCAGTCACGGCGGGTGGCCACCTGCCCCTCGGTTCTGAGCCTCGCCACGGCATCAAGGTCGATATCGGCAATCAGCAGAGTGCTTTGCGCCACCGCATCGCGCTCGCTTTCCGCGACGATTCCGGATGCCGGCATGCCGTAGTCGGACGGCACGTATAGGGCTGCGCGGCCACGGTTTTCATCGACGGCGGGAGACCATGGAGCCTCACCTGCGGTGGGAGAGGAGAGAACGGCATATTGGTTTTCGAGCGCCCGGGCCTGTGCGCCGATGCGCACCCGGTAAGCGCCGGCCAGCGTATCGGTGCAGCTGGGAGCGAGAACCAGTTCCACGCCAAGCTCCGCCAGCTTCCGGCCAAGCATCGGGAACTCGTTGTCGTAGCAGATGAGGATGCCGAGCCTGCCGATCGGCGTCTCGAAGGCTTTCAGGCCCTCGATGCCGGCATGGATATTCCACTGCTCCCGTTCGAAGCGGGTCATGATCTGCTTGTCCTGATAACCGACCAGCCCGTTCGGGCCAAACAACCACGCGCGGTTGCGGAACTTGCCGTCGGCATCCTTCACCGGCGCGCTGCCCGGTTGGAATAGGATTTGATGTTGCCGCGCCAGCTCTTCGCAAAGCTCGATCCAGGAGGGGATGAGTGGCTGTATCTCTTCGATGGAGCGGTGCAGATCCGAGCGCACGTCGGGCGGCAATTGCCCGGTCAACGCCAAGGCCGAATATTCCGGCAGGAGTAGAAGCTCGGCGCCTTTTGCCTTCGCCTCACGCACAATGGCGGAAAGATGCGCGGCATAGCCTTCCCATGTCTCGATCAGTTCGATGGCATATTGGCTGGCGGCGAGGCGCGTCATCTGTTTCCGTCTCCGGCGGCGATGTTCTTCATCCAGAAGGACAGGGGTTTCGGGCTCTTAGTGCTCTCGTCGAGATCCTGCCAGGTGAAGCTGGTGTGCAGTTCGGGGTGATGGCGATAGCCGCGTTTTTCCCAGAAGGCATTCAGCGGCACGTAATCCGCCGGCCTGCGCGGGTGGTCGGCGGGCCGCTCGACCGCACAGAAGGTGCACCAATCAAAGCCGAGCCTTTTTGCATGGGCCTCTCGCTCCTTGAAGAACCGCACGCCGATACCATGGCCGCGATAGTCGGCCAGAAGCACGCTTTCACCGAAGTAAAAGATCCGGTCGGGATCGTGGCCGCCTTCAATGAAGGGCACCTTCACCTCGTCGGTTTCTGCCGCCATCGGCATGCCGGTGGACATGCCCACCACTTGGCTGCCATCCAGCGCCAGCACGAAAACCGCACCTTTTGTGTCGGCATAGGTCGCAAGATATTTGCGCTCGTGGTCCAGCGAACCGTCATAGAGATAGGGGAAGGCGCGGAAGACGGTGATCCGCAGGCGCGCCAGATCATCGAAAAAAGGGGCGGCATCAATGCCGGAAAGAGACTTGATTTCGACGGTCATGGGCATTTCACTTTCGGTTGTACTGGTTATATCGTCATGGAAAACCTGCGCAAGCATTGAACGGAGAAGACGATGACCGCTGCCGAGACCATCCGCGCCTATTACGATGCCTTTAACCGTCAGGACATGGATGCCTTTCTGGCGCTTCTTCATGACGAGGTGGTGCATGACATCAATCAGGGCGAACGTCAGACCGGCAAGGTGGCTTTTGCGTCCTTCATGGACCACATGAACCGCTGCTATAAGGAAAATCTCACGGAGATGGTCATCATGGCGAGCGAGGACGGCAAGCGCGCCTCGGCGGAATTTATCGTAAACGGCGAATATCTCGCAACCGATGAAGGCCTGCCTGAGGCTGATGGTCAGAAATATGTCCTACCCGCAGGGGCGTTCTTCGACCTGAAGGATGGGAAGGTTAGCCGAGTAACCAACTACTATAATCTCAACGACTGGGTTGCCCAGGTCGGTGCCTGAGGCATCTTTTGCCGCACGGAATCGACGGCAAAAGGCGACCATGATTTCTATTATAGTAGATATTGACTCCATCATGTGAGAGTGTAATTCTCGCATGATGGAAAACGAAGATCTTATTCTTGAACGTTCGATCGGCGAGCGGATCAAAACGCTGCGGGCTGAAAACGGCCTGACGCTGGACCGGCTCGCATCCGAATCCGGCGTCAGCCGCGCCATGATTTCCCGCATCGAACGCGGCGAAGCGAGCCCCACGGCCTCGCTGCTTGCCCGCATCTGCGCGGCGCTTGGCCTGTCGCTCTCCGGCTTTTTTGCCGAAAACCAAGAGACCATTTCCCCGCTGGTCAAAAAGCGCGACCAGCAGCTCTGGAAAGACCCAGAAACCGGTTACGTGCGCCGGGCTATCTCCCCGCCGCGCGTCGGTTCCGATGTCGATATCGTCGAGGTCGAGTTTCCGGCAGGCGCGCGTGTCGGTTTCCCTCCGCATGCGGCAAGCCGCGGAATGACGCAATATGTCTGGCTTTTCGAAGGTGTGCTGGAAATGACGAGCGGCGGAGACGTTCACCGGCTGGAACCCGGCGATTGCCTTTTCATGCCGGTGGGTGAGGGACATGTTTTCCACAATCCCACCGAAAAACCCGCCCGTTATGCCGTCGTGCTGGATCAAAGACAGCGCTGATTTTCCCCGACAGGAGTTTACATGTCCATCATCCGCGTACTGAACCGGACAGAGACGATCGATGCCTTGCCAGAACTTTGTGGCGTTCTCACCGCCTGCGTGAACGGCGGCGCATCCGTGGGTTTCATGTTGCCCTTTTCCCCGCAAGATGCCGAACCCTTCTGGCAGTCAGTGGCGGAAGCGGTGGGCGAGGG
The DNA here is from genome assembly GCA_000949895.1 of Agrobacterium arsenijevicii. Classification (GTDB taxonomy): domain Bacteria; phylum Pseudomonadota; class Alphaproteobacteria; order Rhizobiales; family Rhizobiaceae; genus Agrobacterium; species Agrobacterium arsenijevicii. The sequence goes on along the minus strand of JWIT01000001.1, from coordinate 272,542 downwards.
CGACACCATTCATGTGGCGGCGGAAGTGGACGGCAAGGTGGTAGGCACCGTGCAGGTTGGCCTTGCCTCCAAACCCAACCAGCCCCATCGCGGTGACCTGATGAAGCTTCTCGTGCATCCTTCCGCGCGTGGGCTGGGGCTTGCCCGCAAGCTCATGCAAAAAGTCGAAGAGGAAGCGGCAAAACGTGGCCGTACCCTGCTTGTGCTGGATACGGCCACGGGCAGCGATGCGGAGGCAATTTATCCCCGTCTCGGCTGGGAACGGGTCGGTGTCATCCCCGACTATGCGCTGTTTCCGGACGGGAGCTATTGCGGCACGACCCTGTTCTACAAGCGGATCGGCTAGGCCTTTCAATCTATTGGCCCGGTTTCAGCGTGCGGTTGAAGGCGGTGACGATCATCGTCTCCAACTGTGCATGAAGATCAGCGCGGTCCCGCGATCCGGCGGGTTGGCAGATCGGATCCCGCTCGCCGACGGATTTGAGAAATGCGTCGGCACCCGGCTTGCAAAGGGGCAGGAAGCTGAAATGATCGGCCTCATCGACCTGTTGATAGGTTGCGGCTGGCACCTGCGCTGCGAGCTTGTCCGCAAGCACGGCGGGCGGAATTTTCCCCTTGCTGCCAAGATTGATGAAGGTCAGCGGAATATCGATTGCTTTCAGGCTGTCCGGCTGGAAGGCCAGCGCCAGACCGGGATCGACCAGCACGGCGGAACGGATGCGGGGATCGCGGTTCTGCTGCTCGAAACGGGCCTTGTCGATGGTGCGCAGATCAAGCTTGGGCACGCTCACCGGCTCGTTGTTGACATAACCCTGGCCGCCGGCAAACCACTGGCAATCCATCATCGCGGTATTCTCTTCGCAATAGCGCGCATAAGCGTCGAGATCGGCGCGCGCACCCGATATCTCCATCGCGGCACTTCCGCCCAGCGAAAAGCCGAGAACGCCAATCCTGTCCGCGTCGATCGCATCGGACCACTTGCCTTGGGTCGTCAAGGCCGTGGTGATCGCCGAAAGATCGTTCGTCCGCTCCCAGATTTTCGGTGTGTCTTCGGGTGTGGAGTAGCCGCTGGTCGTGCCGGGATGGTTGGTTCCGGCGACGATGAAACCTTCGCTGGCGAGTTTCGCGGCGATCCACGCCATGCCAGCCATGCTTGATCCCGAACCATGCGAAAGAAGCACGAGCGGCAGACGTCCGGGTTGAATGGCCGCATCCTTCAAGGCGGGGGTCCCTTCAAAAATACGATCATCACTTGAAAGCGCCATGACACCGCTTCCCTTGGCCGGATACCAGATCGTGACGTTGAGATTGGTATTTCTCGCGGAAGAGAATACCGGGATTGTGGTAGACCCGACATTCTCTGCAGCAAATGCCTGTGGGGAAAAAGCCGCGCACATCAGAAGTGTGGCAAGGGTGCTTTTCAGTGTCATGAGAGCCTCTCCGTTTGACAAGGTGGATGCTCCCGTTTTCTCTTCTGGACGGATAAATGCGTCCTTGATCGCGTTAAAGGTCGTACCGAAACGCGATCTGGTCCATGAAAGTGCAATAAATCGTCGTTCCGGGATTTCTGTTCGTGCTTTTCATTCCCCTGCCTTTTGTCGTGGCACTCCTGCTGGTCGTCATGTTCATCGTCTTCTTTCGAGGTGGAGACGATGTGCGGACCAATAGGGCTTTTCTGACCCTGATCGCGCTTTGCGCCGTGCAGTCCGTTCTTGTCGGCCTGCGCTGGGGTTATGGCGTGAGCGAAACGCGTTATGTTTTGCCGGTCCTGGCCGGCTGCCTGCCGCCCCTTGTCTACATCGCCTTTCGCGGGCTGATGGGGGTGGGGGAGGAGAGCAGAAAAGCGATGCTTGCCAGCCTTCTCCTGTCACCTCTTTTTATCGTCTTTCTGGAAATGGTCTTTCCGGTTGCGATCGATCTTGCGCTGATCGTCATTTTTGTCGGACACGCCGTTGCCCTGCTTCTTTTGGCAAGAAAAGGCCCGGATGGGCTGGATGAGGCGCAATTTGCCAGCGTCGCATCGGCGCATAGGGCACTCATCATCGCCGCCGTCGCTCTTTGTGTTTCCGCGCTGTTCGATCTTCTGGTGTTTTTGGATTTTGAGTGGGCGCATGGGGAAAATGTTGCCGCACTTGTCAGCAACGCCAATCTGTTTGGGCTTCTGTTGATCGGCCTCATGGCCGCTCTCGCCGGCAAAAGCAAAGCGCCGCAGATGGCTGCGGAACCGGCGACTGAATTGCCAGTGCCGGCAGAGCCCTCGGAACAGGACCGGGAGGTCATCGAAAGGCTCGATCGCCTGATGGAAGCACAGGCGCTTTACCGCGATGAGAACCTCAACCTGTCACGGCTTGCGAGACGTCTCGGCCTGCCGAGCCGGCAGATTTCCGGCGCCATCAACCGCTCTCTCGGCATCAATGTCTCGCAATATGTCAACCAGCTCCGCATCCGCGAGGCCTGCCGCCTGCTGGAGGAGACGGAGCAGTCGGTGACCACGATCATGCTGTCTTCCGGTTTTCAGACGAAGTCCAACTTCAACCGGGAATTTCGCCGCGTTACCGGCATGAGCCCGGTCGACTGGCGCGAACGGGAAGTGTGGAAGCTGGTCTCGCCAAACAAAACGGCCACCCAGCCTGCGCCGGATGACCGTCTGAAGATGGTCGGAAAATGATGAGCGGGATCAGAGCGTGCCGTTGCGCTGCTGGATCATCATATAGGTGTCATAGGTATATTCGGCGATCTGCGCCCAGAGATAGGCGTCCTTCTTGAACGCCTGCTGGCTTTCGTAGATCTTCTTGAAGCTTTCGTTCTTGGCCGAAATCTCGGCATAGGTTTCCAGCGCCGCCTTGTGGCAGACGTCGAGGATTTCCTGGCTGAACGGCCGCAGGATCGCGCCCTGCGCCACGAGTTCCTTCAAAGCCTTCGGATTGCGCGCGTCGTAACGCTCCAGCATGCTGGCGCTGCCGGCGGCGCAGGCGTCTTTCAGGATGCGTTTGTAGTTTTCGGGCAGCTCGTTGAACTTCTGCAGGTTGACGAAAGCATGCACGGCCGGGCCGCCTTCCCACCATGCCGGGTAGTAATAATATTTCGCGACCTTGTAGAAACCGAGCTTTTGGTCGTCATAGGGGCCGACAAATTCGGTGGCGTCGATCGTGCCCTTTTCCAGAGCGGCATAGACATCGCCGCCGGCGATCTGCTGCGGTGTGACGCCAACCTTCTGCATCACCTGGCCGGTCAGGCCGGCAATGCGCATCTTCAGGCCCTTCAGGTCATCGATGGTGTTGATTTCCTTGCGGAACCAGCCGCCCATCTGCGCGCCGGTATTACCGAGCAGGATCGAGTAGATATTGTGCTGGGCGAGGAATTCGTTGAGCAGCTCGTTGCCGCCGGCCTGGTTGAACCAGGCATTCGTCTGGCGTGCATTGAGACCGAAGGGAACCGAGGTGCCGAGCGCGAAGGTCGGGTCCTTGCCGACATAATAATAGGAGCAGGTATGCGCCATTTCGACGGTTCCGGCCGTCACCGCATCCGCTGCCTGAAGCGCCGGCACAATTTCGCCACCGGCGAAATGCTGGATGACGAAGTTGCCGCCGGAAGCTTCCTTGACGTGATCGGCGACCATCTGGCCAGCACCGAAAAGAATGTCGAGGCCCTTGGTGAAGGACGACGTCATGCGCCAGGTGATTTTGGGGTTTTCCTGCGCAATGGCCGGAGCGGCCAGTACCGTTGCGGTAACACCGGCGCCAACAGCGCCCGCCTTGCGGATAAATGATCTGCGATCCATGTCGATAAGCCCTGATATGTCTGCATATTACAGGCGAACCGCGCGGTACGCCTCCCGCTGGCTACTAAACACTTATCCTTGCGGCCATCAAGAGGGAATGTTGGCCCTTGCTGGATCTGCGACCATCGTCCGAACGAGGGCTATGGATGTGGGCGTTTTAGCGCCGGATCGTCCATCGCAGGATTGTAAAACAGCGAAAGCGTCAGGCTTTTCGCGATACGTTCCGCAGTTTCCATGAACCAGCTATGGGCTTGTCTGCTCGGCGCGATATCGTCAAGCGTGGCAGCAAAAAGCGCCAGCCATTGTGGAAACAGTTCCGCCGACAGGCCTTTTACGCCGAGATGCGCCTGCACCGGCTTGCCGCCGTAGCTGCCATTCTTGAAAGCGATGGCCGTCCAGAACTGTTTCATCCGGGCCATATGCTCCGGCCAGCGCCCGGCAAGCCGTGCATCAAAGACGGGGCCGAGCGTTGGGTGTTTGAGGACGCGACCGTAAAATGTCTCGACCAGCAGGTCGATGAAACCGGCATCGACGCCGATTGCCGCCATGGCCTTTTCCGCCCTGTCCTGAATGTCCGCGTTATGGGCGGCCCTTGCCGCGATCTGGTCCTGCATCCATGTTTCCTTTCCTGCAAACCTACCCGGCCCGGAGGCGCTCCGCAATGCGACCATTTAGCGTATTAGAATAATTCTAAAAGGCTTGATCGTGACGCGATCCGGATGTATTTAGAATTATTCTAAAAAGGTTTCTCCCATGTTCCGCAGTCTTTTCTCCCTTTCCAAACGCCCGTTCTCCTCCCTGAGTGAGCAGGAAATCCTCGCACTCGCCATCTCTTCGGAAGAAGACGATTCCCGCATCTATCGCTCCTATGCCGATCATCTGCGCGCGCAATATCCGCAATCCGCAAAAGTCTTCGATGATATGGCCGAGGTCGAGCAGCAGCATCGAAACGTGCTGATCGACATGCATCGCAGCCGCTTCGGGGAAACGATCCCCCTGATCCGCCGCGAGCATGTGCGTGGTTTTTACGAACGTACGCCGGACTGGCTCGTGAAGAACCTGTCACTCGAGAAAATTCGCGCGCAGGCCGAATTGATGGAAGCCCAGGCGATCCGTTTTTACGATGAGGCCGTGAAGCGCACGAGCGATGCCTCGACGCGCAAGTTGCTGGGCGATCTGGCCGAGGCGGAGCGTGGTCACGAAGACATCGCGCAAATGCTGGAAGAAAAACATCTCGATGAAGACGGCAAGACCGAAGAGGCGGAAACCGCAAAACGGCAATTTCTTCTGACCTATGTGCAGCCGGGCCTCGCGGGACTGATGGATGGCTCCGTCTCCACGCTGGCGCCGATCTTCGCGGCCGCCTTTGCCACGCAGGATACCTGGCAAACCTTCCTGATCGGCCTTTCGGCCTCAGTCGGCGCGGGTATTTCCATGGGCTTCACCGAGGCAGCTCATGACGATGGCAAGCTTTCTGGCCGTGGCTCTCCGGTAAAGCGCGGCCTTGCCTCCGGTATCATGACGGCCGTCGGTGGCCTTGGCCATGCGCTGCCCTATCTCATTCCGCATTTCTGGACGGCCACGGCCATTGCCGCCATCGTCGTCTTCGTGGAACTCTGGGCCATCGCATTTATCCAGAACCGCTTCATGGAAACGCCGTTCCTGCGGGCGGTGTTTCAGGTGGTGCTCGGTGGGTCGCTGGTGCTGGCCGCCGGCATCATCATCGGCAACGCGTAATGAATAAAAAAGCCCGCAGCGTTTGCTGCGGGCTTTTTACATTGTGCCTATAATCTTTGTTGATCAGCGCAATGCGCCAACCAGAACGTCGCGGCCATCCTCGATGGAGACCCAGCGACCCGTATTGAAGGACGCCTGCCGCTTCAGATAGGTGTAGTTGGTGTCGGTCCAGAGCTTCACGTCGTCGGTGAGATTGTCGAGAATATAATCGCCATCGGTGGTGCGGAGCGTCAGCACGGCATGACCTTCGCCATCAGGCTTGCGCACGACGGTGATCAGCAGATCGGCCACGGAAAACCCGCGCTCGATCAACTTCTTGCGCTTCAGCAGCACGAAATCCTCACAATCGCCGGCGGTCTTGGGATATTCCCAGACCTCTTCCTTGCCGTAGATTTCCATGTCGGTCATGGCGACGATCGTGGTGTTGACGGAGGTGTTGATCTCGTGAACCACACCCCAGCCGTACTCGGTGACGCGCGGCGGCGGCGTCATCTTGCTGCGAATGTCGCACTCGCTCGCATATTTCTGACAGAACTCATAATGGCCAATCGGCTGGGATGTGATCCCGCCCGTCACCATGGAAGGGCTTCCTTTGGTTTCCGCCACGGCGGAAGCAGCAGTCATTAGCCCGGCGGCAACTGCAAACAGCAGCGCACGCGCCAGCGGTGCGTTCATCATGAAACCCGTCCCTTAATTCTTAACGAAAAGTTAAGAGGGTTAGGGGTCAGGAGTCAATCACTAGCCATCGGTGGTGCGCAAGACTCGTTAAATATGGTTAAGAGCGTTGCGCAAATGCCTATGTAGCAAGGGCTTTGACCGCAGCCAGCATCCTGTCGATATCCTGCGTCCGGGAAAGCCGGTGGTCGCCGTCGCGGATCAGCGTCAGGACGACGTCATCGGCGGGAAGATGTTCGAGGAGCTTCAGCGCATGTTGATAGGGAACATCGGGATCGCGCATACCCTGCAGGATGTGAACCGGGCAGCCCGTGGTGATGATGCCGGTGAGGACGCGGTTCTGCTGTCCGTCTTCCATTAGCGCGCGGGTGAAGATGTTCGGTTCGGGGCTGTATTCCGAATGTTCCTCGAAATAACCCTTCTCCTCAAGCGACCGCTTTTCCGCCTCCGTCAGGCTGGGCTCTATCAGCTCCGCGGTGAAATCGGGTGCGGGCGCAATGAGGACCAGACCGGCGACCGATAACGCGCCGCCAGCCTTGCGCAGTTCCTCGACCATGCGCAGCGCAATCCACCCGCCCATCGACGAACCGATGAGGACGACGCGCGACGGTGCCTTTTCGCACACGACGCCAAGCGCCTCTTCCAGCCATCTGGAGATCGTGCCCTTCCTGAAGTCGCCGCCGGAAGCGCCGTGGCCGGAATAATCGAGCCGCAGGCAGGCAAGGCTGTTTTCCGCCGCGAAGCGGTCGAGTTCCACCGCCTTGGTTCCCGTCATGTCGGAACGATAACCGCCGAGCCAGACGAGCGTGGGCGCGTCTTCTCGCGACGTCGCGCGGCGATGGAGGAAAGCGATGTCGCGGGCGTCGGCGCCTGCGCCTATGCGCAGGAATTCAGCGGCTTGTTCGGTCATGTATATGCAATTCTCCTGAATTTCGCGCGACAAAGGCGGCGTATTTGCAAAAACCGTGGCAAGAGGTGATCTTTTCGGGCAGATATGCTATTGACTTCGCCACGGCAATAACGACATTTCCGCCGCTTGTACCAAACAAGCTGTTTTTTGCCGACGTGATCCAGAAACAGATCAGGAGAATACGACCATTCGCAGACCTTTCAAAGCCGATGCCCCCGTCAAGGAGGGCCCGCGCTCCAACCGGGAAATTCGGGTTCCCAGAGTTCAGCTTATTGATGAAGAGGGCCAGAACCTCGGTAGCATGCCGACGGACCAGGCTTTGAAAATGGCGGAGGACGCCGGTCTCGATCTCGTTGAGATTTCGCCGAACGCTGAGCCGCCGGTATGCAAGATCCTCGATCTCGGCAAGCTTAAATACTCGACCCAGAAAAAAGCCGCTGAAGCGCGCAAGAAACAGAAGATCGTCGAGGTCAAGGAAATCAAGATGCGCCCCAACATCGACACGCATGACTATGACGTGAAGATGAAGGCGATGAACCGCTTCTTTGACGAAGGTGACAAGGTGAAGGTAACGCTGAAGTTCCGTGGCCGCGAAATGGCCCACCAGGAACTCGGCATGAAGCTTCTCCTCCAGGTGAAGGAAGATACCCAGGCGATTGCCAAGGTTGAAGCCGAACCGAAGCTGGAAGGCCGTCAGATGATGATGGTTCTCGCGCCGAAATAACTCTTTCGCGCAGGCCGCCCAGGCGGCATAAAGCACCACCGCAAGGGGAAGTTCGTATTCCCCGTTGCGCTTTTAGCCGACTGCGGTTATAAGCGCGCGTCCGAACGGTCCGGCAGGGCATGCCGAGGCCGTTCCTGAATAGCTTGAAATAGGCCTCGTCTGCCTGTTTCGATACAAAAAAACGGAGTAGCAAAATGCCCAAGATGAAGACGAAGTCCGCTGCAAAAAAGCGGTTCAAGATCACCGCTACCGGTAAGGTTGTTGCAGCCGCCGCCGGTAAGCGCCACGGCATGATCAAGCGTACCAACAAGTTCATTCGCGACGCGCGTGGAACCATGGTTCTCGCCGAAGCTGACGGCAAAAAAGTCGTCAAGAACTACCTGCCGAACGGTCTCTGAGACTTTTCCGCACTTTTGGACACTTTAAGGAGATCATGACATGGCACGCGTAAAACGTGGCGTAACTTCCCGCGCCAAGCACACCAAGACACTCAAGGCAGCCAAGGGCTTCTACGGCCGCCGCAAGAACACCATCCGCGCAGCTAAGGCTGCTGTGGATCGTTCCAAGCAGTACGCTTACCGCGACCGCAAGGTCAACAAGCGCAACTTCCGCGCTCTGTGGATCCAGCGTATCAACGCTGCTGTTCGCGAATTCGGCCTGACCTACGGCCGCTTCATCGACGGCCTGAACAAGGCTGGCATCGAAGTTGACCGCAAGGTTCTGTCCGACATGGCTATCCATGAGCCGGCAGCATTCGGCGTACTCATCGAGACGGCGAAGAAGTCTCTTGAGTACCTCAAGGATGCTGGTACGACCAACGAGTTTGAAACCGCTGTAAAGTAATTACGGCGCGGACAATCTGTTGTTCATTTGAAACCCGCGCCGGTCCTCCGGCGCGGGTTTTCTTTTTGAAATTCACGGCAGTCGAACAAAAACGCGCATTGTTTTGTGTCCGGGCTGGCGAAAGCAAAAGGGTAGGGCATCTGGCCGGGTCTCGGCCAGGCAGGCTTCAGGGGGGCGAAAAATGCTGGTTGCCGCAAGTGAGGCGGAAAAAGCGAAGGGTTTCCACGTTCATCTCGAAGATGGCGATATCGCAGCTCTGATGCGGGTATTGCTGAAGAGTGATCGCCGCGTGCAGAAACTCGAGCTTTCCACAACGACGGTCTGGATCAAGCGTCAGGGCACGGAAACGCCGTCCTGGTGGTTGAAACTGCAGACCCCTCTCGCCAAGCTGCTCCCCTATACCTTCATGCGGCCTTCGCCTCGGCTTGATGGCGCCGGTCTGATGCGCCGCGAACTCGAAACGCTTGAGGTCTTCAAGGTCCGGGGTTTTCCCGTTCCGCCCGTCATCTATTCCTCCCTCACGGCGGTCGTTTTGGGAGACGTCGGCCCGACCGTGATGGAGCGCATGGACGCGATGAAGGCCGCGACGCCTGTGGAGCACGATGCCCTGCTGGTGAAATCCGCCGAAGCGCTTGGCGAGTTGCATGCGGCGGGTCTTTGCCACGGGCGACCGCATGTGCGTGATTTTTTCCTCCAGAACGGACGTATCGGCTTCATGGACTTCGAGGAGCGCCCGCAGGAGGTCATGCCGCTTGAAACGGCGCAGGCGCGGGATATCTGGCTGCTGTTTCTGCAGGTCGCGACCCGCGCCTGCGATGCGCCAAAAACCTGCGACGCCGCCTTTGCCCGCTGGCGCGAAAACGCCCCGCCGCGGGCGCTTGAAGAATTGTGCCGCCTGATCGGCATTCTGGGGCGATTTTTACCGCTTGCCCGGTTGATCGGGCGCGTGCGGATGGGTAGTGATCTGCGACGCTTTATCATGGCGACCGACTATCTGATGAATGCTGTGAACCCCGAAGCCGTTGTTAGAACAACCGGCAAGGCAGGAAAAGATGACTGAACTTGATACCTTGAAATCGCAATTGATGTCGGAGATCGCCGCCGCTGCCGATGAGCCGGCCATCGAAGCTGTGCGTGTCTCCGCGCTTGGCAAGAAGGGCTCGGTTTCGGAGCTTCTGAAGACGCTTGGAACAATGACGCCGGAAGAGCGTCAGACCCGTGGCGCTGCCATCAACCAGCTGAAGACCGAAATCACCGACCTGATCGGTGAACGCAAGAGCGGCCTGAAGGATGCTGCAATTGCCGCCCGTCTGAAGGCGGAAACGCTGGATGTCAGCCTGCCGGTCCGCCAGTCTCCGGCCGAGCGCGGCCGCATTCATCCCATCAGCCAGATCGTCGACGAAATTACCGCGATCTTCGCGGATATGGGTTTCTCGATCGCCGAAGGTCCTGATATCGAGACCGACTATTACAACTTCACGGCGCTGAATTTCCCCGAAGGCCATCCGGCCCGCGAAATGCACGACACCTTCTTCTTCCAGCCGGATGAAAAGGGCGAGCGCAAGGTGCTGCGCACCCACACCTCGCCGGTGCAGATCCGCACCATGGAAAGCCAGAAGCCGCCGATCCGTATCGTCATTCCCGGCAAGACCTACCGTCAGGATTCCGACGCCACCCACTCGCCGATGTTCCATCAGGTCGAAGGCCTTGTCATCGACAAGAAGGCGCATGTCGGCAATCTGCGCTGGATTCTGGAAGAGTTCTGCAAAACCTTCTTCGAGGTCGATAGCGTCGTCATGCGCTTCCGCCCGTCGTTCTTCCCCTTCACGGAGCCGAGCTTCGAGGTGGATATCCAGTGTGATCGTTCCGGCCCCATCGTCAAGTTCGGTGAAGGCAAGGACTGGATGGAAATCCTCGGCTGCGGCATGGTGCACCCGAATGTGCTGCGCGCCGGCGGGCTGGACCCCGATGAATATCAGGGCTTTGCCTGGGGCATGGGCCTCGACCGCATCGCCATGCTGAAATACGGCATGCCGGACCTGCGCGATTTCTTCAACGCCGATGTCCGCTGGATGAACCACTACGGCTTCCGCCCGCTCGACATGCCGACACTGTTCGGCGGTTTGAGCGTTTAATCCGGTTAGCCAAGGAGCAAAGACATGAAATTCACTCTTTCCTGGCTGAAAGAGCATCTCGAAACGGATGCGACGCTGGACGAGATTTGCGAGCGGCTGACGGCGATCGGTCTCGAGGTCGAGGATGTTGATGACAAGGCGGCCTACAAGCCCTTCGTCATCGCCAAGGTCGTTTCCGCCGAAAAGCATCCCGAGGCCGACCGCCTCAAGGTGCTGATGGTGGATGCCGGTGACGGCAAGCCAGTGCAGATCGTCTGCGGCGCACCGAATGCGCGGGCGGGCCTCGTTGGTGCGCTGGCGCGTCCGGGCGTGTATGTTCCGGGCATCGATGTCACGCTTGCGGTTGGAAAAATACGCGGTGTCGAAAGCCACGGCATGATGTGCTCCGAAAAGGAGCTGAACATTTCCGACAGCCATGACGGCATCATCGATCTGCCGGAAGATGCGCCGGTTGGCACCTCCTTCGCCACCTATGCCGGGCTCGACGATCCGGTCATCGAGATCAATCTCACGCCCAACCGCCCGGACTGCACCTCGATCTATGGCATTGCCCGCGATCTCGCCGCTTCCGGTCTCGGCAAGCTGAAGACAAAGCCTGCGCCGTCCTTCAAGATTGAAGGCGCAACGCCGGTCACTGTGAAGCTAGAGCTGGACGACGCGGCCCTCTGCCCCGGCTTTTCGCTGCGCATCGTGCGCGGTGTAAAGAACGGCCCGAGCCCGAAGTGGATGCAGCAGCGCCTGATGGCGATCGGCCTGCGCCCCATCAATGCGCTTGTTGATATCACCAACTACATGACTTTCGATCAGGGCCGGCCGATGCACGTCTTCGATGCCGGTAAGGTCAAGGGCGATCTGACGGTTCGCCGTGCGAAAGAGGGGGAGACGATCCTCGCGCTCGACCAGCGCGAATACAAGCTCGGCCCGAACAATGTCGTCATCGCCGACGAAAAGGGCCTCGAGTCGATCGGCGGCATCATGGGCGGTGAGCATTCCGGCTGCGACGAAAACACCGTCGACGTGCTGATCGAATCAGCTCTCTGGGATCCGATCAATATCGCCAAGACCGGCCGTTCGCTCGGCATCATCACCGATGCGCGTTATCGCTTCGAGCGCGGCGTCGATCCGGAATATATGGTTCCGGGTCTGGAACGCACCACCGAACTGGTTCTGGAATTGTGCGGCGGCGTTGCCGGCGAAGCCAAGGTTGTCGGTTACAAGGGCCATCAGCCGAAGGTCGTTGATTTTCCGCTGGCGGAAGTGAAGCGCCTGACGGGTCTGGAAGTCTCGGCCGAAGAGAGCCTCACCATTCTTAGAGGCCTCGGTTTCGGTGTCGAAGGAACGGGCGAGCGGGTTTCCGTCACCGTGCCATCCTGGCGTCCGGATGTTGATGGCAAGGCCGATCTGGTGGAAGAGGTCATGCGTATCCATGGCGTCGACAATATCAAGCCGGAACCGCTGGAAAGCTTCGGCGCCGTCAACGGTCGCATTCTGACGACGCTGCAAATCCGCACCCGCACCGCGCGCCGTGCGCTCGCCAGCCGCGGCATGCTGGAGGCCGTTACGTGGTCCTTCATCCCGGAAGCGCAGGCGAAGCTTTTCGGCGGCGGTTCGCCCGCGCTGAAGCTCGCCAATCCCATTGCAGCCGACATGTCGGACATGCGGCCTTCGCTGCTGCCCGGTCTTCTGACCGCCGCACAGCGCAATGCCGACAAGGGCCATGGCGACGTGGCGATCTTTGAGGTTTCCGGCACCTATGAGGGCGATACGCCGGAAGCCCAGCGCCGTGTTGCCGGTGGTGTGCGTCGTGGCACGGCCTCGCTGGCAGGCAGCGGTCGCATGTGGTCCAATGCGGTGAAGGGCGGGGGCAAGCCGGTGGATGTCTATGACGCCAAAGCCGATGCGCTGGCGGTGCTCGAAGCCTGCGGCCTGCCCATGGCCAATGTGCAGATCGAGGCCGGCGGCCCCGGCTGGTATCATCCCGGCCGTTCCGGCACCATCAAGATGGGTCCAAAGGTCGTGCTCGGTTACTTCGGCGAATTCCACCCGAAGACGCTGTCTGAACTGGATGTTTCCGGTGCCTATTGCGGTTTCGAGATCTATCTCGACGCCATGCAGGAGCCGAAGAAGAAGGCGACCCGCACCAAGCCAGCACTTGAGCTTTCGCCCTTCCAGGCAGTCAAGCGCGACTTCGCATTTGTGGTCGACAAGTCGGTCGAGGCAGGAGCCATCATCAAGGCCGCGACGAGTGCCGATCGCAAGCTGATCACCGGCGTTAATGTCTTTGATATTTTCGAAGGCGCATCGCTTGGGGAAGACCGCAAGTCCGTCGCCATCGAGGTTCAGATCCAGCCGGTCGACAAGACGTTGACCGATGAGGATTTCGAGGCGCTGACCGCCAAGATCGTCGGCAATGTCGAGAAATCGACGGGCGGCGTTCTGCGGGCCTGAAAGCAGCTGACGGAATGAAAAAGCCGCGGCGGTTGCCGCGGCTTTTTGTTTTTTAGCGATTGGCCAATCGCGTCATTCGCTCCGGATAACGTTCCCCCGCAACCTTTGTCGGAGAGAGCAATGCGCCCAGGCTGGCGACGTCGTCGGCCGTCAGCGACACGTCCGCAGCCGCCACGTTTTTCTCCAGATTGGCGATTTTGGTGGTGCCGGGGATCGGTACGATGAAATCGCCCTGCGCCAGAACCCAGGCCAGCGCCAGTTGCCCGGCGGTAATGCCCTTCTCTGCCGCCATGTCTTCCAGAAGCTTGATGAGTGCCAGATTGGCATCGAAGTTCCCGCTTTGGAAGCGCGGCAGGCTGCGGCGGAAGTCATCGGACGCAAGTCCGTCGAGCGTCTTCAATGCGCCCGTCAAAGCGCCACGGCCGAGCGGGCTGAAGGGCACGAAACCGATGCTGAGTTCGCGACAGGTTTCCAGTACGCCATTTTCTTCGGGATCACGGGTCCAGAGGGAATATTCGCTCTGAATGGCCGCAATCGGGTGAACGGCATGCGCCTTGCGGATGGTCGTGGCACTCGCCTCGGAAAGGCCGAGCGCCTTCACCTTGCCCTCCCGCACCAGATCGGCCATCGCGCCCACCGTCTCTTCCACCGGTACGTCGGGGTCGATGCGGTGCTGGTAATAGAGATCGATGACATCGACACCAAGCCGTTTCAGCGAGGCTTCCGCAACAGCGCGGACATTTGCAGGCGAGCCATCAACCCCCTGAATCATATCTGCTGCCGAAGGCTTGCTGCCATCGATGCGGAAACCGAACTTGGTGGCGATGACCACCTTGTCGCGATAGGGCTTCAAGGCCTTGCCGACAAGGATTTCGTTTTTGAAGGGGCCGTAAATTTCCGCCGTATCGAAAAAGGTAACGCCAAGTTCAACGGCGCGATGCAGCGTGGCGATCGCGCCGCTTTCGTCGGTTGAGGGGCCATAGGCATGGCTCATGCCCATGCAGCCAAGCCCGAGAGTGGAAACGGAGAGGTCTTTTCCGAGAATTCTGTGTTTCATCTACCTGTCCTTTTACTGGAGCATGTCTCCCGAAAGTGTTCAGCGGTTTGGGACAAAGACATGCGTCAAAGAAGCTTAAATGCCCTGGGGCGGGCATGGGCAAAACATAGCGCCACAAGGCGGCGAAAATAATCGCTGCAAAGCCGTGTGGGTTGTTCTATCATTTAGAACAATGAACCGTGTGCAACTCTCCCAACTGGCTGTCCTCGCCGCCGTCGCCGAAGGCCGCAGCTTTCGCAAGGCCGCCGCCGAGCTCGCCATTGCGCCCTCTGCCGTCAGCCATGCGGTGTCGTCACTGGAGGCAAGCCTTGGCCTGCGCCTGCTTCACCGCACCACCCGCAGCGTTTCGCCGACGGAGGAGGGCAAGCGGCTGCTTGAAACGCTGGGGCCGGCTCTTGCCGATATCGATACGGTTATCCAGACGCTTGCCGAGCATGGCGGAAGGCCGGCGGGTCCGTTGCGCATCACCTTGCCCCGGCTTGCGGCCGAGGATCTTATAGTGGCCCGGCTTGGCGATTTCCTCCGGCTTTATCCCGATATCTCGCTGGAGATTTCGACCGATGATCGTTTCGAGGATATCGTCGCGAAAGGTTTCGATGCGGGCTTGCGCCTCGGTGAACATCTCGAAGCGGATATGATTGCGGTGAAAGCGAGTGGCCCATGGCGCGGCGCGATTGTCGGCTCGCCGTCTTACTTCGCAGAAAATCCGCCGCCCCGCGAACCGAGAGATTTGATGCGGCACCGCTGCATCCTCCGTCGCTTCTCCAGCGGTCTTCTCTACCGCTGGGAACTGGAGAAGAACGGCAAGCCGCTGGTGGTCGATGTGCAGGGACCGCTCATCCTGTCGGACCAGAGCCTCATCCGCCGGGCGGCACTCGACGGGGCAGGTCTTGCCTTCGTTTTCGAGCAGCGCATCGAGGACGATATCAGGGCGGGCAGGCTCATCCGTGTGCTGGAGGACTGGTGCGCGCCCTTTGACGGTTTTTATATCTACTATCCCTCGCGCCGGCAGATGAGACCGGCGCTGAGGGCTTTCGTGGATTTCTTCCGCTTCAGGGGGTGATCAGAACTTGATGCGATAGCGGATATGGCCGTCGCTCTTCACGTAGCTGTCGTAGAGTTTCTGGGCGCGGTGGTTGTGCTCGTCCGTGTTCCAGTAGAGCCGCGACCAGCCTTTTTGAGCGCAGATGGCGATGAGATCGTCCATCAAAGCCCGGCCGGTCCCCTTGCCGCGGATCGCGCCGTCCACGAACAGGTCTTCCAGATAGCAGTCGGGTGTTTTCACCCAGGTGGAATCATGGAAGTGATGGATGGCGAAACCGGCCATGCGATCACCGAGGAAGGCCGTACGCATGGAAACGCGCGACGCGGGATCGATGATGCGCTCCCATGTATGGGCCGTCACGTCGTCGGCAAGCTGGACATCGTAGAAGGCGAGATAGTCGTTCCACAGGCGCAGCCATTCCGCATAGTCACCCGGTTGCGCATCGCGAATTGTCAGTTCCATGTCACGCACCCGCCCTGTCGAGAAGGGCCATCATCTCGTCCGTCAGCTTCAGATTGACGGCGCGCTTGAAGCTTTCGAGCTGCGACAGGCTGGTGGCGCTGGCAATCGGAGCCGTCACGGCGTTCTTCCGCAGCAGCCATGCCAGTGCGATATCGGCAAGTTTGGCTCCGGTTTCCGCCGCAACCGCATCCATGGCACCCAAAACGGCAAGGCCGCGTGTGTTGAGATAGTCGCCCACCCGGTAGCTGCGGGCAACACCTTCCGTATCCGCCTTGGCGCGATATTTCCCGGTGAGGAAACCGGCCGCAAGGCTGTAATAATTGATCACTCCGATGTCTTTCTTCGTGCAGAGATCGGCAAGCGGACCTTCGAAATCCGCGCGGTTGTAAAGATTATATTCCGGCTGCAGCACGTCGTAGCGTGGAAGATTGTTTTTCGCGGCCGTGTCCAATGCATCCTGAAGCTGGTTTGTGGAATAGTTGGAGCAGCCTATGGCGCGGATTTTTCCCTGTTCCTTCAACTTGGCGAAGGCGGCAAGCGTTTCCTCCAGCGGAACGCCCGGATCCGGCTTATGGGCGAGGTAAAGGTCGATATAGTCTGTTTGCAGCCGCTTCAGCGAAGCTTCGACAGCTTCTGCGATCCATTTGGCGCTGAGGCCCGTCTTCTGACCGCGATTGTCGAAACCGACCTTGGTGACGATCACCGCATCTTCGCGCTTCACGCTCGATTGTTTCAGCCATTTGCCGATGATCGTCTCGGACTCGCCGCCCTCATGCCCGTCCACCCATGCAGAATAAACGTCCGCCGTATCGATGGCGTTGAACCCATAGTCGAAAAATGTATCGAGCAGGGCAAAGGAAGTCTTCTCGTCCGCCGTCCAGCCGAACACGTTGCCGCCGAAGACGATCGGGGCGATGGAGAGGCCGGTGCGGCCAAGACTTCGTTTTTCCACGGGGAATGCTCCTGTTGCTGACTTGGCGGCAAGGTTAGCAACTGCTTGCCGGCATAACCATTCAATTCCTTTGATGGCATTCATCACGCAAGGGGCAAAGCCAGCGATGATCAGGCCTGAAAGCCGCGATAATGGCTCGGCGGGAGGCGATTGTGCTGCTGCCACACGCGCCGCAAATGCCGGGCGGAGGCGAAGCCCGCCCGCTCCGCAATGGCTTCAATATCCAGACGGCTATTTGCAAGAATGTCGCGGGCGAGATTGACCCGCATCAGGTTCACGTAATCGATGACGCTGATGCCGGTGTGCTCGCGAAACAGGCGGGACAGATGCCGTTCGCTGAGTGCGGCGATATCCGCCAGCCGTTCCAGCGACCATTCCTGTGCCGGTTCGGCCATCACCCGGTCCTGAACCCGGTGAATGGCGGGATGGATGTGGTTGCGGCCGGTCAGCCAGGGGGAGATTTGCGGATCGTTGCCGCTGCGTCTGAGATAAACGACCATGGTCTTGGCAATGCGCGCCGCAACTGCCGGAGATGCCAGCCGGGAAACGACATGCAGCATGAGGTCGATGCCGGTTGAGATCCCCGCGCTTGAAAAGCGGTTGCCATCCTCGACAAAAAGGCGGTTTTCGGCCACCTGCGACAGCGGCGCGATGCGGCGTAGCGCTTCGACGCAATCGGCATGCGTCGTACAGTGCCGCCCGTCGAAAAGCCCGGCTTCGCCAGCCAGCAGTGCGCCGGAGCAAATGGAAACGACCGTGGTGTCGGGGCGCACCGCACGGTGTAACCATGTCGCCAGTACCCGTCGTTCCCGCTGCGTCTCCTGCTCGTTGTCGAAGCGCGTCGTGCTGCCGGAAATCAGCAGGAAAGCATTTTCCGGCAGGGTTGCGGGCAAGGTTTCCAGCCCGCAAAGCCCAAGGCCTATGGAGGATTGCTGTTGGTCATGCGCGGCGATGTAGCGGCAATCGAAATGGATGTCCTGCTGTTCCCCGTTCGCATAGCGGATCACTTCCAGCGGTCCCGCGATGTCGAGCAGCAGCGCGTGCGGCGGCACAAGCGTATAAAATGGAATGATGCGCGTGCCGCCTTTGTCCATCACGCGGCGTTTCTGACGGTTTCGAGAACGTCCCCAACCGTGGTGATGCGCGCGAAGCGACCGGCCAGAACCAGTTCGGTCCGTGTACGGATATCGTCGGGGCTGAACACGGTGCCGGAGGCATGTGTCATCGGAAAGGTAAGCGTCGCTTCGGTGACGTAATCGACGCTGTAACCGAGGTCCGAGGCGTGTCTGGTCGTCGTTTCGCAGCATTGTTCTGTACGGATGCCGGAAACGATCAGCCGGTTGATGGCGTTCTGTGTCAGCCAGATATCGAGACCTGTGCCGGCGAAAGCCGAGTGGCGGTTCTTGTGGAAGGTGACATCAGGGGTGATCCGCAGACCTTCCAGCGGACGGATATAGCCGCTGTCTTTTGCAAATGCCCGGTCACCGTCGACATGGAAGATTTGCACAACGGGAATGCCCGCAGCCTTGGCGCCATCGATCAGCGCCTGCTGCTTCTCCAGATAGGCGGCAAGTCCGCTTTCCTCGAAATAGGGAGCATGCCGAAACGATTCCTGAACGTCGATGACAAGGAGGGCTGTGTGGGAAGAGGACATTTCATGTTTCTCCATTGGGTTCATGCATAGCATAATTCACCTTCGAAAGGACGGAGAAAAGCAGGTAAACCGACAAAGGAGGGACAAATCCAGCCATCGTGTTTGCTGTCGTCTCTCGCGTGGCTTGTCAGGCGGCGCGACAATGGTAAGTTTCCGGGAAATGCAGAGTGGGAGAATGAAATGCTGCGCTTCGGAATAATTTCAACGGCGAAAATCGCTCAGGATCACGTCATTCCGGCGATACAGGATGCGAAAAACTGTGTGGTCAGCGCCATCGCCAGTCGGGATCATACCAAGGCGCGCACGGTCGCGGATCGTTTCTCCGTCCCCCATGCCTTCGGTTCCTACGAGGAGATGCTGGCATCGGATGTGATCGACGCCGTTTATATTCCGCTTCCCACCTCGCAACATGTGGAATGGACCATAAAAGCCGCCAATGCCGGCAAACATGTTCTCTGCGAAAAGCCGATTGCCCTCAAAGCTGAGGAGATCGACGCCATCATTGCCGCGCGTAACAGCAACGGCGTTGTCGTGTCGGAGGCCTTCATGGTCACCTATTCTCCGGTCTGGGCCAAGGTGAAGGAATTGCTGGCCTCGGGTGCGATCGGAACGCTGAAGCATGTGCAGGGCGCGTTCAGCTATTTCAATCGCGATCCCGGCAATATGCGCAATATTCCCGAACTGGGCGGAGGGGCCTTGCCGGATATCGGCGTATATCCGACGATTGTCACCCGTTTTGCCACCGGTGCCGAGCCGAAGCGCGTACAGGCGAGCGTTGAGCGTGATAAGGAGTTCGGCACCGATATCTATTCCAGCGTCGGGGCCGATTTCGGCGATTTCGAATTGAGCTTTTATCTGTCGACGCAACTTGCCGCTCGCCAGTTGATGGTTTTCCACGGCACGGACGGTTACATCGAGGTCAAGTCTCCCTTCAACGCCAATCGCTGGGGTGCGGAAGAGATCGAGTTGACCAATCAGGCCCACAACCAGTCTCAGATTTTCCGGTTTCAGGACAGCCGTCAGTACAAGCTGGAGGCGGAGGCTTTTGCCCGCGCAGCGAAGGGTGAGGGCGAAGGTGAAGTCGTCACTCTGGAAAGCTCGAGGAAGAACCAGTTATTCATCGACGCCATCTACCGGGCGGCCGAAAAGGACGGCTGGGAGACGGTTTAATCCCGGTCTGTCTGCTGTTTTTGCAATCGCCTGTAGCCGTAAAGCGCCAGCACCAGTGCTGCGAGCGCCGAAAAGGCAAGCGGAATGAGCGGCTGCACTAGCGGATTGCGCCATTGCAGCAGGGCAAACAGCCCGACGCTGACGATGCGGGAGATAAGCGTGACGGCGTTCGTCAGAAAGCCGCTCACCTTACCGGATGCATCGCGCTTCGATCGGTTCATCTGCCAGCTTGCCGCGAGCCCTGCCGCAGCGCCGGGCACACGGGCGGCCAGCGGGTCGATACCGATATAAAAAATCAGCAGACAGGTGACGGCAAGGTCAACGGTCAGTCCGTAAATCTCGGTCAGGGCAAAGTGGGGAAGCCGCAAGCCGCGAGCTTTAGAGCGTCGGCTGCGTGGAGCGCGGGCGTTGCAGCACGAGAAGGCTGATGACGACACCCACGACGCCGAAATTGTAACCGGCAAGTGCCAGCAGAAGTGACATCAGGGGCACGGCCGTGGAAGAAAGCGCCATTGCGACACCATAGGCGCCGATAATCATCAGGCAGATGAAAACGATGCTGAAAACCGAACGCAACGCGACTGCGGTTACGCCCAATACTGTGGCGGTAAGAAAAATCATGATGCCGCCTCCTCTTTGGTTGCCGGGCCTGGGACAAGACGTAACGCCTCGTTCCCTAACGAACCCTTGTTTTCTCCTCCGTTCCCTATTTTCCTAACTCGTTAGTTGAGGATATGGTTTCATCGCCGTTAAAATAGGGCGAGGCGGTCCCGGCATTTCCGAATCGACGGGTTTTGGTTACAAACAGCCATGAGCGATATCTTCTCCAATGCCGCATTGACCAATCTTGCCGAGTTCTCGGTGTCCGAACTGTCGGGTTCCATCAAGCGAACGGTGGAGACGGCTTTCGATCAGGTGCGGGTGCGTGGCGAGATTTCCGGCTATCGCGGCCCGCATTCGTCGGGTCACGCCTATTTCTCGCTGAAGGACGATCGCGCCCGCATCGATGCGGTGATCTGGAAAGGCACGTTCTCGCGGCTGAAGTTCCGTCCGGAAGAGGGCATGGAAGTCATTGCCACCGGCAAGGTCACCACATTCCCCGGTTCGTCCAAATATCAGATCGTCATAGAAAGCCTCGAACCGGCCGGTGCCGGTGCGCTGATGGCGCTTCTTGAAGATCGCCGCAGGCGTCTGGCAGCGGAAGGGTTGTTCGACCCGGCCCGCAAGCGCCGCCTGCCGTTCATGCCGCGTGTCATCGGCGTCGTCACCTCGCCCACGGGCGCAGTCATCCGCGATATTCTTCACCGTATTTCGGATCGTTTTCCAGTCCATGTCGTCGTCTGGCCAGTCAAGGTGCAGGGCGAGGGCTCGGGCGAGGAAGTGGCGAACGCCATTCGTGGCTTCAATGCGCTTCAGCCCGGTGGTGAAATTGCGCGCCCCGACGTGCTGATCGTCGCCCGTGGTGGCGGCAGTCTGGAAGACCTCTGGAGTTTCAACGACGAAATCGTCGTGCGTGCCGCAGCCGAGAGCGAAATCCCGCTGATCTCCGCCGTGGGGCATGAGACCGATACGACATTGATCGATTATGCCGCCGATGTGCGTGCGCCGACGCCGACGGGGGCCGCCGAAATGGCTGTGCCGGTGCGTGCGGAGCTGGAAGCGCAGCTTTCCGGCCTTGCTGCCCGTCTTTCCGGCTCGGTCTCACGACAGATGGACAATCGCCGTCAGGGCGTTAGGGCGCTGGTGCGGGCGCTACCTTCGCTTGACCAGCTTCTCGCTCTACCACGTCGCCGTTTCGATGAGGCCGCAAGCGGTCTGGGCCGCGGACTTGAAATGACGACGCTGAACAAGCGTCGCGCCTTCGAACGTTCCGCTTCGGGCCTGAGGCCTGAAACCTTGCTGAATGGTCTCAAGCACCACAGGCAGCGGATCACCGAGCGTATGCACCGCGCCGAGACTTTGGTGGAGCGCCGTCTGTTGCAGGGAAAAGGCCGCGTCGATTCCTTCGATTCCTCGCTGCGTTCGCTTCCCGCCCGCCTGCTTGGCCAGCTGGAGCGGCAGAAGGAACGGGTCGTCACCGCAGCACGCCGGGCCGATACCGCAGTATTGCACCGCATGGCGCAGAACCGCTCGGGCGTGGCTGCCCATGATCGCATCCTGCAATCGCTCTCCTACAAGAATGTGCTCAATCGCGGCTATGCAGTGATCCGCGACGAGGAAAACCGGCCGTTGACCCGCGCCGCCGCCATTGCTTCCGGCGTTGTCGTGTCGATGGAGTTTGCCGATGGCCGCGTTTCCGCCATCACGACGGGAGAGGGGACGCCGTCTCCGGATGCCACCAACGCGCCAAAAAAGAAGCCGGCAAAACCGGCTTCTTCTGGCCCGACTGATCAGGGCAACCTGTTTTGATCAGATCGACGCCGCATCCGAAAAACGGCGGCTGACGGTGAAGGTCTTTTCGATATCGGGATGCAGCTCCATGCCAAGGCCGGCACCTGGCGGCACGGTGATCATGCCGTTTTTCACTTCCGGCAATGCCGTGACGAGATCGCGGTACCAGGTCTTGTAGAAGGCGCGCACGCTTTCCTGCACCAGCGCATTTGGCGCGTTGAGCGACAGATGGGTGGAGGCGCAGAGCACCACCGGGCCCGTGCAATCATGCGGCGCGACGGGCAGGTGCCAGGCTTCCGCCATGGAGGCGATCTTGCGCGCCTCGGAAAGTCCGCCGCACCAGCTGATATCAAGCATCACCACGCCGGCGGCACCCGTTTCCAGAAGATCGCGGAAGGCCCAGCGGGAGCCGAGCGTCTCCGATGCGGAAATCGGCGCCGGCGAAACGGCGGCATAACGCGTCAGGCTGGAAAGGCTGTCCATCTTGATCGGGTCTTCGTGCCAGAAGGTCTGGTAGGGGGTGAGGGCCTTGGCGATCTGCATGGCGGGCAGAAGCTGCCACATGGAGTGAAACTCCACCATGATATCCATCTTGTCGCCCACGGCCTTGCGGATTTTCTCGAAGGGCTCGAGCGCGCTTTTCAGATCCGGCATCGAGATATATTGCCCGCGCGTCTTTTCCGCCGCCGCATCGAAAGGCCAGATCTTCATGGCCGTGATGCCGTCTTCCAGAAGCGAATGGGCAAGCTCGTCGGCGCGATACAGGAAGCCGTTCAGATCGTCATAATCTTGGCCGTCGGACAGGCCATAATTGGTCGTCTGCTGGCCGGTCGCCTTCTTGATATATTCCGTGCCTGCGCAAGTATTGTAGGTGCGGATTTCCTTGCGGCTGAAACCGCCGAGCAATTGGGCGATAGGCTGGTTGGTGGCCTTGCCGAAAATATCCCAGAGCGCGATATCGAAGGCCGAATTGCCGCGCACTTCCGCACCTGATGACCGAAAGCCGAGATAACCGACGAGGTCCTGCGCCAGAAGGTCGATCTGCAGAGGGTCGCGGCCGATCACGCGGGGTGCGATATATTCGTGCACGTAGGTTTCCACCGTCTCCGCACCGAAAAATGTTTCGCCAAGCCCGGTAATGCCCTCATCGGTGTGAACCAGAACCCAGAGCAGGTTTGCCCGTTCCGCCACGCGGACGGTCTCGAGTTTCGTAATTTTCATGAAGTGTCTCCTCCAGAGGCAGGCAGTTTTCCGTCTGGAACTGCGTTTGAAAAATCAGGCGATGCCGGCGGCCAGAAGCGCGTGCACGCTTTCATCGAAGTGTCGCGCCATCAAGGTTGAGGCCGTTTGCGGATCGCCCGCGGCGATAGCCTGTCCGATGGCGATATGAAGTTCAGTTGCGGCATGGCGCTGCGCGTCGGATGTGCGGCTCTTCCAGCCAATCGGCCATGTTTGGCGCGTCACGTTCTGAAAGGCGCCGAGAATGAGTTCGAAAACCGGGTTCTTGGAGGCTCTGGCAACCGCGAGGTGAAAGGCAAGGTCGTGTTCCATGACCTTGTCATTATCGCCGAAGTCCCGTTCCATATTGTTGGCATGGTCGAGAATGGCGAGCGCCTCCGCATCCGTTCGCCGCAGTGCCGCCAGTGTCACGGTTCTGACTTCGATGGTGCGGCGCACGTCGTAAATCTGCTGGATGTTGATCTGCTCGGTGTGAATGCCATGTTCGAACATCAGCGACATCGCGCCATAATCCAGCGTCGCCACCGTGGCGCGCTTGCCGGCGCTGACATCGATCAGGCGCATGGCCGACAAGGACCGGAAGGCCTCGCGAACGACGGTGCGGGAAACGCCGAGCTGTTGCGAGAGTGAAAGTTCGCTGGGCAGCTTTGCGCCGGGGGCAAGCTCGTTTTCCCGGATGTGGCGGGTGATCGCGCCGATCGTGCTGCTGACGAGACCGGTTTCATGCGAGATGGGGCTATACATTTTTTCCTCCAACCTGTACGACAGGTTTATGGAAAATTGCTTACAGGATTTTTCTCACGGAAACAAGCGTCATTGCGGGCGCGATCGCGGGTTCCTGTCCACGCCGCAAAGCCTATTCTTCAAAGTCCCGCAAAAATCGCTTTAGAAGCCGGTTCAGGGTTGTTCGTTCTTCTTCGCTGAGAGGGGCGACCAGTCGCTGTTGGTTCTCGACATGGGCGCTGACGGCATCCTCGACAATGGCAAATCCCCGCTCCGTCAATGATATCAACACGCTACGACGGTCCTGCGGATTGTGGATACGCTCCACCAGTCCGGCTTTTTCCAGTTGGTCGATCCGGTTGGTCATGGTGCCGGAACTGACCATTGTCATAGCCAGTAGATCACCGGGTGAAAGCCGGTAGGGCGAGCCCGCACGTCGCAATGTCGCCAGCACATCGAAAGCGGAGGAGGAGAGGCCGTGTTTCAGCAGCACCGCCTCCACCTCGCGGGCAAGGTGCGTGGTGAGCCGGTTCAAGCGCCCGAGCAGCCCCATGGGTCCGACATTGAGATCGGGCCGCTCCCTGCGCCATTGCGCCAGAATGTGATCGACGTGGTCCAGTGGTTCTTTGCTCATTATCAAGGCATAACAATTGATATCTTGACGTCAAGATAAAATTGGCTAGACTGCATTTATCTTGATGTAGAGATTCTTGAAATGAAGAAAAATACCACCTATGCCGCCGACGTGCTGGTGACGGCACTCGCCCCCGCGATCTGGGGCACGACCTATTTCGTCACGACGGAATTCTTGCCGCAGGGATATCCGTTCCATGTCGCCATGCTGCGCGCATTGCCGGCCGGCGTGTTGCTGTTGCTTCTCGTCAGAAAACTACCGGAAGGCATCTGGTGGCCGCGCAGCTTTATTCTCGGCGCACTGAACTTCTCGTTTTTCTGGGCGATGCTGTTCGTTTCGGCCTACCGGCTTCCGGGCGGAGTCGCGGCCACGGTGGGTGCCATCCAGCCCCTGATCGTGATCGGTCTTTCACGGCTGTTTCTCACTGCACCGGTCCGGCCGCTTGCCATCGCCGCTGGTCTTCTGGGCATTGTCGGCGTCGCACTTCTGGTTCTGGCGCCGGGTGCTGCCGCGCTGGATGCTGTCGGCGTGGCTGCCGGTCTTGCCGGTGCCGTATCCATGGCCTTTGGAACCGTGCTCACCCGCAAATGGCGGCCGCCGGTATCGAACCTCACCTTCACCGCCTGGCAATTGACGGCCGGTGGCATTCTGCTCCTGCCGGTCGCATATTTCCTCGAACCGGCCCTGCCTGCACCGACCACGGCCAATATTCTCGGCATGGCCTATCTGGGTCTTATCGGTGCCGCCTTGACCTATTTTCTGTGGTTCCGGGGTCTCGCCCGCATCGAACCCTCTGCTGCCGCGTCGCTCGGTTTTCTAAGTCCGGTCGTTGCGACCCTGCTCGGCTGGCTGGCGCTCGGCCAAAGCCTCACGCCAGCGCAGATCGTCGGGTTCGTTGCGGTACTCTTCAGCATCTGGCTCAGTCAGCGCAGCCAGCTACCGCGATAGGGTCCTGTCAGGCCCATTCGCCCTTGCGCATCACCGGAACCGTGGAGCCATCCGGCTTCACGCCGTCGATATCCACCTTGTCGGAACCGATCATCCAGTCGATGTGGATCAGGCTGGAATTGCCGCCCTGCGCCTTGATCTGATCCTGCGACAGCGAAGCGCCGTCGAGGAAGCATTTCGAATAGCATTGGCCGAGCGCAATGTGGCAGGAAGCGTTTTCGTCGAAAAGCGTGTTGTAGAACAGGATGCCGCTTGCCGAGATCGGTGAGGAATGCGGCACAAGCGCCACTTCGCCGAGACGCCGCGCGCCCTCGTCGGTATCGAGCACCTTGTTCAGCACCGCTTCGCCCTTCGAAGCCTTGGCTTCGACGATGCGGCCCGCCTCGAACTTCACCTGGATATCGTCGATCAGCGTTCCCTGATGCGAAAGCGGCTTCGTGCTGGACACATAACCATCAACGCGTAGCGCATGCGGCGTGGTGAACACTTCTTCCGTCGGGATGTTGGGGTTGCAGGTAACGCCATTCGTGGCGGTGGAGGCGCCGCCATGCCATTCGTGGCCATCCGCCAGACCGATCTTCACATCGGTGCCGGGGCCGGTGAAATGCAGGGACGAGAAACGTTCACCGTTCAGCCATGCCGAGCGCTTGGCGAGATTGGCATTATGCTCTGCCCATGCCGCAACCGGATCGGCCAAATCCACCCGCGAGGCGGAGAAGATGGCATCCGCGAGCTTACGGACCGCTTCGTCTTCCGACACACCGGGAAAGACCTGCCTTGCCCAGGACGGGTTAGGATAGGAGATGATGTTCCAGTTGATGTCGAAATTGGAAATCTTCTCCAGTGCCGGCTTGTAGGCGGTGGAATTGGCCTTGTTGGCGCGCGCCACCTTGGCGGGGTCCTGTTCGGCCAGCAGCATGGGGTTGTCGCCGGCGATTGCAAGCCGCGCCGCACCATTGGCATAGGCCTTGGCCATGCCTTCGTAGAGCCAGCCGGAAGCCCGGTCGAAATTGGCGTCGCTGGCGTGGCGGTAGCGGGAAAGCGTAGTTTCCTCGTCGGAATAGAAGGTGGTGACGAGTCCGCCGCCCGCCAGATAGGCGTGTTTGGTCAAGAGCCGAACCAGCGGCAGGGCGGCCAGCGGCGCGGTAATCACCAGATCCTGATCCTTCTGCAATTGCAGGCCGACCTTGACGGCGACTTCGGCAAGTTTCTCGAGTTTGACGGGATCTATGGGGGAAACGGTCATGATCTACCTTCGCATATTTCAATTGGAGGCACCGACCATAGCCCATTCGCTTCGAAAGCCAAATGCTTTCAAGGCGGCGTTCAAGCGTCAATCGGCAACCAAAGACGCGACGATCGCCTTCAGCGCCGTCTGCGCATCACCGGGGGAAAGTTTCACCTGCAAACCGCGCTGGCCGCCATTCATGAAGACATAAGGATGGGTCATGGCCCCAGCCTCGATGGCGGTCGGCACCTGTTTTTTCTGCCCGAAAGGGCTGATGCCACCGACGTGATAACCGGTTGCGCGCTCGGCATCGGCGGGTTTCATCATGCTGGCGGATTTGCCCCCGAAGGCGGCGGCGAGCTTCTTCATGCTCACCTCGCGGTCGGAGGGCACGACGACACAGACCGGTTTGCCATCGAGTTCCGCCATCAGCGTTTTCAACACCAGATGCGGCGGTTCGCCGATCGCTTCTGCAGCCTGCAGGCCGATCCGGTCGGCATTTGGGTCATAGTCATAGGTGACGGTGGTGAAGGCCACGCCGGCCTTGGTCAGCATTTGTGTGGCGCGGGTTGTTCTGGACATGGCAGGCTGCGCTCACGTAAACAGGGTCTGGTAGGCTTCCGGCTTGAAGCCGACGGTTATCTTACCCTTGGTCTCCAGCACGGGGCGCTTGATCATGGAGGGTTGCTCCAGCATCAGGCCAATGGCCTTCTCGCGGTTCAGGTCGGCCTTCTGGCTGTCATCCAGTTTTTTGAAGGTGGTGCCAGCCCGGTTGAGAACCGTTTCCCAACCCGCGGCATCGCACCATGTTTCGAGGTGGGCCCGGTCGATGCCGACCGCCTTGTAGTCATGGAAAGAATAGTCGACGCCGTTGGCTTCGAGCCAGCTTCTGGCTTTTTTCATCGTGTCGCAGTTCTTGATGCCGTAAATGGTGACCGTCATGTTGTCCGCCTCTTTGTCCTAGCCCAACGGCATAACAAAATATCCGCCTTATTCAACCCGCTGCCGGAGGCGCCATGCGCCCTTTTTGAAGTGCAAAGCATGAGCCATGCAAAGGCGTAATATCTGGCATCCAAACGAGCGCGAGCTAAGCTGCATGGCTTCCCTGCTACATCATGAGTTGTAGAGAAGACCCAAAAGACCCATTATCTGGCCATCAAATATGGAGAGAAAAATGCGTCAGGTTGCAAAGACATCGCGTAACTTCTTCGGTGAAACCTTCGCCGTTCTCGGTGCAGCACTTTCGGTTTCGGCCGCTGTTCGCGCGCATCGCAAGCCCGCCCGCGCTGACCTTGAAGCCCTCGGCATCGATGGCAAGGCTTTCGACAAGGTTCAGCTCTAATAGGGTGAGAGCAATTTCGAACCGGACTGCGGTGCGGTTGTGGTTTGGATTTGCATGAATAGCTGAAGCATTCCGGTTGAACGGACGTGCTTCATGCCCTCAGATATGAAGCGAGGCGGCATTGCCTCGCCAATGTTTATGCCGCTTCAGGTGCATATAAATCCAGTTGCGCCGCAGTTTGTGGGTAATCGTCCGCATCCGGCAGCAGCGCCCATCGCCCGAAAGATTCGTGGCGTGTTTCGCCGTAATGGCTGAAAACCAGTTCGAAATCACCCGCCAGCCAGCAATAAGGGTTCCTGATCGGCATCAGATCGATCTTCCCGCATCCGTAGATTGTCGTGACATGTGGTGTCAGCGATTGCTGCGGGGCACAGGGCAGGTTCCGTCGCCTCAACGCGCGCCGTATCATCGCAGCCAGACTGGAGATCGCTGGCAAACCTCCACCATTGTGTAGCGCAAGGCTGTTTCGATTGCCGAAAAGCGCGCTTCTGTCCAGCGTGACGGAGATTGGCCGGGCCTGCACATCCTCCATTGCTGTCTGCAGCCTGTTTATCAGGCCGTGCGGAATCGCCTGAAAACCGCCAATACCCACAAGCGTTATATGCAACAGTTCGGTGGGATAGGCCTTACGTCGTGTTCGTCCGGCTGCATGATCGGCCGCATCGGTAAAAATCCTCTCGGCCATGGCCCATGGCGGCTTCATTGCAACGAAAAGTTTGCTGCGAGAGCCAGTAGCGGTGCGCCGCATTTTCCACGGCTCAAATCCCTCAAGAATGAACTGTTCGGACGCCTGTTCCGTCGTCAACTCATGACCCATGACGATGCTCCGTGGCCTTATGCCAAGGCCGCGACACTATCATTACAGGGGGAAAAGTTAAAGAACAAAAAGAGAACAAATGAATCGAGTGTTGCTAGAGGCCGGTATCACCAGATCCCGGGCAGCAGCCGATAGCGCCTTTCGCGTGCATAGTCGGCGTAACCGGGCAGCTCGGCCTGAAGCAGACGATCCTCCATGCTGGTGCGCAGGACCAGCACGGCGATCGCCAGAGCGGCCGGCAGCAGGGCTACCCACGAAGCGAGCGCGAGCGGTATTCCGATGAACATGGCGATGGCGGCGGTATAACCGGGGTGGCGCACGAAACCGTAAGGGCCTGATGTAATCACCCGTTGCCCGCGCTCGCTCTGGATACGGACACCCGGCTCGAAAAACGGATTGACGGTCTGAGCCCAGGCCGTAACGGCGATACCGCCGACAAGCAGGACATAACCGATCTGGACGACCCAGAGCGGCACGGCGGACCATCCCATCCGACCGGCATCAAGCGCTGCAAGCGGGATTTCAGCGGCAAAAGCCAAAAGGATGACGGTAACGAGTATCAGGTCCCATCGCTTGGTGCCCGGCTGAAACCGGCTGCGGGCGCGGAAGATGACCGGGTTCACAAGCGCCAATACCAGCGCGGAAAGAGCGAAGGCGGCGATAATGACCGCAACGAAGATCCAGCCCGGAAGCCAGTCGATCCGGCCCGCCGGCAGGAAGACCAGCGCAATGAGACCGAGTAGTAAACTGATGGGGTACAGGATCACGGCAGTGCGTGACATTGGCTTTGGGTCAACATTGGAGGTCATCGACGGGCTCCTCTCAATGTCTTCGGCAGGCTGAATGCAATCTCACCTGTCGGATTCCCGACACCGATCCGAAGTGAAACCGGGTGGAGGCTCTGCGGAAGACCGCCGAAATACTGATGAAAAAGGGCAAAAAGTCAATCATGCGCGGAGCGCTGGGTTAGAGTTGCCACGAGCCCCTTGTCATTGCCTGGGCAAAGTCTCTGTGAATTGACATTCTACCTACTGATTGGTAGATAGATGTTATGAAAAATCCACAAACCACAGCTGACGACATTCTTCGCTGCGCGCGCTCGCTGATTATCAAGGGTGGCTATAACAGTTTCAGCTATGCCGATATTTCCAGTGTGGTCGGCATTCGCAATGCGAGCATTCACCACCATTTTCCGAGCAAATCAGATCTGGTCCGTAAACTGGTTGAGCAGTACCGGAAGGAGGCGGAAGCCGGGTTCGCCGAGCTGGAACGAAACATCTCCGATCCGTTTGAGCAACTTCGCGCTTATGTCGGCTATTGGGAGGGGTGTATCGCTGACGCGACGCATCCCTTCTGCGTCTGCGCCCTGCTCGCCAGTGAGATTCCGGTCCTTCCCGAACCGGTCGTTCTTGAAGTGCGAACACATTTTCGAACGCTTTCGGACTGGCTCACCGCCGTTCTGGAGCGCGGCGTTGCGCAAGGCCGCCTCGCGCTGACCGGGACCGCCAGGGCCAATGCCGAAATGTTCATGGCCACCGTACATGGCGCAATGCTTTCAGCGCGCGCCCACGGCGACGCTGCGACTTTCGGCGCAATAGCTCATCCATTACTGGAGCGCATCACCGTCTGAAAAGCGGAACTCGTCTCCTGAACCACCCATCCCTTTGGATGAGAAAGGTAGTCTCGCATGTTCGGAATTTCTCCGCTTGGCTGGATTCATACACTTGGCAGCCTGCCAGCCATACCCGTGGCCTTTTACATGTTCGTCCGGCATGGTCGAATCGTTCCCCGCTCCACGCCGGGCATCATCTATTTCGTTTCCATGCTTATCGGCGCGGCCACGGTTTTCCTCGTGGCCCATCAGCCGGTCAGCTACATCGTCGGTGCCCTGACCATCCTTCTCCTGCTCGCGGGTTACGGAGTAGAGCGCATTCTGGGTTCAACGCGCATCGCCAGATATATTGAAACCATCTGTCTCAGCCTGAGTGCATTTCTGTTGATGGTGCCGACCGTCAGCGAAATATTGCGCCGTGTCCCGGACGGTCACCCCTTGGTTACCGACTTGAAATCGCCGCTGCTTCTTGGTGCGCAGGCAGGGCTGTTGGCTATTCTCGTCGTCGGTCTGACGGTCCAGATCATCTACCTGGCAAGGCAGGGCAGGGCCGCCGCAAACTAGCCGAAATACCAAATCGCCCACGGTAGCTGTTTGTCAGCTACCGTGGGCGAAGATTTGAAACGGCTGCCACTATGAGCGAGGCATTCGCGTGGTATCAAGCAGAGACTAGAGTGAAAGGTCTATCATTCGATCGCAGAAACGTCGCCGAAGCCACGTTGCTGCCGCCGATTGTTCCCTCACTCCCACTCGATCGTGCCGGGCGGCTTGCTCGTCACGTCGTAGACGACACGGTTGATGCCGCGGACTTCGTTGATGATGCGGGTTGCCGCACGGCCGAGGAAATTCATGTCGTAGGGATAGAAATCCGCCGTCATGCCATCCACCGAGGTCACGGCGCGCAGCGCGCAGACGAAATCATAGGTGCGGTAGTCACCCATCACGCCCACGGTCTGTACGGGCAGCAGCACGGCAAACGCCTGCCAGATGGTATCGTAAAGACCGGCCTTGCGGATTTCGTCGAGATAGATCGCATCCGCCTTGCGCAGAATGTCGAGCTTCTCGCGGGTGATCGCGCCGGGGCAGCGGATCGCCAGACCCGGACCGGGGAAGGGGTGGCGACCGATGAAGCTTTCCGGCAGACCGAGTTCGCGGCCAAGCGCACGCACCTCGTCCTTGAACAGCTCGCGCAGCGGCTCCACCAGTTTCATGTTCATGCGCTCGGGAAGACCGCCGACATTGTGGTGGCTCTTGATGGTGACGGAGGGGCCGCCGGAGAAGGAAACGCTTTCGATGACGTCAGGGTAAAGCGTGCCCTGCGCCAGGAAATTCGGTGCGCCCTTGCCATCTGCGGCGATCTTGGCAGCTTCTGCCTCGAAGACTTCGATGAACAGGCGGCCGATGGTCTTGCGCTTCGCTTCCGGATCGGAGACGCCCGACAGTTCTCCGAGGAACATGTCGGCGGCATCCACATGCACCAGCGGAATATTGTAATGGTCGCGGAACATGCCGACGACCTGCTCGCTTTCACCCATCCGCATCAGGCCGTGGTCCACGTAAACGCAGGTCAGCTGGTCGCCGATCGCCTCATGGATGAGGATGGCCGCAACGGAGGAATCCACGCCGCCGGACAACGCGCAGAGCACGCGACCGGTACCGACCTGATCGCGGATCTTGCGGATCATCTCGGCGCGATAGGCCGCCATCGTCCAGTCGGATTTCAGGCCGACGATCTTGTGCACGAAGTTGGAAAGCAGTTTGCCGCCGTCAGGCGTGTGCACCACTTCCGGGTGGAACATGGTGGTGTAGTAGTGGCGCGTCTCGTCGGCAGCGATGGCGAAAGGCGCGTTCTCGGAGGTCGCGATGACCTCGAAACCTTCCGGCAGTTTCGTTACGCGGTCGCCGTGGCTCATCCAGACGGGATAGCTCTTGCCCTGTTCCCAGAAACCTTCGAAAAGCGGGCTTGCCTTCTTGATGTCGATGTCGGCGCGGCCGAATTCCGCCGCGTGGCCACCCTCGACAACGCCGCCGAGCTGGGTGCAGAGCGTCTGCTGGCCGTAGCAGATGCCGAGGATCGGAACCTTGCTGTCGAACACCGCCTGCGGCGCGCGCGGGCTTCCTTCCGCCGTCACGGATGCGGGGCCGCCGGAGAAGATCACGCCCTTGGGCTGAAGCTTCTCAAACGCCTCTGCGGCATTCTGAAACGGATGGATTTCGCAATAGACCCCGGCTTCGCGGATACGGCGCGCAATCAGCTGCGTCACCTGGCTGCCGAAATCGATGATGAGAATGCTGTCGGGATGGGCTATCTGGGTCATGGCGAGCCTTTAAAGAAAATGGCGGCTTTAGGCAACCCGGAAGCGGGTGTCAAACAGCAGAAAATCGCGAAAATCGCGAGGTTTCAAAGGGCGATCACGCCTTCCTCGATGGCGCGGCACAGCCTGTCGACGGCATCTGCGAGCTTTTCGTCGATGATGTGCAGGTATTCCGTCCAGTCGTCTACGTGGTTCACATCGGCCTTGCCGTCGGAGATACCACGCAGGCCGACGAGTGGCACACCGAAGCGTTGGCACGCCCTGAGTACGGCATAGGTTTCCATTTCCACCATATCGGCGTCGATAGACCCATAGGCATCGCCGGAGACGACGTTGGCGCCGGTGGAAAGCCGTGCCTCGGCAATATCGGGTATGCGCAAGGGCAAGGCCACTTCAGCGGGCAGATCGAGAAACGGCGTGCGGCCCTTCTCGAAACCGAAGGCCGAGGCATCCATGTCGCGATAGGAAACCGAAATCGCCTGATAGACGCCCGTCTGCTGCAATGTTTGCGATCCGGCGGAACCGAGCGAAACGACGAGGTCAGGCAGATGGTCGGCCGCATCGAGACCGGCAAGCACGGCCGTAACCGAAATCGCTGCCTCGACCGGGCCGACACCGGTCATCAAGGGGGCGATGCGCGCCTGCAGGTGAGGGCCGTATTCGGCGGAAGCCGCCATGACGAAAAGAACGGATTTATCCGCAACATGCAAAAGTTGGTAGCTCATCCGGTAATATCCTCGCGACCCTTCACCACCATCATCGTGCCCGTCATAGAGGCGATGAGTTTCGCCGGCCCATCGGAAAGGGCGTAGGCACGGCCATCGGCCACGATCAGGTTGTTGCCGGGCTTGATAATTTCGCCGCGAA
Organism: Agrobacterium arsenijevicii; assembly: GCA_000949895.1. Classification (GTDB taxonomy): domain Bacteria; phylum Pseudomonadota; class Alphaproteobacteria; order Rhizobiales; family Rhizobiaceae; genus Agrobacterium; species Agrobacterium arsenijevicii. The sequence continues at coordinate 238,833 of JWIT01000001.1, read as the reverse complement.
ACAGGAACCGCTCGCCGCGTCCGGGCGACATGAGGTTGACCTTGAACTCGATGGTCAGCAGCGAGGCTTCCGGTTCGATGATCGTGTAGGCGGCGTAGGTGCAGGCGGTGTCCAGACCGGCGGCGATGACGCCCGCATGCAATATGCCGTGCTGCTGTGTCAGCTTTTCATGAAACGGCAGTTCGATTTCCACCAACCGGTGTTCGATACGGCTTATCTGCGCATCGATTGCCTGCACGACACCCTGCCGCGCAAAGCTTCTTTCTATCCTCTGACGAAAATCGCCGGGATCCGTGATCTCCATGGCTTACCTGCCTGCTTTATGTCCCCATCGCAAACTGACATGGCGTGTAGTGGCGGGCAAGGCAAGGATTGCTCGGGCAAAATTTAGTTCAGCAAGACGATACTCACGTTCAGCAGAGTGGCAAAGGCAACCCAAAGGGCATAGGGCACGAAAAGCCACATCGATATCCTGTCACGGCTATAGGTGAGCGTGACGAAAGCGACGATGCAGATCAGCATCGGAACGATGATGACGAGTGCGCCTGTCGGGCTTTGCATGCCGAAAAAGATCGGCGACCACAGGAAATTCAGCACCATCTGCGTGAACCAGAGACGCATGCGCGTCCCCATCGGTTTGCGGATCCAAGTCCGCGCACCGGCAATGCCGATCAGCACGTAAAGTGTCGTCCAGACCGGGCCGAAGATCCAGTTGGGTGGATTGAAGAATGGTTTCTGCAGCGACTGATACCATTCACCGGGCACATTGTTGACGCCGATCAGCGCCCCAATGGCAACAACTGCAACCACGAAAACAATATACACGGCAAGGTTTTTCATGACGCATCCAATGCGCTGACCGTGCTTTTGTTCCCGTGCCTTTTCCGTATTTTAGCTGGAGAGGCGCACGATATGCTGGTCCCACGCCACATCGCTGCGCACGGCCTCGAAAAATCCGTCATAGGACGAAACCGCAATGCCGCTTGCGGCAGGGGCGACGCCAGCTGCCTCCCGCACCGTCGTCTCCGATACAACGCGCCCGGTTTTCGCATCCAGCGTCACGGCGGCGTTGCCGTTGGGGGAGGTCAGACCGACCAGACCGTCACGCCGGTTGACGGCGATGGCTCCGACATAATTGGCAAGGCGCATCGTCGTTTCTTCTGGCAGATCGATGAAGGCCACATCTTCGCCCTTCGAGAAATGGCCGACAAGCGGCGGAAGATCGTTGCGTGGTCCCTCATATTGGCAGGCGAACCAGACGCGTCCGTCATCGCCGAGATCCACATGGCGAGTGGAGAGCTGCCGCAGGTGCTCCGGCATCGTGTGTTTCTGGATTAGCTGGCCGCTTGCCGCGTCCAGAAGCACGAGGGACGGCTGCATGTTGTCGATATTGAGTTTGGTGCGGCCGAAATCCGGGTGGGTCTCGATGCCGCCATTGGCGATCACGATCAGCCGTCCGTCATCGCTCACCGTCATGTCATGGGTGCCGACGCCGTGGGCATCATATTCGCCGATACGGGCAAATCCGTTTCGGGCGTCATAGAGCCCGATAACGCCGCGATTGCCGTCGAAGTCGTTTTCGCTGGCATAGAGAATCGCGCCATCGGGGGAGAATTGCCCGTGGCCGTAGAAGTGGCGGTTTTCCGGCGTGTGCATCACGACAGGCTCGCGGCGCCGCACGGGGTCGAAGGCCATGAAGAAGGTGCCGGGCCGGCGCGCAAAGGCCACCGTCATGCCGGTTGCATGGCTTGTCGCCATTCCATGGGCGCGGGCGGGAAGCGCAACGCGGTCGATGATCTCGCCGCGCTCGCTTACCGTCGCAATGCCGTAGGAGCCGTCACGGGCGCGGAAGGCGGAAGCGAAAACGGCATCGGCGCGTTCGAGCGCATAGAGCGAGCTTGGTGTCAGCGTGGCGAGAAAGGGAATGCCCGCCGCCTTGATGAAACTGCGCCGGTCTATCAGCAGCGGCTTTTTGCCGCGCAACATCGCCTCAGTCTCCGTCGGCGAAGGAAAAGCCGGAACTGAGACCGATCGCGCCGCCATACTGGTCGTTGAGGCGATAAATCAGGTCTTTGCCGTTGAGCAGCAGATAATCGACCTTGGCGCGCTGCTGATCGTCGTCCAGTGCTTTTTCCACATCCTTATCGATCGTTCCGGCAATGCGGATCATCGATTTGGCGATGAAGTCGATGGAGTTGACGATGGAGCGTTGATCGGGCGGCACGAGTTCGACCATATCCGCGGTGTGCATGAGGGTCTGAACGGCCTTGATGTTTGCGGCAATGCTTTTCCAGGTCAAACCGGAGCGCCAATAGATCGCCGTGCGGGGAAACTTCGCCTTGTCCGGCCCCTTGTAGAAGGTCTCGATGCGCTGGTCGCGGATCGCCTCAGCGCCGTGCACGAGAATACCGAGCAGTGCAACCAGCGCCTCGCGCTCATCGCGAAATACGGGATTGTTCGGCCCCGGCTGCGTCCAGTTTTTCTGCGCACCATCAGGTGCGTTCCAGCTGTCGGAAAGCTCTGCCGCCACATTGGCGACGTTGCCAGCAATCGCTGCGCCGTACCGGCAGCGGAAATCCCCCTTCTTGTCGGGCAGTTCATCCGCGCCGGTGCCATAGAGCACGAATTCCAGCGCGCCAAGGCCCTGCGCCGCCACACTCTTGCCCTTCAGGCTGTCGGCGCTTGTGACGCTTTCATCCTTTTCCGCAAGGTAACGCTGCACCTGTTTCAGGCCGAGGCTTTTCTTGTCGGGATAATAGAGCACGCGTTCGAAACGGTTTTGTTCGATCACCGGGCCGACACGGACGATCTCGATGGTGGACCAGCTGGAGACCGTATCAGCAAAGGCCGCCTTGGCTGCCTCATCCGTCGTCTTTGAAGGGGCCGCACAGAAAGCCTTCATGCTGCCTTCAAGCTTCTCTGCCGATTGCCGGAAGTGGTCGTAACCGGGGCGAATGAAGCCGTTAACGGCTTTTTCCATCACACCCCGCACCTGCACGGGGTCGAGCGGCGGCGGCGGCATCAGCTCTACGTCCTGCGCCATTGCCGGCTGCGTGGTCAAAAGCAGCAGCACGGAGATGAGGCCGGCGATTTTTTGCGTGGCATTTTTCATCAAAGGGACTCCAGAAAAGCCAGCAAAGCCTGCCGGTCGGATTTTTGCAAGGCGGCAAAGGCGTCGCGCGTTTTTTGCGCTTCGCCGCCATGCCACAATATCGCTTCTGTCAGGCTGCGTGCTCGCCCGTCATGCAGGTAAAAACCATTGCCATTTACCCGTTGCGTCAGGCCGATACCCCAGAGCGGCTGAGTACGCCACTCCCGCCCGCTTGCTTCACCCACCTGTTGGTCATCGGCAAGCTCGTCTCCCATGTCGTGCAACAGGAAATCCGAATAGGGCCAGATGAGCTGAAACGAATGCATGGGGTCGGCGGCATCGCGGCGGGTGACGAATTTCGGTGTGTGGCAGGCCGTGCAGCCGGATGTGTAGAAAAGCTGCTTTCCCTGCAAAACGGTGGGGTCACCCACATCGCGGCGCTGCGGCACGGCAAGGTTTTCGGTGTAGAAGGTCACGAGATCGAGAATGGGATCGGGGGCTTCCACAGGTCCGAGCCGCGGCTGCACGCCTGTCGGCATCGCGAGACAGTCCTTCTGGTCGGCGGTGCAATCGCCATAGGCGTTCGGTGCATCCGGTGTGGAGATGCCGATATCGTGGGAGAAGGCGCTGGCGCTTTGGTCTCGCACGCTGGCATTCTGGGCTTTCCAGCCGAACCGCCCGAGTTTCACCTCGCCGGTCCGATGATCCCGCACAAAGGCCGGGCGGCCGGAAATGCCATCGCCGTTTTTGTCTTCTGGATCAGCGCCAGCGAGAATATCGGCCTCGGCAATCGCTTCGATCAAGCCAAGTCCGAGGGTGGGCATGGCAATGCGCGCCGAGAGTGTCGTGTCAGTGCCAAGCGGGCCATACTGCAGGTTCGCCACGGCATAGGCGGGCTTGTGCAATATCACTACCTCGCCCTCCGCAAGCCGCACGGGCTTTTCGGTATAGGTGATGTCCGGTTTGCCTTCGGCGCTAAGGCCGGGAATGGCAAGGTTCTGAAGCTGCCTGCCATAGGTCTCATCGGGAAAATTCAGCACCTCATGGCGCGCAATCGCCGCCCGTTCCGCCTCGTTGCGGGCCGGTCGTGCCAGCCGCAGGAACATGGAAACGGCGTCTTCCCCGGCAAGTGGCGGGCGGCCTCTGCCGTCCTTCACATGGCAAGTCTGGCAGGAGCGGGCATTATAGAGCGGCCCCAACCCATCCGAGGCCTGTGTGGACGAAGGAGACGAAACCCAGAGCTTCTGGAACAGCGCATTGCCGAGCTTGAAATCCTGTTTCCGCTCAAGCGACATGGTGGCGAAAGGGTGCGAAAACGCACCGCTATCGGCTTTGTTGGTACTGGTCGTTGCCCCCGCGGACATGGCCTCGAATGGCTCCGGCCTGGTGAAATCCGTCGTTGGCGCAGTCACGGCCTGAACACGGCTGCGGTCTTTTTCCGTCAGATCGTCACGAAGCGGTGCGGCAAGCGTCATCGATGCCACGAGACATGCTGCCCCGGCGAAGAAGAACGACGTGCTGATCGACGGCAGCGGCAATTTCATAGAAAGCATGGGAATAGCGGGCCGCGGCGATCCGCGGCCCGCATTGGCTCTTATTTGAAGACGGTGTTCGGACTATCGAGGCTGGCGGAACCTTCAAGCTCGATCTTGCCGAGATCGAGTGCCGCAATCACGCGCTCGATGGTTTTCGTCTGGTCGAGAAGGCCGTCGATGGCCGTCTGAACCACGGCGTTACCTTCCTTGTTGCCTTCGCCGATCATCTGGTCATAGGCTTCGACGGTCTGGGCGCGCTTTTCCATCGCGTGCATGGCATCGAGCGTCTTGTTCAGCTTCGCGGTCATCTCGTCGTTCAGCGCCTTATCCTTGGCGCCGACCAGTTCCGACAGCGAGGCACCGGTCATCTTCGTGCCGTCCACACGGGTATATTCGCCGGTATAGGCCGATGCGATGCCGATGGCGTCGTTGAGATGCGAATTATAGGTGTTGTCGGAGAAGCAATCGTGCTCCTCTTCCGGATCGTGCAGCAGAAGGCCAAGCTTCATGCGCTCGCCCGCCAGCTCGCCATAGGAAAGAGAGCCCATGCCGGTGAGAATGGCGGTCAGGCCGGCTTTCGGATCGGCTTCCACTGTCTTGGTGGCCTCGCCTTCCGGCGCCCAGGCGGCCACCATTTCCTGGAGATCCTTGATCAGCAGGGTGGAGGCGGATTTCAAGTAGTCGGCGCGGCGGTCGCAATTGCCGTTCGTGCAGCTTTTCTTGTCATAGTCGGTATAGGGGCGGTTGCCCGCACCCGGTCCGGTGCCGTTCAGGTCTTGGCCCCAGAGCAGGAACTCGATGGCGTGGTAACCGGTCGTCACATTGGCTTCGACGTCACCGGCCTCGTGCAGGCTTTCGATCAGTTCCGGCGTGATCTTCGAGGTATCAACCTCTTCGCCGCTGATCTTGATCTTCGGATTGGCGATGATGTTTGCGACGTAAAGCTCGTTCTCGTCGCTTTCAGTGCCGTAGGAGCCGTCGACATAGTCGATCAGGCCTTCATCCAGCGGCCAGGCGTTGACCTTGCCTTCCCATGCGTCGACCACAGGGTTGCCGAAACGGTAGACTTCAGACTGCTGGTAGGGAACGCGCGCCTTGATCCACGCTTCGCGGGCAGCCTTCAGCGTTTCTGCGCTCGGCGTTGCGATCAGCGCGTCGATTGCCTTGTCCAGCACCTTCGCCGTGGTCAGCGAGTCCTCGTATTTCGCATGCGCGACATCGGCATAGTGCTTGACGACAGCGGCGGCGTCAGTCGCGGCACGGGCGGGAAGCGCGGTGAAAGCCACCGATGCGGCCAGAAGCGCGGCAGACGCGCTGAAAATTGTTTTGCGGATCATGATCCCTCTCCTTGGGCAGGCATGAAATGACTTCACGCTGCGGCAAGCGAGTTCTGACCCAATCACAAACTTGTGTCAAATATTCTAGTTTAGAATACTTTGAAACAAGCTACCCGGCCTTTTCCGAGTAAAATCAGCGCGTGCAAAACCTGTTTCAGGCTTTGCGTTTCATCACGCAGAAGAAGAAACCATCCGTATCTGTGGTTGCAGGCGTCAGCGTCACGGTCTTTCCATCGGAGGAATGCGGTTTGTTCGCATTGCCGCCAAAAGTCGTCTGCCAGCGTTCCAGTGCCGAGCCGATATAGAATTGCGGATTTTCTTCGCAGAAGCGCCGGACCTGCTGCTCGTTTTCCTCGGGCAGAACGGAACAGGTGACATAAAGCAGCTCACCGCCCGGCCGCACGAAACCCTTGGCCTGCGACAGTGCCTCGCCCTGCTGCTGCACACGCTCTTCCAGATTGCGTGCCGTCAGCCGCCATTTGGTGTCGGGGCGCCGGCGCCATGTTCCGGTACCGGTGCAGGGGGCGTCCACGAGAACGCGGTCGAATTTCTCATGGAATGGGACAAGCCCGGCTGCGCGGTCATGTACCTGCACATTGCGCGTGCCGGCCCGTTTCAGCCGCTCGATGATAGGCGCGAGCCGTTTGCGGTCGGCATCGAAGGCGTGGACCTGGCCCTTGTTGTTCATGCTGGCGGCCATGGCCAGCGTCTTGCCGCCGCCACCGGCGCAATAATCGAGGATCTGTTCGCCCTCATGCGCGCCAGCAAGATCGGCGACGATCTGCGATCCCTCGTCCTGCACTTCGAACCAGCCCTTCTGGAAGGACAGTTCGGCGGTCACGTTGGGCAGGCGGGAAGGGCCTTCGCCGGCGGGGATGCGTACACCCTGACGGGCGATATGCGTGGCTTCGGCACCGCTCTCTTCCAGCGCCTTCAGCACCTTGTCGCGGTTTGCCTTCAGCGTGTTTGCGCGCAGATCAAGCGTCGGGCGCAGATTGAGCGCCTGCGCCTCGGCAAGCCAGTTGGCTCCGAACGCCGTCTCGAAGGATGCTTGAACCCACTCGGGAATGTCGCCCTGAATATGGGCCGGTGCGTCGGCGAGAGAACGGGAGAGAAAGGCTTTCTGCTTTTCTTCATCAGGCGCAGCAGGGGCGAATTTGTCGCCGTCGAATTCCGCCGCCAGTTCCGAAAAGCTCTTGCCCCATTGCCGCAGCAAAACGGCATAACCAAGCGAGGCGGCGCTGTCGTCATCCATCAGCCAGGCGTGCGACAATTTCATGCGCAGCGCATCGTAGACGATGTTGCCGATGGCGGCCCTGTCACCGGAGCCGGCGAAACGATGGGCAAGTCCCCAGTCCTTCAAGGCATCGGCGACGGGACGCCTGCGTCCCTCGATATCCGCCAATACTTCGATTGCTCCGGCCAAACGCCCGCCCAAACGCATTGTCTACCTCATTTTTGCTGATAAGCCCGGTAGGTAGACGCGAATGGCGGCAAGGGCAAGGCTCAATCGGCGCTGACGATCTCGTAGCAGACCTTGGCGGTGCCGGAGTTGATCATGCCGATGTTTTTGGCAGCGGCCTTGGAAAGATCCAGAACGCGACCCTTGATGAATGGGCCGCGGTCGTTGATGCGCACCACGACGGCCTTGCCGTTGCGGGCATTGGTAACCTTGACCTTGGTGCCGAACCGCAGCGAGCGGTGGGCGGCGGTCAGGTTGGCGGCGTTCATACGCTCGCCCGAAGCAGTCTTGGAGCTCAACGCATACCACGATGCCCCTCCACAACCATTTGCCGCATTCGCCTGAAGAGGCGCAATGATGGAACAGGCGGCAATAGTTGCGGCGGTGAAAGTTATACGACGGATATTCAACAAACTGTGCTTCCCTGAAAATCGGCCCCGCGCCGATTGATTGTGCCCTTGCTAAACGGCCATTGTCTGGCCTGAACGCGTTTGAATGCGAGATTGTAGGGCGAGGGAAAAATGGCGAAAAAAAGCTAAGCTCAAATCACGAAGTGTTACAGACTGTAACATTTGTGATCGTTAGCCGGAAAGGTGTCGCCGAGGTATCTTTGCCTGAAAGTGGAAAAAATAACACAGAATCAACGTTCAATGGAAATGTCATTGCAACTCACGCCTTCGTGAATCTCCTTCACGAAATGTGAGTGAAATATTTTTCTAATGGCTATGATTTTAGCGATTTTTGTTTGGTTAATAAAAGCCTAATTGACTGAAAAGCCACGAAAACCATCCGCAAAAACGGGTTTGGAAGGATTTTTCATCGCTTTTGATGGGGCGTTTTTCAACCCCGCCAGAGGCCGTTTTCCCACAATTGTGTCAGAGAGGTTCTGTAGTCCGGAAAGCCGAAATCAAAGCCGAGGCGTCTCATCTTGGCGTTGGAGACGCGCTTGTTCTCGCCATAGAAGGAGCGAGCCATCGGCGTCAGATCGGCGGTCTCGAATGCCTGTTCAGGCGGCGGCTCGACACCCATCAACGTGGCCGCGAAGCTCACCACATCCTGCGGCGGGGCGGGTTCGTCATCCGTCACATTGAAGACGCCGCGTTCGTTCTTGCGTGTCAGGAAGGCTAAGGCCGCACCAATATCCTCGACCCGGATGCGGTTGAACACCTGATCTTTCTTCACCAGCCTGCGCGCCGTTCCCTTCTCAAAATTCATGAAGGCGTTGCGTCCGGGGCCATAAATTCCGGAAAGGCGCAAGATGGCAAGCGGCACATCGGCCTTTTGGGCTGCGGCAGTCCACGCGGTTTCCGCAGCTACCCGTTCCACGGATCGGGCGGAAACCGGGTGGCATGGCGTTTCCTCGTCCACCCACGCGCCGTCATGGTCGCCATAAACGCCGACAGTGGAAAGATAGGCCAGCCATTTGAGGTTGGGCAGGTGCTTTTTCAGATCGTTGCCGAGAAGCGCAAGCAGTGGATCGCCGTCCTTGCCCGGTGCGATGGATTGGACGAGATGCGTAACATTGCCCATGGCAGTGACGAGATCGTCATTGAGATGGGTGCCGTCGAACAGAAAGGGCGTCATGCCGGCCGCAGCGAGGTTTGCGAACCTGTCTTCGCTGCGCGTGGTACCGGAAATCGTCGCAGCCTCGGTTTTCAGCGCGTTTGAGATGGCCTTGCCCGAATATCCCGCGCCGAAAATCATCACATGCATGGTTCACGCCTCTGCCAGTTGCCATTCCATTTCCGCTTCCGGATCAGGCTCCGGTGCGCGTCCGGCAGAGTATGTATGGAATTCCTCCCTGTCCATAAGCTGCGACAAGGCCCATACGGCCATGCCGCGCACTTCCGGCGAGGCGTCGGTTTCTGCAAGAGATTTGCATTGCTCCACGAATTGCCGGTCACAGGAGTTTCCTGCCGCGATCAGCACATTGCGAACAAAGCGGTTGCGCCCGATGCGCTTGACGGGCGAGCCGCTGAAGAAGCTGCGGAAAGCGGCATCGTCCAGCGTCAGCAGGAAGGCGATGGAGGGTTCCTTCAAATCCTCGCGCGCCTGCAATTTCATTTCGGAAGCGCTGGCCGCGAACTTGTTCCAGGGACAGGCGGCAAGGCAATCGTCGCAGCCATAGATGCGATTACCGATCATCGGCCGGAACTCGTGCGGGATCGTGCCCTTGTGCTCAATGGTGAGGTAGGAAATGCAGCGGCGCGCATCCAGCTGATATGGGGCGGGGAAGGCGGCCGTCGGACAGGCATCGAGACAGGCACGACAGGAGCCGCAATGATCCCTCTCGGCCTCATCCAGACAGAGTTCGGCGGTGGTGAACATGCTGCCGAGAAACAGCCAGGAGCCATGGGTGCGGCTGACCAGATTGGTGTGCTTGCCCTGCCAGCCAAGACCCGCGGCGGCGGCAAGCGGCTTTTCCATCACCGGGGCGGTATCGACGAAGACCTTCACGTCTTCGCCGGCGCGTGCGGCAAAACGGGTGGCAATTTCCTTCAGCCGCCCCTTGATGACGTCGTGATAGTCGCGGTTGCGGGCATAGACCGAAATCGCCGCCTTGTCCGGTTTGGCAAGGATGCCGCGCGGATCTTCCTCAGGCCCGTAGTTCAGCCCGAACATGACGATGGAGCGCACGTCGCCCCACAGCGTTTTTGGCTCGGCACGGCGGGCTTCCGTTTCCTCCATCCACGCCATGGTGCCGTGATAGCTCTTGTCGAGAAACAGCCGCAGCCGTTCCGGTGCAAGTGGAATGCTGTCCGGTGCTGTGATGCGGCAGAGATCGAAGCCGAGCGAAAGCGCCTCCTGACGAACGAAATCCGTCAGCTTGCGTGCGCGTATCCGCTGCTTGTCGCTGGCAACGTCGATGGTCGTTTCTCCTGCGGGTTACTCTGCGACATATATATATGCGTAGCGACACGCCGCAGCAAATAACCGGGAGGCCGGAACTTAGAAATCCAGATCGGCGTAGTGGGAGGAGGGGGCAAGGCGCGGAATGCGCTCGCTCAGGAACGGCCGGAAGGACGGGCGCGATTTCAGCCGCTGATACCATTCCTTGGCGATGGGCGCTTCGAGCCAGTTGATCTCACCGAGATAATCCAGCACCGAGACGGAAGCGGCGGCAGCAAGGTCGGCATAGCTCAGCCGGTCGCCGGCCAGCCAGGTACGCGAACCCGCCAGCCATTCCAGATATTTGATATGCTGGCGAACATTGTTACGCGCGGTGCGTAGAAGCTTGGAATCCGGGGGGCCGCCACCCTGCGCGGCAGTCATCTGCAATTTATAGACCCGTTCCCGTACCAGTGGCCGGGTCACGTCGTTTTCCATCTTCTGCAGGAACCATTCCGTCAGGCGGCGGATTTCCGCCCGCTGAAACGGATCTTCCGCCAGCAATCGCCTGTCGCGCTTCAAGACCCCGTGCGTTTCGTCGAGAAACTCGGCGAGCACGTAAGGCCCGCTAAGCGAACGCATATTGTCATCAAGATAGACCGGCAGGGTGCCTGCCGGGTTCAGCGCCAGAAACTCCCGCCTTCTTTCCCACGGCTGTTCCTCAACGAGATCGGTCTGGAACCCGTATTCCGAAAGGATCAGACGAACGAACCGGGATGCGGTCGACATCGGAGAATGATAGAGAGTTGGCATTGGTACTCAATTTTTACGATTGGTTGTCATGATCGGCACTGGCCGGAAAACTTTTTCAGTTTCGCTTCATCAAGACGCTATAAGAGCTTGGCTACTTTAAAACAAGTTTAACGCAATTGCTTTCCATTCCCGCTTCCCCCTGAAAAAAAGGATACCTCATGGGTGACCAATCGATCATCAGCGCGCTTTTGCTGGGTATTATCGAGGGTCTGACGGAGTTCATTCCCGTTTCCTCAACGGCGCATGTGCTGCTGGCCGGGCATTTTCTCGGCTTCAAATCACCGGGCAACACCTTTGCGGTGCTCATCCAGCTCGGTGCGATCATCGCTATCCTTCTTGTTTATTTTCAAAAGCTTGTGTCGATCGCCATGGCTATGCCGACAAGCGCCAAGGCGCGCCGCTTCGTGCTCGCCGTTTTTGTCGCCTTCCTGCCGGCGGCAGTCATCGGTGCTATCGCGCATGATTTCATCAAGACGGTGCTGTTCGAAACGCCTGTCCTCATCTGTGTCGTGCTGGTTATCGGCGGCTTCATTTTGCTCGCCGTCGATCGGATGCCGCTGACGCCGAAATATACCGACATCATGGATTATCCGCCGTCGCTTGCCTTCAAGATCGGTCTGTTCCAGTGCCTTGCGATGGTTCCGGGCACCTCGCGGTCTGGCGCCACCATTGTCGGCGCGCTGTTGATGGGTACGGACAAGCGCTCCGCCGCCGAATTCTCGTTTTTCCTGGCGATGCCGACCATGCTCGGTGCGTTCGTGCTCGATCTCTACAAGAACCGCGATGCGCTGAGCTTCGATGACAGCGCACTGATTGCCGTGGGTTTTGTCGCCGCTTTCGTCTCCGGCCTGTTCGTCGTGCGCTCGTTGCTGGATTTCGTCTCGCGGCGCGGCTTCGCACCCTTCGCCTGGTGGCGCATCGTCATCGGCTCGCTGGGTCTGGTAGCGCTTCTGGTCTACCGTTGAGCCGGACTTTAAAATAACCGTCCGTTTCTGAGCGGTCGGACGGACAAAATAAAAAGCGCCCCGGAGAATCCGGAGGCGCTTTTTTTATTTGAAACTTGTGAAAGCCGATCAGTTCGCGCTGATCGAAGCCGTCGCGCAGGGGTCTACGCCATAGGCGGGAGCGCAACCGCTCTTACCCGCTGCAACCGTTCCCGGAGCCATGAAAGAACCCGCCAGAACCACCAAAGCCGCACACGCAAAAAAGAGTGCGATAGATCTGCCCATTTTATTATTGCCTTTCAGACGTTCGTTCGCGCGGTTCACGCGCCGTGGTGAAGTGATGGTCCGGGATATGTTTGGAATGTGGCCATTATCAATAAAGCGGCTTGCTGAATACCGGGTTAATGCGAAGTCTTTTCCACAGTTGCGCTTGTGCCACGCTTGCCTGTGGAGGCCCGACGGCCGTTAACTTTTACCCGGCTTTCCAAAGCCACCGCATACTAATGGTGCACCTCCCCTGCAGTTGAGAGAAGAATGCGCTAATAGCGGTTTGGTTGCAAATAAATTTGCATGAAACGAAAAGCGGGATCGTTACCCGCTTCCGTCTAAATCGGCAGGGCCTAAACGCTTGGTTTCAGGCTGCTTTTCCGGCGTTGGAGAACTGGCCGTGCGGGCGATAATGCACCATGTAGGACGGCAGAACGGAAGCAACGCGAACGGGGGTGATGCCGATGCCTTCCAGCGTCAGCCCGCTCTTTTCCGCGTCAGCGGAAACGACATTGTCCTTTTTCAGCATCGTCACCTGATCGGTCGTCAGCGGCGGCGCAACCAGCGGCACCAGCGACGCGATCTTCGCGATCATCGAGGCAACGCCGAAAGGCAGATTGACGAAAGAACGCTGGCGGTAGGTTGCGGCAAGAACCGCCTCGAGACAGTCGCGAAACGTCATCACGTCCTGACCGCCGAGTTCATAGATCGCGCCGGGCTTCAGCTTGCCATCGACGCTGCGGGCAACGGCTTCTGCAACATCCTCGACATAGACCGGCTGGAACCTGGTTTTTCCGCCGCCGATCAGCGGAAGGAACGGCAGGCCACGGGCCATCTTGGCGAATTTGTTAAAGAAATCGTCTTCAGGTCCAAAAATGATCGATGGACGCAGGATGACCGCGCCGGGCAGGACGGAATGGATCGCGGCTTCGGCGCGGCCCTTGGTGCGGCCGTAGCCAGTCGGCGAATTGGCATCGGCACCGATGGCGGAGATATGTGTCAACGTGGCGCCGGCGTTGCGGGCTGCCTCGGCAATGGCTTTCGCGCCGAATTCCTGCACGGCGTCAAAGGTGTTGCGGCCGCTCTCAGTCAGGAGGCCGACGCAATTAACCACATGGTCGGCGTCTTCGACGGCTTTGATGATGGAGTCGCGATAACGCAGGTTCGCCTGGGCAAACGAGATCTGACCGACATTGCCGAGCGGCTGCAGGAAACCGGCAAGATCGGGACGACGCACAGCCACGCGGATGCGATAACCGCGCTTGGCTAGCATCCGCACGACATGCCGCCCGACAAAGCCCGAACCGCCGAAAACGGTGACGAGGGGTGGAAGGTTGGCCAAGGTCATGGGAGGCTCCTCAGAAGCTGTCGATAAAGCGTTTTTCAGTCTCTTAGCCCAAAGCCGTGCGCGCGTGAAGAGACGTTGTCGCAAGGCCCGGGACTAGTTTTGGACGCAGATTTGGAAATGCGGTTGATGACTGTCAAATTCCTTCGACGATCATCATCTCCGCGTCGGCGACTTCCTGACGGATTTTGGCCGCCACCTGGTATTCGGGCGAGTTGTAACAATCGATGGCGTGCTGCACCGAGGGGAACTCGATGATGACGTTGCGTGCGCGTGCCTTGCCCTCAAGCTCGGTCAACGCACCGCCACGGGCGAGAAAATTGGCGCCGAACCGTTCGAAAGCGGGCTTCGCTGTCGAGACGTAGTCCTTGTAGCGCTCATTGTCACGTACATCGACGCGGGCGATCCAGTAACCCTTTGCCATTTCATCTCCTCCGATGGTCTTTATTGATTTGCCGGAAAGCTGGCGCGCAGCATGTCGTCAAGAATGGCGCGGGCAGCTGCCTTCGGGTCCTCTGCCCTGACGATCGGGCGAGCGACGACCAGATGGCTCGAACCGGCCTTGATGGCGTCGAAAGGCGTCATCACGCGCTTCTGGTCTCCCGCCTCGGAACCGGCCGGGCGAATGCCGGGGGTGACGACAGCAAGATCGGGACCGAGGATTTCACGCACCGCAGTCGATTCTTCTGCCGAACAGACGATGCCGCCCATGCCCGCTTCGCGCGCCTGTTCTGCACGGCGCAGCACCAGCGAACGGGCATCCGATGCGTAACCGGCCTCGGCAAGATCGGCGTCGTCCATCGAGGTCAGCACGGTGACGCCAAGCAGGCAGAGACCGGACCCTTCGGCGGCCTTGACTGCGGCGCGCATGGCTTTGGGGTAGGCGTGCAGGGTCAGCATCGACATGCCCATGCGGGCGATGTTTTCAACGCCGGAAGCAACGGTGTTGTCGATGTCGAGTAGCTTCATGTCGAGAAAGACTTTTTTACCGCTCTGGACGAGATCGCGGGCGAATTCGAGACCGCCGGCGAATACCAGCTGATAACCGATCTTGTAGAACAGAACCTCATCACCGATTTTCGACACGATGTCTTCGGCCTGCTGCACAGTCGGAACATCGAGCCCGACGATCAGTTTTTCGCGCGCGGTCATTGTCTTATCCCTGCCATGTTTCCATTGCCGTCCAGTCGCATGTGGGACGCTGGGCTGCAAGTGAAAAGTCGGCGATGGAAAAGCGGAAAAGATTGCCGCCGCCGGGCGGCTGGTCCTTGCTGCGGCTGATGCCGAGACCTTCGATATGGCATTTCAAAAGCGTGCCGACGCCGCCATGGCCGACAAATGCGATCGGTTGTTGTGGATCATGCCGGTCGAGAACGGCTTTGACCGCCTCCACGATCCGCGCCTGTGCGTCGACTGCCCGTTCCCAGCCGTGAAAGCTTTCCTGCGGATGGGCAAAGAACCAGTCTGCCGCCTTTTCGAATTCCGGTGGCGTCAGGAAGCCCGTGGCCGACCGGTCGTTTTCATGCATCGCCTCGATGATCTCAATATCTGCGCCGGATGTTTCGGCCAGAATGCGGGCGGTTTCGATTGCCTTGGTTTCCGCGCTCGAAACGATCCGGCGCAATGCCCGCGCCCAGGGTAGAGCGCTCGCCTCGCGTGCCCGCTGTGCGCCCACGTCCGAAAGTCCCCATTCCGGAACCGGAACCGCCGGATCGATCCGGACCTGGGGATGGGTGATGTAAAGCGCATGCATGGAAATCGGTCCTCAATGGCGATGGAAAGGGTAAATCAAGACCCTAACCATCTGTCACGACCGGGAAATGACGGCCTCGTCCACTCTGCCGCGCGGTCAGGCCCGCGTATAGGTCCACAATTGCGCCGGCGGAATATTGCGCACGATGAAATCGAAATGGCGGATGTGGTAGAGATGCGGCTGGGCAACGATGGGTGAAATCGGACCATAGGATATCTGCATGACGGGGCGACCGTGCGGCACGCGCTTCAGCAATTCGTCGAGAAGCTTGATGCGGGCGGCCATCGGGAAATTCAGCATCGGCACGGCGGAGATGACGCTATCGAACATCTGGTCCTTGTGCTCGCCAAGTGTCGCATTCAGATCGAAGGCATCGCCATTGATGAAGTTGACGCCCGGATAGCCCTTGAGAAGCTGATTGTAGAAATCGGTCGAATATTCGATGGCCGTCAGGCTCTCCGGTTTGATGCCGCGCGCCAGAATGGCCTTGGTGATAACACCGGTGCCGGGGCCGAGTTCGAGAACGGGCAGGCCGGAATGGGGGTCGATGACACTCGCCATTTTTCTTGCCGTGATTGACGATGTCGGGACGATGGCTCCGACTTTTTTCGGCTGGCTGACCATGCCTTTGAAAAAGCGGATTTCTTCCTCAAATTTTCTTTCAAAGCGTTGCTTCAGGTTGAGCGCCATAATTCCCCTCGGATGTATTTTGGTCATTGTCAAAAAATTGTTACGTACTGTTGATCTCATTTGGCGCTAAAACAAGGCAAAATGTCGTAATTGGAAAAATTCACTTAGCGCTTGAGTGCGTTATACGCCGAATCAAAAAACGCCGGTGGAGCGATCCACCGGCGTTTTGATTGAATTGAAGAAAAAACGTCCACTTTAAACGCGCATCGGCATCAGAACATAAAGCGCATCGTCGCCAGCGGTGTCGCGAACGAGCGTCGGCGAGCCGGCATCTGCCAGGAGGAAAATCGCGTCTTCACCGGAAAGCTGCGAGGTGATGTCGAGGAGATATTTGGCATTGAAGCCGATTTCCATCGAATCATTGTCGTAACCGACAGCCACTTCTTCCGTAGCGCTGCCCGAATCTGGATTGTTGACGGTCAGCGTCAGCTGGCCGTTGGTCAGCGCCAGCTTCACGGCGCGACCGCGCTCGGAAGAGATGGTCGACACACGGTCGACGGCCCGCGCGAAGGTCTGGCAATCGACGCGCATTTCCTTGTCGTTGCCGGTGGGGATCACGCGCTGGTAATCCGGGAAAGTGCCGTCGATCAGCTTCGAGGTCAAAACAACCGAGCCGATGGTCAGGCGGATTTTCGCGTCCGAGACCTCGACGGTGACTTCCAGTTCCGGGTTGTCCATCAGCTTCTGCAATTCGCCGACCGTCTTGCGCGGAATGATGATGCCCGGCATTCCTTCGGAACCGGAGGGCGCATCCACATCGGCGCGCGCCAGACGGTGACCATCCGTCGCAACCGCGCGCAGCTTAAGGTCGCCATTGCTTTCGATGGTGTGGAAGAAGATGCCGTTCAGGTAATAGCGGGTCTCTTCGGTCGAAATCGCAAACTGCGTCCGGTCGATCAGCATCTTCAGGTCGGTCGCCTTCAGTTTGAAGGTATGGCTGAAGGTGCCGGCGGTCAGATCCGGGAAGTCGGTTTCCGGCAGGCATTGCAGCGAGAACTTCGAACGGCCGGAGGCAACCGTCATCGAGGAGCCATCCGGGTTGGTCGCCAGAAGCACTTCGGAACCATCCGGCAACTTGCGCACGATTTCATAAAGCAGGTGTGCCGGCACGGTGGTCGCGCCCGCCTGCTCCACCATGGCCGGTGTTGCTTCGGTGATTTCGAGGTCGAGGTCGGTCGCCTTCATGTCCAGATTGGCGCCGGATGCGCGAAGCAGAACGTTGGACAGGATCGGGATCGTGTTGCGACGCTCGACGACCCGATGGACGTGGTTCAGCGATTTAAGAAGGTTCGACCGCTCAAGAGTAATACGCATGGACGCTACCGCTTTCAACCGTTGCGAACCGGCCACCGCCGGATCGGTAAGAAGAGTCTAGACCGGCCGGAATGCCGGATAATGTGGACGGGCAAAATGGCAGAGTTATTGCGGAAAATGCAAGAGCCGAGTGCATCTGTCGCCGGTCATTTTGCTGCTATACAGCATGATCCACAGGCTATGGCCGCCCGTGGACCTTGTTCGCCGCTTTTCTATTGCCCATAAAGGAACGAAAATGGAGCGATTGGCCGGGAATGATCGGCCAGAATGATTGGAAGCCGTGTGACGGAAGAAACATCGAACAGCGACGCCGGACAGGCAACAAAGGGCTTCAGGATCGGCACCGCCTCTATTCCAGCGCGGCCGCTGGAGCCGGCGCTTTATCTTGTGGCCACCCCCATCGGTAATCTGGGCGACATCACCATCCGCGCGCTGGAAACGCTGGCGTCGGCCGATGTTCTTGCCTGCGAGGATACCCGCGTCACCCGCATCCTGCTCGAACGCTATGGCATCCGCACGCGCCCGCTCGCTTATCACGAACATAATGCACAGGAAGCAGGGCCGAAGCTCATCGCCGCGCTGGATGCGGGAAAATCCGTTGCGCTGGTGTCGGATGCCGGAACGCCGCTCGTCTCCGATCCCGGTTATCGTCTCGGTCAGCTTGCGCTTGAGGCTGGCCATCGTGTCGTGCCGGTACCGGGGGCATCGGCACCGCTTGCAGCCCTTGTCGGTGCGGGCTTGCCGAGTGATGCCTTTCTGTTTGCGGGCTTCCTGCCGGTGAAGGATCGTGGCAAGCGCGACCGTTTTGCCGAACTTGCGAAAATCCCCGCCACCCTGATCTTTTTTGAATCACCGCGCCGCATCGGCACCTCCCTCAAGGTGGCGTCGGAAGTGCTCGGTCGCGATCGCCGTGCCGTGGTTTGTCGCGAGCTGACCAAGACTTTCGAGGAGTTCCGGCGTGGCACGCTGGGTGAGCTTGCGGATTATTACGATGAGGACCGTGTGGTGAAGGGCGAGATCGTGCTCCTGATAGAGCCGCCCTCCTATGACGAAATACCCGACATCGAGGATGTCGAAAGGCTTTTGAAGGATCTCGTGACAACCATGCCTGCCGCCAGGGCCGCAGCCGAGGCGGCGAAGCTGACCGGTCTGCCGCGCAAGGAGCTTTATCAACGGTTGCTGGATATGAAGGACGCGGATGGCCGCTGACGGGCGAACGGATAAAAGACGAAAGGCCGAGCGACGCGGCCACAATGCGGAATATTGGGCCGCACTCTATCTGCTGTTTCGGGGATACCGCATCCTCGCCATTCGTTATCGCACCCGGCTCGGGGAAATCGATCTCGTCGCCCGCAAGAGGGACGTCGTCGCCATCGTTGAGGTCAAGGCCCGCTCTTCCGGTGCCGGTGCTGTCGACGCGGTCGGCTTCCATTCGCAGCAGCGCATCCGCGCGGCGGCCGATATCTGGCTGTCCCGCCGCGAGGATGCGGCGCGGTTTTCGCTGCGTTTCGATATCGTTGCCGTTCTGCCACGACGCCTGCCGCAGCATTTCATCGGCGCTTTTTGAGGGAAGGGAAGGCAATGTCCACCGAGCGGGAGAAAATGGCTGCGGGCGAATGGTACTGCTGCATGGATGCCGAACTGGACGTGCTGCGCGCCCGCGCCCGCCGGGCCGTTCACCAGCACAATACCGCGCCGCCGGATGAGCGTGGAGCCCTGGCGCCGTTGCTGCGGGCGCTCTTTGCCTCCGTGGCGGAAGGGGCTTTTGTCGAAGCGTCGTTTCATTGCGCTTACGGTTTCAACATCACTCTGGGTGCGAACGTCTATCTGAATACCGGCTGCGTCATTCTCGACTCTGCGCCCGTACGGATAGGCGACGGCGCCATGTTGGGACCGGCCGTGCAGATCTATTGCGCCGAACACCATCTGGACCCGGTTCCGCGATCACAAGGCATTGAAATCGCAAGGCCGGTCACGATCGGTCGCGATGTCTGGATCGGTGGCGGAGCGATCATTCTGGCAGGCGTCACGATTGGCGATGGCGCGATCGTCGGGGCCGGTTCGGTGGTAACGCGGGACGTCTTGGCCGGCACAACTGTGGTCGGAAATCCGGCCCGGCCGATAAAGCGGAAGGGCGCCTGAGACATCCGTTTTTGAAGGAATGAAGTCCGTATCGCAGGGACTGTAATAAATCTGACATAAAACCGTTAAAGAGGCGTCACGGAACGTCTCTATTCGCATCCTCACCCCAATAAATGGTGGAGAGGATTTAGTAATGTTGAAGAAGATTTCCATGGCCGCAGTGGCCGTCAGCATTTCGGCAACGTCTTCTATGGCGGCGACCAACATCACTTGGTGGCATGGCATGGGCGGCCGTAACGGCGAAGTCATCAACGAAGTTTCGCAGAAGTTCAATGAAGCCCAGAAGGAATGCGCTCTGACGCCGGTTTCCAAGGGCTCCTACGAAGAAGCGCTGGCAAGCGGCATCGCTGCCTTCCGTTCGGGCGAACAGCCTAACATTCTCCAGGTTTTCGATGCTGGCGCCGCCACCATCATCAACGCCAAGGGCGCTGTCATTCCTGCGGAAGACCTCATCAACAAGGCCGGTTACAAGTTCGACCGCGAAGCCTTCATCAACGGCGTACGTTATTTCTACGCTGCCGCTGACGGCAAGTTCGTCGGCATGCCGTTCAACACGTCCGCACCGATCATGTACGTCAACGACGAAGCCCTGAAGAAGGCTGGCGTCGAAGCTCCGAAGACCTGGGAAGATTTCGAAAAGGTTGCGCCGAAGCTGAAGGAAGCCGGTTACATCCCGCTCGTCCAGTCGCAGCTCACCTGGCAGTTCACGGAGAACTTCTTCTCCCGTAACAACATCCAGTTCGCTACCAACAACAATGGTTACGACAGCGTCACCGACACCAAGCTCAAGGTCACCGACCCGAACCTCGTCATGATGTTCGACAAGCTGAAGGACTGGAAAGACAAGGGTCTGTTCGCTTATTACGGCGCCGGCTGGAACGACAACCAGAAGCCTTTCGAAGAAGGCAAGGTTGCATTCTGGATCGGTTCGTCGGGTTCGTTCGGCGGCCTGCAGAAGACGGCGTCCATGCCGTTCTCGGCAACCTTCCTCCCCTACTGGGGCTCCATCAAGGGCGCTGGCACCAACTCCTTCATCGGCGGCGCTGCCCTGTTTGCAATGTCGGGCAAGTCTGAAGCCGAAAACAAGTGCGTGGCTGACTTCTTCCAGTTCCTGACCTCGCCGGAAATCCAGGTCTTCTACCACAAGGCAACCGGTTACGTAGCCATCACCAAGGCCGCTTACGAAAAGGCCAAGGCTGAAGGCTTCTACAAGGAAAAGCCGGCCGCCGAAGTCGGCATCCAGCAGCTGTCGCTGCCGTCTGGTGAATGGTCCAAGGGTTACCGCCTCGGTTTCTACCCGCAGATCCGCGCCGTGATGGAACGCGAATACAACCGCATCTTCTCTGGTGAAGTGACGCCGAAGGACGCCTTCGACATCATCGAGAAGGAAGGCAACGACCTCCTCGCCCGTTTCGCCAAGACGGCCGGCTGATCGCCCGTTTCGAAACCAAAAAAACGTTATTGAGCCTCCTTTCCAACGGAAGGGAGGCTCATTCTCGGATAAGGAGGCGCAAGCGTGGCCTATACATCGTCTCAACCGCGTCTGACCCGGTTTTTGTCCGGTCGGTCCGCAAAGGCAGGGAAACCCGCAAGCACCGCTGAAGCCAGCATGAAGCGCGTGCAGTTCTCCTCGTCCTACGTGCCCTATCTGTTTCTGGCGCCACAGCTGGCGGTGATTTTCATCTTTTTCTACTGGCCGTCCATTCAGGCTGTGCAGTCGTCGTTTTATATTGAGGACCCGTTCGGCTTCGGCGCTTCCTTCGTGGGATTTGCGAATTATTCGGACGCGCTGTTCAATCCGGAATATCTCAGCATCGCGAAATTCACGGTCGTTTTCACCGTTCTGGTGACGTTCTTTTCGCTGGCGCTCGGCCTTCTTCTTGCGGTCAAGGCCGATGCGGTCATTCGCGGCAGTTCTGCCTACAAGACCTTGCTGATCTCCGTCTACGCCATCGCGCCGCCGGTTGCGGGCCTCATCGGCATGATGTTTTTCGACCAGCATATCGGCCCCTTCGTCAAGATGGCCGCATTTTTCGGCTGGGATATGAAGGTTGGCCTTAACTACTTCGACACGGCCTTCGCCATGATCGCCGTCGCGGTCTGGAAGCAGATCCCTTATAATTTCATCTTCTTCCTCTCCGGCTTGCAGGGCGTGTCCGTTGCCGTGCGCGAGGCCGCCGCCATCGACTGCCGCTCGGGCTTTCGCCGGTTCTGGACGGTCATCATGCCGCTTCTGGCGCCCACGGCCTTCTTCCTGCTCATCATCAACATCACCTACGCCCTGTTCGACACGTTCGGCATTATCGATGTGATGGTGAAGGACAAGGCCGCGAACAACCCGATTACGCTGGTCTACAAGGTGTTTCTCGATGGTTTCCGCGGCAATGACATCGGCGGTTCTTCTGCCCAATCCGTCATCCTGATGCTGGTCGTCTTCGTTCTGACCATCATCCAGTTCCGCTTCATCGAAAAACGCATCCATTACAATTGAGGGAAAAGACGATGTACAAAACAAAACCCCTCGATCACCTGGTGCTGATCATCGGCGCTTTGTTCCTGATATTGCCTGTCGTCGTGGCATTCATGACGTCCACTCATACGGCAGCGGAAATCCACCGCAGCGGTTTGACACTCATTCCGGGCGACAATTTCGTTGGGACCTATGAAAAGGTCCTGACGCAGAAGGGCGGTTTCACCGGGCAGATCACCGGTCTCAACATGGTGCTCAACTCGCTGATCCTCGGCATCGGTTTTGCCGTCGGCAAGATCGTCCTGTCGATGATGGCGGCTTACGCGATCGTTTATTTCCGGTTCCGGTTTGCGACGCTTGCCTTCTGGATCATCTTCACCACGCTGCTTCTGCCACTCGAAGTGCGCATCATGCCGTCCTACGAAGTGATGAGCAAACTCGGCCTGCTGAACTCCTATACCGGCCTGATCGTGCCGCTTCTGGCGTCTGCGACGGGCACCTTCTATTTCCGGCAGTTCTTCAAATCCGTTCCGGAGGAATTGCTGGAAGCCGCCCGCATCGACGGGGCAGGGCCGTTCAAGTTCTTCGTCGACATACTCATCCCGCTCTCGCGCACCATGATGGCGGCAATCTTCATCATCATGTTCGTCTATGGCTGGAACCAGTACCTCTGGCCCATGCTGATGACGACGGATGAGAAATTCTTCACCCTGATGCGCGGTATCAAGTCGATCCTGCAGGTCTGGGTCGGTTCGCAAATCCCCGATTACAACGAAGCTTTCGCGCTCGCCGTTCTGGCCATGCTGCCGCCTGTGTTGATCGTCGTGATCTTCCAGCGCTGGTTCATCAAGGGCCTCACCGAGAGCGATAAATAAGGAGACCGAAATGGCCGCGATAGAAATCAGTCAGGTCTGCAAGGATTATCATGGCGGCGTACGCGCCGTGCATCACGTCGATATCGACATCAGGGACGGCGAGTTCATCGTTCTCGTCGGCCCCTCCGGCTGCGGCAAGTCCACGCTTCTGCGCATGGTCGCAGGCCTTGAGGATATTTCCGAAGGCACGGTGAAGATCGGCGACCGGGTGGTCAATGAGGCCGATCCGGCCGACCGGGATATCGCCATGGTGTTCCAGAACTATGCGCTTTATCCGCATATGTCGGTGCGGCAGAACCTGGAATACGGGTTGAAAAACCGTAAGACACCGAAGGCGGAAATCGATGCGCGCGTGGCCGAGGCTGCCCGCATGCTGCAACTCGAGCCCTATCTGGACCGCAGGCCGCGCGCCCTTTCCGGCGGTCAGCGCCAGCGTGTTGCCATGGGTCGCGCCATCGTGCGCAAACCGGCGGCCTTCCTGTTCGACGAGCCTTTGTCCAACCTTGATGCCAAGCTGCGTGTTTCCATGCGCGGCGAGATCAAGCGTCTGCAAAAGCGCCTCGGCACCACCTCGATCTACGTCACCCACGACCAGTTGGAGGCCATGACGCTGGCCGATCGTCTGGTGGTGCTAAATGGCGGCCGCATCGAACAGATCGGTGCGCCGCTTGAGGTCTATCACACCCCGGCTTCCACCTTTGTCGCAAGCTTTATCGGTTCTCCCGCGATGAACCTGCTGAACGGCGAGTTGCACGGGGATGGCCTTGCCATCGGACCGTCACTGATCGCGCTCAACGGTTTTGCCCCCACTTCCGGCCCGGTTACGGTCGGCATGCGGGCGGAAGATTTCCGTCTGGCGGCCGCAGGTGAGCAGAGCTTTGCGCTGCGCGTCGACTATGTTGAGGAACTCGGTTCGCAGCGTCTCATCCACGGTATGATCGGCGACCAGAACCTGACCGTGGCGTTTTCGCCGGAGATCGAGATTCCGGCTACCCTGTTGGTCGCCATATCCCCGGACAAGCTGCACTTCTTCTCCAGCGAGACCGGCAAGCGCATTGCCGGGAAGGCGGAACAGGCCGTGGTGCAATCCTCTCAGCTGGCAACGGCCTGAGTGGACGATAAGAAATCGGCGCGATGACTAAAATTGCGCCGATTGTCAAAACCGCTTCGTTACGATCCCGATGATAGAAGACCTCCAATAATTCACGGGGGTTTTCTAATATGCCTTTCAAGATGATGTTCGCGGCGGCTGCGACCATGGCAATCCGCACGGTGCCGATATTGCCGGCCTCTTTGCGCCGGGCAAAAAATGAAGGCGTCGTCAGCGCGTCCTGCACGGATTTGCGGCTTCAGCCGGCCCCCATCAACCCAGACTGGATCATTTCCGGTGATCCTCAGGCGCGCGCGGCGGATCATTCCAGAAGCGGCGACCGCGCCTCCAGCACCGCCATGTGGGATTGCACGGCGGGCGAGTTCCGCTGGTTCTTCGGCTGGGATGAAACCGTCTATATTCTCGAGGGTGAGGTACATGTGACGGCGGAAGACGGTTCGGTCAGCATTCTGCGGGTCGGCGATGTCGCTTATTTCCGCGCGGGAACATGGGCCACCTGGCGCGTGGACGATTATGTCCGCAAGGTCGCTTTCATGCGGCGTCCGTTCCCCACGGCTCTGGCTCTGGCCTACCGGGTCAAGAACAAGCTGTTTGCCGGTCGCTCCTACAAGCTCGCGGCCTGAGCCGGTAAAACTTTCCAGCAGACGGAGCCTGCCCGGCTCCGTCGGTGGAATTGTGAAGGTTCAATAAAACTCACAAAAAGCACCCCTCGCAGCAGTTGCGTTTGAATTGTCGCTGCCCTACATCTTCAGGGTTTTCTGAAGCATTTCCGGGGTCTCTTCCGGTCCTGCCGGGAATCGCGAAAAGACGAGGCAATGGGCACGGCGGACTGGAAAAGCGTCCGCATGCTGCAAGAGGAACATGCGCATGGCGAAGATCAAGAACGTCGCGATCCAGATGGATCATGTCTCCGGCATCAACATCGCCGGTGACTCCACTTTCGCCATGAGCCTTGAGGCGCAGGCGCGCGGATACCGGCTGTTCCATTATACGCCCGAACGCCTCTCCATGCGCGATGGCAAGATCTACGCCACCGTCGAACAGATGGAACTGCGCGACATCAAGGGCGACCATTTTTCACTGTCGGAGCCGGAGCGTGTCGATCTCTCGACCATGGATGTCATCCATCTGCGTCAGGACCCGCCGTTCGACATGGCTTACATCACCTCGACCCACCTGCTGGAACGCATTCATCCCAAGACGCTGGTGGTCAACGACCCCGCCTGGGTCCGCAACTCGCCAGAAAAGATTTTCGTCACCGAATTCGCCGATCTGATGCCGAAGACGCTGATCACCAAGGACGTGGCCGAGATCACCCGGTTCCGCAATGAAATGGGCGATATCATCCTCAAGCCGCTTTATGGCAATGGCGGTGCTGGCGTTTTCCATTCGACGCGTGACGACCGCAATTTCTCATCGCTGCTGGAAATGTTCGGCCAGATGTTCCGCGAACCTTACATCGCCCAGGAGTATCTGCCGGATGTCCGTAAGGGCGACAAACGTATCCTGCTTGTGGATGGCGAGCCCGTGGGCGCGATCAACCGCGTGCCGGCGGAAAACGATGCCCGCTCCAACATGCATGCCGGCGGCCGGCCGGAACCGACGGAACTGACGGCGCGCGAGAAGGAAATCTGCCGCCGCATCGGTCCCGCCCTGCGCGAGCGCGGTTTCCTGTTCGTCGGTATCGATGTGATCGGCGATTACCTCACGGAAATCAACGTCACCTCGCCGACCGGCATTCGCGAAGTGCAGAAGTTTGGTGGTGCTGATGTTGCTAGCCTGTTGTGGGACGCGATCGAGAAAAAACGCGAAACACAGGATTTCTGAGGCAATTTCCTCGCTGTCTCCGTTTGTTCCGCGTGCGCAACTCTATACAACTAAAATACACCATGCGCGCGAAATTGTTCGCTTAATGTTCTTATTTTATTCTTTGTGCTGTGGCAGGTTACTTGCGGGTGGCCGCTATTAGAGCGTGATGCTTTGATCGTATGGCCGGTTTGCGGGGGCAGGCCATGGTGGCGCGGGTCAATACGGTTGCATTTCAGGGAATAGAGGGTGTGCCGGTCGAGGTGCAGGTCATGGTCGCACCCGGAAAGATCGGCATCCAGATCGTTGGCCTGCCGGACAAGGCTGTGGCCGAAAGCCGGGAGCGGGTGCAGGCCGCCCTGCACGCCTCGGGTCTGGCGTTGCCAGCAAAAAAAGTCACCGTCAATCTGGCGCCCGCCGATTTGCCGAAGGAAGGATCGCATTTCGATCTTCCGATTGCTCTTGGTCTCATGGCTGCCTTGGGAGCCATACCGGCGGAGGCGCTGGGGCAATATGTGGTTCTCGGCGAACTCAATCTCGATGGCACCATCGGCACGGTTTCGGGCGCCTTGCCTGCAGCCATCGGCGCCAATGCGCTCGGCAAGGGTTTGATCTGCCCGGCCGATAGCGGGCCGGAGGCGGCGTGGGCAGGCGCCGGCATCGATATTCTCGCCCCACGCAGCCTCATTGCGCTTGCCAATCATTTCCGCGGCACCCAGCTTCTCTCCCGCCCGACGCCTGCCATCAGGGCCAATCCAGTGAATTTGCCGGATCTGGCCGATATCAAGGGGCAGGAGACGGCCCGACGCGCGCTGGAAGTGGCGGCGGCCGGCGGCCATAATCTGCTGATGGTGGGTCCACCCGGTTCGGGAAAATCCATGCTTGCCGCACGCCTGCCGTCAATCCTGCCACCGCTTGAGGCGGCGGAGCTGCTGGAAGTCTCCATGGTCCATTCCATCGCCGGTCAATTGTCCGGTGGCAAACTGTCGGACCGCCGGCCATTCCGCACGCCGCACCATTCCGCCACCATGGCCGCATTGATCGGCGGAGGATTGCGCGCAAAGCCGGGCGAGGCCTCGCTTGCCCATCATGGCGTTCTTTTTCTGGATGAGTTCCCGGAATTTGCGCCGCAGGTGCTGGATGCGCTGCGCCAGCCGCTGGAAACGGGCGAATGCATCATCGCCCGTGCCAATCACCGGGTCACCTATCCGGCGCAAATCCAGCTTGTGGCCGCAATGAACCCTTGCCGATGCGGCAGGGCAGGGGAGCCGGGTTTTACCTGCGCCAGAGGCCCGCGTTGCATGGCTGACTATCAGGCCCGCATTTCCGGCCCGTTGATGGATCGTATCGATATCCGCATCGACGTTCCCGCCGTCTCCGCTGCCGATCTCATCCGCCCCATGGCGGCTGAACCGAGCGCGACGGTTGCCGCCCGTGTCGCCCGCGCCCGCCTTGCCCAGCAGGAGCGTTACGCGGCGGCGGGTTTCTCAGGCATCCGTACCAATGCCCGCTGCACGACGACGCTGATCGAAAAATATGCCGAGCCGGATGCGTCCGGGCTGCAATTGCTGCGCGACGCGGCCGAACGGCTGAAATTTTCCGCTCGCGGTTACCATCGCATCCTCAAGGTTGCCCGTACACTCGCGGATCTGGACGGCAAACAGACCGTCGGGCGTATCCATATGGCGGAAGCCATTTCTTACCGTATCGCCGGCGAAAGGCTGACGGCGGCGGCGTAAGAGGCCTTTCTCCGCCCCTTGCCGGTTAAAGCAGTTGTGCCGCCGGCGAGTGGCGGGCGGCACAACAGGATATTCGGCGGTTGGGACGAGGGAGCACCGCGCTCGAAGAGGATGGCTTAAAGCCCAAGCCCTTCGAAAAGCGCTGTCGAAAGGTAACGTTCCGCGAAGGAAGGAATGATGACGACGATGTTCTTGCCGGCATTTTCCTCGCGCGCGCCGACCTTGATCGCCGCTGCCAGTGCAGCACCTGAGGAGATGCCGACGGGCACACCTTCCAGCTTCGCCACAAGACGGGCGATTTCGAAAGCGTCGTCATTAGTGACGGTGACGATCTCGTCATAGATTCCGGTATCGAGGATCGCGGGCGCAAAACCGGCGCCGATACCCTGGATCTTGTGCGGGCCGGGGTTGCCGCCGGAAAGAACAGGGCTGTCGGCGGGTTCGACCGCAATGACCTTCACTTCAGGCTTGCGGGATTTCAGCACCTGGCCCGTGCCGGTGATCGTGCCGCCGGTGCCGATGCCGGAGACGAGAATATCGACCGTGCCCTCGGTATCGTTCCAGATTTCTTCCGCCGTCGTCTTGCGGTGAATGTCCGGATTGGCGGGATTTTCGAATTGCTGGGGGATAACGGCGTCGGGCAAGGTTTCGGCCAGTTCCTGCGCCTTGGCGATTGCGCCCTTCATGCCCTTCGGGCCTTCGGTCAGCACCAGTTCCGCACCCAGCAGGGCCAACATTTTCCGGCGTTCGACCGACATGGTTTCCGGCATGGTCAGGATCAGCTTGTAGCCCTTGGCAGCAGCGGCAAAGGCGAGCGCGATACCGGTGTTGCCGGAGGTCGGCTCAACCAGCGTTGTTTTGCCGGGGGTAATCTTGCCCTGCGCTTCCAGCGCTTCGATCATGGCGACGCCGATGCGGTCCTTCACGGAGGCGATGGGGTTGAAAAATTCCAGCTTGGCGAGAAGGTTGGCCTTCACGCCCTTTTCCCTCGCCAGCTTGTCCAGCCGCACGATCGGCGTATCGCCGATTGTTTCGGTGATGGAGGAATAGACGCGTCCGCGTCCGGGCTTTCTGGCTTCGGGCATGATGTTCTCCTGTATGAAGGCCACAGAATATGGGCCGCAAGATTTCAGCGGCAGAATAGGAGCAATAGTCTTGTCAGACCAGCGAACGTTCGTCCTAATATCGCCCGATTACCGGAAAAAATTCACGGTAAATCAGGTAAATGCACGAAATCGTTTCAGGTGCTGCGGATCGCGATCATGGTCGCTGTTCCGGCCAGAATTCCCGCCGCCGTGCGGTTGAGGATCGTCAGCGCGCTTGGCCGTTTCAGCAGGTTGCGCGCCTTGGCGGCAAGCAGGATGTAAGGCAGGAGAACGGCCATCAAAACGGCGAAGGTGATCGCCAGAAGTGTCGCATATTCCGACGGGCCGATCATGCGGATGTCGATCAGCGTTGGCACCAGCGCCACATAGAACAGCATGGTTTTCGGATTGCCGAGCGTGATCAGCAGGCCGGACAGGAAAGACATGGGCATGCTGGTGCTTTTTTTGGCCTTCAGGTCCTGCGGCAAAAGGCCGGCGGTCCACAGCTTCCAGGCAATATAGAGGAGATAGGCCGCGCCCGCGAATTTCAGGACCATGAAGGCCTCCTGAAAGGTCTGAGCCACGAAGGCGAGGCCCAATATCACGCCGGTCAGGTAGATCATGTCGCCCAGCACCAGCCCGAGGCCCATGAAGAAGGTTTCCCGAAAGCCCGATCCCAGCGCCCGCGCCACGATCGCCGTCATGCCGGGGCCGGGAATAGCGGCGGCAATGAAGAGTGCGGTGGCATAGGCAAGAAGGGTCGTCAGCGTCATGGTCATTTCTCCCCGAAATTCGCCAGATCCATAGCGAAAATCAGGGGTAAAAACAATCGGCCATAAAGGTTGGGTTGGTCAGAGCCCCGTCGAACCGAAACCGCCCGTACCGCGCGCCGTCTCGGATGTTTCCGACACTTCGCTGACCACGACCTGCGTCACAGGCGCGATCACCATCTGCGCGATGCGCATACCGCGTTCGATGACGAAATCGTCCTGCCCCAGATTGGCGAGAATGACTTTTACTTCGCCACGATAATCGCTGTCCACCGTGCCGGGGGAGTTGAGGCAGGTGATGCCGTTCTTGATGGCGAGGCCGGAGCGGGGGCGGATCTGCGCCTCGTACCCGTGCGGAACCTCGAAGACGAAGCCGGTCGGTACCAGTGCACGCTCGCCGGGTCGCAAGGTCAGCGGTTCGCCGGCCGGCACTGCGGCGCGCAGGTCCATGCCGGCGGCGCCACGGGTTTCGTAGGATGGCAATTCGAGGCCTGCGCCATTGGCGAGACGGACGAGCCGGAGGAGGGGGTGATTGTCGTTTTGAACGGTCATGCGGCATTAGTTTGCCGAGATCGCGGCAAGGTCAATTGCAAATGCGGGCCTGAAACGCTAGATACCCCGCAATTCCACAGGATTTGTCAGATGGCCGAAACACTTGCCGAGGCGGTCTCCCGCCGTCGCACCTTTGCTATTATCGCGCACCCGGACGCGGGTAAGACCACGCTTACGGAAAAACTGCTGCTGTTCGGCGGAGCGATCCAGCTTGCCGGTGAGGTGAAGGCGAAGAAGGATCGCATCCAGACCCGTTCGGACTGGATGAAGATCGAGCGGGAGCGCGGCATTTCGGTCGTTACCTCGGTCATGACCTTCGAATATAACGACCGGGTCTTCAACATTCTCGATACGCCGGGCCACGAAGACTTTGCGGACGACACCTACCGCACGCTGACGGCGGTGGATGCGGCGATCATGGTCATCGATGCCGCCAAAGGTATCGAGCCGCGCACGCTGAAGCTTTTCGAAGTTTGCCGCATGCGCGATATTCCGATCATTACCTTCATCAACAAGATGGACCGTGAAAGCCGCGATCCGTTCGAGATTCTGGATGAGGTCGAGGAAAAGCTGGCTCTCGATACCGCGCCGATCACCTGGCCGGTTGGTCGGGCGAAAAGCTTCTGTGGTGCTTACAACCTTGCTGAAAACACCTTTCGTGGCAACGACACGCAGGTGGACGGCTTGAAGGTCAACGGCCCCCAGGCGGTTGCCGATCGTCTGCCGGAAAACGAACGCAAGGTCTTTGTTGAGGAAACCGAACTGGCGCTCGAAGCCTGCCGTCCCTTCGACCGTCAGGCGTTCCTGGAAGGTCACATGACGCCGGTGTTCTTCGGTTCGGCGCTGCGCAATTTCGGTGTGCGCGACCTCATCAATGCGCTCGGTGATTTTGCCCCACCGCCGCGTGATCAGGTGGCGGACACCCGCACCGTACATGCGGACGAAGACAAGATGACGGCCTTCGTCTTCAAGATTCAGGCCAATATGGACCCGAACCACCGCGACCGCATCGCCTTTGCCCGCATCTGCTCCGGCAAGCTGGAGCGCGGTATGAAGGCGCGACTGGCACGCACCGGCAAGCTGATGGGGCTCACCGCGCCGCAATTCTTCTTCGCCTCGCAGCGCCAGCTGGCCGATACGGCCTTTGCGGGCGATGTGGTCGGCATTCCCAACCACGGCACGTTGCGCATCGGTGATACGCTGACCGAGGGTGAAAACCTGGTATTTCAGGGCGTGCCGAACTTCTCGCCGGAAATCCTGCGCCGCGTGCGTCTGGAAGATGCCATGAAGGCGAAGAAGCTGAAGGAAGCCCTGCAGCAGATGGCGGAAGAGGGCGTCGTGCAGCTCTTTTCGCCGGAAGACGGCTCGCCCGCCATCGTCGGCGTCGTCGGCGCGCTGCAGCTCGACGTCCTGAAGGAGCGGCTGATGGGCGAATACGGCCTGCCGGTCTCCTTCGAAATGTCGCGCTTTTCCGTCTGCCGCTGGATTTCCTCCGATCAGCCGGCGGAAATGGACAAGTTCCTCAACGTCAAGCGCGGCGATATCGCTCGCGATCTGGATGGCGATCCGGTGTTTCTGGCGCAGGACGCTTTCTCGCTGCGTTATGAATCCGAACGGTTTCCGGCGATCAAGATGGTCGCGATCAAGGAATATCACGTCGCCAAGGCGGCGTGATATCAGCCGGATTGCACTTTGAATGCCAACGGCTTAGTTTCCCCTGAAACGGGAAACTGGTCCGGCATCATGACGCTTTCAGGCAAACATATTCTCCTTATCATCTCCGGCGGCATCGCGGCTTATAAGAGCCTTGATCTAATCCGCCGCCTGAAAGAGCGCGGCGCGAAGGTGACGCCGGTCATGACGAAGGGCGCGCAGGAATTCGTCACTCCGCTTGCCGTCGGCGTGCTGTCCGCCACCCATGTTTTCACCGAGCTTTTTTCAAGGCAGGACGAGCAGGATGTCGGCCATATCCGGCTCGCGCGCGATTGTGACCTTGTGCTTGTTGCGCCTGCCACCGCCGATCTGATGGCGAAGATGGCGCATGGTCTGGCCGATGATCTCGCCTCCACGATCCTTCTGGCGACCGACCGCAAGGTGCTGGTCGCGCCCGCCATGAACCCGAAAATGTGGTCTGCCAAGCCGACGGTGCGCAATGTTGAAACGCTGAAAAAAGACGGCGTGTTTTTCGTAGGCCCCATGGCGGGCGAGATGGCGGAGAGGGGCGAGGCGGGTCTTGGCCGTATGGCGGAGCCGTTGCAGATCGTCGAGGCCTTGGAGGCACTGCTGGATGGCGGGCCGAAGCCCCTGAAGGGCAGAACAGCGATCGTCACCTCTGGTCCCACGCATGAGCCGATCGATCCGGTGCGTTATATCGCCAACCGCTCCTCCGGCAAGCAGGGTCACGCCATCGCCGCGGCTCTGGCGGAGCTGGGGGCTGAGGTTACGCTGGTCTCCGGTCCCGTCACCATTGCCGATCCGGCAGGTATCACGACCGTTCACGTAGAGCGTGCCGAAGAGATGCGCGATGCGGTGATCGCAAGGCTTCCGGTGGATATCGCCGTCATGGTCGCGGCCGTCGCCGACTGGCGGGTGACAGGCGCGTCGGAGCAGAAGATCAAGAAGCAGCCGGGCGATGCGCCGCCTTCGCTAGAACTGACGGAAAATCCGGATATTCTCAAAACCATCGGTCACCATGAAAAGCGTCCGAAGCTGGTGGTGGGTTTTGCCGCCGAAACGCAGGATGTGGAGAAAAACGGTCGGGCCAAGCTGGAACGCAAGGGTGCGGATTATATCGTCGCTAATGATGTTTCGGCTGAGACTGGCATCATGGGCGGAGACCGCAACAGCGTGAAGATCATTTCGGTAGAGGGTGTCGAGGCCTGGCCGGATCTGGACAAGGCGGAAGTCGCCAAACGTCTGGCGGCTCTCATCGCGGAGAAACTGGTATGAGCCTGTTCGATCGCAAGACCTTCGACAAGGTGCTCGGCGGATGGCCCGGCGTGCGTTTTGTCGATCAGTGGGATTCTCACGTCGCCAAGGTCGGCGACAAGGTCTTTTCTGTGCTTGGCGAGCGGGAGGATTGGCGGCTTGTGGTGAAATGTTCGGAGGAAAGCTTCGAAATCCTCACCTCGCTGGAAGGCATCCGTCAGGCACCTTATTTCGCCAAGCGCAAATGGATATCGATCTCCGATCACTCACCGCTGGAGCAGGAGGAGCTGGAGCATTACGTGCGCCGCTCCTATGAACTCGTTGCGGCTGGGCTAACAAAAAAGCTGCGGGCGGAACTGGGAATTCCGACCACCTGACGGTCGCATCGCGCTGCCAACGCGCCTCAATTGTCTTTCGTGCTGCGCCCGATGATCTGGCGAACGCCTTCCTTGGTGAAGGGCTGGAAAAGCTGTGGCAGAAAGCCCTTTGCAATTTCCCCCTTGATACCGATGTTGACCGAAGAAGGGCGATTGGGGTTGAAATAACTGCCGAACAATTGGTCGAACACGACAAGGTTCTCACCATAATTGGTGTTTCCCTCGGGAAGCTCTTTCGAATGGTGCCACCGGTGCAGCCGCGGCGTGCTGAACACGTAGTCTAGCGGCCCGGTTTTCATGTCGACATTGCAATGGGTCAGAATGCCGATGAAGGCGGTGACGGCTGCCAGCCACCAGAACACCGGCAAGGGCGCACCCATGAGGTAAAGCGGGATCTGGCTGAGCGCGATCTTGAACAGCGAGTCGGCCACATGAAAACGACCCGTATTGACTACCCACAGGCGAACAACGCTGTGATGAAGCGCATGGAAACGCCAGAAGAACACCGTTTCATGCGCGATGCGATGCGCCCAGTAGAGACCGAACTCAGCGATCGTCACGGCGAGCAAGACCTGAACAGCCATCGGCAAGTCCGAAGGCCACAGGTCGAATTTCATGGCCGCCAAAGGCTGCAGCACGCTGGCGGTCAGCATCGGAAAGATAACTGACGCCAGAGCGGCAAGCTGAACAAGGCCCTTGGTCAGGAGCGTATGGCCGAGACTGGTTACCGTTTCGCCATCAGGCTGAAGCCATTGCTCCTCATAGGGTATGTAACGTTCGAGAAGAAACAGGGCAAACACCGCGCTCGCATAGACAGCAAGGAACGCCCCCACCGGATGGTCGCTCGTAAAGGCAAAATAGGCCCCGGCGAGGCCTAAAAAAAACACCATGGGCCATGAGGAGTAGGAAAGGGCCCGTTTTACTGCTTCATTCGTTGACATGAATCTCAATTCCCGTCCGGCAACTATCTAACTTTCAACCAGCGGCGCAACTCTTCGCAGGTTCGCGGTTGTCCGTCGCTTATGCGGCCATCCGTACAGGGATCGGCTTGAAGGGGACGCATTGGTCGATAATATTCCCATTCTCTCCGATTATGTCTGTCAGCGCGTCGCAAATCCCGTTTCAGCTCGCTACAGCTGCGTGGCTTTCCATCATTTACCCTGCCGTCTGTACAGGGATCGTAACCCATGTGTTCCGCCATCGCTCCCGGCATCAGGACCGGCTGAATACAAAAAAGGAGCGCACCAATCAGAAATGGGAGCAATCGCATGGGTCACCTGTTTTAACTAAAAGATCAGGTTATTATCCTTCAGTAAATTGCGTGAACATGACATGGATCGGTCCCCTTGGCTGGGCAGGCGGCATCGGCATGGTAATGTCCGACCGTGACATTGGTCACAGCCGGATAAAAAATATGACTCAGCTGATCCTGATCGCGATATAGAGAAGCGTCAGCGCAATCACCCAGAGCGCCGCGCGTCCCCATTTGGTATGGCGCGCTTCCGCCTTACCGATGGCTTCCGCCGTCTGCGCGTCGAAACGCAGGCCGTTCTCGCTCATATACATCAGATCGGCATGCAGCTTCTCCGTCTTGGCGGCGATTTCGGGTGCCGCCTCGGCAAGCTTGAGGGCCGCCTTTACGCCGTCCTTCAGATCGGTGACGATGCGTTTCGGGCCGAGATTATCCCTTATCCAGCCGCTGACGACCGGATCGGCCGCCTTCCACATGTTGAAACGCGGATTGAGCATGCGGGACACGCCTTCCACCACCACCATGGTCTTTTGCAGCATCACCAGTTCCGGGCGTGTTTCCATATCGAAGAGTTCGGTCACTTCGAACAGCAGCGTCAGCAGCTTGCCCATGGAGATCGTCTCGGCCGGCTGGCCGTGGATCGGCTCGCCAATGGCGCGGATCGCCTGGGCGAAGCTGGCCTTGTCGTGGTGGCCCGGCACGTAACCGGCCTCGAAATGCACTTCCGCCACCCGCATGTAGTCGCGGGTGATGAAGCCGTAGAGGATTTCGGCGAGGAACCGTCGCTCCTTTTTGCCGAGCCGTCCGGCAATGCCCATATCCACGGCGACGATCATGCCCTGCGCATCGACGAAGAGATTGCCGGGATGCATGTCGGCGTGGAAGAAGCCGTCGCGCAGCGTGTGCCGCAGGAAGGACTGGATCAGGGTGTCGGCCAGCATGTTCAGGTCGTGACCGGCAGCCTTCAGCCCCTCGATATCCGACATCTTGACGCCGTCGATCCACTCCATGGTGACGACATCGCGACCGGTGCGCTCCCAGTCGACCTCGGGAACGCGGAAGCCCGGATCGTCCTTGGTATTTTCGGCAAGTTCGGAAAGGGCAGCAGCCTCGAGCCGCAGGTCCATCTCGATCTTGGTTGTCTGTTCCAGCGTGCGCGTGACTTCCACCGGCCGCAGGCGGCGGGCGGAGCGAACGAAACGCTGTTGCAGGTCGGCGATCAGATACATCGCCTCCAGATCGTTCTGGAAACGCTGGCGAACGCCGGGGCGGATGACCTTGACGGCCACCTTGCGCGTCCCTTTCGGCGTATCCACCAGTGCCGGATGAACCTGCGCGATGGAGGCGGCGGCAATCGGATCGCCGAACTCCCTGTAGAGGTCCGAAACCGACCGTCCGAGCGAACCTTCGATATTGGCTTTCGCTGCCTGAGCCGGGAAAAACGCCATGCGGTCCTGAAGGCTCGCAAGATCATCGGCGAAGTCGGCGCCCACCACATCCGGCCGGGTGGCCAGGAACTGTCCCATCTTCACATAGGACGGCCCAAGCCGCTCCACGGCCACTGCCAGCCGGTCGCTACGCTGCGCCCGCTTGGCCTTGCTGCGGGCGAAGGGCTTCAGCAGCGCCTTCAGCACTTGCGCGGAGGCAGGCAGGTCGTCGGATGGCAAGGCCAGCACGACGCCTTCGCGCACGAGAACCCAGCCAACTCTTGCGAGGCGGAAATATGCGCCCAAAGTGCTCATGCTTATGCTTGTCTCCTGCTTTTGCCGGCCATGGTCTTAAAGCTTCCAGCCGGAATGCAGGGCGGCGATACCGCCGGTGTAATTGGTGTAGGTAACGCGGGAAAAGCCGGCGGTGCGGATCATCGTCGCGAAATCCTCCTGATTGGGGAATTTGCGGATCGACTCGACCAGATATTGATAGGGCTCGGCATCACCGGTGATCATCTTGCCGAATTGCGGAATGGCGTTGAACGACCATGCATCATAAACACGGTCGAGCAGCGGCATTTCGACTTCGGAAAATTCCAGCACCAACAGCCGCCCGCCGCGCTTCAGCACGCGATGGGCTTCCTTCAGCGCGACATCGATGCGCGGCACGTTGCGAATGCCGAAGGCGATCGTATAGGCATCGAAGGTGTTTGCCTCGAAGGGCAGCTCCTCGGCATTGGCCTCCACGAAGGTCAGATTGTCGGAAAGCTTTCTTTTTGCCGCGCGCTCTTCGCCGACGGCGAGCATCGAGCCGTTAATGTCGAGAACGGTGGCGTGCGCGAGACGGTTGGAGGCTTCCACGATGCGGAAGGCGACATCGCCGGTACCGCCCGCCACATCCAGCACTTTATAAGAGGCATCCTTGCGCGGCGAAAGCGAGGACACCATGGCGTCCTTCCAGAGCCGGTGCAGGCCGGCCGACATCACATCGTTCATAATGTCGTAGCGCTTGGCCACCTTGTGGAAGACGTCGTTGACCAGTCCCTGCTTTTTGCCTTCGTCCACCTTGTGGAAGCCATAGGACGTTTCCATGCCGCCTTGGGCAGTGGTACGGGCGTCGGTCATCGTCTGTCTCCATATTAATTGCGTGGCGGACCATAGCGGAAACGCCATGGCGACGCTATCTGTTGCCGCATCGCCTGGGCGCGACATTTCGCGTGCATTGTATAGACCACATGGTCCTAACGATAAACTGCCGGATAAGCCAGATGCCAGAATTGCCAGAAGTCGAAACTGTCAGACGCGGCCTCGCACCCGCCATGGAAGGGGCAAGCATCCGCAAGCTCCATCTTGCCCGCCCCGATTTGCGCTTCCCTTTTCCTGAAGATTTCGCGGCGCTGATCGAGGGAAAAACGATCATATCGCTCGGACGCCGGGCGAAGTATCTTTTGATCGAGCTGGAGGACGGGCTGACGATCATTGCCCATCTTGGAATGTCCGGCTCGTTTCGTATCGAGGCGGCGGCGGATGGGGCCGGGAATAACAACGCGCCCGGCGCGTTTCATTATGCCCGCTCGAAGGACGGCAAGCACGATCATGTCGTCTTTCATCTGGATAAAGGAGAAGAGCGCGTCAGTGTCATCTATAATGACCCGCGCCGCTTCGGCTTCATGCATCTGGTGGAACGCAACAAGCTCGACCTTTATCCCGCTTTCGCGGAGCTTGGACCGGAGCCAACAGGCAATGCGCTGAGCGCGGATTATCTGGCGAGCCGCTTCCAGGGCAAAAGCCAGCCGTTAAAGAGTACGCTGCTGGATCAGAAGGTCATTGCCGGCCTCGGCAATATCTATGTCTGCGAGGCGCTGTGGCGCGCCCACCTCTCGCCCCTGCGGGCGGCAGGAACGCTGGTGACCAAAACCGGCGAGCCAACACCACAGCTCATCGATCTGACGGAGAAGATCCGGGCCGTGATCGCGGACGCGATCGCCGCCGGTGGCTCCTCCCTGCGTGACCATATACAGACGGACGGGACGCTCGGTTATTTCCAGCATTCCTTTTCGGTCTACGATCAGGAAGGCCAGCCTTGCCGGACACCCGGCTGCGGGGGTACGGTTGAAAGGGTGGTGCAGGCCGGTCGTTCCACCTTTTATTGCGCCGCCTGCCAGACGTAACGGAGCCGGAAATAATGGAGCCGGAAATAATGGAGAAGGGAGACTGCCGTGGACTATGAAACGATACTGGTCGAGAAACGCGACGAGGTGGGTGTCATCACGCTCAACCGCCCCAAGGCGCTCAACGCTCTCAATTCGGTGCTTCTGAAAGAGCTGCGGCACATTCTCTCCTCGTTCTCCGCCGACGATTCCATTGGCGCTATCATTATAACGGGTTCGGAAAAGGCATTTGCCGCCGGTGCCGACATCAAGGAAATGCAGGCGCTGGATTTTGTCGACGCCTATGTCGGCGATTTTCTCGGCGGCTGGGACGAGGTCGCGTCGACCCGCAAGCCCATCATCGCCGCAGTCTCCGGCTTTGCGCTTGGCGGTGGGTGTGAGCTGGCAATGATGTGCGATTTCATCATCGCTTCGGAAACGGCGAAATTCGGCCAGCCGGAAATCACGCTCGGTGTCATTCCCGGCATGGGTGGCTCGCAGCGGCTGACGAGGGCAGTGGGCAAGGCGAAGGCCATGGACATGGTTCTGACCGGCCGCATGATGGATGCGGCGGAAGCAGAGCGCGCCGGTCTCGTTTCGCGTGTCGTGTCCGCGGCAAATCTCATGGATGAGGCGGTGGATGCCGCCACGCGCATTGCCTCGCTGTCGCGCGCCTCCGTTCTCATGGCCAAGGAAAGCGTCAACCGCTCCTTCGAAGTCTCCCTGGCGGAAGGGCTGAGATATGAAAGGCGATCCTTTCAGTCGCTCTTTGCAACGGCGGATCAGAAGGAGGGCATGGCGGCCTTCGTTGAAAAGCGTAAACCCGCTTTCCGGAATCGCTAAGGATTCGGAATATCGGCGTTTTCCGCCATTTGCGCGTTGACGGGCGTACGCTTTAGCGGTATATGCCCGCCCACGGTTAAGGAAAGCCATCCGGCTTGTCCGAAATTACTCCCGCATTCTTGGGTTAAGTGAGGTCTTCGAACGACCCGATCCTCTGGTTGCGGAATTTGGTTTGAATTCGAAGAGAGGCATACATGGCCAATACAACTTCGGCGAAAAAGGCGACCCGCAAGATCGCTCGCCGTACCGCAGTCAACAAGGCTCGCCGTTCGCGCGTTCGCGGCTTCATCCGCAGGGTCGAGGAAGCTATTGCTTCGGGCGATCTGGCAGTAGCTACCGAAGCTCTGAAGGCAGCTCAGCCTGAGATCCAGCGCGCCGCTACCCGTGGCGTTCTGCATGGCAACACGGCATCCCGTAAGGTGTCGCGTCTTGCCCAGCGCGTTAAGGCTCTTTCCGCCTAATCCGGCTAATCACAATTAACTATTCAAAAAGCCTGGTCTTTTGACTGGGCTTTTTGTGATTCTAACCACCCGTTAATCATTCCTGCCGTAACGTGACAAACGCGTGTCAGGTGGACGACAGGAAAAACTAAATAAAAACAATGGATTGCTGGAGGTCTCCCTAAAAATGGGAAGCTTTCTCTACGGAAGTCGGGGCCAGTTTTGAGTCAAGAAGTTTTTTATTTTTTTGCCAAAACGGGCTCTCGAAAAATGCCAAAATTGAATCTCATTGATTCATAAGCGATTCTGCTTCGGACCTTGCCGGTGATGCAAAACGACCATTGCGAGTCAATGGTCGATCTGAGTTTTTGCAGAAAAAACGCCATTGATCTCTCCCCACGATCCTGCCTAAATGCATTTCAACAAGGGGTGCGGATCTCAGTCCACAGATTATCTCGATGATCGCATCGACGATATTCACCTTCTTGCTGGCGGGTCTTTCGGGGTCCGTTTTCTCAGGTCATTGAGCTTTTTGTGCCGTTTCGGTCTCGGAACGGGCGGGAGCTTTTTGCCCTCAAGAATGCGCCTTACAGTTGTAGCGAAAGGAGCGTTTTTAGCGTGTCGCAGGCCTCTCCATGAAGGGGAGGGAAATGGGATAACCGGCTCGCAAACAAGTAGTAGCCTTTGACGTTCTTTCGAGGGGAGCGCTGGAGGCGGGAATAATACGAGGGGGATCTCTGGCGATCGTTTTTTGATCGTCAGGCTATGATTGGCAATTTGAAAGGCGGCAATATGCAATTGAATTTGGCGATGGGTGCGGTGGCCGATGGGGACCGCGCACCGAAGGCTCGTGATGCAGCTTGCTCAGAAGCGGCAGGGGACAAATCGGCAATGAAGCACGATGCGCTGTTTGAACGTTTTAGCGCGCGGCTTAAGGCACAGGTTGGTCCCGAGGTCTATGCAAGCTGGTTTGCACGGCTCAAACTCCACACCGTTTCGAAGAGCGTCGTCCGTTTTACCGTTCCGACGACCTTTCTGAAATCCTGGATCAACAACCGTTACATGGATCTGATCACCAGCCTCGTCCAAAGCGAGGACCCGGATGTGCTGAAGGTGGAAATTCTCGTCCGCTCGGCCAGCCGCCCGGTCCGTCCCGCTCAGGTCGAGGAACGGGTGCAGCCCGTTCAGGACATGGGCGCTGTTGCGCGCAACAAGTCCTTCATTCCGTCGCAGCCCGCGACAGCGCCTTCCGCACAGCCTGCGGCGGCGCAGGCGACCCTGCGGCAGGGTGGCTCCGGGCCGCTGTTCGGCTCGCCGCTCGATACACGTTTCACCTTCGACACCTTTGTTGAAGGCTCGTCCAACCGTGTAGCACTTGCAGCGGCAAAAACGATCGCTGAAGCGGGTGCCGGTGCGGTGCGCTTCAATCCGCTGTTCATCCATGCGGGTGTCGGCCTTGGCAAGACTCACCTTCTTCAGGCGATTGCCAACGCCGCCATCGACAGCCCGCGCAATCCACGCGTGGTCTATCTGACGGCTGAATATTTCATGTGGCGTTTTGCGACCGCAATCCGCGACAATGATGCGCTGACGCTGAAGGATACCCTGCGCAATATCGACCTTCTCGTCATCGACGACATGCAGTTCCTGCAGGGTAAGATGATCCAGCACGAATTCTGTCATCTGCTGAACATGCTGCTCGACAGTGCCAAGCAGGTGGTCGTGGCGGCTGACCGTGCGCCATGGGAGCTGGAATCGCTTGATCCGCGCGTTCGGTCGCGCCTTCAGGGCGGCATGGCCATCGAGATCGAAGGTCCCGATTACGACATGCGCTACGAAATGCTCAACCGTCGCATGGGCTCTGCGCGTCAGGACGATCCGTCTTTCGAGATTTCGGACGAAATCCTGACCCACGTCGCCAAAAGCGTGACGGCAAGCGGACGCGAGCTTGAAGGTGCCTTCAACCAGCTGATGTTCCGGCGCTCTTTCGAGCCGAACCTCTCGGTTGACCGTGTCGATGAGCTGCTGTCGCATCTCGTTGGCAGCGGTGAGGCCAAGCGCGTGCGCATCGAGGATATTCAGCGCATCGTTGCCAGACACTATAATGTGTCGCGGCAGGAGCTGGTTTCCAACCGCCGCACCCGCGTCATCGTCAAGCCGCGCCAGATCGCCATGTATCTGGCCAAGATGCTGACGCCGCGCTCCTTTCCGGAGATCGGTCGCCGTTTCGGCGGTCGCGACCACACCACTGTTCTTCACGCGGTGCGCAAGATCGAGGACCTGATTTCCGGCGACACCAAGCTCGGCCACGAGGTTGAGTTGCTGAAGCGCCTGATCAACGAAAACAACGCTTGATATGGAGCGGCCTTCGGGCCGCTTCAGTCCGCTGAAAACCTTTTACCCATACGCGAGGTCATCCTCGGGATCGTCCCGGGGATTCAATCTTGTTTCGTAAAATCAAACAGTTGCAGATGCCAGGAAACAGGTCCGGGCAGGACGCGATGAGAGGTTTTCGGGTTTTGTTGTCAATTAAGGCGGACTTCGGGCCGCTTTTTTATTGCCGTCTCAAGACCTGCCGATGGCGTAGATCAGCAGGCGAGATCGGCGACCACGGCATCCAGAATAAGCATGCCGGAAGGGGTGCAGCGCAGGCGGGAATTACCGATCCTTTCCACGAAACCGTGCTGCAGGAGGAATTCCTCCTTCTCCGGGTCAAGCTCGCGGCCGGAAAGATCGCTCCAGCGGGCAAGATCGATGCCTTCGCGCAGGCGAAGGCCCATCAGCAGCAATTCGTCGGCCTGTTCGTCCACGCCGAGAAGCTCCTGATCGACCATGCCGTGGCCCTCCCGCTCGACGGTCTCGAGCCAGGTTTCCGGGTGCCGCTCGGTAACAGTCGCGAGCTTGGAGGCGCCGGTGGTCAGGCGACCATGTGCACCGGGGCCGATACCGGCATAATCGCCGTAACGCCAGTAGGTAAGGTTATGGCGGCTTTCGGCCCCTGGGCGGGCGTGATTGGAAACCTCGTAAGCCGGCATGCCGTAACGCTCGGTAATTTCCTGCGTCGCTTCATAAAGCACGGCGGAATGCTCACGGTCAGGCACGATCAGTTTGCCGGCCTTGTGCAGGCCGTAAAAGGGTGTGCCTTCCTCGATGGTCAGCTGGTAGAGCGACAGGTGGTCGACGGCATAGGACACGGCTTCCTTCAGCTCGGCATCCCATTCGGCCACGGTCTGGTTCGGACGGGCATAAATCAGATCAAAGGACATGCGCGGAAAAATCTCCCGCGCCAGCCGGATGGCTTTCAAGGCATCGGCGACATCATGCAGGCGGCCGAGGAACTTCAGGTCACGGTCGTTCAGGGCCTGTACGCCGAGCGAGACGCGGTTGACGCCAACTGCGCGATAACCACGAAACCGTTCCGCCTCGACGCTGGAAGGATTGGCCTCCATGGTGATCTCGATACCATCGGGCACATGCCAGAAACGCGAGACGCCATCAAGAAGCGCACCAACGGTCTGCGGGTCCATCAGCGATGGCGTGCCGCCGCCCATGAAGATGCTGGTGACGACGCGCGGACCGCTGAGCGCCCGCATCTTTGCCATTTCGCTGAGGAAAGCCGCAGTGAACCGTTCCTGATCCACCGGGCGGTGGCGGACATGGCTATTGAAATCGCAATAGGGGCATTTGGCCGCACAGAAGGGCCAGTGCAGATAGATCCCGAAACCCGGATCGCCCGTGTCCGGCAGAAGCGACGCGCCGGGGGCAGAAAGTTGATGCTCCCCAACCATCGGGCTCATGCCTCCAGACAGGTTTCGACGAATTTTTTGAAGGCGCGGGCACGGTGTGAGAGCGCAAAGGCATCGCCATGCTTCCAGCCGTGTTTTTCGTCTCCG
This sequence comes from Agrobacterium arsenijevicii, assembly GCA_000949895.1. Taxonomy (GTDB): domain Bacteria; phylum Pseudomonadota; class Alphaproteobacteria; order Rhizobiales; family Rhizobiaceae; genus Agrobacterium; species Agrobacterium arsenijevicii. The sequence goes on along the minus strand of JWIT01000001.1, from coordinate 195,590 downwards.
GTCATTTCACCGAATGTGGTGTCGTATCCTTCCGGCTTGAAGATGGGGTCATAACCGAAACCGCTGGTTCCGCGCGGTGGCCACGCCACCGTGCCTTCAACTTCGCCGCGAAAATATTCGAGATGCCCGTCCGGCCAGGCAAGGCACAGCACGCTGACGAAGCGGCCCGTGCGGTCTTCCGGTTTCGATGCACCGCGTTCCGCAAGCGCATCCTCGACCTTCTGCATGGCCATGGCGAAGTCGCGCGTGCCGTCGGCCGTCTCCGCCCAATTGGCGGTATAGACACCTGGCGCGCCATCCAGCGCGTCAATCACCAGACCGGAATCGTCAGACAGAGCGGGCAGGCCGGAGGCCTTTGCGGAGGCGAGCGCCTTGATGGCGGCATTTTCCTCGAAGGTGGTGCCCGTCTCGTCCGGCTCCACGAAGTTCAACTCCGCGGCCGATTTGGCGGAAAAGCCGAAAGGCCCGATCAGGTCGGCGATTTCGGCGATCTTGCCCTTGTTGTGGCTGGCGACGACGATCGTTCTGGTATCGAGCTTGCGCATGACGTTTTCCTGTCGGCTCAGGCGATTGCCTGTTTCTGAAGGGCGACCAGTTCGCTGCATCCGGCCTTTGCAAGACCAAGCAGCGTCAGGAACTCCTCTTCGGAGAATGGTGCGCCTTCCGCTGTTCCCTGAACTTCGACGATGCCGCCGGAGCCGGTGATGACGAAATTCGCATCGGTCTCGGCGGAGGAATCCTCCAGATAGTCGAGATCTATAACCGGTTGTTTTGCAAAGATGCCGCAGGAGATCGCGGCGATATGGTCCTTCAGAACCTTCTCGACCTTGATCATGTTGCGGGTTTCCATCCATTTCAGGCAATCATGCAGGGCGATCCATGCGCCGGTGATGGAAGCCGTGCGCGTGCCGCCATCGGCCTGGATGACGTCGCAGTCGATGCTGATCTGGCGTTCGCCGAGCGCCTGCAGGTCGACAACCGCACGCAGCGAACGGCCGATGAGGCGCTGGATTTCCTGCGTGCGCCCACCCTGCTTGCCAGCGGAAGCTTCGCGTTTCATGCGCTCGTTGGTGGAGCGTGGCAGCATGCCGTATTCGGCGGTGACCCAGCCCTTGCCGCTGTTGCGCAGCCACGGCGGCGTCTTTTCCTCAAGGCTTGCGGTGACAAGCACATGCGTATCGCCGAATTTGACCAGACAGGAACCTTCGGCGTGTTTCGAGAAATTGCGCTCGAAGGAAACCTTGCGCATCTGATCGGTTTTTCTGCCTGAAGGCCGCATATGATCCACTCTCCATGTTGGTTCCTGCCTTCTAAGGCGCGCTCCGGGCTTTTGCAAAGCCAATTTCCGTTTTGCCGTAGCGGTGCAACGCATTATATTGGTACGGACAGGATTTTGACGACAAAGAACGGATAAGATGGGTTTTTCCGCACCGCTTTCAAAAGATCAGGCATCGCTGCTGGATGAACGGTCGCGGGAGATTTTCCGGCGCATCGTCGAAGGCTATCTCGACACCGGCGAACCCCTGGGGTCGCGCAGCCTGTCGCGGCTGTTGCCGATGTCACTTTCACCCGCCTCCGTGCGCAATGTGATGAGCGACCTCGAGGAACTGGGCCTCATCTATTCGCCGCATATCAGCGCCGGGCGCCTGCCCACCCAGACGGGGCTGCGCTTCTTCGTTGATGCCTTCATGCAGGTGGGTGATCTGCCTGCCGACGAGAGGGCAAGCATCGACCGGCAGATCGGTCCGGTTGCCGGCCACGAGCAATCGCTGGAAGGGCTGCTGACGGAGGCAAGCCGCATGCTATCAGGCATGTCGCGTGGCGCCGGCCTCGTGCTGACGGCCAAGAACGACGTCATCCTCAAACATGTCGAATTCATCCGGCTGGAGCCCACCAAGGCGCTTGCCGTGCTGGTGGGCGACCACAATCAGGTCGAAAACCGTATCATCGAATTGCCAGCCGGCATTTCGTCATCGCAATTGACCGAGGCGGCGAATTTCATCAATGCCCATCTTTCCGGCCAGACGCTGCAGGAACTGCGGACCCAGTTTCAGACGCAGCGCGCGGAATTGCAATCGGAACTCGGCACGCTGGCGCAGGACCTCATCGAACGTGGTCTCGCCATATGGGCGGGTGACAATGAGGATGGCAAACTCGGCCGTCTGATCGTCCGCGGACGCTCCAACCTGCTCGAGGGCCTCGCCGGTGAGGAAGATATCGATCGCGTACGCCTGCTGTTCGACGATCTGGAGCGTAAGGAAAATCTCATCGAAATCCTCAATCTTGCGGAAAGCGGCTCGGGGGTCAGGATTTTCATAGGCTCGGAAAACAAGCTGTTTTCGCTGTCTGGCTCATCGCTCATCGTCGCGCCCTATCGGGATGAGGAAAATCGCGTCGTGGGTGCGGTGGGCGTCATCGGCCCCACCAGGCTCAATTATGCCCGTATCGTGCCTATGGTGGACTACACCGCGCAAATCATGGCCCGCCTTTCCCGAAAGCAGAGATAGGACAAGCCCGCAAGGTCAGAGAATGCGGCAAGCTTTTCGCCGCAAGCCTTGATTTTTGCCCGTCAAACCTCGATATCGGGCGCAACCAACAATATTCAAATCTGGAGAACGTCATGACCGACGATACAAAAAAGCCCGGACCTGACGCGGACGTCGCCGAAGAGTTTATCGAACCCGCATTTGCCGGGGAAGAAACGGTGGAAGCTGCCGAGCTCGATCCGGTCGAGCTGCTCAGGGCCGAAAATGCCGATCTGCGCGACAAGTTCCTGCGTCTTGCGGCGGAAATGGACAATCTTCGTCGTCGCACCGAACGTGAAATCAAGGATGCGAAGTCCTATTCACTGGCCGGTTTCGCGCGCGACATGCTTGCGGTTTCCGATAATCTTCGCCGGGCTCTCGAAGCCATTCCGGATGAACTCAAGACCAATGGTGAAGCCGGTCTCAACGGCCTGATCGAAGGTGTCGAGATGACCGAGCGCTCAATGCTGTCGACGCTGGAGCGCCATGGCGTCAAAAAGATCGATGCCGAAGGCCAGAAGTTCGATCCGAATTTCCACCAGGCAATGTTTGAAATTCCGAACCCCGCGGTTCCGAACAATACCGTGCTTCAGGTGGTTCAGGCCGGTTTCACCATCGGTGACCGGGTGCTGCGTCCTGCCATGGTCGGCGTCGCCAAGGGCGGCCCGAAGGTGGAGGTCGCCACATCGGCCGAGCCGGGCACCGCGTCCGTCAACGAGAAGGATGCGTGAAGCATTTCCTCACTTAATAAAAAACGCGCCTTAAGGGCGCGTTTTTTTTGACCATGGACGGAAGATAGGCAGCCTGCGATCAGGCGACTGTCGTCTGTTCCTGATTGAGGAAAGCGTAGATTGCCGTATCGGAATCGGTGGCGCGCAGCTTGGCCACCAGTTCGGGATCGCGCAATGCGCGCGCAATTCTGGACAGCGCCTTCAGGTGATCCGCGCCAGCGCCTTCAGGGGCGAGCAGCAGAAAAACCAGATCGACCGGCTGGTCGTCCAGCGCTTCGAAATCGACCGGTGTTTCAAGACGTGCGAAGACGCCGGTGATCTGATGGATGCTGTTGAGCTTGCCATGCGGAATGGCGATGCCGTGCCCCACACCGGTGGAGCCGAGCTTTTCACGCTGGAGGATGACGTCGAAAACTTCCCGTTCCGAGACTCCGGTAATTCTGGCTGCCTTTGCGGCCAGCTCCTGAAGCAATTGCTTTTTGGAATTCACCTTGAGGGCGGGAATAATCGCATCTTGTTGCAGCAAATCTGCCAACGCCATTCTCTTTTTCCTTCATGCCATCGAGACGATGCAGGAGGCAGATACGCTTTCGCGATCTGCCTCCCATGTCTTGTCAGACTGTTCAGCTCTTGATCGTTTCCGCGTCGATCCAGCCAATATTGCCGTCATGACGTCGGTAGACGATGTTGAGATATTCCTTGCCCGGGCTGCGGAAGAGCAGAACCGGTTCGTCCGTCATGTCGAGCGCCATCACGGCGCTGGCAACGGACATCGTCTTTATCTGTTTCGAACTTTCCGCCACGATCGTGGGTGCGTAATCTTCGGGAACCTCATGGTCCTCATCGGGAACAGCATCCATCACCGTATAGGCGATTTCCGGCATCGCACCGTTCGCCGCAGAACCATTGTAATGATGGTCCTTCAGCTTCCGTTTGTAGCGACGCAGGCGCTTCTCGATCCGCTCAGCGGCGGCGTCGAAACTCGCTTGCGGATCATTTGCCTGACCCGCCGCATGCAACACAACGCCCGTGTCGAGATGCAGCTTGCAATCAGCTGCAAAACGCGATCCGGACTTCTCCACGGTCACTTGGCCTGAATACCCCCCATCGAAGTATTTGGTAACTGCCAGACCTATATTGTCCTCGATCCGTTGACGGAAAGATTCGCCGATCTCCATATGTTTACCAGATACACGCACACTCATGGAAATTTTCCTTTTTGTAGTGATTTGCGAGTACCAGCTTACGTCAAGCCGAGCGCGCATCCAAGCGTTTCGAAGACCTTAAAAAGCCTCCATTCGAATTATACGCCCGTGGACGGTGGAGATTATTCCGTTACAAATGACTTTGCTTACGTGTGCGGCGGGCTTCTAGCCCCTGACGTGGCAAGAGTCAATGGCGCAGCCGGAGTGCGGCCGAAAAGCCCCGGAAACGTGATGGTTTGCGCCGCTCAGCAGGCGGATAATCTGGCGAGCGCTTTCTTTTCCCTGCGCCTCTGAACGGAGGAGGGGATGTTCATCGCCTCGCGATATTTGGCGACGGTGCGGCGGGCGAGATCGATGCCGCTCTTTTTCAGGTTATCGACGATGTCGTCGTCGGAAAGCACCGCGTCGGCCGCCTCCTGCGCGATCATCGCCTTGATGCGGTGACGCACCGCTTCCGCCGAATGGCTGTCGCCGCCTTCCACGGAGCTGATGGAGACGCTGAAGAAATATTTCAGCTCGAACAGCCCGCGCGGTGTCAGCATGTATTTCTTCGACGTCACCCGGCTGACGGTGGATTCGTGCATCTTGATGGCTTCAGCCACCGTCTTGAGGTTCAGCGGGCGCAGGTGGTCTACGCCATTGACGAGAAAGGCATCCTGCTGGCGCACGATTTCGGTCGCTACCTTCATGATCGTTCTGGCGCGCTGGTCGAGGCTGCGGGTCAGCCAGTGGGCCGTCTGCATGCATTCGGAAAGGAAATCCTGATCCTCTCCTTTGCGGCTCTTATGCTTTGAAACCTCGGCGAAATAGGTCTGGTTGATGAGCACGCGCGGCAGGGTTTCGGGATTGATTTCCACAAGCCAGCCACCAGTGGAGGAGGGGCGAATGATGATATCCGGAACGATGGTCTCGGAAACGGTCGACTCGTAACCGGCGCCAGGACGCGGATTGAGCGTGCGAATTTCCGCCAGCATGTCGAGAAGGTCTTCCTCGTCGACACCGCAGAGCTTTTTCAACGTCGCGAAATCCCGTTTTGCCAGAAGCTCCAGATTGTCGATGAAAGCCCGCATTGCCGGATCGAGCCGGTCCTTCTGCGCGAGCTGGATCGCCAGACACTCGCTCAGCGAACGGGAAAACACGCCGGGAGGGTCGAAGCCCTGAAGTATCCCCAAAACGCGCTCCACGGCCGACGGGGCGGTTCCCAGCCGTTCGGCGACGTCATCGACGGCATCCGTCGCGATATATCCGGTCTCGTCGATCTGGCCGATCAGCGCATCGGCGATCATCCTGTCCTCAGCAGAGGATATGGCGAGTGGCAATTGCTGATTGAGATGGTCGCCAAGGCTTTGTTTCGCCGCAACGAAGTCGTCGAGATCGTAACTTTCGCCTGACTCCTGCCCAGGCATGGATTTCCATTGGCCCGCCAGCTCGGGGGCGTCGGGCTTTCTGGGTTCGGCATCATCGGGAAAGACGTTTTCGAAACTGGTATCGAGCTGCTCGCCGAGATTGGCGGCGCGCTCACCGTACCAGTCGTCGCTGTCGGCGGTTACCGGGGCGGATTTGTCCGAAGCCTCGCCGTCGGCATCGCCGAAATTCTCCGCATCAACAGGGGTGTCGCTGCCCAAATCGCCGTCGTTTGCTGCAATTTCAAGCAGCGGATTGCGTTCCACCTCCTGCGCGATGAACTGCGTCAGTTCGAAATGCGTCATCTGAAGCAGCTGGATGGACTGCATCAGTTGCGGTGTCATCACGAGAGACTGGTTTTGACGCAGCAAAAGGCTGGCAGATAATGCCATGGCGGACGCGAAACTCCCTTTACAGCTTCTACATTGCCACAAATTTCATAAATTTTGCGAAGGCAACGAAACTTGGCCCAAAAATTGCTTTTTTATTATGTTTGGTCAAGCGTCAGCGCGGGGCGCGATGAAGAATCTTTCGCGCCCAAGGGGTCAAAGGCTAAAATTATTGCCGAGATACAGCCGGCGCACGTCCGGATTGTTGACGATATCGTCCGCACGGCCATGGGTCAGAACTTCACCGGCATGGATGATATAGGCGCGGTCAATGAGGCCGAGCGTTTCGCGAACATTATGGTCGGTGATCAGAACGCCGATCCCGCGTGCGGTCAGATGTCTGACGAGGTTCTGGATATCGCTGACGGAGATCGGATCGACGCCCGCAAAAGGTTCGTCCAGAAGCATGAAGGTCGGATCGGTCGCGAGAGCACGGGCGATTTCCAGACGGCGACGTTCGCCACCCGACAGCGCGACGGCCGGCGACTTGCGCAGCTGCGCAATGTGGAACTCTTCCAGCAACTCATCGAGCTTGCGGCTGCGCTTGGCGCTGTCGGGCTCGTGCACTTCCAGCACGGCACGGATGTTTTCCTCGACAGTCAGTCCACGAAAGATCGAGGCTTCCTGCGGCAGATAACCGACGCCGAGGCGGGCACGCCGGTACATCGGCATGGTGGTGACATCGTTGCCGTTGATGGCGATCTTGCCGCTATCAACGGGCACGAGGCCCGTGATCATGTAAAAGCAGGTGGTTTTGCCTGCGCCGTTCGGACCAAGCAGCCCGACAGCTTCGCCACGACGCACGACCAGCGAAACGCCGTTGACGACCCGGCGCGTATTATAGGTCTTCGTCAGACCATGCGCGATCAGGGTGCCTTCATAGCGAGCCTTATCGGCCTGCGACGCCGCGTCAACAGGTCGGTCGCGCCCGCCGCCAAATATTTTTGAGATCGAGGGTATCTTCACGAGGTGAGACTACTGTTTCTTCTGCTGCGATTTCGGATCGAGCATGATCCGGACAGGGCCGCCGCAGCTTTCGAGCTTCGCCTGTCCCGAATTCATCAGAACGGTGAGCTTGCAGCCGGTGAAGACATTCGTGCCCTCGGACAGCACAACCTGCTTGCCCGTCAGAATGAAGGTCTGCGCCGCCATGTCGAATTCGCCGTGATCGGCCGTTGCCTTCTGGGTCTCGGACGTCAGGTAGACGTTATTGTCGACGAAGATTTTTTCGATATTGGCGTCGCCGCTGGTGAGCGAGGAACCTTCACCCTTGTAATTGACCGTCATCTTGCCGGCCTGAAGGGTGGTCGTGCCCTGCACAACTTTCACGTTACCGGTGAAATAGGCCTTGCGCTCCTGATCCCGGATTTCGAGCTGATCGCTTTCGATGGCGATCGGCTGATCACCGGAGAGCTTGACGCCTGTCATGTTGCTGGTCGTGCTCTGGGCGAAAGCCACGGTTGCAAGACAGGAAAAAGCAATAGCAGCGGCTGTGACACCTGCGGATTTGCCAAGGGAAACGGGGCGGGAAACTTGCATCATCTGGACCGGGCTCTCACTTGGCTTCATTCTTGATATTGGATGCAGCGATACGCGCGCGTACCTGCCCCGAAAATGTAATCGTCTTGCCATTATCGGCGATATCAATCGATTGCGCAACAATGGCACCGTCGTTTGTTTTGATCGAAACCGGCTCTTTGCTGCTCATTTTTCCGGCCTTCAAATCGACATCAGCAGACTGGAACTTCGCTTGTATGCCATTGCTGAGATTGATGTCAAAAGGGGCGGTCATCTTCAGCGTGTTGGTGGCCCGGTCGAAAATGCCTTCCTTGGCGATCACCTGCGCAACGCTGTCGTTCACCGGCACCGCGGCCAGAACCTTTTCGAGCGTCATGAGGTTGGGATTGGCGATATCCTGCAACGCACGGTCGGCGTTCATGGAATAATCGATCCCCTTCTCGTTGCGGCCTGCGACGGCTGGTTTTTCCATCACGATCTTGCCGTCCTCGATCCTTGCGCTTTCAAGCGAGACCTCTTCGGGCGCCCAGGTCCGGATGAGTGAAACGGCGACGAAGGCGAACGAAATGATCGCCGCACCGAGTGGCAGAATGATTTTCAGCCGCTTCACGCGCGCGGAATGCCTGAGCGCGCGCTCATAAGCGCCGTTCTGGTCGTTGGGCAGCGGAAATGCTGGCGCGGGTTCGCGGAGTCTTTCGAGCATAAGAGTGGGTCCGGAAAACTTCTTGGGCACCATTCTGGCGCGCAAACGAAGTTCAAATGTTTATCTTGATGTCTTTGGCACGAGTGCTTTGTCCTGCCAATATGGTTTTTGTCTGGAAAGGTGCAAGGGAAATGCGAATTTAATCGTAATTCTGGTTTCCTTATTGTTTCCTTGCGGCTTCGCGCTAGAAGAACCATATGGCCATGATGCTTATGTCGCTTCAAAGGCCGGATGGCAGAGGTTTTCGATGGATAATATGGCGATAGCGGATCGCAGGCGATTGCGCCGCAAGCTGACTTTCTGGCGGATTGCCGCTGTTCTTCTGTTTGTCGCCGGCATTTTCGGCCTCTACCGGTTTTTATGGGTGGCCCCGCAGCAAAGCGAGAGACCCCATATCGCCCGTGTCCAGATTTCCGGCCTGATCCAGGACAATACCGAACTTCTGGAGCGGCTCGACAAGATTGCCAAGAGCGACAATGTCAAAGGACTGATCGTTTCGATTTCGTCGCCCGGCGGCACCACCTATGGTGGGGAGCGCATCTTCAAGGCCATTCGCGGCGTTGCGGAAAAGAAGCCGGTCGTGTCCGACGTCCGCACGCTCGCCGCTTCCGCAGGTTATATGATCGCGTCTGCCGGTGATGTCATCATCGCCGGAGAAACCTCGATTACCGGCTCGATCGGCGTGATCTTTCAATATCCCCAGATCGGCCAGCTGATGGACAAGCTCGGCGTCTCACTGCAGGAAATAAAGTCCTCTCCCATGAAGGCGGAGCCGTCGCCGTTCCACGAGGCGCCTGAAGAGGCAAAGACGATGATCCGCTCCATGGTGATGGACAGCTACGGCTGGTTCGTCGACCTTGTGGCCGATCGTCGCAAGCTGCCGCGTGAGGATGTGCTGAAACTGGCGGACGGATCGATTTTCACCGGCAGGCAGGCGCTTGCCAACAAGCTGGTCGACACGCTCGGCGGCGAAAAGGAAATCCGCGGCTACTTCGAAACGCGTGGCGTTGCCAAGGATCTGCCGATCGTGGAATGGCGCGCACCGTCATCCAGTTCGCCTTTTTCGCTTTTCAGTGTTGCGCAAATAGCGAAGCTTCTGGGATATGGTGATTTAATTCCATTTGCGGGCTCCGGCCAGCTCGGTGCGGACAAGTTGTTTCTTGACGGTCTTGTTTCCGTTTGGCAGGTTGAGCCGCATTAAAAATCCAATTCTTTCAGGGGGCAACCGTGATCAAGTCTGAACTGGTGCAGATCGTTGCTGCGCGTAACCCGCACCTTTATCACCGTGACGTGGAAAACATCGTCAATGCGGTGCTGGATGAAATCACCGATGCCCTGGCAGCGGGAAATCGTGTCGAGCTTCGTGGTTTCGGCGCATTTTCGGTGAAAAACCGCCCTTCGCGATCCGGTCGGAACCCGCGCACGGGTGAATCGGTTTTCGTTGAGGAAAAATGGGTGCCTTTCTTCAAGACGGGCAAGGAACTGCGTGAGCGCCTGAACCCCGGTATGGGTGACGAAGAGGACGATTGATCGTTCTTATCGCCCGCGCCGGAAACGGAGCCGGCGGAACGCCCGCCGCGATGGAGTATTGTCGGATGTCGAAAAAAATCATCAACCTCATCATCCTGCTTCCGCTGGCGATTATTCTCGTCATCCTGTGCGTGGCCAACCGTCAATCCGTGACGCTGGCGCTTAATCCCTTCCGGCCCGAGGATGGTGTTCTTTCCTTCACTGCGCCGTTTTTCGTTTTCCTGTTTCTGGCCGTCATTTTTGGCGTGCTTTTGGGATCCTCGGCTACATGGTTCGCGCAGGGTAAGCATCGCAAACGCGCCCGTATCGAAGCGAAGGAAGCCGTTCGCTGGCATGACGAGGCGAACAGGCACAAAGCTGCTGCGACCGGGCAAATTACCCCTGCGGGGCAACTCCCGGCAAAGTGATGTAGCCGACATCAGTTCCGGCTCTAGGCGAGCGGCGCGTGGAATGCTATTTGCTGCGCGATAAGACGCGGGTAGAAGCGGAAAGATTTCCATTGAAGAAAAAAGACAGCCGGCCGGGCAATCGTGTGCGTGCCGGGAGCGAGAAAAAACAGGTTCATGCCGCAAAGCCGGCACGGCGGACGGACGCAGCACCGAAAAAGCGCGAGCCGGACGCGGTGCGCAGCGCGCCGAAACCTGCACCGAGGGAAAAGATAGCTCCTGCGCCGGCCGTTGAGCAGGTGCCTGCGCGGCCCCTTAAGTCGCGCACCGGCGAGCGTCCCGCAGAACAGGTTCCGGTCATTCTGGAATCGAGCGGCGCGGGTGATTTTCACCTGATCGATAGCGGCAACGGCCTGAAGCTCGAGCAATATGGCGAATATCGCGTCGTTCGTCCCGAAGCGCAGGCTCTCTGGCAGCCGTCGGTTCCCGACCGCGTCTGGCAGAATGCCGATGCCATTTTTACCGGTGATACCGATGAAGACGGCATGGGCCGTTGGCGTTTTCCAAAGACGACGCTTGGCGAGACCTGGCCTTTGTCCCTGCTCGGGGTTGAATTTCTCGGTCGTTTCACGGCCTTCCGGCATGTCGGCGTCTTTCCGGAGCAGATCGTGCATTGGGAATGGCTGAAAAACGCCGTCGAGACCGCCGACCGGCCGCTGAAAGTGCTGAACCTGTTCGGTTATACCGGTGTCGCTTCGCTGGTTGCGGCGGCTGCGGGCGCTGAAGTCACCCATGTCGACGCCTCCAAGAAAGCGATCGGCTGGGCGAAGGAGAACCAGGCGCTCGCCGGGCTCGAGCAGGCGCCGATCCGCTGGATCTGCGAAGACGCGATGAAGTTCATCCAGCGCGAGGAGCGCCGCGGCAGCACCTACGACATCATCCTCACCGATCCGCCGAAATTCGGCCGCGGTACCCATGGTGAGATATGGCAATTGTTCGACCATCTTCCGTTGATGCTGGATATCTGCCGCGAAATCCTGTCGCCCAAGGCTCTCGGTCTGGTGCTGACGGCCTATTCCATCAGGGCCAGCTTCTATTCGATGCATGAGCTGATGCGCGAAATCATGCGTGGCGCCGGTGGCGTCGTCGCGTCCGGCGAGCTCGTCATTCGCGAGGCCGGGCTTGACGGCAAGACGCCTGGCCGGGTGCTTTCCACATCGCTGTTCAGCCGCTGGGAGCCGAAATGACGAAAGATATGCGCGAAAACACGACGCGCCGGGTTGGCCAGGTGAAGGAAGTCACGAGCCTTGCCAATCCCATCATCAAGGATATCAAGGCGCTCACCCAGAAAAAGGGCAGGGAAGAGACCGGCACCTTCATGGCGGAAGGCTTGAAGCTGGTCATCGACGCGCTCGAACTGGGCTGGACCATCCGCACCCTCGTTTACGCCAAGGCAGCCAAGGGCAAGCCGTTGGTGGAGCAGGCGGCGGTAAAGACGGTCGCGTCCGGTGGGCTGGTGCTGGAAGTCAGCGAAAAAGTCATCGCCTCGATCACCCGTCGCGACAATCCGCAAATGGTCGTCGGTATCTTCGACCAGAAATGGGCGCCGCTGAGGGATATCCGCCCCGAAAAGGGCGAAACCTATATCGCGCTCGACCGGGTCCGCGATCCGGGCAATCTCGGAACCATCATCCGCACGGCAGATGCAGCGGGCGCTTCGGGCGTCATTCTGGTCGGCGATTGCACCGATCCGTTTTCGCTGGAAACGGTGCGCGCGACCATGGGTTCGGTCTTCGCCACGCCCGTTGCCCGTGCGTCGGTCGAGGAATTCCTGTCCTGGAAAAAATCGGCGAATGTCAGCATTGTCGCTACCCATCTTGCCGGTTCCGTGGATTATCGAAAGATCGACTATGCCGGAAAGCCGGTCGTGCTTTTGATGGGCAACGAACAGTCCGGCCTGCCGCCGGAACTGGCCGGCAAGGCCGACCAGCTGGCGCGCATTCCCCAGCAGGGCCGCGCCGATAGTCTCAATCTTGCCATCGCAACCGCTGTCATGCTTTTTGAGGCGCGACGACACCTCCTCGAACTGACACCGGTGAAATAATGGCCAAGGCGGCTTTGTTTTCGAAATTTGGCCCGGCTTTCGCGCTGATCGTTGCCGCGCTGGTGCTGGACCAGATCGTCAAGCAACTGGTCGAGGCCTATCTGCCCTTGCAGGAGATGGTTCCGGTCGTTCCGTTTTTGGCGCTATACCGCACCTATAATCTCGGCGTGGCGTTTTCGATGCTGGCGGACATGCATGGCTGGTTCATCGTCAGCATGCGGCTCGTCATCGTGGTCTTCGTTCTGTGGCTCTGGCGCAAGACGGCTGCGGACCGGACCTTTGCCCATCTCGGCTTCGCCTTCATCATTGCAGGGGCGGCCGGCAATCTTCTTGACCGCTTTTTCTACGGTCACGTCATCGACTACATCCTGTTTCACACCGAGACATGGTCCTTCGCCGTGTTCAATCTGGCCGACAGTTTCATAACCATTGGCGCAGGCTGCGTCATTCTCGATGAGTTTCTGCACGCCCGGGCCGCAAAAAAGTAAAATTTTAGCGTTTGAGCCAAACATATCAAAACCGCTGCCGTGGTAGCGGTTGTGTATGAGCGAACTGGCAAGACTGCGGGAAAAAGTTTCAGATGGCCTCGGCCTGGCCGCCACACCGGCGCAGCCGGCGGATCGTGTCGACACGATATCTCATCATGCCGGTGCGGAACACGGGATCGATACGAGATCGCTGACGTTATACGTCGCCGTTTCACTGGCGGTCGGTGCCTTCTCCGCAGCCCTGATCGCGCTTGCGGTGCCCTATGCGGTCACCGTTGCCTTGGCATCCTTCTTTGGTGCCGTGCTTGTCGGTCTTTTGTTTTACGCGCTGTTCGGCAAGTCCTCCCAGCATTCCCGCGAGCTACCCACGGATTATTTCGAGGTCCGGCTGCGCCAGACGCAGAACCGGTCGCTGATTGCCGAGATGCAGGAAGCCATGGGCGACATCATCGTGATCCGCAATATGGATCGGCGTATCGTCGAGGCAAACACGGTTTTTCGTGAAGTGACGGGTTGCTCGGCACCCGAAGGGCTGAGCTGTGAAGAAATCGGTATCGCTTTCCGGCCGGGCGACAAGGTTCACGCCTATGACGTGGAAATCGCGACCCCGTTCGGTCAGCGCATTTTCTCCTGGCACGATGTCGTGACCCGCGATCTGGCGAGCAGCCGTCTTATGATCAGCAGTATTGCCAGAGACGTGACCGAAGAGCGGTTGGCACTCGGCGAGAGGGAAGACGCCCGCCTGCGCGCCGAAAAGGCCGATGCTGAAAAGGCGCGACTGCTTGCCACCGTAAGCCACGAAATCCGCCTGCCGCTCTCCGGCATGCTCGGCATGAACCATCTTCTGTCGCAGACGAAACTCAACGATGAACAGCGCAATTATCTCGACGGCATGAAGCAGTCCGGCCAGTCGCTGGTGCAGCTTGTCGAGGACTTGCTGGATTATTCGACCATGGAGGCGGGCCGCTTCAAGCTCAATCCGCGCGCGGAAAACCTGCGCCGGTTGATCGAGAGCATCGTCGAGATGCTGGCGCATCGCGCCCATGAGAAGGGCATCGAGATCACTTCCTTCGTCACGCCGGATGTACCCGATTATCTGGATTTTGATCCGGCAAGGCTGCGCCAGGTCCTGTTCAATCTCCTCGGCAACGCCGTCAAATTCACGCAGGTGGGCGGTGTCGTCATCCGGGCGCGCATGGTCGAAGGCGAATTGCATATTACCGTTGACGATACCGGCCCCGGCATGAGCCGTGCGGAACAGGCGCGGATCTTTGGCGAATTCGAACAGGCAGGCCCGATGTCGCAGCGAAGTGCAGGGACAGGGCTTGGGCTTGCGATTTCCGCCCGCATCGTGCGGGAGTTCGGCGGCAACCTCACGGTCTTCAGCCGCAAGGGTGAGGGCAGCACCTTCAAGCTGGTGTTCCGCCCCGGCAGCGCGCCCACCGGCCTGCCGGATCCCGGCCGGCACCATTGCCTGCAGCATACCAATGTCCTGCTGATCGCACCGAAGGGTGTGGCGGCGGCGGTGACGCTGGAGGCGATTGAGGCTTTCGGCGGCAAATGCATTCTCATCCACCAGCCGGAGGATTTGGAAGGGTTGAAGGGCAAGGCCGCTGATCTCACCGATATCATCGTCGACAGGCGCATTTCATCTCAGTTCAGGGACGCGCTGCGGGATTGGCCGCAACAGAATGTCCGCCGCACATTGCTGGTCAGTCCCGAGGAGCGGGCTTCGACCACGCATGCGTCCTTCGACGCATGGTTGATCCGGCCGCTGCGCGAAAAATCCCTGATCGACGTTCTGTGCGGCCGTCTGCGCGGCATTGAGCGGCGCGATGCCATCAACGACAACCACCCGGATGTTGGGTTTTCGTCGCGGGTGACGGAGGGGGCGAGTGGCGTCGATATTCTCGTGGCCGAGGACGATGCCGTTAATGCGCGCATCATCCGGGCTGTTCTGGAAAAAAGCGGCTATATCGTCCGAGCCGTCGATGATTTTCAGGCCTTGCAGCAGGCGGTGGCACCGGGCGTATCCCGCCTGCCGCACCTCATCATCTCCGACATCAACATGCCGGGCGGTGAGGGGCTTGAGGTGCTGCCGGACCTTCTCGGCACGCTGAAAGGGGGACGAAATATTCCCGTCATCGTGCTCAGCGGCGATGCGAGTGCTGAGACCGCCGAAATCTTGCTGAACGCCGGTGCCGGCGCGGTTTTGACCAAACCTGCCGACCCCAGACGGCTGGTCGAGGAAATCCGCCGACTGCTGGAGGCGAAACGCCTGTCGCCATCATAACTTAAGAGACTCGCAATGGCTGCATTTTGTCACTATTCTGTCGTCAATTAGTGATTTATGACAGGAAAAATCTTTTGGTGGCGGAGCGATTCCCCATGGTTGCCGAAATCTACAGTCACGACATTTGTGAAAACAAAGTTGTCATTCATCCTCGTCCAGAGACCGCTCAGGACAATGAGGGGCTTTTCGGTCGTATCGGCACGCTTGAAACAAGGCTCGCGAGAAACGAGCGCGAGATCGATGCTGCGCAGTCTGTGCGTTACAGGGTTTTTGTCGAGGAAATGAAGGCGCGCCTTCCCGCAGACGCGATGCGGCGCAAGCGCGACATCGACGCCTGGGACAGTGTCTGCGACCATCTGCTCGTGCTCGACAAGGCTATCGAAGGCGATAGCGAGGACCAGATCGTCGGCACCTACCGTCTACTGCGGCAGGAAACGGCGCTTGCCAATAACGGGTTCTATTCCGCAAGCGAGTTCGACATTGCCGGGCTGGTGGCGCGTCATCCGGGCAAGCGCTTCATGGAGCTTGGCCGTTCCTGCGTGCTGCCGGAATATCGCACCAAGCGCACCGTCGAGCTTTTGTGGCAGGGCAACTGGGCCTATGCCGTGAAGCACCGCATGGATGCCATGATCGGTTGCGCCTCTTTCCCCGGCGTGCAGCCGGAGGCCCACGCACTGGCGCTGTCCTTCCTGCATCATAATTGCGTTGCAAAGGGCGAGTGGGCGGCTTCCGCTCTTCCCGAGCTTTACCACGAAATGGACCTCGTGCCGGTGGAGGCATTGAACACCCGCAAGGCGCTGAACGCCATGCCGCCGCTGATCAAGGGCTATATGCGTCTGGGGGCGATGTTCGGCTCCGGCGCGGTCGTGGATCATGCCTTCAACACCACCGACGTCCTGGTGGTCCTGCCGGTCACGTCCATCGCCGGCCGTTATATCAGCTATTATGGCGGCGAGGCCGAGCGCATCAACGGTTGACCGGTTGAAACGGGCCGCGCGGGGATGTTCCTGTGGGCAGCGGCTCGCTGCGTGTTGTGTTGAGGCGGAGATTGCCGCTAGTGTCGGCGCTCCTTTTCCGCAACACGATATGACATCGGCAAGCCATTGACGGACGTTCTGACCACCGCTTCCCTGATCTCGGAGGAGAGCCGCGCTACGGCCACTCCGATGATGGAGCAATATATCGAGATCAAGGCGAACAATCCCGGTTCGCTGCTGTTTTACCGCATGGGCGATTTTTACGAATTGTTCTTTGACGATGCGGTCGAAGCCTCCCGCTCACTCGGCATCACGCTGACGAAACGCGGCCAGCATATGGGGCATGATATTCCCATGTGCGGCGTTCCCGTCCACGCGGCGGATGATTACCTGCAGAAGCTCATCCTGCGCGGCTATCGCGTTGCCGTCTGCGAGCAGGTGGAAGACCCGGCTGAGGCGAAGAAGCGCGGATCGAAATCCGTGGTCAAGCGTGATGTGGTGCGGCTTGTCACGCCCGGCACGCTGACGGAAGAAAAACTGCTGTCGCCGACGGAATCGAACTATCTGATGGCGCTCGCCCGTATACGCGGCAGCGTCGAGGCGCAGTTCGCGCTGGCCTGGATCGATATTTCCACGGGCGTCTTCCGTCTGGCGGAAACGACGCTGACACGGCTTCTGGCCGATATCTGGCGTATCGACCCGCGCGAGCTGATCGTTGCCGATAGCCTGTTCCACGACGAAGAGCTGAGGCCGGTTTTCGACGTCCTCGGCCGTGTGGCAGTGCCACAACCGGCCATCCTGTTCGACAGCGCGGTCGCAGAAGGCCGTATCGCGCGTTATTTCAACGTCTCGACGCTGGATGGTTTCGGCACGTTTTCGCGTGTGGAAATGGCAGCAGCCGCGGCGGCGGTGGCCTATGTCGAAAAGACCCAGATTGCCGAACGCCCGCCTCTCGGCGCGCCGGAGCGTGAAAGCGCTGCCTCGACCCTTTTCATCGATCCTGCCACCCGCGCCAATCTGGAACTGGTGAAGACGCTATCAGGCGAAAGAGACGGATCGCTGCTGCATGCCCTGAACCGCACGGTAACCGGCGGCGGCGCGCGACTTTTGGCCGAGCGGCTGATGTCGCCCTTGACCGACCCGGAAAAGATTAACGCCCGTCTCGATGCCGTCGGCTATCTCATCGACGATGTCTCCCTCTGTGATGGTCTTCGCGACGCCCTGAAACATGTCGCGGATATGCCCCGCGCGCTGTCCCGCCTTGCGCTGGAGCGCGGTGGCCCGCGCGATCTCGGCGCTATCAGGCAGGGACTGGTTTCAGCCGAAAAAATATCCGCCATTCTCGATCAGGGATTGTTGCCGGACGAACTGGCGACGGCACTCAAGGATTTGAAGGCCTTGCCGGGCGGGCTGGAGGCGACGCTTGCTTCGATGCTCGCCGACGATCTGCCGCTTCTGAAGCGCGACGGCGGTTTTCTGCGTGAAGGCGCCAATCCCGAACTCGATGAGGTGCGGGCGCTGCGCGACCAGTCGCGCCGCGTGATCGCCGGGCTGCAACTGAGATATGCCGACGAGACCGGTATCAAATCGCTCAAGATCAAGCATAACAACGTGCTTGGTTATTTCATCGAGGTTACGGCCGGCAATGCCGATGTGATGATGGCGACGGATGAGGCCAAGGCTCGCTTCATCCACCGTCAGACCATGGCAGGCGCCATGCGCTTCACCACCACCGAGCTTGCCGATCTCGAAAGCCGCATCGCCAATGCCGCAGCGCAGGCATTGACCATGGAGCTGGAAGCTTTCGCACGCATGGTTGAGGCAGTGGTGCAGCAGGCGGAAGCGATCAAGGCCGGTGCAGCCGCACTTGCCGTCATCGACGTCGCCTCGAGCCTTGCTTATCTCGCGACCGAACAGGCCTATTGCCGCCCGATCGTCGATGCCTCCATGACCTTTGCGATCAAGGGCGGGCGTCATCCGGTGGTGGAGCAGGCGTTGCGACGCCAGTCGGCTGGGCCATTCATCGCCAATAATTGCGATCTGTCGGCCACCAATGGCGGTAAAAACGGAGCGATCTGGTTGCTCACCGGCCCGAACATGGGCGGTAAATCGACCTTCCTGCGCCAGAACGCGCTGATCGCCATCCTCGCGCAGATCGGTTCCTTCGTTCCGGCGGAAGCCGCCCATATCGGCGTCATCGACCGGCTGTTTTCCCGCGTCGGCGCGTCCGACGATCTGGCGCGCGGCCGCTCGACCTTCATGGTTGAGATGGTGGAAACGGCTGCCATCCTCAATCAGGCGACGGATCGCTCGCTGGTCATTCTGGACGAGATCGGTCGCGGCACGGCGACCTTCGACGGTCTGTCTATCGCCTGGGCGGCGGTGGAGCATCTGCACGAGGTCAATCGCTGCCGTGGTCTCTTCGCCACCCATTTCCACGAGCTGACGGTGTTGTCGGAAAAACTCGGCCGCCTCTCCAATGCCACGATGCGGGTGAAGGAGTGGGAAGGTGAGGTCATTTTCCTGCACGAGGTCGGGCCCGGCGCTGCGGACCGTTCCTACGGCATTCAGGTGGCACGGCTTGCGGGCTTGCCCGCATCGGTGGTGGAACGTGCCCGTGAGGTACTGACGAAGCTGGAGGATGCCGACCGCAAGAACCCGGCCAGTCAGCTGATCGATGATCTGCCGCTGTTCCAGATCGCGGTTCGCCGTGAGGAGGGTCGCAAGGCCGGGCCATCGAAGGTGGAGGAAGCTCTGAAGGGGTTCAACCCCGACGAAATGACGCCGCGTGAGGCGTTGGACGCGCTCTATGCGTTAAAGAAAGAACTTGGCAAGGCTTGACGCATAGATTGCCTGTCCATCGCCTTTGAAACTCGTTATAGGACACTCCCATCGCAAGCGGTGGGATTTCCCACAGGACATGGATACCGGCATAGATGGCCATCAAGGACCTGGATTTTTCCGCAATTCTCGATGTATCGTCGCTGAAGCGCGAATGCGACATCATCTTTAGGGAAGACGGCAAGCGCATCGCCGATATCAGGTCCGATCTGCTGCCGATCTTTCGCAAGGCGAGCACGGAAGGCCGGGAAAAGGCTCGCGAGCTGTTGAAATCCGACGGCAGCGGCATCGATTGCGCCAGGCGCATTTCCTGGCTTCAGGACCGGCTGATCGAGATCCTCTATGATCTGGCCTGCCAGTATGTCTATCCAAAAGACGCGCCGCAGATCGCGGTTGCGGCCGTGGGCGGTTACGGTCGCGGCACGCTGGCGCCGGGGTCGGATATCGACCTTCTGTTCCTGCTGCCGGCCAAGAACACGCCGGATATGCACAAGGCCGTGGAGTTCGTGCTTTATCTGCTCTGGGATCTCGGCTTCAAGGTTGGTCACGCCACGCGCACGGTGGATGAATGCGTCCGCCTGTCCAAATCCGATATGACCATCCGCACCGCCATTTTGGAAGTGCGGGCGATTTGCGGCAAAAAATCCCTGACCGACGATCTCGAAAAACGTTTCGAGTCGGAAGTCGTCACCGGCACCGGCCCGGAATTCATCGCCGCCAAGCTGGCCGAGCGTGACCAGCGCCACCGCAAGGCGGGTGATACGCGCTATCTGGTGGAACCGAACGTCAAGGAAGGCAAGGGCGGTCTGCGCGACCTGCACACACTGTTCTGGATCGCCAAATATTATTACCACGTCCGCGATACGGCCGATCTCGTCAAGCTCGGCGTGCTGTCGCGGCGCGAACTCAGGCTGTTCGAAAAGGCCGACGATTTTCTCTGGGCCGTCCGTTGCCAGATGCATTTCATCACCAACAAGGCGGAAGAGCGCCTTTCCTTCGACATTCAGCGCGAGATCGCCGATGCGCTGGGTTACCAGCCGCGTCCAGGCCTTTCCGCCGTCGAACGTTTCATGAAGCATTATTTCCTGGTGGCGAAGGATGTGGGTGATCTGACCCGTATCGTCTGCGCCGCACTGGAAGACCGGCAGGCAAAGGACGTGCCGGGCCTGTCTGGCGTTCTCAGCCGCTTTGCCCATCGTGTCCGCAAGATTCCGGGCTCGGTGGAATTCGTCGAGGATCGGGGCCGCATCGCGCTGGCCAAGCCGGATGTGTTCAAGAACGATCCGGTCAACCTGATCCGGCTGTTTCATATCGCCGATATCAACAATCTCGAACTGCACCCGGATGCGCTACGCGTCGTCACCCGCTCGCTGTCGCTCATTGATGAGGCGCTTCGCGAAAATGACGAGGCGAACCGGCTATTCCTGTCGATCCTCACCTCGCGGCGCGACCCGGCCCTGACGCTGAGACGCATGAACGAGGCCGGCGTGCTCGGCAAGTTCATTCCTGAGTTCGGCAAGATCGTCGCGATGATGCAGTTCAACATGTATCATCACTATACCGTGGACGAACATCTGATCCGCTCGGTCGGCGTACTGTCGGAAGTGGACAAGGGAACGGCTGTGGATGCCCATCCGCTCGCCAATCAACTGATGCCGAGCGTGGAGGAGCGCGAGGCGCTTTATGTCGCTGTCCTGCTGCATGATGTCGCCAAGGGCCGGCAGGAGGATCATTCCATTGCCGGTGCGCGCGTGGCCCGCAAGCTTTGCCAGCGCTTCCGGCTGACCGGCAAGCAGACGGAAATGGTCGTCTGGCTGATCGAACAGCATCTTCTGATGTCGATGGTCGCCCAGACGCGCGACCTGCATGATCGCAAGACCATCACCGATTTCGCCGACAAGGTGCAATCCATGGAGCGGCTGAAGATGCTGCTCATCCTGACCGTCTGCGATATCCGCGCTGTCGGTCCGGGTGTCTGGAACGGCTGGAAGGGGCAGCTGCTGCGCTCGCTGTATTACGAGACTGAGTTGCTGCTCTCCGGCGGTTTTTCGGAGGTTTCCCGCAAGGAACGGGCACAGATCGCTCGCCAGGCGCTTTACGACGCCCTCGACGACTGGGGCCAGAAGGCGCGGCGCAAATATACCAAGCTGCACTACGAGCCCTATCTGCTGACGGTGGCGCTGGAAGATCAGGTGCGCCACACCCGCTTCATCCGCGAGGCCGACAAGCAGGAAAAAGCCCTGTCGACCATGGTGCGCACGCATTCGTTCCACGCCATCACCGAAATTACCGTTTTGGCGCCCGACCATCCGCGCCTGCTGTCGATCATCACCGGCGCCTGCGCTGCGGCCGGCGCCAACATCGCGGATGCGCAAATCTTCACGACATCAGACGGGCGGGCGCTGGATACGATCCTGATCAACCGCGAATTTCCGATCGATGAGGACGAGACGCGGCGCGGCAACAATGTCGGCAAGCTCATCGAGGAGGTTCTGTCGGGCCGTCAGCGCCTGCCGGAAATGATTGCTACCCGCACCAAGAGCCGCAGGAAGAAAAGCGCCTTCACCATTCCGCCCTCCGTCATCATTTCCAACGGGCTGTCGAACAAGTTCACCGTCATCGAGGTCGAGTGCCTCGACCGTCCGGGACTTCTCGCGGACATGACGGCGGTGATTGCCGATCTGTCGCTGGATATTCATTCCGCACGCATCACCACCTTCGGTGAAAAGGTCATCGACACCTTTTACGTGACTGATCTGTTCGGACAGAAGGTGACCAACGACAACCGGCAGGCCAGCATTGCCACGCGCCTGAAGGCGGTGATGAGCGAGCAGGAAGACGAATTGCGCGACCGCATGCCGAACGGCATCATCGCCCATCCAGACGTGGCGGCATTGCCGGCCACGCGCACGGCAAAGGCTTAAGATCATGAGCCTGATCGGCAAGTTCGCCACTGTCGGCACGGCCACGCTCGGCAGTCGTATTTTCGGTTTCCTCCGCGAAACCCTGATGGCCGCCGCTGTCGGCACAGGCCCTGTGGCTGATGCCTTCAACGCCGCCTTCCGTTTTCCGAACACCTTCCGGCGCCTGTTTGCCGAGGGCGCGTTCAACTCGGCCTTCGTGCCGCTTTTCGCCAAGGAAATCGAGGCGAATGGCATGGAGGGCGCAAGGCGCTTTTCCGAAGAGGTCTTCGGCGTTCTGTTCACCGTGCTTCTGGCTTTGACGATCTTGATGGAACTGTCGATGCCATTCATCGTGCGCACGGTGATTGCGCCGGGCTTCCTCGAAGACGCGGTGAAATTCGACAATACAGTCCGTCTAGCAACCATCATGTTCCCCTATCTCGCCTGCATGTCGCTGGCGGCGATGATGGGCGGCATGCTGAATTCGCTGCACCGCTATTTCGCTGCCGCGATTGCGCCGGTCTTCCTGAACATCATCCTGATCGGTGTTCTGATGCTGGCATGGTGGAAGAATTACGACCCCCTGCAGGTGGGTTATGCCCTGTCCTGGGGTGTCATGGTGGCAGGGGTGGTGCAGCTCGCCATCGTCTGGATTGCCGTGCGCAATGCCGGCATGCGGATCGGCTTCCGCAGACCCCGGCTGACGAAGAACGTCCAGCGTCTTCTGGTCCTTGCTCTACCCGCCGCGATCACCGGCGGCATCACCCAGATCAATCTGCTGATCAACACCAATATCGCTTCTGCCGGCGAGGGCGTGATCTCGTCGCTTGCCTATGCGGACCGGATTTACCAGCTGCCGCTCGGTGTCGTGGGCATTGCCGTCGCCACCGTACTTTTGCCGGAACTGGCGCGGGCTTTGCGCGGCGGACATATGGTCGAGGCAGGAAGCCTGCAGAACCGCTCGGTCGAATTCGTGCTGTTCCTGACATTGCCCGCTGCCGCTGCCCTTCTCGTCATGGCGGAACCCATCGTGCGCTTTCTTTATGAGCGCGGCAATTTCGCGCCCTCGGCCACCATCACGGTTGCGCAGATCCTCGGCATCTATGGTCTCGGCCTTCCGGCTTTCGTGCTGATAAAGGCCTTCATTCCTGGCTTCTTCGCCCGCGAGGACACCCGCACGCCGATGATCTTCGCGGCGATTTCCGTGGTGGTGAATGTCTCCATCGCGCTTACGCTGTTTCCTCGTCTTGGCGGACCGGGCATCGCCATTGCCGAGATCACCGCCGGCTGGGTGAATGCCGCCCTGTTGTTCGGCATGCTTTTGTGGCGCGGTCACTGGCATGTGGATATTCCGCTCCTTACCCGCATTCCGCGGTTGCTGCTGGCGGCTGCCCTCATGGCGGGCTTCGTCCATTATGCGCTGACCTATCTGAGCTTCGAGCTGTCTTCCGCCTCCTCCATTTTCGTTCGGGCCGGAACCATCATGGGTCTCGTGCTCGCCGCCATGCTGGTTTATTTCGTGCTGGCCTTCGTTTCTGGTGGTGCCGATCTCGGCATGGTCAAGAGGGCCATCAAAAAGCGCCGCAACAAGAATGCCCAGACGGAGGCAAGCTGATGTCCTTTGCCGAAAACCGCCGCATCGCTCTCGTCACCCTCGTGGTGGATGATTACGACCGGGCAAAGGCGTTTTATTGCGAGGTTCTGGGCTTCGATTGCATTTCCGACCAGCCCCTTGGTGACGGCAAGCGCTGGCTGGTGGTGAAGCCGCAAGGGACCGACGGCTGCGCCCTTTTGCTTGCGCAGGCTGATGGTGAGGCGCAGCGTCTTGCCATAGGTAATCAGACCGGCGGACGTGTCGGATTTTTCCTGCACACCGACGATTTCGCGCGCGACTACGAGACGATGCTTGCACGCGGCGTGCGCTTTCTGGAGGAACCTCGCCATGAGGTTTACGGCTCCGTCGCGGTCTTTGCGGATCCTTACGGAAATCACTGGGATCTTCTCCAGCCACGCGGCTGACCGGCCCTGAAACCGCTTGATTGCGAGGGGCTGTAGGTGCATAAGCGCGCGTGCAATTCCAACCACGGGGCGGGGCCCTCCACAAGCCTTTTCGAGGACGACAATGAACGCATTCAAGCCGCTGGTTTTCTCGGGCGTCCAGCCGACCGGCAATCTGCATCTCGGCAATTATCTCGGCGCCATTCGCAAATTCGTGGCTTTGCAGGAAGATAACGACTGCATCTATTGCGTGGTCGACATGCATGCCATTACCGCCCAGCTCGTTCATGCGGACCTGAAGGCGCAGATCCGCTCGATTGCGGCGGCCTTCATCGCCTCTGGCATCGACCCGGTGAAGCATATCGTCTTCAACCAGTCGGCTGTGCCGCAGCATGCCGAACTTGCGTGGATATTCAATTGTGTGGCGCGCATCGGCTGGATGGAGCGCATGACGCAGTTCAAGGACAAGTCCGGCAAGAATGCCGAGCAGGTGTCGCTTGGTCTACTCGCCTATCCGAGCCTGATGGCTGCCGACATTCTGGTTTATCGCGCCACTCATGTTCCGGTTGGCGACGACCAGAAGCAGCATCTGGAGCTGGCCCGCGACATCGCCCAGAAATTCAACATCGATTTCGGCGACCATATCCGCAAGGCGGGTCTTGGGCTCGACATCATGGTGGGCAATGAGCCGGTTCATGCCTATTTCCCGATGGTGGAGCCGCTGATCGGCGGTCCGGCACCGCGCGTGATGTCGTTGAAAGACGGCACCAAGAAGATGTCGAAGTCCGATCCCTCCGATCTGTCGCGCATCAACCTGATGGACGACGTCGACGCCATTTCGCGAAAAATCAAGAAGGCGAAGACGGACCCGGACGCGCTGCCGAGCGAAGTGGAAGGCCTGAAGGGCCGCCCCGAAGCCGAAAACCTCGTCGGTATCTATGCTGCGCTCTCCGACAAGACCAAGGCGGATGTTCTCGGCGAATTCGGCGGACAGCAGTTCTCGGCCTTCAAGCCGGCTCTCGTGGAGCTTGCCGTCAATGTGCTGGCTCCGGTCAACAACGAGATGCGCCGCCTTCTTGACGATCCGACCCATATCGACGCCATCCTCAGACAGGGTGGCGAGCGGGCTCGCGCGATCGCCGAAAATACGATGAACGAGGTGCGCGACATCATCGGGTTCCTTCGCTGACCCCGCATCGTCCGGCGGATGGCGGCGGGCGGTTTGCGCCAGCCGTGATTTGATATAATCTCCGCCCGAACCGTCGGGCGGTTTTTTTGGATCGCGGCGGACACAGGGAGTGCGGAATGGTTTCAAAACGGCTGTCGCGTCTGGAAGGGCATCGTCGCAAATTTCTCGCTGTTATCGATGACACACCGGAATGCGAAAGGGCCGTGCATTATGCCGGTCGTCGCGCCAAGAACTCCAATGGCGGACTGGTTCTGCTTTACATGATCCCGGAAGGCGATTTCCAGCAATGGCTGGGCGTCGAGCAGATCATGCGGGCCGAGGCGCGCGAGGAGGCGGAAGCCACGCTCGCCAAGATTGCCCAGAAGGTCCGTGAGACCATCGGCATCGAGCCGGAAGCGGTGATCCGCGAAGGCGGCGCAACCGAGCAGATCCATGGGCTTATCGAGGAGGACCGCGATATCGCCATTCTGGTTTTGGCGGCGGGCTCGACGAAGGAAGGGCCGGGACCGCTCGTCTCCTCCATCTCTGGACGGGGGGCGGCCTTCCCCATTCCCGTTACCGTGCTGCCGGATACGCTGACGGATGAGGAAATCGACGCCCTCTGCTGACCGCTATTCGGCCTCGAAGACAGGGACGAGTTTCAGGCAAGAAATCGGGGCTGACGATTTCTTGAATGTAATTATCATGTCAGGGCTTGAAGTAAGGCTTCGCCAGGCGTATTTTTTGGAAGAATTCTAAATTGCGGGGCGTGAACGGCGACCTCGAAGGAGACATACGATGTTCATTCAGACGGAAGCCACGCCGAACCCTGCAACCCTCAAGTTCCTGCCGGGCAAGGTGGTGCTGGAAACCGGGACGGCGGAGTTTCTCAACCCCGCGCAGGCGCAGGCCTCGCCGCTGGCGGAGCGCCTTTTCACCATTCCGGGTGTCACCGGCGTTTATTTCGGCTTCGATTTCATCACCGTCACCAAGGATGATGCCGAATGGCAGCATCTGAAGCCCGCCATTCTCGGCTCGATCATGGAACATTTCATGTCCGGCCGTCCGATCATGGGCACTGCGATCGCGGCTGAAGTATCGGACGAAGAAGGCGAGTTCTTCGAAGAGGGTGACGAAACCATCGTCGCCACCATCAAGGAACTGCTGGATACCCGCGTCCGCCCAGCCGTGGCGCAGGATGGCGGCGATATCACGTTCCGCGGTTTCCGCGACGGTACCGTGTTCCTGAACATGAAGGGAGCCTGCTCCGGTTGCCCGTCCTCCACCGCCACGCTGAAACACGGCGTTCAGAACCTGCTTCGCCATTTCGTGCCGGAAGTGCGCGAAGTCGAAGCGGTATGACGTTGTAAGCCAGGCCACGCCATGATTGTTCTCGCACTCGACACCTCAGGTGTGGATTGTTCCGCATGCGTTTATGACAGCGCCTCTAACACGGTGCTGGGCGAGGTATGCGAAACGATCGGAAAAGGTCATGCCGAAAGGCTGATGGCTGTGATCGACGGTGCCTTGCAGCAGGCGCAATTACCGCTCCAGAAGGTCGAACGCATTGCCGTGACGATCGGACCGGGTTCCTTCACCGGCATCCGCGTTGGTGTCGCCGCCGCGCGCGGTTTTGCCCTGTCGCTCGGCAAAGAGGCGGTGGGCGTGACCACGCTTGAGACCATCGCCTTGCATCATCTGCTGGAAAATCCCGGCCGGCCCGTTGCCGTCGGGCTGGATGCCAAACGCGGCGAGGCCTACCTCCAGACATTTGCGGTGGATGGATCGCCGCTGCGCGAGGCCGCCCTTTTGTCTCTGGAGGATGCCAAAACGGCTCTCTCCGGTTTCGACGGTGCCGTCATCGGCTCCGCTGCCCCTCTTTTTGCAGGATTGGAAGCGGGATCAGGGCCGGATCATTTCCCGATTTCCACTGTTGCGCGGGCGGGCGGACGGAAGCCGAAAGGCATGCCGAAACCTGCACCGCTTTACCTTCGCGGCCCCGATGCCCGGCCGCAGACAGGTTTTGCGCTGGCACGCCAGAGCGTTGCCTGATAGGTGGCACCCGTGAATGCGTGCGGATGATTCCTTGTTATGTTTGACGAATATCTAAGCTGGAAGCCCTATTTCGAGATCGTGCCGATGCAGTATGAGGATTGCGCCGGCGTGGCGGAACTGCATGCGCTGCGTTTCCCGCGCCCCTGGAATGACGGCGAATTTTCCGGGCTTTTGACGCAGGGCTCGGTTTTCGGTGCGGTCGCACGTCAGACGAATGCATTTTTCAGCAAGCCGCTCGGTGGTTTCGTGCTTGCACGGGAGGTGGCCGGCGAGGCGGAAATCCTGACCGTTGCCGTCACCGACAAGTTTGCGCGCACCGGTCTTGGTTGGCGACTGATGCAATCGGCCATTCGCGAGGCGATGATGCGCGGTGCCGAGACCATGTTCCTCGAGGTGGACAGCACCAATGCCTCCGCTCTCGGGCTCTATAAAAAGCTCGGCTTCAAAACGGTTGCGGAGCGCAAGGCTTACTACACCGCCAAAGATGGAACGAAGTCGACGGCGCTTGTCATGCGCCGCGATCTTCGCTAGTTCCCTGCGACAGGCATTTTTCGGCGAGAGCCCCGAAATTCAACCGGAATACTCAAAAGGCCAGAAGACGTGATAGACCTTTCGAAAACGCTGGAGGAACTTTGTGCCGAGCGCGGCATGCGGATGACGGACCAACGCCGTGTCATCGCCCGTGTGCTGCAGGAATCGGCCGACCATCCCGATGTCGAGGAGCTTTACCGCCGCTCCTCCGCCGTGGATCCGCGCATCTCGATTTCCACCGTTTACAGAACGGTGAAGCTGTTCGAAGACGCCGGCATCATCGAACGTCACGATTTTCGCGATGGCCGCTCGCGTTACGAGACCGTGCCTGAAGAACATCACGACCATCTGATCGATCTGAAGAACGGCGTGGTCATCGAGTTTCATTCGCCCGAGATTGAGGCGCTTCAGGAAAAGATCGCCCGGGAACACGGCTTCAAGCTCGTGGATCACCGGCTGGAACTTTACGGCGTGCCGTTGAAGCCCGGCGAACGCTGAGACGCCGGTGAACAAGCGCACGGTCCAATCATGATGTGGCTCCGGACAGCCTATATTGCGGTCGTTCTCCTGATCGTGACGCTGATATTGCTGCCGCTACAACTGTTGGGCCTTGCCTTCGACTGGCGGATTCGTCGCCGTATTCCGCGCATCTGGCACCGCATCGCCTGCCATGTTCTCGGCATCCGCGTGCATGTCCACGGGGATGTGGAGCGGGCAAAACCGCTGATGCTGGCGGTCAACCACGCCTCGTGGAAGGACATTCTCGTTCTCGGCAGTATTGCCGACGTGGTGTTCATCGCCAAGACGGAAGTGCGTGACTGGCCCGTCTTCGGCTGGCTCGCCCGCCTGCAGAAAAGCATCTTCGTCCAGCGCGAGCAGAAGCGCAGCACCGGCGCGCAGGTCGGCGAGATCGCCGCCCGTATGGCCGACGGCGAGATCGTCGTGTTGTTCCCCGAAGGCACCACCTCGGACGGTAACCGTATGCTCGCCGTCAAATCCTCGCTGTTTGGCGCAGCCTCCACGGCTGCCGAGCAGGTTCCGGGCAAGCTCGTTTATGTGCAGCCGGTCGCGATCGCCTATACGCGGGTGCAGGGCATGGCCATGGGGCGCTACCACCGGGTCATTGCGGCCTGGCCGGGCAGCATAACCCTGGTGCCGCATCTGCTTGGCATCATCAGGGCGGGCGCCATCGACGTCGACGTGACATTCGGCGACAGCGTTCCGTTTCACAGCACGGATAACCGCAAGCGCCTGGCGACCGATATTGCCGCTTCCATCCGTTCCATGCTGGCATTCAGCCTGCGTGGTGGCTGGCGGAAATAGAGCATTGCAGCTTTTCCGGCATTTTTCTGTTTAATCTGGCCATGAAAAACACTAGATAACCGCCATGACCCAGGAAACGCTTGGCCTCGACGCCCCCGAAATGATTGCCCGCGAGGGCTCTAACAGCAGGAAGGTCTTCATCAAGACCTATGGCTGTCAGATGAACGTCTACGATTCCGTCCGCATGAGCGATGCGCTGGCGAAGGACGGTTACGTTCAGACGGAGGATATGGGCGAGGCGGATCTGGTACTTCTGAACACCTGTCACATCCGTGAAAAGGCCGCTGAAAAGGTCTATTCGGCGCTCGGTCGCCTGCGCGACATGAAAAAATCGCGCGAAGAGCAGGGGCGCGAATTCGTGATCGGCGTCGCCGGATGTGTAGCGCAGGCGGAAGGCGAGGAAATCCTTCGCCGCGCGCCTGCCGTTGATGTCGTCATCGGCCCGCAGACCTACCATCGCCTGCCGGACGCCCTGAAGCGGGTTCGTGGCGGCGAGCGTGTCATCGAAACCGAATATGCCGTCGAGGACAAGTTCGAACATCTGCCGGTCGCCGAGAAGGCGACGTTGCGCTCGCGCGGCGTCACGGCGTTTTTGACGGTGCAGGAAGGCTGCGACAAGTTCTGCACCTTCTGTGTTGTGCCCTATACGCGTGGTTCGGAAGTTTCGCGTCCCGTGCGCCAGATTGTCGATGAGGCGATGAAACTGGTGGATGCCGGCGTACGCGAAATCACGCTGCTCGGCCAGAACGTCAATGCCTGGCAGGGCGAAGGCTCGAAGGGCGAAAAATGGGGCCTTGCCGAACTGCTTTACCGGCTGGCGGAAATTCCGGGCCTGGCGCGGCTTCGTTACACCACCAGCCATCCGCGCGACATGGATGATCGCCTGATCGGCGCCCATCGCGATCTGCGTATCTTGATGCCCTATCTGCACCTGCCGGTTCAGTCCGGGTCAGATCGCATTCTGAAGGCGATGAACCGTCGCCATACGGGCGAGGAGTATATCCAGCTCATTGAGAAAATCCGGGCCGTCCGCCCTGATATTGCCATGTCGGGGGATTTTATTGTCGGCTTCCCCGGCGAGACGGATCGTGATTTCGAAGACACGATGGCGATCATCGAAGAGGTGAAATACGCGCAGGCGTTCTCCTTCAAATATTCCACCCGTCCCGGCACACCGGGCGCCGATCTGACGGATCAGGTTGCGGAAGAAGTGAAGGCCGAGCGGCTGGAACGATTGCAGGCCCTGTTGCTGCGGCAGCAGAAGGAATTTGCGGAATCGCTGGTCGGAAAGACGATGGATGTGTTGCTGGAAAAGCCCGGCCGCATGCCTGAACAGTTGATAGGTCGTTCTCCCTGGCTGCAATCTGTGAATCTTGATGCAAAGACGTTGAAAATCGGTGACATTGTTAATGTACGAATCACCGCAACGGGTCCAAACAGCTTGTTTGCCGAGGTGGCAGAGAGTTAGAGTGAGGAGCCGACACTGATTGGGACAGGAGCCTGACCGCTTGAACGCACACGAATTGGTATCACCTTCATCGCGCCAGCCACGCTCAGCCGCGACCGACGCCAATCACTTCGTCCTCACGTTCGAGAATAACAGGATAGCGGGAGAGCTATTCGGTCAGTTCGATCAGAACCTCAAGTTGCTGGAGCAACGCCTCAACATCGATGCGCGTCCGCGCGGCAATTCCGTTGCCATCACCGGTGATGTCGTTGCCACAAATCAGGCCCGTCGGGCGCTGGATTTCCTTTACGAGCGCCTGCTCAAGGGCGGAACCGCCGAGGTTTCCGACGTGGAAGGCGCGATCCGCATGGCCATGGCTGCGGACGACCAACTGACCTTGCCGACGATGGAGCGCAAGGCGAAGATCTCCATGGCGCAGATTTCCACGCGCAAGAAGACCGTCGCTGCCCGCACGCCGACGCAGGATGTCTATATGCGGGCGCTGGAGCAGTCCGAACTTGTTTTCGGCGTCGGCCCCGCTGGTACCGGCAAGACCTATCTTGCTGTGGCACATGCGGCGCAACTTCTGGAGCGTGGCGCGGTCGACCGCATCATCCTGTCGCGTCCTGCCGTGGAAGCGGGCGAACGCCTGGGTTTCCTGCCGGGCGACATGAAGGAAAAGGTCGATCCGTATCTGCGCCCGCTTTACGACGCGCTTTATGACATGATGCCGGGTGACAAGGTGGAGCGTGCCATTCAGGCGGGCGTCATCGAAATCGCCCCGCTGGCCTTCATGCGCGGACGCACGCTTGCCAACGCCGCCGTCATTCTGGACGAAGCCCAGAATACCACGACCATGCAGATGAAGATGTTCCTCACCCGTCTCGGTGAGAAAGGCCGCATGATCGTGACCGGCGACCCAAGCCAGGTGGACCTTCCGCGCGGCGTGAAGTCCGGTCTTGTCGAGGCACTGCAAATCCTCGCTGACGTGGAAGGCGTGTCCGTTGTGCGCTTCAAGGATGTTGACGTCGTGCGTCATCCGATGGTGGCGCGCATCGTCCGGGCCTACGAATCCCACACGGCGGTGCCGGATGAAAGCCTCGTGAAGGGCAACTGACGAAGACAATGACAGCTCTGGATATTCAAATCAGCGTCGAGGCCGAAGGCTGGTCCTCGGAAGAGGACCTTCTTGCCTTCGCCACCAAGGCGCTGGATGCGGCGGTTGATTTTCTGAAGCGGGAAGAAGAGCAACCCTTCCCGAAAATGCCGGTGGAACTGTCACTCGTCTTTACCGACGATGAAAATATCCGGGAAATCAATGCCGAATGGCGCGACAAGGACAAGGCGACCAATGTCTTGTCTTTCCCCGCTTTTCCGCTGGAACCGGGCGGCATGCCGGGCCCGATGCTGGGCGATATCGTCATCGCACGCGAGACGGTTGAGCGCGAGGCCCTTGAACTTGAGAAGAGTTTCGAGGATCATCTGACCCATCTTCTCGTCCACGGGTTCCTGCACCTGTTCGGTTATGACCACATGGATGAGGAGGAAGCGGAAGAAATGGAGTCGCTTGAGACTCGCATTTTGGCGGTGCTTGGCCTATCTGATCCTTACGCGGGACAGGAACCGCTTTGAATATTGTCTGGAGCCATGAACGAACATTCTGCACGACCTGCCAATGAGGGCAGAGAAAACGGCGAGCAGTCCTCCTCGGAGGAGGGCAGTAGTCATTTACGAAACGACTCCAATGCAAAGCCGAGATCGACGATCTGGTCGCGCATAGGGCGGTTGCTGAAACCGTCACAGGGCGAGCGCCTGCGCGAGGATTTGACCGACGCGCTGATGGCCGACACCGAAATCGGTGCCGCCTTTTCGCCCGAAGAACGGGCGATGCTGAACAATATCCTGCGTTTCCGGGAAGTTCGGGTCGAAGACATCATGATCCCGCGGGTGGATATCGACGGTCTCGACCAGAACATGACCATCGGCGAAGCGCTGATCCTCTTTGAGGAAACCGGGCGCTCCCGCATGCCGGTCTACGATGAGACGCTGGATAACCCGAAGGGCATGATCCACATTCGCGATCTGCTGGCCTATGTCGCCAAGCAGGCGCGCAACAAGCGCCGAGCGGGATCGAGAAGCGTCGCGTATGGCGAAGCGAAGGCACCGCGTTCGCCGCGACCGAATTTCGACCTTGCGCGAGTAGATCTGGAACAGACGGTCGCCGATGCCGGGCTGGTACGTAAAATTCTTTTCGCGCCGCCCTCGATGCTGGCCTCCACTCTTTTGAAGACCATGCAGGCACAGCGAACGCAGCTCGCCCTTGTGATCGACGAATATGGTGGCACGGATGGTCTCGTCAGCCACGAGGATATCGTCGAGATGGTCGTAGGTGACATCGATGACGAGCACGACAAGGATGAGACGATGTTTTCGCGTCTGTCCCCCGATGTGCTGGTGGCGGATGCCCGCGCCGAACTCACGGAACTTGCCGAGGCGATCGGGCCGGAATTCGATGTCCGCGAGCATCTGGAAGAAATTGATACGCTTGGTGGCCTTATCTTCTTCGCACTCGGCCGCATTCCGGCAAAGGGCGAGATCGTTCGGGCCGTACCCGGTTTCGAGTTCCAGATCCTCGATGCGGATACAAGGCGTATCAAGGGCGTGCGTATCGTCCGCGATCACGGCTCGGAAGGGCAGGATGACCGCGCGCCGGGCGATGCCGGTGACAATGGGGTGATTGCGCTGCCCGGTCCGGATGTCCGCCTCATCACGCATCAGCAGAATGCCGATTGAGGAAGATCGACGGGGCGCTGTTCCCCGTCGTTTTCGTATCTCCGATATACCAATCCGGCAGGTTTGAGCGCCCTTACCGAGCAGCCAAGAGGGTACGTGGCGCTCGAGCCGCCGTCCCCTGTGGACTGCGAATCTTTTTTCCTTTACGTCGGGTCTGAGGGAAAATTCCGTGGCGCGGTCTTGCCGGGAGCGGTCTTTCCCGGACGCGCATAAAACGGAGATGGTATGGAGCGTCTTGCAGGCAAGGTAATGCTGGCCGGTGGCAAAAGCCGCGCAGCGATGGCGGTTGCCGCGGGTGCGGTCGGAGCGCTGGCCTTGCCTCCGTTCGGCTTTTTCGCGGCGCTGTTTTTGTCTTTCACCCTGCTTGTCTGGCTTGTGGATGGCTGCACCGGCAAACCGGGCGGCGGCATCTTCAGCCGCATCATGCCCGCTTTCGGCATTGGCTGGTGTTTCGGGTTTGGTTATTTCGTGGCGGGCCTGTGGTGGCTGGGCAATGCCCTTTTGCTGGAGGCAGACGAGTTCGCCTGGGCGCTGCCGCTCGCTATTCTTGGCCTTCCGGCTCTTCTCGCGCTGTTTTACGGTTTTGCGGTCGCCGCTGCCAATATCGTTTGGTCGGATGGTCTTGGCCGCATCGCAGCACTTGCGGCCGCATTCGGCCTTCTGGAGTGGCTGCGCAGCTTCGTGGCGACCGGCTTTCCCTGGAACGCCATCGGTTACGGCATCATGCCCGTCCCGATCATGATGCAGTCGGCGCATGTGCTTGGTCTTTTCGGTGTGACCACGCTTGCCGTTTTCATTTTTGCCGCCCCGGCCTTGATCGGTACGAAAAAAGGCATGTGGCCGGGCCTCGTTGTGGCGGGCCTGCTGCTGGCCGGTCATTTCGGTTATGGCTTTTACCGCCTTCAGACACCGGTGGAAACGCCGGCAGATGCGCTGACCGTCAGGATCGTGCAGCCGTCGATCGACCAGTCCCGCAAGATGCTGAATGCGGACCGGGCGGAGATTTTCGCCGAGCATCTGCGGCTGACGGCCCTGCCGCCTGGCGAAGGGAAAAAACGCCCCGATATCGTCGTCTGGCCTGAGACCTCCGTACCGTTTATCCTGACGCAAAACCCGGACGCTCTGGCGGAAATCGCGAAAACACTGGAGGACGGGCAGGTCCTGTTCACCGGCGCAGTCAGAATGGAAGACCAGGGGGCTGGCCGCCCGCCGCGTTATTACAATTCGGTCTATGCGATCGATAGCCAGGGCGAAATCATCGGCGCGACCGACAAGGTCCACCTGACACCCTTCGGAGAATATGTTCCCTTCGAAGGCATCCTGCGGGAATTCGGCATCAACAATGTCATCAGCCTGCCGGGCGGCTTTTCGGCCGCCTCTTCGCGCACGCCTTTGACGCTTCCTTCCGGCAAGACCTTCTATCCGCTGATCTGTTACGAGATCATTTTTCCGGGCGAGATGACCCCGGGCCTGGCGGGGGCTACGGCAATCCTGAACGTCACGAATGATGGCTGGTTCGGCGATACGCCCGGCCCATATCAGCACTTTCTGCAGGCGAGAGTCCGGGCCGTTGAGACGGGAGTACCGGTGATTCGCGGCGCGAATACCGGAATTTCCGCCGTCATCGACCCCTATGGCCGTATTTTAGCCGGGTTGGACTACGGTCGGGTTGGAATTGTTGACGCCACCTTGAGTGGTGGGTCAAACGACGCATTTACTTACGACATACATCGGACGTATTTCTGGTTGATTTTTTCTATAATGCTGATCGTTGCGGTATTTCCTGCCTGGAGTTTTGCTCGGCGCCAGAATTGACCAGGAACCCCCACAATTGCATAGTGAATACGTCAGTCGTAAAACAAGTTTAGACGCTGTCGAATTGCCGGCTCATTTCTTCGAATAAGTAATGAAACGAGATATCAACCCTTTCCGAGTGTCAGGATCCGCATGATGACCGAAAATAAGAAAAAGCCTAACCCCATCGACATTCATGTCGGAAGCCGAATTCGTCTTCGCAGAACCATGCTGGGCATGAGCCAGGAAAAGCTGGGTGAGAGCCTCGGAATTACCTTTCAGCAAATCCAGAAGTATGAAAAGGGCACGAACCGCGTTGGCGCCAGTCGCCTGCAGAACATTTCCGGGATTCTGAACGTGCCGGTTTCCTTCTTCTTCGAAGATGCGCCGGGCGATCAGGCCGTTGGCACGACGGGCATGGCGGAAGCGTCCAGTTCCAACTACGTGGTGGATTTTCTGTCGTCGGCCGAAGGCTTGCAGCTGAACCGTGCTTTCGTGAAGATTGCCGATCCGAAGGTTCGCCGCCGCCTCGTTGATCTCGTCAAGTCGCTCGCCGCCGAAGGAGATGCAGAGTAGCGCCTGCAAGCGACACCTCTATTTTCCAGCGTGTGGCGCTGGACACTCAACGGTCCGCAAGGGCCGTTTTTTTGTGCCAAATTAGAAAGGAATTCTCACATAAAGATATATTTATGTGGTTGTGTCCTTGTCTTTCGTGGCCGAAATGACTAACAAACTCGAAGACCGTTCTTTGAGGGGAATCCCGCATGCGTGCCAATTACCTGTTCACCAGCGAGTCCGTGGCCGAAGGTCATCCGGACAAGGTTTGTGATCGTATTTCCGATGAAATCGTGGATCTCATCTATCGTGAAGCGTCCAAGACGGGTGTCGACCCCTGGACGGTGCGCATCGCATGCGAAACGCTTGCGACGACGAACCGCGTCATTATCGCTGGCGAGGTCCGGGTTCCCGACACCCTGTTGAAAAAGGACAAGGACGGCAAGGTTCTCAAGGACGCCGCCGGCCACCCGGTCATCAATCCTTCGAAGTTCAAGTCGGCTGCCCGCAAGGCGATCCGCGACATCGGCTACGAGCAGGATGGTTTTCACTGGAAGACGGCCAAGATCGACGTTCTCCTGCATCCGCAGTCGGCGGATATCGCGCAGGGCGTGGACAGTGCTTCCGACAAGCAGGGCGACGAGGGTGCTGGTGACCAGGGCATCATGTTCGGTTACGCCTGCAAGGAAACGCCGGACCTGATGCCGGCGCCGATCTATTATTCCCACCGTATCCTGCAGCTGCTCGCCACGGCCCGTAAAAGCGGCGAAGGCGAAGCGGCAAAGCTCGGTCCGGATGCCAAGAGCCAGGTGACGGTTCGTT
This sequence comes from Agrobacterium arsenijevicii, assembly GCA_000949895.1. Lineage (GTDB taxonomy): Bacteria > Pseudomonadota > Alphaproteobacteria > Rhizobiales > Rhizobiaceae > Agrobacterium > Agrobacterium arsenijevicii. Next base: position 159,107 of record JWIT01000001.1, on the reverse strand, counting down.
ATATCGACGGCAAGGCAGCGGAAGCAGTGTCCATCGTTCTGTCCACGCAGCATCTTGATGCCAGCTGGGACTCGAAGAAGGTTCGCGACGTCGTCGAACCCTATATCCGCGAAGCTCTGGGCGATCTGAAGATTGCCGATGATTGCCAGTGGTATATTAACCCGACGGGCAAATTCGTCATCGGTGGTCCCGATGGCGATGCGGGCCTGACGGGCCGCAAGATCATCGTCGACACCTATGGTGGCGCTGCTCCTCACGGCGGCGGTGCATTCTCCGGCAAGGACACGACCAAGGTCGACCGTTCCGCCGCTTATGCCGCCCGCTATCTCGCCAAGAACGTCGTGGCCGCCGGTTTGGCCGAGCGTTGCACGATCCAGATCTCCTACGCGATCGGCATCGCCCAGCCTTTGTCGATCTATGTCGATCTGCACGGCACGGGCAAGGTCAGCGAAGACCAGGTCGAAGGCGCCATCCGCAAGGTCATGGACCTGTCGCCGTCGGGCATTCGCCGTCATCTCGATCTCAACAAGCCGATCTATGCCAAGACGTCTTCTTACGGCCATTTCGGCCGCAAGGCCGGCCGTGACGGCTCCTTCTCCTGGGAGAAGCTTGATCTGGTAAAGCCGCTCAAGGAAGCTTTGAGCGCATAAGCCTTGTCATTCGACGGCGATTGAGAGATACCGTTTGCACCTTTGTAACCCGCACAGCACCGTTCACCCGGCCTGTGCGGGTTAATTCTATTTGTTCTTGAGAGTATGACATGACGGAAGAGCGGCGTTCGCGCGCAACGGAAGCTTTTTTTGGCAGGCGCAAGGGCAAGCCTCTGCGCCACCAGCAGATCGATACGATCGAAAACCTGCTGCCCTTGCTGAAAATCGATCTGGAAAGCGCGCCACCGAAAAATCTCGTCGCTCTCTTTCCGGCGGATGTGAAGTCGGTTCGTCTGGAGATCGGTTTCGGCGGCGGCGAGCATCTTGCCCACCGTGCGGTTGAAAACCCCGAGACCGGCTTTATCGGCGTCGAGCCCTTCGTCAATTCCATGGCCAAGCTGCTGGCGAGCGTGCGTGAAGGCGAGCTGATGAATATCCGCCTTTACGACGATGACGCGACGCAATTGCTGGACTGGCTGCCGGATGCGTCGATCGATCACATCGACCTTCTCTATCCCGATCCCTGGCCCAAGAAGAAGCACTGGAAGCGTCGTTTCGTTTCCGACGTCAATCTTGCCCGTTTCCATCGAGTGCTGAAACCCGGCGGCAAGTTCTGCTTTGCTTCCGATATCGATACCTACGTCAACTGGACGCTGCAGCATTGCGCCCGTCATGGCGGTTTCGAGTGGACAGCGGCGAGCGCCGAGGACTGGCACACACCCTATGCCAACTGGCCGGGTACGCGTTATGAAAACAAGGCCAAAAGAGAAGGCCGCAGCTCGGCCTATCTCACTTTCATTCGCACTTAACAGCTCGAACCGTCAGATATTCGCGTCCACTTCGGCAGCAACCGGAATGGAAGGCTGGGCGCCGGCACGGGTGCAGGCGAGCGAGCCTGCGACGGCGGCGCGCTTCAGCGCCTTTTCGAAATCCATACCCTGATCGAGGCTGGCGGCAAGATAACCGCAGAACGTATCGCCCGCACCGACGGTGTCGACCGGCTCGATCTTCAGACCGGATGCCTTGAAAACCTTGCCGTTGCGAATGGCGATCACGCCGTCGGCACCAAGCGTTACGATCAACGTCTGGCCGGTTTGCTCGTGCAGAGACTTGAGTTCGGTTTCCCGTTCGGCGGCTGAAAGCCCACTTTTGCCGATCAGCAGCTCGAACTCGGTTTCATTGGCGATGACGACATCGGCAAGGCCGGCGAGGCGTGGTCCATCGGCGGTCAGCGGCGCGGTATTGATGACTGTGGTGATGCGTTTCGCCTTGGCGGCCATCAGTGCCGCTTCGATCGCAGGTGCCGGTACTTCGAACTGAAGCATCAGAATATCGCCCGCTGCCATCTCCGCCACGGCCTTTGCGGCGTCGGATGCGGAAACTTCGCCATTGGCGGCGGGAATGACCGAGATCATGTTCTCCCCACCTTCACCGATAAGGATCACTGCCGTCCCCGTGGGGCCGGGCGCGGTCTTGACGAGCGACAGGTCGGTGCCGGCGTCGCGCAGCAATGTCAGCGCCGGTGCGGCAAAGGTGTCGTCGCCCGCAGCGCCCGCCATTTTGACCGTGACACCGGCGCGCCGTGCGGCAAGCGCCTGGTTGGCTCCCTTTCCACCCGCTGCGGTGGAGAAGGTCTCTCCCGTCACGGTTTCACCGGGTTTGGGCAGGCGTTTGGCGGTAGCGACGAGATCCATGTTGATGGAGCCGAAAACAGTAATCATCAGGGCATGTCCGTATAAAATTCAAGCAAGGCGGCGACTTTGCCCGAGGCGATCACTCGTCGTCAACCACCCGCAGTTTCGCCGTTCCCGCCCTGTTCTCCGCAAAGCGTCGGGCCTGCTCGATTTCCCCGTGAGAGGTCTCTTTTTCCGTTGGCGAAAAATCGAGGCCCTCGATCTTCTGGCCGCGCGCCAGCACCTTGTCGGAGGAGATCAGCATCATGTCGACGTCTTTCTGCGCCAGTCCGAAATGGGCCTGCAGCTTGCGCGTCCTGTCGTCCAGCCGCCGCACATCGTCCATGAGAAGGGCAACTTCGCCCTGAATGAGATGCGCCTGCTCGCGCATGCGCTGGTCCTTCAGCACGGACTGGATGACCTGCACCGACAGCATCAGCAGCGAGGGCGAAACGATGACGACGCGGGCGCGGTGGGCGCGTTGCACCAGATATTCGAAATGCTGGTGAATGTCGGCAAAGATCGATTCGGACGGCACGAAGATGAAGGCCGTATCCTGCGTTTCGCCGCGGATCAGATATTTCTCCGCCACGTCGCGAATATGCACTTCCATATCGCGGCGGAATTGCTGGGTGGCAGCCCGTTTGCCCTCGGGCGATTCATCCGCTTTCAGCGCATTCCAGGCCTCCAGCGGAAACTTGGCGTCGATGACGAGGGACGGCGCGTTGTTCGGCATCCTGATGATGCAGTCCGGCCGGTAACCATTTGAAAGTGTGGGCTGAAGCTGAAAGGCACCGGCGGGAAGGGCATCGGCGATCAGCGCCTCCATCCGCGCCTGTCCGAAGGCGCCGCGCGTCTGTTTGTTGGAAAGGATCGCCTGTAGCCCGACCACGTCCTTCGCCAGATCCTGAATATTGCCCTGCGCAGCATCGATAACCGCCAAGCGTTCTTGCAGGCGACTCAGATTCTCGTGCGTCGAGCGGGTCTGCTCCGTCAGCGTTTCTCCGAGGCGCTGCGACATGCCGTCGAGCCGCTGGTTGATCGTCTGACCCATCTCGGTCTGGCGTGTGCCGAGCGTCTCTGCCATCGCCGCGATCCGGCCGTGCAATTCTGACTGGGTTTTCAGAAGATCGGAAATTTCACCATCGGCCTCCGCTTTTTTCCCACGACTTTTCGTGACCATCCAGAAAGCGGAGAGGCCGAAAACGAGAGCCGCAAGAAGCGCGCCGAAGCTGATGTCGACGGAGCCGGCACGCATGGCGGGATCGAGGAGAAAAGAGAAATCGATACTCATGGCCAAATCTATCAGATTTCCAGTGATTCGTAAGATCAAAACAAGAACATTCATGCGGCGGAATTGAGTCGGACAAAACCGGACGAAGCTGCCATTTCGCCCGCGTATTTTTTATTTCCTCCGCGCAAGAGATACGTTATGGGAAGCCATGACTATCAAACCGCTTATCATTTTGCCCGATCCCGTGCTGCGCCAGCAATCAAGGCCCATCGAACAGGTGGATGCCGAAGTGTTGCGCCTTGCCGACGATATGCTCGAAACCATGTATGATGCGCCGGGCATTGGCCTTGCCGCCATTCAGGTCGGCGTGCCGCGCCGCATGCTGGTGATCGACGTTTCGCGCGACGACGAGGAGAAAAAGCCGGTCGTCTTCATCAACCCGGAAATCCTCAAAGTGTCCGACGATGTTTCGGCCTATGAGGAAGGCTGTCTCTCCATTCCCGATTATTATGCCGAGGTCGAGCGTCCCGCATCGCTGACGATGAGATATGTCGACCGTGACGGCAAGCAGCAGACCATCGATGCGGACGGCCTACTGGCGACATGCCTGCAGCACGAGATCGATCACCTGAACGGCATTCTGTTCATCGATCATATTTCGCGGCTGAAGCGCGAGATGGTCATCAAGAAATTCACCAAAGCAGCCCGCGCAAAGATCTGATCCGTCTCATTTGGGAGACGGAACGATATAAGGGGCAGGGGGCGATATGGCTCTTCGTATCATTTTCATGGGTACGCCGGAATTTTCCGTTCCCACGTTGCGTGCGCTGGTGGAAGCGGGTCACGAGGTCGCCGCCGTTTATACGCAGCCGCCGCGTCCCGGCGGCCGTCGTGGCCTTGATCTGCAGAAATCGCCGGTGCACCAGGCGGCCGAACTTCTGGGTCTTCCCGTGCTGACGCCGGTGAATTTCAAGGCCGAGGAAGACCGGCAGCAATTCAGAGAATTCAACGCAGATGTAGCGGTCGTAGTTGCCTATGGGCTGCTATTGCCCGAGGCGATCCTGAGCGGTACGCGCCTTGGCTGTTACAACGGCCACGCCTCGTTGCTGCCGCGCTGGCGCGGTGCGGCACCCATCCAGCGGGCGATCATGGCCGGTGACGCCGAGACCGGCATGATGGTCATGAAAATGGAAAAGGGGCTGGATACCGGCCCCGTTGCATTAACCGCAAAGGTCACGATCGGCGTGAACGTGACGGCAGGTGAATTGCACGACAGCCTGATGCTCGCCGGTGCCCGGCTGATGCGGCAGGCTATGGACAAGCTCGAAGCAGACGACTTGCCTCTCGTCGCACAGCCGGAAGAAGGCGTCGTTTACGCGTCCAAGATCGACAAGGGCGAGACCCGGATCGAATTTTCCCGGCCGGCGCAGGACGTACACAATCATATTCGTGGCCTTTCGCCTTTTCCCGGCGCATGGCTGGAAATGGAGATCGGCGGCAAGGCGGAGCGCGTGAAGGTTCTGGAGTCTGAACTGGCAAGCGGCATGGGAGAAGCGGGCGCGGCGCTCGATAATGCCCTCACCATTGCCTGTGGAAGTGGTGCCGTGCGGCTCACCCGCTTGCAGAAGGCGGGCGGCAAGCCGATGTCAGCATCCGATTTCGTTCGTGGCACACCGGTTCCCACCGCGACGAGGCTCGGCTGATGCCGCGTTTCCGCATGACCGTCGAATATGACGGCACGCCTTACTTCGGCTGGCAGAGACAGGACAACGGTCCTTCGGTTCAGGGCGCGCTTGAAGCTGCCGTCCGGTCGCTGACCGGCGAAACCGTGTCCATTCGTGGCGCAGGCCGCACCGATTCCGGCGTGCATGCCGTGGGGCAGGTGGCCCATGTCGATCTTTCCCGCGAATGGGAACCCTACAAGCTGCGCAATGCGTTGAACGCTCATCTGGCGATGGCGAAAGAGGCCGTCTCGGTTCTGGATGCGGCAGCGGTGACCGAAGATTTCGACGCCCGCTTCTCCGCGCTGCGTCGCCACTATCTGTATCGCATCATCTCGCGCAAGGCGCGGCTGGCGCTGGAGCACAAGCGTGCATGGTGGGTGTCGAAGGACATAGACCACGAGCGCATGCATGAGGCTGCGCAGATGCTTGTCGGCCGGCATGATTTCACCACCTTCCGCTCGGTCCATTGTCAGGCGAGCAGCCCGGTCAGAACGCTCGACCGGCTGGATGTGACCCGCAACGGGGATCTCATCGAGATACGCGCAACCGCACAGAGTTTCCTGCACAACCAGATACGCTCTTTTGCCGGTACGCTGAAAATGGCGGGCGAAGGTTCCATGACGCCCAAGGATGTACGCAACGCACTGGAAGCGCGCGATCGCAAAGCCTGCGGCCCTGTCGCGCCGCCGGACGGTCTGTATTTCATGCAGGTCGATTATCCCGATGTCATTCCGCCGCGTCGACACACCAAAGCCGAAACGGCCGAGGATATGGACTGACGTCTATGGCGGCGTTGGTTCTCAGCTGGGATAGACGCCGAGAAAACGTTGCAGCGCTTCCGAGAGAAGCATACCAGGCACCAGCAGGGTCATGACGATCGCCGAGACGAGCAGGGACTGGTCGCGGATGAAAAACCTCACGATCCGCGAAAAGGCGAAGACCAGCGACAGCAGCAGCGCCAGCCAGAGTATCGCGATCAGACCCTGCAAAGGTGGCAGAAAGAACGCGATCAGGATCAGCACCGCATAGGCGTAGGAAAACGGCAGCGAGAGCCAATTCATGGTGGTGACGAGCGGTCCGAATTTTTCCCGTGCGCCGAAGGCAAACAGCAGCATGCCGATCAAAAGCAGCGGCACGATCCAGCAGATCGCCTCCACCATCGCCAGACGGAAAAAGTAGATGAATCCCGTTCCTGTTCCCGGCGGATAGCCGGCGAGGAAAGCGGCGCGCAGCCACAGCCAGGAAACCAGCATGGCGGGCAGGCACCAGAGGGCGGAATAGAAGGACCGCCACATGCCGCGTTCGGAGAGATCGAGATATCGTGCACCGGTATGATCGCCGAGCAACAGCAGCCACAGGCCCTTCAGATAGAGCCCTACTTCACTTGCCGTCGGCATGAGCGAACCAGCGTTCGATAAAGGTCTCGTAGATGCGTGTCAGCGTCTCAAGATCGGCAACAGCCACGCGTTCATCAACCATATGCATGGTCTGCCCGACGAGACCGAATTCCACGACGGGGCAATAATCCTTGATGAAGCGCGCATCCGACGTGCCGCCGGTGGTCGAGAGCTTCGGCTCCTTGGCCGTAACGGCCTCAACGGCGCCGGAAAGCGACGAGATGAGCGCATTGTTGCGTGTCAGGAAGACATGGGCCGGACGGTCCGCCCAGACGATCTCGTATCTGGCGGGGCTGCGGTCGGGACGCAGCTCACCTTCGGCAGCAGCGGCATCGAGACGGCGGATGATTTCCGCCCGTAGGCTTTCCGCCGTCCAGCTGTCGTTGAAACGGATGTTGAACGACGCCGTCGCCCGCGCCGGGATCACGTTGGTGGCCGCATTGCCGGTGTCGATGGTCGTTACTTCCAGATTGGAAGGCTGGAAATCGTCGGTGCCGTGATCGAAGGGCGGATGCATCAGCGCCTGCGTCAGTTGCAGCAGTCCACGAATGGGGTTGTCGGCCAGATGCGGATAGGCGGCGTGACCCTGAACACCATGGACGGTGATGTGGCCGGAAAGCGATCCCCGGCGGCCTATCTTGATCATGTCGCCCAGCTGGTCCGGGTTGGTGGGCTCGCCCACCACGCAGGCGTCCCATCGCTCGCCCCTGGCGGCGGCCCATTCCAGAAGCTTGGAGGTGCCGTTGATCGACGGACCTTCCTCGTCGCCGGTAATCAGGAAGGAAACCGACCCTTGCGGTTTCCCATGCTTTTCGATGTGGCGGGCAATGGCGGCGACGAAACAGGCGATACCGCCCTTCATGTCCACGGCACCACGGCCAAACATTTCGCCGCCGGCGATTTCAGCCGCAAAGGGCGGATGGCTCCATGCGGCCTCGTCACCCACCGGCACGACGTCGGTATGGCCCGCAAACATCAGATGCGGTCCTTCCGTGCCGAGCCGGGCGTAGAGGTTCTCCACATCAGGCGTTCCCGCTTCCGTCGCCACCATTTTTTCCACCGCAAAGCCGAGCGGTGAAAGCAGGGTGTCGAGCAGCGACAGCGCACCACCTTCGGCGGGCGTCACCGAAGGGCAACGGATGAGGGCGGCGAGATTGGCAACGGGATCGGTCGTGGTCATGTCAGCAGCTTTTTATCAGTCGCGCAGAAGCTCGTTGATGCCGGTCTTGGAGCGGGTCTTTTCATCGACGCGCTTGACGATGACGGCGCAATAAAGGCTCGGACCCGGCTCGCCGTTCGGGAAAGGCTTGCCCGGCATGGTACCGGCGACGACGACGGAATAGGGCGGCACTTCGCCATAGGTGATCTCACCGGTGGCGCGATCGACGATCTTGGTCGACTTGCCAATGAAGACGCCCATACCGAGAACAGCGCCTTCGCGCACGATGCAGCCTTCGACGACTTCCGAACGGGCGCCGATGAAGCAATTGTCCTCGATGATGGTCGGGCCGGCCTGAAGCGGCTCCAGAACGCCGCCGATGCCGACACCGCCTGACAGATGCACATTCTTGCCGATCTGCGCGCAGGAGCCGACCGTCGCCCAGGTGTCGACCATCGTACCTTCATCGACATAAGCGCCGAGATTGACGAAAGAGGGCATCAGCACCACGTTCTTGGCTACATAGGCGGAGCGGCGCACCACGGCGTTCGGCACGGCGCGGAAGCCCGCAGCGCGGAACTGGTTTTCGCCCCAGTTCTCGAACTTCGACGGCACCTTGTCCCACCAGGTGGATTCGCCCGGTCCGCCGGTGACGATTTCCATGTCGTTCAGCCGGAAGGAGAGGAGTACGGCCTTTTTCAGCCACTGGTTCACTTTCCAGTTCCCGTCCGCCTGCTTTTCGGCGACGCGGACCTTGCCGCTGTCGAGAAGTTGAAGAGAAGTGTTCACCGCGTCGCGAACCTCGCCCTTTGTCGAAACGTTCACACCGTCACGGTTGTCAAAGGCTGTTTCGATGATGGTTTCGAGGGAGGTGAGATCCGTAAGGCTCATGGAAAATTCCTTAAAGTCGCGTGTGTTCATGGTCACGGATGGTCCCGCGCCGCTGGAAGGCTCTGGCCATTTGATCTAAGGGAGTGTTGGAAAGGCGTCAATGTGATTTGGGTGATTTGGCGCGTCAGACGAAAGGCATGGAAATGACACGACTGAAAAACGGCAAATTGCGGCGCAAGGACGGGGTATGGGACCCCTTGAAGCGCAGTGCTGCGGACAAACAGCAGGCCGAAGTCGTTCAGAAGACGCCGCAGTCGGATTCCGCGTCCTACCGGCTTGCCTATGTGGACATGGATTTTCTCTGCCGCGAGGAATTGCGCCCCGTCAGGCTGCAGCTGGAACTTCTGAAGACGGAAATGGCCCTGACCGAGCGCGGGATCAAATCCACCGTCGTCCTGTTCGGCGGCGCCCGCATTCCGGAACCGGGCGGCGCGGCCTGGGCGGCGCGCAACGAGACGCAGAAGCGCAATCTGGAGCAAGCCTCGGTTTATTACGAGGAGGCGCGCAAGTTCGCCCGGCTTTGCACCGACTATGGCGCGAAATCCGACCACCTGGAATATGTGGTGGTTACCGGCGGCGGCCCGGGTGTCATGGAAGCGGGCAATCGCGGTGCTGCCGATGTGGGAGGCCCGTCGATCGGCCTCAACATCGTTCTGCCGCACGAGCAGGCGCCCAACCCCTATGTTACGCCAGAGCTGAGCTTCAACTTCCACTACTTCGCCATCCGCAAGATGCATTTCCTGATGCGGGCGAAGGCCGTGGTGATCTTCCCCGGCGGTTTCGGTACGCTCGATGAACTCTTCGAGACGCTGACGCTGATCCAGACGAAGCGCATGGCGCCCATTCCGCTCATCCTGTTCGGAGAGAAATTCTGGCGCTCCGTCGTCAATTTCGAATTCCTGGCGGACTTCGGCACCATCGCGCCCGAAGATATGGAACTGCTGCATTTTGCCGAAACGGCCGACGATGCATGGAACATCATATCCGCCTATTACGAACACTGATTTTTTGCTTGGCGCGGCGAAGTAATTTTAGGGCTTAATTAGCAAACATAACCTAATTTTTCCTCGTCGCGATGCAGCACACTGTCCCATTCTGGACGGGCCTCCATGACGGAGATTTCTCATCCGTTGACGCCAGCCTTTTCGGCCGGCGATTTGATCGAGGCCAAAATGTTCAATTTCAAAGTGAAGTCGCTTGCGACCAAGCTGATCCTTGTGACCGGCTGTGCAATCACCACGGTTCTTGTCGCATCGAATTCCTTCCTCATTTCCCAGACCAGCAACCGCGTCCATTCGCTGACCATGGATCAGGCGAACACCGAAGCGCGCGCTATCGCCAACGTCATCGCTGCCGATGTGGGTGAACTCGGCAGCGCCGCGCGCTCCATGGCGGGCGTCATCGGCCGTGCGCATCAGGCGAAATCGATGGACCGCCCCGGCATCGTCAACATCCTCAAGGCCAATGTTGAACAGAATGCTTTCGCTTTCGGAAGCTGGTTCTGCGAACAGCTCGGTCTTTTCGACGGACAGACCACGGAGATCGCCGACAGGCTAGATCTCGGCACCAATGCAACGGGTGCATTTGCTCCCTATTGGTCGAAGACCCAGAAGGGCGAGATCCAGTTTTCGACCTTCAAGAACGACTATGCGGCGGAATGGTATGCGCTGGCTGCCAAATCCGGCAAGGGCGCCATTACCCAGCCCTATCTCGCCGAAGGCACGGAAGTGCCCACCACCATGACCTCGCTTGCCTATCCCGTCATGTCTGATGGTAAGATGATCGGCGTGGCGGGTGTCGATATTTCGCTGGCTTCGCTTTCGCAGAAGCTGCAGGCGCTGCATCCTTTCGAGACCGGTCGCGTCACGCTCATTTCGCAGGGCGGCCAATGGCTGGTGCCGCCCACGCCCGAGCAGAACATGAAGGCCTACGACGGAGATGGTGCCAGCACCGTTCAGGCGGCTATAACCTCCGGCAAGCAGGGCCTGATCGAAAATCTCGGCCTCGATACCGACGCACCCTATAACCGTCTCGTTTATCCGTTCGCGGTTCCCGGCCTCAATGCGACCTGGGTAGTCCTGGTGGATATCCCCCACAAGGCGTTGAACGCGCCGGTGCAGGAACAGACCTATCTGATGATCCTCGGAGCGATCGTCATTCTCGCAGCCGTCATTGCCGCGCTTTATTTCGCGGTCCGCCATTTCGTCCGCAACCCGCTCGCCTCGCTGGTCTCTGACGTCAGAACACTGAGCGACGGCCGTTACGACGTACCGGTCTCCGGACAGGAACGCAGAGATGAAACGGGCGCCGTCGCAACGGCACTGGAAGGTTTCCGCGCGAAGCTTGCCGGTATCCGTGAAATGGAGTCGGATGCAGCCGTCCAGCGCGACAATGCGGAAACGGAGCGCCAGCGGTCCGAGTTCGAGCGCAGCGAGAACAACCGGATGCAGCAACACATCGTTGGCGTGCTTGGTGCCGGTCTCAATGCGCTGTCGCAGGGCAATCTGACCCACCGGATCGAGGACGAGTTCCCCGGTGAATATGCCAAGCTGCGCAATGACTTCAACTCGGCGCTAGCCAGCCTTGAGGAAACCGTTTCCACCGTCAACGGAACGGTTGTCAGCATCGGCAACGGCACCGGTGAGATCACCCGCGCCGCCAGCGATCTTTCGCACCGCACCGAACAGCAGGCCGCAAGTCTGGAAGAAACCGCAGCCGCCCTCAACCAGCTGACCGCGCAGGTCAATTCCAGTGCGGAAAACGCAGCGCAGGCGGCCGGAGCCGTCAGCAATGCCTGCGACGACGCCGGCAAGTCGGGCGAAGTCGTGCAGCAGGCCGTCAACTCCATGCAAGGCATTGCGCAATCTTCGGCGGAAATCTCCCGCATCATCGGGGTGATCGACGAGATCGCCTTCCAGACCAACCTTCTGGCGCTGAACGCGGGCGTGGAAGCTGCCCGTGCCGGTGAGGCTGGCAAGGGATTTGCCGTCGTCGCACAGGAAGTGCGTGAACTGGCGCAACGCTCCGCAACTGCAGCCAAGGAGATCAAGGGTCTGATCAACACGTCTGCGACGCAGGTGGGCGAGGGCGTCCAGCTGGTCGGCAAGGCCGGTGAGACGATGAAAAAGATCGCCGATCAGGTTCTGCAGATCAATCAGCTGATACGGCAGATTTCGGCCTCCGCCAGCGAACAGGCGGTCGGCCTGAAGGAGATCAACTCCGCGGTCACCCAGATGGATCAGGTCACCCAGCAGAATGCGGCCATGGTGGAAGAAACAACGGCGGCAAGCGTGACGTTGAACAGCGAGGCCGAAACGCTGAAATCGCTCGTTGCCGGCTTCTCCGTGTCCGGCGGTCATTCCAGCCAGTCGAGCCAGCAATTGCGCGCCACCGCGGCGGCGATGCGTGCGCCTGCAGCCCCGTCACAGGCATCGGGCCGCTCGGCGGCGGCACCGCGTGCCCGCCCAAGAACCAGCGGTTCAAACGCGCTGGCGCAGGATGACTGGACCGAGTTCTGAGGATATCTCCCGGTTCCAAATGAAAGGGCCGCTGGTTACGCCAGCGGCCCTTTTTTGATGTCCGCGGTCCCGTCAGAGCCGGGCGAAACGTTCCGTCAGCAACTCGAAGAATCCGTCCGCATCCACATTGCGCATCACGCGGGCGTTGACCGGGCGCTCGGTCACCCGCCACCAGTCCACCACCGTCATGCCCATGGTCAGTTCGGAATTGACCTCGATTTCGACGTTGCAATCGCGGCCCTGAAACAGCTCGGGCTTGACGAGATAGGCGATGACGCTCGGATCGTGCAGGGGGCCGCCGTCCGAACCGTATTTCTCTATGTCGAAGCGTTCGAAGAATTCCAGCATCTCCGCCATGGCGATTGCCGGGCGTGTGCCGATATCGCGAATGCGGCTGACGCGCGCCTTGGTCGTCAGCAACTGGTGGGTCACGTCGAGCGGCATCACGACGATGGGCATGCCGGAACGGAAGACGATATCGGCGGCCTGCGGGTCGACATAGATGTTGAATTCCGCAGCCGGCGTGATGTTGCCGCCTTCGAAGAAGCCGCCACCCATCATCACCAGTTCCTTGACGCGGACGGCGATCTCGGGGGCCTTCTGCAGCGCCAGCGCCACGTTGGTCAGCGCGCCGAGCGTGCAGAGCGTTACGGTGCCGGCAGGTTCCCGCAACAGCGTTTCGATGATGAAATCAACCGCATGCTGCTTTTGCGCCTCCATCGTCGGCTCGTCGAGAACCGGGCCGTCGAGGCCGGTGCTGCCGTGAACGTGCTCGGCGGTGATGGGCTTGCGCACCAGCGGTCGCTCGGCACCCTCATAGACGGGAATTTCGGTGCGTTCGCATAGTTCGCAGATGATGCGGATGTTGCGGCTGGTCAGTTTCAGCGGAACGTTGCCGGCGACGGCGCACAGTCCGAGAATTTCAATTTCCTCCGGGCTTGCGAAAGCAAGCATGATTGCCGCCGCGTCGTCCTGACCTGGATCCGTGTCGATGATGATTTTTCTGCGTTCTGCCATGTCTTGCCCGCCGTTGAGATGAGGCGCTTTTTTCGAGCGGCGGACGCTCGTTTGTCAAGCCTCATTCCTCGGTGCGTTCCCTCTTTGCTTGGCGACCCCGCCTTGCGCATCGCGGTTTGGCTTCCCATATTGCTTAAAGCCGGTGCAATTGACCGGCAAGGTTGCCGGAAGCGGGACCGCGAAACGTCGCTTGGTTGCAAGGACAGTCACGATATGAGCCGCATGACGCCATTCACCCACCCGCTTTTGCTGGGTTTTGATGCCATGGAAAAAACGCTGGAGCGCATGGCGAAGGCCAATGACGGCTATCCTCCCTACAACATCGAACGTCTGCCCGGTGGCGAAGACGTGCCGGAGCGCCTGCGGATTACGATTGCAGTTGCCGGTTTTTCGCAGGATGATCTGGATGTGACGACAGCCGATAACCAGCTTGTCATTCGGGGTCGCCAGCAGGAACAGGAAAAGCGTGATTTTCTCTATCGCGGCATTGCAGCGCGGCAATTTCAGCGGGTCTTCGTGCTTGCAGATGGTATGCAGGTGAGGGATGCGCGACTGCGCAATGGCCTTCTTGCCATCGATCTGGTGCGGCCCGAAATTTCGAACGTGGTAAAGAAAATTAATATTTCCGTCTCAGAGTAGAACGTGAACGCCGGAATCCGACACGAATCGCTCGGCGTGAAGAAGGAGGCTGAAATATGCTTTTAAAAGAAGCGCATGCGCGTCTCACCCGGTCCCAGCTCGCTCATATCGGCGAGGGAGAAGTGGGATATATCCGTAAAATTCGCGCTGAAGACGTAAGCCGCTGTTTCCCGGAAGCGCCTGACCTCGATCCGCAACTGGACCTCTGGGCGCTGTTTGGCGCGGATGGTACGCCGATCCTCCTGACGGACAATCGTTCCAGCACGTTTTTCAAGGCGGCGGAAGACGATCTGAAAACCGTCAGCCTGCATTGAAAAGAAAAAAAGCCCGCCGATTGAGCGGGCTTTTCTTATGGGATCAAAGGAATGGGCGGTCCGGCATATCGTCGATCGAGATGACGCCGTCCTTGTTCCTGTCCAGCCGTTCGAACATTTTTTCGCCGGCTGCGGTGAACTCGGCCTTGCTGACCTGGCCGTTTTCATTGGTGTCGGCCATGCGGAACAGTGCAGACGCTCCACCCTTGCCGCCGTGCTTGCCCCAGCCCTGACGGCCGCCATGTTCGCGTTCGGCGCGCTTGCCCTCGGGGCCCTTGGCTTCGCCCGCTTTGGCGTCAGCTTCCTCTGGACGAGGATGGGCGGCGCGGAACGCCTCCATTTTCGCCTGGCGGTATTCGCGCATTTCCTTCGGCGTGATCGAACCGTCCTTGTCCTTGTCGATCTCGGTAAAAAGCGCGTCCTGGCGTGCGGCGAACTCTTCCTTGGTAATCTTGCCGTCCTTGTTGGTGTCGGCCACCTTCAGAAGGTGAACGTACATCAGTTCCGGGCGGAACGGCATGCGATCGCCGTGACCTTTGCCGTGTGGGGGCGGGGCGGCAAAACTTGCCGTCGCGGCCGAGCCGAGCAAAAGGGCTGCGCCAAGAGCAGAGAGTGCGATTTTTCGTGTAGACATCGTCATTACCTTCCGTTGGGTGTCCCTGGGAAAGAAGATAGTGACGTAAGCCGAAGCCCACTACTTAAACATCCGTAAGGTGGATGAAGCTTCGGTAATGTCGCCTGCGCTCTATTTCGACAATGTCTGTCAGCCGGTGATCGTTTTGGTCAGGAAACCGGTGAGATCGTCGGTAATGTAGTCGATATGCTCATCCGTCGCAGTGGGGATTTCCCAGCGCTCCATGATGACGCCTTCGAGGTTCGAAGGAACGAGCAGCACGGTCTTCATGCCGAGCGCCTTGGGTGCTGCAAGGTTGCGCGGCAGGTCTTCAAACATGGCGGCTTTTCTGGTGTCGAGCTTTGCAAGTGCTGCAAACTTTTCATAGGTCGCGCTCGCAGGCTTCGGCAGGTAGTTTGCAGCAACGATATCGAAAATATCCTCGAAATGATCGAGAATGCCAAGTGCGCCGGCAGCCGCCTGCGCATGTTTGACGCTGCCATTGGTCAGGATGAACTTGCGGCCCGGCAAAGCCTTGATCGCCTCGCCGAGTTCCGGATGAGGCTTGAGAGCCGAATAATCGATGGCGTGCGCGCGTTCCAGAAACTCGTCCGGGCTGATGCCGTAATGGATCATCAGGCCCTGAAGCGTGGTGCCATGCTCATGGTAATAACGCTTCTGCAAGGCGCGGGCCTCGTCGGGATCGAGCTTGAGAAGCTCCGCCACGTAAGCCGTCATGTTGCGGTCGATCTGGGAAAACAGATTGACGTGATGCGGATAGAGCGTGTTGTCGAGGTCGAAGACCCATTCGCTTACATGGGCGAAATCGGCGGCATCGGGCAGGTTTTTCGGCTTTGTGTCCATGGGCGGCTTTATGCCCGTTTCGGATGCCGAAGAAAATCGAAAAGACGACAATCGACGAGAAAATCGCGCTTGGCTGCGGCCTCCAGCGCATGATACCGCCAAGGCCATGGAAATCTGGATAGGCATCACTTTCGCAAGCGCGTTCTTGCAGAACCTGCGCTCGACCCTGCAAAAACACCTGAAGGGCATGATGGGCACAACGGGCGCGACCTTTGTGCGCTTCGTTTTCGGAATGCCCTTCGCTCTTTCCTATCTCGGTTTTCTACATATCGCGCTCGGCCGGCCGCTGCCGGTGCCGAACATGTCATTTGCCGTATGGGCGATGACCGGGGCCATGGCGCAGATCGCCGCTACCTTCCTGCTCGTTCACCTGTTTTCTTTTCGCAATTTCGCTGTTGGCACGGCCTATTCCCGCACTGAACCGGCGCAGGCGGCGTTATTTGCGCTGATTTTCATCGGTGAGAGCGTCAATGGTGGAACCCTGGTGGCCATCGCCATTTCGGTGGCCGGCGTCATGCTGATTTCGGTTGCGCGCACGGAAGTGACCCCCGCCTCCTTTCTGACCTCAATTTTCAGCCGGACGGCGGGCATCGGTCTAGCCTCGGGCGCTTTTTTCGGTCTGTCGTCGGTCGCCTATCGTTCGGCCTCATTGGCGCTGGCGCCTAGCCTGCCGACGCCTGATGCGGTGATGCAGGCCGGCTTTACCCTCGTCGTCGTCATTGTGACGCAGACCCTGTCGATGTTTCTATGGATCGTATGGCGGGAGAGGGACGAATTGCGGCGGATCGCCAAGGTGTGGAAACCCTCGCTCGCGGTCGGTTTCGTGGGCGCCACGGCGTCATTCGGCTGGTTCACGGCGATGACGTTGCAACAGGCGGCCGTGGTGAAGGCACTGGCGCAGGTGGAGATGCTTTTCGCCTTCGCCTCGACGGTGCTCTTCTTCAAGGAGAAGATCAACCGGCTCGAATTCTCCGGCTGCCTGCTGATCGTGCTGGGCGTGCTGTCGCTTCTGCTGTTCGGCTGAAAATGCCGTCTGTGGCGGACAGGCTTTGCCGTCCGCCACATGAACCGTATCAGGGCACGATGAGCGTGCCGGCGCCTTCCGTGAAGATTTCCAGAAGAACGGAATGGGCGGTCTTGCCGTTGAGGATCACCACGCCCTGAACACCGGCCTTGATGGCCTCGATGCAGGTCTCGACCTTCGGGATCATGCCACCGGAAATCGTGCCGTCCTTGATGAGCGCGCGCGCCTGGGAGACCGTCAGTTCCTTGATGAGTTCCTTGTTCTTGTCGAGAACGCCGGGAACGTCGGTGAGAAACAGCAGACGCGAGGCGTGAAGCGCACCCGCAATCGCGCCAGCGAAGGTATCGGCGTTGATATTGTAGGTGGCGCCATCGCGGCCCGGCGCGACCGGGGCGATGACTGGGATCATTTCCGACTTTGCGAGCAGGTCGAGTAGGGTGCGGTCGACTTCGGTGACTTCGCCGACGAAGCCGAGATCGAGCACACGTTCGATATTGCTGTCAGGATCGATGACGGTCTTTTTCGCCTTTTCGGCGAAGACCATGTTGCCGTCCTTGCCGCACAGGCCGATGGCCCATTCGCCCGTCTGGTTGATGAGCGCGACGATTTCCTTGTTGATCGAGCCGGCCAGAACCATCTCGACGATCTCGACCGTCTTGGCATCGGTAACGCGAAGCCCGCCTTCGAACTTCGATTCAATGCCCATCTTCGTCAGCATCGCGCCGATCTGTGGGCCGCCGCCGTGCACGACGATTGGATTGATACCGGACTGCTTCAACAGGGCGATATCTTCCGCGAAAGCCTTTCCAAGCGTGGAGTCACCCATGGCGTGACCGCCATATTTCACCACGATAGTCTTGTTCTCATATTTCTGCATAAAGGGCAGAGCCTGTGCGAGCAGCCGCGCCTGAGTCTCGCTTTCGGAAGCAGTCATGGAAAAACCTCGGTCTGTGGTTGCGGCCCTTGAGAGCCTTTCATCGCTCTACAACATCAGCGCAAAAATCGGAATCGATTTTTGCAGTGCAGGATGCGCGGATTCGCCCTGCCGGAGCGTTTGCAAGGACAGGTGAATGCGCGCTTTGGATGAATGAAAGGAACTCCGGGCCTTATTGTGTCGGCGCATAGTAAAATTCTACTTTCGGGCACTCGGGAACGCGTAATAAGATTGACATAAAGCGCCAATCGGACCAGCCTTGTGGCAGCAGGGGAGGGGTTATTCAGCAGGGCGACGGAGGATCGTCGCGCGTCGCGCAAACGATGCTGGCCTGAACGACCGAGGAGTTTGAAAACATATGACGGCACCGGATCGAGACAAGCAAAGCGGTTTGCGGGACGAAGTGCTCGCTGGCGAATATGTGCTGGGTGCCCTGCCGCCGGAAAGCATGGCGGAGCTTGCCAAACGCGTTAAACGCGACCGCCAGTTCGCCGCCATGGTCAGGCGCTGGCGGGACAATCTTGCGGAAACCGAATATCGCGAAAGGGCGAGTGTTGCAGCGCTGCTTGATATGGATCCGGCCCGCTCCGGCCTGCCTTTCAAGGGCCAGCCGCTGCGCAATGGCAGCATGTTCGTCGCCATGTTTTCGGAAGTCTGGAATTCCGTACGTTTCTGGCGGCTTCTGGCATTGACGGCGATGCTCTGGACCGCCGTCCTGCTTTTCACCATCGCCTGAAGGCGATGGTCTTTTAGAGAGAGACCGTTCGTACGATCTCGGCGCGCAGGCTATCCAGCCCGAAGGATTTTTCCGACGAGGTGGCGAGAACTTCCGGATAGGCGGCGGGACGCTTGCGGATTTTCTCCAGCGTCTCACTGATCAGCCGGGGAACGCCAACGTCCTTGATCTTGTCTGTCTTCGTCAGCACGACCTGATAGGACACGGCCGCCTTGTCGAGCAGGCCCAGAACCTCTTCGTCATTCTTTTTTATGCCATGGCGGGAATCGATCAGCACGTAAACGCGCTTCAGCGTCGCACGTCCGCGCAGATAGTCGAAGACGAGCTTCGTCCAGGCATCGACATGGTCCTTGGGCGCCTGCGCATAACCGTAACCCGGCATGTCGACCAGCGCCATCGGCGGCAGGTCGCCCGGCTCGCCCGAATAACCTTCAGGAACGAAATAGTTCAGTTCCTGCGTGCGTCCGGGCGTGTTGGAGGTGCGGGCAAGCCCTTTGTGGCCCACCAGCGCATTGATGAGCGAGGACTTGCCGACATTCGAACGTCCGGCGAAGGCAATCTCCGGCGGGCCTTCGGGCGGCAGGAATTTCATCGCGGGAACGCCGCGGATGAATATCCAGGGTCGCCCGAACAGGGGCTTTTCGGTTGCCGGACCGGTTTCACTCATTTCGATTGCACCGGCTTTCGTTTGAACAGCCCTTTGAGGTTGTCGAACAACTCGATCTTGGCGCCGTGACGCTTCATGATAAGGGCCTGCTGGCTGATGGAGAGCGTGTTGTTCCACGCCCAGTAGATGACCAGACCGGCGGGGAAGGAGGCCAGCATGAAGGTGAAGATCAGCGGCATCCAGGTGAAGATCATCGCCTGTGTCGGATCGGGCGGCGTCGGGTTCATGCGCATCTGCAGGAACATGGTGATGCCCATGACGAGCGGCCAGACGCCGATCATCAGGAAGTGCGGCACGTCGTAAGGCAGAAGGCCGAACAGGTTGAACAGCGACGTCGGATCCGGAGCGGAAAGGTCGTGGATCCAGCCGAAGAACGGTGCATGCCGCATTTCGATGGTGACGTAGATGACCTTGTAGAGTGCGAAGAAGACCGGGATCTGCAGCAGCATCGGCCAGCAGCCGGCTACCGGGTTGATCTTCTCTTCCTTGTAGAGCTGCATCATCGCCTGCTGCATGGCCATGCGGTCATCGCCATGCTTGGCCTTCAGCTCTTCCATCTTCGGCTGCATACGCTTCATGTTCGCCATGGATGCATATTGCTTGCTGGCGAGCGGGAAGAAGAGGGCCTTGACGACGATGGTGGTGAGCAGGATGGCCACGCCGAAATTACCAAAATAACGGAAGAAGAAATCCATCATTTTGAACATCGGCTTGGTGATGAAGTAGAACCAGCCCCAGTCGATCAGGAGGTCGAACTTCGGAATGGAATATTCGGTTTCGTAACGGTCAACCAGCGGCACTTCCTTGGCGCCGGCGAAGACAAGGCTCTTCAGTTCGATGGACTGGCCGGGTTCGACCGTCATCGTGTCGCTCTTGAAATCGGCCTGGTAGCTCGGCTGATTGCCCTTGATGTGCGAGTAACGCGTTTCGAACGGCGTCATCTGCGGCGGCACAATGGCAGCGGCCCAATATTTGTCGGTGATACCGAGCCAGCCGCCGGTTGCCTTTGCAACCGTTACCGGGGTTTCTTCGACGTCCTTGTACTTTTCTTCCGTCAGGCTGCCATCTTTGCCAGAGACGCCGAGGAAGCCTTCATGGATGACGAAAACGGGCGGTATCGCCGGCTTGTTGTTGCGCGTCACGCGGCCATAGGTGGCGAAGGAGACGGCTGCCTGTCCGGGGTTTTCGACCTTGTCGTTGACCGTGATCATGTAATGCTGATCGATCGAAACGGTACGGGAGAAAACGACGCCATTCTGGTTGGTGTACTTCAGGGTGACCGGCGTGGTTTCCGTCAGCTTGTCGCCGCTTGCGAGCGCCCAAACAGTCGTAGGACCGGGAACGCTGCCAGCATCGGCGCCGCCGACATAACCGAGTTCGGTGAAGTAGCCGTCCTTGGTGTCGGAAGGCGAAAACAGCGTGATGATCGGGCTCGAGTCATCAACGGTCTCATGGTAGCCCTTGAGCCGGATGTCATCGAAGCGGGCGCCGGTCAGATTGATCGAGCCGGCGATGGCCTTGGTGTCGATGGCGACACGCTGGCTTTTTGCAATCGCTTCTTCACGCGTCGCCGTTGCGGCGGCCTGCGTGGAGGAGGCAGGCGGAGCGCCGTCGACGGTCGCGCCGGGTGCGGCACCCGGTGCCTGCTGTTGCTGCGTCGTCTGCTGCTGCGCCTGGCGGGCCTCTTCGGCGCGGCGCTGCTGATCGATGCGCGGATTCATGTAAAGGAATTGCCAGGCGAGGACGATGACAACCGAAAGGGCTATCGCGATGAAGTAATTGCGGTTCTTTTCCATCATTCTTTCCTGGAGCGGGTGTCCTGGGACCGTTTCGGTTTCGCCGTTCCTTCAATTCGCTCGGTAAGGAGAGACTGAAGTTTTGGGAAGGCCGTCTCGAGCACGTCCCTGCGGGCGACAATCACATAGTCATGGCCGGGCTTCATTGCGAATCCGGCAGAAAGCCTGACGGCTTCCTTGAGACGGCGGCGCATGCGATTTCGCTCGACCGCGTTGCCTTGTCTTTTCGTTACGGTGAAACCGACCCGAGGTTCGGTTTCCGGGGCTTTCCGGTCGAGGACTTCCAGAAGAAAGGTGCCTCCCCGCCGCTTTTCCCCCGTCTGAACGGCAAGAAAATCCGACCGGTTTTTAAGCCGGCCGGGCAGTTTTTTTGTCTTGCTCATGTGCCCGCGACTTTCATCGGGCCACAGAGACGGCAATTAAGCCGACAGACTTGCGCGGCCGCGCGCACGGCGGGCTGCGAGAACTTTGCGACCGCCGGCAGTAGCCATACGGGCACGGAAACCATGACGACGCTTGCGGACAAGCTTGGACGGTTGGTAGGTACGCTTCGACATTTATTTAATACCGCGGTGTGCGGCCCTTCTTGAATTTGCACTATTTGCAAGAGCGTTTCGTTTTTTGCACGGCTAACCCCGCCTGGGCGAGCTTCTAATGGCCGAGCGTGCGCGGCTTATAAGGGCATAGGCCGAGCAAAGTCAATTGCCGAAGGGGTTTTCGCGGTTCACCTTTTGCGGAAGCGCCCTGAAATCGGCTTCGCACACGGGCGCTGCGGGCGCGATCCGTCTCGCGATCGGTAAATTCTGAAATTCTTTCTTAAGACGGCATTGATAAATATTGTCATGGGAAAAGTTATGCCAGCTTCCCAATTTCCATCGTGCGGCTGGCTTTTTGGGGGAATGAAAATTGAGAATTCGCGGTCGTATCAATCTTCTTGTCGGACTGATGAGCCTAGTGGCCTGTACCATAGGCGGCCTGTCCATATATGCGGTCAGCGAATTCCAGGTCCGCACGGTTGGATACGAAAAGGCAGCCGAGCGCGCCTATAAGGGCGAAGCGCTGAACCGCCTTGTGACCGCGGTCGTCATGGAGGCGCGTGGCGTTTACGCTGCCCCTGACGCCGAAAAGGCGGCACCTTTCGCTGATGGCATCGTGAAGAACCTCGACGCCATGGAGAAGTTGATCGCGACCTGGACCCCTCTCGTTCCGGCGGAACAGAAGGCGGCCTTCGACAATCTCTCCAGCCGGTTCAAGGAATTCAAGGCTTTCCGTCTGGAAACCGCACGGCTTGCCCGGGAAACCGGCCCGCAGGCGGCCAACCAGCAGGGTAACAACGAGGCGAACCGGGCCAACCGCAAAGCCTATCAGGCGGAAATCGATGCCGTCGTGAAAAACGACATTGCCGAGCTTGCCACCGTCAAGGCCGGTATCGCCGATTTTGTCACGACCACCTTCTGGCTGGTCATCATCGTCACCGGCAGCGGCATATTGGCCGGCGCGGCATTCGGCCTCTACATCGGCGCGCGGCAGTTGAGCGCGCCCATCCGCAAGGTTTCGGAAGTCATGAACGCCGTGGCGGATGGAAATCTGGACGCGGACGTGCCCTATCTTGGCCGGAACGACGAAATCGGTGAAATGGCGGCGGCCGTCGAGGTCTTCAAGAAGAATGGCCGCGAAGTACGCCGCATGAATGCGCAGGAAACTGCGATGCGAGCCAAGAGCGATGATCTGCAGGCCGGCATGGCCGTTGTCGTGGATGCTGCAGCCCAGGGCGATTTCAGCCGTCGCATCAACAAGGATTATGGCGACGAAAACCTCAATCGTTTCGCCGAGACGATCAATGCCCTGCTCATCGGGGTGGACAACGGCGTCTCTGAAACCAGCCGCGTCATCGAAGGTCTGGCGCGCGGCGATCTGACGGAAAAGATGGACGGCGAGTTCCGCGGCGTGTTCGCCGAGCTCCAGACGAACGTCAACCAGACGCTGACCAAGCTGCGCGAAACGATGCGCGAGGTGCGCAGCAGCACGGAAGGCATCAGCGGCAATGCGAACGAGTTGCGCTCGGCTGCCGACGACCTGTCGAAGCGGACGGAACAGCAGGCTGCGGCACTGGAGGAAACCTCCGCCGCTCTCGACGAGATCACCGCCGTCGTTCGCAATTCCACGGATCGCGCGCAGGAAGCAAGCAGCATGGTTGCCGAGACCAAGCAGAAGACGGCAGAATCCGCCAATGTCGTGCGCGATGCCGTTTCCGCCATGGATCGCATCGAGCACGCCTCGCGGGAGATCAGCCAGATTATCAATGTTATTGATGAGATCGCCTTCCAGACCAATCTGCTGGCGCTGAACGCCGGCGTCGAGGCTGCGCGTGCGGGTGAGGCGGGCAAGGGCTTTGCCGTCGTCGCACAGGAGGTGCGCGAACTGGCGCAACGCTCGGCAACGGCTGCTAAGGATATCAAGGCACTGATCACCAAATCCGGCGAAGAGGTCGGACGTGGCGTATCGCTGGTTCAAAGAACCGGCAGCGCATTGAACGAAATCGAGACCCGTGTTCTGGCGATCAACGAGCACATTCACTCGATTGCCACGGCGGCGCGAGAGCAATCGACCGGCCTGCACGAAGTCAACACGGCGATCAACCAGATGGACCAGGTAACGCAGCGCAATGCCGCCATGGTCGAGGAGACCTCGGCTGCCACCCACAAGCTGAGCGGCGAGGCCGGCCATCTCGTGACGCTGGTATCGCGCTTCAAGGTCGGCGCCGAGGATGCTCAGCTCCGCTCCCGCGCAGAACAGCCGATGCGGCCTGTGGCGGTGTCCGGCCGGGCAGCGGCGGTGGCCTCTCCGGCTCGCAAATTGATGAACAGCGTCAGCCGCGCCCTCAACGCCCAGCCGGCCGCTGCTGTAGCGAACGGCGACTGGCAGGAGTTCTGAGGTCTCCACCCTAGGGTTCGCTTTCGACCGGTTTTGCTTCAAACGCCGCCCCTTCCGGGCGGCGTTCTTTTTTTGGCCGATGAAACCGTTTGTTTTGCAACGCATTGGAAAAATATCTGTTAGGTCCTATTATCGTGCTTGCATATAAATCGAGCCGTTCCACCGAAGCGGCGGCGCGCATACAGGATCAGGGCCCGGTGTTTTCTAAAGGCGTAGACAGCTTGGACGGCACGGAGGACAATCCGGTGCACTGCATGCCGGGATTGACCGGGGGTCTCTCCGGGCGACTGCTGTTGCTTACCGTCATTTTCGTGATGATTGCCGAAGTGCTGATCTTCGTGCCTTCTGTCGCCAATATGCGCCTTTCCTGGCTGCGGGACCGCCTGAACACGGCTGCCGCCGCCGGCGCGGTGATCGATGGCCTGCAGGCCGAATTGCCGCGAAGCGTGCAGAACGACACGCTGATGGCCACCGGGGCGAAGCTGATTGCGTTGCGTAAGGATGGCACGTCGCGCCTGCTGGCGGTTGCGGAAACGCCGCCGGGGGTCGACGAGCAATATGATCTTTCCGATGTCTCGCAACTGGCGGCGGTGCGGGATGCCTTCTCGACATTGCTGTTCGGCGGCAACCGCGTCATCCGCGTTTTTGACGTGGTCGGCGACAGCGACACCATCATCGAACTGGTGCTCGGTGAAAACAAGCTGCGGGCGGCTATGCTCGCTTATGCCCGCAACGTTTTCCTGATCTCCATCGTCCTGTCGCTTGTCACCGCCAGTCTTATTTTCGTTTCCATCAACCGCATCATGATCCGGCCTATACGCCGCCTGACGCTTGGCATGCAGCGTTTCTCCGAGGAGCCGGGCAATCCGGAGCGGATTTTCGTGCCGGAGGAGGGAAGCGACGAATTGGCTGTCGCGGGCCGTCATCTGGCCGACATGCAGACGGAGTTGCAGAAAACCCTGCGGCAGCAGAAGAATCTCGTGGATCTTGGCCTCGCCGTTTCAAAGATCAACCATGACATGCGCAATATCCTGTCATCGGCGCAGCTCATGTCGGACCGGCTGGTGGACGCCAAAGATCCGATGGTGAGAAGCTTTGCGCCGAAACTGCTGCGCACGATCGACCGCGCCGTGGCCTATACGAGCGAAGTTCTGGCCTATGGACAGGCGACGGAGGGTGCGCCGAAACGCAAGACGGTTCACCTGAGCAATCTGGTGCGGGATGTACGCGACATTCTGGCGCTCGATCCGGAAAGCGGCATCGAGTTTCAGGACAGCGTGCCCTCCGATCTCACCGTCGATGCGGATGCCGAGCAGCTTTTCCGGGTGATCCACAATCTCTGTCGCAATGCCGTTCAGGCCCTGCAATCCGATACGACGAACGCAGCACCTCGGCATCTGTCAATCGCGGCCCAGAGAGCCGGCAGCGTCGTCAGCATCGTGATAGACGACAACGGGCCGGGAATGCCGCGCAAGGCGAAAGAGAACCTGTTTTCCGCCTTCAGGGGGTCGGCCCGTTCCGGCGGTACCGGCCTCGGGCTCGTCATTGCGCGTGAGCTGGTGCTTGCCCATGGCGGCACGATCGCGCTTGTGGAGAAACCTGGTCCCGGCACACAGTTCCGCATTGAGATCGCCGACCGCGCCGCTTCCGTGCAGGCGGCCAGAACCGCCTGAAAATCTGTCCCTGAAACAGTCCGGCGTAGTCGCTGCACCTGCAGGAATACGCGCGGCATTCGGCCCTTCAAAAACATCATTTATGGAATTGTTAGCATTATCAATATGATACGTGAATTGCTGCGGAAAAATGACAATTTCGAAACGAAATCGCTTGCAATCGGAATGAGGACGTTTTAGAGGATCGCCACGCCACCGGAAATGACCGGAACGGCACGCACCCGTAGCTCAGCTGGATAGAGCACCAGACTACGAATCTGGGGGTCAGGAGTTCGAATCTCTTCGGGTGCGCCATTTCTCTTCCCATAAAAATACGATAATGCGGCCTGCGCCCACCGCTGTTTTATCATGCGGTAGAAGACCAATATCATTGGCATCTGCGTAAAACCCGCGTGGCCGAACAGATTCCGAATTTCCCGTAAATGTGCTAAAGTCTCTGGGGTCATCAACTGGCCACAGGGTGAATGCCATGTTGGAAACGGACAAGGTGTTTGCCGGGTCTATCCCGGAAAACTACGACCGCTATATGGTGCCGTTGATCTTCGAGCCCTTCGCCCGTGATCTGGCGCGGCGGTCGGCGGCATTGATGCCGATCGATGTTCTGGAAATCGCCGCGGGCACTGGGGTCGTCACCCGCGAACTGATACCTAAACTGTCGCCCGCTGCAAACTATGTCGTGACCGATCTCAACCAGCCCATGCTCGACTTTGCGGCGTCGCACCAGGCGCCCGACAGTCGCATCCGGTGGCGTCAGGCGGATGCTCAGGCGCTGCCGTTTGAAAATGCGGCTTTCGATCTCGTTGTCTGCCAGTTTGGCGCGATGTTTTTTCCCGATCGCCTGTCCGCCTATCGTGAAGCCAAGAGGGTACTGAAGCCCGGCGGACATTATTTATTCAACGTATGGGACCGCATTGAGGAGAACCACCTCGCGAATGAGGTGACAATCGCCCTTGCAGGTATGTTCCCCGACGATCCACCGCGTTTCATGGTGCGCACCCCGCACGGTTATCACGATACGGCATTGGTCCGCAGCGAGTTGGAAAGTGCCGGTTTTTCCCGCGTGACGATCGAGACGATAGCGGCACAAAGTCGCGCGCCGTCGCCGCGCATTCCGGCCGTCGCCTATTGTCAGGGAACCGTTCTCCGGACTGAGATCGAGGCAAGAGCGCCGGGGAAACTGGAGGCGGCGACGGACTGCGCCGCATCTGCGATTGAAGCGCGGTATGGCAGCGGCGAGGTTGTCGCCAAAATTCAGGCACATGTGATTCTGGCGGCCGTTTAGAATGCCGGATGTGCCAGTGCAGTCAGGCCGTTTTCCCGTCGATAAACTCCGGATTCTGATATCTGGAACAAAACCCCTGTAATATTAGGGGTTTTAGGTGGAGGTCGACGTTGCAAGGCCTGACGATGGCCCGAGATTGCCGGGCTTCCAGATGTCACCGAATTTTCCGTAAACCTTCGTCATACTGTCATACAATATAAGCATATGCGCTCCAGAAAAGGAGCGCAGAATGACGCCACAATCACTTGAACTTTCGGGTATCGGCAAAGGCTTCGGGGCTGACGATGTTTTGAAAGAGATCGATCTTTCCATCCGCCCCGGCGAGTTTTTATCCCTCGTCGGCATGTCGGGCTGCGGCAAGTCAACGCTGCTGCGCATCATCGCAGGGCTGGAAACGCCGGACCGCGGTTCGGTAACGATCGGCGGCCAGGATGTGACGGAGATCGATCCGAGCGACCGCAATCTCGCGATGGTGTTCCAGTCCTACGCGCTTTATCCACACATGAGCGTGCGCCAGAACATCGCGACGCCGCTTCGGATGCGACGTCTGACGCTTGCCGCAAGGTTACCGCTGATCGGTAGGTTTGCGGCCCCTGCCGAAACGTTGCGTCAGATCGATGCGGCCGTCGAGCAGGCGGCCGAGACCCTGCAGATTGCGCATCTGCTGGACCGCAAGCCGGCCCAGCTTTCCGGTGGCCAGCGCCAACGTGTGGCGCTTGCCCGGGCGCTGGTGCGCTCACCTGCCGCATTCCTGATGGACGAACCGCTCTCCAACCTCGATGCCAAGCTTCGCGCCCATATGCGTGAGGAGCTTGCCGGGCTGCACCGGCGGCTTGGGGCAACCTTTATCTATGTCACCCACGACCAGATCGAAGCCATGACGATGTCTGACCGCATCGCGCTGATGTCGGAAGGCCGCATCGAGCAGCTAGGCACACCGGATGAGCTCTACCGGAAACCGGCGACACTGACGGTCGCGCGCTTCATCGGCACGCCATCGATCAACCTGCTGCCGGTGGAAATCGATGCTCAGGGTAAGGTCACGGCGTTCGGGCGCGATCTTGGTGTAGAGGCTTCGGGCCGTGATGCCGGTCCGGCGACGCTTGGCCTTCGCGCCGAGGATTTGCGTCCGGGTGTCGAAGGCTTCGCGGTGCGGGTGACCCGCAGCGAAACCCATGGCGCGGACCGTTTCGTGAACTGCCGTCTTCTGAGCGACGAGACCGTCGCCATTACCCTGCGTCAAGCCGCAGGCGAGGTGTTGGGCACCGATGAGAACGGCGTGATGAACCTCGGCTTTGCGCCGGAGCGTGTGCATCTTTTTGCCGCAGACGGCCTGCGCCGCAAGACGACGGTGCGTGAAATGGTGCCAGCATGACGGCGGTCGATTTCTCCCCAGCTGCGCGTGCAAAGGCTCGTCCGCGTCTGTCGAAGGCGGACCGGCGGATGATCTGGCGTGGCCTGATGTTCGCGGCACCCGCCAGCCTGCTGATGCTGGCGATCTATATTGTCCCGATATTCGTTCTGGCCGGTTTTTCTGTCACAGATTACAAGCTCGGAGCACTCTCCACCCGCTTTGTGGGTCTCGACAATTTCTTCAAGGCTTTCCACGACCCGGTCTTCCTGCGTGCGCTGGCGAACACGGCCATTTATGCGGCCATCGTCATTCCCTTCGGCGTGTTCCTGGCGCTCGGGGTGGCCTTGCTCGTTTATAACCGCAAGCGCAGCCGTGCCTTCTGGGAAGTCGCTTATTTCCTTCCCGTCACCGCAACGCTCGTCGCCATGGCGACCGTGTGGCAGTTCCTGCTGCATCCTTCGCTTGGCCCGGTGAATGCGGCGATCAAGTGGTTCGGTTTCGAGCCCGTCGCCTTCCTCTCCAACCCGGTCCTGCTCATTCCCACCATGGCGCTGATGGGTGTCTGGCAGGTTCTGGGCTTCAACATGGTGCTGTTCCTCGCCGGCCTCACCGCCATTTCGAAGGATCTGCACGAGGCATCGAGGCTCGATGGCGCGAAAAACCCGATCGACCGGTTCCTGACGGTGACATGGCCGATGCTGGGGCCAACGACGATGTTCGTGGTGGTCACTACCTCGATCTCAGCCTTCAAGGTGTTCGAGACTGTCGCCGTGCTGACCAAGGGCCGCTTCGGTTCCGAAACCCTGCTTTTCGATCTCTATCTTGAAGGGTTCGAATATTCCAACACCGGTTATGCCGCCGCGCTGACGGTGATCTTCCTCGCGATCGTGTTGATCCTCTCGATTGGCCAGACGCTGCATATGGACCGGAAGGTGCACTACTGATGGCCGCGCTCCGTAAATATCTCCCGCATCTCGTGTTGGCACTCGGCGCTTTCGTGATGCTGCTGCCGTTCTACTGGATGATGTTGACGTCGATCCGCTCACCGGCGGAAATCTTCGACGTCTCGCTCTGGCCGATCCCCGCGAAATTCGACGCGGTCGAGAACTATGTCCGGGCGGCGAGCCAGGTGCCGATGGCGCGTTTCATGCTGAACGGCGTCATCGTCTGCGTCGGCATCCTCGTCGTGCAGGTCCTGACATCGGTTCCTGCGGCCTATGCGCTGGCGAAGCTAAAGTTCCCGGGTCGCAAGCTGCTGCTGGGTCTCGTTATCGCGGCGCTCTGCGTTCCGATCCAGGCGCTTGCCCTGCCGCTTTTCGTCGGTCTGGCGAAGACGGAACTGTTGAACACCTATTTCGCGATGATGATGCCGTTCTTCCTCTCGGTCTTCGCCATATTCCTGTTCAACCAGTCCTTCCGCAGCTACCCGGATGAAATCATCGAGGCGGCCCGCATGGATGGTTTTTCGGAAATGGAGATTTGCTGGGGGCTGGTGCTGCGCGGCTCGCTGCCTTCGCTTGCCGCTTTCTCGATCTTCTCGCTCGTCGCCCACTGGAACGACCTTTATTGGCCGATGATTGTGGTCTCCGACACCAATCTGGCCCCGCCGCCGCTTGGCATGATGCTTTTCGCGGATGTCGAATCCGGCGCCAATTACGGTGCGCTGATGGCGGGCGCGACACTGATTACCGCGCCAATGGTGCTGTGCTTCCTCCTCGCACGGCGGCATTTCATCGCCGGTATTACCATGACCGGCGTCAAGTGACGCCGTTCAAACTCCTCCTCCCAACCCATTTTTGGAGAATGACATGAAAATCAACCGACGCGCTCTGATGGGCGGTCTGGCACTCGGTGTGGCCTTTGCAGGCCTCGCAACGCCGGTTCTCGCCAACGAAATCACGCTCAACGTTCTCTACAACCTACCGGGCTTCACGAAGTTCCATCAGCCGCTGGCCGATGAATTCATGAAGAAAAACCCTGACGTGAAGATCAACTTCCTCGCTCCGGCCGCAGGTTACAACGAAGGCCAGCAGCAGGTGCTGCGCTCTGCCGTCATGGGCAATCTGCCGGACGTTTATTTCTCGGGTTACAACCTGACGGCGGAACTCGTGCACACGCTCGCACCGCGCAACCAGATCACCGATCTTGGCCCGTTCATTCAGGCTGAAGGCGGTCAGGCTTTCCTCGACAAGAACTATAGCCCGAAGATGGCCGCACTCGGCCAGATCGACGGCAAGCAGTACGGCCTGCCGGTCAACGCTTCCTCGCCGATCATCTACATCAACTCCGACCTCGTCACCAAGGCCGGCGGCGACCCGGACAAGATGCCGACGACCTTCCCGGAGCTCATTGCTCTCGCCAAAAAGATCAAGGCTCTCGACTCGAAGTTTGCCGGCATGAGCTACGACATCAACGGCTGGCCGGATGACTGGTTGTGGCAGGCGCTCGTCTTCGAACAGGGCGGCAAGCTCGTTGACGACAAGACCAAGACCGTTGCCTTCGACAACGAGATCGGCCTCAACGCCCTGAAGATGACCCGCCAGTTCGTCACCGAAGGTGGCCAGAACCTGCTTGACTGGGACCAGTCGCGCCAGCAGTTCGGTGCCGGCCTCACCGGTTTCATCTTCTCGACCCCGGCCCACGTTCAGACGATTCAGGGTCTGGTTGGCGACCGCTTCAAGCTGAAGACGGCAACCTTCCCGCTCGACAACAAGGAAAAGGGCGGCGTGCCGACCGGCGGCAACTCGGCCGTTATCCTGACACAGGAAAAAGCCAAGCAGGACGCTGCCTGGAAATATCTGAAGTGGATCACTGGCCCC
This sequence comes from Agrobacterium arsenijevicii, assembly GCA_000949895.1. Lineage (GTDB taxonomy): Bacteria > Pseudomonadota > Alphaproteobacteria > Rhizobiales > Rhizobiaceae > Agrobacterium > Agrobacterium arsenijevicii. The sequence continues at coordinate 128,195 of JWIT01000001.1, read as the reverse complement.
GAGGCGCAGAACACCATCGTGCGCATCACCGGCTACCTGCCGACCAACAAGCTGGCAACCGGCGCGGACTTCCTGGCTCCCTACTACGCCGAGAACCCGAACGTGAAGACCGCCTCGCTGCAGGCTGACCGTTCGCTGCCCTGGGCCGGTTATCCGGGTGGCGATTCCGTCCGCATCTGGCGCACGCAGCGCGACATCATCGGCACCGTCATGCGCGGTGAGGTGACGCCGGAAGCCGGTCTCAAGCAGATCGTCGAGCAGACCAACGGCCTGCTGAAATAAGCAAAATCATCGAAAAGGCTGCGGGGAAATTCGTTCCCGCAGCCATTTTGCGCAGAAAGACCTGTTATGAAGATCATCCAGATCACCGATACCCATCTTTTGCCGCCAGGCATCGCGATAAACGGCGTGGACCCCGAAAAGCAGCTGCGCGCGGCAATAGCCGATATTGTCAAAAAACACGCCGACGCTGACCTTCTTGTAATGACTGGCGATCTTTGCAATTACGGCGAGCCGGAGGCCTATGAGCTGCTGCGCGATATCCTTGCGCCCGTATCCGTGCCGGTCCGGCTGATGCTCGGCAATCACGACCGCCGCCCGGAATTCGTGGCGGCTTTTCCGGAACAGCCGCGCGACGACAACGGCTATATCCAGTCCTTTATCGATACGGAGTTCGGCCGGTTGCTGTTTCTCGACAGCCACGAGGCTGATGTCATTGGCGGCATGTATGGCGCGGATCGCCTGTCATGGCTGGACAGCGCGCTTGAAAGCGCGGACGACCTGCCGGTGACGGTTTTCATTCACCATCCGCCGATGGATTGCGGCATCCGGCATTTTGAAAACATCGGCATGCATGACGATGGCGCGGTCATGCGCCGCCTCGCTGCACATCCGGCCGGCGTGCGCCATATCGTTTTTGGCCATATCCATGTCCCGATGGCGGGCACCAGTGCGGAAGGCATAGCCTATAGTTCCGGTCAGGCCTGCGCGCACCGTTTCATCACCGATATCGAGGTTGTCGATCCGCTGTGGACGGGCGGCAATCCCTGTTACCGGGTCATTACAACAGGTGCGTTCGGTTTGCGCGCTTTTGATGCCGAGGTGGGGCAGGTCGTGCTCGGTCAGGCTCCCGTTTGTGAAGGCCCCTGATTACAGGCCATAACCGAAGGCAAACCTCCGCGATGTGATGAGGCGATCCATGCGCCTCATCACCAGTTACTGTCGGCAGAGAACGGCAGGCATCTTATCGTCCATAAGACTGCGATGCCGTAATGACCGCCGCCGCCTGTCGCGCCGATGCGCCACTTGCGGTCTGTCGAGCAAGATTTGATGGGCCGAAGTCATGGTCCCGGTCACATCCTTGATCTATGTCAGTTTCATCGTTGAAACTGCGCGCCATAGTCACCGGTGAGGTGGCCAGCCAGATGACGCGCCATCGTGATGCAGATCATGGAGAAGTGCATGCTTGAAAAGCGTATCCGCAACGCATCCCTGCTGAACAGGATCGTCAGCGCCGAAGAGGCCGCCGGTCTCATTCAGGATGGCATGACGGTCGGCATGAGCGGCTTTACGCGGGCCGGCGAAGCAAAGGCGGTGCCGCTGGCGCTGGCCGAGCGCGCGAAGACGAACCCGATGAAAATCACCCTGATGACTGGTGCGTCGCTTGGCAACGATCTCGACAAGACCATGGTGGAAGCGGGCATGCTGGCGCGCCGCATGCCGTTTCAGTCCGACCCGGCTTTGCGCAAGGCGATCAATGACGGCAAGGTGATGTTTATCGATCAGCATCTCTCCGAAACGGTCGAGCAATTGCGTGGCGGCCAGATTCACGGCGTGGATATCGCCATTGTCGAGGCGGTGGCGATTACGGCGGATGGCGGCATCGTCCCAACGACATCCGTCGGCAATTCGGCGAGCTTTGCGATTCTGGCCGACAAGGTCATCGTCGAGATCAACCTCTCGCAGCCCGACGTTCTGGAGGGGTTGCACGACATTTTCATCCCGGCAAAACGCCCGACCCGCATGCCCATTCCGGTGGTGGCGACGGATAGCCGCGTCGGTCTGCCGTTCATTCCGGTGCCACCGGAAAAAATCGCTGCAATCGTTCTGAGCGACAAGAGCGACAGTTTTTCGACGGTTCTGCCGCCGGATGACGAGACAAAGGCCATTGCCGGCCATCTCACGGAATTCCTGCTGAACGAGGTGCGTCACGGTCGAATGACCCACGAACTCCAGCCGCTCCAGGCCGGCATCGGCACCATCGCCAATGCGGTGATGCATGGCTTCATCGATACGCCGTTTCACGATCTTAAAATGTATTCGGAGGTTCTGCAGGACTCGACCTTTGAGCTTTTCGACGCGGGCAAGCTGGTTTTCGCCTCAGGCTCGTCGATAACGCTCTCCTCCGCCATGAACGAGCGGGTCATGCCGCGACTGGCCGACTACAAGAGCAGGCTGATCCTGCGTCCGCAGGAGGTCAGCAACCATCCGGAAGTCATCCGTCGCCTTGGTATCATCGGCATCAATACGGCGCTGGAATTCGATATCTACGGAAACGTCAATTCCACCCATGTCGGCGGCACCCACATGATGAACGGCATCGGCGGCTCGGGAGACTTTGCCCGCAACGCCTATATGTCGATTTTCGTCACCAAATCGATTGCCAAGGGTGGGGCGATTTCCAGCGTCGTGCCCATGGTCAGCCATGTCGACCATACCGAACATGATGTGGATATCCTCGTCACCGAAATCGGGCTCGCCGATCTGCGCGGCCTTGCCCCGCGTGAGCGCGCTGCGGTCATTATCGCGAACTGTGTACATCCCCATTATCGCGATGCGCTGACGGACTATTACCAGCGGGCGGTGGCACGCGGCGGTCATACGCCGCATCTCCTCGAAGAGGCGCTGTCCTGGCACAATGCCCTTCGCGAAACGGGCACGATGCTGCCGCAGCGGTAGGTCGCCTGCATTTCAACATCAGCTCCCCTGGTTCCGCAGGACAGGCAATTGGGTCCGTTTGGACACACCGGGGCGGAAATCTCTGCGCTTCCGCGATGGTTGCTAGCGCGACAGTTCCGCCTCCGGTAGAAATTCACATCCTCTGGCCGCTATCCGGCTGCCTCTGGGTTGTAGGAGAATGATGTGATGCCCATTCGCTTCATGGCCGTAATCGCGATTGTCGCCCTGCTCGCCAGCTGCGGGGGGCGTCCCATCGGGGTCATGACGCCGACCGGGCAGACGGTGGCGGGAACCACACCGGTCAATCTTCTGGTCGCCACCACCCGCGCGCCATCGGAGAATGCCGCCGTGCTTTTCGGCGGTGAGCGCGGAACGGGCTTGAAGGTCGATGCGGTCACCATCTCGATTCCACCCAAGGCCAACCGCAAGGTCGGGCAGGTGCAATGGCCGAAAAAGCTGCCGCCAAACCCGCTGAAGGATTTCACCACGGTGGCGGTAGAACCAATTCGTTCCGAAGCGGAGACGAAAAGCTGGATCAGCAAACATATCCAGAAAGACCGCCGCGTGCTGGTTTTCGTGCACGGTTTCAACAACCGTTACGAGGAATCCGTCTATCGTTTTGCCCAGATCGTCTATGATTCCGGCTCGGATGTCGTGCCTGTCGTTTTCACATGGCCATCGCGGGCCAGTATTTTCGATTATAATTACGACAAGGAAAGCACCAATTACTCGCGCGATGCGCTGGAGGAAATGCTGACACGCCTCGCAAAGGACAAGTCGATTGGCGAAGTCACGGTCATGGCGCATTCCATGGGCACCTGGCTTGCGGTGGAGGCACTGCGCCAGATGGCCATCCGCAATGGCCGCGTCGATCCGAAGATCAGCAATGTCATTCTGGCTGCACCGGATCTGGATGTGGACGTGTTCAGCCGACAGTTCACCAGCCTCGGCAAGACACCGCCGAAATTCACTTTGTTCGTCTCGCAGGATGATCGCGCACTCAGCCTGTCGCGCCGCATCTCCGGCAATGTCGATCGGCTGGGCCAGATCGACCCTTCCGTCGAACCCTATCGCAGCCAGCTGGAAAAAGCCGGCATCACTGTTCTCGATCTGACCAAGCTGCAATCGGGCGACCGGCTGAACCATGGCAAATTTGCCGAAAGCCCCGAGGTCGTGCGCCTGATCGGCGACCGCCTCATCGCCGGCCAGACGGTGACGGATTCCGATGTCGGTCTGGGCGAGGCTATAGGTGCCGTCAGCATCGGCGCTGCGCAAACGGTCGGAACGGCGGCGAGCGTCGTGGTCAGCGCGCCGATTGCGGTGTTCGATCCGCGCACCCGTGAGAATTACGGCAGGCAGGTCGAACGGCTCGGCCGTTCCATGGAAAACACCGTCGGATCGGTGGGCGATACGGCCGGCTCCGTGGTGGATGATCAGGCTGTTCAATCTTCGAGAGTGAATTGCGATGCCGCCGCCAATCGCAACCGCGCGGAATGCCGCAACCGCTGACAAGATTTGTATACAGCTTGTATTTTTATCTGTATGGTCCGGTCAACAGCTCAACTTCCGGAGTAAGATCCCATGCGTTGGAAACGCACCCTCCAGCTTCTCGATGTTCATTGCGAAGGCGAAATCGGCCGTGTCGTCACCGGCGGCGCGCCGAAAATTCCCGGCAACACCGTCGCCGAGCAGCTTCACTGGATGAATACCGATCCGAAAGGGGAGGCATTACGCCGCTTCCTGACGCTGGAGCCGCGTGGCACGCCCATGGGCTCGGTCAATCTTCTGCTGCCGCCAAAGCACCCGGACGCGCATGCCGCTTTCGTCATTCTCCAGCCGGATCAGGCACATGCCAGCTCCGGTTCCAATTCCATCTGCGCGACGACAGCGCTTCTGGAAAGTGGCATGGTGGAGATGCAGGAGCCGGAAACCGTCATCATCCTTGAAACGGCCGCCGGTCTGGTGAAAGCCACGGCCACCTGCCGCGACGGACGTTGCGAAAAGGTCAAACTGACCATGGTGCCGTCCTTCGTGCATGAGCTGGATGTGACCATCGACACGCCAGAATGGGGTAAGGTGACGATGGACATCTCCTATGGTGGCATCTTTTATGCGCTAGTCGATGTCCGCCAGATCGGCTTGACCATCGACAAGGCCAATGCGGCAAAGCTGGTGGCGGCGGGCATGATCCTGAAGGACTTGGTCAACCGTGAAATGACGGTCGTGCATCCGGAAATCCCCGCCATTTCCGGCGTTGCCTATGTCATGTTCCGGGATGTGGACGCAGATGGTTCCATTCGCACCTGCACCACGATGTGGCCGGGCCGGGCGGATCGTTCGCCCTGCGGCACGGGCAATTCCGCCAATCTCGCAACGCTTTATGCGCGCGGTAAGGTGAAGGTGGGCGACGAATACAAGTCCCGCTCTATCATCGGTTCGGAATTCGATGTCGGCCTTTCCGCCGTCACTGAAGTGGCAGGCCGTCCTGCCGTCATTCCCACCATTGCCGGGCGCGGTTTCACCTTCGGTCTCCATCAGGTCGGTCTCGATCCCTTCGACCCCTTTGCCGACGGCTTTGCCATGACGGATGTGTGGGGTCCGGAAGCGGGCGGCATCTGACGCTCAATTCAAAAAAATGACATTTACAGCCGCCCGATGCCCTTCGGCGGCTGTTTTCCTGTGACGAAAGATGCTAAGCGGGCGCCAATTCCGTCATGCTCCGAGGTATCCCGATGAAGTCGCTCACCCTTCGCCGCCCTGATGACTGGCATCTGCACCTGCGTGATGGCGCCATGCTGGAAGGCGTGATCGGGGATACGAGCCGCCATTTCGCCCGCGCCATCATCATGCCGAACCTCGTGCCGCCGGTCGTCACCACCGCCGATGCCCGCGCCTATCGCGAGCGCATCGTCAAGGCCATCCCGGCGGGCGATCGTTTCGAGCCGCTGATGACCCTCTATCTGACCGAGGATACTGAGGCCGACGATGTGGAAGAGGGCAAGAAAAGCGGTCTCATCACCGCCGTAAAGCTCTACCCCGCAGGCGCGACCACGAATTCCCACGGTGGCGTGCGTGATTTCAACAAGGCGATGCCGGTGCTGGAGCGCATGGCGAAGATCGGCCTGCCGCTTTGCGTGCATGGCGAGGTGACGACGCCGGAGGTTGATATTTTCGACCGCGAGAAGGCGTTCATCGATACGGTTCTGGAGCCTCTGCGCCAGCGTCTGCCGGAATTGAAGGTGACGATGGAGCACATCACCACCCGCGATGGCGTGGAGTACATCAAGTCGTCCAAGGCCAATCTCGCCGGTTCCATCACCACCCATCATCTCATCATCAACCGCAATGCCATTCTGGTCGGCGGTATCAAGCCGCATTATTACTGCCTGCCCGTCGCCAAGCGCGAGGAGCATCGGCTGGCGCTGCGCGAAGCTGCGACTTCGGGCGACGCGCGCTTCTTCCTCGGCACTGATTCCGCCCCGCATGTGGATCCGCTGAAGGAATGCGCCTGCGGCTGCGCCGGCATCTATACCTCGATCAACACCATGAGCTGTCTCGCCCATGTCTTCGAGCAGGAAAACGCCCTCGACAGACTGGAAGCCTTCGCTTCCCTCAACGGTCCCGCCTGGTACGGGCTGGCGCCGAACGAGGAGACGATCACGCTGGTCAAGCGCGAGGAGCCGGTGTCGTTTCCCGCCAAGATCGAGACGGGCGCCGGGCCGGTGACCGTGTTCGACCCGATGTTCCCGCTTCATTGGGACGTGAGCTGATTTTTTTGACCGCCGGCAATGCCGGCGGTTTTGTTATGGTCTTCAGGCATCCGCCCATAAATTCCGGTGCCGCCTGAGGACGCTGCAATGCTGAACCGAGATGTTGTGCTTTCCGAAAACCGGTCCGGGTTTTCGGAGCGATAAACCAAGGCCGAAAAAGGAGAACGCCTATGAACCATTTCACATTCACTGACCGCGCCGTTGTTGCAGAGCTGGTTGCGAAGATGTTGTGGGAAATCAAGGCGGTTCACTTCAACTCCGAAAGCCCATACACCTTCGCTTCCGGCATGAAGAGCCCTGTTTATATCGACATGCGCAAGCTCATCTCCTATCCGCGCATCCGCTCGGCGGCGATGGATTTCGCGGCGGCGGCGGTGATGCGCGAGGCCGGTTTCGAGAAGTTCGACTGCGTGGCGGGTGGTGAAACGGCTGGCATTCCCTTCGCCGCTTTCCTTGCCGAGCGCCTTGGCCTGCCGATGATCTACTGCCGCAAGAAGCCGAAAGGCCACGGCCGCAACGCCCAGATTGAAGGTCACATGCCGGAGGGCGCCCGCGTTCTCGTCATCGAGGATCTGACGACGGCCGGCGGCTCGATGTTTACCTTCATCGACGCCATCCGCGCGGCGGGCGGCATCGTCGATCACGGCATTGCGCTCTTCTATTACGGCATCTTCGAAGAGGCCGAAGCACGCTTCGCCAACGGCAATGTCAAGCTGCATTACCTGACCACCTGGCGCGACGTTCTGGCCGTCGCCCGGGCTGAAAAACTGTTCGATGAAAAGACCCTGTCGGGGGTGGAAGCTTTCCTCGATAACCCGCTACCATGGTCGGCAAAGAACGGTGGCGTCAGCGAATTGCCGCAATCCTGATTTCGGATATGGCCAGCCCGGCTTTGTGGCTGGCCTTCCGATCGATCTTCGTCTAAATCGATTTAAGTCCATTTGATTTGCTGTTTGAGGAGGACCGTAATGATCCTGTGTTGTGGTGAAGCCCTGATCGACATGCTGCCCCGGCAGACGACGCTGGGTGAGGCTGGTTTTGCCCCCTATGCAGGTGGAGCGGTCTTCAACACGGCGATTGCGCTCGGCCGTCTCGGCGTCCCGTCCGCATTCTTCACGGGTCTTTCCGATGACATGATGGGCGATATCCTGCGGACAACCCTGCGGGCGAGCAATGTGGATTTCAGCTATTGCGCCACGCTTTCACGGCCGACCACCATCGCCTTCGTCAAGCTCGTTGATGGCCATGCCACCTACGCCTTTTATGACGAGAACACCGCCGGCCGGATGATTACCGAGGCCGATCTTCCGGCACTTGGTGCGGATTGCGAGGCGCTGCATTTCGGTGCCATCAGCCTCATTCCGGAGCCCTGCGGCAGCACCTATGAGGCGCTGCTGATGCGCGAGCACGAAAACCGCGTCATCTCGCTCGATCCGAATATCCGCCCCGGCTTCATCAAGGACAAGCGGGCGCATATGGCCCGCATCCTGCGTATGGCGGCGAAGTCTGACATCGTAAAATTCTCCGACGAAGACCTTGAATGGTTCGGAGTGGAAGGCGATGAGGAGACGCTCGCACGTCACTGGTTGCATCATGGCGCAAAACTCGTCGTCGTCACCCGCGGTGCCAAGGGTGCCGTTGGTTACAGCGCCAATTTCAAGGTGGAAGTGGCTTCCGAGCGGGTGGAAGTTGTCGATACGGTCGGTGCGGGCGATACATTCGATGCCGGCGTTCTCGCCTCGCTGAAAATGCAGGGTCTTCTGACCAAGGCTCAGGTTGCCTCGCTCACGGAAGAGCAGATCAGGAAGGCTTTGGCGCTCGGCGCGAAGGCTGCTGCGGTCACCGTCTCGCGAGCTGGCGCAAATCCGCCCTTCGCGCATGAAATCGGGTTGTAAGCAGGGCGATTGAGCCGTCTTCGAACAGGTGGCTGGTTGCCCGTCACGCTCATCGATGCCGTAAAAAACCGGTATTTGGATATCAAGAAGCTTGTGTCCGCCGGGTTTTCGCGAAACAAGCATCGCATGAGCGTTCCGACAACCCATCCTTTCGATTTCGACCCGACCTATGGCATGCAGCGCGAGCAGCTGCTGGCCATTACCCCGCCTGAGGCGCCGCCGGGCTTTGATGATTTCTGGAAGAAGCGTTATCGCCGCGCGCTCGCCACGGATCCGAGGCCGGTGCTGCGCAAGAGCAAGCTCAGCCATCCCCGCTGGCACGTCCTCGACATTACATATACCTCCACCGGCGGTTTCCGCATCGGTGGGTGGATGCTTCTGCCGCGTGAGGGACAGGTGCGTCGCGGTCTTGTCGTCGGTCATGGTTACGGTGGTCGAGGCGAACCCGATTTCGATGTGCCGGTGGAAGAAACAGCCTTGCTGTTTCCCTGCTTTCGCGGGCTTTCGCTGAGCGCCTGTCCGCCCATTTCGTCTGATCCGGCCCTTCACGTCCTTTACAATATCGACAGGAAGGATGATTACATCATCGGCGGTTGTGTCGATGATCTTTGGATCGCCGTCTCCACGCTCGTGACGCTCTACCCATGGCTGGAAGGGCAGGTGGGATATAGCGGTATCAGCTTCGGCGGTGGCATCGGGGCTCTGGCGATACCCTTCGATAGCCGCATCGACCGGGGCCATCTGGTGGTGCCGACATTCGGGCATCGGCCGTTCTGGCTGACGTTGCCTACCATCGGCAGCGCGGATGCTGTTCAAACCTATCAGAAGACCCATGCCAACATACTCGAGACGCTGCGCCTGTTCGACGCCGCCTGTGCCGCCGCCCGCATAAAGGTGCCGATGCTGGTTGCGCCCGCTCTTTTCGACCCGGCGGTGGCGCCGCCCTGCCAGTTTGCGGTGGCCAATGCCCTGCCACGATCAAAATTTAATGAAATCTTCATCCTCGACGCGGGACATTTCGAATACGCTGACAGCGCATCCCAAGATGCGATCCATAAGGACAAGGTCAGACAGTTTTTCAAGGTGCCATGAAACGCGAATATCTCCGCTGGTATAGTCAAAGGCTTCATCGCGATATGGAGCTGTTAATATTCGGTCATTCTGGCGCCAAGGTGCTGATGTTCCCCACCCGGGACGGGCGCTTCTTCGAATATGAGGAACTGGGCCTCGTCGGTAGTCTCGCCGATAAAGTGGAGGCCGGTCACCTTCAACTCTATTGCATCGAGGGGCTGGCCAAAGAGACTTTTTATGCGGCCTATAACCCCCCGGCAGAGCGTATGCGCCGCCATGCCGCCTTCGAAGATTATATTCTGAACGAGGTGCTGCCGCTGATGGCCGAGAAGAACCCAAATGGCGACATCATCGTTCAGGGTTGCAGTCTCGGGGCGTTTCAGGCCGCCAGCCTCGTCTTTCGCCACCCGCATCTGTTTCGCAAGCTTGTCGCCTTTTCCGGCCGCTATGACCTGACCATGAAGGTGGAATCCTTTGGCGACCTGTTCGACGGCTATTATGATGATGACGTCTATTTCCACATGCCGAGCCATTTCCTGCCCGGCCTTGCCTCCGGCTGGCGGCTCGAAAGCCTGCGCCGCATCGACATGGTTTTCACCATTGGCGATGCTGATCCTTTTCTGGACAATAACCACCATCTGAGCCGTGTTCTGTCAGAGAAGCAGGTGTGGCATCAGTTGCATGTCTGGAACGGTCGTGCCCATCGGGCGAGCGCATGGCGCAAAATGGCGGCGCTGTACATCTAAGGCCGCTGCCGCGTCTCAGGCGAGAAGAAATTCCATCAGGGCATTTTGCGCGTGCAGAAGAAACGCCTTCGCAGCCCGGCTGTGACAGGCCGGGTGCGCCATGGCGTCTGCCGTCACCTCCTGCCCACGGGTGACCGGCGGGCAGGGCAAAAAGATCACGTCGGGCCGCTTCCTGTCGAGAAGGGATGCAGATATGCGATAATCGATCAGATGATGATCCGAGCCGGCGGGCCAGGAATCGGTAATGACCACATCCGCATCCAGCAACTCTGCCATATCCGAACTTGCCCGGAAGTTCGGGTTGATGAGCGCAGCATCGGTGACATGCCATTGATCGGGGTAAACCTGCGTGACCTGAATGGGCAGGGAAATCGAGGCTTCGACCCATGAGCGCAAAATATTGGCATCCGGTGCCACGCCGACGACTTTGAGACCGTCTATCCGGCCTCTCGCGCTTTTGATGTAGGCCAGATCGCCAAGCGTCTCGCATGGATGATTGGACTTGGTCCGCGCGTTGATGACCGGTGCGCGCATTTCGGCTGCAAGCGCCCGAAGGGTCGAGAGTTCTTTCGTGCGGATAATCACAAGATCGAACCAGTTGTCGAGATACCCCGCAAGATCGGCAATTTCTTCACGGCCATTGAAGCTGATCGGAACGGTAACGCAAATGCCGCCCATCGCCTGAATACCGAGATCGAAGGCCGCGGTGTTGCGCCAGCCGGTGTCGTCGACGATCAGCCCGACGCGTTTTCCCTTGAGGAGCTGTGGCGCTGCAGCTTTTGACCAGTCCTCCGCCAGACTTCCCGCGCGGTTGATGATCGACAGGACCACATCCGCAGGCAGATCGTGAAACTCCAGAAAATCCTTGCCCGGCCGGTACGGCATGTGTGCCTCCAATTCGACATTTCATCGGTACTGAACGGAAAAAGCCGGAAGTTTCCTTCCGGCTTTCGCAAGATCGCGGTAAGAGGGAGTTATCCCGCCAGTCCCGACAGCGCCTTTACCAGCCCCTGCGTCGAGCTGTCATGGCCATCAGCACTTTCCTTGCCTTCGACGACGGGAAGCAGGCCGGTCGCCAGTTCCTTGCCAAGCTCCACGCCCCACTGGTCGAAGGAGTTGATGCGGAACAGCACGCCCTCCACGAAGACGCGGTGCTCGTAAAGCGCGATCAGACGGCCAAGCGCAAACGGCGTCAGCTTGTCGTAGACGAAGGTGATGGACGGACGGTTGCCGGTGAAGACGCGGTGTGGCGCAATGAAATCGGCAAGTTTGTCTTCCATGCCCTTGGAGGTGAGCTGGGCTTTTGCTTCTGCCAGCGTACGGCCTTTCATCAGCGCTTCCGACTGCGCCAGGCAATTGGCGATGAGAAGCTGGTGCTGATGGCGCAGTTCGGGTTCGAAACCGTTGGCGGCAATCATGAATTCCGCCGGAATGACGCTCGTGCCCTGATGGATGAGCTGGTAGAAGGCGTGCTGGCCGTTGGTGCCGGGTTCACCCCAGACAACCGGGCCGGACTGGCCTTCGACAGGCGTGCCGTCGATGGTGACGCCCTTGCCGTTCGATTCCATGTCGAGTTGCTGCAGATAGGCGGGGAAACGCGACAGGCGCTGGTCATAGGGCAGGATCGCCCGCGTGGAATAGTTCAGCACGTTGCGATGGTAAAAACCGATGAGGCCGAGCAGCATCGGCAGGTTTTCGCGGATCGGCGCCTCGCGGAAGTGCCTGTCCATCGCATGCGCGCCATCCAGGAACTTGCCGAAATTGTCCGGCCCGATGGCGATCATCAGCGGCAGGCCGATGGCCGACCAGATCGAATAACGTCCGCCAACCCAGTCCCAGAAACCGAAGATGCGGTCGCTTTCAATGCCGAAGGCGGCGACCTTTTCCAATGCTGTCGAAACGGCAGCGAAATGGTGCTTTACCGCCTCTTCACCCAGCTTTTCGGCGATGAAACGGCGCGCGGTGGCGGCATTCGTCATCGTTTCGATGGTGGTGAAGGTCTTCGACGCGACGATGAAGAGCGAGGTCTCGGGATCAACGAGCTTCAGCGTGTCGGCAATATGCGCGCCATCGATGTTGGAGACGAAGTGCGCACGCGGACCATCATGGAAAGGCGCAAGCGCCAGCGTGGCCATGACGGGGCCGAGATCGGAGCCGCCAATGCCGATATTGATGATGTCGGTGATCTTCTTGCCGGTTGCACCTTTCAGCGAACCGGAGCGGACGGCGTCGGCAAACTTGCCCATGGCCGTCAGAACGGCGTTCACATCCGGCATCACATCTTTGCCGTCAACGAGAACCGGCGTGTTGGAGCGGTTGCGCAGTGCGGTGTGCAGCACGGCGCGGTCTTCGGTGAAGTTGATGGCCTTGCCTGAGAACATCTCTTCGCGCTTGGCTTCGACGCCGCCATCGCGTGCGAGCTTCTCGAGAAGCGTCACGATCTCCTCGTTAACAGCGCATTTGGAATAATCCATCAGCAGGTCATCGAATTTGGCGCTGAAACGGCTGAATCGTTTGTCGTCGGCCGCAAAAGCGGCGCGCAGATCGGTTGCGGCTGTGCTGCTTGCCGTTGCTTTCAGTTTTTCGATGGTGGCCTGCATCTTGTGCTCCTCGGCTTCCTGGAAGGATGAGGAAACTATTCTTTTTCAGGCGACCAAATCAAGGCGACTTCGATAAAAGAAAGGGACGGGACAAAAGAAAAGAGCCGGTCGCCCGGCTCTCGTCCTTCAGTTCAGATTGCGCAGTTCGCGCCGCAAAATCTTGCCGACATTCGATTTCGGCAGCTCGGTTCGGAACTCGATGATCTTCGGCCGTTTGTAGTTGGTCAGGTTCTTGGCGCAGAAGGCCTTGAGTTCCGCCTCCGTCAGCGACTGGTCCTTCTTGACGACGAAGAGCTTGACGGTCTCGCCGGAATGTTCGTCCGGAACCCCGATTGCGGCGCATTCCAGCACGCCGGGATGGCTGGCGGCCACTTCCTCAATCTCGTTCGGATAGACGTTGAAACCGGAAACGAGGATCATGTCCTTCTTGCGGTCGACGATCTTGGTGTAACCGCGATCATCCATGAAACCCATGTCGCCGGAGCGGAAGAAGCCGTCCGCCGTCATGGCTTTGGCGGTTTCATCCGGCCTCTGCCAATAGCCGGCCATGACCTGCGGTCCGCGAATGCAGATCTCGCCGACTTCGCCGGAGGGCAGGCTGTTGCCTTCTTCGTCGCGAATATCGATTTCCGTCGAGGAAATCGGCAGGCCGATGGTGCCGCTGAATTCCGTGGCGTCGAGCCGGTTGACGGTGGCGACGGGAGAGGTTTCCGACAGTCCGTAACCTTCGGCGATCGGGCAACCAACCATCGAGAGCCAGCGTTCGGCCACCGGCCTTTGCACCGCCATGCCGCCGCCAAGAACGAGGATCAGCGACGACAGGTCCAGCTTGCGGAAGTCCTCATTGTTCATCATCGCGTTGAACAGCGTGTTGATACCGGGGAAAATATGCGGCTGATAATGCGACAGTTCTTTCACGAAGCCGGGAATGTCGCGTGGATTGGCGATCAGCAGGTTGTGGCCACCAAGCGCAATGCCCATCAGCGAATTCACCGTCAGCGCGAAGATATGGCAGAGCGGCAGCGCGCAGATGAAATTGAGAACCTCGGGACGATCCTTGCGTCCGCCGAAAGCGGCGTCCAGCCACAGGCTGATCTGGGCCTTGTTGGCCAGAAGATTGGCGTGGGTGAGGATCGCGCCTTTGGAAATGCCCGTCGTTCCGCCAGTATATTGCAGGAAGGCAATGTCCTGCGCCGTGAGGCTGACTGGCTTTAAGGAAAATCCCTGACCTTCCTTCAGCATGGCCTTGAAGCTGATCGAGCCGGGGATGGCATAGGCGGGCACAAGCTTCTTGACCTTGCGAACCACGAGATTGACGATATGTCCTTTAAGGCCGAGGAGATCGCCCATGGCCGCGACGACCACATGTCTGACGGCGGTTTTCGGCGCCGCCTGCTGTGCCACATGGGCGAAGTTCTCCAGCACGAAAAGCGCCTTTGCTCCGGAATCCTTCAGCTGGTGTTCCAGTTCGCGCGGCGTATAGAGCGGATTGACGTTGACCACGATCATGCCTGCCCGCAGGATTCCGTGCACCGCGACGGGGTTTTGCAGGATATTCGGCATCATCACGGCAACCCGGTCGCCTTTTTCCAGCCCTCTGGATTGCAGCCAGGCGGCCACGGCGCGGGTTTCAATATCCAGTTCCCGATAGGTCAGGGACTTTCCCATGCTGGAAAAGGCTTTCCTGTCGGCAAATTGCGCGCAGCTCTTTTCGAGAAGTTCGACAAGGGAAGTATAGGCGGATGCGGGAATCTCGGAAGGCACACCCGGCGGATAGGATGCCAGCCAGCGTTTCTGGACACTGACATTTTCTGGATGTCCCAGGGACAATTCACTCATGCTTCTCCTCCCAGAGTCTTCTGTGCGCCGCGCGTTCGACGGAACGCATGAAGGGCGCTTTAGGCTGCCTGATCTTCACGAGGCTCCCGCAATCAGCCGGCGTAATGGCCGGATTGAGGGAACCGCATGTGGCGTCACCGGATCGACTACTCCTCCGCTCCCCGGTGACGAATGATAGACGTCTAATCCCTTGACGTCCATCGTATCGGCAAAGCCTATTTAACTCTAACGTAAACGTCAATATTCCTGCCCAACATCTCGCGGCCTCGTGAATGGAAACCTGTTTCCCCGCCCTTTTTGACTTTAATCCTGATTTGAGCGATCAACATAATTCGCAAAGCAGGGCAGGATTGGAAATGGCAGGCAGCGCAGCGCTGGAACTGAAGTCGGTTGGAAAAAGATTCGGTGATACGGATGTATTGTCCGATATCGATCTGACCGTGGAACGCGGCGAAATCATTTGCCTGGTGGGACGGTCGGGCTGTGGAAAATCGACCCTGCTGCGCATCGTCGCGGGCGTTGAGACGCCGGATCATGGCAGCGTTTCCTTAAATGGCGCCGTCGTTGCCGGTTCGGCTGGTTTCGTCGAGCCGGAAAAGCGCAATATCGGCTTCGTCTTCCAGGACTATGCGCTTTTCCCGCATCTCACCGTCGAGCAGAATGTGATGTTCGGCCTGAGATCACTGCCGAAAGCTGAAGCCCGCCGCCGTGCTGCGGAGATGATCGAACACGTCCATCTGCAAGAGCTGGCCAAGCGCTACCCGCACACGCTTTCGGGTGGGGAGCAGCAGCGCGTGGCGCTTGCCCGCGCCCTTGCGCCGCAACCCGGCCTGCTGTTGATGGACGAACCCTTTTCCAATCTGGACCGGGGATTGCGCGACAGTGTACGCGAGGAAACGCTGGGCCTTCTGCGGCAACTGGGCACGACGGCGATCATGGTCACCCATGATCCGGAGGAGGCGCTTTCCGCCGGAGACCGTGTGGTGCTGATGCAGCGTGGGCGTATCGTACAGAGTGGCACGGGTTATGAAATCCACGACAACCCCCAGAGCCGCTATGCCGCCGATTTTTTCTGCGCCTTCAACAAGATCGAAGGCCGGGTGAGGCACGGGCGCGTCGAAACGCCGCTCGGGCCTCTGGGTGATGCGTCCGGTCTGGCGGAAGGACTTGCCGCCATCGCCTATGTTCGCCCCAATGCGATTTCGATCATCGAGGACAATGCCGCGAAAGATGGGATTGCCGGCGAAATATCGAGCCGCGTTTTTTTGGGCGAGATCGAACAGCTCGGCATAGCCGTGCCCGGTCTGCCAGCGGATTTGCGCGTCAGGACGATGCAACGTACGTCCGCCAAGACCACGGCCGTGCGTTTCGGCATCGATCCCAAGGGGGTGCTGATATTTACTTGAAGTTGAACGGGCGGATTTTACTGTTTATTACCGCCCCATTTTCAACTCTTGGTGATCGCAGCCGTCTGAAAATGGCGAAATAAAACTTGATTTAATACATCATGTATGATGATTGCTCCCTCGACATTCGCCATCGAAGAGGGAGACAAAACATGACGAAACTTGCCCTGCTTGCCAGCACCGTTGCTTTTGCAGCCGGATCAGTCAGCGCCGCGGAACTGAACATCTACACCACCAGAGAGCCGGCCCTGATCCAGCCCCTGCTGGAGTCCTTCACGGCTTCCAGTGGCGTCAAGGTCAATACCGTGTTCCTCAAGGATGGCCTCGCAGAGCGCGTTCTGAGCGAAGGCGCAAGTTCGCCTGCCGACGTTCTGATGACCGTGGATGCTGGCAACCTTGTCGACCTCGCCGAAAAGGGCGTTACCCAGGCCGTCGAATCCGAAACTCTGAGCAAGGCCATCCCGGCTGAACTTCGCGACGCCAAGGGCCACTGGTTCGCGCTCTCCATGCGCGCTCGCATTGTTTATGCGGCTAAGGATCTCGACCTCGCATCCTTCAACTATGAAGACCTGGCGGATGCGAAGTGGAAGGGCAAGGTTTGCATTCGCTCCGGCCAGCATCCCTATAACACGGCGCTCTTTGCTGATTACATCGCCCACTATGGCGCAGCCGACACTGAAAAGTGGCTTGCCGGCGTCAAGGAAAACCTGGCCCGCAAGGCAGGCGGCGGCGACCGTGACGTCGCCAAGGATATCCTCGGCGGCATTTGCGATATCGGCATTGCCAACTCCTATTATGTCGGCCTGATGCGTTCGGGCAAGGGCGGTGAGGAGCAGGTGAAGTGGGCTGAAGCCATCAAGGTTGTTCTGCCGACATTCAAGAACGGCGGCACGCAGGTCAACATCAGCGGCGCGGCCATTGCCAAGAACGCTCCGAACAAGGCCGAAGCCGTCAAGCTTCTGGAATACCTCGTTTCGGACGACGCCCAGAAGATTTATGCCGAAGCCAACTTCGAATATCCGGTCAGGCAGGGTGCGGCGCTCAACGAGATCGTTGCTTCCTTCGGTGACCTGAAGATCGACAACAAGTCGCTGACGGAAATCGTGTCGCATCGCAAGCAGGCGAGCGAGCTGGTCGACAAGGTCGGTTTCGACCAGTAAAGGCCAATTGGCAACAACAAGGTGAAAGGCGCTCGCAGCCGCGGGCGCCTTTCCCTGTATTTCAAGAAGCTCATGATTCCAGACGCCGTCCAGCCATTGATGCCCCACACGAGACCAAGGTTTTCATCCTCCTTCTGGTGGCTGAGCCTGTCTGTGGCTGCGGTCTGTGGCGCCCTGGTGCCGGTTCTGGCGCTCGTCTCGCAGGCCGTTCAGGGTTCGGAAGGCCTGTGGGCGCATCTGGGCGCGAGCGTTCTTTTGACGGCCTTGCCGGATACGGTGATCCTTCTGGTCGGTGTCGGTCTTCTGGCCGGTGTCGTCGGCACCTCTGCCGCCTGGCTGGTCACCGCTTATGATTTCCCCGGCCGCAGGATGTTGGAATGGGCGCTGCTGCTACCGCTCGCCATGCCCACCTATATCGTCGCTTACGCCTATCTGGATATTCTTCACCCGATCGGGCCGGTGCAGGGGGCTATCCGCTGGCTGCTCGGTTATTCCAGCCCGCGGGAGTTTCGCCTGCCGGACATAAGATCGATGACAGGCTGCATCGTCCTGCTCGGTTTTGTGCTGTTTCCTTACGTTTACATTCCCGTTCGCGCCATGTTCCTGACGCAGGCGGGCAACCTGCTGGAAGCGGCCCGCACACTCGGCGTTTCCAGGGGGGCGGCGTTCTTCAAGGTTGCGGTGCCGTTGGCGCGCCCCGCCGTGGCGGTCGGCATCAGCCTTGCCCTGATGGAAGCGCTGAACGATATCGGCGCATCGGAATTTCTCGGTGTTCGCACGCTCACCGTTTCGGTCTACACCACCTGGGTCACGAAATCGGATTTGCCCGGTGCGGCACAGATAGCGCTTTCCATGCTTTTCATCGTGGTTGCCCTCGTGGCATTCGAACGTTGGGCGCGACGCAAACAGCGTTATTCGGCGTCTGCACAGAAAAGCAGGGAACTGGAGCCGGTGCGGCTCACCGGCCTGAAAGCCTGCGGCGCCTTTGCGCTCGGTAGCCTGCCGGTCCTTATCGGCTTTGTGGCGCCGGCGAGCTATCTCGTCATCGAGGCATGGAAGCGGTTCCGGTTCAGCGGCCTATCGTCCCGTTTCACCGAGGAGGCCGTGAATACCATCCTCTTCGCCGGGCTGGCGACTGCGATCACCCTCATGCTCGGCCTTGCTGTCGCTTATGCAATGCGGCTTGCACCGGGGCGCCTCTCGCTCTGGTCCTATCGCCTCTCCACCGTGGGTTATGCTGCCCCCGGCACGGTCATCGCCATCGGCGTGCTGATCGCGCTCGGCGGCTTCGACCGGTTTGTCGACCAGACCATGCGCGAATGGTTCGGCATATCCACCGGCCTCATCTTCATTGGCAGCGGTGCTGCCCTGATCTACGCCTATTCGGCGCGTTTTCTCACCATTGCCGCTGGTGGCGTCGATGCCGGGTTGAGCCGCATCCCGCAATCCTTCGATCACGCCTCGCGAACGCTGGGAAGAACCGCGACGCAGACATTCCGTCAGATTCATCTGCCGCTTTCGAAAGCCTCGCTTGCGGCGGCGGCATTGCTGATCTTCGTCGATTGCGTCAAGGAACTTCCGGCCACCCTCCTGTTGCGGCCGCTCAATTTCGAGACTTTCGCGACACATCTTTATGGTGAAGCGGCGCGGGGCACCTATGAGGAGGCATCAATCGCGGCATTGGCGATCGTCGTCATCGGCATCCTTCCGGTCATGCAGCTTGCAAGGATCGGCCGACGTAAAGGCTGACATCCACACCTCGCCCCAAAAATGACCGGCGCAAAACTGTGCGAGAAGCCAATAAGCTTCAAATCCCCCCAGAAAACGACAAGCATCCCGCCTTAATCCTGATGTAAATACTCAGCTTAATTGAGGTGCTGCGGCCTGCCGGATATGAACGTCGGCCGTGATCAGTTTCGGGGCATATCTTGAAAAATTTGCATGAGATGTTTTTGGGCCGCCTGGCTTTGGGAACGGCTGCCATTGTTTTGCTGGCGCCGGTGGTAACCCAGGCGCAGGAAACGACCGTTCTGCGCCAGATCACCGTCGAAGGGCAGGGCACTGAAAACGCCACGGGTCCGGTCCGGGGATATGTCGCGAAGAAAAGCGCGACGGGTTCGAAAACCGACACGGAAACGAAGGACATTCCCCAATCCGTCTCGGTCATCGGCCGTCGGGAAATGGACGATCGCGGCGTCGTGACCAAGATCGACGAGGTACTGCGCTACACGCCCGGCGTGACGGCGGAGCCTTTCGGCACCGACCCGGATACGGACTGGTTTTACATTCGCGGCTTTCAGGCAACCCAGACCGGCGTGTTCCTCGATGGGTTGAACCTGTTCAGTTACGGTTTCGGCGGTTTCCAGATGGATGCCTACGGTCTGGAACGGGTGGAGGTGCTGAAAGGACCGGCTTCGGTGCTTTATGGCGGCGCCAATCCCGGCGGCATTGTGCAGATGGTCCGCAAGCGCCCGCAGGACGCTCCGGTGCGTGAAACGGAAATCGGCATCAACAATTTCGGCAACGCCTTCTTCGGTTTCGATCTCGGTGACAAGATCGACGGTGAGGGCGTGTGGAAATACCGCGTCACCGGCAAGGTCTCGGGCGGCGACAACTACACCGACTATTCCGAGGATCTGCGCGGTTTCATCATGCCGCAGATCACCTTCGAGCCGGATGCGCAGACCAGCGCCACGCTCTACGGATATTTCTCGGCGCTGGATCAGGTGCATGTCGGCAACGGCTTCCTGCCCTATGTCGGCACGGTAGTCGACGCGCCCTTCGGCAAGCTCGACCGCAAGGCGTTTTATGGCGAGCCTGATATCGACAATGGCCGTGTCTACCAGTCCATGGTGGGCTACGAAGTCAGCCATGAATTCGACAATGGCTGGAAGATTAGCCAGAACGCCCGTTACGGCCACCTCTACAAGCACGAAACCGGACCCTATCCGGGCGGCTGGGCAAATGCGGATGCCAATGGCCAGCCGATCCTCGACGCTGCCACCAACGATTACATGCTGACCCGCTTCGGTTATGACGGCCTGTCGAAGGTGGACAGCTTCGGCGTTGACAACCGCGTCGAAGGCCAGTTCGATACCGGCGCGGTCAGCCATTCTCTGCTCTTCGGTCTCGACTATAAATATTACAAGCTGGATCAGGTGCAGGCCTGCTGCGGATCGAATGCTATCGGCGCGCTCAAACCGGTCTATGGCTCGACGCAGGGAACGAATTTCGTCTACGCCAATAATGTCGTGACGCAGCAGCAGATCGGCATCTATGCGCAGGACCAGCTGCGTTTCGGCGATGGCTGGCTGGTCACGCTGAACGGCCGCTATGATTATGTCGATACCGAACTGAACAACAGGCTGCCGGCTGGCGTATCGCGCCGCTCCAATGACGATGCGCTGAGCGGCCGCGCCGGTCTTGCCTATGAATTCGACAATGGCCTGACGCCCTATGTCTCGGCGGCCACCTTCTTCAATCCGCTTATCGATACGCTTGCCGACGGCAGTTCCGCCGTACCGGAGGAAGGACACCAGTTCGAGGCCGGCATCAAATACGAGCCGACCTTCTTCGACGGCAGCATTACCGCCTCGGTCTTCAAGCTGGTCAAGGACAATGCCATCGTTTCCTATACCGCCGGCGGCGTAACGACGAGCGGCCAGTTCGGGCAGGTGGAATCCACCGGCCTCGAGCTGGAGGCGAAGGCCAATCTCAGCGACAACTGGAAAACCATCGCCTCCTATTCCTATACCGATCTCGATATCACCAAGGATGCCAATCCCAACCTGATCGGCAAATCGCCGTGGATCGTTCCCGCTCACACCGCGTCGCTTTGGGTGGATTACGCCTTTACCGATGATACGTTTGAAGGCCTCAGCGTTGGAGGCGGTGTGCGTTATCAGGGCAAGTCCTGGGCGGATGCGGCAAATACGCTACGTGTTCCGGATGCAGCGGTCTTCGATGCCGCGATCCGCTACGAGAAGAACGACTGGACGGCTTCCGTCAACGTCGCAAATGTCTTCGACAAGGAATACGTCAAGAGCTGCGCCGGCGTCTCCGTTTGCGGCTGGGGTGACAGCCGTACCATCACCCTCAAGCTTTCCAAGAAGTGGTGACAGCGGGCCTTTGGTCGGCAGTTGCGGGAAATATAGTTTGCCACTATAAACATGAATAAATTTATCATGTTTATAGTGGCGCCATGGCGCCTTGCGGGATCAAGAGGCCATGGCTTTCCGCGTGCGGATGGAAAATGAGATCGAGGGCTTCGCCGTCATCGGCGGTCCGCGCTCAAGAGTATGGAACGGCATCGTCGCCGATCTCTGGGACGTGCGTTGCGCGCCGAGGGCGGGCGGCCGTTATGTCGGCAAGGACCCGCGTTTCGTTTTCCTGCTCGATATGGACGGGACGGATGGTGGCCGCTTCATGATGAACCGCTGCCGCCGCGACAATTACGGCTCGTCCGAAGCGAACCGGATTTCCTTCGTGCCCGCCGATCTGGATGTGCATGCGGAACTCAGCAATGTTTCCTTCGTGCGCCACCTCGATCTGCATTTCGATGCGGGATTATTGGGTGCGCGGCTGGTGCAGGGGTTCGATCCGCACGGACTTCTCGATCCGCATCTGATGTTCGAGGATGAGCGCCTGCTCGCGCTTGCGCGCCTGATCGCCGCCGAATGTGATAATCCCGACCCTTTGCACGATCTATACGGTGAAAGCCTTGTGCTGGCACTGTTGACGGATTTCCTCAAGGTGAAGCGGGAACCGGTCAAAAAACGCAGCAAGCTTGCCGCCTGGCAATTGAGGGCGGCGACCGATTACATCCGCGAACATTGCCTGCGGTCGATCAGGCTGGAGGAACTCGCGGAGCTCACCAACCTGTCTCAATCCCATTTCAGCCATGCCTTCAAGGCGTCCACCGGCGTGCCGCCGCATCAATGGCAGATGCAGGCGCGCATCGATCGCGTCAAGGACCTGATGATGCGTACCGATATGGCGCTGACCGACATCGCCATCGCAGCCGGGTTTTCGGATCAGGCGCATTTCTCCCGTGTCTTCCGCAAGATGGTCGGTGTCTCGCCTTCCGTCTGGCAGAAAGTTCGCCAATAGACCTTTTCCGCTCCACCTGATCGGCACGTTCAATCCGCAGCGCCTGAAAAGCTTCGGAACGAATTCGCTGTGCAGGGGTTTACCAGACGTGACAATCACGAGGAAAATCAAGGAGGAAAGACGTCATGTTGCATCAAGAACCCCGCGCCGGACAGGACCCCTATGTCAAGGACACGCCGAGCCTTATCGCCAGCGACAAGGTGGAGGGCACGCGCGTCTATGGTGCCGATGGCAAGCATATCGGCTCAATCCAGCGCATCATTCTTGAAAAACGCGGCGGCCGCGTCGCCTATGCGGTGTTGAGCTTCGGCGGTTTTCTCGGGATCGGCGATGACTATTATCCGCTCCCATGGGAAAAGCTGCATTACGACGAAGAGCTTGACGGCTACCGCATCGATCTCACCAAGGAAGAGATCGAGAACGCGCCGCACTTTGCCAATCTCGATGATGACGATCTGCTGCACGCCAGGGACCGCAAGGTCCACGACTATTACGGCGTTGCGCCCTACTGGATGTAAGGCAGGACGTGCTTCCGCAGCGTTTCGCGCATTTATAGAGAAGGCATTTCCGGATTCTTTTGACACCGGAAATGCCGCATAGGAAAAAACGGCTCCTTTTCAGGAGCCGTTTCTCGTTTGACAGGATTTTAATGAGGGCTTTTTTGCATCTCGGAGACGGCATCAGTGAAGCATTTGCGCGCCTCTTCGGGCGATTTGCGCCCATCAAGGGCGGCGCGGCAGGCGCTTCTGGCTCTCACGAAACTCAATCCGCGTATGTTCGGCCAGCCCTCGGTCATTAACATCAGTGCTTCGAAGGGGCCGGCGACGACATTCTTGCCATTTTCATCAAGACTGACCTCGACAGGTTCTGTCCATCTCTCGTTCTTCATCGTGCACCTCCCAGAGCAACGCGATCCCGAAATCCACCCGACAGCGGAGCAACCCATGAACGCAGTCGTGTGTTACTGTTGATTAGAATATGCGCAAGTTATCGAATTGACAACGGTGATCAGCGGAAGCCGAAAAACGACAGGATCGCCATAACGATAACAACGAGGCCAACGATGTAAATGATCTGGTTCACGACTTTCTCCTTGCAGGTGTCATCACCATAACGTGAGGGAGAAGGCGGGGTTCCAGTCCATCGTGAGAATTTAATCACGTACTAAAATGTTGGTGATGTTCCTTGCGTGCCGCACGCCGAAGCGCCCGACCATTGTCATTTCCGCATGATCACCCAAATGGCGTGGATGATGCCGGGCACATAACCGCACAGCGTCAAAAGGATATTGAGCCAGAAATGCAGGCCAAACCCGACCTGAAGAAACACGCCGACGGGCGGAAGAATGATGGCGATAAGAATACGAATAACGTCCACGATGACAGGCTTTCCATTTGACCATAGGTGCCGGTCAACGTCCGGCGGGCTGTTTGGTTTCAAATGGTTTTGCGGCTGCTGATAATGCATGGGGCAACAAGCCAGGGCGACGGATCGCAGAGGTGCGAAGTCCGTTTGAAGGATGAAGTATGATTTAGGGGAGATGAAAATGGTGCCGCTTAGGTGACTCGAACACCTGACCCCGTCATTACGAATGACGTGCTCTACCGACTGAGCTAAAGCGGCCCGATTGTGACCCGTTTGTTACGGATCAGCTTCATGGCGGGCTGATACAGGCAATGCTGACGGATTTCAAGCCTTGAATGCGCGGGTTTTGAAAAATCCGAAAAAAAGCTTTGCCTGTCCATTATTTATGCGTGGCCGCAGGCTTGCGCGCAGATGCGCCGTTTGGCCGCCTCATATTCCTGCGCCAGCCGGTCGACGAGGTCTGCCACGGGTTCTACCGCCTTGATTGCGCCGATGCCTTGCCCGGCACCCCAGATATCCTTCCAGGCCTTTGCGCCGCCGGTGGCGGTTTCGAAGTCCATCTTCGAAGGGTCCGCTTCGGGCAGGTTGTCGGGGTCCATGCCAGAGGCGACGATCGAACTTTTCAGGTAGTTGCCGTGGATGCCCGTGAAATAGTTCGAATAAACGATGTCCTTGGCCTGCGCCTCCACAATCGCCTGCTTGTAGCCATCGGAGGCGCGCGCCTCCTGCGTTGCGATGAAAGGGGAGCCGATATAGGCCATGTCCGCGCCCATGGCCTGTGCCGCGAGGATGGAGCCGCCATTGGCGATGGCGCCTGCCAGCAGCAACGGGCCATCAAACCATTCGCGGATTTCCTGAACGAGGGCGAAGGGCGAAAGCGTGCCCGCATGTCCACCAGCACCGGTCGCCACCGCAATCAGCCCGTCCGCGCCTTTGCGGATGGCCGAGCGGGCATGGCGATCGTTGATAACGTCATGCAGCACGATGCCGCCATAGGAATGCACGGCGGCGTTGACCTCCGGCACCGCACCAAGCGAGGAAATCACCACCGGCACTTTGTATTTCACGCATAGGCCGAGATCGTGTTCCAGCCGCCGGTTGGACATGTGCACGATCTGGTTGACCGCGAAGGGCGCGGCGGGGCGCTCTGGGTTGGCGCGGTTGTGGGCGGCCAGCTCTTCGGTGATCATCGCCAGCCATTCATCCAGCTGGCTTTCAGGCCGCGCATTCAGCGCCGGGAAAGCGCCGATGACGCCCGCCTTGCATTGCGCCAGCGTCAATTGCGGATGCGAAATAATGAATAGCGGTGACGCTATGACCGGAAGACGCAGATTGTCTTTCAGCACGGACGGTAGCATGTCTCCTCCCACGGATTACGTTTACGCGCACGTAAGTCAATATCGTGTTCGGCAATGGATTGAAAGCGAAAACAGCGTCGCACCGGCCGGCCGAATCTGCGTTCGCAGCGCCACAATGGATCGATTTTCCCCAAAGCAATCCGGTCTTTATCGCAAACGATGCTTGCGGAGGCGCGGCATAGCCGTTACCGAATCGTAAACCATTGGCGCACTGCCACATATTTTTGCGAAGAGCAGTAGAATAAGGATCGGTCGTGAGCGGACTGGAAACGGCAATCAGAAATGCTCTGGAAAAATCGGACAGATCGAACGCCGAAGTTCGTGCACGGATTTACCAATCCTCCCGTCAGGCACTGGAAGCGGGCCTGCGCAAGCAGGGCATAGACGATCCGCAGGTCGTGGCCCAGCAGCGCCAGCGACTCGAAAGCCTGATCCACGTCATCGAGAATGAAGAGCGGAACCGCCTTCTGGACAGGGTGGAACAGCAATTGCGGCCGCCTTTGCCGGAAAGTACCGCGCATGATCATCCTTCGGTCGATCCCGTTTCACAGTCGCAGCACCACGGCGATATGGCCGTCGAGCCGGAATTGCGTGGCGAAACGCGCGATGTGCGGCCGGGTGCCGCTGCCGCTCCGGAAGCTCTGAGCGCTGGGCGTCGCAATGGAAAACCGCCGAGGAGAGGCTCCAGCGCGGGCGATGCCTCGCTTGCCTTTCGCCCGGAAGGTGCCGTTGGCCGCCGCAAGCGTCGCGGGCTTTTTGCCCGGCTTTTCATGTTCGTATCGCTCCTGGCCTTTGTCGGTATCGGCGCGTGGTGGGTCTATTCCTCCGGCTTGCTGCTGTCGCCGGAGCAGCGCGATACCAGCGTGCCCAATCCGCCGGCGCAAGTCCAGGCGGAGGACTTCAACGGTACGGAACCCGCCCCGAGCCTTTCTGCCGGCCGCGGCTTTTCGGATGACTGGGTAGAGGTATTTAACGCTGAGCGCGGCAGTTCCGGAGTTTCGGCAGGCCCGCGCGCCAATGTTGAAAACATCGCCACGCCCGCCGGCAAGGCGATA
This sequence comes from Agrobacterium arsenijevicii, assembly GCA_000949895.1. Lineage (GTDB taxonomy): Bacteria > Pseudomonadota > Alphaproteobacteria > Rhizobiales > Rhizobiaceae > Agrobacterium > Agrobacterium arsenijevicii. The sequence continues at coordinate 101,863 of JWIT01000001.1, read as the reverse complement.
CGGGTGACGTCAAGAAGCGTCTCTCAGGATGGCGCCATCAGCGTCGAGGTTCCGGTGGAGGTGATGCGGGATATGGCGGGCAAATCCTCGACCATATCGATCACGCTGCAATCATCCAGCGACAGGCAGACACAGGTTTCCGTCGCCTGCGATTTCGCCACGCTTGGCGATTGCTCCCGCCACCGCTTCACGGCCACGGCCGAGCGTGCGGATATGCTGCTGAACACGACGTTCGAACGTTCGCTTGCCCCCAATGCACCCGGCAAGATCTTCATCAACAGCGATATCGACGGCAACGCCCGCCCGGTCAATCTTTACTCCGTGCGCATTTTGCCCGGTCAGTAAGACGTTAGTGAGAAGAGGGAACAAGCGCCGCCGCCGGGGCGCTTGTCATCGTCTTCCGGACTTATTTCAGAAAACCCGGTCCTGATCCCAATATCTTGTCGTCGATCTCGCCGATGGCCTTTTTGTCCTTGCCGTCATAGTCGAGCGTATTGAGAATGTGGCGGATGAGGTTCACCCTGGCGCGGCGTTTGTCGTTGGCGTGTACCACCGTCCATGGGGCGTCGCTGCTGTGGGTCTTTTCCAGCATCTCGTCGCGCTTTTGCGTGTAGTCGTCCCATTTCGTCAGCGCGGCTATATCCATGTCCGAAAGCTTCCAGCATTTCAGCGGGCTGTGGCGACGATCGTGGAAGCGCTCGATCTGCGTTTCGCGGCCGATATCGAGCCAGAACTTGAACAGATGGACGTCCTCATGGACCAGCATCTTTTCCAGCCGCGGCGTTTCCTTGAGGAAGCGCTTGTGCTCCTGCGGGGTGCAGAAACCCATGACCGGCTCTACCCCGGCGCGGTTATACCAGGAGCGGTCGAAGAGAACGAATTCACCGGCTGTCGGAAAATGCGAGATATAGCGCTGGAAGTACCATTGGCCGCGCTCCGTTTCCGACGGTTTGGTCAGCGCTACGACACGGGCATAGCGGGGGTTGAGGTAGGCCCGGGCCGCGAAGATCGCGCCGCCCTTGCCCGCCGCATCACGGCCTTCGAAAACCGTCATCACCCGTTTGCCGGTGGCCTGAAGCCAGAACTGCACCTTGACCAGCTCCACCTGCAGCGCCTCGAGAGTGGTGTCGTATTCCTCCCGCTTCATCTTTTTATCGTAAGGGAAATTGCCGGCGGAAAGTTTCTTTTCCTCCACCCACTCGGGAAGAACCGGATCGTCGATATCGAAGCTGCGCAGCTTGCCGCCAATGGTGATGTCCACCGATCGCTTCTTCGTTTCTTCGTCCATGTGTTCCTCCTGATGTTGTTGTGTAAAGGCAACTCACTGCCAATGAGTTCACATCCACCCGCAGAATTCAAGTGAAAGGGGATTGGTTAGCCGGCGAGCTGTGGCAGTGACGATTGCGGCGCAGATTTTGCGCATATACGCTGTGGAAAATACGCGGTGATGAATCTCTGTCATGAAGCTGGCCTATGAGACTTCGATGCGCTGTCAGATGAAAGTGGAAAGTGGGCTGAAATGGCAGTCATGAAAGGCGAGAGTGGATTTAAGCTTTTTGGAAAAAAGCTTGGCCGAAACTGGTTGCCCGTTCTCGTCGTCAGCATGCTTGCCGTCGTGGCCGTCTCCGAGCTGCACACACCCTATATGCCCGCCGTCCTGTGGTTCTGCGCCGTCATCGCCATTTTGACCGCCCGGGAAGGGCCGGTTGAGCCGGCGAAGGACGAAACCGCAGCCGCGGAAGCGGATGAGCCGGGGGTGCCCGGTGAAAACGTCATTTCGGGCGTCAGGGCGGGTCTCGCTGTTCTGGATACGCCGGTCTTCATTCTCGATAAAAACGCCGGCGTGCTGTATCAGAACGGCGCGGCGGAACGCGCCTTCGGCCAGCTTCCGGCCGGCGCGCATATTTCCGCCCGGCTGCGTTCGCCGGGTTTGCTGGATGTCATTCGCGAAACCATCACCACCGGCCAGCCCAACCAGGTCGAACATTCGGAGCGTTTTCCCTCCGAACGGGTCTTCATTGTCCGTATCGCCCGGGCGGATGCGGGAGAGATGGCGGGTCCACCATTCTACATCCTGTCGTTCCGCGATGTTTCGGAGCTTCGCCGTATCGACCGTATGCGCAGCGATTTCGTTGCCAATGCAAGCCATGAATTGCGCACCCCGCTCGCCTCTCTGCGCGGCTTCATCGAAACCATGCAGGGACCGGCCCGCAACGACCCGAAAGCGCAGGAACGTTTCCTCGCCATCATGCTCGATCAGGCCACCCGCATGAGCAGGCTGGTGGATGACCTCATGTCCCTTTCAAGGCTGGAATTGCGGGCGAACATTGCGCCGGACCAGAAGGTCGATCTCGTGCCCGTCATCGGCCATGTCCGGGATGCGCTGCTGCCGCTCGCCAATGAGCTGGATGTGGTTATCACCCTGCATCTGCCCGACCGGCCGGCGGAAGTGCAGGGCGACCGCGACGAACTGGTGCAGGTGTTCCAGAACCTCGTTGAAAATGCTTGCAAATACGGCCAGGAAGGCAAGGTCGTGGATGTCTGGCTGCGTGCCGAACCCGGTAAACCGGTGGAGGTGAGCGTCATCGACAAGGGGCCGGGCATTCCCGCTGAACATGTGCCGCGTCTGACGGAGCGGTTTTACCGCGTCAGCGTTGCTGACAGCCGCTCGAAGAAGGGGACGGGCCTGGGGCTTGCCATCGTCAAGCACATCCTCACCCGCCACCGCGCTCGCCTCATCATTAAATCGGAACTCGGCAACGGCACCGACTTTACCGTCAGATTTTGACATAGAGGGCATTGCGGCCTTTAATATCGGAAAATTTTTTTAAATTAAATCAATAATTTAGATTGTCACAAATCTTTCATCGAAGTGACATAAAAGGAGGTGGTTACGGTGGTTAAGAAGAGACCGCCGAGCGCATGCTAAGAGCGAATGCCGCTATCGGCTGCGTCCACAAACAAGCCCACGACGGGAGAGACAAATGAACTTCGTTAAATTTTCCGCAGCAGCTCTGGTGGCTTCTGTCGCCTTCGCTGGCGCCGCCGCTGCTCGCGACCAGATCCAGGTTGCCGGTTCCTCCACGGTTCTGCCCTATGCCAAGATTGTTGCTGAAACTTTTGCTGAGACTTTCCCGAACTTCAAGGCTCCGGTTGTTGAGTCTGGCGGCACGGGCGGCGGTCTGAAGGCGTTCTGCTCCGGCGTTGGCGAAGGCACCATCGACATTGCCAACGCTTCGCGCCCGATCAAGAGCGACGAACTTGCTGCCTGTAAGGCTGCTGGCGTTGCCGACGTTCAGGAAGTGAAGATCGGTTACGACGGTATCGTTTTCGCGATGGACTCTTCCAACAAGGACCTCAAGCTCGAGCCGAAGGATCTGTACCTCGGTCTCGCCGCTGAAATCGTCAAGGACGGCAAGCTCGTTGCCAACCCTTACAAGAAGTGGTCGGAAATCAACAAGGAACTGCCTGATGTAGCGATCGCCGCTTACATCCCGGGTTCCAAGCACGGCACGCGCGAAGTCTTCGAAGAGAAGATTATGGCTGACGGCTGCAAGGAAGCCGGCGCTACCGACGCCATCAAGAAGCTGGTTCCCGATGCCAAGCAGGCTGCCGCCAAGTGCGTTGCAGTCCGTAAGGACGGCGCTGCTGTCGACATCGACGGCGACTACACTGAAACGCTTGCCCGCATCGACGCCAACAAGACCGGCCTCGGCGTTTTCGGCCTGGCATTCTACGAAAACAACGCTGACCGTCTGAAGGTTGCGACTGTTTCGGGTGTTGTTCCTTCCACGGAAACCGTTGCCAGCGGCAAGTACCCGGTTTCGCGTCCGCTGTTCTTCTACGTGAAGAAGGCTCACCTGGGCGTTATCCCGGGCCTCAAGGAATATGTCGAGTTCTTCGTTTCTGACGAGATGATCGGCCCTGATTCCCCGCTCGCAAACTACGGCCTCGTTGCCGCTCCGGAAAAAGAACGCGAAGAAATTCGCGCCAAGTTCGCTGCCGGCGCTTCGATGTAATAAAGAAAGAGGGGTGCGGCCTGCCGCGCCCCTCATTCCGCTCCGGTGCCATTCCGCCTTGGCGACTGTCTCCGGTTGACAGTTCCCATCCATCGTCGTCCACATAATTGTTTATGGATTACAGATGGATAGGATGTATCAACCTTGACGCTTGCCAGACTTTGTTACAGTCAGGCGGCAAGCATCTTCGGATGGTCCAGCGGTCTCGTTTTGATGACTTTTTGATTTGCCCGATATCGCACCGTGCTCTTGAGGCACGCCGAGGGAACTCTAATGAACACATCGATCCTTTTGCTGATACTGGCGCTGATCGGCATCGGCAGTTATCTGCTCGGCAGCCGCCGCGCCGTTGCTCTGTCTGGCGGGCGTCCCTCCAGCATGCATTCCCGTGCTGGTTATCACGGTTCCTACGCCGTCGTCTGGGCCGTGCTGCCCGCGGCGCTCATTCTCTGTATCTGGCTTGTTATCAGCCCGCTGGTCGTTACCTCGGCGGTGCGCGGCGAATTTCCTGAGGATGTACGCGCCCAATCCGAAGCGCAGCAGAGCCTGACCTACGGCATGGTGACGTCCATCGCCCGCGGTCTTCAGCGGCTGACGCCGGAAGAAACCGCAAAGGTTGATGCGGATACGGCCGCCGTAAGATCGCTTCTGGCATCGAAGGGCGTGGCAATCGCCGGTGACCCTGAGCGTTTCATGGTCGATGCTGCCCAGACGCTGAACGCTATGACCTCGACCAGCCGCCTGGGAATGGTCGCCACCGTGTTGTTGGCCGCATTCGCCGGCGCCGCCTATGCGCTACGTTCGATCGCGCCGCGCTTTCGCGCACGCAACAGGGTCGAAAGGGTCATTCTCGCGGCCCTGCTCGTCGCGTCCTCCATCGCCATCCTGACGACCATCGGCATCGTGCTGTCGATGCTCTCGGAAGCGATCCAGTTCTTCACCATGGTTCCGGCGCACCAGTTCTTCTTCGGAACGGTGTGGGATCCGCGTTTTGCGGCCGCCGGTACGACTGACTCCTCCGGCCAGTTCGGCCTGATCCCGCTGCTCGCCGGCACGCTCTATATCGGTTTCGTCGCCATGCTGGTCGCCGTGCCGGTCGGGTTGTTCTCGGCGATCTACATGTCGGAATATGCGACGCCGCGCCTGCGCTCGGTTGTAAAGCCGCTGCTCGAGGTTCTCGCGGGTATCCCCACAATCGTCTACGGTTTCTTCGCCCTGACAACGGTTGGTCCGTTCCTGCGAGACATTTCCACGCAGATCAGCGGTCTGGCGACGGGCAACTACGCCAACTTCATCCAGGCGCAGAGCGTCATCACCGCCGGCTTCGTGATGGGCATTATGCTGATCCCCTACGTCTCGTCGCTGTCGGACGACATCATCACCGCCGTGCCGCGTTCGCTGCGCGATGGTTCTCTCGGTCTCGGTGCCACGCGCTCTGAAACCATCAAGAAGGTCATCGTTCCCGCCGCTCTTCCCGGCATCGTCGGCGCCGTGCTGATGACAGCGTCGCGTGCGATCGGCGAAACCATGATCGTGGTTCTCGCGGCCGGCGTTGCTGCCCGCCTGCAGCTCAACCCGTTCGAACCCATGACCACCGTGACGGTCAAGATCGTCAGCCAGCTGACCGGCGACCTTGAATTCACCTCGCCGCAAACGCTGGTGGCCTTCGCGTTGGGCATCACGCTTTTCGCAATCACGCTTTGCCTGAATATCTACGCGCTTTACATTGTGCGCAAATACCGGGAGCAATATGAATGACCGACATCGTTTCTCCCGCGGCAGGTGCCGCCGTGAACAAGGCCACGCGCCGTGATATCGGCATTAAGCGCCGCTATGCCGCCGAACGCCGCTTCCGCGCTTATGGATTGGCAGCGATCTCGTTCGGTCTCATCTTCCTCTTTCTGCTGCTTTGGTCGGTCGTCTCCAAGGGCCACACCGCCTTCCAGCAGACGATGATCACGGTTCCGGTCGAGTTTTCCGAGCTGATCATCGACCCGAAGAACGAGCGGGCCACAAATCCCGCAAAGCTGATGACGGCCAATTACCCCGTCCTCGCCCGTGATGCGGTTGCCAAGGTTCTCGGTGTCGCGCCGACTGACAAGGCCGGTCTTCGCGCCGTCAACGTCATGATCTCCGACAGCGTGCGCACCCAGTTGCGTGATATCGTCGTCGCCGATCCTGCCGTCATCGGCACCACGCGCAGCGTTACGCTTCTGGCGTCGGGCGATGTCGACAGCGCCTTCAAGGGCCAGGTCGATCTGTCGGTGGATGAAGCGAACCGCCGTATCTCCAACCAGCAGCTTGGCTGGATGAACCAACTCGCTGAAAGCGGACAGCTCGGCAAGCATTTCAACACCGGTATCTTCGTCAACGGCGCTTCGAGCCGTCCCGAAGCCGCAGGTGTCGGCGTTGCCTTGATCGGCTCGTTCTACATGATGCTGATCGTGCTGGTCCTGTCGCTGCCGATCGGTGTCGCGGCCTCGATCTATCTTGAGGAGTTTGCCCCGAAGAACCGGTTGACGGACCTTATTGAGGTGAACATCAACAATCTGGCGGCTGTTCCCTCCATCGTCTATGGTCTACTCGGCCTTTCCGTTTTCATCAACTTCATGGGCTTTCCGCGCTCCGCCTCTCTGGTCGGCGGCCTGGTCCTGACGCTGATGACCTTGCCGACGATCATCATCGCGACCCGCGCCGCATTGAAGGCTGTGCCGCCGTCGATCCGCGCCGCAGCCCTCGGTCTTGGCGCTTCCAAGATGCAGACGATTTTCCACCACGTCCTGCCGCTTGCCATGCCTGGCATTCTGACCGGCACCATCATCGGTCTCGCCCACGCACTGGGCGAAACGGCGCCACTGCTTTTGATCGGCATGGTGGCATTCGTCGCGAACTATCCGACAACGCCGATGGATCCGTCCACGGCCCTGCCGGTGCAGATTTACATGTGGGCGAACGAAGCTGAGCGTGCCTTTGTCGAACGGACATCTGGCGCTATCATCATCCTGCTTCTGTTCCTCATTCTCATGAATGTTGGCGCAATCCTGTTGCGTCGCCGCTTTGAACGGCGCTGGTAGAGGGAGCTAGAGCAATGAACATGTTGTCGGAAGCAGCAGTTGAAAAGGCGCTGGACAAGAAAATGAATGAAGTCTCATACAAGATGATCGGCAAGGACGTTTCGGTTTATTACGGCGAAAAGCGCGCGCTTTACGACGTGAACCTCAATGTCCGCGAAAACACGGTGACTGCGCTTATCGGCCCGTCCGGTTGCGGTAAATCCACTTTCCTGCGCACCTTGAACCGCATGAACGACACGATCGACGGTTGCCGGGTCACGGGCAAGATCACGCTCGACACCGACGATATCTACGATCAGCAGATCGACGTCGTGGAACTGCGTGCCCGTGTCGGCATGGTGTTCCAGAAGCCGAACCCGTTTCCGAAGACGATTTACGAGAACATCGCCTACGGTCCGCGTATCCACGGTCTCGCCCGCAACAAGGCGGATATGGACCAGATCGTCGAGCAGAGCCTGCAGAAAGCTGGTCTCTGGAATGAGGCGAAGGACCGTTTGCTGGAATCCGGTACGGGCCTCTCCGGCGGTCAGCAGCAGCGTCTGTGCATTGCACGCGCGATTGCCGTCAGCCCGGAAGTGATCCTGATGGACGAGCCGTGCTCGGCGCTTGATCCGATCGCGACTGCGAAGGTCGAGGAACTGATCCACGAACTGCGCACCAACTACACCATCGTCATCGTCACCCACTCCATGCAGCAGGCGGCGCGTGTTTCCCAGCGCACGGCCATGTTCCACCTTGGTCATCTTGTCGAAGAAAACGAAACCGACAAGATGTTTACCAATCCGGACGACCAGCGCACGCAGGACTACATCATGGGCCGCTTCGGCTGATCCCCGGCCGGCGTTTTATCGAAACCGAACAAGACTGGTGCCTCTGCCGTGCCCGCTTTCGGGCACGCGCATGCAGGCCAAGCCGGAGGACTAGACCATGACACAGACAACGACCCATTCGCATATCCTGTCCGCCTACGACGACGAATTGAAGTTTCTGACGCGCCGCATCGCCGAAATGGGCGGTCTTGCCGAGCAGATGTGCGGTGAAGCCGTGCGGGCACTCGTCAATTCCGATGCAGCACTTGCGCAGAAGGTCATTTCCGACGACGCGATCCTCGACCATTCCGAGCGCGAAATCGGCGACAAGGCCATCGTCACCATCGCCAGACGTCAGCCGGTGGCGGCCGATCTTCGCGAGATCATCGGTACCCTGCGTATCGCCGCCGATCTCGAGCGCGTCGGCGATCTCGGCAAGAACACGGCCAAGCGCGTTATCGCGGTTGCCGGAACCGGCGTGCCGCGCAAGCTCGCCCGCGGCATCGAACATCTGTCCGAACTGGCGCTGGTGCAGTTGAAGGAAGTGCTTGACGTCTATTCCACACGTTCCGCCGAGAAGGCCAATGCCATCCGCGAGCGCGACGAAGAAATCGACGCCATGTACACGTCGCTCTTCCGTGAGCTTCTGACCTACATGATGGAAGATCCGCGCAACATCACCACCTGCACGCATCTTCTGTTCTGCGCCAAGAACATCGAGCGTATCGGCGATCATGCCACGAACATCGCTGAAACGATTTATTACATGACCACCGGCAGCCAGCCGGAGGGCGAGCGTCCGAAGGACGACAGTTCCAACACACTCGGTTCGGTGACCGAGTAACAGACAAGCAGAAGCTTGCGGAGTTCAGCATATGGTGCCCAAGATTGCAGTTGTGGAAGACGAGGAAGCGTTGAGCGTCCTGCTTCGTTACAATCTCGAGGCTGAGGGATACGACGTCGACACGATACCCCGTGGCGACGAGGCGGAAATCAGGCTGCAGGAGCGTATTCCGGACCTTCTCATCCTGGATTGGATGTTGCCGGGCGTTTCCGGTATCGAACTGTGCCGGCGCCTGAGAATGCGGCCGGAAACAGAACGCCTGCCCATCATTATGCTGACGGCGCGTGGCGAAGAGAGCGAGCGTGTTCGCGGTCTCGCCACCGGGGCTGACGATTATGTCGTCAAGCCGTTTTCGACGCCGGAACTCATGGCCCGGGTTAAGGCCATGTTGCGCCGGGCCCGTCCCGAGGTTCTCTCTTCGGTGCTGAAATGCGGCGATATCGAATTGGATCGCGAGACCCATCGCGTCCATCGCAAAAGCCGCGAAGTGCGCCTCGGCCCGACGGAATTCCGCTTGCTGGAATTCCTGATGACGTCGCCGGGCCGGGTGTTCTCCCGCTCGCAATTGCTGGATGGCGTCTGGGGTCACGATATCTACGTCGATGAGCGTACTGTCGACGTTCATGTCGGACGTCTGCGCAAGGCTTTGAATTTCTCGCATATGCAGGATGTCATCCGCACGGTGCGCGGCGCCGGATATTCGATGGAAGCCTGAGCCAAGCCGAACTTGACGGTTTCGCTAAGGCCAACATCACACCCAATAAATCGAAAAGCCCGAGACCGGAAACGGTGTCGGGCTTTTTTAATTATGACCTTTTCCATAACTCGACATCATCCTCCAGTTTGCCCGGAGGATCGGCGGTGCGTTGAAATCCGGATTGTCGGCTCAGGCCTGCCCGTGACGGAGGGTGGTTTCGGCACATCTGTCCGCAGACTAATCCCGAAACCGGAAACGGCGTCGGGGTTTTTAAGTCATAAAAAAAACGGGCCCGAAGGCCCGTAGTTTTTGAGTGCTGAATGCGTGCCGCAACACTCAAGCCTTGCGGCGCTCGCTCACCGGCTGGTAGGCGAGTTTCGCATGGAACTTGCAATAGGGCGAAGATTCCAGCGCTTCACAACCGCAGAAATGGAAGTCATCCTTCAGCGGATCGCCAACCGGCCACTTGCAGGTGCGCTCCGTCAGTTCCGTCAGCGTCAGGCGACGGGAAATCGGCGAGACCACGTTTTTGGAAGGAACGTAATCGAGAACCTGTGCGGTCTCGATATCGATCTCCTCGTGCAGCGCCGTTGCCGTGTTCGAGCGGGTGAGAATCCGCGCAGGTGCTGCGTTGACGCGGCCTGCGAAAGTCGTTGCGCGTGGGGCCGGTGCAGCGGTGCGCTTTGGCGCGGTGCGCGCCGAAGTGACCGGACCGCCAGCCTTGACGCGTCCCGGCAGATTGAGACGATGGACCTTGCCGATCACGGCATTACGGCTGACGCCGCCCAGCTGCGCTGCAATCTGGCTGGCGCTAAGGCCCTCGGACCATAATTTCTTGAGTTTTTCGACTCGTTCGTCTGTCCAGTTCATGCCGCTTCTCCGCTCGTCGCGTGTATTTTCGGCAGAATCCCTCTCCGTCTCGCGGGCGTGCCGCAAGCGTGGTTTCCGCCAGATTTTCGGTGACTAGTTCCGCCGCATCGCAGTCTAGTAATTAGCGATTAACCTAGTGCTAGGCCGACTCCGTGGCAAGAGTCGCGGGAATCATCTGGATTCGATTTCCCGGTTTTCCCCAACTTGCTGGCGTATTGAGTCTGAAAGGCAACACCTTGGGGCTGGCCTGCCGCCGCATACTAGTGCTTGAGAAGCCCGGGAAACGCTGACTTTTGTTGACATCGGCAAACGAAGTGACAATAGTGCCCCTGCCGCCGCAAGGCGGCATTTTTGATTTTCAGGCGAGGGATAACCCCGCAAGCCTATTGACAACCGTTTGATAGCGCATCTGCGCAAGGAGTGATACAGCCATGGCCGAAGCCGGCGCGCCATTGTTTGATACGTTTTCAAGAGCCCCCCTGCGCTTCGAGCGCGGCGAGGGTGTATGGCTGTTCACGGAAAGCGGCGAGCGATATCTGGATTTTGCGGCCGGTGTTGCGGTCAACTCGTTGGGCCACGCCCATCCGCACCTCGTGGATGCGATCAAGACGCAGGCCGAGAAGGTCTGGCACGTCTCGAACCTCTATGAAGTGCCGGGACAGGAAAAGCTTGCCAAGCGCCTGACGGAAGCGACTTTCGCAGACAAGGTATTCTTCACCAATTCCGGCGCGGAAGCGCTGGAATGCGCGATCAAGACTGCGCGCCGTTATCACTACTCGAAAGGCCACCCGGAAAAGTTCCGCATCGTGACCTTTGAAGGCGCCTTCCACGGCCGCACGCTTGCGACGATCGCCGCCGGCGGCCAGCAGAAATATCTCGAAGGTTTCGGTCCCAAGGTTGAAGGTTTCGATCAGGTGCCGTTCGGCGATGTCGATGCCCTGAAGGCCGCCATCACGGCCGAGACGGCTGCACTTCTGATCGAGCCCATTCAGGGTGAGGGCGGCATTCGGGCGCCCAGCAAGGAATTCCTGCAAATCCTGCGCGGCTTGTGCGATGAGCACGGCCTGCTGTTGATTTTCGATGAGGTCCAGACGGGCGTCGGCCGCACGGGCAAGCTGTTTGCTTATGAACATACGGGCGTTGCGCCCGATATCATGGCGGTCGCCAAGGGTATCGGCGGCGGTTTCCCGCTCGGCGCATGCCTCGCCACTGCAGAGGCCGCTTCCGGCATGACGGCGGGCGTGCATGGCACCACCTATGGCGGCAACCCGCTGGCCATGGCAGTGGGCAATGCCGTGCTCGACGTCGTTCTCTCTGAGGGTTTTCTAGAGAAAGTCCGTGACGTCGCGCTGGTCTTCCGGCAGGGTCTCGCCTCGCTCAAGGACCGTTATCCTGACGTGATCGAGGAAATCCGCGGCGAAGGCCTGCTTTTGGGCATCAAGGCGAAGGTTCCTTCGGGCGAATTGCTGCAGGCCATGCGTGCGGAGCATCTGCTCGGCGTGCCTGCGGGCGACAACGTCATCCGTCTTCTGCCACCGCTCGTCACCACGGCGGAAGAGGCCCGCGACGGCCTGGCACGTGTCGACGCGGCTGCCGCTTCCCTGACGGTAGCGAAACAGGCAAAAAGCGCCTGAAAAAATCAAGAGCGGGCCTCTCTTCAGAGGCTCGCAAGCATGGGACAGATTAGAATGGTTTCACCAAAACATTTTCTGGACCTCTCGGCCGTCGGGTCGGAGGATCTGCGGACAATTCTTGATGATGCGCGCACGCGCAAGATTGCCACCAAAACCGGCACGGCGGAAAAGCCGCTTGCCGGCAAGATGCTGGCGATGATCTTCGAAAAGCCGTCCACCCGTACCCGCGTCTCCTTCGATGTGGGCATGCGCCAGCTCGGCGGCGAGACCCTTTTCCTGTCGGGCACGGAAATGCAACTCGGTCGCGCCGAAACGATTGGCGATACGGCCAAGGTGCTTTCGCGTTATGTCGACGCCATCATGATCCGCACGACGGATCATTCGCGCCTGCTCGAGCTTGCCGAACACGCGACGGTGCCTGTTATCAACGGCCTGACGGACGATACCCATCCCTGCCAGATCATGGCGGATATACTGACGTTCGAGGAGCATCGCGGCCCGGTCAAGGGCAAGACGATTGCCTGGACGGGTGATGGCAACAATGTGCTGCATTCCTTCGTGGAAGGCTCCGCCCGTTTTGGCTATCGCATGGCGATGGCGGTGCCGATGGGTTCGGAACCGCACGACAAGTTCCTGAACTGGGCGCGCAACAATGGCGGGGAAATCTCGCTGTACCACGATGCGGACAAGGCGGTGGCGGGCGCAGATTGCGTCGTTACCGATACCTGGGTGTCCATGAACCAGGAACACAAGGCGCGCGGCCACAATATCTTCCAGCCCTATCAGGTCAATGAAGCCCTGATGGCGAAGGCCAACAAGGAGGCGCTGTTCATGCACTGCCTGCCGGCGCATCGCGGTGAGGAAGTGACGAATGCAGTGATCGACGGGCCGCAATCGGTGGTCTTCGATGAGGCGGAAAACCGTCTCCATGCGCAGAAGTCCATTATCGCATGGTGCATGGGCGTCATCTGATCGCCGTCGACCGGGTTCTTGAACTCGGCCATGTACATTACCATTTGTGGGACTTCGAAAAGGCTCGTCGGTTTTTTGCTGGCGGGCCATAATCACGATTTGCACGATTTTCCCCGGAGGCGGTTTCGCTTCCCGGATCTCTGTGCGACAAGCGGAAAAAGCACGTTTTAAAAGCCGGACTTTTGGACGGTAGCGGCGCAACGGCTGCGCCAAGGAGTTATGACATGGCAGATGTAACGGTTGAACTGGACAATCTCGATTTAGCTGGCGACGACAAGGTTGTGCCCTTTCAGGTCGAAGGTCTGGACGTGCGCGGTCGCGCCGTACAGGTCGGGCCGCTGTTGAATGCCATCCTTGAACGGCACGAATATCCCGAGGTTGTCGCCCGCCTGCTGGCGGAAGCGACGGTCCTGACGGCGCTGATCGGCACATCCCTGAAGTTTTCCGGCAAGCTGACCGTGCAGACCAAGGGCGACGGCCCGGTTGACCTTCTGGTGGCGGATTTCACCGCGCCTGAAAGCATGCGCGCCTATGCCCGTTTCGATGAGGAGCGGTTGGCGGAAGCTATCGCGGCGGGGGAAACCTCACCCGAACAATTGCTCGGTACCGGCATTCTGGCCTTCACTATCGATCAGGGCGCCGGCATGCAGCCCTATCAGGGTATCGTACCGTTGGATGGTTCGTCGCTGGAAGAAATCGCCGGGGTTTATTTCCGCCAGTCGGAACAGCTTCCCACCCGCGTGCGCCTCGGCGTCGCCCAGTTTTTCGACCGTGATGGCGAAGGCAAGCCGCGCCATGGCTGGCGTGCGGGCGGCGTGATTGCCCAGTTCCTGCCGCAGGCGCCCGAGCGTCTGCGCATGCGCGATCTTCATGGTGGCGATGGCGATGAGGGCGATTACGAAGTGGCAGAGGACGATGCCTGGACCGAGGCGGTGTCGCTGCTGAACACGGTGGACACCGATGAGCTGACCGACCCGCAGGTGCCGGTGGAACGCCTGCTCTACAGGCTTTTCCATGAGAGCGGCGTGCGCATTTACGATCCGCAGGTCATTTTCGACCGCTGCAGCTGCTCGCGCGACAAGATCAAGGGCGTACTATCGGGCTTCACCGCCGAAGAGATAAAGGCGAGCGAGGAAGACGGTGCAATTGCCGTGACCTGCGAGTTCTGCTCCACGACCTATCGCTATGATGTCGGTGAGTTTGAAAACGTCTGACAAGGAGAGCCGCGCGTGTGAATGGCGCGGCTTTTCGTCAGTTCAGCACCCGCAACAGGCCGGGTGAATCCAGTGAAAAGGCGGGAATGGTGACGTTGAACACCTCGCCTTTGTCCGTTTCCATTTCATAATGGCCGAACATAAGGCCCGACGGCGTATCCAGCGGACAGCCGGATGAATATTCGTAACTGTCGCCGGGGTTCAGGTGCGGCTTTTCGCCGACGACGCCCGGCCCGTAGACCTCATCCACCTGTCCGTTCTGGTCGGTGATGTGCCAATAGCGGTTGACGAGTGTTATCGGAACATCGGAATTGTTCGAGATCACGACTTTATAGCCCCAGACGTAACGATCGTCATCCGGGTCGGATTGTTCCTCGAGATAATACGGATCGACCGTTACCTCGATATCCCTTGTCAGAGCACGATACATACGCGCCACACCTCGATATTATGCCTGCTGCCATCATCCTACACTACAGGTTCTGGCTATCGTCAAGAAAATGAACGACTTGACGGGCAGGGGCATCTTCTGTTGCGCCGTTTTCCACCGTTAGGGATAACGGTAAAGGTAAATATTGGTTGCCTGACGCCCGGACTTTGCCGCGGCCCAACGTGGAAGAGGGGCCGTGGCAATGTGTCGGGTGAGTTCTCAGGCGGGAACGGCTGCGAGAGCCTTCGCCAGATCCTCCAGCAGATCGTCCGTATCCTCGATGCCGCAGGAAAGACGCAAGGTTCCGCCGGAAATACCGAGTTCGGCGCGCGCCTCATCGGTCAGGTTCTTGTGCGTCGTCGTGCCGGGATGGGTAATGAGGCTCTTGGCGTCGCCGAGGTTGTTGGAAATCTTCACGATTTCTAACGCGTTCTGCAACGCGAAGGCCGCATCCTTGCCGCCCTTCAGTTCAAAAGCCACCAGCGTCGAACCGCCGGTCATCTGCCGGGCAATAATATCGGCCTGCGGGTGATCGGCGCGGCCGGGATAGATGACCTTGGCGACCTTGCCACTGTCGGCGAGGAAATCGGCAATTTTGCCGGCATTGGCCGTCTGCTGCTTGACGCGCAGCGGCAGGGTCTCGATGCCTTTCAGAAGCGTCCAGGCGTTGAACGGCGACATGGCCGGGCCGGTATGGCGGAAATAATCCTGCAGCTCTTCCTCGATCCACTTCTTGTCGGAAAGGATCACGCCGCCAAGGCAACGACCCTGACCGTCAATATGCTTCGTCGCCGAATAAACGACGATATGGGCGCCGAGTTCGAGCGGCTTCTGGAAGAGCGGTGTCGCGAAAACATTGTCGACCACCAGCTTCGCGCCGATCTGGTCGGCGAGCTTCGCCACGCCGGCGATGTCAACCACTTCAAGCGTCGGGTTGGTCGGGCTTTCGAGGAAAAACAGCTTGGTGTTCGGCTGGATCGCCTTTTCCCAATTTTCGAGATCGCGCCCGTCGATCAGCGTGCATTCGATGCCGTATTTGGGCGCAAGCGTCTCGACTACCCAGCGGCAGGAGCCGAAAAGAGCGCGGGCGGCGACGATATGGTCGCCAGCGCGCAGCTGGCACATGATGGCGGCGGTAACGGCGGCCATGCCGGAGGCAAGAGCCCGGGCATCTTCGGCGCCTTCCAGCAGACACATGCGCTTTTCAAACATGTTATTGGTCGGGCTTGCATAACGGGCGTAGATGAAACCATCCGTTTCGCCCTTGAAGCGCGCTTCGGCGGCTTCAGAGTTTTCGTAGACGAAACCCTGGGTCAGATAGATTGCTTCCGACGTTTCACCATAGGGTGAGCGTAGCGTACCGCCGTGAACGAGCTGGGTTGCCGGGCGCCATTTATTGCTCATGTGATCACCTTCAAAACAAAAAAACCGGCCGCAAAAGCAGACCGGTTCCTAGCACCCGGTCTTTTTAGCCACTTATTTAACGTGGCTGCAAGCCGACCGGCCAAATCACCACGGGATAAGCTTGCCATACTGCCGTTACCGGCTTGCGTCAATGCTTTCCTTTTGGTTTTGTCGCCGTAAAAAGGAATGATGATCATGACCAGAACCACGGGCATTTTGGCGGATGGCGCGATCAGGGCGCTGTTTGCGGGCGGCAAGCTGAAAAGCGAGGCCGATCTCGATGCTGATCAGGTACAGCCCGCCAGCCTCGATTTGCGGCTGGGCTCGAAGGCCTATCGCGTACGCGCCAGTTTCATGCCCGGCCCCGGAACCCGCGTCATCGACAAGCTCAACCGTTTCAGCCTGCACGAGGTCGATCTGAGTGACGGCGCGGTGCTGGAAACCGGCTGCGTCTACATCGTTCCCCTGATGGAAAGCCTTGAACTGCCGGCGGACATGTCGGCTTCGGCCAATCCCAAAAGCTCGACGGGTCGTCTCGATATCTTCACCCGCGTGATGACCGACAATGCGCAGGAATTCGACAAGATCCCGGCGGGATATTCAGGCCCGCTCTATCTGGAAATCAGCCCGCGCACCTTCCCCGTCGTGGTCCGCCGCGGTTCGCGCCTGTCGCAGATCCGTTTCCGCATCGGCCATTCGCTGCTCAACGAAAGCGAGCTTCTGAAACTGCACGAGACGGAAATGCTGGTTGCCAGCGAAACCCCTAATGTGACCGGCGGCGGCATCGCGCTTTCCATCGATCTCAAGGGTTTCGGCGAAAACGGGCTGATCGGCTATCGCGGCAAACACCACACGGCGGTGGTGGATGTCGACAAGAAGGCTCAGCACGACGTTCTGGATTTCTGGGAGCCGCTTTATGCGCGCGGCCGCGCCGAACTGATCCTCGATCCGGATGAGTTCTATATTCTCGTCTCGCGTGAAGCCGTGCATGTGCCGCCGCTTTACGCGGCCGAAATGACGCCCTTCGATCCCCTGGTGGGCGAGTTCCGTGTGCATTATGCCGGCTTCTTCGATCCCGGCTTCGGCCACGCGCAGGCGGGCGGCACAGGCAGTCGCGCCGTTCTCGAAGTGCGCAGCCACGAGGTGCCCTTCATCCTCGAACACGGCCAGATCGTCGGCCGGCTGGTTTACGAGCACATGTTGCAGAAACCGGAAGGCCTCTATGGCACCGGCCTCGGCTCTAATTATCAGGCGCAGGGCCTGAAACTTTCCAAGCATTTCCGTGCGGAATAATGAACCTGCCGGGTGCTTGACACCCGGCGCGAACTGTCCGATGTCTTGTCCGCGCGCGGGTGTAGCTCAATGGTAGAGCAGCAGCTTCCCAAGCTGAATACGAGGGTTCGATTCCCTTCACCCGCTCCAGCTACCTTTCCAACGAGATCAATGACGTCCAGGAAGCGCTGATTTTTCAGCGTTTTTGCCTCGCGCGCGCGTAAGGTCGTGCAACGGTATGCAGTGACATCCAGCAATTTTGTCGGTAAAAATCACGGTATTCGTCATCGTGGTGGGAAGCCGATACCGTAAAATGGCACTGACAGACATTCAGGTTAAGAACGCCAAAGCCGACAGCAAGCCGCGCAAGCTATCTGATGAAAAGGGGCTTTACCTCTACATATCGGTTGCCGGGGGCAAGTCTTGGCGCTTCGATTTTAATTTTTTTGGAAAGCGAAAAACGCTGACGATTGGGGCATACCCGATGGTGGGGTTGGCGGACGCCCGACGACTGCGTGATGAGGCCAAGAAAAAACTCTCTGAGGGCTTGGACCCGTCACTGGCCAAGAAGCGTGATCAGCTTGCCGCCAAAGCCACCGCCGGAAACACCTTCGGCGTCATTGTGGATGAGTTCATTGAAAAGCTGAAACGCGACAAGCGCGCAGAGCCCACAATCACCAAAAACAAATGGATGTTGAAGGACCTTGCCGAAAAGCTGGGGCCTTACCCGGTTACTCAGATCACGGCGCGTGACGTTCTTGCCGTGCTGACCAGTATTGAAAAGAGCGGCCGAGTGGAAAGTGCGCTGGCAACGCGCGCTGCCATTGGTCGTGTGTTCCGATACGCCATCGCAACAGCAAGGGCCGAGAATGACCCGACGTCGGCACTACGTGGGGCTCTCCAGCGCCATGTTCCTATCAACCATGCCGCATTGACGACGAAGGCTGAAATGGGCGGTTCGATGCGGGCCATTTACGGTTACGAGGGATGGCCTTCCTTAGTCGGGGCATTAAAAATCCAAGCCCTGTGTTTTGCGCGGCCCGGCGAAACGCGCTCGATGGAATGGGTAGAGTTGGATCTAGGAAAGGCTGTATGGACGATACCCGCAGAGAAAACCAAAATGCGCCGAGAGCATCATGTGCCGCTTTCGAAACAGGCGGTGGAAGTTCTCATGGAGATGAAGGAGTTGTTTGGCGATAAGCCCTATGTCTTCCCTTCAATGATGTCAGGCAAGAAGATTCTTTCCGAGAATTCCATGAATTCAGCTCTGCGGCGCATGGGGTGACGGAGGCCCAGTATACCGCCCACGGCTTTCGGTCTTCCGCCAGCAGCATATTGAACGAGTCTGGAAAGTTCAGCATCGATGCTATCGAAGCTGAACTTGCCCATCTCGATACGCGGGCCGCTAGACGTATCTACAATCGGGCCACATATTGGGACGAGCGAGTGCGAATGATGCAGTGGTGGGCCGACTTGCTGGAGAAAGTGCGTATCCAAAGCCCAAGCTCGATTGAGACCACTGACAGAAAACTTTAAAGTCGAGGGACTTTGGCAACCGGGAGACTCCGACGGTTTCGTATTCGTTCACTGACGATTCGGAATCCGCTGTGCACGAATGAGTGCTTGCATTGCCTGAATCGGCCCAATGCTAGAGGCATTTTTAGTTTCCCTTAACTTTGGTCTTCATCTGGGTCTTGCAGAGAGATGTGCATTGCAGTAACTTCTGGTTGTTGTTTGACTCAAAGAACCGAAGGGCTTGAAATTGGCGGATCGCGCTTAAAATTCACGGATGAAAAATAATATCCATGCCATGGTGTTGGCAGGATTGATTATTACGCGAATTTTTAATGTGTACGGTTCTTTGAGCAGATGACTAGAGGCTATCGTCTCGTAAAGAAAGTTACTACTTTAACGCTTCTTGGGTCAGATGAACTGATCTATGTACCCGGTAGGGGATCGACAGCAAGGACAGCTGCAGAGTGAAGCATGGTCGGCATTGCCGCGACAAACTTCATTTCAAATGCAGGCCTCCGAAATATGCCACTTGCTGCTTTCATTCCTGGTTTCCGACGGCTAGTCCCTCCTGACTTTTGTCTCGCAATTGTGCCGGCCGCTCAAATCTTAGCCAATTCTCCGAAGAGCGCGCGAAACAGTTTCAAGGGGACCTTTGTCATTGCGCTTTTTGCAAGCCTGATCGCGTCAGGGCAGGCAACTGCACAGTCGCCCGCCGATGATTTTTCCCGGCGGCAAGAACAACAAGAACAGTTGCAGCGGCTGGAAAACCTGAAACAGGTCACGCCTGATGGCGTCGCTGGTCGTGAGAGCCGAGCGCCAGGAGACGGCGCGAAGTCCGCTGGTCCATGCTTCGATATCTCGCGTGTAGAGATCGAAGGCGCGACAAGTCTGTCCGCCATTGCGGTCGGAAAAGTGACCGAGCATTACGACGATCGCTGCATCGGTGTTGCGGATATTACCGCCTTGCTCAAGGCCATTACTGACCTCTATCTAGACAAGGGATTCGTGACGTCACGCGCCTATGTTCCCCCACAGGACATTGCCGGAACAGGGTTGTTGCGACTGGTCGTCGTCGAAGGCACGATCTCGGATATCTACCTTAACGGCCAACCGGCCGGGCGAAACGGTTCATTCGCAACCGCTTTTCCCGGCGTGAAGGGTGAGGTCGCCAATATTCGCGATATTGAACAGGGGCTGGACCAGATCAACCGCCTGTCATCGAACGACGCGAAAACCTCAATGTTGCCGGGCAAGGAAGATGGGACATCCATCCTCAATGTCGAGAACAAACCCGCCAAGCGCTGGTATGCTAGCATTTCCAACAACAACCTCGGTCAAGAAAGTACCGGTTACTCCCAGACCAATGTTTCTGTCGGCTTAGACGATCTGTTGGGCATCAATGATCAGTTGGGTTTCTCCTACGGTCGCAGCGGCCCGGACTATCCTTGGGACGATAAAGGTCGCGGGCACAGCAACAGCTATTCGGTCAATACTAGCGTACCTTATGGCTACTGGACTTTTTCGACGAATGGTTCCTGGTACGAATATGACAGCACCATTCCAGGCAATTTTGGACCGATCGAAACCTCGGGCAATTCCGGTCAGGTTGGATTTGGCATAGACCGCGTCATTCTGCGCGACAAGGATTCCATCACGACCCTCAGAGGCGGTCTCACCTACAAGCAGACCGACAACTTCCTTCTCGGCAATCGAATTGAAGTGGGAAGCCGTCGATATACGATTGGCAGTCTGGGCTTGTCGCGTTCACAGAGAATTCTGGGTGGCGTCATCGCTCTCGATTTTGCGCTTGATAAGGGTCTCGATCTCTTTGACGCGGTGGAGGCCGGAGAGCCGGGGGCGGGCACGGCTGATCCCCGGTTTCTGAAATTCAACACGACCGTCAGCGCGACGCGGCCGTTCGAGGCAGCTGGCCAGCGATTCGAGTTAACGACACTTCTGAATGCACAATATTCTCCCGATAACATGTTTGGCGCGGAGCAGATCGGCCTTGGTGGCTCCAGCAACGTACGCGGCCTGAGGGAAAGCGTCATATTCGGCAATAATGGATTTTTCAGCCGTAACGAATTGGCGTGGCGGACAGTGCCATGGGAGGGCACGAGTCTGGCGCCCGTTCTGGGCGAATTACGCCCCTACCTTGGCCTCGATTACGGTCGCGTGTTCTCGCAGGATCGCTTCGATATTCCCGATGGCTATCTAGCGAGTTGGACAGTTGGCGCGAAACTCGTGGGCGGAAACATCAGCGCCGATTTTGGCTACTCCCAGGCATTTTCTAGCAGCGTCAATCACGGACGCGGCAATCTCATTTTCGCCAGCGTGACGGCACGCTGGTAGGCTTCAAAAGAGAATATTATGATCAGATCTTCTTTTCACACCTCCAAATTATCTTTCGTGTCCGCTCTGGTGGCGACAGCCATTGTGGTTTCCGGTTGTGGTGGCCGGGCAGCGCATCCTGTTGCTTCGACCAATCCGGCCGACAGTGCTTTCGATTGCGCCGGCATCAAGCGCGAGTTCGAGGCTAACGAGCGACAGGTGCTGGTGACGGTTAAAGAACGAGCCGATGCGCAGGGCAAGAACGTCATCCTCGGCGCGACAGGCGTTCTTCTGTTCTTCCCCGCCCTTTTCTTTATGGACCCCAAGTCGCCAGAAAAACTGGAGATCGACGCATTGCGTAACCGCAATCAGGTTCTTGGCGAGATTGCCAAAAGCAAAAAATGCCCGGCCCCGCAGTCGAAGCTGGCCGATGTCTACAAGAAACTCGACAGCAAGCCTTCTCCGGCCGACACGAGCAGAAAAGACCGCTAAGCCCCAAATTCCGTCTGCCACGAGAGGCGAACAACAATGACATCACAGTTTAAGCGTCTTCCACGCAAAACAACCGACCTCGCGTTGTTCGCCAATGCCGGGACGCTGGCTCAAAAAATCATTGCCACCGTTGTTAGTTTTACGCTCGTGCTTCAGCCTGTGCTTCTTCACGCACAGGACATATCGCCGGAAGTTGGAGGATCTTTTGCAAATCGCCCCGGGATAGGGGCTGCTCCGAACGGCGTGCCGCTCATTGATATCGTCGGACCCAACAGCCAAGGTCTGTCGCACAACAAATATAACAATTTCAACGTCGGCACACCGGGGGTCATTCTCAACAACTTCAATGGTGAGATCGGTACGTCGAAACTGGGTGGCGTGACATCTGGCAATCCAAACCTTCAAGGCAAAGGTTCCGCCACGGTCATCCTCAATGAGGTCACGTCGCAAAACCGCAGTTCGCTTCTCGGTCCAACCGAAGTGTTCGGCGGCAGGGCCGATGTCATCATCGCCAATCCGAACGGGATTACCTGCAACGGCTGCGGTTTCATCAACACGCCACGCGCCATGCTGACGACGGGCGTGCCTGACATCGGCGCTGACGGACGTCTCAATGGCTTCACGGTCAATAGTGGCGACGTTACATTTGGTCCGAACGGTGCAAATTTTGCGCTCGGTGATGGTGCAGTCAGTCTGTTCGATGTCGTATCCCGTACCATCCAGATCGACGGAACGATCTATGGCGAGGACCTGCGCCTGACGGCCGGTAAGAGCAAGTTCGATTATGCCACTGGCGAAGCGACACCGCTCGATGCGACCTCCGGAACACCTGAATATGCAATTGATGGTTCCGCACTCGGGGCCATGCAGGCCGGCCGCATCAAGATGGTCGTCACGGAAAAGGGCGCCGGCGTTCGCATGCGCGGAGACATGGCCGCCAATGCCGGGGAGCTTTCGCTATCGGCAGACGGCAAGATCTCGATCGGCAACGCCTCTGGCAATAACGGTGTAAGCATCTCCTCGAAGGGGAGTGTTTCGGCCGATCGTCTCACCTCGAAAAAATCGGTGGCGGCCAAAGCGGGGAAGGACGCCAAGATCGGTTCGATCGGCGCAGAAGAGGATATCCTGATTAATGGCGGAGCAGGCTTCGTCGATGTCAGCGGTACTCTCGGGGCTAGTGGTGCACTCCACGTTCTGGCAGACGGTCGTATTGCCTTGGCCGACGCGTCGGCTGCTGGATCTGTTTCGCTGTGGTCGGGAGCTGGTTCCATTGCCATCGGCGGCACGGCCCAGTCTGGCGCGGGAATGTCGCTTACAGCTGCCTCAGGCACGATCGCAGCGGGCTCGCTGCTTTCGAAAGGCGATTTGGCTTTGCTCTCCGGCCTTGATCTCGGGATTTCCGGGCTCGTACTTGCCGAGGGCAATTTGCAGGCGTCCGCAGGCGGGAACATCCACTATGACAGCATGGAAGCAAACGGAGACGTTTTGCTGTCTTCGACACATGGTGTCATCAGCTTCGATAAACGCACAGCCGCCGGTGGCGACATCAGGATCAGGCAGCAAAATGCCGACCTTTCCAATAACAGGAGCAGGCTTGCCACATCTGGCACGCTCTACATCGATGCCAATAATATTAATCTCACCAACAGTACGCTGACATCAGGCGGTATTGATCTCACGTCATCTGGAACGACAGATCTGACGGGCGCGCGGCTGAATGCTGTCACTGCGAGCAGCACTGCTCGTTCCGCTCCGGGGCCAGGTGATATCGCGATCACAGCAGGTAGCCTCACTGCGAATGGCACCACCAATATTTTGGCTGCCCATGATCTGACGCTTTCCGTTTCACAACTTGTCAACGCCGGTCAGCTGGCCGCTGGCAATGATCTTACCGTCAATGTCACCGGCAACCTGACCAACACCGCCACGGGGCTGATCTATGCCGGCAACGACGCGGCTCTCTTTGTCGGTGGAGTGCTCGCCAATGATCAGGGCGCGATTATCGCAGGTCGTGATCTCACAATTGCCGGAAGTGCTTCTGGCGGGCGCAACGGAGCCGTTGTCAACAGTTCTGGCCTGATCTCCGCTGGCCGCAACATGTCTATCGTTACCGCAAATCTGCGTAACGAAAGAACAGTTGCTCCCACTTACACAACACAACTCCTCTCTAACACACTCGTTTCCGCGTATGACACGTATTATGCGAGAGAGTGCGGGGATTGTTCGTCGCCTGTCGAATTTTATAACCGGTCATTCGTTATCGGTAGCCCAATCCATCACGTTTACCGGGATGCTGTCGAGGATCGGCTCATATCTTCTGGTAGTCCCGCAGCTCTGATCAAGGCGGGTAACACCCTTTCCGTCGACACAGTCGATCTCACCAATGCCTATAGCGCCGTTGAAGCTGGCTCCGGCATGACGCTTGTTGGTTCCGGCACGCTGACCAATCTCGGGCTCCAGTTGCAGCGCACAACTTCGCTCAACTGTAACCAACAAGGCGGCTGCCAGTATTATCCCGATGTCATCTATGAGTGGCAGGAATCGAAAACAAGCGGCGATACAGGTGGTTGGGAAGGTTCATGGCAGGTCGCCATGCCTGGTCCCAGTCCCTTTGGAACGCGCGATGCGTCAAAGGATATCGGGCCAGGACGGAGTGTAGAAAGCGTCGAGGCGATCGGCGGTGTTCCCGCGGCGATCCGTTCTGGCGGAGCGCTGGGTATTACCGGTTTTGGTGCCGTTAACAATACCGCCGCAGCAGGTACGATCGCAGATCATGTCAGCGTAGCAGCGCCTGCGCCTTCGAGCGATCCCACCGGATTGCTCGCTGGCATGACGGCAGGTGGAGCGTTGTTCACTATTGGCTCCGTTGCAAGCCCACAGTCAGGTGGTTTTGGCGGCACCATTCCCGGCCAGAGCTTCCTTTATGAGACCCGAGCCGCTTTCCTCGACGTCTCGAAATTCTACGGTTCCAGCTATTTCCTTGGCCGCATCGGTTACCAGCCTGATCGTCAGATCCAGTTTCTCGGCGACGCCTATTTCGAGAACCAGTATATTGAGCAGCAGCTCAGACTGGCGACAGGCTCCGGTTTTACCGGGCAGGATTCAATCGCTCAGATAAAGCAGCTGCTTGACAACGGCGCTGCCTATCTGGGAGCGCGGCAGCGCCCGCTCGGCGAACCTTTGACGGCTGAGGAGATCGCCAGCCTCACCGAATCCGTCGTCGTTTATGAGTGGCAGTCGGTTAACAGCACACGCGTTCTTGCGCCGGTGCTGCATCTTGCCGCCAACGACAGAGAGAGACTTGACTCCGCTGGCGCGCTGATCGCGGGCAATCAGGTGACAATCGATACTGGCCTGCTTGCAACATCGGGGATGATTGCATCGACTGGCGATCTCACCGTCTCCGGTTCGTCGATTGCGGCAATCGGCGGCACCTTTACGGCGGGTGGCAATGCCTCTCTGAAGGGCAACGAGGGCATTCTGCTCGCCAACGCGAAGGTGAATGCCGGCGGCAATCTCGGCCTGACCTCGGACGGAGACATCAATATCTCCGTTACCGAAAGGTCGACAACCAGCACATTACGCGACAAGCGCAGTTCGACGACGGTCGTTAGAACCACAAGCCAGGGCTCCGAGATCACCGCGGGCGGGTCGATCTCCGCCAATGCTGGTGGCAACCTCAACGTCATCGGCAGCACGATTGCCGCCGATGGAGCTGTTGGTTTGAAAGCGACCGGTGATGTGACGATTGCCGAAGCTGTCGACACCACCACGATTGATTACACCTACAAGAAGAAGGGTGGCCTGTTCGGCGGCAGCAAACAGACGACGAGCCACGCGGAAACGCAGACCGTCGTCGGATCATCGGTCAGCGGCGGGAAGGGCGTGTCCATTACTTCGGGTGGCGATACCATCGTCTCCGCCTCGAAGGTGACGGCTGGTGATGAGACCAACAAGGCCGATATCAACGTCAGTGCAGGCGGCGATTTGCTGATCGCGTCGGGCAAGAATACGGCGGAGTTCGAGCAGAGTTCCTCCAGCAAGGGCTTCCTCTCGAAAAAGAGCTCGACGCAGTACAACTATGATGAAGCCACCG
Source organism: Agrobacterium arsenijevicii (assembly GCA_000949895.1). Classification (GTDB taxonomy): domain Bacteria; phylum Pseudomonadota; class Alphaproteobacteria; order Rhizobiales; family Rhizobiaceae; genus Agrobacterium; species Agrobacterium arsenijevicii. The sequence continues at coordinate 76,190 of JWIT01000001.1, read as the reverse complement.
TCGGGTCCGAGCTTTCCGCGTCAGGCAACATCAAGCTGGATGCTGGTGGCAACGCCGTCATCGCTGGCTCGAATGTCACGGCAGGCGATGCGATCAGCGTCGCGGGCGACAGCGTCGCCATCATCGGGGCCGAGGAGCAGCATGCGCTGGAAAGCAGCAGCAAGAAATCCGGTCTGTTTGCGGGGTCTGGCGGTGGCTTCCTTTCACTCTGGGGCAAGGAGCAGAAAGAAAAGAGCCAATCATCTACCCTTAACGTCGGCTCTGCGCTGACGGCGGGGACCGATGTCACGCTCACGGCGCGCGAGAACGACGTCAATGTGATCGGCTCTTCCATCATGGCGGGCCGTGACATCGCGCTGGAGGCTGCCCGTGATGTCAATATCACGCCAGGGGCAGAAAGTGCTTCATCGGCGCAGAAGGAGCAGCGCTCCGGTTTTGGTCTCTCTTTCAGTTCAGGCAATGGTAGCGCCTCTGTAGGCATCGGCTACGGCAAGTCGGTTGATCAAAAGAGCCAGTCTGCCGAGACCAACGCCAAATCCACCCTGTCCGCCGGTCGGGACCTGATCATATCGGCTGGCCGAGATGCCAACCTGCAGGCGGCTGAGGTTTCCGCTGAGCGGGATGTCGCTGTCCTCGCCGAGCGCAACGTCAATCTGCTCTCCGCGCAGGACAAGTCCAACTACGAAAGCCTGCATGAGGAGATGTTTGCTGGCATCAGCTTGTCGGTGTCCTCCGGCCTCGCGAGTGCTGCGGGTAGTCTCGCCAACGCTGCCGGAAAGCTTGGCGGTCCGAACGGTGCTTATGCTCTCGCACCGTCTGCGCTTGCGGCGTATCGAGTAAAAGACATCCTCAAGCAGATCGACGGCGGTTCTCAGCCGCTTGCCTCTGCAAGCCTGTCCGTCGGGTTTACATACCAAAAGAGTAGCGCAACTCTTTCGACATTAACGCCGGTTGTTACAACCATTGAAGCAGGGGATTCGGTTAGCATTGTCGCCAACTCCGGCGATTTGACCGGTCGTGGCGTTCAGATTGCAGCAGGCACCCAAAGCGATCCGACATCAGGAAATGTGCTTCTCATGGCTGGCGGCTCCATTCTGTTGGAAAGCGCCCAGTCTGCTTCATCATCATCGAGCAGCAGCCAGTCAGCAAACGCTTCAATTGGCGCCAATCTTACGAACGGCGGTCTAAGCGGTGGTTTTGCAGCCGGCAGTGGTAGACAGGACGCCAATAGCGTTGCTCACCTCAATACCCATGTCACGGGCACCGGCAATGTCACACTGGCTTCTGGCAACGACACCACGCTTGCGGGAGCCGTTGTGTCCGGGGAGAAGGTTACTGCTGCTGTCGGCGGCGATCTCAACATCGTCAGCCGCCAGGACACGATGGTCTACGACGAAAAGACAGCTGGTGGTGGCCTCAATCTGCCCTCAGCGGGCAAGGTCTCCGGAGGGGTTCAGAAAAGCACTATTGAAGGCAACTATGCCAACGTCTCCGAACAAAGTGGCATAGTCGCGGGCTCTGGCGGTTATAATGTCAGGGTCGGTGGTAATGTCGATCTCGCCGGTGGCGTCATAGGTTCAATAGCCGATCCCGCCAAGAATTCGCTTTCTGCCAATTCGCTGACCTGGTCGGATATAAGCAACCGCTCCGAGGCGTCGAGCTCCAGCCTGGGAGTATCCCTGACGCCTGGCGGCATTCCTGTTCCCGTGGTGGGCCAGCCAGCCAAGGAGGAGGACAAGGGTGTTGCCCGTGCCACACTGACGCCGGGTCAGTTGACGCTCACCAATCAGACACAGGATCTGGCCTCACTTAACACGGACCTCTCTAAAGCCAACACAACGGTCGACCCGTTTGACATAGAGCGCCTGAAGGCGAAACAGGAGAGTGCAGCTGCCCTCTCGGCGCTTGCCAACATCGCCGTTGGTGACATCTCCGCTAAACTCGGTTTTGCCGAAGGCAGTCCGGCGAAGATTGCCCTCCATGCTGCGGTCGGGGGCCTTGTCGCGCAGCTTGCAGGCGGCAATGCCGGATCGGGAGCGTTGGCAGGTGGATTGAGCGAAGTCGTCAATGGCGTCTTGCAGCAGGTGTTGAGCGCCAATCCGAACCTGACCGACGACCAGAAAAGCGCCATCACTCAGTGGGTGGCGGCAATAGTCGGTGCGGCGGTCGGAGGCGAAACCGGCGCAGCCGCCGGGCTAGACAACGTCAATTATAATTTCCTGACGCACAAACAGAGTGAGGATCTCGCCAAGGAACTAAAGGGCTGTGACGGCGCTGGCGATCCTGCTGCGTGTAAAGCTGCCGTGTCAGACAAATATAGCCAGATCGACTTCGATCAGGACCGTCAGCTTGATGCCTGCCGGACAAGGCAGTGTGTACAGGACCTGTTGGGTGATCTGAACGATGACCCGCGTTTTGCATACCTCGATGTGATGAGACTGCAGGAACTTGGCGTCAGTGAGTCACTGGCGCAGCGCCTGCTCTCTTATCAGGTCATGGAACGATGGCTAACGGGAGATTCCACCGTCTTCGAGCAGAAGATCATGGATGTCGCTTCTGGTGTGGGTTACTGCGAGGACCATGGTCAATCGAGCGGCTGTTTCGCAACCGGTCAAGCTCTCAAGTACGTTTCTTCGACCGTAACCGAATTCGCTTATGGCGCTATCGGATTGCGGGTTGGGCAGTTTGGAGGGGCCGCCCCAGCACATGCAACAAAAGAGGGAATTGTAAATTACTATGGCCCATTGAAAGAAGGGCCGCTGCCTGCGAAGATAGCGAATACATTTAGGAGTGGAGCCTATTATGAGGTTCTTACAACCCAGCCAACTAAGTTGTACAGAGTTTATGGCGGATCGGCGGGCGAGATAGGCGCATACTGGACGCGTACTAAGCCGTTGGGGCCAGTACAGTCGATTTCCGATAGTGCCCTTCTACCTCAATGGGGTAACAACGCTACAAAAGTTGTAGAAATTGACGTTCCAGTTGGGACGAAGTTCTATGAAGGAGTGGCGGCCCCTCAGGGAGGCCTGGTCGGTGGTGGCAATCAGATATTTTTTGATACCAAAGTTGATCCTAGTTGGAAGGTCGGTCAATGAGTTGCCATTGGGAAAAAATAGAGAGCTTTCGCTCGCAGAGCGAGTTTAATAGATTTGTCGACTGGATAGAAGCTCAAGTAACAATAGGGCGTGCAGCTGAAAGTGTGGTCGAAAGCCACTATGCCGGTGAAATGATATCGGAAAGATGGTTCGTTTGCTTGGAGTGTCATTCAAAATGGCGGCTTGTGTATCCAGACCCTGGATATTTTAGCGGGTTGTTTTGCTTGGTAAAAGACAAAGTATGATAACAAGATTTATTGTGGTCCCGGCGTGTTAAACACGACCAAGTGTTCGGTCGAGTAGATAAAGGCTGGGCCGATGTTAAGCCATTATACCGATTTAGAATCGCTCATTGCTCCTGCGGATTGCAAACAATCTGTAGAGTTGGATTACGGTTCCATAGAACTCTACACAGGCAAATCGGCAGACAGGCTTTCGGCTGCAGGTCTCCTGAATTTGGTGCTACGTGAACCGACGGGTTGTCTATTAGCATGCACTCTGGCTTCAATTAAGAATACTAATCTGACGATTAAGTATCAAGAGGCAGTAAAAGAGCCAAATACCAGCGCGGTGATTGAAATTTGGTTGGAAGGGCCGGAGCTTCGTGCCCAGCATTGGGACGGATTTACATCCCGGTTTGATAAGAAGAATATGAAACTTCTTTCACAAGAATTCACAAAATAGCCGGTCGTACACCCGGGCACCGAAACCTAGTTCGGATAACCGGAGCGGTGTCGGCTTGATTGTTCCTGCAGTCTGTCCGTTTTGACAAGAAAAGTTCAAAAGCAAATAAATGGAAATAACAGCTTCCGATTTATTCAAGAATATCGAAATGGAGTATATTCGTTATCGCAAAAATTGGGGAGAAAATGTCGATCGTTTCCCATTGGAAACGGTTCAACACGGCACTGGCGGTTACCATCTGGAATTCCATGATGACGGCAAGATGGCGCTTGTTGGAACAGATCGAGATATGGAGACGGAGAGGCGGGAGACCTATTCAATAGACGAACTGCTGTATTGGATATTTCAAGGCAATGCGAATTCCAGAGCCGGGATGTACGAGCCCTCCGAGATGAAAGATCCTCGGCAGGCTTGGTTTCCCAAGGCCCTTGACGAAATCGAAAAACTCAATCCGGCCTGGCGCAACCGGTTGGAGCGTGAGCAGCAGGAGATCTTGCGAAAGCACCCGTTTTCCAATTGATAATCGGCTCACGGAGATTGAAATATCGCAAAGTAACTCGTGATGGGGCCTAGCAGCGTCGAATTTGAAAAGATGTGATGTAGATTGCCAAGAAATAAACTCCAGTGAAAAATAAAAGATAACCTACTGGAAGAAGTAGGCCGCCGCGCACTCGGCCATTACACGGGATAGTTACGGGATGGACCATTGTGTGGGTGCCAGCGACATCAAGTTTTTCATTCTTATTGAGGATATCCACGCTATCTCCGCGTGATCGTTAGAGAGGCCACTTTTAATTAAATGACAATGTCCGAATCATTCTCAACTATTATTGTCGGTTCTCTCTTCCTGACTGGATGCACCGCATTGAACCAGACATCGTCGGCGATCAACGACGCGAATAGCGGTGTCGTCACTGCGATGCTGTCACCATACCGAAAACTTGACTCCCAATGGCGAGGCAAGACACTCGCAGACTTTCAGAGCAGGTTCGGGGCGCCGACAGGCAAGGACCAGGAAGGGAACCGTGTGTGGTCTCGCAACATTGTTGCGCATATTCCGGGACAATACGTTGAGACAGCGGACTATATGCCACATATGACGATTAGACGTCGGGAGTTCGTTCCTGCCCACGACGCGGAGAAAAGTTGCGAGATCGCCGTCAAGGTGCAAGCAGGACGGATAACAGCGATCAATGCGCGTCGTGATATCGGCATTCCAACGGACGGCAATCGAATGTTTTCAGGCATGGTGTCGACGTGCCAGCGGATATTTGGTCTGTAACTCTCTGAATTCCATCTGCCCCGCCATGCCAGGAACAATCAGAATAATCTTGCCCACTTCACTTTTGCTTGAAACTTGTGGTTCAAGGACGGCGACGTGCGTGCCACGCTGCTCACATTCGTGCGCTATGTTAAGAACGTCGCGGCCTTGGCGATCAAGTCGAGTGACAATCAATTCATCACCTTCCTGGAGAAACTCGACGATCGTTGCCAACTCGGTTCGGTCTTGGCGACTCGCACCGGCTGATCTGACAACCTTCGGCATCGAGCCATTGCTGCTGAATTTCCAAATCCTGATTAATGTACTGACGCGGGCGTATTGCTGATGATTGGCCCCATTTCGCCGGCGCATGTATGGTTTCGCGATTTAGCTTGACTACGATTTAATTGCACGTAATAGTTGATGCAGTCGTAGCATTTTGGGATGGTGTTATGAGTCGCAAGCTTCTTTCAGAATTTCTTGGTACGTTCTGGCTCGTTTTCGGAGGTTGCGGCAGTGCGGTTTTCGCCGCCGCTTTTCCTGAACTCGGCATTGGCTTTCTCGGTGTCGCTTTCGCCTTTGGTCTGACGGTTTTGACCATGGCCTATGCGGTCGGGGGCATTTCAGGCGGTCATTTCAATCCGGCTGTTTCCGTCGGCCTGTCCGTTGCCGGCAAGTTCCCGGCATCGAACCTCGTTCCGTATATAGTGGCGCAGGTTCTCGGGGCGATCGTCGCGGCGGCAGCGCTTTATGTCATCGTCACCGGCAAGGCGGGGGCCGAAATTGGTGGTTTTGCCGCCAATGGTTACGGCGAACATTCGCCGGGCGGATATTCACTGGTATCGGCGCTGCTGATCGAAGTCATTCTGACGGCATTTTTCCTGATCGTCATTCTGGGGTCGACACATGGCAGGGTCCCGACCGGTTTTGCACCGATCGCCATCGGCCTTGCCCTCACGCTTATTCATCTGATCTCCATTCCCGTCACCAACACATCCGTCAATCCGGCCCGCTCGACGGGACAGGCGTTGTTCGTTGGCGGATGGGCGCTGCAGCAGCTCTGGCTGTTCTGGCTCGCTCCGATCCTCGGCGCCGCCATTGGCGCTTTGGTCTGGAAACTTTTCGGCGAGGAAGAGTAAGGCTCAACGCCAGCTCTCTTCGGCCCGCGCAGACATGAATGGGAAGCATTGTTTCCCCGAATGGTCGGGGAAACCTGTGAGGAGGATGACATGGATCTTACTTCGATATTGACCCAAATCGTCGGCGGTGCGGTTGGTGGCTCGGCTGGCGGAAAAATACTGAAGGATTCCGATCTCGGCTCGCTCGGTAACCTGATCGCTGGCGCCATTGGCGGCATCGGCGGAGGAACCGTGCTCGGATCGTTGCTCGGGACGGCGGGAACTGCGGCAGCCGGCGGCATGGATATCGGCGCTCTTGCCGGCCAGCTGGTTGGTGGCGGCGTCGGCGGCCTGATCGTTCAGGTTATCGTCGGCCTGATCAAGAACAAGCTCGTCGCCAAATAAGGTTGCTCGGCCACTCTTGTGGTGAAGCGATGGACCTTGCCGGAGGAGAGGCCTCGTTCGGCAGGGTATTCTGGTTTATATCGCACCGACAGCGGCAGTACCGCCGAAACCTGAAACCGTTTGCAAGTTGTAGCAGCGCTCGCTGAAACGGTGAGACGCCTCCTGTGTGTTGCGAAAAAGAAGCGCAAGGAGCTCGCTCTCCAGTTGCCCATGCCTCGTCAGACCGTATTCTTGACGACCGGCACATGTGGGGTCTTGTTCCAGACGAAGGGTCTGGTTTTCAATTCCACCACGGCGCGCCAGGCCGCGACAGAGAGCATCAGCCAATAAAGCGGGATCGCCAGCCAGCGCTGCCCAACCTGCTGTTTCTCGTAAGGTATCATCCTGCGTCGGCCCATCAGCACAAAGATGGCGTAGCTCCCGAAAATATTCAGCGTATCGATGAAAAACAGAAGGCCTTGCCAGGAAAGCAGCATATCCGCGCCGTTTTCTCGGACTGCCATGGCCATGAAGGCGAAGGAAACGAACAGCAAGGGGTGGGCCAGTGACGACAGAAGCATGCCGCCGATCAGCAGTTGAAAGACGATATAGGCGATCCATCCCATGTGGCGCGTTGTTGTAAAGGGCGTGCGGGTCATCACCAGCCAGCTTTGCAGCCAGCCCTTGTACCAACGCGCCCGCTGGTTCAGCCAGATGGGTAGCGAAGTCGGCGCATCTTCCAGCGTCTGACGCCGGATGACACCGCAGCGATAACCGAGCCTGTGCAGCCTGAGACCCATATCGGCATCTTCCGTAACATTATAAGGGTCCCAGGCACCGGCGCGGCGCAACACGGCAGTCCGGAAATGGTTGGAAGTGCCACCAAGCGGCATCGGCAGTTTGCGTGCGGCGAGAACGGGCAACATGCAGCGGAAGAGGCCGGAATATTCCAATGCGAAACAGGCGCTTAGCCAGGAGGAGCCAGCATTGCTGATGATTAGCGGTGCCTGCAGGCAGGCCACTTCGTCCGGCTGGTCGCGGAACGCGGCGTAGGCTTCGCGCAATTGCTGCGGATGCGGGCGGTCTTCGGCGTCGTAGACGGCAAGGAATGCGCCGCGCGCACCTGAGAGCGCATAGGTAAGCGCCTTGGGTTTGGTGCGCGGCAGAGACGGTGGCACCTTGACGACCTCGATATGTGGACCGAAATTTATTCGCTGGATGGCCTCGATGGTGGCGTCGTCGTCGGCCTCGCAGACGAGCTTGATATCGAGCCGGGATCTGGGCCAGTCCAGCCGCTCCAGCGCGCGAATGAGCTGCTCGACGACGGCCTCTTCGCGGTACAGCGCCACAAGAACGGTGTAGATCGGCAGATCCCTGTCCTGTGGGAGAGGCAAAACGGTTCGCACGTCGTTTTCCATGGGCGTGTGGACGAGTGCGAACAGCCTGAAAAGCAGGGTGGAGAGATAAAGTAGCGTCAGGGTGATGTGAATATAGGTGAGGGCCGCCTGCGTATAAAACAGCAGCGACAGAATGAGCAGGGTTACGAGAATACCGCTCACAAACCCCTGCTGGCCTTGCAGCGTGATCCTGGCGGAATGGTGCGGCGCCGTGTTGAAAAGCTGCTGACGCGCCTCCCGGCAGCGGCGTGTTTCGCCCGCCTTCCAGATTGCATTGCGCATGGCGTGCGGCGTGGTCACGGCAAGTTCGTCGAGAAGATGTGGGTGCTCATCAAGCATGTTTTTCAGCAATTCCATCCGTCCCAGTTCCGGGACGATCAGAAGCGCTGGTTTGCTGCTTGACGCTATCAGCCGAAGGATCCTTGGTTCGGCGAGTTGCGTATCCAGATGGTTTATGTCCGCCACCCGTTCCGGATTGATTTCCGGGAGAAACGGCAGCTGCAGAGATCTGGCAAAAGCACCGAAATACGCATCCGCATCGACAAGTCCGCTCGCCAGCAACTCGTCTTCCAGGGTCGAGCCGTTTTCGAACGCTTGTTCTTCGAATGCGGCAATATAGGGCTTGCCGAATCCGAGTGACGAAAGAAGGCGTGCCGGCCCCGTCTCGTTTTCTTCGGACAGGGTCCAAAGCGGATTGTCGCCCAAAAGTGAGAACGCAATTTTTCGTTCCAGCGGCGTCGTGCGAAACGATTCTCGTGTATAGTGTCTAAAATAATCCATGCATCGCCGCCGCCGTCATGGTAACGCGCCACTTCCTGATACGGACAGTATAGATGAGAATTACGAATGTAACGCGGAATATAGGCTTTGTTTTTACTTTAGCTTTCGCTTTACAATTTGTTGGTGTTTTTGGAAAGCTTCATGCTGAAGGTCTGTCGGACGGGAACCGCATGCCGGTGCTGTTTGATGCGCAGGAGCGGTTTCCGGGTGGCGATCTTTCCTCCGTGCCCCGGATCAGATTTCTGATGTCCGTCGATTTCCCGCCCTTCAATTTTACCGATCAGGAAGGCCGGCTTGCGGGCTTTCATGTCGATCTGGTGCGTGAAATCTGCGCCCAACTGAAAGTCGAAAGCAAATGTCAGGTGCAGGCGCTGCCGTTTGACGAGCTGGAGGCGGCTCTGGAAATGGGAGAGGGTGAAGCGGTGATTTCCGGTCTCGCCACCACCGCCGACCTGCGCAAGAGTTTCACCTTCTCGCGGCCCTATCTGCTGTTGCCCGCTCGGCTTGCCGTCAACAAGGCGGCGAAATTCACCGGCTCCGGTGCTGATGCCCTGTCGGGAAAAAAGGTGGGCGTCGTCACGGGCTCACGGCATGAACAGATGCTCAAGGCATTTTTCCCAAAAGCCACGGCCGAAGGCTTTAACGGGTACGAACCCATGTATGAGGCTTTGAAGGCGGGCAAGGTGGACGCCGTTTTCGCCGATGGCCTGCGCCTGCCTTTCTGGGTTTCGGGAAGCATGTCCGAAGGCTGCTGTACGCTTTTCGGCGGACCTTATTTGTCCGACAGATTTCTCGGCGAAGGCCTTTCCATCATGGCTGTCGATCCGGACGATGTGCTTGTGCCGGCCTTTGATCAGGCGCTGGCCGCACTTTCCCGCAATGGCCGGCTGGAGGAAATCTATCGCCGTTATTTCCCTTACGGGCTTTATTAGAGAAATCCGGTTTCGTTCAGATCGTTTCCAGCAGCAGCATTCTATTTGGCGGGAGCAAAGGCTTCTTCATTGCGCCGCAACCGCAAAAGCGCGATCCAGACGGCGGCGGCGATGGCGGCTTCCACGAAGAAATAGCTGCCGATCGTGCCCGAAATGCTGAAGGACCAGGTGAAGAAGGCAACGATGACGGAGCCGATGAGGTTGCCGCTGTTCCATATCTTGGCGCGAATATCCTGCCGTCCGGAGGCGCCGAGCGCCTCAAGCGCGGTTGCAGCAACGGCCATCGGCAGCACGACCCAGCAAAGGATGCGGGTGATGATGGGCAGCGAGACATATTCGTCGCCGAACAATAGCGGCAGGAAGGGTGCGATGATGAAGATCACCAGCGCGCTGCCGACTGCGATGACAAGCGCTGCCTTCAGCACATTATAGGCGCGCTCTATGGTCTTGGTGATGCCCTGCAGGGCGGCCGAGGCCGAACCCGGATAGATCAGCCGATTGAGAGCCTCGACGGAGAGATAGGAGCTGTCGAGGATCCGCCGGGCAATGGAATAGCTGCCCAGAACTTCGGCGCTGGCAACGGCGCCGAGAACTAGAATATCGGCATTGCCACGCACGGCCTTGAACAGGAACTGGGTGGAAAACAGGATGCCGATGCGGATTTCGTCACGCACGATCCGGAAGACCGGCCTGCCGAGCCTGCCGATCGCTTTCAGCGAAATAACCGCCGCAATGGTATGGGCAGCCAGGTTCCACAGGGCCCAGGCCTCCACCGTTTCCACCTTGAAGACGAGGCAGGCGACCACGGCGGCAATCGTGCGGGCGACGGCGAACATCACTTCCAGCTTGTTGGCAGAGGCGAAGTCGGAATGGGCGATGAAACTTTGCGTGGAAAGCGAAATGACTTTCAGAAGGATGAGGTTCGTCACCAGGATCACGAAGGTGGTGATGAGGGTATGCAGCAATGTTTCCGACGTCGGGAAAAACACCGGGATCGTGACCATGCCGATGATGGTCAGCACCACGCCGGTCGCGGCGCTTAAAAGATAACTATGGCCGAGCATGACGGGAAACATGCTGCGATCCTGCGCCACGCGGCGGATCAGCGATTCCTGCGAACCGAAACCGCAAATCTGGACACCGAGATTGGTCACGGCCGTGATCGAGGCGTAAAGCGCGAATTGTTCGACGCCGAGATGGCGGGCTAGCAGAGCGAAGGTCAAAAGCTGGGCGGCGCTGGACATCAGAAGTGCCCCGCCGGATGCCATATAGGTCAATCCCAGTCTGACTAGATGGCCGAACCGCGGCGTATTCAACGACACCTCATACTCCATGCTTTCCGACATTGCCGGGCGAATTTAAAAAATAACTGCCCTGTTTTTAAATTTGATGAACTGAAAAACCGGCAATCGGGCAATAATTCGAAGGCCGGTGACCTGAATGAATGGCAGTTCCCCAGTCTTAGCCTTGTTGAGGTAAGAGAGGGTTAAAGCAATTGTACAATAATGATGATAATGACTGTTTATGGTTATTTGGACATGGCCCGGTTTCAAAAGGGTTTCGTTGTTCTTCACGAGGCAGGCCAATGATCCGATTATCCGTTTCCGATGTAGGCGATTATGCCGCCTGTTGCTGACACGCAGTCCATTCCTGTACAAAGCGATGTCATGTCCCTTTCGGGCGGTCGTCGCGACGCGATTTTTTTCGTCGTCACGATGCTCTACATCTGGATTTCCGTAGCGCCTTTCGAAAACCTTGCGGCTACACCAGTGCCGCACGCCGCCGCAAACCAGCTGACGGGGCTTGTGATCGCACTGATGTTGGGCGTTTTTGCCCTGCGTCACCGGCTGACCGGGCTTTTGCTGCGGCCGCGTCTGCCGATTCTGCTGTTGTTTTCCTGGCTGGCGATTTGCTCGGTGCTTGGCACGCAACCCGGCACTTCGCTGCAACGATTGCTCTTTACGGGCCTCCTTTGCTTCATCACCAGCGTCCTTGTCGTCATGCCGCGGAACCGTCGGCAGTTCGACCGGATGATGGCCGTCTTCGCCATCATTCTGCTCGCACTCTGTTATTTCGGGGTGATCTTCCTGCGCTCCCGCGCGATTCACCAGCCCTATGATCTTGATGAAAAGGCGCTTGCGGGCGATTGGCGCGGCATCTTCAATCACAAGAATGCCGCCGCTCCGGCCATGATCATCCTTTTCATGATCGGGCTTTACCTGCGCAACGCCTGGTCGACGGTTGGCGGCATTGTGATCACGCTCCTGGCGGGGTTCTTCCTCTGGAAAACCAACGGGAAAACCGCAGCGATGCTGTTGCCGGTCACCGTCGCGCTGGTCTGGGTCATGGAAAGACATGCCGGGCGGACGTTGCTGATGATCGGCGGTCTTCTGGCTTTCCTCAACGTCCTTGCGCTTGGCTCCACCTATTTTCCGAGCATAAGGGATGTGGTCGAAAGTCTGGGCATCGATTCCACCTTCACCGGCCGAACGGACATATGGCGCCTGTCCTTCGATACGTTTGCGCAATCGCCGATCTTCGGGCAGGGTTTCCAGGCATTCTGGACGAGCGACCGGCTTCTGGCGCAGGCCGATATTGCCGGCACCTGGGCGGTCACCGCCTTCCATGCCCATAACGGCTATGTCGAAAGCCTGTTGAATGGTGGCCTGCCAGCCTTTATCCTCATCGTGATATGGCTCGTCATCATACCCGCAAACGACTTTCGTATAGCTGTGAACAAGGGTACGGATCCGGGATTGACGCGACTTTTTGCGCGAATTTGGGTGTATGCGCTGCTTTCTTCGTGTCTTGAGAGTAATTTCTTTACCGGAACCGGGCCAATCTGGTCTTCTCTACTGATCGCAATCTATTGTTTGAGGCATCAGGCATACGACATACTTGAACAGGGACAGTAGTTTGCAGACAGGCCGGGGGGCTATGCATGGCGCAAAAAATCGGGACATTTGCAGACCGGATCAATAACCGGCTGGTGCAGTACTTTCCAGGACCGGCGGCGCGGATCAAAACCTCCGAACCGATCGTCTCCTTTACATTCGATGATGTACCGGCGACCGCTTGGACAAAGGGCGCGCGCATTCTGGAAGACGAGGGCGTTCGCGGGACATTTTATCTCGCTGGTATTTTTATCGACCAGCATTACGAACAGCAGGACATGATTTCCACAAAAGGCTGTTCGGAACTGGCAGCGGCCGGCCACGAGCTTGCCTGCCACACCTTTTCCCATCGCAAACTCTCGAGTTTTTCACGGCGCGGGCTCGAAGAAGATCTCGATCACAACGAAACCGTGCTGGGTTCGTTCGACAAAAACCGGGACAAGCGGAATTTCTCCGTTCCATTCGGCATGGCCTCGCCCGTCATGCAACCCCTGTTGAGGCGCAGGTTCAAGACCGCACGGGGTATTATGCCCGGCATCAACCGGGGCAGCATCGATCCGTACAATCTTGCCGGGGTCGAGTTGCGCGCGGATCAGAACTATCTCGATGCCGCCGACCGCTGGCTCGAGGATGTTTTGCAAAATGGCGGCTGGCTCATCATTTTCACCCATGATGTTTCGCAGACGCCGAGCTTTTACGGTTGCCCGGAAGGCAAACTTCAGGACCTGGTCCGCAGGGCAGCGTCCGGTGGTGCGAAGATCATGACGGTCGATGCCGCCGTAACGACACTCGGTCTGTAACGGAATATTCCTGGCGCGCGTTTCCGGGCCGTAATGGCGCACACGGGAAGTCTGTCTCAGCAATTGCGGGGACTATTGGCTGGCCCATATGATGCGGGCGATCCATTCCACATCGGCCATGTCGAAGCTGCGGTTCGGGTGTTCGGGATTGAGCGAGAGAAGCTCGATATTCTTGGGGCTTTGCCGCGCCAGCACCTTGGCCATCACCTCGCCATCGCGACTTTTCAGCACCACACGGTCGCCGCGCCGCACCTGCGCGCCGGGCTCCACGATCAGGATGTCGCCATCGCGGTAAAGCGGCATCATGCTTTCGCCCTGCACTTCCAGCGCATAAACGCCCTGCTTGCGCTCGGGAGAAGAGGGAAACTCCACCACATCCCAGCCTTGACCGGCCGGGAAACCGCCATCGTCGAAAAAGCCGCCGGAACCCGCCTGCGCAAAACCGAGCAGGGGAATGGCATTGTCCGCCCCGGAAGGCTGCATCGTCTGGGCGGCCTTGCCGAAAGCATAGCCGAAAAACTGGTCGACGCTTGCCCCCGTCGCCTCGAGCACCTTGGATACGGATTCGGTCGAAGGCCAGCGTTTGCGGCCATCCGGGCCGAAACGCTTCGATTTATTGAACGACGTGGGGTCGAGACCGGCGCGCTTCGCCAAGGCCGAAGGCGTCAGCTGGTGACGCTTGGCAAGCGTATCAATGGCGCTCCAGATCGTCTCGTGTGAAAGCATGGTGAAAGCCCGCAGGTGGAGCCGGTGGCAGAAAAGCTCCTGTCGTTTACTCGACGGAATCTAGACCATATCCCGTCAGGAGTAAAGAAAAGAAAGGAATAAAATCCTTAATCACGCCACCATGGCCGATGTGTTTATCTTGGCGAGCTGGATCACCGCCTGCGTGCGACTGTCGACCTTGAGCTTCAGCAGAATGGCGGAGACATGCGCCTTGACGGTGGCTTCCGAAACATTCAGCGCATAGGCGATCTGCTTGTTCAGCAGGCCTTCAGCCAGCATGCCCAGAACCCGGCTCTGTTGCGGCGTCAGCGTTCTGAGCCGGCCGATAAGGTCCGCCACATCAGGGTCATGTTCCTTTTCGCCCTGGTAGCTTGCCGGTATCCAGACATCGCCTTCCAGAACGGCGCGAATGCCATCCCTGATGTCATCGATACCAGAGGATTTGGAAATGAAGCCGGAAGCGCCGAGTTCGATGGAACGGCGAACGGTGGTCGCGTCGTCCGTTGCCGAAACGATGACGATCGGCAGGCTGGAGAATTCCGCTCTCAGCGCCATCAGGCCTGAAAATCCGCTCACCCCCGGCATGGCGAGATCGAGAAGCAACAGATCGGCATCGTTGTGCGCCGTCGCCGCACTTCGTGCTGCCTCAAAATCCCCGGCTTCCATGATGGTCTGCTGCCCGTCGAGGCCAGTTACGGCCTGTTTGAGGGCGCCGCGAAAAAGCGGGTGGTCGTCTGCTATGATAATGACAAGTTCCGACATTCTGGCCCCCTCCCAAGGGCGTTATGCGGTTCTTTAGAAGATCTGGTGCACTCCCGTTTGCCGGCAGTCTAAACGCTTCCGGCTCCTCCGCCCAAAGGTTGCTCTAATCAGTTCCGCATTACAAGAAAAAGCTTGGGAACAGCCGCAACAGTAATAAAAATGCCGTGGAAACTGTGGACAATCAACCTGCTTTGCGGCAAACCGCCCAGACTGAAAAGCCTTGGAAGCCTTCGGAGAGCCCCATGCAGGAAACGCCCGCGATCATCTATAAAATCGTGCCGGAGACGTTGTGGAGTGCGGCCAGGGCAAAAGGCGTCTTCGAAGGCGCCGCTATCGATCTGACCGACGGCTTCATTCATTTTTCGACGGCGAAACAGGCCGCCGAGACCGCTGCCAGACATTTTTCCGGCCAGACAGACCTGCTTCTGATCGCGGTCGATGGTGCCGCCCTTGGCGACAAGCTTGTCTATGAACCCTCGAGAGGCGGCGATCTTTTCCCCCATCTCTATGCGTCTCTTCCCCTGACCGCCGTGCTTTGGGAAACGCCGCTTTCACTCGGCCATGATGGCCAGCACCAGTTTCCGGAGATTTTGTGATGAGCGGATTATTTTCCTCGATTGGCCGCAAGGGCCTGTTTCTGGTCGATCCGGAAAAGGCGCATGGCCTTTCCGTGGCGGCGCTGAAAAGTGGCTTCCTGCCCACCTGCATGGTGCCCCACGATCCGCGCCTGCAACAGACCGTGGCGGGCCTCGTCTTTCCCAATCCACTCGGCATGGCGGCGGGTTACGACAAGAATGCGGAAGTGCCGGGACCGCTTTTGCGGCTCGGTTTCGGATTTACCGAAATCGGCACCGTCACGCCGTTTGCGCAATCCGGCAATCCCAAGCCGCGCATTTTCCGTCTGGTCGAGGATGAAGGTGTCATCAACCGCCTCGGTTTCAACAATGAAGGCCATGCAGCAGCACTGGAACGCCTGAAGCAGGCGCAGCTGCGTGGCATCGTCGGCGTCAATATCGGCGCCAACAAGGATAGCGAAGATCGTATCGCCGATTACGTGCGCGGCATCGAGGCCTTTTATTCGGTCGCCTCCTATTTCACCGTCAACATCTCCTCGCCCAATACGCCGGGCCTGCGCGACCTGCAGGCGCGCGAAAGCCTTGCCGCACTTCTTGCAGCCGTGCTGGAACGCCGGAAACTGGAAGCCGAACGCTTTGGCAAACGCATTCCGGTCTTCCTCAAGATCGCGCCTGATCTGAGCGAGGAAGGGCTGGATGATGTTGCTGAAGAAGCGCTCGCCCATGATCTCGATGGTCTGATCGTGTCGAACACCACCCTGTCACGCGAAGGCCTGCGGCCCGGCCCGCACAAAAGCGAGGCCGGTGGGCTGTCCGGCAAACCGCTATTCGAGCTTTCGACCACGGTTCTCGCCAAGATGCGCCGGCGTGTCGGCGAGAATCTGCCCATCATCGGCGTTGGCGGGGTCTCGTCCGCGGAAACCGCGCTGGAAAAGGTGAGGGCAGGGGCCGATCTGGTGCAGCTCTATTCCTGTATGGTCTATGAAGGCCCCGGCCTGCCGTCGTCCATCGTCAAGGGTCTGTCGAAGCTGGTTTCCCGCGAGGGCGTGCAATCTATTCGTGACCTGCGCGACAGCACGGTCGACCGCTGGGCTGACCGCAAGCTCGGCTGAGTATGATCTAAAGGTCGAGACGGTGCGTCGGTTAAGAGGAGTGCTTCTTGTGGTGCGCTCTCCTATCCTCATCCCTGTGCTTGTCACAGGGATCCAGCCAGCCCAAGTCTTTGGGCTGAAAGGACTTTTCCCGCCGCGCAGACGCGCGTCGGCTGGATTCCTGTGACAAGCACAGGAATGAGGGAGGGGGGCTCCGCCCCGTTATCTCACGCGCAGAGCACCATGGCCCAATAGGGCCGGTTACGGCTGGCCGCGTCATGGGCCACCGCAACGCCAAGGCCGTTATACGGACCCAGCATGTTTTCGAGATGATGCGGCGAGCCGATCCAGGCCTTGACCACGCGTTCCACGGTATCCTGCCCGGCTGCCACGTTTTCCGCCGCCGGAAGTGGTACGCTGCCGTTCTTCATGCGAATGAGGAAACTGTCGGTCAGGCCGATCAGATGCGCCATCTTCTGCGCCTTGACCATGCGGTTGGCCTGAAAAGCGGCGGCACCGCTTGCCGCGCCATTGATGGAGAGCGGCGAAAGCCCCTTCGAGCGGCGCAGCTCGTTGACCATGGGGAGGGCGGCTGCCGTCTCATCGGTAGTGCCTGACGGCATGCCCTTGTTGGTGGGCATGGTAACGCAGGCGGAAAGAACGGAACCGGCGGAAAGCAGCACGAAACCGCGCCGTGAAAGCGTTTGAAGCGATATATCGGTCATGTCAGCGGCGAAAGTTCAGCAGGCGCAGGATGATGAAGACGGGAATGACGATCGTAGCACCGAGGATCAGATAGTCACCAATCGCACCGAGCGCATGGAAACCGCTGCGCCACAGATCGACCACGAAGTCGCGCGCACCATAGATGATGTTCCACGGCGTCAATCCGAAGATCGCCATCAGAAAGCCGACGAGCAGTGAAACCACCAGCAGTTTCACCACGGTGCGGGCCACCGTATCACCCAGCATTTTGTTGACCTCACCGGCCATCAGCAAGTCTCCTGTTTTGTCCAGACATATGAAGCGGGCCGCTTCGATGCAAGTTTCGACGCACTATATCGCGTCATATTCGCCAATTCTACGAACGGGCCATGAAATAGGACTTGAGTTTTTTTATGGCTTGATAAATGACAACCGGCATCTTCTCAGGAAATCATGAATGGCCCCAAACCAGTTTTCTTCCGGTGACGTCATTGCCGACCGCCGGGCGGACTATGCCCGCATGTTGGCGGAGAGCGGTGATTATCCCGCCGCCGCCGAACTCATGGAACAGGCGCTTGAACTTGCGCCACGGTGGACGGCGGGCTGGTTTCGCTTCGGGGAATATCATGAAAAGGCGCAGGAGACTGCAAAAGCCGTGGTGGCTTACGAGAAAGTCGCCGAACTGGATACGGAAGGGCTGTTTGCAGCCGAACTGAAACTCGCGGTCCTCGGCGCCGCGGAAACACCCGAGCAGCCGCCGAGCCGTTATGTGGAAGGGCTGTTCGACGATTATGCCGATCGTTTCGAAACGTCGCTTGTCGAAAAGCTGGATTACAGCGTGCCGCAAAAGCTGGCGGAGCTGATCGGCAAGGCAGCGGATGGCGGCGTCTTCGGTACAATTGTCGATATCGGCTGTGGCACGGGTCTCCTCGGTGTTGAAATACGCTCGCTTGCAAGGCGGCTGGAAGGTTTCGACATTTCCCAAAACATGCTCGCCAAGGCGGAAGAAAAAGGTCTCTACGATTATCTCGGGCAAGCCGACCTTTCGCTGGAAGCGGATGCCTCGGGGCTGTTCAACCCGGCAATGGCGCAACACCGCGCGGACCTCGTCGCTGCCGCCGATGTGATGATGTATCTCGGCAGTCTGGAGACCGTCATGCCCCTCGTTTCGGCCCTGCTGGCGCCCTCCGGCTTCTTCGCCTTTTCGGTGGAAGACGCACTGGATGAGGAAGGTTTCGTGCTGCGGGAATCGCTGCGTTACGCGCATTCGAAAGCTTATGTGAGCGGCCTTCTGGAGCGGTCGGGCTTTTCCCTCATCGAAATCCGCAAAACCACTATTCGCAAGGATGCCGGCAAACCCCTCGCCGGCATTCTTTTTCTTGCCCGCGCCAAAGCCTGAACATTTCGTTTCTTGCCTTTTTCACGATAGGTCAGCCGTCCTTACGTATCCGTCTTGATCCGGTGTTTGTTGCGGTGCAAAATACGCCGGAACCTGAGGGAAAAAAGCGTGAGCAGAACGAGAAGCGTTTACAGCATGTGGAGTTCGGATCCGGCCAAACATGCGCCGGTGGAAGACGTGCAGGGCATCGTCACCGGAGCCATCGTGTCGGCGCTCGGCTTTTATCTTCTGAACAAGGTCGGCCTTTTGACCGGCGGTACCGCCGGCGTCGCCTTTCTTCTTCATTATGCCTTCGGCGTCAGCTTTGGCCTCCTGTTCTTCCTCGTCAATCTACCGTTCTATTACCTGTCCTTCCGGCGCCTCGGCCTTGCCTTTTCCGCCAAGACCTTCATCGCCATTGCTCTCGTTTCGGTCCTGACGGAAGTGGAAGCGCGCTGGATGGTCATCGACAGCATCAATCCGCTCTGGGCGGCGCTGCTCGGTGGTCTGCTTCTGGGTTACGGATTGCTGGCGCTTTATCGCCATCGCGCCAGCTTGGGCGGCATCGGCATTCTGGCCATCTATATTCAGGACCGCTTCGGCATCCGCGCCGGCCTGATCCAGCTCGCCTTCGATGCCTTTGTGATGCTCTGCGCTTTCCTCGTCATTGATCCGGCCACCGTTGTCTATTCGATTGTCGGCGCCTTCGTGCTGAACATGTTTCTCGCCATCAACCACCGCTCGGACAGATACATCGTCGTGCGCTGAGCGTTGCGCGCTTGAAATCCGTCGCACTTGGGCGCAATAGCTCGATAAGAGCCGGAAAATCAGGGGAAAAGGCATGGGCGATACGAGTGCGCGCAAGCGCGTGAATATTTGGGCTTCCGCGCCCGATCGTCATTCGCTGCTGGAGGATGCCCAGGGCGTTCTGGCGGGCAGCATGCTGGTCTCGCTCGGCGTGACGCTGCTTTCCGCTGCGGGCCTTCTCACCGGCGGCGTGGTGGGCATTGCCTTTCTGGCGCATTATTCGCTCGGCTTCAGCTTTGGCGCGGTGTTCTTCCTCGTCAACTTACCGTTTTATTATCTCGCCTTCCGCCGTCTTGGCCTTGCCTTCACGGTCAAGACCTTCTGCGCCATTGCCATGACGGCGCTTCTTTCGGAATATATGCCCGGCTTTTTCGCCTTTCAGAGCATCAATCCGGTTGCCGCAGCTCTCTTTGGCGGATTGACGGTCGCGGCCGGCATGCTGGCGCTGTTTCGCCATCGCACCAGCCTCGGCGGTTTCGGCATATTGGCGCTTTATCTCCAGGATCGTTTCGGCTGGCGTGCCGGCCTCGTCCAGCTCGGCTTCGATGGCATGGTGCTGGCCTGCTCGTTCTTCGTCGCGACGCCTTTCGTCATCATTTGCTCCATCCTCGGCGCGCTGGTCATGAACCTCGCGCTTGCCATCAATCATAGAAACGACCGCTACATCGCCATGTAGCGGTCGTGTTGCTCTGGTAAGGCGGTTCAGGCTGCCTTGGCGGCGGCGTCGACCGGATGCTGCGAGCGGAAACCGACGGCGATGCGGTTCCATGTGTTGATGGCACCGATGGCAACGGTGATCTTCACGATATCCTCGTCGGAGAAATGCGCCTTCAGCGCTTCGAAGGTGTCATCCGGAGCGCCGGTTTCGGCAATCTTCGTCACCGCATCCACCCAGCCGAGCAGCGCCCGTTCCTGCTCGGTATAGACAGTGGATTCCCGCCATACGCTCATCAGGTTGATCCACTGTTCGGGAAGACCGTCATGGCGGCTTTCCTTCACATGCATGTCGACGCAGAAGGCGCAGCCGTTGATGATCGAGGCACGCAGCTTGATGAGGTGAACGAAGCGGCGCTCAAGGCCGCTGCTCTGGACGTAGGTTTCCAGTGCCATTACGGCCTTGAAGGCTTCGGGAGATGCTTTGGCATAGTTCAAACGGGTTTTCATGGGTCTCTCTCCATTGGTTGGGTCTGTTTAAGGGTATGCGTCATCATTCCGGAAAGTGGTGTCGCTTCCGGTATTTCGGGTAATCCTGTCTTTGGGTCTCAGCGCGTTGCGGTCTTGCGCTCGTTCAGCTCCAGAAAGGCGCAGCCGCGTGCTGCAATGCCGCCGTCGTCAGTGGCGGCAAGGTCGCCCGCAATGTCGGCAATGGTGGTTTTTGCAAGTTCTGCGCGGTAGACCTTCTCCGCCTTCAGCATCGCGGCATTGATGCCACAGGGCTTGGTGAAATAACGCCCCGGCAAGGGGTTCGGCCCGCGCTGGCGAATTTCCGCACAGCGGAAGGCAGGCTGCGGTCCCTCCACGGCCAGAACGATATCGAGCAGGGTGATCTTGTCGGTCGTCCGGGCGAGACGATAACCGCCCTTCGGCCCCGGCACGGTGGTGACGATCCCCGCGCCGGAAAGCGATTGCAGGTGCTTCAGGAGATAGCTCGTGGAAACGCCGTGAAACTCGGCCAGCGCCGCCGCCGAAAGCACGCCGCCTTCGGAAAGTCCCGCCAGCATGCTTACGCTGTGAATGGCCTGTTCAACGCCGTCGCCGAGTTTCATTCGACTTGCCCGTGTTTGGTGTGTTTCAGTATCGTGGATATTATTTATCCATGATTATGCATTCCTGTCAAGCGGTCCTGTTCGGCTCTTCTTTTTTGCAGGTTTTTCACTACCTTGAGGGCGTGAAACACGCCGAGTCTCCCACTTCCGGCATGCATGTCGGCACCTTGCCTCTTCCATTCCAGAAATGGTTTGCCGAAAAGGGGTGGTCTCCGCGCGCCCATCAGCTGGAGCTGATGGCACGGGCGCGGGGTGGCGAGAACATGCTGCTGATTGCGCCGACGGGTGCCGGCAAGACGCTGGGCGGCTTCATGGCGTCGCTCACCGATCTGGCAGAGCGTGGCAAGGTTCCGCCGGGTTCCGGTTTTGTCGGTGTGCACACGCTCTATATCTCGCCGCTGAAGGCGCTTGCGGTCGATATCGAGCGCAACCTCACCAAGCCGGTTTCCGAAATGGGCTTGCCGATTTCCATCGAGACCCGCACAGGCGATACGCCGCAGGGCAAACGCCAGCGCCAGAAGATCAAGCCGCCCGATATTCTCCTGACGACGCCAGAGCAGGTGTCGCTGCTGCTGGCCAATAAAGAGGCCGCGCGCTTTTTCCGCGATCTCAAATATGTGGTGCTGGACGAATTACATTCGCTCGTCACCTCCAAGCGCGGCCATCTTCTCTCGCTGGCGCTCGCCCGAGTGCGCAGGCATGCTCCGCATGTGCGCTTTATCGGCCTTTCGGCCACGGTGGCGGAGCCGATGGATTTGCGTCGTTACCTTGCGCCGCAGGGACAGGGTGAACCACCCGCCGGCCTGATCACCGTCGAGGGCGGGGCAAAGCCGGATATCTCCATTCTGCACACGGAAGAGCGCATCCCATGGTCAGGCCATTCGGCGCGTTACGCCATGAAGGATTTATATGCGGCGCTGAAGGAGCACCAGACGACGCTGGTCTTCGTCAACACCCGCTCGCAGGCGGAGCTGATCTTTCAGGAACTCTGGACCATCAATGACGACAATCTGCCGATCGCGCTGCATCACGGCTCGCTGGATACGAACCAGCGCCGCCGGGTGGAGGCCGCGATGGCTGAAAACAAATTGCGCGCCGTCGTTGCCACCTCCACGCTCGATCTCGGCATAGACTGGGGCGATGTCGACCTAGTCGCGCATGTCGGTGCGCCAAAAGGGGCGAGCCGTCTTGCCCAGCGCATCGGCCGCGCCAATCACCGCATGGACGAGCCGTCAAAGGCGATCCTCGTTCCCGCCAACCGGTTCGAGGTGATGGAGTGCCGCGCCGCACTGGATGCCAACTATATCGGCGCGCAGGATACGCCGCCGATTGCCGAAGGCGCACTGGATGTCCTAGCCCAGCACGTACTCGGCATGGCCTGCGCCGAGCCCTTCGAGGCGGATGACCTTTACCGCGAAGTGACCAGCGCTTCCCCTTACGCCGATCTGCCACGCGAAACCTTTGACCGTATCGTGGATTTCACCGCCACCGGCGGTTACGCGCTACGCACCTATGAACGTTACGCCCGCATCCGCCAGATGAAGGACGGCCGCTGGCGCGTTTCCAATCCGGCGGTTGCGCAGCAATATCGCCTTAACCTCGGCACCATTGTCGAGGCGGTGGAACTCAATGTCCGCATGGTCAAACGCAATGCCAAGGGCTCGGTCGGGCGCGGCGGCATGTCGCTCGGCAAGGTCGAGGAATATTTCCTCGAACAGCTGGTGCAGGGCGACACTTTCCTGTTTGCGGGCAAGGTGCTGCGGTTCGAGGGTATCCGGGAGAGCGAATGCCTGGTGTCGCAGGCCTTTTCGATGGACCCGAAGATACCCTCCTATGCCGGCGGCAAGTTTCCGCTTTCCACCTACCTTGCGGATCAGGTGCGCTCCATGCTCTCCGATCCCGCCCGCTGGCAGTCACTGCCGGATCAGGTGCGCGACTGGCTGGCGATCCAGAAGGAAAAGTCGATCATTCCCAAGCGCGACGAGCTGCTGGTCGAGACCTTTCCCTTCCGCAAACGCTTCTTCATGGTCATGTATCCCTTTGAGGGGCGGCTGGCGCACCAGACGCTCGGCATGCTTCTGACCCGGCGGCTGGAACGGGCGGGCGCAAAGCCGATGGGCTTCGTCGCCACCGATTATTCGCTCGCCATCTGGGCCATGGACGATATCGGCAGCCGATTGAAATCCCGCCGCCTGTTACTGGCGGACCTCCTCGATGAAGACATGCTGGGCGACGATCTGGAGGCATGGCTGGACGAATCCTTCATGCTGAAGCGCACCTTCCGCAATTGCGCCGTCATTTCCGGCCTCATCGAACGCCGCCATCCCGGCAAGGAAAAGACCGGCCGTCAGGTCACTGTCTCGGCCGATCTCATTTATGACGTTCTTCGCAGCCATGAGCCGGATCATATTCTGCTGGAAGCCACGCGGCGCGATGCGGCGACAGGACTTTTGGATATTGGCCGTCTTGGCGATATGCTGAGGCGAATCAAGGGGCACACCACCCACCGCGCGCTGGAACATGTCTCGCCGCTTGCCGTTCCGGTCATGCTGGAAATCGGTCGCGAGATGGTGGCGGGCGAGGCGATGGACACCGTGCTGGCCGAGGCCGCAGACGAGCTGATCGCCGAAGCGATGTCGTGAAACATCGGGTTGGAATAAAGGAACGAAGGTAAAAGTGCTGAGCCGGCTGACATTGAGCGACAGGTTTTCTAACGGATTCGAATGCCTCGGCAGCGAAGCCGCCGTGAACGGCGTCGCCGCCTGGTGTGATCCGCTCGGCGGGCTTTACCTGCCGGACCTGTCCCTGCTTGTCGTCTCCGACCTGCATCTGGAAAAAGGCGCTGCCTTTGCCCGGCGTGGGCGCATGCTGCCGCCTTACGACACCATCGCAACCCTCAAAATCCTGTCTTCCCTTGTCAGCCGCTACGATCCGAAGATCGTCGTCAGCCTCGGTGACAATTTCCACGACCGTGTCGGGTCCGAACATCTGCCACCGATGCTGCGCGAACTCATCCGCGAGATGGCCCGAGGCCGCGAATGGATATGGATCAACGGCAATCACGATCCGGATGGCACCGTCGATCTGCCGGGGTCTTCGGTGGACGAGATGTTTTACGGCGATCTCGTCTTCCGCCACGAGCCGAAGGTGGGAGAGGCCGCCGGCGAAATCGCCGGCCACCTGCATCCCTCCGCCACGGTTCGCCGCCGCGAGAAGACGGTGCGGCGGCCCTGTTTCGCTACCGACGGTTCACGGCTTTTGATGCCGGCCTTCGGGGTCATGAGCGGCGGGCTGGATCTGCGTCACAAGGCCATGCGCGGTCTCTTCGATCACACGGCACTCGTCGCGCATCTGATGGGGAGGGACCGCATCTATTCGGTGCGGTTTTCAAATCTGCTCGGCTGAGCGCATCTTTTCGCCACAGCCGCCTATTGGCGGTAGACCAGCACCGGTATCTTCGAGTTTTTCAGCACCTTGGCCGTGACGCTGCCGAGCAGCATCTCAATGAAGCTTCTGCGCCGGTGCGAAGCCATGGCGATGAGATCGCAGCCGGTCCTGTTGGCGATTTCGATAATCGCCTCATCCGGCCGCCCCGCCCGTGCCAGCAGAGCTTCACAATCCAGCCCCATCGAGGCGGCGTGCGCCTGTGTGTCTCTCAGAAAATGCTCCGCCTCCTCGCAACGGTGGAATTCCTCTTCGGCAATGGCGGCAATGTCCTCGACATCGCTGGCAATGACGTGAAAGGGTTCGGATACCGTCACAACGGTCACCTTTGCGCCTGCCTCTCTGGCGAGAGCGAACCCTTGGTCGATTGCGATCTGCGCCAGCGGCGAGCCATCGGTGGGAATGAGAATGTGCTTGAACATGACATTTCTCCTTTTCATCCCAGTCACAACCGCACTTCCCGCCATTGGCTGCGTGCGTGGTTGTAACGCCTTGAATTTTACAGCAAACCCTGGAAGGAAGCGAACGCTATCTTTTCCCGTGCGGGTAGCAGACGCGCACGTTTACGGGATGAAAAGCTGTCAGTCCTTGCGGAAAATAATGCTCGCACCCCAGCCGGTGACGACGGCAAGGAGAACGCACAGCGCGCCGTAGGCCAGCGGCGTCTGATGCGCCGCATCGGTGATCGCCTGTTCCATGCCGGTCTTGACGACGCGCAGTTTCAGTTCGCGCTGGGCGATGAAGTTGCCGCTCTTGAAGAGGTAGGCGCGGGCGGTGTGCACGCCGTTCGGCACGTTGGCGGGCAGGCGCAGGGTTGCCCAGAACAGGCCGGTGCGCTCCAGCCGCACGCCGGTCGTGTCATTGCGATAGATACCGCCTGAAAGCCTCAGGCGCCGGTAGGCTTCCTGAAAATCGAAGACATTGTCGGGCACGCCGGAGAACACCGCACTTTTGAGCGACAGGTGTTCGACACCCAAGCCCATTGCCCGCAAGGTGCCGGGCGAGGCGACGGCGCTGATATCGCGCGTGCTGGCCATGGAATAGGATTCCGGCAGCGGTGTGAAGGTGATGGCGCTGGTATTGATCCAGATGCCGGCCACACGCTCCTTCTTGCGCACGGTCATGTAGTCGCTGGGGCCTTCGAGGGTTACGACGATATCATATTGCCCGATGGCCAGCAGCAGCTGGTCGGTATTGTTGAGAGCACCGAAGAGTGTGAAATCCGCCCCGCGAAAATCGGAGGTGATCGGAATTTCGGTCGTCGATGCGCCAATTTCGATATTTTCCTGCAAGGACCGCTGCTGCGTGCCGGGAGGCAGGGCAAGCGGCGGCGTCTGCGCTAAAGCCGTAAAGCCAAGACAGGAACCGAAAAACATAAATGCGCAAAGTAGCAGGCGGCGGGTCAATAGCCTAACCCTCCGACAGCGACCGAAAACAGGTCTTCCGGGTGCACCACCAGTGCCACAGCAAGGCGAAGGGCAACCGCAAGCACCAGCAGCGCCAGCAGCGCACGCAACTGTTCGCCGCGCAACTTCTGCCCCACGCGCACGCCATATTGCGCGCCGATGACGCCCGCCACCATCAGGATGAAAGCCAGCACCACATCGACCGAATAGTTCGTCGCGGCCTGAACGATGGTCGTATAGGCGGTCACGAAAATGATCTGGAACAGCGAGGTTCCGACAACCACATTGGTTGGAATACGCAGGAGGTAGATCATGGCCGGCACCATGATGAAGCCGCCGCCGACACCCATGATCGAGGTGAGGATGCCGATGCCGAAACCCAGCGTGACGATGGGAATGACGCTGAGATAGATCTTCGATTTCTTGAACCGCATTTTCAGCGGCAGGCGGTGAACCCAGTTGTGATGTCCGGGACGGCGCAGCGTCACGGTTTCATTGCGGGCGGCGCGGCGAAGAGCGGAAATGCTTTCCTTCAACATCAGCGTGCCGACGGTGCCGAGCAGGATGACATAGAGCAGCGAAACGATGAGATCGAGCTGGCCGATGCTGCGCAGGAACGAGAATATCCAGACGCCGACCGTGGCGCCCAGGAGACCGCCGACAAGCAGCACGCTGCCGAGCTTCACATCCAGCGTTCCGCGTCGGAAATGCGTTATCGAGCCGGAGACGGAGGAGGCAACCACCTGGTTTGCGCCCGTCGCCACCGCCACTACCGGCGGAATATTGTAGAAAATCAGAAGCGGTGTGATGAGAAAACCGCCGCCCACGCCGAACATGCCGGAAAGAAAACCGACGGCCGCGCCCATGCCGAGAATGATGAAAATATTCACCGACAGTTCTGCGATCGGCAGATAGACAGTCACGGCTCGGACCTCGGGCAAATGGTTCCGGGCGGTTGGGCTTGTCCGGGTGAGGGGGCCGCGCCGCGATTTACACTTTCTGTCTGAAAAGACCGGGCATGCCCGACCTTCACCCGTCATGCCCGCGAGGACCTGACGTGTCAACATTCAACGGTAAATACGTTGATAATTTGGAAAGATAGAGGCTAGGCAGCGGAGGCTGCGCCACATTCCGGCGCCAAAGTGTAAGGAAGCGGCCGGTGCGGCCGCTTCATGTGTTGCGAAACGGTTATTTGTTGCGGGCAAGCAGTGCGGTCACCAGCTCGTTGGTGATGCGTCCGTCAGGCGTCTGGCCGACGGACTTCTGGAAGTCCTTGATGGCGGTCACGGTGTTCTTGCCGAGCTTGCCGTCGGGCTGGCCTGCGTCGAAACCGTTCTTGTTCAGGATCGCCTGAATGTTGCGGATCGCCTTTTCCATGTCGACGGAAGCGGTCTTCACGCCTTCCTTGCCAGCCCATTCTTCCGGCGGGTTGACGCTGTTGGCGTCTTCCGAAAGCGGCTTGACCTTCCATGCATCGGCTTTGGTGCGTGCGCTCTGAAGCTGCTGCGGGTTCATTGCTCCGGCAACTTCATCACGCTTCTGGGCGGCGTCGGTATCGCCGTCCTTGGCCGCAATCGCGAACCACTTGTAGGATTCTTCGATATCCTGCTTCACGCCGCTTCCGCGTGCGTAAAGAATGGCGAGGTTGAACTGGCTGTCACGGACGCCGAGTTCGGAAGCCTTGATGAACCATTGCGCGGCGGCGGTGAAATCCGGCTGGCCGGCCGCGTCGGAGGCGAGCAGGACGGCGAGATTGTGCATGGCGCCCGCATTGCCTTGGTCTGCAGCCAGCGTGTAGTAGCGCTTCGCTTCGGAAAGGTTGCGCTCGACGCCATTCGCCTTCTCGTAAAGGTTGGCGAGACGATATTGCGCGGGGGCGAGGCCGCGATCCGCCGCCAGCTTATACCACTTTGCGGCTTCCGCGCGATCGGCGGCAAGGCCACGACCTTCGGTGTAGCGTGCTGCGATCTCGTACAGCGCCTGTGTGTCGCCCTTTGCTGCCGCTTCGGCCAGCGATGCCGGTTCGATACCGGCGGGAACCGCGATCGCATCATGGGCCGGGGTGGATGGGGCAGCGGCTTCCACCGGTGCCTGCGACTGGTTCTGCGCAACAGCGCCGGACGACGCATCCACGGCGGGTGTATCGGCAACCGGCGGCTCGTTGGTCAGTGGTGCACCACCGATGGTACGCGGATCGATGGTGTTTTCCGTCGGTGCGGCGTTTTCGATGCTGTCGGCGGATGCTGCCTGCTGCGGATCGATAGTGAGTTCGGACGGAATGGTCACGGCCTTGTCGCCGGTCTCGGGAGGTGCGGAGACCGGAGCATTGTCCATCTTCTGTTCGATGACCGGTGCCGGAGCTTCCGCGCCGCCGATCATCGTCTTGACGAGCGGCATGGCCATCATGGCGAGAAGAATGGCGCCGATGCCGAGCAGCAGCGGGCGACGATAACGTGAAAGCGCCGAAGCGTCGGGCTTGCGGTTTTTCTTGCCGGTTTCAAGCTTCTCCGGCGATGTTTCCATGGCGGCGGCCTGCGCTGCGCGGCGGGCGGCGGCGATGAAATCCGTCCGTCCCTCGGCATCCACGGCCTTGCCGCTGGCTGCAACCTGGCTGGCACGCACCCGTTCCAGAATCTTCTTGATATCAGGTACGCCCGAACCGGGTTCCAGAAGTTCATTTTCCTGACCCGCGGGCAGAACGTCGATCGGATCGAGCGAGGGGGCGGGCTCGACCTGCGTGCGCGTGGTGGTGGCAGATACCGGTTCCTCTGCCGATTTGGCGGTCTTTGCGGTGCCAGTCTTGAAACGCTTGGTCAGGCCGGCAAGCAGGCTCTTTTTCTCTGCTTTTGCGGGTTTTGCAGCGGCGGGCGGTACAATCGTATCCGCTTCGTTTTCGCCTGCATCCCGCGTGTCGTCGAGAATGAGCTGCTCTTCGGCGATGTAGCCCTCTTGCGGGAAAATGGCAGCCGGCATGGCCACATCTTCGCGAGCGGTAGCGACCATATGCTGCGCAACGTTGCGCGCAGTGGCCTCTTGGCGATAGGCGGGAGCGGCCTCACGATTGTCAAGGCTGTCCAGCCGGCCAGCGATCTGCACCAGCGTCTCGTGCAACGCCTCGAAGGTGCGGTGCGTGCGTTCTTCGGTGTTGCGGCTCAGTGCCTCGAGGCTGCGCAGATCGGTGGCGAGATCGGTCAGCATCGTCATGTCGGCGAGGTTGGCGCCGGAGGAGACATTGTTGCGCGTAAAGGCATCCAGAACAGCCTCAGCCGCCTGTCGTGCCGCCTCGATGATATATTCGTCGTTCGACGCCATGTAGTCCTCGATCGCCGACATGCGGGCGTCGAGTTCAGGCGACATGCCTGCCTGCTGGTGATGGACCGGGTGGCTGATCAGCGAGGAGAGATGGGCGATTTGGTTTTCGAGGCTCGTCAGCGCGCCGCTATCGGCCGGTGCGGCATGAGCGGATTCGTCCAGGCGGGCGGCGATATTGCCGAGCCGCTCTTCCAGACGCGAAAAGGCGCTTTCGTTGAAACCGGCTACCGGCTGCGGCTGGCTATAACGATAATCGAGGTCTTCGATGCGCCGCGAAAGCATATCGAGCCGTTCCGCCAGACCGTCGTTGACGGCACCGTGATCCAACGCGTCGATCTTGCGGGATATATCGCTGAGGAAGGACGTCAGTTCCGCCTGCTGCGAGGGGCGCTGCGACCGTTCCAGAAGCAGGGAAAGCTGGTCCAGCCGCTCGTGCAGCTGCGCGGCATCGCGGGCGGTGCTCAGCTCGTCGATCTTGCCGGCCAGCGTTTCAAGGCGCGCGGTAAGATCCTCAGTCGGATCGGGCTTGACGGCGGCGAGGCGGTTGATGTCGCCCAACTGTTCGGCAAGGCCGTTCAGGCGGGTTTCAAGCCGCTGCGCCAGCGCATTGTCCGTCACCTGCGTATTGGAGCGGGTGCTGGCAGCGGCAATGGCGCGGCTGATTTCATCGAGCCGCTGATCCAGACCGGAAAACTGTTCGGTAAAGGCCGCTTCGTTCGGCTGCATATGCTTGCCGAGTTGCTCCACAGCGCTCGCAATCGCAATCAGCTTTTCCTCAAGCACGCGCACGGCGGGATTGTTGCTCATGCCGCCGAGCTGGGTCTTGATGTCGTCGAGACGATAGGCGAGCGAGACGATTTCGTCCTGCAGCGAGGCCGCATCGAAACCGCGCAACGTGTCTTCCACCGTGTTCCAGCGGCTTTCGATCCGGTGCACACTGTCTTCGCGTGCAAGCTGGTCGATGGTGAGGCGCAGGTCGTCGAATTCGTTGCGCAGCCCGTAGGCATCCGGAGATGCCAGATTGCCGAGCTGGTCGATGCTGCCGGCAAGCCTTGCAATATCGTCGCGCAGATCGCCGATGAAATGCTGGTCTTCCGCAATCGTGCGGATATTGCGGATTTCGGCACGCAGCCCCTGCGCTTCGCGCGCCACGCCTTCAGAAATATCGTGCTTCAGCTCGTGCCGCAGGTTAACGAGCGCCTGCGCGATCTCCTGCAGGGCCGCGTCGTTTCTCTGCTGTTCCTGATGGGGCGGGATCGAACGTGCGCGCGGTGCCGGATTGGGCGCCGCGTTCTGCACGTCGTTCTGCCGGTATTCCGGCGCAAGCGGTCTGGTAATGGTTCGTTCCGGGCGCGCAACGGGCTCCTGCGGGCGCTGGAAGCTGGCCTCGAGAAGGCGCTGGCGCTGGCGGATTTCGTTGACGGGGTCGAGCTGCGGTGGGGTGACAGTGGCGCGGGGCTCGCGCGGCGCGGCGTAAGCCTCGGTTTTCGGTTCTGGGGCAGGGTTCGTGGCCCGAGGATCGCGCGGAAATTTCTGGCTCATCAGCCCTTCGATGCGGGCTTCAAGGCCTTCAATAGTGCGATTGAGAGCATCAAGAGACGACCTGTCGCTTGGCGGTTGGGTTTTCGATCGCAATCCGTTCATCTTCTCGCTCGCTTCGCTTCCGTCCGGCGTGCCCGGTTGTTGTCGTCACGGTTGGCCTCTCTGGCCATGCCGTCGCAGCAACATGCAGCAATTCTAGAGCCGGTATTTGCCCCCTTGGAGGAAAATGCGCCGAGTGACGAAGCAGTTACCTCTTGTCGGAGAATCCGCGAAACGTGGTAAATAAGTGGTTAACTATAGTTGGAATTTTTTAACTTTTGTGGCGCATGGCGATTTCGCGCGCGGCGAGTCATCCGTTCAGCGGAAAAAGGAGGGGCGATATTCCGTTGGAATTTATTTGACGTTTACGCGCACGTCAAATATTGTCACCCCATATTGGCCGGATCGGCTCCGGCTTTCACGATGCGGAGGAACATCGGTAATGCCTGTTTACAAGGCCCCAGTCAAAGACACGCTTTTTATTCTGAACGACGTTCTTGGCCTCGAGCGGTACAACAACCTGCCCGGCTTCGAGGATGCGACCCCCGATATGATCGAGGCGATTACCGGCGAGGCGGCAAAGGTGGCCGAGGAGCGGCTTTTCCCGCTCAATCTTTCCGGCGACCAGCAGGGCTGCAAGCGTGCAGACGACGGTTCTGTCTCCGTGCCTGATGGTTTCAAGGAGGCCTACGACGCCTATTGTGAAGGCGGCTGGATCGGCCTTGCCGTTCCGCCGGAATTCGGCGGGCAGGGGCTTCCCTACACACTGCATGCTGCGATCGGCGAATATATGTCGTCCGCCAACCTGTCCTTGATGATGTACCCCGGCCTGACGCAGGGCGCCATCGCTGCTGTTCTGGTGCACGGGACGCAGGAGCAGAAAGAAACCTATCTGCCGAAGATGGTCGAGGGCACGTGGTCCGGCACCATGAACCTCACCGAACCCCATTGCGGCACCGATCTCGGCCTCTTGCGCACCAAGGCGGTGCCGCAGGGCGACGGCAGCTACAGGATTTCCGGCCAGAAGATATTCATTTCGGCTGGCGAACATTCCATGACTGATAATATCGTCCATCTGGTGCTCGCCCGCATCGAAGGCGCACCAGAAGGCACCAAGGGCATCTCGCTGTTCATCGTGCCGAAATTCCTCGTGAAGGAAGACGGCGCGCTCGGCGAGCGCAACGGCGTCACCTGCGGCGCGATCGAACACAAGATGGGCATTCACGGCAATGCCACCTGCGTCATGAATTATGACGATGCCACGGGTTACCTGCTGGGTGCGGAGAATAAGGGTCTCTCCGCCATGTTCGTGATGATGAACGAAGCCCGCCTCGGCGTCGGCCTGCAGGGCCTTTCCGTTGGCGAGATCGCCTATCAGAACGCCGTCGAATATGCCCGCGATCGCATTCAGGGCCGCTCGCTTTCTGGCGCGAAATTCCCCGACAAGAAGGCCGATCCGATCATCGTGCATCCCGATATCCGCCGCACGCTGATGACCATCAAGGCTTACAACGAGGCCGGCCGCGCCTTCCTTCTGTGGACGGCGCTGCAATCCGACATCGCCCACCGCGCGGCTGACGAGAAACAGCGACAGGCGGCAGACGATCTGCTCGGTCTCGTCACGCCGATCCTGAAAGGTGTGTTGACCGACAAGGGCTTCGACCATGCCGTGATGGCGCAGCAGGTCTTCGGCGGTCACGGCTATATCGAGGAACATGGCATGAGCCAATATGTCCGCGATGCCCGTATCACCATGATTTATGAGGGCGCCAACGGCATTCAGGCGCTCGATCTGGTCGGCCGCAAACTCGGCATGAATGGCGGCCGCGCCGTTATGGCACTGTTCAAGGAAATCGGCGATTTCTGCGAGGAAAACCGCGCCGACGAAAAGCTCAGCCTTTACACCAAGGGCCTGAAGAAGGGCTTGAACGACCTGCAGGCCGCAACCATGTGGTTTATGCAGAACGCGATGGCGAAGCCCGACAATGCTGGTGCCGGTTCGACCGACTATATGCATCTCTTCGGCATCGTGGTGCTGGGTTACATGCAGGCCCGCATGGCCAAGGCTGCCAATGACGCGCTTGCGACCGGTGCCGCTTCGGACGAGGATTACCTGAAGACCAAGCTCGTCACGGCAAAGTTTTATATGGAGCGCATCATGCCGGAAACGGCGCTGCGCAAGGCCCGCATCGAAACCGGCGCGGACACCACGATGGAACTGGCTGCGGAAGCATTCTGAGAAGACTGGCGTTGAGAGCATTCCCAGGAAAAGCGCGTAGCGGTTTTCTGTCCGGACAATGCGTGGAAACAAGGAGATAGAGCATTCAAGGTGATCCGCTTCACCGGAAATGCTCTAGTCTCCACAGGGAGAGAGTTAATGACCGACGTTTATATTTATGACCATGTCCGCACCCCGCGCGGACGCGGCAAGAAGGATGGCAGCCTGCATGAGGTGCCCTCCGTTCGCCTTGCCGCCAAGACGCTGGAAGCCATCCGCGACCGCAACGGGCTCGATACGTCTGCTGTCGATGACATCATCATGGGCTGTGTCGATCCTGTCATGGATGCCGGCGCGGTGATCCCCA
This sequence comes from Agrobacterium arsenijevicii, assembly GCA_000949895.1. Lineage (GTDB taxonomy): Bacteria > Pseudomonadota > Alphaproteobacteria > Rhizobiales > Rhizobiaceae > Agrobacterium > Agrobacterium arsenijevicii. Next base: position 42,707 of record JWIT01000001.1, on the reverse strand, counting down.
AGGCCGCCGCCTTCGAGGCCGGTTATTCCAACAAAGCGCCGGGCATGCAGATCTCGCGCTTCTGCGCCTCGGGTCTCGACGCCATCAACTTCGCGGCCGGCAAGGTAAAGGCCGGTTCGGACGATATCGTCATCGCCGGCGGCGTGGAAAGCATGTCCCGCGTCGGCATGGGCATGTCGGGCGGCGCCTGGTACATGGACCCCTCGGTCAACTTCCCCGCCTTTTTCATGCCGCAGGGTGTTTCCGCCGATCTCATCGCCACCAAATACGGTTTTTCCCGTGACGATGTCGACGCCTATGCCGTCGAAAGCCAGAAGCGCGCAGCACACGCCTGGGAAAAGGGCTATTTCAACAAATCCGTCATTCCGGTGAAGGACCGCAACGGCCTGACGATCCTTGATCGCGACGAGCATATGCGTCCGGGCACGGACATGCAGGCACTCGCCTCCCTCAACCCGTCTTTCCAGATGCCGGGTGAAATGGGCGGCTTCGAAGCCGTCGGCATCATGGCGCACCCGGAAGTGGAGCGTATCAACTACGTGCACCATGCGGGCAATTCGTCCGGTATCGTTGATGGCGCCGCCGCCGTGCTGGTCGGCTCCAAGGCAGGCGGCGAGGCGATGGGCATCAAGCCCCGCGCGCGCATCAAGGCTTTCGCCAATATCGGCTCCGATCCGGCGCTGATGCTGACCGGCCCGGTTGATGTGACCGAAAAGCTCCTGAAAAAGACCGGCATGAAGCTTGCGGATATCGATCTCTTCGAACTCAACGAAGCCTTCGCCGCCGTTGTACTGCGTTACATGCAGGCCTTCGACATCAGCCACGACAGGATGAACGTCAACGGCGGCGCGATCGCCATGGGCCATCCGCTGGGTGCCACGGGGGCGATGATCCTCGGCACGGTGCTGGACGAGCTGGAGCGGCGCGATCTGAACACTGCCCTCGTCACGCTCTGCATCGGCGCGGGCATGGGCACGGCGACGGTTATCGAGCGGGTTTGAGGCAGGAGGGCGACCCCGGCCGTCATCCTCGGGCCTGACCCGAGGATCCACGCCAAGACCGCTGGATGGTCGGGTCAAGCCCGACCATGACGGAGAGAGACAGGGTCGCTACGTCTGGAAATTTGAGGGAAGAGGAATCCCAAATGAGCACTTATACCAATTTCACCATCGAGACGGACGCAGACGGCATTGCCCTTGTCACCTGGGACATGCCGGAAAAGTCCATGAACGTCTTCACGTCAGAAGTGATGGATGAGCTGAACGCCATCGTTGACGCGACTGTCGCCGACGCTGCCGTCAAGGGCGTGGTTTTCACCTCCGGCAAGAGCACGTTTTCCGGCGGTGCCGATCTTTCGATGATCAAGTCGATGTTCTCCTTCTATAATGACGAGAAGGCGAAGAACCCGGATCAGGCGGCGGCAAAGCTGTTCGAGCTGGTTGGCCGCATGACGGGGCTGTTCCGCAAGCTGGAGACCAATGGCAAGCCGTGGGTCTCGGCCATCAACGGCACCTGCATGGGCGGCGCTTTCGAGCTGTCGCTGGCCTGCCATGGCCGTGTCGCCTCGAGTTCCAAGAGCCTCAAGATCGCTCTGCCGGAAGTTAAGGTCGGCATCTTCCCCGGTGCCGGTGGCACCCAACGCGTGCCTCGCCTGACCGATGCGCAATCGGCATTGCAGATGATGACCACCGGTCAGTCGCTGACGGGTGCGCGCGCCAAGGCCATGGGATTGGTGCATCAGGTGGTGGAGCCGGGTGAGTTGATTTCCGCTGCAAAGCAGATGATCAAGGACGGCCTGAAACCGGTTGCTCCCTGGGATGAAAAGGGCTTCAAGGCTCCCGGTGGCGGCATCTGGACGCCGGCTGCTGCCCAGCTCTGGCCGGCCGCTCCGGCGATCCTGCGCCGGGAAAGCGCCGGCAACTATCCGGCAGCGCTTGCCATCCTGAAATGCGTCTATGAGGGCCTGCAATTGCCCTTCGATACGGCACTGAAGGTGGAGCAGCGTTATTTCACCGAAATCCTTCGCTCGAAGGAAGCCTTCGGCATGATCCGCTCGCTGTTCGTTTCCATGCAGGAACTGGGCAAGGGCGCGCGTCGCCCGGCAGGCCAACCGAAGACGGAGTTCAAGAAGATCGGCGTCGTCGGCGCTGGCTTCATGGGCGCTGCCGTCGCTTATGTCACCGCCGCAGCCGGCATCCCCGTTGTACTGGTGGATCGCGATCAGGACGCGGCCGACAAGGGCAAGGGCCATTGCGAGGAAAGCGTCAAGGCCGCCATCGGCAAGGGCAAGCTGACGCAGGACGAAGGTAAGGCGTTGCTCGACCTCGTCACCCCGACCTCCGATTACTCGGCGCTTTCTGACGCCGATCTCGTCATCGAGGCCGTATTCGAAGACCGCGACGTGAAAAAGGCCGTCATCGAGGCGGTGGAAGCCGTGTTGCCTGAAGGAGCGGTCTTCGCCTCCAACACCTCCACTCTGCCCATTACCGGGCTTGCGAAAAACTCCAAACGCCCGGCGGATTTCATCGGCATCCATTTCTTCTCGCCGGTCGAGAAGATGATGCTGACGGAAGTGATCCTCGGCAAGGAGACGGGTGACAAGGCGCTCGCGGTCGCGCTGGACTACGTGGCGAAAATCAAGAAAACGCCGATCGTCGTCAACGATACACGCGGCTTCTTCGTCAATCGTTGCGTGCTGCGCTACATGGCGGAAAGCTACGACATGCTGATCGAGGGCGTGCCGCCCGCCATGATCGAGAACGCCGCGAAATTCGCCGGCATGCCGGTCGGCCCGCTGGCGCTGAACGACGAGGTGGCGATCGATCTTTCCTACAAGATCCTGAAAGCCACCGTTGCCGATCTCGGTGAAAAGGCGGTCGATCCGCGCCATATGGAGCTGGTGAAGAAGCTGGTGGAAGGCGAGGGCCGTTTTGGCCGCAAGAACGCCAAGGGCTTTTACGACTACCCGCCAAAGCCTGCGAAGAAGTCCCTCTGGCCCGGCCTGAAGAATCTCTATCCGCAGCAGAAGCCTGAGAATGTGGATATGGAGGTGCTGAAACAGCGCTTCCTGGTCACCGTGGCGCTGGAAGCCGCCCGCACGGTGGAAGAAGGTATCGTCACCGACCCGCGTGAAGCCGATGTCGGCTCCATCCTCGGTTTCGGCTTTGCGCCCTACACCGGCGGCGCGCTTTCCTATATCGACGGTATGGGCGTGAAGACCTTCGTGGTGCTGGCCGAAAAGCTCAGCGAGACCTACGGCCCACGCTTCAAGCCGACACCGCTGCTGAAGGACATGGCCGCCAAGGGCGAGACCTTCTACGGTCGTTTCGATCCCTATGCCAGCACCGCAAAAGCGGCATAAGTCTTCAAGACAGACAAATGAACAGGCCCTTCGGGGCCTGTTTTTTTATGGACAGATTGCGCCGGTGCCGTCGCTTTCTGTGCATCCTTTGCCCGGCTGAGGCGTTGAAAAGGCGAGACCGGGTAAGAAGCCCGCCGCCGCAATTCAGGACGCCTCAGGAGACAGCGATGAAAGCACCACTGCGATCCCACGGTTTTGACAAGCCAACGGACCTTGACGACCATCTGGCTGAGCTGGACGAAGAGGCTGTGGAGAAAAAGGCCGAAAAACCAGCTGCCGAACATGCGCGTGCTGCTGCAACGGCCGACCCGTCGATACGTGCGGAACTGGATGATCTTCGTAAGCAGCTGGAAAAGCTCCGGCGCGATGTGAAAAAGCTGGAGACCGCTTTCCACCCGACCCGCCATAAACCTGTAGATGTCAGAAATGATAAAGACCACGAGAATTCGCGTCTGATGATGGTGGTGCGCTCCGTTGCCGTCACCTCGCTCGCCAGCCGCATCTTCGCGTCCTCTCCAGTCATGGCAGCGCTGGTGACCGTGGTGCCTTTCGCCCTCGGCCTCGCCGCACGGCGCAGGGAAGGGGCTTGAGCGGCCAGCCCCGCCCCGTCGCCGCGGAGCGATCGATCCTGTAGGGGAAAAGCACCGGCTGGGCCGCTGAGAGATAGATAGGGCTTCAACGGTTGACCAACAGCGCACTCCCGGTGCGCGATTTGCCCTCCACTGAGCCCACATTCCAGCCATCCACAGGCACCGTGAAAAAACTGTCAAAAAACTTCGTTATGGCGCTTGCCATGTCCGAACAAGATGTTATAACCCCGCTCACTTTCGGGGCACCAAAACGGCCCCGCCCGCTAAAAGCGGAGGTTCTTCAAGGACCTGAAGTGCCCGGATAGCTCAGTTGGTAGAGCAGCGGATTGAAAATCCGCGTGTCGGTGGTTCAAATCCGCCTCCGGGCACCATTCTTCTCAAATCCCTAGTTTATTGAGTTGACTGCGTGCCGGGTTTTCCCGTTAGCGATGCGCAAGCAAAAATTGTGATCAGCGGCTCTCGTTATCATATGCTCTTGATAGGGTTGATGTAGCCAGGCGTTACGCCATGCTTTTTGAAGCAATCGGGGAGCTGCCTGCAAATGGATCATGCCGCAAGCGCATCTATTCTGCCGCCGGGTGTTGCGTATTTTGGTGATTTCCTCACCCATGAAGAGGAAGCACTGGTTGCGGCGAGGCTTGATGTGGGTGAATGGAACAATGTGCTCAAGCGCCGTGTTCAGCATTTCGGTTACCGGTATGATTATAAGGCACGCGCAATCACCGCGGATTCCTATCTCGGGACATTGCCGACGTGGCTTGGTGTGTTAGCGGAACGTTTGGTTACCGAAGGATATTGCCGGAATTTGCCCGATCAGGTGATTGCGAACGAATATCTTCCGGGGCAGGGCATCAGCGCGCATGTCGATTGTGTCCCGTGTTTTGACGACACGATCGTTTCCATAAGCCTGTTATCCGCATGCGAGATGATTTTCCGTGAACTGCACGGAACGCGTTCGCATGGTATTGTGCTCACCCCTCGCTCCGGCATCTTGCTTGGAGATACTGGCCGTTACGATTGGACCCATGAGATTCCGGCCCGCAAATCGGATATCGTGAATGGCGTAAAGACAGCCCGAAGCAGGAGAGTTTCCCTGACCTTCCGGAAGGTGATTCCCGCAAGATTGCCTGAGGGGTAGGGAGCCGCCGCAGCAGGGCTTTCCATCCGCCAAAGCGCTAAAGATGCTCCCGGTTATCCGAATTCTGCTCCGCCCGGTCCCGGTAAAGCGCAGCACGCCCCAGCAGCATCAGGGAAACCGGCGTTGTCACCGTCACGAAGATGCCGATGAAGATCTCGTGGAAGGCGAAGCGGTCGCCGGAGACGGAGAAATAGATGATCGAGGCCATGACGATGCCGCCGGTGCCCCAGCTGGTGCCGAGCGTTGGTGCGTGCAGGCGCTCATAGAAGCTGTTGAGCTTGGCAAAGCCGATGGTGCCGATCAGCGTCAGTGAGGCGCCGAGGAGGACGAAGAACGCCACCAGGATGGCGGCCCAGAGCGGAAATTCTGCCGCATTGTTCATTCGATCACCTCGCCGCGCATCATGAATTTGGAAAGGGCGACAGTGGAGACGAAGCCGAGGATCGCAATCAGCAGCGACGCCTCAAAATAGATGTCGTTGCCGGTGCGCAGGCCGAATGTCAGCAATAGCAGCATGGCGTTGACATAGAGCGTATCCACGCCCAGCACCCGGTCCTGGGCGCGCGGGCCGATGGCGATGCGGTAGACGGAAATCGTCATGGCGATGGCGAGCATCAGCTGCGCGAGCGAAAAGGACCAGAAAAGGATAATCGAACTCATTCGAATATCTCCATCAGCAGTTTTTCATATCGGTTCTTGATGAGGCTGATCCAGGCAGCCTCATCCACATCGTCGAGAACATGAAGGAGAAGTGTGCCCTGGCTGGAGTTATATTCAAGCCATGCGCTTCCCGGCGTCGAGGTCAGGATCGTCGCCAGAATGGCAAGTCCCATCGGATCGCGAATATCGAGCGGCACCGCGAGGAAGCCGGATTTGCGGTCTCTTTCACGCTGGAACAGAATGATCTTCACGACCGAAATATTCGACCGGATGATGTCGTAAAGCACGATCGCGATCAGCTGGACGAGCTTGTGCCAGTTGCGGATGCGCGGTTTCGCTGGCCGCAGCGACGCCATCGCCCAGGAGGCGATGAGGGCAACGACGGTGCCGAGCAGCAGATGCCCGGGCGAAAAACTGTTGATCGTCATCCAGAAGAAGATCAGCGAAACCGTCAGCAGCGGGTAGGGCAGAACACGGTTTATCATGGCTGCGCCTCCGGGGGCGTTCCGGCTCTCGGGGCGGAAATGACGCCCTGAATGTAGCTTGCCGGCAAGTCTAGAATGCGCGCCGTCTCCTGCATGTAACTCATCACCGGCCCGGCCTGTATGGTCATGGCGAGCGTCAGCCCCAGCAGCAGCATGATGGGTGCGATTTCGATGACGAGAACGCGCGGCACCGTTCCTTCGATGGAGGCCCAGAAGGTGCGGATGCCGGCGCGGGTCATCGAGATCAGCGAGGCGAAACCGGCAAAGACGATCAGGAAAACCAGCCACCAGGACAGGGTGGAGACGTTGTCATTGGCACCCAGCCCCGAAGGGTTGAGAATGGCGGTCAGCATGGAGAATTTGGCGATGAAGCCGGAAAGCGGCGGCAGGCCGGCCAGAAGAATGCCGCAGGCCGCAAAACACGCGCCAAGCACCGCCATGGTGCCGGGCATGGTCACGCCGACTTCTTCTTCTTCCTCCTCATCCTCGCCTTCGCCATAGGCTTCCATGGTCACGGCAAGAACGTTCGCGCCCGCATCCTGCCCGCGCTCCACCAGTTCGATCAGCATGAAAAAGGCGCTGATGGTGAGTGTGGAGCTGATGAGATAATAGAGCGCGCCGGCCGCAACCGTCGGGTTGCCGGTGCCCATGGCGGCGAGAAGCGTTCCCGAGGACACCAGAACCGAAAACCCTGCCAATCGGCCAAGCGCCTGCGATGCCAGAACGCCGATCGCCCCGAAGATGATGGTGGCGATGCCGCCGACGAGCAGGGCATCGTGGCCAAACCCGGCGGATTCCCCCGCGGTCTGCCCGAAGAGAAGGAAGGACAGGCGGGCAATGACGTAGATGCCGACCTTGCTCATGATTGCAAACAGCCCGCCGACGGGGGCGGAAGCGGTGCCATAAGCGGACGGCAGCCAGAAATTCAGCGGCCACATGCCAGCCTTGACCAGAAACGCGATGCCGAGAACCGCAGCGCCGGTTTCCAGCAGCATGCGCTGGTCCGGGTTGAGGCCATCGATGCGATGGGCAAGGTCGCCCATGTTCAGCGTGCCGGTGACGCCATAGATGAGGCTGACGCCGATCAGGAAGAACAGCGCCGCGACGAGGTTGATGGCGATGTAATGCAGCCCGGCCTTGACGCGCTGCTGGCCGGAACCATGCAGCAGCAAGCCGTAAGAGGCCGCGAGCATCACCTCGAAGAAAACGAAGAGGTTGAAGAGGTCGCCGGTCAGAAACGCGCCGTTGACGCCCATCAGCATCATCTGGAACAGCGAATGGAAATGGGCGCCCGCCTTGTGCCATTTCGCCAGCGAATAGATCAGCGACGGAATGGCAAGCAGCGCCGTCAAAAGCACCATCAGCCCGGAGAGACGATCGGCGACAAGCACGATGCCGAAGGGGGCTGGCCAGTTGCCGAGCAGATAGACGCCGCTCGAAACCACCGCCGCGATCTCGGTATTGACCGTCGAGTTCACCTCGCGGAACAGCAGGATGGCGACGACAAGCAATATAACGGTCGAGGCAAGGCTGATGGCGGCTTTGGCAACGCGCTGGCGCTCATCGAAGAACAACAGGAGTGCAGCGGTGATCAGCGGCACCAGAATGGGGGCGATGACGATGTGGAAGGGGAACGACATCATTTCGTCTCCCTCCCATCCACATGGTCAGTGCCGGTCAGGCCGCGGGCAGCAAGCAGCACGACGAGGAAAAGCGCCGTCGTCGCAAAGCCGATGACGATCGCTGTCAGCACCAGAGCCTGCGGCACGGGGTCGGCAAGCGTGGAACTGTCGACGCCGTTGACCAGAACCGGTGGTGCATTGGTCTTGATGCCTCCAACGCCGAAGATGAACAGGTTGACGGCATAGGACAGCAGCGAAAGTCCGACGATGACCTGATAGGTGCGCGGGCGCAGGATCAGCCAGACGCCGGAGCCGGTCATAATGCCGATGCCGATTGCAAGAATGAGTTCCATTACACGTCCTCCGCTTTTGCGGCTTCAGGCGTGCGAACGCGGTAGTTACGCAACGATTGGTGTGCCAGTGCTATCAGAATAAGTACGGTGGAGCCGACCACCGTCGAAAAGACGCCAAGGTCGAACAGCAGGGCGGATGCCGTCGGCATTTTGCCGATATAGGGTATCTCCGTATATTGGAAATAGGTGGTCAGGAACGGGTAGCCGAAGTACCACGAACCGATACCGGTTGCCGCCGCCATCAACAGGCCGAAGCCCATCCAGCGTAGCGGCAGGATGCGGATGCGATCTTCAGCCCAGCGTGCGCCACCGGCGAGATATTGCAGCAGGAACGCGATTGCCATGGTGATGCCGGCCGCAAAACCGCCGCCGGGCAGGTCGTGGCCGCGTATGAACAGGAAGATCGAGAAGGTGACGATAACAGGGAACATCCACTGCATCACGATGGACGGGACATAGAGATAGTCGCGGACAGTGTCGCCCTTGCTGCGGTCAGGCCGCTCCGCATCGAAGGCGTTCTGCATCTGCTGCTGTTCCGGCACCCCGATGCTTTCATGTGCGGGGCGGAAACGGCGAAGCAGCGCAAAGACCGTGAGTGCCACGATGGCCAGCACCGCAATTTCACCGAAGGTGTCGAAGCCGCGGAAGTCGACGAGGATGACGTTGACGACATTGGTGCCGCCGCCTTCGGAATAGGCGCGCTCGAGGAAGTAGGTCGCAATGGCGTTCGGCACGGGCAGGGTCATCACCGCATAAGCGATGACGGACATGCCGATGCCGCTTGCGGCGGCCAGCAGGAAGTCACGGGCGCGGCGAAGCTGCGCGGGTAACTCGTCGCTGCTGTCGACCTTCTCGAAACGTTTCGGCAGCCATCTGAGACCAAGCAGGATCAGAACCGTGGTGACGATTTCGACCAGCAGCTGGGTGATCGCGAGATCCGGGGCGGAAAGCCACACGAAGGTGAGGCAGGTAACAAGCCCGGAGACGCCGAGCATGATGAGGGCGGCGAGGCGGTGATATTTCGCCTGCCATGCGGCACCCAATGCCGCGATCATGCCAATCATCCACAGGATGGCGAAGATCGGATCGAAGGTCGTCACGCGCGGCAGCGACAGTGAAACTTCCGAAAGGAAGAGCGGTGAAAAACCGGCAAGAAGTGCCACAAGGATCAAAAGCCGCAGCTGCGGCTGCAGGCGCCGGGTGCCGAGCCTGCTTTCCAGCCACCGCGCCCACTTCCAGGACACGGTGACGAGAATGCGCTCGAAGATGCGCTGGCCCCGCAGATGCCGGAAGACCGGCGGCCCGTCGTCGCAGCGCGAGAAATAGCCGCCGAGCAGGGCATAGATGGTAACGCCGCCGCCGAGTGCCGCAATACTCATGATCAGCGGCAGGTTGAAACCGTGCCAGATCGACAGGCTGTAGACCGGCGTTTGCGGACCGAGAACGGAAAGCACAGCCGAGTGCAGGAACGGTCCGATTGAAAGGCTCGGAACGATGCCGACGATCAGGCAGGCAAAGACGAGGAACTCGATCGGGAAGCGCATCCAGCGTGGCGGCTCATGCGGATTGGGGTTCGGCAGGTCAACGGGCTTGGGACCGAAGAAGACCGTGTGGATGAAGCGCAGCGAATAGGCGACGGCAAATGCGCCGGACAGCGTCGCGACATAGGGCAGTGCGCGGTCCAGCAGCGAGTCTGCGTGGGTTTCGACGGACTCGGCAAAGAACATTTCCTTGGAGAGGAAGCCGTTGAACAAAGGCACGCCGGCCATTGCAGCGCTCGCCGCCATGGCGAGCGTCGCGGTTGCCGGCATATAGGTATAAAGCCCGCTCAGTCGCCGCATGTCGCGGGTGCCGGTTTCATGGTCGATGATGCCCGCCGCCATGAAAAGCGATGCCTTGAAGGTGGCGTGGTTGACCATGTGGAAGATGGCCGCAACCGCCGCAAGCGGGCTGCCGAGGCTGAGTAGCGTGGTGATGAGGCCGAGATGGCTGATGGTCGAGTAGGCCAGCAGCCCTTTCAGGTCCTGCTGGAACATGGCGAAATAGGCGCCGAGCAGCAGCGTGATGATACCCGCCGCACCCAAAAGCCAGAACCATTCCGGCGTGCCTGCCAGCACCGGCCAGAACCGCGCGAGCAGAAATACGCCGGCCTTCACCATGGTGGCCGAATGCAGATAGGCGGAAACGGGCGTGGGCGCTGCCATGGCATTGGGCAGCCAGAAATGGAACGGGAACTGCGCGCTCTTCGTCAGCGCGCCGCCAAGGATGAGGATAAGTGCTGGCAGATACAGGGAATGGGCGCGGATATCGGCGCCGGCCGCAATGATCTTGTCCAGATCATAACTTCCTGCCATGTGGCCGACGATCAGAAGTCCGGCCAGAAGGCTGAAGCCGCCGATGCCGGTCACCGTCAGCGCCATGCGGGCGCCATCGCGCGCGCCGGCGTTCTGGTGCCAGTAACCGATCAGCAGGAACGAGAAGATGCTGGTCATTTCCCAGAAGATCGACAGCAGGATGACGTTGCCGGATAGTACTATGCCGAGCATCGAGCCCATGAAGGCGAGCAGAAAAGCGAAAAACCGTGGAATAGGATCCTCGGCCGACATGTAATATCGGGCGTAGAGGACCACGAGCAGGCCGATGCCGGTAATGAGGATCGTGAAAATCCAGGCAAATCCGTCCAGCCGCAGGGTGAAATTCAAGCCCAGTTGCGGCAGCCATTCCACATCGTATTTCAGGACGCCGCCGCCACTGACGTTCGGATAAAGAATGATGCTGCCGATGAGACCGAAGAGCGCGACGGCGCTTGCGAGGTAGGCCGGGCCCGCGGCCGCGCCTTCGCGCGGCATGAAAGCCGTTATGAGAGCGCCGACGAACGGCAATGCGACAATAAATGGTAGAACGGTTGCAAGTGTCATATGCGGCGGCGGTTTTCTCTCTGGAATTGGAGCCTACGGCGGGTTTCCGACGACTCCGATCCCTCAAGGCTCACAAGGAACCGAATGATGAGGACCGCCGGAATGACTAAGAGATAATATGCGGAGGCGCTCTTGGAACCACGCTCGCAAAGTCTCGGAAAGCTTGTGGCACGATGGCAACAGGTGTGATGGCCGGTTTGGCGTCAGCTACGATCCGCAGGACGGTCGAGGGATAGATGCCGGGGCGAAGCCCTGAAGCAGCGTCTGGGGCCTTGCAGCCGTGATCGTCGCCGGTCTTGCAATCCCTGTCACGAAGAGAAGGGGAGTGACTGAGGTCGGCCGTCTGCAACCGCTCAAGACGGCTGGTCTTGGATATTGCCTTGATACTGGCAGGAGCCTGAAAACCAATGATGACGAGCAGACTCGCGACCACAAGACCGATCAACACTTGCGGATGGCGCCTTGAACAGCGGCATGTCTCCATCCATAACAAGTTGGCATCTCCTTGATCGTAAAGGTCTCTTTAAAGCATCACCGCTGAGCGAATATCCCGTTGATTTGTTTTAGGGGAAGCCGGACATGCTTGTCCAGCGCACAGGCTGGAAAAACCGCTCGCAGCGCCCGATTCCTTTTCGTTTTTGCCCGTTTGCGGCAAAGTAAGGGCGGCAACGGCTAAAAGCTTTTACAAATTTTACCGTTTGACGCCGGTGCCGATGTTTCTTAACTTTCAAGCAAGGAATTAACCATAAAGATTGATGGTATTTCCACGGCGGAATGGGGTTCTCTCCCCTTCCAGGCATGACGCCGCACTGCCGTACCGGGCCCGATCCGGTATTTCGTTTCTTGGTTCAAGAAGGTCAGGCAAGCGTCGATGCCGCATCGTCCGCGATGGGTATGTTCGTTCAAAAATCCCCTTAAGGGTGCTGGCGTTCTGAACCTTGCCATTTGGCCGGGTTTTACCGGCCGTCATGTTATTGGGGTCGTCGGTTGGGGCAGGACTTGCCATCAGATCAAGCGCGGAGACCGGCAGGCGCAAGCCTGGCGGGGCGGCTGCGTTTTGCCGGCCTGGACGAGACGCAATCCGATTTCCTGCGCAATTATCGCAGCATGCTGGAGCCTTACGTCAAGGCCGGTCTGCGCGACGTGATGAACCGTTTCCAGTCCATGCCGGACTGTACTCCGTCTTTCGAAAGCGAAAACCAGCTCGACCGCCTGCATGATCTGCAATCCTCGCACTGGAGCGTGCTGACCGATGCGCGCTTCGATGGGCTTTATGCCGAGCGGGTGAAGGTTCTGTCCGACAATGCCGGCCGCATGGGGCTTGATCCGCGCTGGCAGATCGCCAGCCACGCGGTCGTTCTCGAACATCTGCTTGGCGGGCTTGTGGCCGAACATGCGCCGCGCTCCATCCTGCCCGGCAGCCGCAAGAAGAGCCGCGAACTGGCGGAAGCCGTGAAGAACGTCGTCCGTCTGGTGATGGTCGACACCGAGATCGCCGTATCGCTGCGCTTTAATGAATTGCGCCTGCGTCATGGCCGGGAACTGGCGGAACAGCGCGACAATGACCGCTCGGAAGCCGCGAAATTGCTGGGTGAAGCGCTGACATCTTTTGCCGCGGGGAATTTGCAGGCCCGCATCGGCGGCGATGTGCCCGACGCCTACCGGGACGTCGCGGCTACTTTCAACACGGCACTTGAGACCATCGGCGCGTCGCTGATATCCGCGCAAAACGGTATCGGCGAGGCCGAGGCACTGAGTGCGCGGTTTGCGGATATCGGTCGTTCCATGGCGGAGCGCTCCCGCGAGCAGGCTGCAGCCCTTGCCGAAACCTCCCGTGCGATCCAGGCGATGATCGGGGATGTGGCTGAAAACGGCGTCCGCATTTCGGCTGCGGAGACGGCGGTTTCCCGTGCCCGTGAGGCGGCGGTTGAAAGCGGCAAGGCAATCGGCGAGGCGATAAACGCCATGTCGGATATCGAGCAATCCGCCGAGCAGATCGGCCGGATCATCGGCACGATCGACGAGATCGCTTTCCAGACCAACCTTCTGGCCCTCAATGCCGGCATCGAGGCGGCGCGCGCAGGTGACAGTGGACGCGGGTTTGCCGTCGTTGCGCAGGAAGTCCGGGCACTGGCCCAGCGTTCCGCCGACGCCGCAAGAGAAATCAAAAGCCTCGTCGGCTCGACGAAAAAGCAGGTCGAAGGCGGCGTGCACATGGTCAACCGCACGCAGGAAGCAATCGGCGGGGTCGTCCGGCAGGTGTCCGGCATCAACGACATGATCACCGAGGTCTCCCGGCATTCGGCAGAGCATGCCGGCGAACTGAGATCGGTCGCCGCCGATATTGGCGAGCAGCAAAAACAGGCCGGACGGACCGCCGCTGATATGGGCGATGGCTCCTCGGAGGCCGATGCGCTTCATACCGTCATTCTGGAACTCGGCCGCACCATTCGCGAATTCCGCATCGCCCGCCAGGGGCAGGTGGCAGCGGCCGCCGGTGCGGATCGGCAGAACACATCATTTTTGGCCCGTGGGGATAGCCGCACGGATTACGGCCAGGATTACCAACAATTCAGACGCCAAGGAGTCATGTAATGGCAGCCAGAAAAGCAGCTGAGGCGACGCTGAAACTGTCACCGGTGCTGGATCTCAACGAAGCATCGGCGCTGCACGGCAAGCTGATGACGCTGAGAGGAGCACCATTGTCGGTGGATGCGTCCGAGGTGGAACGTATCGGTGCACTTTGCGCCCAGGTCCTCATGGCCGGCGCGAAGTCCTGGGAGGAGGACGGCAAACCGTTCGGTTTTGCCAGAGTGTCCGATGCATTCGACAAGACCATGAAACTGATAGGCGTCGAAATCGATCATTTGCTCCTGAAGGAGATAAAGAAGTGAAGAAAAAAGTTCTTACTGTGGATGATTCCAGAACGATCAGGAACATGCTCCTGGTCACCCTCAACAATGCCGGTTTCGAGACCATTCAGGCCGAAGACGGCATCGAAGGCCTCGAAGTGCTCGAGCAGAGCAACCCCGATGTCATCGTGACTGATATCAATATGCCCCGTCTCGACGGTTTCGGCTTCATCGAGGGCGTGCGGCGCAACGAGAAGTACCGCGCCATACCGATCCTCGTTCTGACGACCGAAAGCGACGCAGAGAAGAAGAACCGTGCCCGTCAGGCCGGTGCGACCGGCTGGATCGTCAAGCCGTTCGATCCTGCGAAACTCATCGATGCCATTGAACGCGTAACTGCCTGATACGGGACACTTCACGATGGATATGAACGAAATCAAGGAAATCTTTTTCCAGGAATGCGAGGAACAACTCGCGGAACTGGAATCGGGGCTTCTTAAATTGAATGACGGCGACCGTGATCCGGAAACCGTCAACGCCGTTTTCCGTGCCGTTCATTCCATCAAGGGCGGGGCGGGTGCCTTCGGTCTCGATGATCTCGTGGCCTTCGCCCACGTTTTTGAAACGACCCTCGACTGCGTTCGCTCCAACAAGCTGGAACCGACACAGGACGTGCTGAAAGTCATGCTGCGTTCCGCCGATGTGCTGGCGGACCTGACCAATGCGGCGAGAGACGGCGGCAGCGTCGACGAAAGCCGTAGCCGTGGTCTCGTCAAGGAACTGGAAGCGCTGGCAAACGGCGAAACCGTGCAGGTTTCCGCGCCGGTGGCAGCGCCAGCAGCTGCGAAGATGCCGGAACCCGTCGCGCCCAAGCCGACGGACGACAGCGGTTTCGAGCCGATCCCGTTCTCCTTCTCGGACTTTGCCGACGAAACCACGCCGCTGATGGAAGTGCCTTCCTTCCAGATCACCTTCAAGCCGCATGCATCGCTTTATTCGAAAGGCAATGAAGCAGCCCTCCTCCTGCGCGATCTGTCGCGCATCGGCGAGATGAGCGTTCATTGCGACCTGTCGGAACTGCCCTCGCTCGACAAGCTCGATCCTGAAGCGTCCTATTGCTCGTGGACGGTTTCGATCGCGACCGACAAGGGTGAAGAGGGTATTCGCAGCGTCTTCGAATTCGCCGAATGGGATTGCGATCTCGAAATCACACCGGTTCTTTCGGGTGCTGATGCGGGCGAAGAAGAACTTCCGATGATCCCGGTTCCGTTCGACCTGTCGGCTCTCGACGGTGATGCGGAAGAGGAACCCGCCGTCGTGACCGCCGCGGTGGAAGAGCCTTACGTTGCCGCAACCGTCGAGGCTGCCGTTGCAACGACGCAGATCGCCCAGAGCGTCAATGCCGCCATCGAAAAGCGCGAGGCGGCAGCAGCACCCGCAGCAGCCCAGGCGAATGCCAATGCGGCGGCCAATGCGAGCGCCGGCCAGACCATCCGTGTCGATCTCGACCGTGTCGACCGCCTCATCAACCTCGTCGGCGAGCTTGTCATCAATCAGGCGATGCTGTCGCAGAGCGTCATCGAAAACGATGCGAGCGGAACGTCTGCCGTCAATATGGGCCTGGACGAGCTTCAGCAATTGACGCGCGAAATCCAGGACAGCGTGATGGCGATCCGTGCGCAGCCGGTCAAGCCGGTCTTCCAGCGCATGTCCCGTATCGTTCGCGAAGTCGCCGATATGATCGGCAAGCAGATCCGCCTCGTTACCGAAGGCGAGAATACGGAAGTCGACAAAACGGTCATCGACAAGCTGGCCGAACCCTTGACCCACATGATCCGCAATGCCGTCGACCACGGCATCGAAACGCCGGAAAAGCGCGAAGCCGCGGGCAAGAACCCCGAAGGCACCATCAAGCTTTCGGCCAAGCATCGCTCAGGTCGTATCCTGATCGAGCTTCAGGACGATGGCGCGGGCATCAACCGCGAACGCGTTCGCCAGAAGGCGATCGACAACGATCTCATCGCTGCCGATGCGAACCTGACCGATGAGGAGATCGACAATCTGATCTTCGCTCCGGGCTTTTCCACGGCCGACAAGATTTCCGACATTTCCGGCCGCGGCGTTGGCATGGATGTGGTCAAGCGTTCCATTCAGGCGCTCGGCGGCCGCATCAACATCTCGTCACGCCCCGGTCTCGGCTCGACCTTCACCATGAGCCTGCCGCTGACGCTTGCCGTTCTCGACGGCATGGTGGTGACGGTGGCCGGACAGACGCTTGTCGTTCCATTGACGGCAATCGTGGAAACCCTGCAGCCGGAAGCGAAGAACATTCACTCCTTCGGCGCCAACCAGCGGCTGATCTCCATCCGCAACTCCTTCTGCCCGCTGGTCGATGTCGGACGCGTTCTGAACTTCCGTCCGACCCAGGCCGATCCGGTCGAAGGTGTGGCGCTTCTGGTGGAGTCCGAAGGCGGCGGACAGCGTGCTTTGATGGTCGATGCGATCCAGGGCCAGCGCCAGGTCGTCATCAAGTCGTTGGAAGCCAACTATACCCATGTTCAGGGCATTGCCGCCGCCACCATTCTGGGTGACGGCCGTGTTGCTCTCATTCTGGATGTCGATGCCATCGTCAGCGTCTCACGCGGGCAGCCACTGAAGCAGGAAATGTCCCTCGCGGCGACGGGTTGAAAGTAGATCATTCATGGCATCACTCAATCTCAGCGACCAGCGCCAGTCATCAGATGACGTCCTTGCCAGCGGTGAATATCCGCTGACGAGGCGCGATCTGTCGGAGATCGCTGCGATGATCTACGCCGATGCGGGCATCTATCTCAACGACACCAAGGCGTCGCTGGTCTATTCCCGCCTGTCGAAACATATCCGCAATCTCGGCCTGTCCGGGTTCCGTGAGTATTGCGCACTGGTGTCCTCACCGGAAGGCGCGCCGGCGCGCCGCGAAATGCTGTCGCACCTGACGACGAATTTCACGCGCTTCTTCCGCGAAAACCACCACTTCGAACATCTGCGCGACGAGGTCCTGCCGGGTCTCATCGCAAGGGCAAAGACAGGCGGGCGCGTCCGCATCTGGTCGGCGGCCTGTTCCGACGGGCAGGAGCCCTATTCGATCGCGCTCACCGTGCTCGCAATGTTCCCGAATGCGGCGGATTATGACTTCAAGATCCTCGCGACGGATATCGACCCGAAAATACTGACGCAGGCCCGCGCCGGCGTTTATGACGACAACGCGCTCGAAACCGTCTCCCCCGCCATGCGAAAGCAATGGTTCACGGAGGTGGATGCCGGCGGTCGCCGCAAATTCCGCATCGACGACAAGGTCAAGCGCCTCATCACCTTCAACGAGCTGAACCTGATGACGCAATGGCCCTTCAAGGGCAATTTCGATGTCATCTTCTGCCGCAACGTCGTCATCTACTTCGACGAGCCGACGCAGACGCGCATCTGGTCGCGGTTCGCCGGGCTGCTGCCGGAGGGTGGCCACCTTTATATCGGGCATTCCGAAAGAGTGTCCGGCGATGCCAAGAACCTGTTCGATAATACGGGTATCACCACCTACCGTTACATTGGTCACACGTCCGGGAGGAAGGCATGAGCGCGCTGGCACGGGTACTCGTCGTTGATGATTCCCCCACCATGCGGGGCCTGATTTCCGCCGTCCTCAAGGCCGATCCCGAGGTCGAGGTGGTGGGGCAGGCCGGCAACGCCATGGAAGCGCGAGCCGCGATCAAGCAGCTCAACCCCGATGTCGTGACGCTCGACATCGAGATGCCGGAAATGAACGGCCTCGAATTCCTAGAGAAGATCATGCGCCTGCGGCCGATGCCGGTCATCATGGTCTCGTCGCTGACACATCGCGGCGCGGACGCCTCGCTTGCCGCACTGGAAATCGGCGCTTTCGACTGTGTCGGCAAACCGGCTCCCGGTGATGCGCGTCCCTTCGGCGATCTGGCGGACAAGGTAAAGGCCGCCGCACGGTCGCAACACGCTGCCTACCGCGCGGGGCGTCCGGAAACCGTTGCCGCAGTGCAGCCGACGCCAGTGAGTGACTATCGGGCAGGCCGCAAAGTCGTGGCCATCGGCTCCTCCACGGGCGGCGTCGAGGCGCTGATTGCCGTGCTCCAGAAGTTTCCGGCCAATTGCCCGCCCACCGTCATCACCCAGCATATGCCGTCGACATTCACCAAGAGTTTCGCGGAACGGCTGAACCGCATCTGCGCACCCGTCGTGGAAGAGGCGACGGATGGTGCGCGCCTGCAAACCGGCAAGATCTATCTTGCGCCCGGCGGCGAACGCCATTTGCAGATTTCCAATCGTAACGCGCCCTGCTGCCGGCTCATCGAGCGCGACCCCGTCAACGGCCATCGCCCCTCCGTCGATGTCCTGTTCGATTCGGTCGCCGAGCTTGCTGGACGCAACGCCGTCGGCGTCATTCTCACCGGCATGGGCCGCGATGGCGCGGCCGGGCTGCTGAAAATGCGGCATGCCGGTGCGCGCACAGTCGGCCAGAACGAAAAAACATGTGTCGTCTACGGCATGCCCCGAGTGGCCTTTGAGCTTGGCGCCGTCGAACTGCAATTGCCGTTGGCCTCAATCGGCGAAGAAATCCTGAAACTAACCACTGCCCGCAAAGAAGGTGCTGACTAATGTCTCTCGCAGAAAAGATCAAAGTTCTGATCGTCGACGATCAGGTGACCAGCCGGCTGCTGCTCAGCGATGCGCTGACACAGCTCGGCTTCAAGCAGATCACTGCCGCTGGCGATGGCGAGCAGGGATTGAAGATCATGGAGCAGCAGCCCCATCATCTCGTCATCTCCGACTTCAACATGCCGAAGATGGATGGTCTCGGTTTCCTGCACGCCGTGCGGGCCAACCCCACCACCAAGAAGGCAGCCTTCATCATTCTGACCGCGCAGGGCGACCGCGCGCTGGTGCAGAAGGCAGCGCAGCTCGGCGCGAACAACGTGCTGGCCAAGCCCTTCACGATCGACAAGATGCGTGCAGCCATCGAGGCGGTTTTCGGATCGCTGAAATGATTGAAGCTGCGGCCAAGCGCGTACATATCATTCAGGGCGAGTACAAGGTTGTCAGCGATCCCGACGTGGTCA
Source organism: Agrobacterium arsenijevicii (assembly GCA_000949895.1). GTDB lineage: Bacteria > Pseudomonadota > Alphaproteobacteria > Rhizobiales > Rhizobiaceae > Agrobacterium > Agrobacterium arsenijevicii. The sequence goes on along the minus strand of JWIT01000001.1, from coordinate 23,605 downwards.
TGACGACGATACTCGGTTCGTGCGTGGCCGCCTGTCTGAGAGACCCCGTTGCCGGCATCGGAGGAATGAACCACTTCCTGCTGCCGGGAACGGGCAATGTGACCGGGGGAGATGCGACGCGTTATGGCGTGCATCTCATGGAACTCCTGATCAACGGCCTTCTCAAGAAGGGCGCCCGTCGCGACCGGCTGGAAGCCAAGGTTTTCGGCGGCGCGAAGACGATTGCCAGCTTCTCCAATGTCGGCGAGCAGAATGCCGTCTTCGCCATGCAGTTTCTGAAGGATGAAGGCATTCCGGTCATAAGCTCCTCCACGGGCGGGGATCATGGCCGCAAGATCGAGTTCTGGCCGGTTTCGGGCCGTGCGCGGCAGCATCCGCTGAGCGGCGCGGAAACCCAGAAGACGGTTGCCATGGAAACGCGTCCGGTGCCGGCACCCAAGCCCGTCGCCAACGACATCGAATTTTTCTAGTCACGGAGTTTCCAATGCAGATTGCAAACAACACCGGCGCCACTCCGTTCGAAGAAGCCTTGCCGGACGTTCTGATGCGCGTGGTATCGGAACTGCACGATGTCGCCTATCTGATCGAGCGCATCGAGCCGCAATTGCTGGAAGTGACCAGCGGCGAATTGTCCAGTGATGGGGTCAAGCTTCTGCAGGGCATCGACCTTGCCGTTCAGAAAACCCGCGGTCTTGCCGAGTTCATCGATACCGTCACCGGCTCCATTCCCGGTCATTGGATCGTGGATGTCAGCACGGCGCTCAGCCTCGTCAAGCTTGCAGAAATGCAAAAGGCGCTGGGCGCAGCCTTCCGCCACGGCCATTCCCAGCCGCTCGACAAGGCCTCCGGCGACTTCGACCTGTTCTAGACGGCATTCCGGCACCATTCATCCTCGCGGCTCCTTCCTCTTCCCAGATTGCGGGAAAAGGCAACGCTCGCGCAAGCTTCGCACCCTATTGTCATTACGGGGCCAAAAGGTCTCGGACTCTATGAATGACGGTGCGGAACAGAATGAATCTGTTAAATCAAATCCCTCAGGTCTTGAAGAATTTCGCGGCACTGGGTCAGACACGCCTGCTGATGCTGGGCGGCGTGGGCATTTTGTCCATGGCCGTTATCCTTGCAGCAGCGCTTTACGTGAACCGTCCGGCTTACGAGACCCTTTATGTAGGGCTTGAAAAAAGCGACCTTAACAAGATCAGCATTGCGCTTGCCGAAGCCGGTCTCGACTTTCAGGTCGGAACGGATGGCGCCAGCCTTCAGGTTCCGGTCGGGCTCACCAGCAAGGCGCGTTTGCTTCTGGCCGAGCGCGGCCTGCCTGATAGCGCCAATGCCGGTTATGAGCTTTTCGACAATGTCGGTTCTCTCGGCCTGACCTCCTTCATGCAGGAGGTGACGCGGGTTCGCGCCCTTGAAGGCGAGATCAGCCGCTCCATTCAGCAGATCGACGGGATTGCGGCCGCACGCGTCCATATCGTCATGCCTGACGTCGGCAATTTCCGCCGTGGCGAGCAGAAGCCCACCGCATCGGTCATGATCCGCGCCAATGCCACAGCCGGGCGCAAGGCATCCGCCTCCATCCGTCACCTCGTCGCATCGGCTGTTCCCGGCCTTGAGGTCGATGACGTGACCCTGCTCGATTCGACCGGCCAGCTTCTCGCTTCCGGCGATGACGTCACCAATGCCGCGATGAACCGCTCGCTGACGCTGGCGCAGAACGTTCAGCAGGAAATCACCACCAATATCGACAAGGCGCTGGCGCCTTTCCTCGGCATGGACAATTTCCGCTCGAGCGTGACGGCGCAGCTCAATACCGACAGCCGGCAGATTCAGGAAACCGTCTACGATCCGGAATCGCGCGTCGAGCGCTCCGTCCGCACGGTGAAGGAAGACCAGAAGTCCCAGGAAACGCAGCCCGATACGGCAGCGACCGTGGAGCAGAACGTACCGCAGGCAGCGCCCCAGGGCGGCGGCGGCGGCCCGCAGTCTTCCGACCAGTCGGCCAAGAAGGAAGAGCAGACCAACTACGAGATCAACTCCAAAACGGTCGCCACGGTCAAGAATGGCTACACCGTCGAGAAGATTTCCGTCGCCGTGGTCGTCAACAAGGGTCGCATTGCCAAGATGGTCGGTGAACCCGTCGATCAGGCCAAGATCGACGCCTATCTTGCCGAAATGCAGAAGATCGTCACCTCGGCTGCGGGTATTTCCTCCGATCGCGGCGATATCGTCACGCTGACGGCAATGGACTTCCTCGAGACACAGCTGCTCGACGAGGCCGCGAGCGGTCCGGGCGTCATGGAAGTGCTGAGCCGCAATTCGGCCGGTATCATCAACTCGCTCGCCTTCGTCGCTGTGGCTTTCCTCGTCGTCTGGCTCGGTGTGCGGCCTCTGGTCCGCACGGTTGCCGGTAGCGGTTCGGCGGCTGGCCAGATCAGCCAGGAGACCGCAGGCCTCGAATTGCCGGACTTCTCTCCGGGCATGGATGCTGGTGCGGGTGGTCTCATGGAAGGCTTCGGGGCGGATTTCGGCTTCGACAGCACCGACGATCTTCTGGCGGGCGGCGACAGCGAAGGCACCTTCAACCGCCGGGTTCGCGAAGGACCCGAACGCAGGCTCTCCCGCATGGTGGAAATCAGCGAGGAACGGGCAGCCAAGATACTTCGCAAATGGGCAGTGGAAAAAGCTGCGTGATTTTGAAAAAGGCCGGGTTTACCCGGCCTTTTGCGCATTTTCGGGTTTTTTGATATCCTTGTTGCGCGCGCGGTCGCATTCTCGTTTCGGGACACTGTTTACAAAAAATTCAGCAACGATACAGTTTGCTGGGAATAGGCTGAGAATGCCGTTTATGGATTGGTCAGCTTTTCAGTATGTTTTTTAGGAATAGACGAACAAGGAAATACGTGGAAAGGCTGGTGTCAGGTAATGGCAAATCCCAGTCCGTTCCATAAAATGAAGTGATTCGGTCTCCGGGGGCTTGCCGTCCCATTTTGGTAAGCTTCTCGAATGGAATGATTCCATCCCGAGGTATAATCTCCCCACTGGGAGCAAGAGGGCGTAGGCGATTGAAAGTCGATGTTGATATCCGCAGGCTGTCTGCCAAGCCTATGGAGGGCATGGGTAAGCCCTTGCCGCGCGACCAGCTTGCCAAGAACGTCGCAGCCACGGCTGCCGCCGGTAACGTTGCAGGCGCGCTGGATTTGCTCGTAACCTACGCCGGCGCCTCGCATTATCTGCTGGCGCGGGAGGACCTCCTCGAAGAAACCGGGCTGAAGTTCATCGTCACATCCGACTGGCCTTTCGATCTGGTGCGCAGGCTTGGCGCGGAGCTCGCCAATAGCCAGAACAGATCGAGCGAAATGGAAAAGTGCCTTTCGCTTCTGCAGCCGCGATTGCTCGTCCTGCCCGACGACGTTTCCGTTCCCTTCGGCATCGACCGGCAATATTCGGCGCTGTCCTTCTGTGTTGGCCGCATCCGTCTTTCGCTCCTGCTGCTGTTTCCCGAACATGCGGTTCCTTCGCCGGAACGTCTGCGTGAAATCGCCCTGCTGACGGGCTATTGCGTCAGCTTCGGCATTGCCAGTGAAGCAAAGGCCGTGCGGGACATCGATCTCACCGAGCGTGAGCTTGAGTGCCTGTTCTGGATCGCGGAAGGCAAGACAAGCGACGAAATTGCGATGATCCTTGGCATTTCTCGCAATACGATCAATAATTACATCACAAGCGTGATGCGGAAAACCGCAACGAAAACCCGGTCGGAGGCAATCGCCTACGCCGTGCGCAACAACCTCGTATAAATGGTCGGGACCGATGGTACAGACGAAAGATAATGAGGGTATGGGTCAAAGCAGCGGGATGTTTTTCCGCAGCCCTGTCGTGACGAGCCGGTCGGACCTGTTTCCGAAGCTCGTTGCCATGCAGAAACTGGTCGGCGCACGCAATTTCGTGGTGACGAAGGCTGCCGCTTCCGGCTTCCCCAACAAGAAGAAGCTGACCTGCGAGCTGGAGAACTGGGGCATGAATGCCGCGGAACAGAGCGCGCAGTTCATCCGCGCCGTCGGCGATATTCTTCTGGATCATATCGAGACGTCGCTGCTGCCGGTCATCTGGCGCAACAAGAATGGCGGCGGATTTGCCGATCTTCCCGACGTGCCGGCTTTGCTGCGCCGGATCGAGAACGACACATTGCCCTATGCGGGACTGGCTTTGCCGGTGCGGTTAGGTACCATTGGTAACGGTTACATTGTTTTCTGCGGCACCAACCTCGTTCTCGATAACGAGGTCGTCATCGAACAGCACATCAAATGCTGCGAGATCATGGTCGACATGCTGGCGCTGGACGAGCGCAAGGCAGCCCCCTCGGAAGCCTTGAGCGAGAGGGAAATCGCCTGCCTGCAATTGGCGGGTGATGGCCGTATCAGCGAAGAAATCGCGGTGAAGCTCGGGCTTTCCGTGCATACCGTCAACGCCTATCTCGGCTCGGCGACGATCAAGCTCGATTCAGTCAATCGCATTCAGGCGATCGCAAAAGCCATCCGGCTTGGCTACATCCATTGATGGCGGACGGGGCTTTCCCGTCTCGCAAGTCTGGCCGTCTTCGGCCGGTTGATCGCGGTATCTTTGCCGGGAAAGCGCGGCCGCGCAGGTCATTTCGCGTTTTTTAACAGTTGCCAACTAGAACTGTCATAAGTTTTGGCTTTGGGGAACTGTTTCATGCACAACCGGCTCTTTAAGTCCGTTGCGGGTAAGGTCGTCGCGCTGACGATCGGCCTGATCATGCTCAGCATCGCGGCAGTTGGTTTTTCCACCTACATGCGCTTGAAGGATAATATCATCACGACCGCGTTGCGCGATACCCATAGCGCAATGCGCGGAATGGCGATCCTTTACGAGATGAAGGTCGGTGGCGTCGCCCTCGATATGAGTGACGGAGACCTGAAGAGCGTCAACCGCGCCAGCATCGGGACGCTGCGCGATAACGATCTTGTCGACCGCACGGCGGCTGGAAACGGCGGCATCGCCACCGTTTTTGAAACTAAGGCCGGCGAATTCGTCCGTATCACCACCAATCTGAAAAATGAGCAGGGTGAGAGAGCGGCAGGCACCAAGCTTGCCACCGATCATCCGGCTTTCGAAAAAGTCTCCAAGGGCGAGGCCTATTTCGGCACCGCCACGCTTTTCGGCACCAGTTACATGACCGGTTACATGCCGGTTCTCAACAAGTCCGGAGCCACCGTCGGCATTCTTTTCGTTGGCGTGCCCATGGCGGTATACGAAGCCCAGATATATGGCCTGCGCGACCTGATGCTGATCTGTGGCGCGCTCGCCATGGCCGGCGTGGGGTTGCTCGCCTATTTCGTCATCCGGCGTACCCTGCAGCCTTTGAGCAAGCTCACCGATGCGGTGAAGTCCCTTTCGGATGGCAATCTCGATACGCCGATCCCCTATGCCACCAATACCAATGAATTCGGCAATATCGCCCGCGCTCTGGTGATATTCCGCGAGAATGCGCTTGAAAAACTCGCAATCGAGGGCAAGAGCGCCGAGGAACGGTCCGCGGCGGAATCTGAACGTCACCGCAACGATGCCGACAAGCAGGAGCTGGACAGCCAGATCGAATTTGCGGTCAGCGAGATTGCGTCCGGTCTCGGCAGGCTTTCGCGCGGCGATCTCAGCCGTACGATCGAGACGCCCTTTAATGGCCGTCTGGATCGTCTGCGCACGGATTTCAATGAATCCCTTCTCAACCTGCGCGATGCGCTGGGGCAGATCCGTGAACGCACCCTGATCATCCAGCATAGCGGTTTTGAAATCGAGCAATCGTCGGTCGATCTGTCGAAGCGCACGGAAAATCAGGCAGCCTCGCTGGAAGAAACCGCAGCCGCTGTCGAGGAAATCACCGCAACGGTCAGATCGTCGGCCGAGCGGGCGCGCGAAGCTAATGAGGCCGTCCGCATCACCAAGCAGAGCGCCGACAGTTCAGGTTCGGTCGTCAGCAATGCCGTTGACGCCATGGGCCGTATCGAAGGCGCCTCGCGCAAGATCGAGCAGATCATCGAAGTCATCGACGACATCGCGTTCCAGACCAACCTTCTTGCGCTCAATGCCGGCATCGAAGCGGCGCGTGCGGGCGAGGCGGGCAAGGGTTTTGCGGTTGTCGCACAGGAAGTGCGCGAGCTTGCGCAACGCTCCGCCGACGCGGCCCGCGAAATCAAGCAGCTCATCAACCAGTCGACGCAAGAGGTCAGTTCCGGATCGAAGCTGGTGCAGGAGGCGGGCACTGTGCTTTCCGCCATCAGCCATCAGATCGTTGCCGTCAGCCAGCATGTAGAAACCATTGCAACGGCGACGCAGGATCAGTCTTCCGCGCTCCACAACGTCAACGGTTCCGTCAACCAGATGGATCAGATGACCCAGCAGAACGCAGCACTCGCCGAGCAGTCTAGTGCTGCCAGCAGGGTGCTGTCGGGCGAAGTGGAAGCGTTGCTCGATCTGGTTCAGCGTTTTCAGATGGAGCAGGGCTCGGCGACCGGCAAGGATCGCTACAGCCAGGCGGCCTGATATCTACATTTTGAAAGTCAAAAAGCTCCCGGTCGCAAGCTCCGGGAGCTTTTTTATTCCGCCGCCGCGCGGGCCGTGCTGGATATCTGGTTGATATAGGCACGCAGCGCCGCCGGTTTGACCGGCTTGTGCTGCACGGAAATCCCGTATTTCTCCGCATCGCTGCGCACTTCCGGGCTGCGGTCTGCCGTCACAAGCAGGGCAGGGATCGTTTTGCCGTAAAACGTCCTGATGAGGCGGATGGCGCTGATCCCGTCGCCGTCATCAAGATGGTAGTCGGCAACGATGATATCAGGCGCCGCCGACATGCTGAGGAACGGTTCTTCCAACGCTGCCACGGACCCTGCAGGCAAGACCTCGCAGCCCCATCCCGTCAGCAGTAACGTCATGCCCTCGAGAATTTTCGGTTCGTTGTCGATGCAGAGTACCCGGACGCCGGCAAGTCGGTCGCTTGCCGCCGGATTGGCGATCCCGCCGCTGGCCTTGGCGGGCGTCAGGCGATCCGCCTCACGCGGCAGGTGGATGCGGAATGTCGTGCCCTTTCCGGGTGTGGAAATCAGCTGCACCGGATGGTGCAGCATGCGCGACAGCCGGTCGACGATGGAAAGACCAAGCCCGAGACCGGAGGCCGTTTTCGCCCCTTCATCCAGTCGGGCGAATTCCTTGAACACCGTGCGGAATTTGGATGCGGGGATGCCGATGCCGGAATCCGTCACCTGAATGACGACATCGCCACCCCGGCGGCGCGCGCCGACGACGACCTTGCCACTCAGCGTATATTTGATGGCATTCGAGACGAGGTTTTGTATCAACCGTCGCAAGAGGTTGGGGTCCGAGCGGACGGTGAGCGAGGTGGGCATGACCACGAGATCGAGGTTCTTTTCTTGCGCCATCGGCGCGAAATCGGTCTCGATACGTTTCAGCAATTCGTTCAGCGGCACCGGTGCCATGCGCGCCTTCATCGAACCCGTGTCGAGGCGGGAAATATCAAGCACCGCGCCGAGAATAGTCTCGACCGATTCGAGTGCCGAATCGATATTCTGCACGAGATCGCTTTCCCCCGAAGCACCAAGCCGTTCGACCAGCGAAGAGGAATAGAGGCGCGCGGCATTCAGCGGCTGGAGAATGTCGTGACCGGCGGCGGCAAAAAACCGCGTCTTGCCGATATTCGCCTCGTCGGCGGATGCTCTTGCCTCCGCCAGCTCGCGGTTGACGCGGGTAAGCTCGACGGTGCGTTCCGCCACGCGCTGCTCCAGCGTCTCGTTGGCCTGTTTCAGTGCCTGATCGCTCGCCACTCTCTGGGTGATGTCGGTGAAGGTGGCGACGATGCCCTTGTCGGGCATGGTGTTGGAGCGCACCTCGATGATGCGCTCGCCACCGCCAAGCACCAGCGAGAATGGCAGGTCCATGGTCAGGAAACTGGTGATTAGCTGTTCCGTGTCGCCGGCCGGCATATCACCACGCTCCTGCAGCATGGTGACGATATCTGTCAGCGGCACGCCCACCTGCCCGAATTGCTCGGGCAAATCGAGGAGCGTACGGAAGCGCCGGTTCCAGATCGTCAGCTGCTGCGAGCTGTCGAAAACGGCGATGCCCTGATCCATCTGCGCCAGCGCCGTTTGCAGCATGTCCTGATTATATTGCAGGGCTTCACTTGCCTGATCGAGCAGCCATGCGGTGTCCGCGCTGGTGTCTTCCGCCTTCTGGAGAATGATCGAGAGCACGAGCCGGGCGGAGGAAGAGCCGATGGCGCTGCCCAGCAATTGTTCGGAGAAATGGATCAGCGCCATATCCGCGGGCTGGTCGTCGTTGAGTTTCCTGCCCGCCGTCTTTTCATAGGTCGCCAAGGAACGCAGCATGCGCTCCTCGCCGAGATAACGGGCGATCGCGCTCTTGAGGTCGCCGACGCTGACGCGGGTTTTCCAGCCGCGCGTGGCAAATTGCGATTTCGAATGGCGTTTCACGAAGATGCCAGACTGGATGCGTTCAACCGGCCGCGGATTGCGCGAGAGCGAGCCGAGCACAAAGGCCAGACTATTGACGAGCAAGCTCAGAATGACCGCATTCACGAATGGATCGGCTTCCGGACCGTTGAAGACCGTGCTGCCGGAAAACAGGAAACCGAGAACGGTGGCCGCGACCTCGGAATTATCAGGCCCGCCGAAGCTCGGCAGAAACAGCAGATAGGCCCAGACGAAAAAGCCCGAACTCAGGCCGGCAATCGCACCGCGTGCATTGGCGCGCCGCCAGAACAAGCCGCCGAAAAGGGCTGGGGCCATCTGTGCGATCGCGGCGAATGCCAACAGGCCGATGGAGGCAAGTCCGGTAGCGCTGTCGGCGGCACGGTAATAGCCGTAGCCCAGCAGCATCACAGCGAAGATCGCCGTTCTGCGGATGTTGAGCAGCGTTTTGGCGAAGTTGTCCCGGTGCGGCGAGCGGTTCAATAGCTTCTGCCGCAGAAAGATTGGCATGACGATGTCGTTGGAAATCATGATCGACAGCGCGACCGAGGCGACGATCACCATCGCGGTCGCCGCCGAAAATCCGCCGATGAAGGTGATCAGCGACACCACCGGCATCTGGTGTGCGAGCGGCAGTTGCAGCACGTAGAGATCGGCATCGCCGTTCGTGCCGAGGGTGAGAATGCCGGCAAGCGCGATCGGCAGGACGAAAATGTTGATCGCGATCAGATAGAGCGGCAGCAGGTACCCCGCCATGCGCAGCTCTTCCGGCGTGCGGTTTTCAACCACGGTGACGTGGAACTGGCGCGGCAACAGGATGATGGCGAAGCCGGAAAGCAGGGTCATCACGATCCAGCGGCTGATGGGCGTATGATAGGATATGGCCCGCATGGCCTGTTCATTACCGGAGGCGAGCTGCCACAGATGCGAGGGGCCGTCGAAGAGGACGAACAGGACATAGAAGCCGACGGTGCACATGGCCACCAGCTTGACGAGCGACTCCATCGAAATGGCGAGGATAAGCCCGTCCTGATGTTCGGTCGCATCGGTGTGGCGGGTGCCGAACATGACGGCAAAACCCGCCATGACGATGGTGACGAGCAGCGGCAGATCGAGGAAATAGAGATTGCCGCTACCGATGCCATAGTCGCCGGGATCGACCATCGTCGCCACCGAGCTGGAAACCGCCTTCAATTGCAGCGCGATATAGGGAATGGCCCCGACGAGCGCGATGATGGCGACGATCATCGCCACGGTGGAGTTCTTGCCGTAGCGGGCGGCAATGAAATCCGCAACCGACGTCAGCTTTTCGGTTTTGGCAAGCTCAACGATGCGGCGAATGATCGGCATGCCGATGGTGAAGGCAAGGATTGGACCGGTATAGATGCCGAGGAACTCCAGCCCCCTGTCGGCTGCCAGCCCGACGCCGCCGAAATAGGTCCAGGATGTGCAATAGATCGCTAAGCTAAGCGCATAGACGAACGGTCGCCCCTTTTTCGGGGCGTTTCTTTTCCGGCTGTTCCTGTCCCCATAACTTGCAACCGCAAACAACAGCAGGACGTAAGCGAAGGCCGAACCGAATATGATCCACCCAGGAAGCACGCATCCTCCCCATGCAACAATCCCTGAAAATGAGCATAGGCGAATTCCGGGCCATTGAGAATGAGTGCGGTCTGATCATAAAGTTCAAGATGAACGTGTAAAAAGCCTAATAAATGCAATCTTGACGAATTCCAAATGGGACAAGGAACCTATATGGTTGAACGTGTAGGGACAGTCACATAGCTTCAGCTCGCGAAGCAGGAGAGAGGGACCATCTGATGCTTAACGAATTTAAAACGTTCATTGCCCGCGGCAATGTCATGGATCTGGCCGTGGGTGTTATTATCGGTGCGGCGTTCAGCAAGATCGTCGATTCCGTCGTTAACGATCTCATCATGCCGATCGTCGGTGCGATCTTCGGCGGGTTCGATTTCTCGAACTACTTCCTGCCGCTGAGTTCCGGCGTCACCGCCTCCTCGCTCGCTGCCGCCCGCGATCAGGGCGCCGTCTTCGCTTACGGTAACTTCCTGACGGTTCTGATCAACTTCCTCATTCTGGCCTGGATCATTTTCCTGATGGTCAAGGGCGTCAACAAGCTTCGCGCCTCGGTCGAGACCAAGAAGGCCGAGGAAAAGGCGGAAGCAGCCCCGCCGCCGGAAGACGTCAAGCTTCTCACCGAAATCCGCGATCTGCTCAAGACGCGTTAAGACCGGAACTATCCCGGCGCGATATCGCTGGTCCATGGGGCCGGTGATCTCCCGCCGGGGATCTATCCATAAAGAAAATCCATGACTGCCTCACGGAATATCATGCATATCGGCTGTTCGATGCGCTAAGAAGGCACCAAACGGAGTGTCTTTAATGTCCATTTTGAACAGTCTGAGCGCACGCTCTCTGGCGGCTCCCGAGAGCGGCATTGTCGAAGTCGTGAATTATGCCCGGGGACGGGACAATCTTCTGCCGCTGTGGGTCGGCGAAGGCGATCTGCCGAGCCCGGACTTCATCAACAAGGCTGCCATCGACGGGCTCAACAATGGCGAGACCTTCTATACCTGGCAACGCGGCATTCCAGAATTGCGACAGGCGCTCAGCGGCTATTACGAGCGTCACTTTGCAGCCTCGCTTTCCCCTGAACATTTTTACGTAACAGGTTCCGGCATGCAGGCGATCGCGCTTGCCGTGCAGGCGCTGACCTCACCCGGCGACGAGATGGTTTATCTCACGCCCACCTGGCCGAATATCGTCGCTGCCATCGGCGTGGCGGGCGCAAAGGCAGTTCCGGTCGGTATCGATTTTCACGATGGCCGCTGGGATCTCGACATCGGCAAGCTGGAAAGTGCGATCACCGGCAAGACCAAGGCGCTTTTCGTCAATACTCCCTCCAACCCGACCGGTTGGACTGCGACGCGCGACAATCTTCGCGACGTTCTGGCGCTTGCCCGCAAACACGATCTGTGGATCGTGGCGGACGAGATTTATGCGCTTTACCATTATGCCGGCACCCGCGCCCCGTCGTTCCTCGACGTCATGGAGCCGGACGACAAGATCGTTTTCGCCAATTCCTTCTCGAAGAACTGGTCCATGACCGGTTGGCGTGTCGGCTGGCTTGTTGCACCGCCGGCCATCGGTCAGGTGATCGAGAACCTCATTCAATATTCCACGTCAGGCGTGGCGCAGTTCATGCAGCGCGGCGCGGTGGCGGCTCTCGACCACGGCGACGGTTTCGTTCGTGAGAATTATGAACGCGCTTTGACGTCCCGCGACATTCTCTGCGATGCCCTGATCGCGACGAACCGTGTGGAAACCCTGAAGCCGGACGGCGCCCTTTATGCTTTCCTCAAGATAGACGGCGTGACGGACAGCCGCGCCACGGCGCTGGATATCGTCGACAAGACCGGGGTCGGCCTTGCGCCCGGCACCGCCTTTGGCGAAGGCGGAGAACTGTTCCTCCGCGCCTGCTTCCTGCGCAACCCTAAGCAGATTGAAGTTGCGGCCGATCGGCTGGCGTCTTACATCCTCGGCAGGTGAAATCTCTACCTTGCCGCGCCGAGCATTTCGCCACGGCAGGGAAATTTGCCAAAAAGTCACGGGGAGCTTCCAAAATTACAACTTCGCGGCGTAGCAATCGACGCGCGAGTTTTTCTGTGCTATGCGCATCCTGTTCCAATTATGAGAACATTTTCATCTAATAAATAAAAAGCACCTCATTGCGCTAACCAATCGTAAGCCACCTTTTCAGAGGGCTGAGGGATCGGCAGCGTATTTGCTGTGCAAGTAATCAATGATGAAGAATTATTGGCTTTGATGGATGCAACAAAGGCAAACGGGGAAGTAATGTCATGGCTGTTCTGGTCACCGGTGGGGCCGGTTATATAGGAAGCCACATGGTGTGGGCTCTGCTTGATGCCGGGGAAGAGGTCGTTGTTGTCGACCGTCTTTCGACGGGATCACGTTGGGCTGTTGCACCTGCGGCGCGTTTCTATCTGGGCGATGTGGCGGATCGTGCGTTGCTCGGCCAGATTTTCAAAGAAAACCAGATCGAGACCATTTTTCATTTCGCCGGCTCCGTCAGCGTTCCTGAATCGATCAGCCGACCGCTTGAATATTACGAAAACAACACCGGTACGACCCGCGCCCTTGTGACGGCGGCGGTCGACCACGGCATCCGCAACTTCATCTTCTCTTCGACGGCAGCCGTTTACGGGAACCAGCCCTTTGATGGCCCGGTTCCGGAAACGGCGATCCTCAGCCCTGAAAATCCCTACGGCCTGTCGAAACTCGCCTCCGAAATCATGTTGCGCGATGTCGTGACGGCGCATGATTTCAACTATGTGGCGCTGCGTTATTTCAACGTCGCCGGAGCCGACCCGCAGGGCCGGGCCGGGCCTTCACCCACGGGTGTGGCAAACCTCATCAAAGTGGCGTGCGAGGCGGCAACCGGCCGGCGCGACAAGGTGGAGGTATACGGCACGGATTATCCCACCGCAGACGGCACCGGCGTTCGCGACTATATCCACGTCAGCGACCTGATCGACGCGCATATGCTCGCCATGGCGCATCTGCGTGCCGGTGGCGGTACACGAACGCTCAATTGCGGTTATGGCGTCGGTTATTCGGTACTGGACGTCCTGCAGGCGGTGCAGCGGGAATCGGGGCGCGAGTTCCCGATCATCCATTGCCCGCGCCGTCCGGGCGATATTGCGACCATGGTGGCGGATTCCACGCGTATCCAGTCGGAGCTGGGCTGGCGCCCGCGCTTCAACGATCTGGCGACCATCGTTCGCACTGCGTTCCAGTGGGAGGCCAAACGCGAAACCCGGTCAAGCGACATGATCCCGCCGCTCCGGCGCAAGCTGGCGGCGAGAGGCTAAGCGGCCTTTGCATCAACGGATGCGGTTCTACCTGAAAGAGTAGACGACTGGCCGATCCGAAACGCTTGCAGCGGGGAGCCATTTCTCGCTGTCGAAAAAGCTGCGTGTCAGCTTCAGTCCCGGCAATTGTTCCGTTGCGAGCAAAATCACGTTCAGGCGATGCGGCGCGGTCGGCTCCGGCTTCATGGAGACCGAAATACCGAAGTGCTGTGCCTGATAGGGCTGCAACCTGCGTGCCGGCTCAAGCATGTTGGCAAGATCGGCCCAACGGGTTTGTCCGATGATCAGCGCTAACGCATCATCAAGTCTTGTCAGAATGACGGTACCATCCGGCGTCTGGGGTGCTACGACCTTCATCCTGATGGAGCGAACCTCGCCGGACGCCTCGCCTCTGATATCAAGGAAAAGCGATGCCCGTTCGGCAGCGTTCGCCGTGTCCCCGACCACAAGATCGGCCATGCATTCGAAATTGCGGATCTTGAGCGGGCTGGCATGCCAGCCTTGCGGGTTGGAAAAACCAGCCGCGATAAAGCGGTCGCAGAGGTCTTTGCCGGACAGAACGAAGTCTCGGGCAAAGGATGCTCTATCGTCGCCTTGCTCGAATTTCAGTAAATGAGGCGGTAGATCGAGTTTTTGTACGACGGGCTTTTGCGGCTTGACGCGCTTTATCCTCGTTGGCGGCTCGGCGGAACGCATGGCGGGCGCCAGGTTGAGATAGGTCAGCAGGCTTTTGAGATGTTTTTTGTCATTGGCAAGCAGCACCGTTGCCAATACGGCAACGCAAACGGCCAGCACCGCAAACAGCAGCGCGCCAGGCCTTACTCTTTTTTGCAGGCTTGCGTCCATCGGGGAACCCTAATGGCTGCCGGGGGAGGGGCGTCAACCGGTTTTTGATATGGCTTTTCGGGCTGTCGGCAACCCGGTGAATATATTGCGAGCGGAAGTTCTGAAAAATATTCTGCAATCCACCGCCGGAATTTCCGGCGGTGCGGCGTTATTCGGAGGAGTTTTTGGCCGTGTCCTGTCCGTCGGCGCTGCTTTCATCGTCCGCGACAGGAATGGCGTAGGAGCCATTCAGCCAGCGGGCGAGATCGAGCGAGCGGCATCGATCCGAACAGAACGGATAGTCGTCCCGTGTCGAGGGCCGTCCGCATTCCGGGCACGGCTGCGATTTGCGAAGCGGAGTTACGTTTCCGGCGCTTTCGGTAGGCGATTTTGCCATGGTCTATCCTTCGAGCCAGCCCGACGTCACCTCAAATCCTTCACCGGAAAGAAGCGACATGGTCTCGTAAAGCGGCAGGCCGACGACATTGGTGTAGGAGCCTGTCAGTTTCTGCACGAATGAGCCGGCAATGCCCTGGATACCGTAGGCCCCGGCTTTGCCGCGCCATTGCCCGGAGGCAATATAGGCGTCGATCTCGCGCGTGGAGAGGCGTTTGAAGCGCACCTTGGTTTCGACCACCTTCTGGCGAATTTTGCCGCCGGGCGTCACAAGGCAGATACCGGTATAGACCCAATGGCTGCGTCCCGAGAGAAGATGCAGCGCTGCGGAAGCCTCTTCGGTATATTCCGCCTTGCCGACGATGCGACGACCCACGGCCACCACGGTGTCGGAACCCAGAACATAGGCGTCTTTCCACGTCTGCTCGCTCTTCAGCGCCGCATGCGCAGCCTCGGCCTTCTGCAGCGACAGGCGACGGCACAGCGTGCGCGGGTGCTCCAGCTTCACGGGCGTTTCGTCGATATCCATCGGCATCAGGCGTGCCGGCTCGATACCGATCTGGTGCAATAGTTCCAGACGCCGCGGCGAGCCGGATGCCAGAACGAGCTTTTGTTTTGATATTGTCATTGCGCTGCCCGGGCGTCCGATGCCGAAAACCGATTACTTGAAGCGATAGGTGATGCGGCCCTTGCTCAGGTCGTAAGGCGTCATTTCAACCAGCACCTTGTCACCGGCCAGAACGCGGATACGGTTCTTGCGCATGCGGCCCGCCGTGTGGGCGATGATTTCGTGTTCGTTCTCAAGCTTCACGCGGAATGTTGCGTTCGGCAGCAATTCGGTTACGATGCCCGGGAATTCAAGGACTTCTTCTTTTGTCATGTAAGGGTTTTCTTCCTGTTGATAGTGCCGGACATATCGTGTCCGGGAAAATTGCGCGGAAACTACACAATCCCGGCACATTTGTGAACCTCTAAAGCATCACGGCGAAAATCGGAACCGATTTTCACCAGGCAAGAGGCGTGGATTCGATAAATGCCTGTCCTGTGCGGCGTTTGAAGCGTTTGGTCCAACCGAAACGGACACCCATCCTCAGTCTTTTGAAAGCGTATCCGCCACCGGTTGCGGCCGTCCCGGCAGACGCTCCGCAATCAGCCTGGCAAGATGATCCCGCACTTCGCGATAGGCGTCGAGGATCTGGTCCCGCGTGCCGGTAATGACCGTTGGGTCCATGGTCGGCCAGTAGACCACGTCGAGCGAGTTCGAGCGCGTCAGTTCAAGGGCTGCGTGATGGGCTTCGGGTGTCAAAGTAATGATCAGATCGAAAAAATCATCCTCGATCTCGTCCAATGTGCGCGGTTTATGCTTACCGAGCGAAAATCCCTGTTCTTCCAGCACCGCATCCACGAAGGGGTCGCGCTCTCCCGCCCTGACACCGGCCGACTGGATGTAGATGCCGGGCGCCACCAGCCGTTTGGCGATGACCTCGGCCATGGGGGAACGGATGGAATTCATGCCGCACATGAAGAGGACCGATTTGGGGGCGTGTCCGTCATTCGGAGCCGTGGCAGGATCTCTCATCTCTAACCCCGCCAATAAAGCACGCAGACGAGGGTGAAGAGACGGCGCGCGGTGTCGAAATCCACTTTGATCTTGCCGGAAAGCCGATCCATCAAAGTTTGCGAGCCGTCATTGTGAATGCCCCGCCTGCCCATGTCGATCGCCTCGATCTGGCTTGGGGTGGAGGAGCGTATCGCCTCGTAATAGCTTTCGCAGATCAGGAAATAATCCTTGATGATACGGCGGAACGGCGTCAGCGACAGAATATGGGTCGAGACATCCTTGTCGTCTTCGGTTCTGATCGAAAAAACCAGCTTGGCATCGACCAGCGATATGTGCAGCCGGTAAGGCCCGCCCTCATGGCCAAACGGTTCGAAAGTATTTTCCTCGATAAGGTCGAAAATGGCCACGGCGCGTTCATGCTCCACGTCGGGCGTGGACCGGCCGATGCTATCGTCCAGAACCACATCGCAGAGCCGGAAATCGCCTGAAGCCATCTGTTAACTTTCCGGATTGAGGCGAATGGCGACCGAGCGCGCATGCGCGTCCAGCCCCTCCGAACGGGCAAGAGTGATTGCCGCCGGTGCAAGCTGGCGCAACTGCTCGGGACCGAGACGCAGGATAGACGTGCGCTTGACGAAATCCAGCACCGAAAGACCGGAGGAGAAGCGCGCCGACCGTGCCGTCGGGAGAACATGGTTGGAGCCGCCGACATAATCGCCGATCACTTCCGGCGTATGGCGTCCGACGAAGATCGCGCCGGCATTGCGGATGTAGGCCATCAGGGCATCCGGATCGTCTACTGCGAGTTCCAGATGCTCAGCGGCAATGCGGTTGGCAAGCGGAATGGCATCGGTGAGCTTTTCGACCAGAATGATCGCACCGAAATCAGCCCAGCTTGCCGCCGCCGTCTCGGAGCGCGACAGGCGCTTCAACTGCCGTTCCACCGCAGCCTCCACCGCCTTGCCGAGTTCGGCATTGTCGGTGATCAGGATCGATTGCGCGCCCCGGTCGTGCTCCGCTTGCGCGAGAAGGTCGGCGGCCAGCCAGTCAGGATCGTTGTCCTTGTCGGCAATGACAAGCACTTCGGAAGGCCCGGCGATCATGTCGATGCCAACAGTGCCGAAGACCTGCCGTTTTGCGGCCGCCACATAGGCATTGCCGGGGCCGACGATCTTGGCGACGGGGGTGATCGTTTCCGTGCCGTAGGCGAGTGCAGCTACGGCCTGCGCGCCGCCGATGCGATAAATTTCCTCAACGCCCGCGATGCGCGCGGCGGCAAGAACGGCGGGATTAACCGCACCGCCATTCGCCGGCACCACCATAACGATGCGCTCGACACCGGCAACCTTGGCCGGCACGGCATTCATCAGGACAGAGCTTGGATAGCTGGCGGTGCCACCCGGCACGTAAAGGCCAACGGCCTCGATCGCCGTCCAGCGCGACCCCAGGCCCACGCCGATCTCGTCCTCGTAGATATCGTCCTTCGGCATCTGCCGCGCATGGTGTTTTTCGATGCGACGGGCTGCGAATTCGAGGGCTTCGAGGACGCTGCTGTCAACGGCTGCGACGGCTGCGTCGATTTCTTCCGCCGTCACCCGCATCGAGACCTTCGAGAAATCGATGCCGTCGAATTTCAGGGAGTAATGGGCAAGGGCCGCATCGCCGCGATGGCGGACATCATTGATGATGTCACGAACGGTCGCGTTGACGTCTTCGGAAACTTCCCTCTTGGTCGTCAGGAAGGCTGCGAATTTCTGTTCGAAATCAGCCGATGCCTTCTCCAGCCAGATTGCCACGCCATTACCCTCTCATTTTCCCCGCGGGCGATCCCGCGGGGTGTACGAACTCACCGCAGAAAAATGCGGCTCTGGTATGTGGCATAAATCGAAACAGTGACGAAAGGCAACCGTTGCGATGGCGTGGAGAGCTTATTCGCTGTCCGGATGCTGCGGTTTGGCGGCTGTTTCCCAGGCGCCGCTCACATCGGTCAGCTGCGCTTCGATACATTCGACGTCGAGCGCGATGGCACCACCGCCCGAAAGCGTCAGTTCAACGGCTCCATCAGGTCCTTCGCCGTTCTGCACGAAGCGGATGGCGAGCAGCGAAAGCACCTGTTCCCTGTCGGCGCGGTCGATGCCGTGCGAGCGGACGGCGGAGACCCGCTTCAGGAAAACGACGCTGCGGCAGCGCTCCGGCGGCAGGTTCTTCTTGTCAGTGCTTTCCCAGACGAAACGGTTGGCGGAAAGCGTGAATTGACCGTGCTTCGCCTCGAAGGCAACGTCCTTCAGCTTGAAGACGCTGTCCTGCATATGCGTCGAGATGACGGAGAGATCTTCAGTATCCAGCGCGAGCAATTTCAGGCCGCTCATCGTTTTCTTCCTTTTCCGCGGACTGCTGCCCGCAATGTCTATTCCTTGTACTGGAAATAGGCAGTCTAGGCCCGCTCTGCAACGGGGGAGAAAACGAATGAGCGGCTATGAAAGGATCAATCGCTGACGCGTTCGACCAGCGCACCGCAACGGGTGAGCTTTTCTTCAAGGCGTTCGAAACCGCGATCGAGATGGTAGACGCGCGAAACCACGGTCTCGCCTTCCGCCACCAGGCCCGCAATGACCAGCGACACCGAGGCGCGCAGATCGGTCGCCATGACAGGTGCACCCTTCAGGCGGGTGACGCCTTCGATACGGGCCATCTGCCCGGAGAGCGAAATCTTCGCGCCCAGACGAGCCAGTTCCTGCACATGCATGAAGCGGTTTTCGAAGATGGTTTCGGTGATGTGGGATACGCCCTGCGACCGCGTCATCAGCGCCATGAACTGCGCCTGAAGATCGGTGGGGAAGCCGGGGAAGGGCTCGGTGACGATATCGACCGGCTGAATGCCATTGCCGTTGCGCACGACGCGCAGACCGGTCTCCGTGTCGCTGATCGACACTCCGGCAAGCCGCAGCGTATCCAGCGCATTGTCGAGCAGCGATGCACGCGTGCCTTCCAGAACCACATCACCGCCAGCCATGGCCACGGCCATGGCATAGGTGCCGGTTTCGATACGGTCAGGCAGAACCCGGTGGCGTGCACCGGAGAGCGAGGTAACGCCCTCGATGGTGATGGTGGAAGTACCTGCGCCCTCGATCTTTGCGCCCATGGCTGTCAGGCAGTGCGCCAGATCGACCACTTCCGGTTCGCGGGCAGCGTTGTGGATGATGGTGGTGCCTCTGGCAAGGCTCGCAGCCATCAGCATCACATGCGTCGCGCCGACGGATACCTTCGGGAAAGTGTAAACCGCGCCGATCAGGCCACCCTTGGGGGCGGTGGCGTTGATGTAACCGCCGTCGATCTCCATCGTCGCACCGAGCGCCTCAAGGCCCTCGATGAACAGGTCGACCGGACGCGTGCCGATGGCACAGCCGCCGGGCAGGGAAACGCGTGCACGGCCTTCACGGGCAAGCAGCGGGCCGATGACCCAGAAGCTGGCGCGCATCTTGGAAACCAGCTCGTAGGGTGCTGTGGTGTCAACGATGGTGCGGCAGGTGAAGTGCACGGTACGGGAATAGGCTTCGCCCTGGCTTTCGCGACGGCCATTGACGGAAATATCGACGCCGTGATTGCCGAGAATGCGGATGAGCTGCTCAACGTCGGCCAGATGCGGCACGTTTTCGAGCGTCAGCGTATCGCTGGTCAGAAGCGAAGCGATCATCAATGGCAGAGCGGCGTTTTTTGCGCCGGAGATGGGAATAATGCCGTTGAGCTTGTTGCCACCCGTAATTCTGATGCGATCCATGCGTCCCTACGGGCCTGTGCCCGCCTTTCTTTATCGTGCCTTGCGGAAATGCGCGTCCTTAGACGAGTTTCCGCGGCGTTTCAATTTTATGCTGGTGAATTCTCTATGAGGATGATTCGTCCGTTTTTGCGGCAGGCAGGCCAATCGTCTCATCCGCATCGCCGGCGCGGCGCGCACGAACCTGCTGTTTGCGCTTCTGAAGGTTTTCACGAAGCTTCTTCGCCGCCCGCGCCTTGCGCTCCGCCTCACGCTGGCGCGCCTTCTCACCGGGACCGGCCTGCGCGTTGCCGTTTGCCGCAAGGGCTGACGGCTCTGCGGAAGCGCCCGCGGAAACCGCTGTCTTTGCCTGTTTGTCATGATGTTCGTTCATAAATTCAGCAATATCCGAAAAATGAACTTTTCAACAGGGGGCGCTGTTTTTTGCACCGCTTGATGAAGAATATCGTTTTGCGGCTTGCGCTCGTCAAAAACCTATGGCAATAGGCCGCCACGCTTGATGCTGAAGCAAACGCTTCGGCACCGGATGCTGCTATAGCTCAGGGGTAGAGCACTCCCTTGGTAAGGGAGAGGCCGAGAGTTCAAATCTCTCTAGCAGCACCATTTCTCCCCAATAAAATCAAAGATTTATGTAGCGACGCAACGTGCGTGGCTCATGCCGTATGCAGTGTCTGCGCGCGTGCTCCTTGGCACTCCGAACAGCTTTCGGAAAAGGTGAAAACCGCGCCTCTTGCGAAGCGCGGTTTCCATTTCCGAATATTCTGTTGCTGCCAGAGCGGGACGAAACCGCCCGTAGCCAACGGGCGCCGCTTACTGGCGGAATAGCGACAGGATATTCTCGGAGCTGGTATTGGCGATGGAGAGAGCCTGGATCGCCAGCTGCTGCTGCGTCTGGAGAGCCTTGAGCTTGGTGGATTCTTCGTTCATGTCCGCATCGACGAGGCGGCCGATGCCCTTATCGATGGAGTCGGTGAGCTTCGAGATGAATCCTTCCTGCAGATCGAGACGCATCTTGATGGAACCGAGATCGGCGCTTGCGCTGATGAGCGATTCCAGCTTGGTGTTGACGAACTGGATCATGTTGTCGAGACCGGCATTGTCGGTCAACGGCTGGCCGTTGGCGTCCTTCAAGCCGCTGAGGTCTTTGGTGATGTCGAGATCGATCAGCGAGTAGCTGAGTTTCTGCGCCATCTGCGGGTTCGCGCCAGTTTCGAGGTAAATCTTGTTGTTGGAAGAACCGCCGGTTCCGATCTCGGTTACGGTGGTGCCGGCAGGCGTCGGCGCCGTATTGTTGGCTTTCACGTAGAGAGCTTCGCCCGCAGCGTTTTCGCCGATCTTGAAGTAGGTGCCGTTATCATTTGCCGAAGTTGCGGCGGCAACGGTAACAAGTCCGGTCGTTGCACTTTCCGGGGAGACCGTGGTCGTGCCGGCGGGTGCGAAAGCCGCCATCTGTGTTGCGGTAAACACTTTCGCGGTATAGGGCGTCGTGGTTGCAACACCTGCGGGAGTGGTCGTCGTGATTTCGAAATTGCGCAGAGCGCCGGTGTCGGAATAATAGGCGGCGCTGTCGAGGATGCCGTTTTTCGCCGCGCCGGTCGATGTATCGAAAAGGGCGGTCTTGTTGTCGACCTGAATGTTGATGGTCTTGACTGCAACATTGCCCGCGCCGTCACGGATGAAGGAGCCGACGATCTGCTTTGTTATCGGGGTGAGGTTGCCCGATGCGTCGCTGATCTTGCCCTTAAGCCAGTTTTCGCCGGAGAAGGAGGCGGATTCGCCGATGCTTTTCAGCTGGTCCTGGAGCTGGCGGACTTCTTCCTGGATCTTTGCCTTGTCGACGCCGGCCTCGCGGGCGGCAACCAGCTTCTTGCTGATTTCCTTGACGACATCGACCGTAGTTTCCATGGCGGAATAGGCGGTATCGACCTTCGCGGCGCCGAGGCCGAGAGCGTCCTGAACAGCGGAAAGAGCACCGTTATCCGAACGCATGGTGGTCGCGATGGACCAGTATGCAGCGTTGTCGGATGCGGTCTTGACGCGCAGGCCGGAGGAGACGCGCGACTGCGTTTCTTCCATGTTGCTGCCGATGGCGCGAAGGGTCTGAAGGGCGGCCATTGCCGCGACGTTCGTCAAAATGCTGGTCATAATTATTTGCCCCTTGATTGGCTGAAATGAAAAGGGACATTCCGGATTGCCGCCGGGAACGATCGCGCGGCTTGATGCCTGTTAACCTCTTTTTCGTCTTGGTTAACCAATCGTTTCGATGGCTAGGTTTTAGGGCTCGAATGGTTAACAAAGCCTAAACTGTCGTTAATAAAAATTAGGAAATAATAATTTCTCTTAACCATGACGGAAAAAGCCGCGCACGAGGCGCGGCTTTTCTATTCTTGAATGGTGTTTTCCGATTAACGGAAGAGCGACAGGATGCTCTGCGAGTCGTTGTTGGCGATCGACAGGGCCTGGACAGCGAGCTGCTGCTGGGTTTGAAGGGCCTTGAGCTTGGTGGATTCTTCGTTCATCTCTGCGTCAACGAGACGGCCGATACCCTTGTCGAGCGAGTCGGTCAGCTTGTTGACGAAGTTTTCCTGCAGTTCGATGCGCATTTTGACCGAGCCGAGGTCGGCTGCTGCGGATGTCATGCTCTGGAGCTGCTTGTCAACGAAGGAAACCATGGCGTCGAGATACTGGTTAGCCGTCAGGGCGGAACCGTCGGCGTTGGTGAATGTGCCGACGAGGTCCTTGTTGATGTCCAGAGACGTCAGGGAGTAGGAAAGCGCTTTTGCAAGCTGATTGTTGGTGCCCGTTTCGAGGTAGACGTTCTTGCCGTCATTCGTTTTGCCAATTGCGACAGTACCGGCAGTAACCTGTGCAGTATCCACGGTGGTGGCGTTGCCGGTAGTGCCGTCGCCCATGACCTTGACGAATTGATCGTCGCCGATTTTCAGGTAAGCGCCGTTCTCGGCTGCCGAAGCGTTGGCGACGACAACGAGGCCTGTGGTTGCGTCAGCGACAGCAGTTACCGGCGTTGCGGCGGCGGCGGGTGTCAGGCCCTTAAGCTGTGCTTCGGTGAAAACGACGGCAGCCTTTACCGTGGTTGCCTTTGCAGCGCCAACACCGGTCGTGATTTCGAAGTTCTTGTACGATCCCGTTGACGAATAGACGGCGTAGGAATCGAGAATACCCTGCTTGTCTTTCGCGGCACCGGAAGACGTATCGAACAACACGGTGTCATTGCCAAGAGCGACGTTGATCGTCTTGACGGAAACATTGCCGCCAGCGTCACGGATGAAGGAGCCGACGACCTGCTTGGTGACGTCGGTCAGCTTGCCGGTGCCATCGCTGATCTTCGCCTGCAGCCAGTTTTCACCGGAAAAGGACGAGGAGCTGGAGATCGACTTCAGCTGATCCTGGAGCTGGGTGATTTCTTCCTGGATCTTCGACTTGTCAACGCCGGGTTCGCGGGCGGCAACCAGCTTGTTCTTGATCTGCTTGACGACGTCGATGGAGGATTCCATGCCCGAATAGGCAGTGTCGACCTTTGCGGCGCCGAGGCCGAGGGCGTCCTGAACAGCGGAAAGAGCACCGTTGTCGGAACGCATCGTGGTCGCGATCG
>JWIT01000041.1 GCA_000949895.1 Agrobacterium arsenijevicii | reverse complement strand
CGATACTGTCGTGCCTCTCGCCCGCGACCTGCTGCAGGCCGCGAGCCGGTCCGGGCTTATCATCTGCAACGACCGGGCCGCTGCCGCCGATGTCTATTTTCGCCTGCTGATCGGCGATCTTCAGGTTCACCGGGTCATCGGCGCCATGAACGAACTGCCGCCTTCGGAAACCGAGCGACGGGCGAGCGAGGCCGTCACGCTGCCCCCCAACTCAACGCGCCCGACGGCGGCGTGCGTTCATTGCCATCCGCCCATGAGGGATCTTCAAAATGATGCCCTCCTTTACGGTGTCTTCAGTCCTGTCGCTGCTGTCGAGCGGCGCAATCTTCGGCTTCTCTATGCGTGGGTCTGTTCGACGATGTGGGGGCTGACCGGGCGGCAATCAGTCGATGCCCTCCACATCAAGACAGAGGGAGCGTGTTCTGATTTCGGGCGCTCTCGGTGCGGTTGGTCGGGCTGCGACCCAGTATCTTCGCGAGATTGGGGCAAAGCCGGTGGTCGGCGTCCGGATGGATCGGTTCGAAGAGGCGCGTCACTTAGCGGGCGAGGCGCTCGATATCACCGAGACACCTGCGAGCGCAGAGTTTGACTACGCAATCAGCGCAGTTGCGCCCGTTGTCACCAATCTCATTTTGCGCGTGCGGGACGGCGACCACGTGCCAGCATCGTGCCGGTTACCTGCAGGCGCGACTATCGAGAATCGCGTGAAAATCGATGAGCTCTACCACTCCTCCGACGCCAAATTGCTGCAATCTATCGCCGATGTCGCCTGACGCGGCGCGTTGAATATCCCGATCGAAAGAGTCTTTCGATTGGAAGAGATCGCCGCCCAGACCACGATTGCTGACCGCATTCAAGGAAAAGTCGTGCTGAAACATTGAGTGCATTTTCTGCCGGGAAGAACGCGAACCGGGCGATCGCAGGCGTCAGGCGCCCCTGCAATACCTGACATCATCAGTTACGACCCGATCGCAGCACACCAAGCGATAGCTCTGATCGAACGGTCACATCAACTAGCCACCTCGAAGCTGACGCCAACTTCTTTGAGCTTTCGCCACCGCACGACGCATCGAAATTTTTCTGCTCCGCAGAGCAACAAAAATTCATCTGGCAAACCGAACGCGGTCTCCAGGATCACCCTGGCACCCCCTGCGGATTGATTGCGGATTGTGCAGTCTAATGATGAGCCACCATTGTTGAAAACGATCCGCCCACCCTTGAAAACGCGCATTCTTTGTGACCGTCGCTTGTCCATTAGATCGAGGCTTTCGGCTTTGTCCGCTCGTTGGCCAGACGAGCGCGCTTGAGGGTTGGGAAGGATCAACGATGAGCGCTGAGTGCGGATTTCGAGTTGGCGCGTCGCGACGATGCGGACATGGGCAATGCCGGGCTTGCTTCAACCAATCGAAGCCCCCGTGCAGAGGCTCCCGAATGTCCATCTGAGAGCCTGAAACCAGCGAGCAACTGTGTCAGGCGGTCTGAATCCCATGCAAGGGTCTGGCTAGCCGCCGAAGCTTGTTCTGCCATGGCCGCATTCTGCTGAGTGCCCTGATCTATTGAATTGATCGCCGTGTTTATCTCTTGCAGCCCCAAAGCCTGCTCGCGGGCGCCATCCACGATCCCAGCGATATGCCGGTTGATCTCGTTTACATCAGCGACAATGGTCTGCAACGCATGACCAGTCTCTCCCACGAGGGCTACACCAGACTTGACCTGTTGTTGAGAGGTTGTGATGAGCGACTTGATCTCCTTTGCCGCCTCAGCGGCACGTTGTGCAAGGATGCGAACCTCCTGTGCCACGACTGCAAAACCCTTGCCGGCCTCGCCAGCGCGAGCAGCCTCAACGCCGGCATTGAGCGCCAGCAGATTGGTCTGAAAGGCAATTTCATCCATCATTTCTGTAATGTTGGCGATTTCGCGCGAAGACCGCTCAATCTCGCCCATCCTGGCAATGGCTGTCTGTACGACCTTGTCGGATCGCTCGGCGTTGTCTCTAGATCGAGCGACTAGATGACCAGCTTCTTCAGCCTGCCTAGCTGTAGCGTTGACAGTTGCTGCTATTTGTTCGACCGCAGCGGCAGTCTCCTCGACGGAAGCTGCTTGTTGTTCAGTCCGCCGCGATAGCTCCGCAGCAGCATTGCTGACGTCGAGTGCCGCATTGTCAATTGACGCAGCGTTCTCGCCAACCAAGCTCAAGGCATCTCGCAGTGTGACAACTGATGCATTCAGATCGTCGCGCAATGTGTGATAAGCCTCTGGGAGCGCTCCGGAGACTTGACCAGTCAAGTCCTTGGCAGCAATGCACCGTATCGCTTCGCCAAAGCTTTCAGACACGATCTTCTGTTCGCGTTCGATGGCTTCAGTTTGAGTTGTCTGTTTTGCTTTTTCTGCCTCTTCCAGGTAGACGGAGATGGCAAGATCCATATCGAGCAACACTGCTTTGGCAAGACTACCGAGCGCCTCACCGAATGCGTCAGGTGCCATCGCGGATTTCTTCGTAAACCATCGAGCTCGGGGGAAATTCTCCGAAATCGCTGCTTTGATCAGGTGGTCGAGGACGATCGCGTAGCCTCCAATGTACCATCTTGGTTCGAGCCCAATCCTAGCGTGCACGGTACCTATCGCACGCACCTTTTCGCCGTAGCTTCCAGTGAAATCGCCGTTGGAAATATTCACCCAATGGCTGGTTTGCGCCCCTTTTGCGCGGGTCATATGCTCTTCTGAAGAGAAGAACCTCATTGTTTCCGGCGTTTTGCGAACTTGGGCGTAAAAGCGGTCGAGGCCGCGCGGCAATTCGCGATCCAGCAGATCCTTGATAGACGCCAGGGCTGTACGGCTTTCAGCCGACATCTCCATGAATTCCAGTCGCTCTTGGATCGGCGGCACCGCCGCATTGCTGGTGCCAACAGTCTTATCGGCCGTCGCCGAATACTTGCTATGGGCATGATGCATGGTGGTTCCCTTGTGCGAAAAGCAGGCCCATTTCTCCGATAAAAATCGAGAGCCCTGCGAGTGATGAAATCGGTGACGTCAGGCAAGTTATGGCATGTGTCACACCTAAGCAGTCTACTGAACGGGCGAGGACTGTAGTCGTGGCTGCGTCGGCGAGGCGATTTCAGGCCATGATCGGCTCCGTCGTTTTTTCGAACCTTTGCGGATCCATCAGTCGACAGCGGCCGCTTCGCTCGCGTTGAGATTTCGCGACAATCGTAAACAATAGATTGATTTTTACGGGCTGCACGTCCTTCATTCCGAACTTCTTGAAAATAATTTCGCAATCATTTCAGAGGTTTCGGATTTTCGATAATGCGGAACGGAATGCGGCCGTTGTGCTTGATAATTGCCAAGTCGTCGATCGCGCTCCGCGACCTCTCTTCAGGAGTGCTGGTGTGATGTCTTGTTCTGATCCCGATAGAACCGCGCTGCTCCCGAACTTTGCATGCCAGATGAGTAAAGCACCAATGGACGCCGCACGTGCCAAGAATGCACCTGGCGACTAGTCTTGTTTCTTGTCGGAAGAACGTGCTGAAACGACGCGTTTTGATCTGCCAAAGGCAATGTCGGCCGCGATCGGGCTCAAGCCCCGCCATAGTCGTGAAGAGTTGCCGCGAAAGCGCAGGCTACGTATTCGAAATACGCAACGATCCAGAAAATTGCAGGAAATTCTGACACCGGTGCAATCAAGCCGTCGCGCGACGGTGCGTCGTGTAAGGGGTCATCTCCTGCGCGATAGCAGACGCAGCGGTAGTGACTGCGCCGCAAACGCGATTGCGGCCGCTTCTTTTTGCTTCGTAGAGCGCCTCGTCTGCGGCCCTGATTGCGTGTTCGAAGCCCGAGGCATGTTTGTCCATGCCGGCAACGCCAATACTGACCGTCACAGTGATCTTCTGCTCCCCAAGATCGAAGGGTTCCTCCGATACACGACGACAGATTAGGTCTGCGAAAGCCACCGCCTCTGGCTGCGTCATATCATTCAGCAGAACCAGAAACTCCTCGCCACCCCACCGACCAACCACATCCTGATTACGCCGGCTGTGCGAGGCAAGGCGTCTGGCAAATTCCTTCAAAACCACATCGCCACCGTCGTGACCGTACTGGTCGTTGATCGACTTGAAATGATCGAGGTCCGCGATCATCACGGAGGTCGGACGCTTTGCGCGATGGCAGGCGCCAATCACAGCCGACGTCCGCTCCTGTAGGCCCCGGCGGTTTGCAAGGCCTGTCAGAGAATCCGTGGTCGCCAGCTCCATCATGCGGACCTGGACATCTTCAAGAGACATCGCGACGAGACCGACATACACAAGGACACTTGTCAACTGATCGATGAACAGCGCCAGGGAGATATCCGATGCCTCACTCCCTGGGCCAGGGACCGAGCCAGGAACAGTCAGCCTCAACACGATCAGGATAGCGGAGAAGACAAGCGCGACGGAATAAAGCGAGAGTGCCACACCTACCAGCAACTGTGACGGCAAATAGCGCGGTCGCTTGCGAACAAGGAAAGTGCGGGCGCACACCGCCGTTGAAGCAATTAGCGTTATGATGGTCAGTAGAATAGCCAAATCAGGTAGCACGCCCATGCTTCGGCCACCCCCATAAATGATTCCTGGAAGGCCCCCCATAACAGCAAAGCTAGCTTTATTGATCTTGCGCCCAAAGAATGCCAGACCACCTGCCCATACACATGAGACGCTGAGACCGAGGATGATGTAGATCAGGGTGCCTCGTGCTGCAGGGAAATAGGGATAGTGGGGGTCGCTATAGATCAGCAGGACACCGATGGCCGACCCGAAAATGCTTGCGGTCCAAAAGCGGAATGCTACGCCCGCCTCTGTCCTGAAACTCGCGATCAGAAAAATCAGGATGAACCCGGTTCGAGCGGTAAAGCTGGCAAAAAGCAGAGTGTGAATATCTATCACTGTAGGCCTCTTGAGACCCACTGGCGCGCGGAGCGTCAGAGTGGGGACCTTATTCGAGCGAAATTCTGCAACAACTTATACTTGTTAAAGCTTAATAAACCGCTTGTGGGGATGATTTACAGATCCTCACAGTGGAACCTCGAATGTCTCACAATACTGTTCTCGACCGGCAAATTCGCTGCCGCCGTTTGGGACCGATATTGGCTTCGCCTTTGGTGGTCGCCAGCATCGTTTTCCTCATCTGCGACGCTAGGGCATCACTGGCCGACGATGTAAGCATCTCGCGTGGCTTCCAGGCCGGTGATGTGATGATCCGCGGGAGGATAAGCGGCCTAATTCCGTATAACCAACAATCGACTGTCGACTTGATCGGCGGACATGTGAACGTGCCATCTATGATCTTGCCGGATCTCGACGTGAGCGTCTTCCTGAGTGAGCATTGGTCTGTCACAGGTCAGACGGGTGTTCTAAACACCAAAATCAAGGTCGTGGACACGCTTTACGGTGATCTGGACGTCGGCACTGTCTGGACCCTGCCCCTGTCGCTTACCGTTCAGTATCATCCAGCGATGGAGGGGCGCTTTAAGCCTTACATTGGTGCCGGGATGGTCGCTACATGGTACTTTGGCGAGAAGCCGGCCGGTGGCTATGTCCAGGATTTTAGCGTCTCGAACTCATATGCGCCGCTGATCAAGGCCGGTGTCGACTACCAGATCGATGACAAATGGTTCGCAAACTTCGAACTCAAGCAAGTCTTCACACCAACCCAGACGATCCAGAACCAGGGAATAAGTGCACGGACCAGCTTGGAGACGATCTCGGCAGGCTTCGGCGTCGGCTACCGGTTCTAATTTCCATGTCCAGGGGGAATGTCCCTCATGGCCGCGCTATCGGGTTACAAATGGCCCATGGCGAATTGAGCCCGGATAGACCGTCTGAAATCATCGGCCTGTGGTGTGGCTGCCATGGCGATGAGCTGTCACCCAATTTGAAACGGCGGTGAGGATGACAATTGGCCGGCCATTGGATCCCTTCTTGTGCCACCATAATCTCCTGCGCGACTCCTATGCATCTGGTCGAAAGCGAATAACGCCTGCCATTTTGATTGACGCGGCCGTTATCGCCGGCCATGAGCGAGTTAGGATCGTGGTGATGCTTACGTCTCGAGCACGGCCCAACGCCAGCCGAAGTTAGTTATTCCTTTCACACGGCATCCCCATTTCCTTCATGATGAAGGTCTGTGGTTTCTGCTTTCCAACGGGCTTGATCCATAGCGCTCCCGATATCGGCGGGCAAAATCGCCCATGTGAGCGAACCCCCAGGATCGAGCAATTGCGGCCACTGAGCGACCGTGCGCGGAGGGGGACGTAAGTTCCCTATGAGCTCCAGCCAGGCGACGCTCCAGAATCCACTGGAGTGGCGTTTTTCCGAGTTCCTTCCGGAAACTCAACTGCAATGAGCGAATGCCGACGTGCGCAGCGCTCGCGATCTCCGCAAGGGTAACCTTTCGCTGCAGATTGGCATCAATATAGTCCAGAGCCCGCCGCACATGCCAGGACGGGCTGGGGGCCACTATCTTTGCATCCTGTTGCCCAAACCGCGGCCAGGCGGTTAGAAACTGGTAGATGACCATTTCCTCGAGCAACGGATAGGTCAGGTCGCCGTCACCCAGGCCTGCCTGCAAGCCGCGGTATACCAGCTTGAAATTGTGCCTAAATGCGCGCATGGGCGCGCTTTCAATATCCACCACGGGTAGAAATTGAGGGAGAGGTTCCGTGTCATCACCTTCCAAAGCAATATGACAAGTATTGAGCGCCGATCGATTTACCGTCCCGGCGAATGAAAGAAACTCAGGCGATGCCCGCTCATTAATCATTTCGTCGAAAGCAACGAACATCGCCTTTCCAGGATACCCCATATAGTCTTCAGACTGATTATGTCTGACTATCGAGCCCTTTGTTACGAAGCGGATAGTGATTTTATCAAGCGCGTATTTCGGCGTTGAAACGAAACCATGCAACGCATTGGTTTGCCATAGCGTAATCGCCTTTCCATGGACGCCATTTGTATCGAGATGAAAGCGGCTGCTGACGATAGGCTGAAACGCAACTGTCAAAAAGTTCACATCGTTCAATGCCTCGATTGTCCTGCTCTCGTTTGAGAGCAACGAAAAACTGCGCGGCGGTTGGACCCAATTAGTTTCAGTTTGATTTTCCGTTGTGTTCATCGCTCGTGTCCGTATATCGCATGGAGAAGCGCGCAGCCGTTGCTTTCTCGCCAAAGGCCAAGTCCATTTTATAACTGCGTCATTGCCAGTTGATGCAATCGAGTTATTTGTTCAG
The DNA here is from genome assembly GCA_000949895.1 of Agrobacterium arsenijevicii. Classification (GTDB taxonomy): domain Bacteria; phylum Pseudomonadota; class Alphaproteobacteria; order Rhizobiales; family Rhizobiaceae; genus Agrobacterium; species Agrobacterium arsenijevicii. The sequence continues at coordinate 35,749 of JWIT01000041.1, read as the reverse complement.
GCGCATCCAAACTGATGGCCGAAATGATGACCGATGACATCATGAACTTGCAATTCACCATTGAGAAGTACCCGACCGAAGATTCGTTGCCTTCACGAACCGCTTGGGCAGGACGAATTTGGCGCAACTCAGTTCGATCAAGCTCTTCGCACCCACCGACGTAAGACTGAAGGACACCAGCTCGCGCCGGACGACAGATTCCGCCCCAGAAAATGCCAAGCGGAACTGGAGGAATTGGCGCTCGCGACGAAATTTACGGGATCTGCGGCGCCGCTCAGTGCAAGTCTGCAAATATATCCAATGTAATAAATACGAATAAACTATCGGAATTACGTAAATTTTGCGATTCATACTGGCGTTAACTACTTTGTAAAGCATGTGGAAAATAATGCGGAGAGGTTGCTATAACTACATACGATCTAATACATAAAAGTGTATTCGGCAATCCGCTTGGAAGGGATGTGCAATGGCGCCAGGTTATCAGCCTGATTCTGCGAGTATTTTGACCGCGCTAGGTAAGTCGCAATCCATTCTCCAATTCGACACGAACGGCAAAATCCTCACGGCAAACGAAAACTTCTCTCGAACGCTTGGCTATCAGCGAGTCGAAATCCTTGGCCAGCACCACCGGCTTTCGGTCGATCCGAACGAGGTCGGCACGTCTGATTATCGCGAGTTCTGGGCACGCCTCAACCGCCGTGAATTCGATCAGCGACAATACAAACACGTCGGCAAGGGCGGCAAGGAAGTCTTGATCGAGGCCTCCTACAATCCAGTCATCCGCTGCGGAAAGCCTTACAAGGACGTTAAGTTCGCGACCGACATTGCCGCGATAAAAGTGCGCGCGGCCGAAGATGCCGGAAAGCTCGCAGCCCTGTCGCGATCCCAGGCCGTCATCGAATTCACTACTAAAGGCGAGATTCTGACGGCAAATGAGAATTTCCTGTCCGCGCTTGGATATAGCCAAAGGGAAAGCCAAGGACGCCATCACTCGATGTTCTGTGACGCCGACTACGCTCGCGCCGACGACTGCCCGCGGTTTTGGGAAAGGCTTCGCGGCGGTGAATTCATCGCAGAAGAATTCCTGCGGATGGGGCGAGGGGGCAAGGAGGTCTATGTCCGGGCGTCCTACAATCCCATTTTCGACTCGAACGGTCGGGTCTTCAAAGTCGTCAAATTCGCAAGTGACGTGACCGCCCGCGTCACGCGCGGTCGAACCGCTTTGGCTCTGAAGCAGGGTAGTTGGGAAGAACTCTGACCCGACGGCGACAGTAACTCAGTTTGGACTGGATTGCACATCGGAGAAGAACATGTGTAAGGACGATATTCCCAATTTTGCTGATTATGCTGCCCTGTTTACGGCGTTGGCGAATGAAAAGCGCCTGCACGTCCTCACGCTGCTGCAGCAATCGGAACTATCCGTCGGCGCTCTTGCCGAAGCAGTGGGGATCAGCCAATCAGCGCTTTCACAACACCTCAGCAAGCTCCGCCGACACGGTTTGGTTTCAACCAGGCGCGACGCGCAGACAATCTTCTATTTTTCAAACGATGGTCGCGTTGCAAGAATGTTGCAGATTCTGGCCGCGCTTGACGCCGGGGAGGAGTAGTGTCCCAAAGGCGTCGGTCGAGCGGGCACTCCCAGCCAACGTGGAGCGTGAGGCCCGCCTAGCAGTTATCGTGTTTGTATCCCTTGCTAGTTCGGCGTTCAAAATTGTGTATAGTCCCAATGCCTATCCTGGCGAACGAGAAACAATTTCAACGTCGCGTGATCTTCCTGATCGCCTCGATCGTTGCCGGACTTATCCTAACGACTATTGCCACGGTCCTGTGTTTGGCCGACCACCAAAACTGGAACGCACTCCGGCGGCAGGGCACCCTTGCCGCCGGAGTGATCGCTGTTCAGCGAGAGGAGTTGGAAAAAGTCACGGACGTTTATGCCTCCTGGGACGAAGCATTCGTCATGTCCTGCCAGGTGCAAACATGAAACAGACGGTCAGACCTGTTGGAGAAATGGTCGGCGAGGCCGTGCGACAGCCACTTGAGCTTCTGGGCCAAGCCATTAGCATTGGTGTGACTCTTGGGGCGGCAATTGCTCCCTGTAACGCCTGCGATGCTCTTCAACTGATTGAAGCGCGCTCGGTCATGCCAAACGCGCACGCAAGGGCACAATCCATTTTTTCAAAGAGGGTTCCAGGGACCAGTTCGAACAGTTGGATGCGCTGGAGCGCCTTAAGGTGAGCAAAAAATTGGTCAATTTTCTTCCAAATTATCCTTTACGGTCGAAGCATCAGGGGGTTGCGCCAGCGATCACCGAAATGGCTTTAATTGCGACAGACTTGGGTCGTTCGAATTATGGCGTCAACTGGACGAATTCGTCATCGGGCCTATGCGATGAGCGCGGAGCCGCCTGTCATATCGATAGGGAAGGGTCGTAAATGGCGCCCGGGAATAGGCAAGATTGGCTCCGCCCACCGAGCGTTTTCTCATTTGAAGTCGACGGGAAGCACGACATCGAAGCGCTTAATAGCGTCGACTTCCTGACGATCGCGTTTCGTCCTGTCAATTCGACGCCTTTTCAGCTGTCGGCTGAAGGAGTCCACGGCAGCGCAATAAGTCTCTGGAAAACCAGTTCCAAGCATGGGTTCATTTCCACACCGAAATATGCAGCCGATAAGCTGACGATCAGAATTGTCAACAACGGAAAGCTGGTGCGGCGAAACCAGAACGAGGATCACGTCGGCCAGCCGGGAAGAGCGATGTTTGTCGGATTCGAGGAGATGGTGAACGAAGAGGCATCGTCGGATTTCGAAGCAATTACCGGCACAATAGATCGGGCGGCGCTGGCTGCATGTCATTTAGCCCTTGAAGGAGAGGGCTCAAAACATTTTCCACAACTTCAACCAATCGTTGAAGTCGTCAGCGCACCAATGCGGGCTTTCGCGCACAATTTCCAAACTGTCTACGGCCGCTTGTCTGCTGGTCTGGATGATGGCGATTTGATCGCCCCACTCCTCGAAGAATTACTCATATATCAATTGTTGTCGGCTTGGCCCGTCCTTACTGGCCGGGACGCGGTCACGGAGCAGAGACTCTCGTGGCAGGTTCGACGTGCGCTCGAATATATAGATGCAAATCTACAACGCCGACTGACGCTCGCCGAGGTTGCCAGTGTCGTCCACGTGGGGGTCCGTTCCTTGCAACTGAGTTTCCGGAAGGAATTGGGGACGACGCCGATACAATGGATCGTCGAGCGCCGGCTTGCTCGGGTACATGGCGATCTTCTCTCGTCGTCGGAGGAGCACAATTCCGTGGCAACTATCGCTCGCCGATGGGGATTTGTTCATCTGGGTGATTTCAGCCGCAGGTATCGAGTCGCTTTTGGTTGCTCGCCCCTCGAAACCAAGAAGAATAGACCTTCGTGAAGGGCACGGCGACACGGCCAGCAGAGTGGCAAGTGCTTATTCGACGTAAGGATCGCTGGCCGTTCCTGAGCATCAGGTTCCATAACATAGATTATGCGATATGTTATACCATAACATTGCACTATAGATCACCTTTGCACGATCCTCCGTCTGCGAGAGCGCCGTCTCCACCATCTGCGCAATCCAATTGAATGGCGTGCCCGGACCAACTTTGTTTGATGGAGTCGTGAATGGATGTAGATAGCCAGTCACAGCACTTAAGAAACACCTTTTCCGAAATCGAAGCTGCGCCGACAGTCGCCGTGGCTCTCGAAATCTTCCAGAGTGCCTACCAGATCGATTTTGTCACCTATCATCTCGCCCAGACAGTCGCGGACGTTATCGACACTCCCTTTGTTAGAACGACCTATAGTGATGCATGGGTCTCGCGCTACCTGCTGAGCTGCTACGTCAAAGTCGACCCTATCGTTCGGCAAGGCTTTCTAAGGCAAATGCCATTCGACTGGAGCGAGGTCGAGATTTCGGACGCGGCTCATGCGTTCCTGGAAGACGCTGAGAAGCACGGGCTGGGGGTGAACGGATTTTCAATTCCCATCGTCGATAAAGCGCGTCGTGCCCTGTTCTCGCTGAACTCAAAAGCGATGGACAACGAATGGAGTAGGCTCGTGGCCAGGGACCGTGGCGAATGGATCGAGCTCGCACATCTTATTCACAAGAAGGCTGTTTTTGAGGCATACCGTGATCACGACCCGGTTCCGCTCCTCGGTCAACGCGAAATCGAGTGCCTCTACTGGGCAGCGCTCGGGAACGACGCCAAGGGCATTTCGACCATTCTCGGTCTCTCGGAGCATACGACACGCTCGTATCTCAAATCGGCTCGGCTCAAATTGGGTTGCCTGACGACAACCGCCGCAACGGTCCGCGCGACGCAGCTCCGCATCATAAATCCATATGGCAATACCCTCATATGAGGGTGCGGTTCTGCGGGCATTCCTCGCAGTTGAAAGAGGCGCCATGCTGCCTTCATTATGTTCTGGAGGCAAATATGTACCTGCTCGTTCAAGCTCACGAATTTCACAAACATGCCAACCTGCTCGATCAGTCGTTCAAGCTCCGAAAGAAAGTCTTCGCGGATCGGCTGGGCTGGAACGTCTCCGTTTGCGGCCCATTCGAGAAGGATCGCTACGATAGTCTCCATCCCGCCTATCTGATCTGGTGCAACGAGAACCAGAGCCAATTATACGGTTCTGTGCGACTGATGCCCACCACCGGGCCAACCCTCCTCTACGACGTGTTTCGCGACACGTTTCCGCAGGCCTATGGTTTGGTTGCTCCGACGATCTGGGAGGGAACACGCATGTGCGTCGACGAGGAAGCGGTCGGGCGCGATTTCCCCGATTTGCGACCGGATCGAGCCTTTTGCCTGCTGCTTCTGGCCCTGTGTGAGGTGGCGTTGGATAACGGCATCAACACGTTGATTTCGAACTACGAGCCTCACATGAGACGCATCTACGAACGCGCGGGCGCCGAACTCGACGAACTTGGCCGGGCCAACGGCTTTGGCCGGTTTCCGGTATGCTGTGGAGCGTTCGAGGTCTCCCCGCGTGTCCTCGCCCAAATGCGTGAAAAGACCAAAGTTTCGGAACCGCTCTATCGGAGGCCGTTCTTTCCGCAAGTCGGCACTCCTATCCCTGAATTCACGACGGTTTGACCTGCGTGTGCTCGACAATTGCGTTCAGGATGACGCAAGGCGAGAGGACCCCTGCTGATGCAAGACTCCGGAAGAATGCAATGAACGAAGAAATTATCAGCAGTTTCCTGCATCTTGCCGAGGGCCACGCAAACGCTGTTTCCGACGTCAAGGCACTTCGAGAGAGTTGCCTGAATGATGGCCAGGACGACGTCGCTGCTACCCTGGCGCTGGCGGTTGCGAGAGAGGAAGAAATGCGTGCAGCGCTCATCCGCTGGAAACCGCGTTCGAATGTCGAGGCGCAATCGAAGTTGCTGTACGTTGCGCATTACCTCATCAGCACAAGGACAACATTAGACGATCAGGATATGCGTGCGATGATGGCGTCGATTGCCCATCTGCGGAAGAAGTAGCCCGACTGGGAACCAGCGGCAAGAGGCAATGACGCGATGTTGAGGAAGGGCGTAGCCTTTGCGCATGAACGTGATGTATGCTCCCGCGTCACGTTTCGGATCAAATGGAATATGAGTAAGAATTTAGAGAGCCATATCGAGGAACTGGGGCTGGTAAAGACTGCCGACCCCGAGAACGAAAAACCGGTCTATCGGCGAGAAGGTCTCGACGGGATATCCACATTTGAGGAACTCGACAGCAAGTTGGGCGACGAACTTCGCAAGTGTCGCCAAGCCAAAGACCTGAGCAGAGCGGACCTCGCAACGCTTGTGGGGCTCAGCGAGCAGGTCTATGGCCGCTATGAGCGTAGTTCTTCCAAAATGCAGGTGAGCCGGCTGATTCACTTGAGTGAGATCCTCGGAGTGTCGCCCCTCGGCATGCTCTTTGCCGCCGCTCCACATCTGTGGGGGCAAACCGCGGACGAGGCCGACACCCGATACCGAATAATGAAGCTATTAGAGGACCTGCCAGCCGAGACCATGGCTTCGCTCGTGACACTGCTTGAAACTGTGTCGGTCCTCCAAAGATCCGGCAGCGACCCCGCTCCTTCAACCCGATAATTTGGCAACCCGAAAACTGGGTCGATCAACGCTCCAGATTGAACCAGAAGCGGCTGGATTGGGCGACTGCCCCGTCCTTGATGTCGAAGTAATAGGGGTCACTGCGCAACGGTCGCGCCTTATATTCCGTATACGAGCAGGAATTCGTCCCAGAAAAGACGCGTGTCACGCCATCTGCCGTCGTCTGGCGTTGCCCCCCGTCCAATGAACGGAAAAAGCGCTTGCCTCCCCTGCACTGGTTTATAGCTCGCATACACCGGGACTGATCCCGGGCGAGATTTGAGCGCTGATCGTCTCCGGCTGTCGGCGTCCATCCCGCCGAGCATTCGGCATATCGCTCATAGCCTGGGGCTCCCGCTCCTCCCTCCGGACATGTCGGCCACGAAAACCCTGGCTTCTTCATGGCCGAGATAAGCCTCTCCATTGGCGGATGGCAGCTTTCCACTCCGCGCCACGACGGGTTGGACGAAGCAGCACACAGCAGGACCTCGCAACCCCATTCACTGGCCTCTACGGATTTCGCAGCAAGACCGGCGAAAGCCAGCGAAGCGATCAATGCGAGAAGGTATTTCATCGGAGCCTCCGTTGCTCAATGAATTATCGATCCCGACGCTTTGGCTGGTGCCTGGCATCCAGGAAGGGTGGCGAGATCTCGCTCCGGCGCTCCCGGAGAAGATTGATATCGGCCTGTGGTCTGCGCCCTAAGGTTTTGTCGATTGCTTTGCTGCGCCATTCCTGCATGTCGAGTACATAGGTGCCCCACATCCCGTAGCGCGCCTCAATCGCCGACTGCTGCGCCTGAACGTAGCGCCCGTCTCGCGGAACCGACATGCCTACCCTCGCCCATCCGACTCGGAGCATTTCCAGGGCAAGATCACGGTTGCCGATCCGGCACTGACCCACTAAGCCTGGAGAATAACCGTCCGCGACGGCGTCGCAACGAACGCTGCGGCGGCCAACCGTCTTCTTCAACCACGCTTTTGCCAGAGCGCCACATGGTAAAGGCGCCAACGACGGCGCGGTCACAGGCGTTGCCTTCGGATCAAACGACCATTGAACCAAGTCACAGCTGTCTACCTCGGACAGTCGTACAAGTTGCCTGTTTGCCGGAAACCAGAGTGTCCGTCCGTCAACGACCGCGACCTGACCGCTCACGACGCGACGCGACAGAACCTCTGCGGAGGCGGAAGGGCTCTCAACGGCGTAGTCGGCAGCCGCAGACCCCTCATACGCAGAAACGAAAATTGCGATCGCATAGATGAAACGACGGCTCATGGCAGATCTCCAGTCTTCCTGGCTGCGCGGCTCAGTAATATGGCCGGATGTTGAACGTCGTTGAACTGCCAGAGGCCGCGCCGTGCTTCTCTAGCCCCTTGCTCTGCCACGGCATAGGCGGGGTAGATCGGCATCCCGGAGCTATCGAGGCTTGCAAAGCCGTAACCCTCGCTGATCATCATCATTGCAAGATCGAGCCTCTGACGGCCAACGAACGCATAGCAGATCGCAAAGGTCAAGTCCGTGCTAACGGCAACGGGGGCGCAAACCGGACGGGTGTCCTTCACGAACGCCGCAAGCACGGCAATTGACGCCTCACCACAGTCACGCTTGTTTCCTGACGCGTCGGTATAGGTCGTTCCCCTCAAGCATGCTTGGAGCCCGTAAAGGCGATACCGTGTGCCAGCGGACATCCAGGTGTCGCCCGTCTCAAGCACTGTGCTGGTGGTGAAGTCGAAATAGCCGGCGGGCGCCGCAACAACGGCTTGACCGGCTATCATCGCCAGAGACAAAACGGCGAGTAATCTCCGCTTCATTGCTTTTGAACTCTCGGATCGGCCCACATACCGAAGCCGCCCCTGCCAGTGGTTTCGGCTGCAGAGAGATCGGGGCGCATCGGCGTGCCGTCAGGTTTTTTTGAAAGCCGGAGCGCCCCAAGCGAGACGAGTTGCTCTTCAAGATTATCAACTGAATCGAGCGAACCGGGGTAATTGTAGTATCCGAAGCATGTGGCGTCCTGCGCGGACGCGTCGCGCTCCGTTAAAAACGCCCGGCAAAAAATCACCTTCGCTGTCTTCACTAGAATCGCCAGTTGCTGCTGCGCGTAAGCAGCACATGTTCCCGCAAAACCCTCCTTCTGATTGACCATGTCCCCAGCGCACGGTTCCAACCCATAGAGGTGCAGGCTGGTTTTCGCATCGACAGCGATCTGGACCGGCGTTTCGACGGCGAACCCCTTTGCCGACGCGAAGCCCTTTCGATCCACCACCTTCCCGTTTGGATCATAGTACTCCACGACTAGGACTGTCTTTCCCGGCGCAGCCAACGATTTGACATAGGCCGGATCGATCGCTCCGCCCGCCCAGCACACTGGCGCGACCAAGGATACGAATAGTGCAAGCAAGGCCGGTCCCATCCGGCTCCTTACCTCTCTTGTTCTCATCGCCGCAACTCCAACTCGTGATTTTTTCTCTTTTCGGCTGAAACTTTTCGATGTAATGATGAACACAAATGGTAACGGAATCAATTGAAAAATTGCGCGCCGATGGTGTGATATCGAGGTTTCTTTAAGGCAGCGAACAGCACGCGGCCAGATCAGGTCAAAAGGATTTCCGTGTTGAAGACATTGTTGCGCGCCCTTGCCCTGACTCTCCTATTGGTATGGCAAAGCCCAGCCTTTTCATTTGATTCCAATCGCTTTTATTCTGGCGACACTCAACCCGTAAATGGCGAAAAACCTGGATCCTACCTCGGAGAAAAAGTTCAGCAAGACCTATTCGAGCTGTCCCCTTCAGGTCGGATCGACAAAATCTCGACCATGAACATTTCGAACACAAGCGGTCTCAATGTAAACGAGAACGACCTTGCAGGAAAAAGTCCGAATATCGGTAATATTCCGCCTGCCAATTTGAACACACTATATTCATCCACGAGTAAGGTTGATGGATCAGCGAGTGTGTGCGGTCCATCGCCGATGACCGCCGCCGAAATCGAGGAACTCGTCGAAAGAACCGCACAGTCCTACGGGGTCGATCCCGGCTTTGCCAAGGCGATCACATGGGTTGAAAGCCGGTTCGACCGGAACCGAAATAGCCAACAAGGCGCGCGCGGCCCGATGCAGCTCATGCCCGCAACGGCGAGTGAACTGGGCGTCAAAGAAATCTGCGACCCAGCATCGAATATTGATGGTGGCGTTCGTCACCTCAAGCTGATGCTTGAAGAATTTAAAAATCCGATCCTTGCAGCCGCTGCATATAATGCAGGCGCACAAGCCGTCTACGACAGCGGTGGCGTGCCTCCGTTTGGTGAGACCGTTCGCTACGTCGCGGATGTCATCAACCATCAAATGGGCCTGAAGAAGCCACGCAAGGCTGCGGCCCGTGGAATCGCTGCAGACACCATAACCCCCTCCGCCAATGAAATAGCCAGTGATGTGATCGGTGCGCGCGGCAGCCGGTTCATCAAGGGCGTCATGCAGTTCTGAAAGCAAAGGAGACGTTGAATGAATACCAGTCTTTCCTCAAGCCAAAAGCGGGCGATCCGGGTAGCCGGCGTGATGTCTTTGATCGTCGTATCGCAGCTTATCACGGCAGACTTCGCTGTGGCTCAGGCAACGAACCAGGCATTCGCTCCGCTTCAGACCGTCGTGCAGGCGGTGGTTGACTTCATCACCGGCCCGTTTGGTCGCCTGGTCGCAATCATCGCCGTTATTGGCTTGGGTTTCCTTGCCTTTGCCGGCCGGTTGAGCTGGTTCACGGCTGGCGCGGTCGTGCTTGGCATCGGCCTGGTATTCGGAGCGCCGGCGATTGTCGATCAGTTGATGTCGACGGTCGGAAACTGACCGATGGCAGAGTTTGAAGACGACAAGCCGGTCCTGACGCCCCTCATCATTGGCTTGACCCGCTCACCGACGCTCTGGGGAGTTCCGTACATGGCCGTTGTCATCATCATCGGCCTGACGATCATCGCGTGGCTCGCCACAAACACCATTTGGGCCCTTCTGACGGCGCCTGTATCTTACCTGACCCTTTTTACGCTGTGCAGTTGGGACAGCCGGATCCTGGACGTCCTGCAAGTCGCAACACGTCTGACGCCCAAGACCCCGAACAAACCATTCTGGGGTGCCAACTCTTACGGACCGTGACGATCATGTTGAAGCTCATTCGAGAAGAACTCGGGTTTGGCAACAGACTCAGCCGCGAAAAGCCGATGGCAAAGCACATCCCCTATCTGCGGCATGTCGCCGACACAGTCGTCAAGCTGGAGAGTGGCGGGCTGCTTTCGGTCATTCGCCTGAACGGTCTGTTTTTTCAGACTGAGGATCAGGCCGAACTCAATATGCGATCCGTGGTGCAAAACACGATGATTAGGGCGCTCGGGTCCAGCCGTTTTGCCCTGTGGTCGACTGTGATCCGGCGTCAGGTCGACAGCGATCTCGACGGCGATTTCACTGACCCGTTCTGCGACCTGCTCAATCGTCGCTACATGGCACAGCTGGGCGAAAAGCGTATGTTCACCAACGAACTCTATTTGACTGTCATACGGTCCGGCATGCGCGGTGCACTGGCTGTTGGAGACAAGACGCGGCGCCTTTTCGACAAGGCAGGGTCTCGCGACGCAGCGGAGGACCAGCTGCGGGAATCGGTCAGTGAGCTGGAAGAACTTGTCGGCAACATCTGCAAGGATCTTCAGAAGTATGCCGCACGCCCGCTTGGCATCGTTCATCGGAATGATGAACCCTATTCAGAGCCCTGCGAGTTTTTCCAGACGATCCTGACTTGCGGCATTCCCCGTCGCATGCGCCTGCCCCGCATGAGCATTTCCAACTATGTCGGTACGTCGCGGCTGCATTTCTCTCGGCGGACCATGCAGGCGCAGGGACCGGTGAAAGAGGACGATCGGTTCGGCGCCATGCTGTCGATCAAGGAGTACCCTCCTTTCACCGGTCCTGGCATGTTGGACGGATTGCTGCAGGTCAACCACGAATTCATACTGACCCAGTCCTTCACCATTACCGACAAGCCGATCGCCCAGGAGCGCATTTCGCGTCTCAAACGCCAGATTGCAGCTTCGGATGAGGCCGGCAGCGATGTCGAAACTGATATCGACTTTGCTCTGAACAGCCTGATGAACCAGGAGGCGGTGTTTGGCCTCCATCACATGACCCTGTTGTGCTTGTCGCGCGACCTCGATGGTATCAACAAGTCCGTCTCAGACCTCGGGGCCTGCCTGACGGATATGAATATCAACTGGCTGCGGGAAGATCTCAATCTCGAGGCCGGATTCTGGGCCCAGCTTCCCGGGAACCATAGTTACATCGCCCGAAAGGCGCTTCTCTCCAGCTCTAATTATGCCGGTCTGTCTTCGATGCACAATTTTGCCAGCGGCCAGACGGAAGGTACGCATTGGAACACACCGATTACCATTTTGGAGACGACCAGCCAGACACCGTATTGGTTCAATTTTCACCGCAGGGATATCGGCCATTTCCTGGTGACGGGACCGACGGGCTCCGGCAAGACCGTCGTCTTGACCTTTCTGCTGGCACAATCATTTCGCGTTCGACCCGCCCCAAAAGCCGTTTTCTTCGACAAGGACCGGGGCGGCGAGATCTTCGTCCGAGCCATGAACGGCGCCTATGAGGTGCTGACGCCCGGGACCTCGTCCGGGTTCAATCCGCTCCAGCTTGAAAATAACGGACCCAACCGCGAGTTCCTGCTTCGCTTGCTCAAGGCCATGCTTCGTCATGGCGACGGCAACGCCTTTGAGCAGGAGGAGGAAGACATTCTCGAACGGGCGCTGCTGCGATTGATGCAGGAGCCGGCGGCGCAGAGGAACCTTGCGAACCTCTCCGGTCTGTTGATCGGCCGCGCTCGCGCCGGCCCCAACGACCTGAGCGCCCGGTTGAGACCATGGATTGATGGCGAGAAGGCCTGGCTTTTCAATGCCCAGCATGACGTCCTCACCTTCTCAGAGCGACAGGTGTTCGGGTTCGACATGACCAGCATCCTCGACAATGAGGAGCTCAGAACGCCGGCGCTCATGTATATTTTCCACCGTCTGGACGAGCTTCTCGACGGCAGACCCGTGATGATCTTCATGGACGAAGGCTGGCGCCTTTTGCGGGATACAACGTTTAGCGACTTCATCGTCGACAAGATGAAGACAATCCGCAAGCTGAACGGCATCGTCGGTTTTGGCACCCAGTCGGCCGCCGATATTGCCCGCGCGCCGGCATCACACACCCTGATCGAGCAATCCTCGACCAACATCCACTTCCCCAATCCCCGTGCGGACGAGGAAAGCTACATCAGGCGCTTCGGTCTGACGGTGAAGGAATTCAACTTCATCCGAACGACACCCCCGGAGAAGCGGACCTTCCTGATCAAGCACGGCAATGACAGCGTCATTGCAAGGCTTGATCTCAACGCCATGCCGGACATGGTCAAGGTCTTGTCCGGCCGCAAGGAAACAGTCGAGGAATGCGCGCGCCTGCGAGATGCGCTGGGTGATGACCCTCTCGCCTGGCTTCCTCCATTCTGCGGTTGGGAGGCATGGTCATGAAGCGATTTGCACTTCCTTTGTTGGCTTTCACGGTCTTCGAGGTTCCCGGTCTTGCCTGGGCCGACGTCCCTGTAATCGACGATACAATTCTGCAGGAAGACACCGCGCGCGACGCGACAACGCGCAAAATTGAAACGACCGACAAGGATCGTCACACCATTAACACCTCGGTGACCTGCTCAATGTACCGGCCATCGCGGCGGAACGATCCGGTCGGCGCCGCCGAGCAAAACTCCGAAATTTCCGGCCTCGTACGCCGTGTCGCTCGGGAAGAGGGCGTCAACGAAAACGAGTTCCTGGCGCTGGTCTACCAGGAGAGCCGGTTCAACCCGTGTGCCAAATCCGGCATGGGCGCGACCGGGCTGGCCCAGTTGATGCCAGGCACTGCGGCCGAACTTGGCGTCAACGAACACAATATTGAAGAAAACCTGCGGGGCGGCGCGCGTTACTACAAGCAGCAACTGCGCCGCTATAATGGCAACGTGGCCCTGGCGCTTGCCGCGTACAATTCCGGCGCCGGCAACGTCAACAAATATGGCGGCATTCCTCCGTTCAAGGAAACCCAAGGGTATGTGCGCAGCATCACGCAGGACTGGCTTCCGGCCTTCGGCGGATCCGACAAGTCCGGCATTCCACTCAATTTCGGCGGTGGCGAGACTGCCTATACCGGCATGCGAAACTCGACCCTCAACGCGATGGGCACGACCACAGCTACCGCTGACAGTCTCTCCAACGTCGGAAGCTGGTATCAGCAGTTGGCCGGGCTCCAGACGGGTACCATTCAGGACAGCTGGGATCACAATTCCACGGTGCGCAACGCCAATCTGGAAATGATGAACAACGTCATCAAGCTCGGCACCGCCATGGCGGATCTTATCAACTCCCGCAATGCCGTTACGACCTCCGACCTGTCCAGTTCGTCCCAATCGGCATCGAAGTACAAGGATGACGACAAGCCTAGAGACACGACAGGTCTGTGCGATCCAAAACTCAACCTCGTCTGGGATCCCGAGCAACGAGCGTGCATCGAAAAACGGGAATCTCCCTCGAACGTACAGCTGATGCTGCAACCACAGTAGGAGCCAATCATGAAACTGTTGAAAGTGACTGCAGCGCTCGCCTTCCTACCGCTTGGCGTGGCCAAAGCTGACGTGCCGGTGATCGACAAACAAAACTACGCCATTGCCAAGGAAACAGCCGAAACGACGACCAAGATTCTCGATACAAACTCCAATATATTGACGACTGTCCAGGACACGCTGAAAGCTGTGACTGGCGACAGAGGCAGTACGTCACAACCGCTGCAAAACCTTGCCATCGGCCAGGGTTTCAGCGTCGCCTCGATGCCAACTCTCGACAGCCTCATCAAAGGTGGGGTTCCCGATTTCGGCAATATGAGTGGTGACATCTCCAAGGTCGCGACAACCTTCATCAACGGCCTGCAGTTGGTGAAATCGTTGTCCGGTAAGGAAAACAGCGATTTTTCCGGCGACAAATCCTATGAGCAACTGGTCAACACCGTCCTTGGTGTTTCCGCCCTGATCAACGGATCGCAGAAGGCGACGGAAACGCGGCGCAGTGCGTTCGAAGCGGCCGGGCAGAGAATCGGCACGGCCGAAGACATCAAAGGCTCGATCGACCAGAACACGCAGTTGCAGGTCCAATCCGGCCTCACCCTCAACGAAATGATCGGCGTCATGAACGGCGCGGTGTCATCCCTTCAGGCGGATAATCAACGGCGCCTGACCGACATCTCCAACAGCAAAAAAGCACTCGCCTATGGTGACTAATGCCTCGCGATTTCTTCCTGTCGGCTTTCTGTTTGCGGCAGCGCTTTTAACAGGCTGCGGGACCGTCAAGGAAAAGACGGCCCCCTGCAAGCGGCCGGCGGAGCTGACGTCCTATGCAGACGATCGCCGGCAAAGCTGTGGGCCGATGCGCAGCGTCAATGAGCCAGCCGCCGCCTTCGCTGCGATCGGGTTGGAATAGGGGCGACTATGGAAGACTTTCTGGGTGACCTGCTTCAGCGCATCGAGGATTCGGGAACATCGTTTTCCGAGCAGGCCTACACTGTGGTCGGACAGGAGATCATGCCGCTCCTGCAGCTCATGCTCGTGGCTTACGTTGCATATTACGGTCTGCAGCTCTTCCTTGGGACAGCGCGTATTGGCGTATCGGAGATTGTCGGTCGCATTGTCCGCATGATGATCATTCTCGCGCTCGTTAGTTCATGGGCGAATTTCAACAATCTGCTCTATCATTGGATCAATGACACGCCCGAGGACGTTGGACGTGCGATCCTGGCTGCCTCCGGCACCGGCATCACCGAACCCACAAATGGACTTTCACAGATCTGGCGCACCGCCAATCAGGCGGCGTCTGCTTTCGCTGAGCAATCGGGCTACTTCTCTATCCTTCCCAGCATGATCGGCGTGTTGATCATGGTTGGAGCGGGGATTTTCATTGCAGTTGCGCTGGCGATCCTGATCCTGGCCAAGGTCATGCTGTGGGTCCTGATCGGCACTGCGCCTATTTTCATCGCCTGCATGCTGTTCGAGAGGACCCGTGGCTATGGTGTCGGCTGGTTCAACCAGGTTCTCACCTACGCACTGATCCCCCTGTTCATCTATGTCGTTGCATCCTTCCTGATTGCCGCGATGAACCCGGAGTTGACAAAGATCGATGCCGCCAGCGGTTCCCGAACTCTCACGCTCGCCGATATTGCCGGCTTCTTGCTCCTCTGCGCCGCGGGCGCCTTTGTCATGCTGTACATTCAGTCGATCGGGCAAGGAATTGCTGGTGGCATCAGCGCCGGTGTTGGGACAGCCGCTAGCCAGGCAACAAAAACCTTAGGTCTTGGAGCTTTGCGGGGCGGCGCAGCCGCCGGCCGCTCGGCCTACCGCGGCGGGCGAGCCATTCGCGACCGGTATAGATCCGGCGGCGAGAATGACAGCACCGGGACCAAGGCGGCAATGCAAACAAAGATCACCCAGAACAGTACGCCGGCTTGAGCCGGTGCAAAACATCCGAAGGGCATGAGGGGAAATGGCAGAGACGAATGACGAACGCTTGCGAAGCTACTATCAGAGCGGCGACATCTGGGAACAGGAAGTCGTCAAAAAAGCCAAACGATCACGAGCGCTTGCATGGTTCGTCACTACCATTTTTGGTGCGATCACGCTCGTAAGCCTTGCGACGCTCGCCATGCTCGTTCCTCTGAAGAGTTTCGAACCGTATATTGTGGAGGTTGACAAGAACACCGGCTATGTCGAGGTCAAGACCGGGCTGACGAGGCCGACCAACCTGACCGAACAGCAGGCCATTACCCAGGCCAATATTGTTCGCTACATCCGCTCACGAGAAGGCTATGATCCTTTTGCGATCGAGCAGAATTTCGGCATTGCCGCCCTTTTGTCGACGGGAAACGCGGCCCGCCAGTTGCAGGATCTTTACAGCGCAGCCAATCTGCAGAACCCCGCGAGGGTTTACGGGCGCAACAAGCGGGTGACGACCGAAATTGCATCGGTCACCTTTCCCAATTCCAGCACCGGCATTGTCCGCTTCACCACCGTCGAGCAATCGGAAACGGAATCGATCCCGCGGCATTGGATCGCTGTTGTGCGCTATCGATATACCGACACGCCTGCGACAAACGAGTGGCGTTTTGAAAACCCCCTTGGGTTCCAGGTCTACGACTATCGCCGCGATCAGGAGACTGTGACTGAGGGCGGCCGCTGATGATCATTCGCATAATGCTCGCTGCTGCGCTCGCAGCAACAGGTTCTTTGGCAGCTGCCTTCGCTGCGCAGACACCAGCTTCTGGCCGGCTTGATCCACGCGTCACAAGCGTCGTCTATCAGCCGAACAATGTTGTGCGCGTCTTCGCGACCTATGGCATTTCGACGATGATCATTTTCGACGAGGACGAAAAATTCGAGACCGTCGCGCTCGGTGACACTGAAAGTTGGGATGTGGTGCCGACGGACAAGGGAAATATTCTCTTCGTCAAACCCAAAGCCAGACAGGTAACCACCAATATGAATGTGGTGACCACGAAGAGGATCTATTATCTCGAGCTCAACGACTATGCACCTGAGGACGGCAAGAAGGTATTCGGCATCCACTTTGTCTATCCGGAAAAGGATTTCAACGCCTCGCTGCGCAAAGAGGCCGAGGCACGGGCCGCCAATCCCAACATGGCGGGCATCGACAAGGCCAACGTCAATATCGACTACTCCTTTTCAGGCGACGGAAAACTAAAGCCTTCAATGGTGTTCGACGACGGCAAGAAGACGTTTTTCAAATTCGGCGCGACCGTGCCGGCAATTTTTGCAGTGAACGCCGACTTCTCAGAAACCCTCCGGAACTTCCGGCGCGAGGGCGACTACATTGTCGTCGACGGTACCGCTAGCCAATACACGTTGCGGGATGGCAACCAGTGGACCTGCATCTTCAATCTGAGAAAGCCGGACTTCGGGGCACCCGATCCCGACATCATGGCACCGAGCCTAGATGATAAGGCAAAGACACGCCGAAGGAGCGGAAACTGATGCAGCGCTCTCCAGAACTCGAAGCGATGCTCGCTGGCGACGAGGTTGACGTCAGAGACAAGCGCGCCCGCCGAAAGCAATTGTTAGGAGGGGCGGCCCTTCTGTTTGGCGGAGCAGCGCTCGCCTATGTTGTCGTGTTTGCTCCCGAGCAGCGCAGGCCGGAGAGCGTCAGAGGCGACGAAGAGTTCACGACCACCACCTTCCGCCCACCATCGTTTCTTCGCGAAGGTGAGAAGGAGCCTGAAAGGGATCCTGAGCCGATCATCAAGCTGCCTGATCCCCCGGTCGAGGAGAAGAAGGAAGAACCGTCGGATACGACGAAGTTCGATGTCCCTGCTCCGCCGGGCATCGTCGAAACCAATAACGAACCGCTCGCCCAACCTGACAAGGTCGAGGAGTTCCCGAAACGTTTTCTATCTAAGCAGGTGGTGATTGACTCTACCAAGGTCGACGGACGCGACTCCTTGGGTGCTGGCAGCGCCGAGGGTGGGCCAACGGTGGCAGGGGAAGATCGCAATAGCAAGTTTCTCGCGTCCGCTTCCGCGATCGGCGATCGATCGGCCAAAGCACGGCAGATTGATCGCATCGACGCGATGATCCCTGAGGGAACCTTGATCCCGGGAATCCTCGAAACAGCCATCAACAGCGACCTGCCCGGCCAAATCCGTGCGATTACCTCACAGGATGTCTACTCCTTTGACGGGCGGCGCATTCTGATCCCGACCGGAACAAGGCTCATCGGGGAATACCAGTCCGAGGTCACGCGTGGACAGAAGCGCATATTCGTCATCTGGACGCGGTTGCTGCGGGACGACGGCGTGACGGTTCGGCTCAACAGCATCGGCACGGATAGCCTGGGGCGCTCTGGCCTGACAGGACTTGTCGACAACAAGTGGCGAGAGCGCTTTGGATCGGCAATCCTGCTTTCGATTGTCGGCGCCGGCTCCTCCTACCTGACCGGTTACGGCAGTGGATCCTACTCGAGCAGCGGGAACGGCGATTCCGATTCTGACCGTGCAGCCGAACTCGCGCGCGAAACGATCGCCCAGACCTTTTCCGATATGGCCAACCAGGCGCTCGCAGAGAACCTCAAGATACCGCCGACGATCAGTGTTCACCAGGGTGAGCGCATCTTCGTCTACGTTCGCCAGGATCTCGACTTCTCCGCGATGTATCCGGATCCGGTCGAGGAAGCGCTGAAGGAAATCAAGCATGAGCGAGGCATCCGTCAAAATCAAAGCCGCTGACAACAGCCCCTACTACTTTCTACAGCGGGCACTCGACCCACTCTCGGCTTTCTTGTCCGACCCGAGCGTCGTCGAGATCTCAGTCAATCGACCAGGGCACGTCTATATTGAACGCCTGGGCGCCGATGTTATGGAGCATCATGAGATCCCAGCGCTGACAACGGCCGAGATCGAAAATATCGGGGAACGTGTCGCCGGCACGACGCATCAGTTTATCAGTCGCGCAAGCCCGATCCTCTCCGCGGCGTTGCCCACGGGTGAGCGCATCCAGATCGTCCTGCCGCCGGCAGCCGCCGACGGTGGTGCCATCTCGATCCGCAAGCAGGTGACGAGTGACTTCACGCTCGAAGAGTACCGGGACAATGGTTCGCTGGAAAAGGTATCTGTTGCAGTAGGCGGCCTTACCGATGTCGAGGAGGCGCTCATTGAGCATCTGCGGGGGGAGCGCATTTACGAGTTTATCAGATCGGCTATCCGGCAGCGCGTCTCGATCCTGATCAGCGGCGGAACCTCCACCGGAAAAACAACCTTCCTCAATGCGTGCCTCAAGACGATCGACCCCTTCGAGCGCATCCTGACCCTGGAGGACACCCGAGAACTCTTCCCGCCGCAAAAGAACGCCGTCCATCTCCTGGCTTCGCGCGGCGATCAAGGTACGGCGCAGGTCACGATACAGTCGCTGCTCGAGGCGTCGCTGCGGATGCGGCCCGATCGCCTGTTTGTCGGCGAGATAAGAGGGGCCGAGGCTTTCGCCTTTCTGCGCGCCATCAATACCGGTCATCCGGGCAGCATGTCGACGGTTCACGCCGATACGCCACTCGGCGCCTACGAACAGTTGGCCATGATGGTGCAGCAAGGCGGAATGTCGGCAGGCTACTCCAAGCAGGATCTGATGTCCTACATCCAGATGGTGATCCCTGTCGTCATCCAGTTGCGACGCGAGGGCGGCCGCAGGGGCGTCTCCGAAATCTACTACGCAAGGCATACGGCATGAGCAGGACCTATCTTGTCGTCTATCTGCTGTTTTGCGGGCTAATCGCCGTTGCGGTGTGGGTCATCGGCTATGCCCTGATTCTTCAGTTCGTCTACAAGGACAGCCGTATCCTTCAACTGACCGTCACAGCCAACCCGTTTGCGCCGTTACAGCAATTTTGGCTCTATTCAGGCAACCGCGCACTTCAGATTGCCGCAGCGGGAGCTCTCGTTCCCGCAATTGCCGTCGCTACGGGAGCAGGAATTTTTGGGCTGCGCCGTCCTTCCAACCCGCTGGGAGACGCGGCGTTTCAGGATATTGGCTCTATCCGGAAGGGGAAGTGGTTTCGCAAGGACGGTCACATCTTCGGCAGAATGGGCCGCAATATCTTGCGACGGCTTGATGATCGGCATCACCTGGTCATCGGTCCGACCCGGTCCGGAAAGGGCGTCGGATATGTCATCCCAAATGCTTTGAAGTTCCCAGGATCGATGGTTGTCACCGATCTTAAAGGCGAGATCTATCAGCAGACCGCGGGTTACCGAAAGGCGAATGGGCACCAAGTATTTTTGTTTTCGCCGGGGGCATCAAAGACTCATCGTTGGAACCCGATGGACTTCGTTCGGCCAGATCGCGGCAGCCGCACGATCGACATCCAGAACATGGCGAGCATTCTCATTCCGGAAACGCTCGGCTCAGACAATGCCGTCTGGCAGGGAACCGCTCAGCAGGTCATTGCCGGGGTCATCAGCTATGTGCTGGAAAGCAGCCACTACAGAAACCGTCGCAACCTAGGTGAGGTCAACAGTATCTTCAACGCAGGCGTCGACCTGCAGGTCATGATGAAACTCATCAAGGAGAAGGAGCCGGATCTATCCCGGTTCACAACAGACAGCTTCAACGCGTACATTTCCCTCAATGAACGGGCGGCCCGCTCTGCGCTGCTCGATATCCAAAAGGCGATGCAGCCGTTTCGCAATGAACGCGTGATCGCAGCCACCCATGTCACCGATATCGACTTGGCTTCGATGCGCCGGCGGCCAATTTCAATTTATCTGGCGCCAAATATCAGCGATGTAACCATCCTACGCCCCCTCCTTACCTTGTTCGTTCAGCAGAGCATGGACCTGCTGACCCGAGAATTCGATCCGGGCGCGCTGCCCGCTTATTTTCTGCTCGATGAGTTTCGCCAGCTTAAAAGGATGGATGAGATCATGAACAAGCTCCCTTATGTCGCTGGCTACAACATCAAGATGGCCTTCATCATTCAGGACCTCAAAAGCCTGGATGAGATCTACGGAGAGACGTCGCGTCATTCCCTTCTCGGCAACTGCGGACTGCAACTCGTTCTCGGCGCCAATGACCAGGCCACGGCCGAGTACGCCTCTCGCGCGCTTGGCAAGAAGACCATCCGTTATAAGTCAGAGTCGCGAACTTTGGAATTGATGGGGCTACCGCGGCGGACGAAGGTCGAACAGATTCGCGAACGCGACCTGATGATGCCACAGGAGGTTCGTCAGATGCCGGAGGACCGAATGCTTCTGCTCGTAGAAGGGCAGCGAGCTATATTCGGACAAAAGCTCCGATTTCATGAGGTAGCCGAGTTCAAGACCGCCGCACAATACGCTGCTGAGAACCAGCCTACCGTCCCCGACGCGGAACTTGTTTCCCTGTTGCAGGTCCCGGCGGTTGCTGAGGACTATGGGGGTATTTCGATGCCATCAGCTGAGGATCGAGGACCAGCTCCCGGCGAGGTGGATGATACCAAAATCCCAGTTGTCGTCGCCAGGGCATTACAGTTGGCCTCGAACAGGAAGGGTCGGCACAATCCGGATTTTGTTTCCGCTCAAGGACCGACCAGCCCGGACGACGACGCCGCCGAGAAGATAGAGGCACGGCTAAAGCCTACAGCCGAACAGCTGCGGGCGACGATTGATGCAAAGCTAACGCAGACTAAAGGCGTCTCGGCGCGAAGCAGACAAAGCATCGCCGAGATTTTAAAACAGACAGTTCCAGATCCAGCAGAGGTTGGACTTGTCTAAGAGCGCGAAAGGCCGTTGGAAGTGATGCGCCCCTATTGCAACGCTTGCCGTCGTCGCAATTCCCGATTTACGGTGTTGCACGACTGAATTTCACCGCAGTTTTTTGGACGGTCTGCCTGATTTTTGCTACAGCGGGGGCAGGCGTCGTTTGACGGACGTTCCCTTTATGACGGCCGTGCTGGTGACGGCGTGCTCAGAGAGCGCTTCAAGAACGTCGTCCATCTGCTCGATCGTATGGACGACGAGGCGGGCAAGAAAAGGATCGTCGCCAGTGATCTTGTCGCATTCGACAAATTCCGGGCGCTCCTGAATGAGCCTTTCGACAAGGTGTAGTTTGCCGGGGAGCGGTCGGATTCGCACCATAGCTCTGATCTGGTAGCCAATGGCGCGCGTGTCCACGTCGATGGTAAAGCCCCGGATGACGGCGGCGAACGCGCTCAGACACGCTCGGCGCAGACATGCCGACAAGGCGGGCAAGCTCACTTATCGATAAGCGAGCGTCGGAATCGAGCGCGGCAAGAATCTGCGCGTCCGTCGCGTCCAGCGTCGATTTTCCACTTTGAAGGTTTTTGGGCGCTTTTGCCTTGGACATGATGGGTATTCTAATAGGTCCGGCTCGTAGCAATCCATATAAATCGGGAAGATCACGTTGCATGATGGCTCCAATAGGAGAAAATCATGCTGCTTGGGATCATCGCCGGCCTTACCACTTGCGCCCAATGGGGGCTGACTTTCATCGCCCCGCGCGCCATCGCGCCGTTCACGGCGTGGGATTTGACGATTGCCCGCTATAGCATCTTCGGCTTGGCATGCCTGCTGCTGATGGCCGATCGACGGTTCCGACCAATCGGCATTACCCCCTCGCGGTTTCTGATCGGGCTGCTACTCGGCGGGGCTGGATACGTCGGGTACTTCATCAGCGCAGCTTTTGCCGTCCAGCTCGCCGGTGCTGCCGTGCCCCCTGTCATCATCGGCACCATGCCGGTGTTTCTGGCGATCATCGCCAATATTCGGGACCGCTCCGCACCGTGGAAACCCCTCGCGTTTCCACGGTGCGGAGCGCGATCGGAGTGGCGATCGTGAGCGCCGCGACGGTCAGCGCTGCCGACGTTGCCGATACGCCGTCGATCCTGCTCGGCGTTCTCGCCAGTTCGGCGGCGCTGGTGATCTGGATCGCCTATGGTCTGGCGAATGCAGCTGTCATGCGGTCACCGGACGCGCCGGACGGTCTACAATGGACAGGGCTGCAAGGTATCGCGCGGCGATGGGAAGCCTTCTCCTGTTGCCGCTTGCCTCATTCGATCTTGCGGACACAGCATCCGCCTTGGAAACCGCCCGCTTCGTCGCATGGGCGTCGTTGATGGGGCTGGTCGGCTCGTGGTTTGCAACATGGTGTTGGGTAATCGCTTCCCGTCGCTTGCCCCTGGCGCTCTCGGCCCAGCTCATCGTTGCCGAAACGGTCTTCAGCCTCGCCTACGGCTTCATGTTCGAGGGCCGGTTTCCTTCTCTCGCCGAGGTGATGGGAGCGACTATGCTATTCGCCGGCGTCTGTTTCGCTATCACAGTTTTCACCAAGCCGCATGCGCCGTCCAGATTGCCCCAAAAGCCAGCCGCACAAGTCTGACTTTTGCGAACAAGTTTCGTGACAGAATTTCCCCGAATAATCGGGCGCCGACGATTTGTCGCGAAATTTGGCAAATTGCGCGAGATCTTATGGCTACCTGTGTCGCGCCAGCCAGAGCGTGCGCCCTCCACAGCTAGCATCTCGCGCAACGTGGGACACAACATCAAAGCCATTCCGGTCGAGCAGCAGGCGATATTCGTCAGGATCGAGGCTGGCGTGATAGAGTGGTTCCCCTTCTAGCGTACCAATCGCTTCGCCAAAGGCGGGACCGCTGGTGAATAGCAGTGGTGCATCTATTTCCGCGTGGTCGCGGAAAATGGAGAACATCATGCGCTGATCGTGGGGTGTGAGGTGAAAAAAACTGTCCCAAGCGATCAACCCGCCGAATCTTCGATCCAGTTTCAGCAAGCGCATATCCGCCACTTCCGCTGTCTCGTTCGGCAGATAGGTCCGGAACAGAGCGATCATCTCTGGCGAACCGTCGACACCTGTAATGGCATGACCTTTGCCGGCAAGGTAATGAGCGATCGGAATGCCTGATCCACATCCCACGTCGAGCACCGTCGCACCTTGCTGCAGAATATCGGCGAACCGTTCGATCCAGGCGCGCTCCGACAGCACTGTTCCTCGGGCAGTTGTCCATACCCCGGCATGGCGACGATAAAGATCTATGACGCCGGCATCTGGGCTTGTCACTGTTGTCGCATCTCCGTCTTACTGTCGGGACTCCCCGATTTGGTGGCTTGTGCTCTTGTCAAATCAGGAGTTCCTTGACGGATCAGCGCAGTGTCCTCGACCATCAACGTCTTCCAGAGCTTTCTGCATTTCTGGCCAGAAGTGCTTTGAACAACGGCACACAAGACACGGCAAGAACCACGCCTGCGACGGCCCAGCCAAGCGCTTCTCCTTCAAGTAGCTCATCGCCTATGTAGGCCGCGACGATGAGCCCCGGCAGAATGAGGTGCAGAGGTCCTAAGACCTTGTCCGCCTCCGATGTCTAAAGTGGACATTGACGTGTTCGCGTGCTTCTTGCGCAATACTCCTCGAAATCCTCGCGCTCGTCGGGTGGCATGGCTTTCTCCGCCTGGAAGAGCGCGGTCTCGACCGGCTTCTCACAAGCCTCGGATTCCGATCGCGTTATGCGGGCCATTAAGGGCCTTGCTCTAAGTGCACGGATCCGCCAAGCGAAGGACCTCACGGTAGACCTGGACGTTTCCCCCTTACATCAAAGAAGGATAAACTTATGCATCAGTACTTATAAACAACCGGCGGCCGTCTGGATCTTCAAAGATCATCCTTGTAGCGCCATCCACCACATCAATATCTTTTAGAATGGTAACTCCGTTTTCTAAAAGTAAATTTCTCACGGTAGCCAAATCGGTCACCGTGAAACCAAGTATCATTGACTCGGCTACTACACGACTACCGGCAGGATAAATTTCAATGATAAGATCCCTCGTTGAGTGGGAGAAGTGTATGGGACCGTCACCATGCTTTTCTCTCTCGAATTCGATCCCCAGCGCTTCGTATACCGCGACTGTTCGATCCAGCTGTTTGGCATAAAGTGTGAGAAATTTGAGGCTCATTACCCCTCCTGATAATTAGCTCTTCCAGCTCGCCCATAAAGTGCAAACCCAATGGGTAAGAGTAGCAGCGATAGCACAACGCACGTTGACACCGGAGCCATAGCTTGCCCTGCGATCGGCCAATATAGATAAAGCAAGAAGGGCGCAAGAAACTGCCCCAGGAAGCCAGCAGCAACGGCATTTCCTATCATTGCGCCCTGTTCCTTTGGAGAGAAAGCGTCCCTGATCATGCTAAAAATTGTAGGCATGATATGGCTGAGCGACATTCCTACGAGTGCCAGGAACAGCAACACGAAGGGCGATTTTCCTGCGAAGAATAGGCCTAATGAGGCTCCCACCTTCGATTGTCACTCTGGGATAACCGCAAAAAACAAAAATACTTGGTCCGTCATTCGTGGCTCGGAATTCCGCCACACGGTCAATTGAAGCTAGCCGCGGCTGTTGTCTTCTCGGGCCGACTGAAGAGTTCTATCGTCCTCCACTTGGCACCCAAGTTCCGCATTAACAACATGTCACTCAAACCATGCCGACACGGTTTCCCACGCCACCGTGAGACCGCGATCTACCAATGCCAAGGCCATGACAACAAGGAATATCGTCCCGAACATCTTCGCCCATCCCTCGCCGGTCTTTCGGCCTTCCTCAACTACAATAATCCGCCTGTCGTCACGCATCGCAGTGCCTCCTATCGCTCGCGCTCATCCTGGTCGCGTTCGTTTCGCTCTTTCGTATCGCGCTGAATTTCTTCCAAGCGAGGAACATGCTGCTTCGCGGGATCGCTCCTGGTCGTGTCGCCGGTTTCTCGCCGTGAGCCAGTGTCTCTCGGACTCTCTAGACCCTGGGCATCGCGATCGTCAGGCCGGGCTTGCGTTTTTTCTCCATGCGGCGTACCGCGATTGGCATTGGCGGCATCATCGGATTGTGCCCGTGCGGAGGACTTTTCGTCCTCACGCCTCTGACGATCGCGTTCGAGTGCCTGCAGCGCGGTTTTCAGGTCGTCATCGAATTCCGCAACCTCGCGAATAATGCCGTTGCCGGACGCACCGATTTCCGCTGCCTTTGTGATGTGAGTTTCAAGTTCTTTCTTCAAACCCAGTACTTCGTCAGGCCTTTCCGCGGCAACCCGCTCGATCGCTTCCCGTGTTCTCTCGATATCGAGAAGCGCTTTGTTCGCAGCATCGGCCGCAGCGGAACCATGTCTCTCGACCGCGTCATTCCAACGTTGACTATCATCCTGCTGGCGATCGGCTGCTGGTTCCTGGGATCTGTGATCCGAGATTCCAGGCTGCCCACGGACCTCAAGCAATTCAACGATCTCACGGCGAACATTGACGTGCTCGCGCGCCGCCTGCGCAATCTCCTCGAAATCCTTACGCTCCTCGGGCGGCATGGTTTTCTCCGCCTGGAAGAGTGCGGTCTCGACCCGCTTTTCATATGCTTCGAATTCCGGTCGCGTCATGTGGCGCATGTCGTCACCCTCAGAAACAAGATCTGCCAACTTTACCAAATGTGTTCGAAATTGCGAGCCAGAATTTCCAGCTTCGTGGCGAACCGGATCGCGCCTTGTTACTGTAGTTCTGGCATCCTCCAGCCGGACGATCTGCGACCGAATGAAGTCGTGCTGCGCGACAGGCGCCCGAGAATTGAGGATTTCCTGCCACTCTGTGCGTGCCTTCTGCATATAGATCTGGCTACGGGCCGTCGCTAAATGACTGGATTGGTCATCTCGTTTCGCATGGTAGCGCCATTCCGCTGCAGCACTCGTCCCTTGGTGCAGTGTGCGACCGATTGTGTTCATCGGTCGAACCTGGTTTTTGGAATAGCTGGGCGCGCTCGCTCGATCCCGACGATCGGTCATTTCCATATTGATGCCGTTTGCCCGCGCCTTTTCGGCCATCGTCAGCCGCCACTGGCGAAAGGCTGGAATGGTCGTTTCGACCCGCTCGCCGGCATCGGACCGCATTGCGACAATGGCATGGACATGGGCGTGCGGACGCTTGCCACCTTCCGCCTCTGCCTTGGGATCGCTTCCTGCATCGTGCAGGGAGAACACGTATCGATGACCCGCGAACTGCGCACTCAAAAAATCTCGCGCGGCGTTCTGAAACGCAGCCGTGTCCGTGCCGGCGCGCGCCGACAGGATCAGGTGCATGACGTCACGCGGCTTGCGGCTATGGAGTTTATCTCGCCACTCGAGTTGAACGAGATCGCCAGCCTGTTTGGCATCTTTGATCATCCGCCCCTGGTCGTCCCGCACTTCGCCCTTGTGCGTTGCCACCAGCGAGCGCACGTGGCTCGTGCCATAGTCAGTGCCGTTGCCGTAGCCAGTAAATCGAAAGGCAGCATTCGCACCGGCACCCTCCAGGTGCGACTGCACGATCGCCGCGGCCTTGTTGTCCGCCGTCAGTCGTTCACCGTCGGCACTCCTGAGCACGGTCACGCCGTCAATGTCGAAACCGTTTCCATCCGCGCGGGCTATGACCGCAAACGCAAAGGCGCGGTCCCCCAAGCCGTGTTTCACAATCTCATGAGCTCGATCAAAGAGGTCATCGTCAGAGCGGCCGTCATCGGCGACCGAGATCTTGAAGAGGCCAATATCCCGGCTCTCGGCCCGGTTCTTCATCAGGTGATCCCATTCGTCACCGACGGCGGAGAGTTGATCGCGGCCACGAAGCTGATCGCCACGTTCATTCTCGACAACAACGGCGCCATTTCGGGAGACATAATTGATCATCGCACCCAGTCTCGACCCGCCGCCGAACGATGCCATCTTGACCACGGCCGGTTGGCTTCCCGAGGCAAGGCTGGCAAAGCGTGTGCGCATCGACCGATCGGCGCGACGCTGGATGCTGTCTGGACGGCCGTCTCCACCCCTGCGAAATCGAAAGCCCGATGGCTTTGCCATTCCGGTAGGCCCTGCCGGCGCGACACCCCCTCCCCGGCGGCGGCGCTCATCCTCTTCCGGCAAGGTGCGACGCCCGAGCGTCAGATCATGGAGAAAGGCTGCCTTGCGTTGCTCCCATTCAGCCGTGAATGCGCCGAGGAAAATCTCCATCACACGCTCCCGACGCGCCTACGAGCGCCACGCTCGGCAAAGGCCTGCAGTTCGAACAGCACGATCGCGACGGCACGCTGAACATCATCGATCACCTTTTTCTCTTCTTGCGACTGACCCGATTCACCTCTGTTGCGTGCTCGCGCCAGCTGGTTCAGATTGACGCCGACGCCTTTGATGTCAGTCAGAAGCAGGGAAAGTACCGCCCTGTCCGCATCGGAAAAGAATGGGCGCACCCCTGCACCCTCCAACGTGAGGGAGCGCAAGAATCCCGAAACCGTCATCCCGGCAGCTTGCGCGGCATGCTCGATGCGTTCGATTTCGGTCGCGCTGAAACGCGCATGAACGACCTTGTCTCTACGCTCCCGCCTCATCTCACCGCTCGCAAACGAACCCATCTACCTTCCCTTGAAGCCGGCCGCAGGCCTTATCGACGGCTCGTCCGTCGATCGTCAGCAAGTTTGTATCACAAATTTGCGTATCCTGCCAAAACCACTATTACCTTATCGGTAACATTTTTCAAGCTCCAACCCACCAGATGGATGCGGCAACTCGACCCGAAGAATTTCACAGCGGTCTCAGATCGATGACGGTGGACCGGGTAGCGTCGACTCGAACGACAGCAAACCCACACCACACAGATGCGAATTAACTGGTTTTTATCAGTGCTTTGTATGTCTCTACATCCACTCGCTGCATTGCCGCACCACACACATGAGGTAGATTAGCGGCGTGTGGAATATATTCCACATTGTAGAAGCCGAGCACATCGCCACAGCATACGCCCGACTCTCAATGAACATCATGTATTCATTTTTTGCTTGCTTCAGAGACTGTCTTGGAAGCACAATAGCTGCTCGAATGATGAATGCGGACGGATGAGATGACGCGAACCTATGCGGCAGTGAGCAACAAAGGCGGCGCTGGAAAGACGACGCTGGTCACATTGGTCGGCGGAGAATACGCACTGCGTGGCGAACGTGTTCTTCTGATTGATGCAGACAATCGGCAGAACTTGTCCGGTTGGTGGCGTCTTTGTGCTGAGAAGGACAACGTACCTGACAATCTCGAAGTGACCGTCGCGTCAACACAGCGATCGATCGAACAGGCGATCGACAATCTGGCGCGAGCATTTGATCTCGTTATCATCGACGCTCCAGGCGTCGACAGTACCTTGCAGACCACGATCATCCGTTCCGCCGAATTGGTAATGTCGCCGATCCAGCCGGCGATCAAGGAACTGGAGGCAGCAGGACAGGCAGTCGCTGCGGTCAACGAGATCAATGACCGGTTCGGCCTTTCCATCGATCATATTAATGTCCGCACTCGCATCTCCGTGCCGGGTCGGAACCTGGAGGCCTATCGCTACATCCGGCCCTTCGTCGCCGGCCTTGTCGCCGGCGACTATCGAACGCGATTGCTCGATACCGAGCTGTTCGAGCGCAATATCTACCGTGAGATCCAAAACGGACTTGGCACTTTGCAGATGCAGGAGCTGACAGACCCGGTGCGAAAAGCAAGATTTGAGGTTCAAGCACTGGTCAACGAGATCGAGCTCTCCAGAAGTAGCGAGCGCACTGAGGGTGAAACATGAGCAAGGCGGGGCTTGGATTGTCGGATCTGTCGATTGCGCCCCGTAAAACGGAGCGCCTTTCTGAACCGGCTGCCAGTGCGACGACGCCTGTGTCGGCCCCCGTTGAGACGGGCGCAACTTCGATGTTGCCGAAGCCAAGTGAGAAGCAACGCCGGGAAGCGGCGGAGACACGTGCCATCGCACAGGAGGATGCGCGTTATAGCCTTAAGAATCTGAAGCGGTCCAAGCAGCGCAATGTCAAATTCTTCGTCAACATTGCTCTCGACTACGAGCTCAAGGCGCGGCTGCAGCGGGCGGCTGCGGAGAACGATCTCAAAATGACCGCGGTGGTGAAGGCTGCGCTCGATTATTATCTCAAGGAGAATGACTATTGAGGGCGCTCTACGATACCGGCGCCGGTCGATCCGGCGGCGGGATCGCACTCCGGACGAAAATCTGGTCCCTAGTCTGGGACCATGCTTTCGAGGAGGGCGTCGAGTTCCTCGACTGCGGCGGCCAGCTCCGCCTCGATCTGGCCGCGTTCGTCGCGGTCGACTGCGTTGCGAAGCTCGGCGCGCAGTTCCTCGATGTGCTGTTCGATTGTCATCTTCGTCTCCTTGACGTTTGTGAAAGATGGAACCGACGCGGCGGAAGGACGATGTCGGGTCAAGGTTCGCGCCAGCGACCGGCGGAGCCGGCGCGCGGAGGAACCGATTTTGTCGAAGCAAGGCGCAGGCAAAATTGGAGGGGCCGCGTGACCTTGAGGCGGCATTGTCCTTCCGCCACACTGGCAGATCTCAGCAGACAGGGGTGTTCTCTCGTGTGGCACCATGCCGAGATGCCGCGGCAACCGCGAGGTTGGTTGGAGGCAACGGCGCTATGAGCAGACGCTACCGGATAGGCCAGGCCATCGTGACGGAGGAGGATTCGGCCTTTGGGGCGATACTGACGAAGGCCTATCGGACACGGCAGCGACCGGTCTGCCTGTGCTGTGACAAGGGAGCGGCGATGTATATCGCGCGCATTGGCGAGCAGTTTGTCGTCAAGCGTATGCCATTGTCGGGCTCCGACCATGACCCGCAATGCCAATCCTACGAGCCGCCCTACGAGCTGTCGGGCCTCGGCCCGTTGATTGGTGGAGCAATCCAGCTCGATCCGGCAAATGGTTTGGCGGCGCTGAAACTGGATTTCTCACTGTCGAAGCGCGGCGCGCAGAAGACCACGAGCGGGCCGACTCAAAATGAAGGACCGGTCAAGAATGAGGTCAGGAAACTGTCGCTACGCGCGCTGCTTCATTATCTTTGGCATCAGGGCGGGTTGACCGAGTGGACGGCGCATTGGGCCGGCAAGCGCCACTGGTTTCAGGTGCGAAGCCATCTCCTGGACGCGGCCGCGACGATGACGGTCAAAGGTGGGGCGCTGTCCGAGCGCTTGTTCGTCCCTGAGAATTTTCGACTGGATGAGAAGGCGGGCATCGAACAACGACGCGCGCTTGCGCTTGCAGATATACGCGCGCCGTCGGGCGGGCCGAGGAAGCTGATGTTGCTGATCGGCGAGGTGAAGGAATTTGCGTCGGCGCGTATCGGCCAGAAGATCGTCATCAAGCATATGCCGGGTTTTCCGCTGATGATCGAGGAGGGTGCTTGGCGACGGCTGCAGTCGCGCTATGCTGCCGAGCTTGAACTCTGGCAGGCAAATGACAGGTTCCATCTTGTCGTTGTCGCTACGTTCGGCATGACGCAGGCCGGTCTTGCCAGTGTCGACGAAATTGCCCTGATGTCGGCAAGCGAACAATGGTTGCCCATCGAAAATGCCTACGAGCAGCGGCTTGTCGAAGCTTTGTCGCGCCTCAGTCTGAAAAGCGTCAAGGGCCTGCGATTCAACCTGTCGTCGACGCAACCGATTGCAGCGGCCACCCTGCCCCATCGCCGGCCGTCGCCGGCAGCGCTCTACATCGTGCCGCCGGATGCCGACGAGGAGTTTGAGACAGCGCTCTCGAAGATGATAGCGGCGCGACCCGATGTCGAACCCTGGATCTGGCGTGTGTCCGAAGGCGAGATGCCGCCCTTCCCTCTTGGATGATCTAACCCTCGGTCGATATCACTGGCATGAATCGATCCGCGGCGACCGATTCAAAAGTCTCATTGGACGCGGAATCGCAAAGAAGCGATTCTGGCACCATGATTGCCCAGCCCTATCATCTCTATGTCGAGCGGATCGATGCGACGAAAAACATGGCGCGATTTTATTCGCTGTCGATCCAGCCGACCCTGTTCGGACAGGCGTCGCTTTTGCGCTGCTGGGGCCGCATCGGCTCTCGCGGCCAGCAAAAGGTTCATCTGTTCGACCACGAGGATCAGGCTGTCGAGTTGTTCCTCGAATTACTTTCCCAAAAGCGTAAAAGGGGATATCGCCCGCGCACAAGCTGTGGAAACTTGAGGGATTCGGCGCGGTTTGCTGCGGCAACACAATGACATCGCCCCGATTGGCTGTCACTCATTCCGACATTGAAGACGATGCGGAGAATTGACATGACCACGACAAATGAGATTGCCGACAAGCTTGCCACCGAACACGGCCTGACCAAGGTGCAGGGAAAGGCTGTGGTTGAGGCAGTGATTGCTGCCATCACCGAGGCAGCGATTGCCGGCAACGAGACCAGCCTTCCCGGCTTCGGGAAATTCAAGGTGAAGGACACGCCGGAGCGCGAGGCGCGCAATCCGGCGACCGGCGCGACCATCAAGGTCGCCGCCGCCAAAAAGCTGGCGTTTGCGCCAGCCAAGGCGCTGAAGGATGCGCTTAACAAGTGACACGAGGAAAGCCCCGCTCGGATCGAGCGGGGCTTTGATGTTTGCTCAGCGGCGGGTGTTGCGCGACCAGATGAGCTGCAGACCTTCCTGGCCCTGGACCTCGGTGAGCGTCGCGTAGATCGGGGCCGGAAAGCTTGGATCGTCGAGCTTGACCGAGACGTAGTCGCGCTCGGTCTCCCGGGCCTGTTTCTGCCACCCTGCGCCGAACTCGACATTGCCGGCCAGGACCCGGAAGTCGGGAGCGTCTTCGGAAGCGCGCTCGACCCGGACGATCTTTGCCTTGACGTTGAGGTTGAGGGTCTTGATGGTGCCGGAGAAGCCGTTTTCCGAAGCGGTGAAAGAGCCGATGGTTGCCATTGTCGTAATCCTTTTCAGTTGCTCGGGCCGCGCCCATCGCGGCCTCGATGGCTGTCGATCGGACCGGGGGCGATCGGACCGCACCTGAAAAGGCCGCAACGAAGTGAAGGACGGCCATGGGCCGAGGCTTTCTTGTTTCGCGAGGAATGGACGCGTAGCGGCCAGGGGAAGAAAACGAGCCGGCCGTTGCGGATGCCGATCGAGCCGAACAGCGTGAGGCGGCCTTCGGTCAGACATGCCCCATCGAGACCGCAGTGGGTGCGCCTTGCGCACGATCAAGGAAAGGCGATGGCGATAGAGGCGCGACACCAGCAGCGACAATGCTACCGCCGCCGCATTGATCCCGCCCGCCTTTAGGCAAGGCAATCGCCATCACGAGCGCGCGACACCTGCGAGCTTTCGGGCCGCAGCCGCTTGTTTGACGGTGCTGGCGATGGTCTTGAGAAAGGCAGGGCTGAAGGTGCCGATCGGCGTGGTCGTCTCGAAGTCGAATGCCTTGTCGAGCTCTACGCGATTATATTCGTCGAGAATGATCCAGCAGGGGAAATCCAGCCCGGCGCGACGGCACTCCATCTGGCTGATGGCAAGGGACAGCCGTTCGGCTCCGGGCAATTGAGATGTGATCGGAAAGAGAAACACAACGCCTGGCACTGCAAGCGTACGAACGACGACACATGTGGGCCTCGCCTTGCGACCTGACTCTTCACCTTGCGCCGCCTCACGGCCCCACAGATAAAAAAACCGGACGATCTGCCCAGGCTCAAGCATTGTCAGTCCCGATGATATCGTCTAGGCCGGTCATCAATTCCTGATGAATGTCTTCCGGCGCGTCGAGCAATCCATAGGCTTGCGTGTGCGAACGGCCGATGAGCTTTCGGTATTGCTCGGCGGTCAGGATCACCAGCTTGTCCTTGCCCCGCTTCGTCAGGCTCACTGGCTCGACAAGCGCCGCCTCGAGGATTTCGCCCGAAGCGCGATTCATGTCTGAAAAGGTAAACTGCTTCATCGCAAAGCCTCCATCGTGAATTACCTATAATACGTATTCTATGCGATTCATGCAATTGGGGTTGCGTGCCTGGCTTCCTCTCCATCTCCTTCGGCGAGTGTGTTGTCAGCCGGAGCCGGGTAGCTCGGGTCATAAACTTGTAAGCCATCATACAAACGTACATTACGGGCACCCGATCGCCTCATGCAAGCAAGCTTGGGATGTTGTCTGCTGAGTTACGTTACAGATGGGTCTATGAAAAATTGCGCGTTGGCCTTTTCGCACTTTCCGATACTTGCTATATTCGTTCAAAAGTTGGAGCAGACATGGTCAAAGTCGTCGTCAAGAAGTTGAGTGCATCCAAGGATGGCATGCGTGGCACGGCAGTCACCCAAAAACGTGTTCGCGATGCGACTAGCGGGCAATTTCTTACAGTGCGTACCATCGACACGCAGAGCAAGACTCTCGGGAAAGACCTCAATTATGTCTTTGGCAAGAACGTCGCCAAGGCCCGCCGCGAGAATAAGGCCGTGACCGGCGTCGTTGATCTTGCCCCCGCAAAAACCTGAGCAGCCCGTTTTCCTGATCGTTGCTGGCCCAAACGGCTCTGGGAAAAGCAGCGTCTACGCCAATGCTGATCTCGAATGGGGTGGACGATCTGTCTGGATCGTCAATCCCGATCTGCTGGCCGCCAGAATCAGCGACATCGAGGCAAAGCCACTTGTCGATGCCAACTTGATTGCTGTGCGACGCATCGAGTCGTGGGTTGAAGCATCGTTACATGTTCACAAGACAATCGGCGTTGAAACCGTGCTGTCCACGGCTAAGTACCGGCGCCTCGTCGAAGCCGCGAAATCGCTGGGTTTCGCCGTATGGCTCATCTACGTCGTCCTTGACAGCCCCGAGAGATCGATCGAACGCATTAAGCTTCGCGTCGCAAAGGGAGGTCACCAGGTGCCGGCCGATAAGGTGCGTGCGCGCTACATGCGTTCCCTGGAGCAGCTCCCCTGGTTCATCGAACAGGCTGAAAAAGCTTGGATTTGGGACAATAGCGGTGCAAGGCCCAAGCAGATAGGCGAAAAGCAGGATGGGCTGATCGAACTCGATGAGAATGCGCTTGGGGTGATTGCGTCAGCTGTTCAATCCATTGCGACCGATTAGGCCTCAATCCAGGACCACGTCTCGCGCAAAAACAGGCCCGCAACCGCTGTGGGCGCACCCCTTCCCGCACAGACGGGTCGCATCATCAACACCACGGCTAAGCCGCGGTCTGGCAAGCGACCGGCTGCGGATTGTGAAGATAGTCCACTGCACGCTGTGCCTGCGCCGCGGCCTGGACGATGAAGCGCTTGTCATTGTTTAAGACCGAGAGCCATGATGCGAGATAGCTGGCGTGGTCGGCGCGGGGTTCCATTTCCGGTACGATGCCGAGGTCGGCGGCGAGAAAGACGGCACCGAGTTCGGCGATCAGCTCTTCGCGCGCGCGCTCGCTGCGGTCTTTCCCATATCGCGAAAGATCACGATTGAGCCGGTGAGCCGCACCGACCCAATGCACACTTTCGTGCGCGAGCGTTGCATAGTAGCTCTCAACGTCCCGAAATGTCTCGATCGGCGGCATCTGGATGATATCCGGGCCTGGCGCATAGAAGGCTTTGTCGCCGCCGTGACGGATGACGGCACCGGTGGCCGCGAAGAAGGCGTCCGCATGCGCGATCCTGTCGGTCACCCGAGCGGTTCCACCAAGGGGCGCATCCGCGTACCGATCCTTAAGACCGTCGATCTGTTCGACGTTGAAAACAGTGTAAGCTTTCAGGAAGGGGATATCGCGCTCGATCTCGTTTCCCGCGCCATCGGTTTCGGTCTTGCTGATCCGATTGGCATAGACCACCATCGAGCCAGTCTCCCCCTTTCTAACGCATGCGCCGAGCTCCTGTGCCTGACGAAACGTCATCCATGTCGATGAGGCATAGCCCCGGGCCATGGCTGCAGACCAGAGAAGCAGCACATTGATGCCCGAATAGGCTTCGCCGTTGTGGCGTAAGGGCCGCGACACGCGACCGACAAGATGCTTGTTGTTCCAAGGCTGCACCCACGGCCGCACGCCCTCATTCAAGGCGGCGATGATCTTGTCCGTGATGCGCGCATAGACATCCAGCCGCTGTTCGTTGGTCCTTTTATCCTTCTTCATCGTCCTGTCCTTTCCATTGCAAACCGCGCCTATCGCGGTTCGTCACGGCGGTCGCTGAAGCGGCAGGGGGGGGGGG
>JWIT01000035.1 GCA_000949895.1 Agrobacterium arsenijevicii | reverse complement strand
GATATCTTGCTGCGTTCGGATATTTTCGTGGAGTTCCCGCCACAGACCCGGATTGAAGGCGAGATCCAGCAACTCGCGCCAGATCATCCTGTGACGGAACTTTGGCGCGTGATGACTGGCCAGGACGTCGGCCGAAAGAGCGACAAGCAGATCACGCTTTTCGACAGCGTCGGATTTGCGATCGAGGATTTTTCGGCGCTGCGCTACGTCCGCGACCGCGTTGAGGGATCAAGCCACAGCAGCCCACTCGACCTTCTAGCCGACCCAGACGAGCCAAGGGATCTTTTTGGAATGCTGCTCCGTCGTCAGGCTTTCCGACGTTTGGGTGGTTGAACAGAAGTCATTATCGCACGGAATGCCAAGCACTCCCGAGGGGAACCCTGTGGTTGGCATGCACATACAAATGGACGAACGGATAAACCTTTTCACGCCCTTTTAAATATCCGATTATTCTAATAAACGCTCTTTTCTCTTAGGTTTACCCGCCAATATATCCTGTCAAACACTGATAGTTTAAACCGAAGGCGGGAAACGACAATCTGATCATGAGCGGAGAATTAAGGGAGTCACGTTATGACCCCCGCCGATGACGCGGGACAAGCCGTTTTACGTTTGGAACTGACAGAACCGCAACGTTGAAGGAGCCACTGAGCCGCGGGTTTCTGGAGTTTAATGAGCTAAGCACATACGTCAGAAACCATTATTGCGCGTTCAAAAGTCGCCTAAGGTCACTATCAGCTAGCAAATATTTCTTGTCAAAAATGCTCCACTGACGTTCCATAAATTCCCCTCGGTATCCAATTAGAGTCTCATATTCACTCTCAATCCAAATAATCTGCAATGGCAATTACCTTATCCGCAACTTCTTTACCTATTTCCGCCGCAGATCACCATCCGCTTCCCTTGACCGTAGGTGTCCTCGGTTCTGGTCACGCGGGGACTGCATTAGCGGCTTGGTTCGCCTCCCGGCACGTTCCCACGGCGCTGTGGGCACCAGCAGATCATCCAGGATCGATCTCAGCAATCAAGGCCAGTGAAGGAGTTATCACCACCGAGGGAATGATTAACGGTCCATTTAGGGTCTCAGCCTGTGATGACCTTGCCGCAGTTATTCGCTCCAGCCGTGTACTGATTATTGTAACCCGTGCGGACGTTCACGACAGCTTCGTCAACGAACTCGCCAACTTCAACGGCGAACTCGCAACAAAGGATATTGTCGTCGTGTGCGGCCATGGCTTCTCCATCAAGTACGAGAGACAGCTGCGATTCAAGCGAATATTCGAGACGGATAATTCGCCCATAACGTCTAAGCTATCGGATCAAAAAAAATGTAACGTCAACATCAAGGAAATGAAAGCGTCTTTCGGACTGTCATGTTTCCCAATTCATCGCGATGATGCTGGCGTGATTGATCTACCCGAAGATACCAAGAACATCTTTGCCCAGCTATTTTCCGCTAGAATCATCTGCATCCCGCCGTTGCAAGTGCTATTCTTTTCCAACTATATCACTCATGCGGTTCCGGCAGTCATGAACATCGGAAGACTCCGCGACCCAGCCAATTCTCTTACTAAAAGAGCTGAGAAGTGGCTTCTTGAACTAGACGAGCGAACCCCACGAGCCGAGAAGGGCTTTTTCTTTTATGGTGAAGGATCCAACACTTACGTTTGCAACGTCCAAGAGCAAATAGACCACGAACGCCGGAAGGTTGCCGCAGCGTGTGGACTGCGTCTCAATTCTCTCTTGCAGGAATGCAATGATGAATATGATACTGACTATGAAACTTTGAGGGAATACTGCCTAGCACCGTCACCTCATAACGTGCATCATGCATGCCCTGACAACATGGAACATCGCTATTTTTCTGAAGAATTATGCTCGTTGGAGGATGTCGCGGCAATTGCAGCTATTGCCAAAATCGAAATACCCCTCACGCATGCATTCATCAATATTATTCATGCGGGGAAAGGCAAGATTAATCCAACTGGCAAATCATCCAGCGTGATTGGTAACTTCAGTTCCAGCGACTTGATTCGTTTTGGTGCTACCCACGTTTTCAATAAGGACGAGATGGTGGAGTAAAGAAGGAGTGCGTCGAAGCAGATCGTTCAAACATTTGGCAATAAAGTTTCTTAAGATTGAATCCTGTTGCCGGTCTTGCGATGATTATCATATAATTTCTGTTGAATTACGTTAAGCATGTAATAATTAACATGTAATGCATGACGTTATTTATGAGATGGGTTTTTATGATTAGAGTCCCGCAATTATACATTTAATACGCGATAGAAAACAAAATATAGCGCGCAAACTAGGATAAATTATCGCGCGCGGTGTCATCTATGTTACTAGATCGATCAAACTTCGGCACTGTGTAATGACGATGAGCAATCGAGAGGCTGACTAACAAAAGGTATGCCCAAAAACAACCTCTCCAAACTGTTTCGAATTGGAAGTTTCTGCTCATGCCGACAGGCATAACTTAGATATTCGCGGGCTATTCCCACTAATTCGTCCTGCTGGTTTGCGCCAAGATAAATCAGTGCATCTCCTTACAAGTTCCTCTGTCTTGTGAAATGAACTGCTGACTGCCCCCCAAGAAAGCCTCCTCATCTCCCAGTTGGCGGCGGCTGATACACCATCGAAAACCCACGTCCGAACACTTGATACATGTGCCTGAGAAATAGGCCTACCTCCAAGAGCAAGTCCTTTCTGTGCTCGTCGGAAATTCCTCTCCTGTCAGACGGTCGTGCGCATGTCTTGCGTTGATGAAGCTTGCGGTCAATTATGCAGCAGTTTTTCGGTGCATGCGAGCCCACAAATGAGGTGCAGGTCACACACCTTGCCAAGTGACGACAAATCGTTAGGCGGGCCTAGGGCGACTTTTGCGACAGCGTGTCGGGGCTCAGCAGCTGAAAATTCAAAAGCGCTAATCAATGCTATCAATCTGTCGTGTTTTCACACGGCATCAAACGGTCACCAATGGCGTCAATGGGCTTCCCAGGTCAATATAAGAACCAACGGCTCAGATTTACCAGCGGCAGGTATTTTGTAGTACATCCAAAACTGCGATGACGGTAGCTAATTGGCAGGTTCGAGATTTGACGCTTATCCTGCGCACCGGCGAGATGCAGAGTCGCTTGGAACAGGCGAGAACGGATTTCGGAGCTTTACTTCCCGAAACTGTATACTTTCAGCCTTCCGCGATTAGACTTGGTGAGTTTGATGATGAGTACATCCTCACTCGACAAGAGCTGGTCTATGTTTACCTTCGTGAAGATATTGCACGCCAATGCGCCTTGCGTCGACACCTACCGTCCAACTCCTCTAACTCCGGAATAATGGCAACTGCAATACCGCCGTGGTTGATGGATGCACGCAGGCTGAATCGAGTTATGCAGGAAAGGTGCGATCAAGGTGGCCTCGTCCACTACTATCAAGGCCCGCATACAAATCAGTTCTTTTTAGCGATCATGCCAAGCAACTGCTTTGTTCGGTTCGGGACCGACGTAATCAACAATGAAAACTACGGTTTTTATGCCCGGGGAGGAAATTACACTGAGGAAGGAGAAGATGACGACGATGAGATGGACGATGAAGACGAGACTGGCGGAGCGGAAACAAGAGATTCTCAGACAGGAAACCTTATCAATTATCCGATCATTGCTTTAGGGTCATGCCATCTTTCGGCATAATTCCCGTCGACGACTCCTAATAAAGTCGCATAATCTATGAGAGTGTGCTTTGGATCTCTGTTATTTTTCGTGTTTCCAATGTCATCTAGTAACGAAATAAATACGTTATCTTCGTCTAAAAGCAGGGAATTTTTTCGGAAAACATCACCACCCATCATGGGTGTTGCTTGCAGTTTTCGAATCTAGCCTGGTAACAATCTAACGGGCGTCTATTTCTAACCATACCGTGAGATTGTGATTTGAATTAATTCAATGAACAACTTAACATCATTACTCTTAAATAAGAATATAATTATCTCTAGGTTTTTCCGGGTTCGATTGAATATGACAAGAACTACAAGTTCAATACTATTGCCTTATTCCTTTAATACTCAATACAACGAGGTTCTCAGACACACCTTGACATAATAATAGATTTTATAAGCACCTCTATGATGCAACTACTAGAATGACATAGACTTCGAAACCCGGCGCCATTAAAACTAGACAGCACCATCTGACTCCACGTCATCAAGAGCAGCCTCAGGGAGGAAAGCTGAACAGCCCACAGCGATCAAGTGATAATCCAACGGTTGGCTGGCGTCTGGCATTCTCCTTTTCCAAATGTCCTTGCTTTGACCAAAAGTGTTCCGGACGGCTCCTACGTGCTTGAACTCGTTGCTGGCCTGAATTGTTAGAAAGTACGAGGATGAGTGTTCATTTCTGCTGTAGTTGATCCGACCACCGTCTCCGCTGAAGGCTTGCAGTTGCTCCCTCACTTGCCGGAATGTATAACTGTCAGAATAGGGCTCCAACGTCGTGGCAATCAATCCATCAGGAGCATTTGAAACTAGAACCATGCTTTGCCGGCATATCCGATAATTCTCTTCATCGAGATAGACGTACAGAAATTCCCCGCTAGGATCGATGATGTCGCCAGACTTAGTGTGCAGATCGGTTTGGAACTTTTTTCGATAAGCTTTTGAAAGCTCCGAGAGTTCATCCTGCAGTTGATCATCTTTGCCATGAGAAAGGCATGGTACAAGCCAACCTTGCCGAGTCATGCTCTTTCGATCCTGCGTTTTTAAGAAAAGAAACAGCTGAGCTTGGCTGCAATGGTAACAATTAGTGTCAAACTAAATATTAATAGGCAAACTGAAGACACTCCCCGCAAATTTCGCAGTTTTTGTCGCTTTCACGAATATCCGTGACTTTTGCGCGAAAATAATGGAAATGATTCCCGGTGTATAAACAACGTATAAGAACTTATTTATAATGTTAAAAAAGGTGTATTTACTCTTATTCGTTCGATGACGAAAATGGAAGAACATTCATAAAACTTATGTTCTAAATGAACACTTAAATAGGTTATTTTACAATCATATCTATATCTGTCAATGCCGCGTGAATTTTCCCCAGAAGTGCCGAAGTAAAATTCCCCACTTATGCCGATGTGGACGCGAGGGAGAACTGAGGATTTTTCGGCGGCCGCCCGCGCGGCTTTTGTGGTGGGGCGAAAGCTGGGGGAGCGATGAGGGCTTTGGAGCGAACATGCTCCGGCATGAGTTCGGCATGCTGCCTCAACCGGTAGCTCGATCCTTCGATCTGCACGACGACGGCATGATGCAGCAGTCTGTCGAGCAGTGCCGTGGCGACGACGGGGTCGCCAAAGACATCGCCCCATTCTGCAAAACCGCGGTTTGACGTCAGGATCATTGCGCTGCGTTCATAGCGTGCGTTAACGAGCTGGAAGAACAGATTGCCGCCGCCCTGGACGACCGGCAAATAGCCAATCTCATCGACGATGAGCAAGCTCGGCCTGCAGAAGAAGCGAATGCGTTCCTGCAGCTTGCCTTCCCGTTCTGAACGGGCAAGCGAACCGATCAGATCGGCGAGCGTCGTAAAATACACGCTCTTTCCGGCCTTGACGGCTTCGACGCCGAGCGCCGTGGCAAGATGGCTCTTTCCCGTTCCCGGTGGGCCGAGGAAATGAACCGCTTCGTGACGGTCCACGAACCCGAGCTGGGCCAGGGTGAAAATACGATCCCGGTCCAGCGAGGGCTGGAAGGTGAAGTCGAAGCCTGCGAGCGTCTTGATCGTTGCAAGTCTGCCCATGCGCAGGGCGGTCTTGATGCGGCTGTTCTCGCGCAGGGTTAGTTCCTCCGACAGGAGGATATCGATGGCCTCAAGGGCCGATAGCTCACCATGCTCGAGGCGGCGCACGACATGGTCGAGAGCTTCCAATGCGCGCGGCATC
This sequence comes from Agrobacterium arsenijevicii, assembly GCA_000949895.1. GTDB lineage: Bacteria > Pseudomonadota > Alphaproteobacteria > Rhizobiales > Rhizobiaceae > Agrobacterium > Agrobacterium arsenijevicii. The sequence continues at coordinate 45,676 of JWIT01000035.1, read as the reverse complement.
TTCAGGCCAACGAGATCATGACGGATACGGTCGATCATCGACGGAATGGGGTCGAGGGTGGCGCTCATGGTCGGTTCTCCTGTGCCAAGACCTTGCCGACGGCATCGTAGAAGGCAAGCGATCGCTGCAGCACGGTGTCGCCGGCGGGTTTGAAGATATGAGTATCCTGCCGTCTCCCCGGCCCATGTTGAGGCTGAATGGGTCGCCGATGATCCGGATGAACCCGGCGCTGTTTACGGCCCTCCAGGACCGGGTGAGTTGCGATCAGCGTGCCGTTCTCGAAGATGCGGACCTCGTCGGCGAGGGAATGGACCTCAACCATTCGGCTTCGCGTGGCATCCGGAACGCTGTAGGTATTGCCACCGACGCTGACCATGCCCTCCCGCGACACGCGGCGCTCCAGCTTCAGAACGGATTTGAACGGTGCCAGCGGTAACGGTCGCAGGTGGGGTCGCTCCTCGGCAAAGGCTTCATTGACGAAGCGCATGGTTGTCGCATGCTTCCTCGGATTGGCGACGGTGTCCAGCCAGTGCCGGAGCTGGGCGTTCAGGTCGTCGAGATTGCGAAACGAGCGGGCCAGGAAGAAGTCCTCGCGGATGTACCGGAACGGTCGCTCGACTTTGCCCTTGGTCTTTGCACGATAAGGTTTGCACGCCTTCGGGTGGAAGCCGTAGTGGCGTGCCAGGTCGATGAGTGCGCGATTGTAGATGATACCTTCCGTCTGCCCTTCGCCGATGACGGCAGTCTTCATCCGGTCGTAGAGCACCTCCCTTGGAGCGCCGCCAAGGGCCTCGAAAGCAGCGATGTGGCAGCGCAGGACGGTTGGCAGGTTCTGATGCATGACGAAGCGCGCCCAGATGAGGCGGCTGTGACCCAGCACCATTGAGAACAGCCAAACGATCCTCGGCGTCATCGGTTCGTCGGTGAAGACGACGTGGAACTGGGCGAAATCGACCTGGGCCTGCTCGCCGGGCGGCGTCTCGAAACGAACCTCGTATCCCTGGTGTGCAGCGGGTCGCACATCGCGAAGAAAATCCGTTACAGCCGTGTAGCCGCCCGTATAGCCTCGCTCCTTGAGCTCTCGTAGCAGCCGACTGCCGGTTAGGCCTGGATAGGTCTTCACCCGCTCCCGCAGGTAAGAAGCAAACGGATCGATCACCGTTGCCCGCGGCTTCCTGGGACCATAGGCCGGAGCCTCAAGGCCTCGCTCAATGTATTTGCGCACCGTCTTGCGATCGATGCCCGTTTCTCTGGAAATGGCCGATACCGTCAGGCCCTGCTGATGCAGATCCAGGATCATGATTGTCTCCCTCAGCTTGATCACCAAAATCCCCCTTCCGACCATCGGAAGGAGTATCGGCGATGACGCGCCGCCGGTCTTCCGGGGCGCGCCCCGGAAGACCGGCGGCCGCAGCACCTGGGGAAGATTCAAACGGCACTATTGGGGAGTATTGCTCCGGTACTGACAATATCTAGACATCGTAATTTTAAGACGCAGTCTATTATTTCCAAAGGAATTAAGAAGCTGTTCTCCAGCATAAAATTTGAAAACAGAATGATGTCTGAAGCACTTGCCGCCCTGCCACAACAAGACAAAGCTAAAAACAATTGCGAACATCTTATTCAAATGAAGACAGGTGTGACGCGGAGCTGGTGCAAACTAATACATTCCGAATGGATGACCTTCGAATCCGTCGTAAGCGGCTGCGTTAACTCGAGGGAATTTCTGTTCTTGTCGGCGTGCATGGATGAGATACTCCTGAGCGATCCCATGAATCAACTTATCCTCCATATCTGCGTCAAGCTGCAATAGCATATCGGATGTGATCTGGTTCTGGCTAGCAAACAACATGGCATATCGATATCCATCGATCTCTTTCAGTATGGGCCTCAGCCGAGGCTCTTTCCAAAGATCAACCAACTCTTGGATAATAGAAAGGCCTGCAGCAGGGCGTAACATCTGCTTAACTCTGGCCTTGGCCACGTTCATGAAGGTCTCCTCGTCTGCTAACTCGTGGCGAATAATATGCCAACGAAAATCCGCACTCCAATAACTGCTTTGCGCCATGCACTTGAGCAACGAGATAGATCCTCCCTCAAGAATAAGCCCGCCGTGGGCCTCATAATTATACACCTCCCCCATCAGCCTTTCATGAGCTTGCTTGGCTGCGATGATACCCTTCACCAGAGGCCGATCATCAAGGTATAGACGGCTCGTTCCTTTCAGTTCTTCCACTGTTGGTCGTCCGCTTCCGGTTGACAGCTGAGGACAACATTGGACCCGATCGAGCGAAAGGACTGGAAGCCCAGTCTGCTGGGCAAGAGCTACCGCGGTCGACGTCTTTCCTGTGCAAGTTGGACCGAAAATTAGACGCAGATCCATAAGTTTTTTGCGGTATCTTGAATACAAATTGATTTTTGGATTAGAGAAGTGTACTACCAGAGGCGGTTATATTGCCTCCTCGAGATTCCTTATTGAAGAGCAACTGGCTTTACCGTCTCCCCAAAGGGCAATTTGTTTTTCAACAAAGTGTGGGGCATGGCTGTCTCCTTGAAAGCAATTTGTCACTAACGAGGGCACCCTTAAGTCAAATAAGGCTGACTAAATCAGCAATACAGAGGCAGCTATTCATGCCACTCGGGGACGTTTTTCCGCACTTTACTGCCACTTGTCTGCGCTGATTACACCATTGCTGGCGACAGAGTGAGATCTTTTGTAATATTTGATTAGGTGAGACGTCAAAATAAGGGCGACTATTTCACAATTGACGTAAATTTCCCTCTAGTTTGGCACATATGATAGCAATTCTTTAACAACGGCGTCTATTATTTACTTTTTTCAGTCGTTGTCATTGTAACAGAATCAAAGATATGGTTGAAATAACAGTGCCATTTCAATAAATGCGACAGTTAATATTTTAATTATACATCATCATATTATGGCACACTTCAACATCATGAAAGATCAATACAATAACATACATTTTTTATTTTACGCCATTACCTTCGTTGTTAAAAATCAAGATTGCATTAATATGCAATTTATAAAACGTGCAATACTTGTAACAGGATCCGTAGATTAATTTCTATTGCGGTAGTTATATCTCTTCCAAGAGTGTTCGAGAGGATTGTCCTTTGCCAAAATACCTCCACAATTGTGGATAATTGCACAGACGGCGTTACACGCGGTCTGAATAGCGCCCTCCACCCATCCACCGGTGAAGGAACAACTGCAACCCGCCAAGTAAACTCCGGTATCATTAGTCATGTCCAGCGCTTGAAAGAAAAGTTCTTCAGAATAAAAATCCTCGCCACGCCGGTTGAGTTTGAAAGCTCCCCCGGCATTCTCGTCTGTAAGCCAATCATGTTGAACAACATTTTGGTCGTAATCAGCGCAGGCGGGAACTAGATGCTGGGCAAACGCCGGGAAAGATCTCGAAATTGCGTCCCGCAGCAGACAGAATCGCTCTTTTTTGTCGGGAACCGCCAACAGCTTGTGGGAGTCGTCCTCCCATGTATAACTGATGAGCACCAGACCTTTACCATTCGGATCCTGCGGCTCATAGTCCAGGCAGTACACTGCTTTTGCGATCCCGTCCATGAGGACACAGGACGGGAGGATATGGTCTAACCAAAATTTTCGTTCAGTCAGCAGGAAGAGTTTTGACGAGCCTGTCATATGGCTGTTATCAACCGCTTGGTTCACTGGTGCACGAAAAATGGTGGTATCGCATGTCAGACAATGCCTGAGTTGGATATTTGCGAGTCCAGATGTAACCACCACCTTATCATAAAGTTCAGATATCCCGCTCTTAAGCCTTATCTTTATTTTTGTCTTTTCTTTCTCAATCGCCCTGACTTGAACATGGCGTATACGCTGGCTTACAGACACACCGTTAACCACTTGAGTGGCTATTCGACGTGGAAGTTCTGAGATTCCTTCAGAGCACATCCGCTGATTTTCTTCATATCCGTTTATGACCAAGCGAAGGATCTCAATAAACCCGCTTTCAAAAACTGGACCAAACCCGCCAGATCCTATTCCCATTAGCTTGAATAGGTCCCAATCATGAGGGAAACTCCATGTTTCACCACCAGGAGGATGCGTGCCCAGAAAGATCCTCTCTATCGCTGAAGAGAAGGACTCCCTCCCGAAACGGTTCAGCCAAGTTTGCCAGGAGTCATGAGCCCGCCTAATGTCTCCTGATTTCAAGGCTTGAGTAATAGCAACAGGCGAAGCCAACACAATATCTCCCTCATGGAAACCGTCCTTCAAGAACGCACGCCAACCGCTGTAAACGCGATGGAACAGCTTCGGTGGCTGCTGCCCGGCTTTCCACATGTATCGGAGGCCTTGGTAGACCAAGTTAGTGTCGACTGTGCCGGGATTTGGGAACGGCCTCATCGAAGACAGGCCGTACCGCTCGAGGAAGAAAAACAAGCACGATGCAGCAGGAGGAAATCGCATCGCCCCCATTTCGGCCACCACGCTGGGAGCGTCCTTGAAAGCATGTGACCAAAGCTTGCCTCCAACCCGATCACTTGCTTCATATATTGTAACATCGTCTACACCAGCATGAAGCAGTTCGCTTGCCACCACGAGTCCGGAAATGCCAGCGCCAATGATCGCCACTTTTGGCTTAGGAACATCTTCCGGAAAGAAGCCGATCCGTCCACTATCGGAACATTGGTCAAAAAACGATCTGTAGTCATAGAGCAAGTCAATTGTTGGAAAGGAACCTGCCGAAGCCTTCAGCATCAGGTTTCGACCATAAGCTACCATGTCAAATGGTACGGCCTCTTCAAGGGTCAGGGTAAACCCGGTAACGCGTTTCGTCGTGCCTTTCTCGTAAGGCGGCATTTGCAGGGTTCGGGAGCGGGCAGTCTTAGAGATTGAAATGGCCACGAAATGACTAAGATCGCTGGATGCACATCTTTTACCGCTCAGCAAAAACAGGGTTTGGAGAAGTTGTGCTTCGGAGAAATCCATACAAAATGGTGCAAGGTCGATGGCAACGAGACCACTCACTCTTGCTCGCGCCCAAGGTTCCGATTCAAGTATCCGCCCCAGAATTTCCTTGCCAACATAGATGTAAGCGGAGAGGGCTGCTACCTTCTCACCAGCTGAGATCTCGGGAAAGCGACCGTCGGCCAGCCTTTTGCAAGCTAACCCAGCGCTGCACTCGCCGGAGATTTGAGTAATCCTCCTTCCCCTAGAAGCTTCACGTTCTGAGAAGGCATCGGAAACCCTGCGGTCCAATTCATCAGCCTTATCGACCATTATCAGATCCACCATTTTGGTAGAGAAATGATCGCACTGGTTATCAAGGAGAGCTGAAGCTGACATTGCTAGAAAAGATTGGTCTTTGTGTAGATAACTAACGACATCAACCGTTTCTATTTAAGTTGAAAATCGGGGAACATACTGTTCATTGACATCCCAATGGAAAGCGACAATTTGGGCATTTTTTAATACAATATTCACGCAGGTCCACCTCGCCGCTCAATCAAGTTGAATATTGATTGATACAATACTGTTTCCGTTTGAAAAAGCGACCTTAGTGCCTCCAATGATTAGTATCATACGCCGTGATTGCGGAATTCCCTCCAATAATCGCGCAATTTGGGTCCAAGCGGTATATTTATTTAATCTGAAATGGCCCTGAAATCCCCAAACCAGAAAAATGGTGCCCATTACCTCGTTAGCACAAACCCTAGAACGCCTGAGACGGAAAGACTACTCCTGCTTAGAACTAGTAGAAACTCTGATAGCGCGTTGCCAAGCTGCAAAACCATTAAATGCCCTTCTGGCTACAGACTGGGATGGCTTGCGGCGAAGCGCCAAAAAAATTGATCGTCATGGAAACGCCGGATTAGGTCTTTGCGGCATTCCACTCTGTTTTAAGGCGAACATCGCGACCGGCATATTTCCTACAAGCGCTGCTACTCCGGCGCTGATAAACCACTTGCCAAAGATACCATCCCGCGTCGCAGAAAGACTTTTTTCAGCTGGAGCACTGCCGGGTGCCTCGGGAAACATGCATGAGTTATCGTTTGGAATTACGAGCAACAACTATGCCACCGGTGCGGTGCGGAACCCGTGGAATCCAAGTCTGATACCAGGAGGCTCAAGCGGTGGTGTGGCTGCTGCGGTGGCAAGCCGATTGATGTTAGGCGGCATAGGCACCGATACCGGTGCATCTGTTCGCCTACCCGCAGCCCTGTGTGGCGTAGTAGGATTTCGACCGACGCTTGCTCGATATCCAAGAGATCGGATAATACCGGTCAGCCCCACCCGGGACACCGCCGGAATCATAGCGCAGTGCGTAGCCGATGTTATAATCCTCGACCAGGTGATTTCCGGACGGTCGGCGAAAATTTCACCCATGCCGCTGAAGGGGCTTCGGATCGGCCTCCCCACTACCTACTTTTACGATGACCTTGATGCTGATGTGGCCTTCGCAGCTGAAACGACGATTCGCTTGCTAGCCAACAGAGGCGTAACCTTTGTTGAAGCCGACATCCCCCACCTAGAGGAACTGAATAGTGGGGCAAGTTTGCCAATTGCGCTTTACGAATTTCCACACGCTCTAAAAAAGTATCTCGACGATTTTGTGGGAACAGTTTCTTTTTCTGACGTTATCAAAGGAATTCGTAGCCCCGATGTAGCGAACATTGTCAGTGCGCAAATTGATGGGCATCAAATTTCCAACGATGAATATGAACTGGCGCGTCAATCCTTCAGGCCAAGGCTCCAGGCCACTTATCGGAATTACTTCAGACTCTATCAGTTAGATGCAATCCTTTTCCCAACTGCACCCTTAGCGGCCAAAGCCATAGGTCAGGAGTCGTCAGTCATCCACAATGGCTCAATGATGAACACTTTCAAGATCTACGTGCGAAATGTGGACCCAAGCAGCAACGCAGGCCTACCTGGGTTGAGCCTTCCTGCCTGCCTTACACCTGATCGCTTGCCTGTTGGAATGGAAATTGATGGATTAGCGGGGTCAGACCACCGTCTGTTAGCAATCGGGGCAGCATTAGAAAAAGCCATAAATTTTCCTTCCTTTCCCGATGCTTTTAATTAGCTGTATGCCACGCCACTTATTGTCTAATAAATCTGCACTCCAGTTAGCATTATCTGAATGTGATAGAAATTTCTTCAGACAGGCTTGTCGTTCCCGAAATCAAAACAGCTACTTGACATATACTCTACAGTTATTGCGTCTCCACGGAATAGAATACGCATTATCTTTTGACTCAATAGTGAATTAGATTCCCAAATAAAATTAAAGTAGAGAATTTCGTAGGCTGCACCTACAATTTGTTTTGAGCGCCAGAACGGCTCAAAGATTAGACAGGGGCCCCAAGCCAAAAATATTAACCATATATATCTTTAGCAAATAATTTATCACTCATAAAGCACGCAACAATACAACATAGAATTCATAGTACATATGGGAAATACGCTGATTATCTTAATGCTGGCTACAGCATTTTATTATCATTACATAGGATCGATACATTTCGTTACAATCGGACACTGTTGCTTCATCCCCGCTGACACACCTCTGCGCATTAGACCAAGCGCTTCAACAAGAAGGTGGGAGCCATTGACCACCACACCTTGGGTTCTTTTTCAGCCCGTTATCATGAAAGAGGGCTTTGCCGACCGCGATTATTTCAACACAGAAAGGATCAACCCGGGATGGCGCTAAGAAGCTATCGCAGCCGATCTTCATATGCGAGAAACTTGGATTTTGAAGCGAAGTAGGAAGGAAAGCAATATAAGCATCCAAATCATGTGTTTCATTGCTTGTATTCTGACAGACGTTGTTGTGCCACGACCTCATAGTTTCTTTTGTTATTCCTTCCGCATAGGGTGGAACGGTGGAGATGACTAAGCCTTCGTCGGAAACGCCGTCATAAAATCGCTTGTGTGCGTACTTTCGCATTGCTTGAAACGAACAATAAACGTACGTTAGAGAATCATTGAGTATAATATTCAGGGGTATACCTGCTGGGCCTGGCAAGCAAGCAACTTCGCAAAAGCGCTTGACCACTTCATCTATAGCTGGATCAATGGGAACATCAGTATTAATGATGGAATTCATCCAGGAACGTTGAGCAGGTATGAGATCCTCTTGTGCAAAGCTGCGATAAGCAATCTCTGTGTGACGTAGGACGAGTTTAAGTTCACGCCGATCTTGTATATTCGAGCTGTCGATAATGTTGAATATCGGTCGACTGTGATACATATCGAACTAGTTACTTATTTTTGAATGTAAATTTCAGTCACAGTCAATAATTAAACGCGCTTCAATGCCACTTATATTGGGCGACTCTATAGCATCAATCACGGGATTGGTTTGAAATTAATTGAGTCGAATCTCAACACCGAAGTATTTCGTCCTTTTACCCTATTAAACTATTTATCTTGATGGAGGATTTTTCAAAAATGGGGCCTGCCTTTCGCTGAAAACACCGACAAAGGTGTGATGTTAGGTCGAAAATTTGAAGATTTCCGCAACTAATCGGATAGTGGCCGACAAATTGACGCCGAAAATAACAATGACTGATTATCCGTGGAGTGATTCCAGCTAAGTTATGCCCCACAATAAAATATTAGCTAAAACTGTCAGAATTTGTGCATTATTTAAGTACTCCATTTGGCAATATCTATATACTCCACGACAAATTTTGCTTGTCACTTTTAGATCGAAATCGCTGCAATTCCCGCCGTGCACCCGGCAATTCGCTTTAGCTCGCAAATGGCTGTGAATGTAAGAGTACTTTATATTTTACTCACCATGTCGTGTCGTAACCTCCCGTTTTTTTGCGCAGGTCCTTTGTCAACGTAAGCCACTCAAGGTGGAAGGAACCGTTTGGCCGGCTTGGACACTCCATTGGGATCTACCAGAAAACGTTACTCCCCCCGAGGTTCTCGCACGCCATTCTGTCCCAAGGCTTCTAGAGCGGCTCGAGGAAGACCTGCCCTTACAGGTCATTGAGCACAGAGGAATGTTCAATTTAGGGAAACGAATTCAAGAATGCACCGCGAGCTCATTGTTGGCCGCGCTCGGGCAAGGAGGACGCAATCTGAGCGAGTTGGACGTCTGTTTAACTTCAGATAATGTAGCTATCGTTTCTCATGATCTTAACACTTGGCGAGTGTCTGAAAAGTTGGGAGATAAGCTTTTCAATGAAATTCACTCATCAAAAATCAAGGATGTACCTGTTATTATTCGAGAGGTATCAAATGGGATAATACAAGACAAGTATCTTGAAACCATTGATCATATTCCTTTGTTAACTGAAATATTCAGCAAGGTATTTTTGGCTAATTCAGATGCCACCATTTTCCTAGACGGTAGGAACTACGAGGCTCACGTGATTGTGGCTTGGCTTAGCCACCGGCCGGAATACCATCAAAGAGTTGTTGTACTTTTCTATACATTTGAATACCCACACGGCGGTGCCTTCGTTGATGCAGTTTTAAATGCCCAGCCCGCATCTGCTTGGAGGAAATCAATCGCCCTGATGCCCGCTCTTTTTCCTGAAGAACTGTGCCGACTGGCCCGTCTGCGTCAAGTTACTGAACCCACAGTCGATGATTTGTATTTGGCAGGCAAAGCCTGGTTTGATTCCATGCTAATGCAGGACATGAGGATCGTGGCGGCACATGTTGTTTTCTCCGGGGTGACCAGAAATTTGCTGGGCCAAGTTGTCGATAAAGATGTCTTGTTGGCTTTCGATTCAGATCAAGCCGCAGTGAGACTCGCGTATTACCTCAAGGAGGATACGATGATTAGAGCTAAACGCCCTCACCTGAAGTTTGCTGCGGTCACTAGATGTTATGACTTCGCAGCCCTCCTGGATTCCGGCGAGCGGGGTGAGTTCTCCATCGACATTAAAACAGGCAGGGCCCGACGTCATGAGACAGACGAGCGGAAACACATACGTTGGAGAAAAGGAACACCAGGAAATTCGGCAACAATTGCGGACTGGGTAATCTCAGATCGACCTGAAGATGAAATGGCTATCTGGGAATGGCGAAATCAAGGAATCGATCGTGAAGTTTCTCATCTAAGTCCACACTTGGATCTTAATATAGAAACGTCAAAATAAAAGTCTCGTAATTGAAACAATATGTTTATTAATTTCGATATATCAATGTGTTCACGCGTATTCTATCTTTTTATTCGAGATGTATGTCGTCCATTATAATAAATATGTAATTTTCTACATTTCGAAGATAACTTTAGACGTGTTAAATCTCTGTTATTTCGCGCCAGATTTACAATAATTCTCATTGGTGGCGAGCGCCACTTTGGCATGCATGAGGGTGGTCTCGGTCCACGGAAAATGTTTGTTTGTTGAAAATTACCCTGATTGTGAAAAAACTGACCTCTTTTCCGCTCGAGTGGCGGGAGCACTGACTCATGCCCGCCGGTCGAATATTCTTTTCGTTTCTCATGGCGGTGTACTCTCAGTAGTTGCTACACTGCTCGGGGTTGAGCTGACCGCGATGCAAAGATGTAACGCGTGTGTTCTCCACTTCAAATTCGATGGTTCATCTTGGAACGTCCACACTAGAGACAGCGGGGTGATTTTGGTCACTGGTGCATCTGGAGGCATAGACAAGGCCATCGTCGACAACCTGATGCGGCGTGGTTTTCGTTTGAGCTTAGGAGCGCGTAGCGTGGAAAAACTGGAAGCCACTTTTGGGTTTCAGAATGAATCTCTTCACTTCGCACGTTTTGAAGCTGAGGACCTCCAAACGATGGAGGAGTGGGTATCGACGGCCATGATAAAATTTGGGAGGATAGATGGCCTTGTTAACAATGCTGGGGATGGAACACGGGTAGCGCTTGCGGAGGGAATTGACTATGAGCAGCTTGAGAGACAGTGGAAGATCAACGCTGGGGCTCCGCTGAGGATGATCATGCTGTGCCTGCCTCAGCTCGCGAAAAGTGGATCTGGCCGGATCGTCAATATCAACTCCATGTCAGGCCAGCGGGTTCTGAACTCGTTCGTTGGTTACAACATGACAAAACATGCCCTCTCAGGTCTCACGAAAACAGCCCAGCATGTTGGGTGGGAGTCCGGCGTTAGAACAATGGAAATATGCCCAGGCTATGTGGCGACAAAAATGAGTGCTTGGACTGATGAGATTGAGGATGATGGTAAGATCCAGCCCGAGCACATAGCTGAACTTGTTCGACAGGCTATCGAGCGTCCTAACAACGCTTTTGTCCCAAAGATTGAGGTGCTGTGTATTCAGCAGCCATTGGCCGTCCGCTCCCGGTCGAAAGTTGGGGGCAGCATTGTATACGGTCCAAAGCCAAGACCGGGATGCCAGTGTGCTCACTGAGAGTTATCGCCGCCGCAGTTTTTCCAGTGCATGTCGGCCCGAAAATCAGGTAGAGGTCCATGATTGTTCTGGCGACGACTGATGCATTTGACGAACCATCAGGGGGAAATTTATAAGGACATCCCACGCCACGCATAAGGATGTTGAGGACAACCAAGAAGAGAGTCACCATCTGCCAAGATGAAAAAGTCAATGGGATTGATCACCAACTATGGGGTACTCGATTGATAATTCCCCTAGCAGGGTGCCGAATGAAAATTGCAGTGGCATAATTGGAGACCAGGTTTCTATTTTTGCGGCACGCCGCACTCGGTGACCCTTGGCCACGTCCATTTGTCTTTACGATTTTTTCAAAAATGCGATAATTTCGGGAAATCACTTCAAACTTAGTCGCTCGGATTCTCGATATTCAATAATTGAACTGCGAAATTATCGGGTTTGTGTTCGACAAATAATACCTATTAAATACCTATCTGATTACCTGTAGCAAACAACCATGTTCTATCAATATAGCATGATCGCTATTTTAAAATTTTTATTGATGGCCATATCAGCCAATAAAACATTTGTTTCAACAACATCACAAGGACCGCACTCGAACATAGATAATTATTTAAGCGAAAGCACAACCAGACAGCAAATTAATACAGATTCAGCGATTAAAGTAGAAATGCTTTGAAACAGATCGGAGCTTCTTGAAGAAGCGCTTCCAAGGTCTATGACGTTCATTCGGCACTCGATTTCCCGAAAGCAAGGGTTTGCAAGGATGATCTTGCGTCGGGGTCAGATTTGGAGGCCGCACGGGGTACACGGCGTCGGTTCCTAAAGCCGCTTCGGCCCAATTATCAGTTGTCTCCGCCGTTGGAACGTTGCGTGACAATTCGACACTGGCCCGAACATGATTCAAACGAGAACTCTCCCCGACGCTTTTCCAGTCCCAGGACGAGCCATCAGCTAGTATTTCGCTGAACAACGCTCTACCGAACGCGATGATGTGGCAAGGGAGTTCCAACCCTCCTTCTCGTAGAAAGAATTGGACATTTTCGCCACCCAGGTAAAACCGCGGCCCTCGCCGGAAAGCCGTGGTGGGAAGGAAGGCCACAAAATGACTCAAGTCTTCTTCGCCGGTTCCAGCTTCGACGCGATTTCCATCGCGTAAACGCTTGAACAAACATCGCACCATTTCGATTGTAACTCCGGTTCGGTAAGGAGCTAACGTGCATGCGAGAAGGTTCGCCCTTCCGAATTGGCAAAGATCCTTAGACTGCACATGACTCAGCATAGCTTCCCGGGAACAATAAACATAGATTGGCGCCGCGTCTTTACAGATCACCTCCTGCTCTGCGATGGACTGAAGCGTCGGCGGACGAGGAAATGGGAGACGAAGATATAACGCGGAAATTTCGTTTTTTAGCGCGCTCTCTGCCAATCGTCCCCGCCAGTATTTCGTCCAAATCTCCTGATAAATCAGGAGATTATCGCGGATATAGATATGATATAGGATGCATGCACTGGTCAAAAATAGATGCATTTCCATTCTGTCATTAATAGATTCAAGACTAAGCGGAGCGAAGCCTGGACGTGGTGGAACCATCATATCTATTTGCAGAAATGGTCTTCACCTCATCCGCTCAAAAGGCTTTAAATAGACCCTGCATCCAATTACACAGTTCGTCACACACAAGATAACTTTCGCTTACGACTATTTCCCGCTATTCATTGACTTTGTGTGGCATCAAAACGTATATGTCGTGATATGTATGGTATTCTTTTAAAACTATAGGTATCCGAGGCAATTGCCTGGGGATAAGAACTTTGAACAGCATGTTTACTATTTTACGACATATCGCACTGTTCTGTATGAATATTTGTTTCAAAAACACAAACAAACGAGATAATTTATTTCGCTTAGAAAGATGCTACAGTGCTTGAAAACAGAACGTAGTACATAGTGGCAATAGCCCACGATCTGCTGCCGACGTGCAACAGCAGATTATCATAACTTAAAAGATATTTCACAATAAACCGGTAAACGGCGATGCGGACCTTCTGGCTTCATTCCAACGCTTAGTTTCTTACAGGCAGGTGTTTGTCTTTCCGGTGAAGCAACAACGCAGAATTCCAAGACCAGAAGGCCTTTTTTTGGCAGCGGGATAGGCCAAACCAACCGCTACGACTTCAAAATGAAAGCGGGATCCTGGGAGCAGCGCAAAGAACTTATGAACATAACGATCATTGTGAACCTCATAAACGCTATATGGCAATTTCAGAAACGACTTGCTCGGGAGAAAGGCGACATAGGCTTCCAAAGCATCCGGAAGGAGGCAAGACCCTGGGGATATCAGGTTATGCCCATAGCGGACCTTCTCACGCGTCACGCCTGCATCGAAGGGTGACATGGAGCACACGACCGAGCCGATCTCTGAATGAAAAGACACAATACGTTCTTTTGCATATTCCTCAAGCTTCCTACGAGGACAGTAAATGTAGAGCGGATTATCATTCACGGCGATTGTGTCCAACGGCCCCAACCTTGGTCCGTGCAAGCATGCATACCTGCTGAACCATGTCAGGATGCCGGTCACAGCATCACCCGGATCGTCGTAGAGTACGAGTGACTTGACCCAATTTTTTTGGGCATCAGCCAAGGTTTGTTCCACAAAATTGCGATAAACCACGACTGCTCCGATCAGCACGAGCTTGGCCTCTTCGCGGTTCCGGATCCGCAGCAGGCTAATCACCGTGAAAACAGGACGCTGATATACCATCATTAAGCTTTATGCGGGGTGTAAGCATCCGGAGCTCTTTGGAGCCCCAGAGATTGAATCTTGCTTTATAGCTGAAAAACGCATGTGCAGGGAAGGTGATCATAGTAATTTTACGGATTTATACTGTTGAAATACCTTCTGGAAACAGCATTCCTGTCTGTTAAACTACAAACAGGACCCGTTACTTAACTATTGGATGAGCGTAGGGCCGTTTTTTTCGATAATTGACATGTGAATGACATAAAGCAGGTTTCGAGCTTATCGAGGTGATCCTTATCGCCACATTGTCAAAAAGCATCCACCATAGTCCTATAATTGCTGACAGACACGTAGCGTGCCTCCCTGGCTCATCGCAAAATTGAGGCTTGTGCCTTCGCTTGGCTCGTGACGAAGCCAGCTTTCGATGCCCGAAAACGATGGCCCACATTGTCTCACGAATCATTACCATTCTGTCAAAAAAATACGCTGTTTCACCAGGATGAATTTTCAATTTGTGTAAAATCTGTTCAATAAATAATACTTCCTCAAAGATGTTTCAGAAAAGCATCACGGACTTATTTTTATCAAATTATTTTTATCACATTCTTATCCTTGCATGAAACATGCATCCATATCATTACATGTCTCATCGGGAGATACACAGTGGCACTAGCATGGTTATATTGATCCCATACACTAGGGTTGTTTTCTATCCACGAATAGAAAACAGATTAAGTGCTGATAAGGTTCTGTAGTTCATCGAAGCTGAGATTTGGCAAACCAAATTCCTCGTCCGACTGGGAGAACAGCGTCTTCCCCACTGCGACGATGTCGTATGGGATTCTGTCGTTCTCTTCTCTACTGAAAACGACAAAATGCTCCTCCGCGCCACCACGGGTGGTGATTTTGGACATGCTGATCGTGAATTTCTTACTGGGCAAAATGGCCACGAAGCAGCTTACGGCATGCGGCATGCTATAGGCGCCTGGCAAGATACTGTTGAGTACGTTCTTGAGCTCCTCTGCTGGAATATCCGTTCGGTATGGTGGGAGTGATGAAGCCAGCACAAATTTGCGATAGCACCGCAATAGGGTTTTTCCTTCGACGTATTGCGATAATAAATTCAGGGAGGTGTAGATGTAGATTGGTGAGTCATGTTGGCAAATTCTATCTGGCTGGACGGCGCCAGGAATGCTGCAACACGGCGTGAAGACACAGCTTTTGATTGCGCGCAGAGTCTCTTCGTCTAGGCCGGATTCGGACAGGACTCGGACAACCCAAGATTGCTGGAAGGGGAGAATCTTTCGAGTGAGGAAATCCCTATAATTTGCGACCGCCGCGCATAGGCTCTGCTGAAGTTCTTCCAGGGAGGTGTTTGCGAACAAATCAATTGTCGGAAAAACGGGGCGATCATCCCCTGAGGGTATCATATTTTGATTGTAAGACATTAGTGAGGTGTGCATGGCCGAAGGCTAATGGCCCTTTATTATAACACTCACCTGCCCAGTGATTGTCAAACATCGCAATAAAGAAAGTTTAGGTTACTATTTCGCTCGTGCCGCACTTGTCAAAGTGGGAAGTGAGCATATCAACATTTTCAAACGCTTGTTCCCAGAACACCGACGAATTCATTTGACCGTCACCAGAGCTTTGATGCTACTCAGATATTTGGGCACCGCGATGGGACCCGTGAAACAGCCTGGGTCCACTTTTGAATTGCGTTGCTCCTGAACATCATACCAACTGCCACGATAAGGACTTGTTTTTCACACTTTCGTGCAAATCAATAGTCAGCAATCGAACCTGCCGACAAATTTGAAAATCTCTCAACAAGTCTCGCAATGAGGTGAAACTGCTGTGTTCGAAACACGGAAGCAACCATGTTTCGGTTGGGTTGGAGAGGTTTATCTTAGCGACTCTCTTTCAAGAACGCGTCCCATGCCATACAGCCAGTCATTCAGGCAACGTCGCGCAGTTTGTCATTTCGCCCTACAATCACAGCGGCGCTAGAGGAAGCGACAGATTTTCGAATGATAGCTGGCTTTCCGAGAGTCGAGTTAAACTGTTGATGTGGGTTCTGCGTGCCAGATTGAATATTTCAATTTCATTGATACAGTTAAATATTCCGCGTATATGCCTCCCCTTTCCTTTAACGTTATGAACGTGCTGTTATACCATTCCAAATGGAAAAATACAAATTCGCTGAAATACCAACAATTGAAATTCATTGAATCGCACTTGGCTCTATAATATTACACGATCCGTCGTACAGATTAAGTCATTGGCATCATTATTAGGCGAACGGCACATTTTCTTTCCGAATAGAAAACTCGTTTTCCTTTAAAAAAACAACTGACTATCGTCTAGTCGACGCCGCTGCTTTGACTTATAGGCCAAAACAGGACCGAGACCCACGCGGTGCATTTTTATTCGGTGGATTCGAGCACAATTAATAAAGGAGCTTTTGCATTCCCTGGATGCCTCAAGCTGTGCCAAGTTATCAATGGAGAACCAGAACACTCCGGTTGAGGCGATAGAAAGAAAGCTCAAAAGCAGCTGGCTTCACTCCCTCCATGTCAGAAAAATCCTCCCTTCACCCTTCTTGGGAGGACCTTACTCTTACATCACTGAGGAAACCGATGTCGGCCAAGAAGCAGACTGCATTCGAGGCCATTCCGTCACTCCACTGCCAGAAGATGAAGGCATGGTATCACATCATATGCAGCAGATCTTTTGTTCAACGCACCAGCCAGCGGCCCATGACCATGTAGATGCGTTTGCTTTAACAGCAGCACCGGAACCGGCCGTCATTCCTGATGAAGATATTGCCGACAAATCTTATCGTCCATTCGCCAGTTCGGAGAACAGCTTGACGGATATCCTCATGCGCATGCCCCTATCCACGCGAAACGCTTGGGCCACTCAAGCGCGCAAGGAAAGAGACGACGCCTTTCGAGTTATTCTTGAACTCCCCAGCCTGCCCAAAGAAGTTAAAAAGTACCTGCGTCGAAGCGCGCAATCCATTCAAACGCAAGAAATGAGGTGGCAACTAAAATGCCACCTACCCCTTTGGGAGAGGGGTCTGTTCTGGCTTTGGTTGGTCATAATGCAGTTGGCGGTTGTCCTGCCCGACATAGTATCTGCCTCACTTGGAGCGGAAGTTGCCGTCTTGCGCTCTGGGCCTATTACTCTGCAAACACAGCTTATGGTGCTTGCGATTTTTGATTATCCTTGGGCGGACACGAGGCTCGCCGCTCACCTGGCTTGCGAAGTCTTCCTCGGAGGATTGCCAGTTTTAATTTTTGGCTTATTCGCCATTGCTATGCCCCAACATGAGGGAACCACATTTCACACCGCCAAAGATGTAGCATGGAAGGCGTCACTATGCATTCTGTGGCAAATGCTGATGCAGAACAGGAAGAACATCCGGGATTTATTAAAATACTCTTTCTTGCGGATGAAAAGGATTTCTACAGCTCAGAGTTCCGATTTCACTTCTGAATACACAAGATTGAGGAATTCCAGCACCATCATCTATTCCTGGCTCGACACCTTTGAGGTGAGTAACCGTCTCCGTATTCAGATCGGTTACCACAAACAAGACCATGAAGATGCCCTGAGGGTTCTCCGGTGGGTCGGCCATATTGCCGACGATAACGACCGCAGTCCTCGGGGAGGCAAAGCAGGCATACTAGTAGCAATCCTGACGATGGCTGGCCTGATATGCCTCTCTACGTTTCCAACCGATGCCTATTCAGGCCTTATTGCGGCGGCCAATCTTGTGCCGTTAGCTGCGCGGGCCGCTGTTGACGTTATGGATAATTCGCAAAGCTCGCACGATCTGTTGCGCCTTTTCACCGCAACCGCCGGCGTAAGTTTTCCAAGCACTTTATTCGTGCTGGGCAATTCGAGTTACTGGCTTCTGACGAAAAAATCTTTTCTTGCTGGGTTCGCCAACATTCATTTCTGGATAGCCTTCGTACTGATCTTTTTCCTGAGCCTTTTTCCCAAACTTTGGGGGAGACTATTCATGTACGTTGGCTCGAGACTCCTCAATGATCGTTCAAGAGCTTAATATTTTGTTGGTCCACTTCACCTGGAGGGAGAAAAACGCGTGATCCAAAAAAACCACCGCACAATGTATCTTCACACAAAAGCATCACGGCAGTCATTCACGTTTTAAAAAGATTCTATTATTACTTTAGATATACGGAGCTCATTACATCTTTCTCTAAGAGAAACTGTCATTGCATCAGCATAAAAGCGTCTTGTTTATGGGCCGTTGCTCATCTCATTATGATTACATAACGTTATACGCAATACAAAAATCCATATGCAAAAGACATACAATAAAATAAACGCCCAGCGTACAGATCGTAATACGCAGATTGAAAATCTGACATTACAATTTATTTATAGTGAATCCGCGGGCAAAAAGCCGACCAAGCGTAAGCGCCATTAGATATATTCGGACCTTTTAACTTCACTCCCTTTCAGCCCCAGATATTGGGCCAGTAAACTCATTTGCCATCAAAATAACAGCTTGAGACGGTAATTGAGAAGCTTCAACAAACAATTTCTGAGTTTCTCTTTACGGCTCCTATCTTCAAAAAGAGCCCGCCCCACACAAAGTATTTCGCAGCAAAAGGCATCCGTTTGCGACGGTGCCAAGAAACTATAGATACCATTCTTCGTGTGCCAATAGCTCGACTCCTGAAGCGAACTGGTTGGCAAGAATGCAATGTATGCATCCAAATCGTTCTTCCCGCTGCAGGTATTCACACAGGCCTGATTTTGCCAGACACTCATATCATCTCTCGTTACCCCCTCAGCATAGGGTGGAACTGTGCAAATCACCACGCCGCGATTCGAAATGCCCTCATAGAATCGTTTGGTTGCACAACTTCTCATCTCTTCGAACGAGCAATAAACATACATCGGAGAACCTTTGAGTATCAGGTTCATCGGCTCGAGTGTCGGCCCATGCAAGCAGGGCGCGTCTGCAAAGCGATTCAGCGCGTCATCAATGTCAGAATCTGGAGAGTTAAAAAGATTGGCGACTAAATCAACCCAGGAGCGCTGCGCGGAGGCAACCGTGTTCTGCACGAAATAGCAGTAATCTTCTTCAGCTACGCTCAGGACGGGTTTAAGTACCTCCCGTTCTCTTATCTCCCAGGTATCGACTATGTCGAACACGGGTCGTTCGTAGTACATTCTGCACTTTGGAGGTGCTTCCCAGGTCCCCCTGCCAATCTAGCGACTTTAACTGCAGAGCGCGCGTCCGTAAAGTATGAGGCTTCTATACACTGCCGCAGATAATAAAAATTAGTAATGTCGGCAAAAATACAGGGCCTCTAGAATAATAATTCAACCATAACGCAATAATTTCAAGAAATTTCTTTAGTCATAATAGCCGATATTATAATATTAGTCTCTTCTTTATAGGCATCATCCTTTTATAATTATGCACCTCCATCTGCCGACAGCGAAAACGTGTTTGTACTAACATCAAATGATAAACGTGCTCCTATATAAGAAATACTTTCGGCGGCCTAGATTGAAAGAAGTCAGACCCGTCGAACAGTACGATTTGAAAATTCTGGCATCCACTGCCATTGCGGCCGACACTGACCTTAGCTTTCAAAAAAGGAGCGGGATTCCCGCGCATGCTTATATCATGATGAATTTAAGACGCTATTCCTCAACTTCCAGCTGGCAGTCTTGTCTTATACATTTAAACTGGGCAAACGACCTGTGTAGCGCTTGCTATAACAAACTAAACCGCGCTCTTTCTGTGCGGCTGCGATCATTCGGTACCCTCCTGCTCTAGCCCGAACCGACGTTTCGAACACACGCTTTTCTCGAAATATGGATGTAGGTTCATCTTTTTCTTTCTTTTGATTTCCGGTTCATTCCGAGTTTTTAACCGGTTTTTTTCAGGTACTCTGTCAGCGCAAACCCTTCCCAGTGAAGGGTACGGGATGGCCCAGGTGGGAAATCCAGTGGGATCTCCCAGCAGGCGTAACTTCAGACGAGGTGCTTGCTCGTCATTCGGTACCACACCTTCTTGAACGCCTTTCAAGTCATAGAACACCGGGGCATGTACAACTTGGGGAAGGGCGTACAGGAGTGTACCGAAACCTCATTACTGACTGCCCTCGGAGGGATGGAACGGCGAAATCTTTCTGAATTGGATACGACACTAACTTCTGACAATTTGCCCGTTGTGTCTCACGACTTCAATACCTGGCGGATTTCCACGTTACCGGATAGACTGATCCGAGAACTCCATTCAGCAGATGTTAAGAATATACCGGTGATCATTCGAGAGGTTTCAAATGGTGAGATCACAGAATCATACACCGTAACAAACGACATCATCCCTTTTCTTGAGCCTCTTTTGGATAAGGTTTTCGACGTCAATCCGGGCGCAACCTTCTTTTTAGATGGTCGCGACTTTGAAGCCCACATTATCACTGCTTGGCTAAGCCGCCGTCCGAAATACCGTCAGCGTGTGGTCCTTCTCTTTTACACCTTCGAGTACTCCAGCGGCGAAGCGTTCTTTGACGCGGTCAAACAGGTTAGCCCTGAGCCTGATTGGAGGGAAACCGTCGCGCTCATGCCGGTGATTTTTCCTCAAGAACTTCCGAGGTTGGCAAAACTGATCGATCTTAGCGACATCGCCGTCGAGGACCTTTATGAAGGCGGCAAAATCTGGATCGATTCGATGCTCAGGCAGCCGATGAGAGTGGTCGCAGTTCACATTGTGATGGCCAGGGTAAAACCTGAGCAGCTGGGCCTCTGTGACAAACCGGAAATCGTTAGAGCCTTCAACGCAGATTACGCCGCAGTACGCCTTGCCTATTATGTGAAGGACAATCCAGAAGTGCGAAAGATGCGTCCACACCTTAAGCTGGCAACTGCAACAAGATGCTACGATTTCTCCGCTCAACTAGAAAATGGCGAGAAAGCAGAATTTTCAATTAACATCAGGACAGGGAGACCGATGCCACGCGAGACAGATGAACGAAAGTACATTCGCCGTGGCTATGGAATACCCGGCAATGCAGCAGCGATTGCCGACTGGGTTATATCAGACCGATCTGAGGATGAGATGTCATTCTGGGAATGGCGTAACAAAGGCGTTCCCCGCAGGGTTGATCACCACTGCCCCCATCTCGACGTTATAGAGCAAGATGGAAAATCTGTACCGTGATATTATCATAGAATCCTGTACATCAGACATAGGAAGCAATTTATGTTATCTATCTATTCTCTGCAATATTGAATTACTTATATAAGTTTCATATTTTATAATAGTCTATATATCTTGTTATATAAATGTATTTATAACTTTAAATAACTCGTAAAATAATTATAACTGTAATGACTCCGCGCTATATTTACACATAGACACACACATCATCTCATTGATGCTTGGTAATAATTGTCATTAGATTGTTTTTATGCATAGATGCACTCGAAATCAGCCAATTTTAGACAAGTATCAAACGGATGTGAATTCAGTACATTAAAAACGTCCGCAATGTGTTATTAAGTTGTCTAAGCGTCAATTTGTTTACACCACAATATATCCTGCCACCAGCCAGCCAACAGCTCCCCGACCGGCAGCTCGGCACAAAATCACCACTCGATACAGGCAGCCCATCAGTCCGGGACGGCGTCAGCGGGAGAGCCGTTGTAAGGCGGCAGACTTTGCTCATGTTACGGATGCTATTCGGAAGAACGGCAACCAAGCTGCCGGGTTTGAAACACGGATGATCTCGCGGAGGGTAGCATGTTGATTGTAACGATGACAGAGCGTTGCTGCCTGTGATCAAATATCATCTCCCTCGCAGAGATCCGAATTATCAGCCTTCTTATTCATTTCTCGCTTAACCGTGACAGGCTGTCGATCTTGAGAACTATGCCGACATAATAGGAAATCGCTGGATAAAGCCGCTGAGGAAGCTGAGTGGCGCTATTTCTTTAGAAGTGAACGGTTGACGATATCAACTCCCCTCTCCATTGCTCACCGAATGGTACAGGTCGGGGACCCGAAGTTCCGACTGTCGGCCTGATGCATTCCCGGCTGATCGACCCTGCCGCTATTGCCCGCCAGGCCGACCTCGATGCGATGAACATCGAGATATACCACTTCGCCAGCGGCGAGGCGCGCCAGCTTCGAGACAAGGGCTTCGCGGCATTCTGCTACCTGCCAGCCGGACATCATGAAAAGCTGATGCAGTACGGCATCAATGTCGAAGCTCAGGTTATCCAGGGAATCCGCGACGGGGAGCTCGACCAGTTTCTCGGAGATGATGTCGCACAGGTTGCAAGGCTGAAAGAAGAAGCAAATGGCTGATCAGAATATGCCAAAGTCTGCCGAGCAGGATACCGCTGCCATTGTCGAGAAGATCGCCCCGCAAAGCCGGCGAGCGTGCCCTCGATCACTTTCGTTCCCTGTCGAGCCTTCCCGTCGAGACAAAGGGACACCTCGACCTCGTTACCGAGGCCGACAAGGACGTTGAGGCATTCCTGATTGGCAGCTTGCGGGAGGCGTTCCCCGATGATGGCATCATGGGTGAAGAAAGTGGCGAGATTCCTGGCGCCTCCGGGCGCGTGTGGGTCATCGATCCGATCGACGGAACATTCAACTTCGTCCGCGGCGGCCAGAATTGGGCGATCTCGATTGGTCTGTACGAGAACCGTCGTCCGTCATTCGGCGTGATTTATGCACCTGTTCGAGATCTGATTCTGGTCGGCGGCAAGACCGTTCCAACACGGTTGAACGGTCAACCGATCAAGCCGCTGCCAGCGCTTGATATGTCGCGTGCCTCGACCGGTTTCAGCCGCTTTATTTCGGATGATCTGAAGATCAGCTTCCGGTTCTGCGGCGCCGCGACCTTGTCGATGATCGAAGTGGTGATGGGCGAGACCGACGGCTACGTGTCGCTCGGGGATTCGACCTGGGATGTGATGGCGGCACTGCCGATACTCGGCCATCTCGGTATCTCCAATACGATCGACTGGGACAGGATCGATCTCTCGTCGAAGCTCCGTTTTGCGTGCGGAAGCGAGGAATTCCTCAGCAAGGTGCGCCCACTGATCGAAAAGGTCTCAGCGGCCGCGTAGTCGAAGCCCCAGCGCTTTGATTGAACACCTCTTCGCAATCGTGGCGCAGCGCCTTTACAGGCCGCGGCGCCGCTCAAAAGCCGGATGCGGTTCTTGTTTCGAAGGAATCCTGCATCGGAAAGGAATATTCAGTTCGTTGAACGCGTCGGCACCCGCGCCAGGGATGACCGCTACGCTTTCTCAATTCGAGGGTGGATCACGCCATGCCCGGTGAACCTGCAGGACAAACAGCTTTAGCACGACTGGCAATGGTAGCTGACAAGCTCTGGACCGGCGAAATCAGGACCCAGTACGCCGCTATTTGCTATCGGCGAACCGATGACAGTTCAGGCCCAATCGAGGTTCTCCTTATTACCAGCCGGGGTACCGGGCGCTGGGTCATACCCAAAGGTTGGCCAATGGCGAAAAAGAAGCCGCATGAGGTCGCAAGCCAGGAAGCCTGGGAGGAGGCTGGTGTCCGGGGACGCGTCCGAAAAAAGGCTTGGGGTCATTACACCTACGTGAAGAGGCTTGGTGACGGCGAGTTCATTCCGGCAATGGTCCAGGTCCATCTTCTCGATGTCCAGCGGATGGAAGACGACTTTCCGGAACGCCATCAACGCGAGCTTCAATGGTTCAGTCCCCGTCTGGCGGCATCGGCGGTCGGCGAGCCGGAGCTACGCGGCCTCTTTGCGAGGCTCGAAGAACGAGAAATCCAACGGGCCGCCGCCGTCGCCTCCAAAGCGGGTTAAGCGCCTCAGAACTGGAAATCATTATGAACAATATTATCGCAACGGGCTTCAATACGGCATCGACGGACGGCGAGCTTGACAGCCTCGAGAGAGAGCTGCGCCGCCTTGAGGCAATCGGCGTCGACACGGTCGAACTCGCCCTTTCCAGCCTCGATCTGATCGCAGGTGGCCGCATCGTCAAAGAGCGTGGCGATCGGCTCAGAACCCTTCTTGAGACGTTTTCCTTCCGCTATACCGTGCACGGCCTCGTGTCCTCGAACTTCATGGACCCGGCAACGCGCCGGCACCAGGTCGATGCTGCAAAGGCACTGGTCGAGATTTGCGACAGCATCGACGCCCGCGTTCTCGTCCAGCACGCGGGCTTTCTGCGCGCCGATCAGATCGCTCAACGCGCCGGCGCTGACGAGCGTCAATGCGAAGCGCTGCTCGAATTGGGCGAGCATGCCAAAGCGTACGGTATTCGCATCGCCTTTGAGAATATTTTCACAACGGAGCCGGGCCAGTATCGTCAGACTCCGGCCGAAGTTGCCGCAACGGTGAAAGCCGTCAATCATCCGGATGTCGTAGCCCTGATCGACTTCAGCCACGCCTACCTGGAATCCAACTATCGCGGCCTCGATTTCCGCGATCAGTTGCGCGCCATGGCCCCGGTCCTTGGGGCTCCCGGTCGCCGACTGTCGAGGCGGACCGCGACGACAAGGATAGTTGTAATCACAGATGGGGGTATGGAATGCAGCACTGGCTGGACAAGTTGACCGATCTTGCCGCAATCGAGGGCGATGAATGCATCCTGAAGACCGGGCTCGCGGACTTCGCCGAGCATTTCGGCTTCACCGGTTTTGCCTACCTTCACATCCAGCACAAGCATATCATCGCGGTGACCAACTATCACCGCGAGTGGCAATCAACCTATTTCGACAAGAAATTCGACGCCCTCGATCCGGTCGTCAAACGCGCAAGATCCAGGAAGCATGTCTTCGCATGGTCGGGGGAGCAGGAACGGCCGGGGCTGTCGAAGGAAGAGCGCGCCTTCTATGCGCATGCGGCCGATTACGGCATCTTTGCGCAGCTCATTCTTGACCAATGCCGCCAATCCATCATGACCTTTACGGAAGTCGACCGGCTTGGTCGCGACCATGATCCGTACGCGGTTCGACGGAAAGATCATGCCGGAACCGCGCAGGCACGCGCAATAGCGGCAATGCGGGCGGCAGACGCACCTTCTTCCAGGCGGATGGTGACAGCGCCGACGATGATCTCAGGGCGGCTAGTTTTATTGATCAGCGGCTCCGCAACGGGTGGATCGATGACTACCGCTGCGAACTCCACTGGGTCATCGGGTGCAGGTAGAACAAGCTTGCCCTGCCGCGCCATCGTTCGCCAAGTCGAAAGGCGGTTCGCCCGCAATCCATAGCGCTCGGCGCCCTCATTCACCATCGCGCGCCAGGTCTCAAGCTTTCCGAAACGATCTGCGCCTTGACCTCGTCCGGCCAATGCCGGTGAATCTCACGTCCAGACTTCCTGGTTGTGAGAAACTCCAATGTACTCTCCATGGAGAAACTCCCGTTGCTCGTCCATGGAAAGCCGATCACAGATTAGGGCGGCGAGAACAACGGGGGAGTAGGACATCGGTTACGCTGAAGCCCTGTTTTCCGGCATAGGTATCGCGGGGCCGCACGACACGGCAGGTGGGCTTTGATGAGACACTCACGGCATTGCTCCTATGGGCTGGCGGTTCAACATAGCTACATTGCAAGCTACACAAACGTTCTCGCAGAGTCATCTAATATGCGTAGAGGCTGCGCAGCGGGATGTCACAACTCTGAACTATTCCTCGAGCATCACCTCGAAGTGGTGTGTTCCGCACATCTTGGCCTGTTTCAATCAAGCCACTGGGTGGACACTTGAATCGGTAATTTCATTCTAAAGTGAAAGCCCTCCTGAGATGGAGCGCTCTCGGCTCCGTGAGCTTTCCAAAACCCTCGGTCGCTCATGATCCGCCTTCGGCAAAGGACCCGGTAATGGCACACTAAGCAGTTCATTCAGTAACGCTTGCTGTTCCGAATTTGTCAAATGGTCGCCTTGCATCGAGAGTTCTGGTCGTGTTTCTGAGACGCGCGACAAGCCCGGTTCGCCAAACAAAGCCTGCGGATCAAAGCGCTCACTTGTCGCATTGGTCGAGTGATCGCGTTCCAAAGGCCCTTGCGAATGTTCATCGAACACACTCTCCGACACTGAACTCGTTCGCACCAGGCTGTCTCCGGAAGCTCCACGGAGGCTGTCCTCAACACGCCCGCCTGGTGCGCCATGTACTTCCAAAGGCGGCGGGACTGGCACGCTATGCAGGAAACTCAAGAGCTCTTGCTCGTTTGGATCCGACTGATGATTATTGATCGGAAATAAGGACATCGGCGGCGCTTGGGAATCCGTTCTGCCGACCGGCGATTGCGGATCGGCGGATGGGTTTATCGAGGCCCGCCGCGAACCTAACATCGTTATTCTTTCCGGCGATCCGGGAAACGACATCTCTGTTATTGACCGGCTTGACCGGAAGAGATTTCCCCGCCTCTCACTGAGGTTTTTTTCCTCTTGCTTTTCCCTTTCATTATCACGCTGGAGATTGACCGCCACTGGCCCTTTTTCCGACTTAGCGCCTTCCCTTGGAAAAACTGGATCTAAGGCACGCACATTTGACGATGGAGGTAGTGTTTGGGAACCGACCCGTCGCTCGGAGTTCGGTTGCCGAAACAAGGGTGAATTTTGTATAACGCCATCAAATCGTCGGTCTTTTGCAGGCACAACCCTAGGCTCAGCCTCATCACGACGGCCGTCTCTAAGAGAGTTGACCAGATGCGACTGCGGCGCCGAATCCACATTTGCCGTCTCCCGTGGAGGCGATCTAGGGATAACTGCGCGCTCTTGCCAAGCCTTCCTATGCTCAATGGATTCCGAATTTCGCAGCTTCTGAGCGTCGTGTTCTTGTTCACTTAGCGTCGTCAGTTTCCGACGAACCGTCACGCCGAGTATCTTTTTTGAGACTTTTTTGATATCAGCGTTCAAATACGCTGTTTCACTCTTGTAGATCTTACCGAACGTATGCTTGGTGCTCGTCAATTGCCCGCTAGCCTCATCGTAGACAGCCGATCGCTTGTTGAAGAGCCGTCGATGACTCGATATATCTCGGCCAAGTTCGTTGCCCTCTGTGTCTAGCAGGGATCTATAAGATTTGCTGAATGCGCCACCAAGTTTTCGAATCGTCGTCTGAGAGGTCTGACGATCCACGGCTTTCGTCGAATTCTTGGAAAAGCCGAGACGTTTGCTGCCGATGAGCTCGAGGTTGCCTTTTTCGTCCCGCTCAAAAGTTTCCTGCTTGGAACCTTTTCGACGGGTTAGTTCACGAAAAAGCCGGTTTTCCGGTCCGCTCCGGTAGGGTGTGCTGACCTTCTCGGAAATAGGTTGAAATAGCCGATTTCGGTTGACAAACTGCGTGCGGAACAGCAGGCCATTTTCGTCTCGTTCCCATTTTTCTTCAAAGCGTCCGTCTTTGTATTTCACATGCTTCGCGCGAAGTGTACCGTCCTCGGCATAAAGATGGCTGCTAACGCTCCTCCAGGTCTTCTTTTCGTGGAGACCCAAGTAAACATTGCCAGTCTCTGCGTTACGCTTCAGAACCTTTCTTGTTTTTCTTATTATACCATGCTCGCGCGTTAATTCTTTTGGGCTGTCGACCCGAAGCTGTTTATTTCCAAGCATTTTATAGCTTATTTCGCCTCGAAAGCCGTCTTCCAGCTTGTCGATTATCTGCATATCGGCGACATATTTTCGCTTCTGATCCGGCGTTTCGAGCCGGGCTAGATTCCTTGTTGCCTCCTCTTCAGTAAGCGAGGTTTTACGCATTTGCTTAGAAAGCCGCTTAGCAGAACGGCGCATGTCAGCCGTAAGCGACTTCGCGACACTCTTCTTCGTCGTGTCGACCATTGTTGAATCCTTTCAAATGCATATTTTGAACTAAAGGGCTTCGTCACTGACGCGGTATCAGGAAATCTACAGACTGTTTACGGTTGGGCCGCGCGGTCGGCTTTCATAAGTCCGCCGGCTGTCACTGATGGGGGGCAATGCTGGCTCCGGCCGGACAAAAGCACGTGAATATCTATCGGACGGTTCAGCGAGAAGCTGCGCTGCGTCGCTCGGTAATTTCATCATCAGGCGCTCATATTCCACAACATTAGTGTAAGTGCCGGTTCTTTGCCCCTTTTCATTGCGATCCGCTATCAGGACATCTTTTTGAGACAGTTGTTGCAACTTTTCCGGGGACAAATCTGGAACCTCACGTAAGTTCGGGCCATCCGCAACAATAACCGCTGCCTGTCTGTCAAACTGCTCAAACTTGACACTATTCGCATGACTTTGCCGACCCATCGACACGGGCAGACCAACTTGATCCATCAGTTGGGTAAAGTGTTCGGGGTCGGAATATTCCAGTCTTGAAGGTGACATGTAACGGTTTCCGTCGCGAGCAAGGACCTGAACTCGATCCCACAACTTTCCCTCTTTCAAGGCTTGCGTCCAAGGGGAGTTGGGTAGGTTTTGCAATAGGTAGTCAACGCTTACATGGCGATCGCGAGTCATCCCTCCCTGGCCATCTGGCTGCCTTCCCATATTCACAGTCGCAGCCGGAAACTGCTTGTTGTGAGCTCGATTCTCGCCGGCGAACTCTGCGAAACGGATATCCGCACTGCCCCGCTCCCATGATTCCAAATATTTGGAGTCATGCATAATCCCAGATTTGGATTTGAGCTTGATCTCGGTATCGCTACCGTATTTAGTTTTGATTGCGCGTTCGAATTCCTCAAATCGCTTGTTAGCGTAAGCGTCGCCCGCAAACCTGTACGAGAAATGTATATCATTTTGCGGGGTCTTGATTAAGATATCCGGCAGCAGTGAACCAGCTTGAAACTGGTGCTCATAGCGTTTTTGAATTTCTCTGCGCCCGTATTTCTCTGTTTGTATATATCTATCCTCAGGCCTCAATTTATAATTTCGGTCGAGCTTAATATTCTTGTCTGTTTGATAGAAGATGTCGGTGCCAGTGATGCCCATCTCTGCGTGAGCGCGATTCCAGACTTCCAACTTGTACTGAAAACACTGTTTACTCTGTTCTCTTGGCTCCAGGTTATGCAATTGTGCAGCCAATTGCTCCGGGATATCGATCCTCTCGAATGCGAGGGGCGGGGGATAGTAGTTGCCGACTCCATCCCTATAGAGCCGGCAGCTCGCATTGAATTCCGCCTTGGTGGGCAGATGATCGAGGTTACCTTTAGTAGTACCTGCGAACTTGTCTTGTCCGGTTTGCCGCACAAGAATATACTCGTCGGTACGCCGATCATGGCCTGGTAAAGCCATCTTCGCGAATAAGTTGGATAGCTCATTTTCAACCTCAGACCGATTGCCTTGAGCGCTGCTAGAAACATGACTTGACTGAGAATCGAGCATGTCCGCATCCAACCGCGGGCCGAGATCATCCGTGTGAGTCGGGCTTCCGTGCATGTTGTGTTCGGGAGTTTCTTGGCTACCCGTCATATCAATTTCGGACATCCCGGTGGAATTTACGCCCTCCCTCTTCTGGCGCTTCAAATTCACGAAATCAGAAGTTTCGACATTGCCTGCTGCGGTCTCAGTGATATTTTCACCATTGCCTTCGGCCTTTGGATCCATCGTCTAACTCCTTTTAGCCGGCTAGGTTTTCTTCGGGGAGCGGGC
This sequence comes from Agrobacterium arsenijevicii, assembly GCA_000949895.1. GTDB lineage: Bacteria > Pseudomonadota > Alphaproteobacteria > Rhizobiales > Rhizobiaceae > Agrobacterium > Agrobacterium arsenijevicii. The sequence goes on along the minus strand of JWIT01000035.1, from coordinate 15,929 downwards.
AGTGAAGGACAAAATTCTCCAGTTCAATCATTTCGAGATCCAAACTCGTAAAGCCATTTGACTGGTGATGGTCGCTCAACTCCTCTTTGTGAATTTCTTGCGGCTTCTCAACCGCCAAGACAGGCATGTTTTTATTCGCATTTAGCTTGATGATCACCATATCATTGTTTCTCCTACAGAAATTACGATTTTCCTAGTGCCTTCCGCTCCGATCCTGCCCAGCCCAAATCCATCGAACGGAAAATTATCGGTGCAAATTAAGGTTTGCTCCATCTTCATGGCCCCGAATGGCCCGGTGCGAGTGTAGGGCCTCCTGCACAACTCTCTTCAGACGTGGCGCATGCTTTGCCGGAAGCCCACAATCGTCGACGGTTTTCATCTTTCTCTTGAACCAAAAGTCGCTCAAAACAAGTCACACAGTGAGGTTGTCGGTTTGCCGCCAGGTCAACTTGACTATCGACGTAAGCGGCTTCAGCCGGTAGCCTGCGCGGGACGAAAGCCGTCCGATCAACATCATCACCGTGCATTGCTTTCTAGGCTGCTGCAGCGGCAGTCACTCTTCGGACACAATCAAGACTCCTAATAGAATTGAGCCTTCGGTGAATCTACCATCCGAGCCTCCGTCATTAAACGAATATCGCGTTTCATATGTAATTCTTGCCAAGTCACGGAGTTAGCACGACTTTATCGAATAAGGCCGCAGGAGATAGTGATCGAGTAACCGGTGCCGTGTGAATGTAATTCTTTCGGAATGCCACAATGACTGGTCATTCGGGATCCCGCCGTTAGCGTTTACGGTGTTCTGCACGGCCTCGACCCCACGGATCAGACTCTTCGCTTGTCGAGGGGGATAGTATTCCTCGACGCGCCTCGACAATCTCAAAGCGCCCAGCAAATCCCTCATCATCCGCCATGCCAAATCTCCAGCTCTTGCCGGAGACGTATTGGCACGGACCTCAATGCTCAGGAATATCCGTATTCAATGGGATGGAGACGGCGGATACGTTGTACGGTCGCAAATTTCGGCTCTCGGCGAACTCAAGTTTGCCCTATCATCCGACGATGGCGAGTTGTGCAGTTCATTCAAGGTCGATCGAGCGGCATCAAGAGCTTGGCGATCCTCGCCAACGGAGACGGAAGCGGCTTGATGCGCGATCGTCATCTCCGACTCTAGTCGCTCATCGCGTTCGTTTCGAAGATGACTATTGGCATCTCCTCGTTGCGACCGGGAGGGGTTAACGGGAGGATTCTGCCAGACTTGTTTATCGAGGGCGCGTTCCGCGGCGCGTAATCTTTGAGTGTCAAGTTCGCGTTCGCTCAACCGATACCCCGGGCTTCATTGCAGCGTCGATCAGCCGGTCTTTCTCGACCGGATCGAAACGCCGCTTCCCGTTGGGAAGAACCTTCACAGCCCGAAGACCCCCTGAACCATTCAAGATATCCAATGTCATTGTGTCCACAGTCTCCCTTGTGGACACAGACTCCTTCATTCGCTGTTCTGTGAATAGGTGCGGTGAATTGTGCGCTTACGATCGATCGCACGGGGCTTGGCAATAGAAGCTGTCGAGCGTTTCTCCGCCGATTATTTTCCAGGGACGAGACAAGCAGATGGTGGATCAAAAGTTGAATGGCACTGCTGTCAAGAAATCGATTGCGAAGTCCGTAACAATCATTGTCTAGGCGACTTTGTCAGCGATTGAACGCTTTGTCTCTGCCTCGATCGCGCGGATCATAAACCCGTCGTTCATCGGGCTCGTCGGTAGTATATTCAACCTCAGCGGTCGACGATTGAGCTTCCAAAGGTGACGCGCCAATTAAGCCGGCGGTCCGGTTCAACGCCGCAACGAGTGCCTGCTTTTTCTGCCGTACACCAAGTTGTTTGGCGTCCAGATCCTTCTTTACGTCGTACAGGGCCAAAAACCGCTGATACACTTGACACTCACGCTCGAGAGTTGGCCATTTTCCGGTCAATGCGGTCTCGCGGGCAAGCACAGCTTCCGTTTGCCCACGAGGCCCAAGGTGTAGCAATGGGGGCGCTTGTTCTTTGCTGGGTGGTGAAAGGACCGGATCACGGCTCACTGTATAGTTGTAGCTAATTGTCGCAACTTGAATTGGCATGGTAACCCCATCGGGCGTTTCACTTTGGAGACCATGGGTGGCGAGCTGGTGCGCGTAGCCCAGCTGGTTCAACTGGTACCCATTTGAAGCTGTTGCACCTTCCGCGGACGCAACAGGGTCCGACAGGGTTGCCCTTTGATCTGCGCGATAGCTCGCATCATCCGGCCATCCGCGCCCGACCAGTCCAGTCCGTCCTCTTCCTGTCCCTACGTGTTGCCGATGAAGCTCCTTGTATTCGAGGTATGCCGGCATTGGCCTTTCGAGACGACGGCCTTCTTTGGTCGCCCGCAAAGTATCGTGGACGACCTTAAATCCGAAAATGTGCTCCGATTCGTATTTCCCGGTCTCTGTAGCCAGCCGAGCTCGTTCGTTTTTCCGGCTTGCATAGGTACCAATATTATCGGTTCGCGGCCGAGTAGTTTGTTCCGACGGAGAGGGCTCAGCCGCTTGTCCGCAATCTTCGGACAACAGTCCTTGCGCACCGAACTTGCCGCCGTGAATAGTCGCGTTTACTGCCCGGCGGCCTTTGGTGCCTAATCGCTTAATTTTACTGACGCCATCCAAACGATTACATTTGGCGATGCTTTCCGTTGGATTTGCATCCGGTCCAGGCGACCCGAAATTTAATGCACGCCTCGTTTCCAATTGTGAGCATGCCGGTGATTGCAGGTGACTCGCCTCTTGTGCTGCCAGATATGCGAAGGCGGGCCGGCCTGAATCTGATTGATTACCCAAAGCGCGGTTGGACTTGTTGGCGCCACTCGATTGCGAAGTGGGGCTAAGCGCCTCGGCTTCCGCAAACGGATCATGTTCATCGGGAATCCAGGCCAACGGATCAAGATCCGCAAGGCGCGCGTTCACCACAAGATTTTGCCATCGCGGTTGGGCAGGCTGCCTCCACCTTCCATACGCTTGACGTTCCGCATCCCCTAGCGACATTCCCTCGTATAGAAAGACTGGCGAGGATGTCTTTGCAAGTAACGAATTCGAAACCGAAGAGCTTGCTATGGAAGCCTGGCGCGCATCTAGGATGAGGGCTTCCCATGACGGTCGTTCCGGTTTGCTCCAGTTCTCGTATGCAGCATGCTCGGGTTCCCCGAGCTTCATTCCATCATAGATAAATGACGCGGAAGAACTCTTCCGCTGGTCGGTCGAGTCCTTCAGGCTGGCCTGTCTTGCATCGGGCCCAAACTCTAAGTTTTCTTCAAGGGAATTGTGCTCGTCTGTAATCCAAGAAGAATGGTCGAGTTCTGCCATGCGTGCATTAACGACGAGGTCCTCCCACGTGGGCTGAGCGTCCTCTTGCCATTCTTTGTAGGCTTGCCGTTCCCCCTCACCCAGTGGAATTCCCTCATACTCAAAAGTCGAGGAAGACCCTTCTGAAGCAAAGAGCCAGGCGGAGCTGTCAATTGCATCAAGGCGCGCCTTAAGTACCAGGTCTTTCCACGTGGGCGGCTCCGCGTTGCCCCAGTTATCATATGCCTCGCGCTCGGGTTCTCCGAGCCTCATCCCGTCATGGTAAAACGATGTAGAAGAATTCTCGTCCTGGTCGATCGGTTTTTTCCGCTTGCGTTTCGACGCTTCAGACCGAAACTCCTCGCCTTCTTTGAGGGGATTGTGCTCGTCTGCAATGTCAGCACAAGGATCAGGTTCCGCCATTCGTGCGTTGACAACGAGGTCTTCCCATGTGGGCTGAGCGTCCTCTTGCCATTCTTTGTAGGCTTGCCGTTCCCCCTCACCCAGCGGAATCCCTTCATATCTGAAGATCAAAGGCGACTCCTCGCCCAAATCGGGGAGCCAAGCGGAACTGTCGATTGCATCAAGGCGCGCCCTGAGTACCAGATCTTTCCATGTAGGCCGGTTCGATGGACACCAGTTCTCGTATGCTTCACGCTCCGCGGCGCCAAGCTTCATGCCATCATAGTCAAATGATGCAGATGGATGCTCGCCGCGATCGGTTTGGCCCTCAAGCGAGTCGTCAGCCGGACGGTTCCTGGGCTCGATTAGATTAAGGACAGGGGTAGCTCCGGCGGGAACTTCGGCAAGCGATGCAGTCGAACCGCTAAGATCGACGTTTGGGTTTCCTGACGGTCTCATGGCGATATCTGCTTAATCGGCAACCTCGGGGTCTAGCTCCGCATTCGATACAACCGGAATATCTGACGACGCCCCGCATCGAATGATTCCAATGTGAAAGGCAGCTTGAAGTCATTTCACCGAGTGCGAGGACGCGGGTCCATATCGTTGCTGAAGCGCAATGATCTGCTCCAGCAGCTGCTGTTGTGCAATCATAGCTGGAGCCATTTCAGCTGAAACACCGAAATCTGGCACCACGCCACCGGCGTCTTCTTTCACCTCATCGCTTTCAATAAGGCCCTGGGGGACGTCAATTCCAGTTGGGAGGCTGTCCTGCTCGTCATCCATTTCACTGTTTTGCGGTGTAGCGGCTTCCATATTATTAGGTATCGAATCGATGTCACCTAAGCCCTGCGCCTCCGTGACGGCGGCATGTTGACTGAGGTCTTGCCCATCCCGATGGACACCTTCCGAAAGCATCAAAGATGCGGGCTCAGGGAGGGCGCCAATTTGGCATTCGAAAAGGCGCCTCAGCATACGATCGGAATAATATCGCACCTTTCGTAGTTTGAGAGGCGGATGCCCTTTAATAAGGACGATTTCATTGTTATCGTCAAGCAAGCGCACTTGTTCGGGGCGCAAAAGCGGTGCCCCCTGATCGGAAATCTGGATGTTATGATCGAACATTCGGGCTTGACTGTATGAGGTCGAACGCGCCTTGAACGTATAGTCGCCGATAGCTTTTGAGATATAGGTCGGTGTTTCGTCGTCGGCCGTGGCCATAAATACTTGCACGCCAGTGTTACTGAGAAAGTTTTGTTTGCCCGCGTCATCGTAGGTGCCCGTCAAGGCCGAGAGACTCTGAATAATAAACATGAAGCGGCCTTTGTAACCGGCGATGGTTGTAATCGCGGTCTCGATTGCCTCAAGCTTCCCCAGGTGTTTAAATTCGTCAAGGAGAAACAAAACTTCATGCCGCTCATCTTTACCTGGCAGTGATCGCTGCAGAATTGACACGACCTGCTGAAAAAGGAGGCGCATCAATGGCGCCACGACCTCGAGGTCGTTGGGACTGACGCAAAGATAGACGCAGGTCCTCTTCCGACGCAGATCATAGACGGAAAAATCTGATCGACTTGTCGCTGCTTTAACCAATGGATCAGCCCACAGGTTAAGTCCGCCGTCGCCGAGCACTGATGTATAAGAAGTCAAAATTTTCGTGTCGTTACCCGCCATATTGTCGAAAATACGCTGAGCCTCTTTATTTCGGCTTTCTTCCGCGAGGTGCGCAAAAAGTTTGTACTTCTCTCCAGGTTGAGCAAATAAGTCGTAGACCGCACCAATTGTTGGCGTACCGCGCTCAATACAGGTAAGGATGCCCGCAACGAAAAGGTCCCGCGCGCCGTCGATAAAGCCTTCCGCTCCCTTGCCTTTGGCCGTGATGAGGTTTGCGGCGAGGCGGCGCGTCTCGGTAAACTGCCGCTCGAGCGGTAAAGCTGCAATATCGAGGACGGGATTGTAACAATGAGTCCGTCGCTCTGGATCCAGAGGTGAGAACTTGAAAACGGCGTCGCCGCCCGCTTTGCGTGCTCTGGAAGTCAGCTCAAAAAGCTCGCCTTTGACGTCGAGGGCTATCACCGAACCCTTGAAGGTTAGGAGCGTCGGAATAACGACGCCAACGCCTTTGCCGGCGCGCGTTGGCGCGACAACAAGACTGTGAGGCTGTTCGCCATTGGTCAGATAACTGCCGAACCAACGAGGGCCACACGTCTTGCCAAAGATCGGCCCCTTGATACGATTATAGCGCTGCAGGTAACCGGCGTGCCGCATTTCGCCAAATCCCGCCCAACGAGCCGTGCCATGATGCTCGTGATTGCGAAACGATATGATAAGTTGGCTTAACAGCGCAACAATAGACGTCGAGACGACAATGGCTAAACCGCAATAGAAGACGGGGGTCGCATGACCCATATAGAGCGGGGTCTCGTACCAAAAGGCGAAGACGCTAAACGTCATCATCGCTTCGCCATTGAACCCATGGCGAAATGTTACATAGAGACTTGCCGCGCAAAAACCGGCTGCCAGCGAACATACGATGCTGACAGCTAAACGCTGGGGCGTAGTCTTGCTCGAATTCATCACTTCACCGAGATTCTTCGATCGATCGCAAATTGGGCTTTTGATTTGGGTGTTGCTGCGAACAACACAGCCTTTACCGCCCGTAACCTTCACGTGAACGCGAATCCAATCCTCTATAAGGGTGTGTCCTGCGATCACGGTCATCCCGTTTCCAAATGTCGTCTATTGCCGAATGTTCTGCCGCATGACTAGCCAGTTGTCGGTCCGCGCTGGGTCTAGACATCACGTCGCGAACGGGCGTTAACGCGCGAGTTCTACCAAGATTGTCATGCCCCAAAGCAGGAGCAGGGTCACCAAGCCTGCCAGCGGTGTTTTCGACGTCATTTCGCGCCCTAGAACTGTCAACGGCCGGCTTCACGTAAGTGTTCTCTACCAATTTGTCACAAGTCTTTTGTGCCTCGTAGAACCACGATGTAATCGGCTGATTGGCATTGGGAACCAACGGGGTAACCGATCGAGGGCTAACCCGGGGTGCAGAAGAGTTGCCCAAATCAAACCGCGTATCGGCTTCGGTCGAGATTTTTTGCTTCCCCTTTTCAACAGCAGTTCTTGCGATCCGCTCCGACTCTTCGATATGGGCCAGATCGGCATCGGTTAGATCGGGGAAATCCTCAAGGCTTGCTTGCGATGTCTTCGGTGAACGTGAACGCTCGCCATTCAGTCTGGTAAGACTCACACTATCGATCGGCATCTTCTCCGCGTGTTCGACAACGCCTTCTTTCCGGAAGACGTTGTCTGCTCCCGCTCCGCGCAAATCTGGTATTATATTTCGCACTGATAAAGATCTGTTGGAGTGAGATTCGACTAGTGCGTCGATTTTTGCCAGTTCGGCCTCGGTGAAATCAGGGAAGTCATCGAGCTCCACTCCTGAGGACCTCAGCGCTTGCGGTGAATGCCCGCCACCGCGACCAAAAGGTACCTCCCAGTTAGTGGGCACCCCGTTCGCCCTGTCGGACACGCCTTCTTTCTGGAAAGCGCCGCCTGGTCCGCGCTCACGAAAGTCCGGTGCGGCGCACTCCCCGGCCGGGGGCCCCTTGGAGAGAGATTCGAACACCGCATCGACTTTTGCCAGTTCGGCGTCGGTCAGTTCAGGGGAATCGCGGTTTGTTTGTGATAACTTCTGTGCACGCGGTGAAAGGTCATGATGGGATCCAAGGATTGCGGCGCCAAGGGGACCCCTCCCCTGTTCGCTCGAGTGGTCACTGCTGACATCGTCGAGAGTTTCAGTGTGTGCGCTATGAGAACTTGCCTCAGCATTCGAATTAGGCGTTGTTACGGTAACTGAAAGACTCTGAGCTTCGCGCCCAAGATACCGGCTGTCCGCGGAATCGCCGAACTCCTCCAGCCCTCGGAGCGGTGACGAAATGGTGTTGCCTGAATTCCTGGTCGTCTCGCTGCCAGTATCCCTCTCGAACCATTCTGCGAGTGGGCCTGAATAGAGAGCGGAAACAGGAGTGCCATCGGGAAACGTCGAACTTTCCTGCGCAGATTTCTGTGCTCTATCTGCCGATGGCTGAACATTGTACACGCCCTGTTCCGGCGCGCCTTGCCAGTTCGACGAATGCGCGGCCCGGTTCACGGGAGAAGATGCCGAGATAGTATTGATCTCTATGCCTAAGCCGACTTGCCTCTTTATGGTTAATCCGCTTGCATTGCCGGGATACTCAATTTCGCGCGGTCGCTTTATGCCCCTTGCACTTAAATCTGGCAACGCACTGGCTTCCCTGTCTTGTTTATCAAGATTTTCCCGTTCAAGCTCACGCAGATACTGCATACCGGTGCGGAAAGAACCGCTTTTTTTCCGCAAAATTGCGGATAGGTCCGTGCGGGCTTCGGATATTCCTGGCGGGATTACGGGATCCCGCAGACGGGCCGCTCCCAGTCGTCCGCCACTCGCCGATGTTTCTTGGACGCCGTGCGGCATATCTTCAATTGGCGGTCGCGACAAAGCCGTTGGGACCGAAGTGTCCCGACCGTCTTCTCCAGCAACGATTGATTGTGCCTGGATGGGGATCCGCGCGGTCCCACGCCCTTCATCATTCGAAGCCACAGGAGCGGGCCACGCATAGTGTCTGGTGAACTCTTCATTTGCCATCACTCGGTCCTTCTCTATCTCCTATTTCCCCCACGCCCGTCCTTGCTGCGCTCATCTCTCTCGCGTTTGCGTTCACTCGGTTCTCCATCATCATCTTCACGCGGACGCTTTGAAGAGACACCTCTCCGTTGCTGGAGGTGGGCTGTAGCAGACAATGAATCGGTTGCGGTGCTGGCCCGCGTCGTGGCCGTCGGTGGAGATGGCCGAGACGTTCCAGCTTGCCGTACTAAGGGGCCACTACTGCCATCCTGTTCGCCGGCGTTCGCCTGGGGCCCAACCGCGATGCCTTCCAATGTCACACGTTTTGCTCCACTCGGCCCTCCGTCGTCATCATGAGGACGCTTTGCACGCCGCTGCCGGTCGTGTGTCGTGTGCGTGGCAGCTCCAGTTGCTGCGCGAGGAATATCGGGAGTGCGGTTTGCGCTCTCCACACGGCCCTCGGCAACACGCGAAGAGCCGCTCCCTATGTCGTCCGCGAGAATGGTTTCGGAAACGAATGGTTGAGCAAGGCGCTCCGTCTCCAATGCAACCCGCACAAGGACACCGGCTTCGTTGCTGACACCAGCTGGCTCCTGGAGATGAACTTGCGACTCATTCTGCCGATTGTTGGGCCGAGGCATGTCCTCCGGTCCGCCCGCGGATGCTTCAAATGGGGATGTATCGAAAGGTTGGCTGAATTCTGGATGATCTCCTTGCGGCGACGACTGTTCCAAATCCGCGTCTTCGAAACGGATTTGGCGAGCCTGCTCCCGCTCAAGGCGCCGATATTGGGCATAAGTGATCGGCCGCTCGGTGATGCCACGTTCTGCTCGTCGGCTCGCATCGAGGGCAATGCCATGACGAAGTGAAATCTCGGCCATCTTTATGCGCAGGGCGTCGTAATTCAGTTGGGGATGGCGCCGAGATATCTTCAGCCAGCCGTGTCCTAAAAGTTCGCGCCGATTGACGACGACATGCAGATGTGGGTGGTCGCGATCGATGTGGAAGGCCGTAAGATAGTTGTATCGGCCCCCCCCTGCGCCTGACCCAAACATCTCGGCTGCCCACTCCCGGCTCGCCGCATAAGCCGCTACCTGGCTTGTACCCGCGGGGAAGCTTACAATAATATGGGTGGTCAACTCCTGTTGCCTTTCCTCGTCTGGCTGACTTTCGTCATAAGTTCCAGTCTCTTGAACCCAGCTTCGGGCAAGTTCGTGGATTTGATCCGGTGGCAGGGGAATATCGAGATGTCGGGCTGAACGCTGCAGCTCCAGCCTGCCCTTCCGGGATAGATACTCCAACTGATTGATAATTTGTTGAAGGGTCTTGGTGCCACCTCCCGGCACAATGCGAATGATAACTTGAGCTCGATCGGGCATCGAATATGTTCCCCGCCAAGTGCTACGTCAGTGCTACAAGGCGTCTTTCAGCAGCGAGCAACCGTCGATCCGCCGCCGTGATACGGACAAAATGGAACGGAGCAAGCCGTCGAGGTCAGCGAAAGATTTACCGAAGGCGATACGTTCAGCTCGCAAAGCCTCCAAATCCATTGTCGGATTTTCGGCATAGGCAGATAGCAGCGCGGCAATGTTGCTTGAGAGTGTTCCTATGGATTGTAGTATGGCCTCCATCCTATGACGAGTCTCTGCGTCGATTTCAAGAAAGCCACCAATGCGGCGCACCGCAACCCGTATGGCCATGCTGTCGGAGAGGCCCAGCAAGCGTGCCTGATGAGAAAAACTCTCATATTCGGCCGATCTTAATCGGGTACTGACGACCTTGAAGCCTTCAACCTTCACGCATTCGCGCTGGTTGACGGCAATGTCACTTGAGGTGGGCCTACTGCCTTGCGACATAGCTTCCTCCATAGAAGACGGAAAGATCTGAACTTGCCCCGCCGTAGCATTTCCTCGTCGTGGCAGATGGGAATCTAGCCATATACAAAACGAAATCAAGAACACATAAGGGATATTTATTTTTATATTATTACAATTGAAATTATTTTACAATAAAATTGAAATATAAAATCAGGTAATTACTACATTACTCATGAATGATCGCAAAATCATACACACAAATAAAAGTACAGACGCACTTCCGCTTCACAAAATCGACAGGATAAGGACATGAAACTTCTGACATTTTGCTCCTTCAAGGGAGGAGCCGGCAAAACCACGGCACTCATGGGTCTTTGCGCCGCCTTTGCAAGTGACGGCAAACGATTGGCTCTCTTCGACGCTGATGAAAACCGACCACTAACGCGATGGAAAGAAAACGCCCTTCGCAGCAATACCTGGGGCTCCTTCTGCGAAGTCTACGCCGCCGAGGAAATGGCACTCCTTGAGGCGGCCTATGAGGACGCCGAACTCCAGGGATTTGATTATGCGCTGGCCGATACGCATGGTGGTTCGAGCGAACTCAACAACACGATCATTGCCAGCTCAAACCTGCTTCTGATCCCGACCATGTTAACTCCGCTCGATATCGATGAAGCATTGTCGACCTACCGCTATGTCATTGAACTGCTGCTGAGCGAGAACTTGGCAATTCCGACAGCCGTATTGCGCCAACGCGTGCCGGTTGGTCGATTGACCACATCGCAGCGCGCGATGTCGGACATGCTCGCAAGCCTTCCAGTTGTACAGTCTCCCATGCACGAGAGAGACGCATTTGCCGCGATGAAGGAACGTGGCATGTTGCATCTCACATTGCTGAATATGAGAACCGATCCGACAATGCGCCTCCTCGAACGGAATCTCAGAATCGCCATGGAGGAACTCGTCACTATCTCCAAATTGGTTAGCGAAGCCTTGGAGGGGTGAAGATGGGAATTCGCAAACCCGCTTTGTCTGTCGGGGAGGCCAGGCGGCTTGCCGCCGCTCGACCCGAAATCGTCCATCCTTCTTTGCCTGTTGCCACCCAAAACTCGACCCTGCCGCAGCCGCCTGAAAATCTCGACGAGGAAGATCGACGACCTGCCCCAGCCACCGCCAAGCGTTGTCACAGCTCTGATCAGCAATCGATGCTGACCGTGGATGCTTTGAGTTCGACGACAGCGCCAGGAAAGATCCAGGTCTTCCTTTCAGCGCGCCCGCCCGCGCCTGAAGTATCGAAGATATATGACAACCTGATCCTGCAATACAGTCCTTCCAAGTCGCTACAAATGATCTTGCGCCGTGCGCTTGGCGATTTTGAAAACATGCTGGCGGATGGATCGTTTCGTGCGGCTCCGAAGAGTTATCCGATCCCTCACACAGCTTTCGAAAAATCAATCATCGTTCAGACCTCCCGCATGTTCCCGGTCTCGCTAATAGAAGTCGCTCGCAATCACTTTGATCCATTGGGATTGGAGACCGCCCGGGCTTTTGGCCACAAGCTGGCTACCGCAGCGCTTGCATGTTTCTTTGCTCGGGAGAAGGCAACGAACAGCTGATCTCTCAAAAGATAGGACCCATCCAATCACTCCGCAGTGCTGAGTTTTTCGGATAGTACCGAGGAAAGGCAGCTTTGCCAAGCCGCATAGCAATCTGCTCACGTTGGGAACAGATTGCTAAAGGCGAAATGCACCTCTACCTCAGGCCGCCATCACACCCCCGTACGAAACATCCACGTCAGCGTCAAAGAAATAGCCAGCACCTCTTGCAGTCTTGATCAACTGAGGGGTCGTCGGATCCCCCTCAAGCTTCCGGCGCAGCCGCAAAATGAGGACATCAATACTTCTGTCATACACCTCCTCCTCGCGTACCCGACTGGCGATCAGAAGCTGCTCCCGGGATAGGACGTCGCGCGGCTTCTCCAGGAAAGCAACCAGGAGATTAAACTCACCTGCCGTGAGTTTCACCTCACTGCCCTCTTCCGAAATCAAGCGGCGTCGCCTGAGATTAAGTGTCCAGTCAGCGAAACTAAATGAGCGTCGATCTTTGGTTCGCGCGACACTGGGCCGCACGCGTAACGCAACACGGATGCGCGCCAGAAATTCCCGCGTCCCAAAAGGCTTGGCAATAAAATCGGTTGCTCCCAACTCGAGCGCAATAACTTTGTCCGCCTCTTCGAGGCGAGCGCCGCTAATAATTATGATTGGAACATCGGACTTCGTGGCCAGACTACGAACAATTTCAAGCCCATCTTCGCGACCCAAATTAAGATCGACGACCACGACATCGACCGTCTCGGAGCAGAGTACACGATTGAACTGCTTGCTGTCGGCTACCGCAGTCACCTTAAAGGCATGGATCGTAAGATACTCGACTATAAGATGCCGCATAGCGACATCGTCATCGATGACAAGAACGTGTTTCAACGGTTCACCTCTCAATCTAGGATCCTGGCCAGCCATTTGCAGCTCAACAGAATTTATACACGTAACGGTTGTATTCGTTAGACTCCACTCTTTAATTTTCTCTCACTACACGGGCATTTCGGCAAGATTTCGACCAAACCGCGCACGACAGAAATGCAAACTAGATGTCTCCGTTTTATGACAAAGATTGCTGAGCATTGCTACAAACGTAATTCTACAACGCGCCATGCGGCATTTAGAAACATGGATCACAACTACTGCTGGTTAAGAAGATCGCCTATTGTCTCACCGCGCCGACGCGCATCGGCAGCGAGCCAGATTTCGCCCACCTCGTAAATGTCACCGTGGGCACGGAAGGGTACGATGACATCAACTGCGGTTGCGAGCATGTCAATCAGGGTGCGATCTTCCAAGCTAGCCCCCTGAGCGCTGCTTTTCACGAGCGAAAATAGCTTTTTGAAACCTTGGACGGGATTGGCACCATGTATTGTGGAAATCGATCCCGGATGCCCTGAGACGACTTCACTCAGATAAGCCCACGCGGCATCGTCGCGTATCTCGCCGAGCAGTATTCGGTCCGGTCGCATGCGCAGGCTAGCCTGTAGCAGGTGCTCAGCGGTCACTGCGCCCAGCCCAGCCCCATTCTTAGAATAAAGCAGCCTTACGTGGTTCTCGTGTGGAATGACGAGTTCGAGCGTATCTTCGATGGTAATCAGCCTTTCCTGCGGCGGGATAGCGTTGATCAAGGTCTTGCTCATCGTTGTCTTGCCACTCCCGGTGGGTCCGCAAAGCAGCATCGTCAACCGACCAACGACACATGCGTGCAGAAACGCCTCCAGATCCCCGTTGTCATAGTACCGAAGGATAGCTTCATCATGCTGATCATGCCGTTTTTTTCGTCCCTTCCACTGATTCCACCTCGGAGCATCGTAACGGGACGAGACTTCTTTGAGACTAGAAACACGGGAACTTGGCCGTCGAATCGTCAAGCTGACGGTGCCCGACGGTACCGTCGGCGGCAAACAGATTTGCAGCCGCTCGCCGTCTGGAAGTTCAGTTGCGCAAAGTGGGTTGCGTGGTCCAACGTCCTGTTTTCTCAGCGCGCCTGCTAAAATAGCGATATCTTCGAGATCGTCATAGGAGACAGGCAAAGGGAACTTGAGGAAGGCGCCGGCCTGGCGCACAAATGCCTCCCCAGGTCGATTTATCGCAACTTCTTCGGTCCGCGGGTCATCGAGCCATTCCAAAATTGGCTTGAGAAGGATTCGTAATTGCGGATCCACCTCCATTTGTATCGTATCTCCATCTGTAAGTGATAAGTTGAATTCGTTATGGACGGCGATCCCGCCCCCGCGCCGCGCGACCAGCCATACGAAGCTGGTATATGCCTGAGAAATCGAGATCCCGTGCGACAAAAATGGAGACCGTGTCGCCCTGATTCTTCTTCAGGGTTGGCGGTATGTTGATCGTGGCCTTGAGGGCTGTGTCTGCCGTTTGTTCACCGTTATTCTGGACGCTGTTGAAGCTCGTCCCTCCACCCGAGCTGCCAGCGTAGGTGCTCGCTGCCTGGAAGGCACCTTGGACGACACTCAAGAGCATGGTCCCGCTAAAGCGCTGCCAGAAGTGATTGTCGACGGTGCCCGGCAATCCCGAGCGACCGAGTTCGTCAGCGCTTGGTGACGCAAGCGAAATCATGGCATGGTCGGGTGTCTCCGCCCGATCCCAGAGCACAAAAACACGCGTATCTCCCTGTTGCAAACCGCGCTGGATCTCGCCAACAACGGTGGTGCCGCGATCAAGAAGCACAACGTTGTTCGTTGTTCCACGAACATCCCAGGGTAACACGCATTTTACATAGCCTGCCAGACTGGTGTCGATTGCCGTTTGCAAGATACATGGAATAATCGTCCCCTCCGTCACCATGAAGTCGGGATGAGGCAAGAGCGTAGCCCTGGTGGGCTGCAGCTCGGTGGGCTTCATGCGTATCGAGAGATCATTCTCGGCGGACACTTCGACCTTCGGCAAAGGACTGTCTTCCCCATTGCCTTCGCGTCTTCGGTCCGTTTCGCCTTGTTGAACGCGCTTGCTGGTCCCTTGATCACCACTGGTGTACGCAAAAATCGGTGTTTCTTCCGGCCGCGGCTCATGCCGTTCCGGCTCACTTCGTGCTGGCGGAGGAGCAGTCGGCTGAACAGCTTCCTGGGCAGCCGGAGGATCAAGTGTAACGTCAATCGGAGCCGGATGAAATGGCTTGGTGTTCGTGGCGATCATGGTTGACGGGGGTGCGTCCCCGTTTTCCTTCTTTTCACGCCCGCCAAGCCAAATGAGGCTAAGTGATAGCGCGAGAACTACACCTCCTACGATCAACTTTTGAGCCCCCGAAAGGCGCCGGTGATGTGTGTCGGAGACCAGGGACCCCGACGCATCGACATCATGCGCCGATTGCTGATTGTCGTCGTTCATCCTCTCACCTCCTTTAGGACGCGCTTCACATCGGGCCTCACAGTGCCCGTCTCCGGCCTGCGGCCGACGGGATCGTAGGCGGTATTCCAAATGCATAATACCGTGTGGCCATCCCTCAGACGCCAACCACGGGAAACCGAAGAAATCTCGACATAGCTCCCTTTGACTGAATAGTTAGCGACAGCTTCCTTTCCATCCGGATTTATCGTGTAGATGGAGGGTATGCGTACATTACCTGGGAAGTGAAATACCGTCGTAAATCCATCATCGAAGACTTCGAGCGGCAACAGCGAACGATCGCCCTGAGCGACATAGTGCCAATTCTTGTCCTCGGCACCAACGGTCGTGGCAGGCTGCTCCAATAAACCCTCTGCTCTCTGTTGATATTGCGCTTCCGCACGTATACGGTCTGCAACAGCCTTCTCTTGTGCCGCCTTCTGGCGAGCCGCTGCGTCATCGGCAGGGTAAGCGAATTGTACGCTATAGTAGAGATCGGCCTGCTCTTTATCGAGGTGCGGCAGCGTCTTGGAAGAGATGCTGAAAACGTAGCGTCGCATACCGGCGTCACTCGCAGTTAGCACGACCACTGGCTGGGGTGGGAGAACCTTGCTAGCCTTGAAGAAAAGATAATTTCCGCGTGGAAGGGCCGCGAGATCTTTGCTATTGGAAACGGCAACAGCTGTCACCGTTTCGTTAGCCCCGAAAGTAACAACCAAAGTGGCTCCAACCGCCGTTGAAAGGCGCACCACTTGATCGGGA
>JWIT01000027.1 GCA_000949895.1 Agrobacterium arsenijevicii | reverse complement strand
CCCATGGGGAAAGGGGACGGTTCCCTCCACCCTTTCCCCAAACCCCTATCCCTCTCCCGGGTGCGGCCTGCGGCCGGCTTAAAGCTCCGGGAGATCGGCGTCGCTCATTGGTGATTTTATGCACCGGTGATAGCCTCTCCCCCTGAATTCAGCAGCTTGTCGCAGTGTGCCGGATACAGGTCCCGTACGGCATCCGGGGACGCGCTTTCGGACGTCATGCGATGGACGGCTTCGCATCGCTGGCAGCGGCCCCCTCCTTCTCTTCCTCCCGCTTTCGTTTTCCGGTTGTGGACCGAATCCGGTTCAGCACCGGTGGCAGAAACGGAACATCTTCCCAGGCGACATCGCCTTCGAAGAGCATCTCTCTGTTTCTGTTGCGCCAGGCCACCTCTTCTCTCGTCACAAATGGCGGCGCGATCTCCGTGAACGCCGCCAGTGGCCCAAGCACCAGAGCGCAGAAAAGGCCAACCGTCTTCACGATCGTATCGCCGATCGCTGGCAGAATGGCCATGCTGACGATCGCCCCGGCGCCGAGAAACGGAATGGCGATGATGAACGCCACCCAGGTCATCAACGGCCCCATCAACGAGTACCAGTCTTTTCTCCAATGCATCATGCGCGCTTCCTTTCGTTCTGTCAGGGTGTGGAAGGTTCCGGCCCCTTGGCCGGCGCATCGCCTTGATGGAACCTGTTCTTGCCGACGATCCTCGTCATCTCGTCGCGGCGGAACCAGATGGCGCGGCCGCATCTGAGCGGCGCGTTGCCAGCCGTGAACACGATCTGCTCGTCGGTCCGCATGCGCATCACCTCATGCGGCAGGATCAGCCGCCGGTTCGAAAGCTGCTTCGACCGCGAGCGCGACGATCCCTTCATTCCGGTCGACCGGTTCGTCTGGTCGACCTCGATCGTCGTGTCGCCGCATCGCTTCGAGATGTAGTCGGCCGTGTCGGGATCGTTGATCGCCGCGAACGAGATCCATGACGCCGACTCGAACCATTTGCTCGTGGCGTCCCGACCGCCATAGGCCTCGCGCATCTGCCCGAGGCTCTGGAAGATCAGCGTCAGCGTGATGCCGTATTTGCGACCGGCATCGCGCGCTGTCTCGAGGATGCGCAGATAGCCGAGACGGGCCACCTCGTCGAGCAGGAACAGCGTCCTGCCCTCGACCTCGCCGTTGCGATTATAGATCGCGTTCAGGAACGCGCCGATCACGACGCGGGCAAGGCCCGGATGTGCCTCCAGCACTTTCAGGTCGAGTGCGATGAAGATGTCCGTCTCGCCCTTGGCGAGATCGTCCGTCGAGAAGCTGTCGCCGGACACCAGGGCGGCATAGTTCGGATAGGAGAGCCAGTGCGTTTCCTTGACGGCGTTGGCATAGACGCCGGAGAACGTCTCCGGCGTCATGTTGACGAACACCGCGACGTTCTCCCGGACGAATTCGGATTCGGACTGCTCGTAAATCCGCGTCAGCCGCTCGCGCAGTTTCGGTTCAGGCTCCGAGAGATTGGCGCGCACCCGGCGCAGCGTCTGGTCCTGTTCGTCCGTATGCCCTGACAGGCACACGTCTGCGATCAACGCGGTCAACAGCTGCATGGCGGAAGCCCGGAAGAAGTCGTCGCGGGCGGACGCAGTCCGCGCGTTGTCGGTCATGATCCAGGTCGCGACCGACACGATATCCTCCTCCTTCGTTCCGCCGAACCGCCCGATCCAGTCGAGCGCGTTGAAGCCGATGGCGGGCGTGGCGGGATCGAGCACGATCACTTTTCGGCCGGCCTTGCGCCGGTGTTCCGAGACCATCGGCGCCACCTCGCTCGACGGGTCCAGAACCACAAGCCCGCCACCCCATTTGAGCGCCGTCGGGATCGTCAACGATGTCGTCTTGAAACCGCCGGAGCCGGCAAAGACGATGCCGTGCGACGAGCCGAACGAGCCGTCGAAGCAGAGCAGCGGGGACTTGCCGCCCGCGCCCCATGTCTCGCGCTGATCGGCGCGGAACGACATGCCCGCCACACTGTCGCGATCGACGCGATAGCGTTCTCCGATGACGATGCCGCCCGCATCGGGAAACAGTTTTCCCGCTTCGACCACGCCCATCCAGTCCGCCTCGCCATGCACGGCCCGCTTGCCGCGGACACGGCGCGGCGCCGGACTGGCAAATGCAGCCTTGCCCTTGATGACGACGCGAAGTGCGAAGACGCCGGCGAGGAATGGGCCGGCCGCACCGAGCGCTGTCGCCGGGTCCGTGTAGGCGAGGACGGACTGGTCCGTGGGGACGCTTCCGGCGATGCCGGAAAGACGAGCCGCCTCGCGGATCATCGCGATGATAATCGCCGCGACGTTTCCGCTGACGACGCTCCATCCAGCCGTCTTTATGTTGGCGGCACCGTTGGCCGCGAACAGGAACATCGTACCTATCGCAGCCGCTGCGATGTAGGGCAGGGCGATGCCGAACCGCCCGAGCATCAGCTTCGCCTGCGCCGTCCTTCCGAACGCCGCCAGCCAGTGCTCGATCCCCGGCATCAGGATCACCGCGGCGATCATCGTCGTGGCGGGGACGACGGCGAGGAGAATTCTATTCGCCGTTACGACCAAAGGCCTCCGCCCCTATCGTGGTGAGGCGCGATCGCTCGGCATCGTCGCCCTTGATGCGGCGACCTGCATCGATCAGCATGCCGAGCAGCAGTGCCCGTTTCTCGTAGCGCAGCCCGGCCTTGACGATCAGGCCACCCAGCTCGATCTTCTCGCGGGTGTCCTTCTTTCGGGCGTCGGTCGATGAGGTCCGGTGCATCCGCTCAAGCCTCGCCACGGCTGCCCGCATCCGAGCCAGATGCGAGCGTCGCGCCCGGCTCGCCGGCGGTCCGGCCGTCATCGGCATTTTTCCTTCCGGATGTCCCTGCCTTACCTCCGCGAAAGCGCCCGGCGATGTCCTCGAACGCTGCCTGGAGTTCGGCCTCCTCGATCTCGATCTCGCCAAGACCGGCCTTCAGCGCGACGCGGCCGATGCGCTCGGCCTCCCGCGTCTCCGCCTGTCTGAGCTGGTCCTGAAGGCGGGCGATTTCTTCACGTATCTTCGATGACGGTTTCTTCATTCCGGTCGGATCTCCCTGGAAGTCTCGCGGTGATGTTCTCGCCGCCAGACTTCCTCAAAAGCACGTCCGAAGGAACGTGCAGATTTGCACGTCGGCAAAGCCGACACTTTGGAAGATGATCCCGCCGTTCCGAAGGAGCGGATCCAAGGGCGCAATTATACGTCGCTGGCGCGACGCGTTGCTCAATGACCCTGGCGGGGCCGCTATTCGCGACGAGCAGCTTGTTTCGACCGATTGACCGGGAGTATTCGCCGCCGTGGCCATCGCCCACTTCTCAGCCAGCATCGTCAGCCGCGGCGACGGCCGCAGCGCGGTGCTGTCGGCGGCCTACCGGCACTGTGCGAAGATGCACTACGAGCGTGAGGCGCGCACCATCGACTACACCCGCAAGGTTGGGCTCCTTCACGAAGAGTTCCTTTTGCCGGACCATGCGCCGAAATGGGTCCGGATGCTGATCGCCGACCGCTCTGTCGCCGGCGCTTCGGAGGCCTTCTGGAACAGGGTCGAGGCTTTCGAGAAGCGGATCGACGCCCAGCTCGCCAAGGACCTGACGGTGGCGCTGCCGCTGGAGCTCACAGCCGAGCAGAATATCGCGCTCGTCCGTGACTTCGTGGAAAAGCACATTCTCTCCAGAGGGATGGTTGCCGACTGGGTTTATCACGACAATCCCGGCAATCCGCACATCCACCTGATGACGACACTGCGGCCGCTGACCGAATACGGTTTTGGCGCGAAGAAGGTCGCGGTGATCGGCGAGGAGGGCGAACCTCTGCGGACGAAAGCCGGGAAGATCGTCTATGAGCTATGGGCCGGCGGAACGGACGACTTCAACGCGTTTCGCGACGCCTGGTTCGAACGGATGAACCATCACCTGGCGCTCAACGGCATCAATTTGCGCGTCGACGGGCGATCCTACGAGAAGCAGGGTATCGATCTGGTGCCGACCATTCATCTCGGCGTCGGCGCCAAGGCGATCGAGCGTAAGGCCGAAGGGGAGGGACGCAAAGCCGAGCTCGAACGCCTTGAGCTCAACGAGGAGCGGCGCGAGGAAAATGCCCGCCGCATCCGGGAGAATCCCGAACTCGTGCTGGATCTCATCACCCGCGAGAAGAGCGTCTTCGACGAGCGCGATGTCGCCAAAATCCTGCATCGCTATATCGACGATGCGGGCCTGTTCCGCAACATGATGGCGCGCATCATGCAGAGTGGGCAAGTGCTGCGGCTGGAGCGCGAGCGGATCTCGTTGGCAACCGGCAAGCGCGAGCCGTCGAAGTTCACGACGCACGAGCTGATCCGCCTCGAAGCGACGATGGCCCGGAGCGCGATGTGGCTTGACCGACGCTCCTCGCATGGTATCGGCAAGGCCGTTCTCGACGCGACCTTCGCGCGCCACGACCGGCTGACGCAGGAACAGCGGACAGCGCTTGCGCATATCGCCGGCGCCAATCGCATAGCCGCCGTCGTTGGCCGTGCCGGAGCGGGCAAGACCACAATGATGAAAGCGGCCCGCGAGACATGGGAAGCCGCCGGATATCGCGTCGTGGGCGCAGCGCTTGCTGGCAAGGCGGCGGAGGGTCTGGAGAAAGAGGCCGGCATCATCGCGCGCACGCTGTCGTCGTGGGAACTACGCTGGCAGCAGGAGCGTGACCGCCTCGACGACAGGACCGTCATGGTGCTGGATGAGGCGGGCATGGTGTCGTCGCGGCAGATGGCGATGCTTGTCCAGGCAGCGACCGAGGCCGGGGCCAAGCTGGTGCTGGTCGGTGATCCCGATCAGCTCCAGCCGATCGAAGCGGGCGCCGCATTCCGCGCGATCACCGACCGCATCGGCTATGCCGAACTTGGCACGATCTATCGTCAGCGCGAGGCGTGGATGCGTCGCGCCTCGGTCGATCTTGCCCACCGTCAAGTCGGGTCGGCGCTCGCAGCCTATGACCGCGCGAACCTGATCCATTCGCACTGGTCGAAGGACGAGGCCATAGCCTCGCTGATCGAAGACTGGAACCGCGACTACGATCCGGCGAGGTCTTCTCTCATTCTCGCCCATCGACGACTCGACGTGCGCGCACTCAACGAACTCGCCCGCGAAAGGCTGGTCGGGCGCGGTCTCGTCGGCGAGGGCTTCGCCTTCCGGACAGAAGAGGGCGAGCGTCGCTTCGACGCCGGCGACCGGATCGTCTTCCTGAAGAACGAGGGATCGCTCGGCGTCAAGAACGGCATGCTGGCGAAGGTGGTCGAAGCCGCACCCGGCAGGTTTGTCGCCGAGATTGGCGAAGGGGAGGGTCGCCGCCAGGTGACGGTCGATCAGCATCTCTACGCCAATGTCGATCATGGCTATGCGACCACCATCCACAAATCGCAGGGCGCGACGGTCGACGTCGTCAGGGTGCTCGCCTCCGGCACGATGGACCGCCATCTGACCTATGTCGCGCTCACCCGTCATCGTGATGCAGCCCGGCTCTATGTCGGCATGAACGAGTTCACCAACCGCGGCGGCGTTCTCGTCGATCACGGAGAGGCTCCCTACGAGAACAAGCCCGAGAACCACGACAGCTATTTCGTCACGCTCGAAACCGGCGAGGGGAAGCAGAACACCATCTGGGGCGTCGACCTGAAGCGCGCGATGGCAGAGGCGGCGCCTCAGATCGGCGACCGCATCGGCCTCGACCACAAGGGTTCCGAAATGGTCCGTCTTCCCGACGGCAAGAAGGTCAAGCGCCATACCTGGAAGGTCGTCGACATCCGCGAGCTGGCGCTGTCGCGGATGACGGAACGCATGTCGCGCGACGCAGCGAAGGAAACGACGCTCGACTACGAGAACGCCAGCTTCTATCGCGCGGCACTCCGCTTCGCCGACACGCATGGCCTGCGCCTCATGAACGTCGCCCGGACCATGATGCGCGACCGGCTCGACTGGACGGTCCGGCAGAAACAGCGGCTTGCCCGTCTCGGAAGCCGGCTGCTCGCCATCGGCGGCAAGCTCGGTCTCGTTTCCAGCACTCAGCAGCAACAATCGCTTTCCAGCAACATGAAGGAGGTCAGGCCGATGGTTGCCGGCATCACCATTCATCCGAAATCCCTCGACCAGGCGGTCGAGGACAAGCTCGCCGCCGATCCCGGTCTGAAGAAGCAATGGGAGGAAGTCTCCTCCCGTTTTCATCTGATCTACGCCCAGCCCGAAGCCGCCTTCCGCGCGGTCGATGTCGACGCGGCGTTGAAGGATCCGGCGACTGCGAAATCCACGCTCGCGAAGATCGCGAACGAGCCGGAGAGTTTTGGAGCGCTCAAAGGCAAGACCGGCCTGTTCGCCAGCCGCGTGGAGAAGGAGGACCGCGATATTGCACACGTCAATGCGCCGGCGCTTTCGCGTGACCTCGAACGTTATCTTCAGATGCGAACGAACGCCATGCAGCGCCTTGAAACGGAGGAGAGGGCAATCCGGCATCGCGTCTCGATCGACATTCCGGCACTGTCGCCGTCCGCCCGCACGGTGCTCGAACGGGTGCGCGATGCGATCGACCGCAACGACCTTCCCGCAGCACTCGGATATGCGGTCAGCGACAAGGAGGCCAAGCTCGAAATCGACGGATTCAACAAGGCTGTATCGGAACGCTTCGGTGAACGCAGCCTGCTGCCGAACGCCGCGCGCGAACCGTCCGGGCGGCTGTTCGAGCAGCTCGCCAAGGGGCTCCAGCCCCAAGAGAAGGAGCACCTGGCCGAGGCATGGCCGGTGATGCGCACCGCCCAGCAACTCGCTGCCCACGAGCGCACCGCCGCGACCTTGAGGCAGGTCGAGGACCTGCGGCTATCGCAGCGCCAGACACCGGTGATCAAGCAATGACGCCGCGCCGGGCGATCATCCTGATCCGTGCCTCTGTGACCGTCATTCTCTGCGAATCGGTCGTCGCCGCGGTCGGCGGCTATCGCCTGAACCTAACACCAAGCGAGCCGCTCGGGCTCTGGCGCATCGAGGCATTGAACCGCTCCCCTGAGGTCGGGGATCTGGTGTTCATCTGCCCGCCGTCGAACGCGCCGTTCATCGAGGCGCTAGAGCGCGGATATCTCCACCGCGGGCTTTGCAGGGGCGGTTTTGCGCCGCTGATCAAGACCATTGTCGCTCTTCCCGGCGACCGGGTCGAGATCGCCGGCGAGGTCATCATCGACGGCCGCCCGGTACCCGCATCCGCTGTGCGGGCGACGGATGGTGCCGGCAGGGCGATCCATCCCTATCCCGGCGGCGTCGTGCCACCCGGCCATCTCTTTCTTCACTCATCCTTTGCGAGCTCCTATGATTCACGATATTTTGGGCCGATCCCGGCATCCGGCCTTCTCGGTCAGGCGCGGCCGGTGTTCACGTTTGACCCGTGACCGCTGGCGTGTGGCGCTCCTGATCCTGCTTTCGATCGCCGTCGGAGCGGTCGGCTGGAGCGGCGAGGCCCTCCTTCTTCCGACAGCCATGCTCTTTCCGTTGCTATGGGCGCAATCTCCATCACGACTGGTTGCGGGCGCGGTGTCTGCCGGGTACTTCCTCACCGCCTCGCGCGGCCTGCCGCAGGGTGTGGCGAACTTCTACGCCGCCGATTTCTGGCCCGGCCTCCTGCTATGGCTGGCGGCCTCGGCCGGCTTTGTCGCCGTGCATGCGGCGTTCTGGCCCGCGCGCTTGCAAAAGAGGCTCCCGGGAAGGGGCGCTCTGGGTTGGGGAAAGCCGGTGCGCTACCTTGCGGCCGCGGTGCTGATGGGGCTGCCGCCCTTCGGCATCACCGGGTGGGCGCATCCACTGACCGCAGCGGGCATTCTGTTTCCCGGCTTTGGATGGTGGGGGCTGGGTGCGACCACAGCCGGCCTCGCGATGATGGCATCGCGATACTGGCCGGCTGCTGCCATTGCCCTGGGAGGCTTCTGGTTCTGGTCCGCCGCTACGTGGACGCAACCTGTCCTACCGGATGGATGGAAAGGCGTCGACCTCGAACAGGGTCAAACGCTTGGACGTGATGGTTCGCTTGACCATCACCGTGACCTGATCGCAACGGTGCGCGCGGCGGCAGGAGCGGAAACCCGTGTCATCGTTCTTCCCGAAAGCGCCCTCGGCTTATGGACCCCGACTGTCGCACGGCTTTGGCAGGCGGGCTTGCGAGGGGCGGACGTCACCGTGATCGCCGGCGCGGCCGTCATCGATCCGGGCGGCTACGACAACGTCATGGTGACGGTCTCGGAGGGTGAAGCACGGATCCTCTATCGCGAGCGCATGCCGATCCCGGTATCGATGTGGCAGCCATGGTTGCAATGGACCGGGCAGGGCGGTGGCGCTCAAGCGCATTTCTTCGCCAACCCGGCCGTGGATCTCGCTGGCACGAGGATCGCGCCGCTGATCTGCTACGAGCAGCTCATCGTCTGGCCCATACTGCACTCGATGCTGTTTTCCCCCGCCGCCATCGTCGCCACGGGCAACGGATGGTGGACCGAGGGAACGTCGATCGTCGCCATCCAACAAGCAGGCGTGATCGCCTGGGCGAAACTCTTCGGGCGACCCGTCGTCACGGCTTTCAACACATAAGGAGACTTTCGCGATGGTCGATTCCGCCCTCATCAAGGAATGCAGCGATCCCGGCCTGAAGCCCGCGATCGTCGAAGAGTTCATCGAACGGGCAGGGGCGCCGGACCCGCTCGCGGTCACTGTCCGCTCCGGCAACCGCATCGTTCTGGTGCCGAAGCCGACAACGCCGGACGAAGCGCTCGCATTGATACGCCAGAACCTCGGCCGCAATATCGTTCGCGTCGGCTTGACGCAGTATCCCGCCGGCCTCGGTATCGTCGAGGCGGGCCAGTTGAAGCCGGACCTGATCGAGCCTTGCGAAAACATCAAGATGGGCACGGCCCTGTTCGCCAAAGTCTATCGTATCGTCACCAAATGGTACGGTAACCCTCCCGAAAGCGAGGTCCTTCCGCAGGTTTTTGAAGACGCGATCATCGCATGGCAAACGGGGTATTTCGAGGGGACAGCGGTGTTCCGGGCAGCCGATCCGGGCGACGTGAAGCTGCCAGAGCCGGATCCAGGGGTGGAAGCGGAAACGTCCGAAGCCGGTAGTGACAAGATGAAGGGCGGCAACGTCGATACTGCACTCGAGGCGGAACCAGCTGACCCGAACAAGGCCGGTATTCGGATCGACCTTTCCGGCATCGGCGCGCGCGGGAAGTGAGGAACAGGTTCCTCGCGTCTGCGTGGATGAACGCGGGCCAGGAGGGAAAAATCGCTCGGTCCGTGGGCCAAGCGAATCGCACTTAATGAGACCATGGCGGAAAACAACTAAGTGTCGTCACGCTTCAACAATGCATTCTATCCCTGGTCGCAAGTCGCGTTGATTTCTTCTTCGAAAGCATAGGCCTTGAGGTATTTTGTGCCTTGCATCGAGATGGGCATGTGAAGATTTGCACCGTCGTTCTGTCGATCGGCGCTGGCATCTCTTTGGAATGGCTCTTATAAGGGGCATGACGCAGTACGCGCTGTGTTGCGGCTTAGAATCCGCAGATGAACGGTTGGCGCTGACCGAAACGGTGCCAGGAACCCTCTGACCTTGTGGCCGGGGGCCTGTGACTCATGTCCAGGCGCCTCGGTGCTAAAGGTCTCAGGGCCGATTCATCTCGGATTCTAACCCCCGGCTAGGGTTCAAAGGGTTCAACGTCGGCGGGGGCGCACCGCAGACAAAACCAGGGTTAGGTCAGGAATGGAATCGGAAGATGCAACATTGACGAAAAAAGTTGAGCTCCGGCCACTGGTCGGCTTAACTCGTGGACTACACCCGGCTGACCTCGAGAAACTGACCATAGACGCAATCCGTGCACATCGGCGACTTGTCGAAAAGGCCGACGAACTTTTCCAGGCCCTGCCGGAAAGCTATAAGTCGGGAAAGGAAGTCGGAGGCCCACAGCATCTGTGTTACATCGAGGCCAGTATCGAGATGCACGCGCAGATGAGCGCTGTCAGCACGCTAATCAGCATTCTTGGATATATCCCGAACGCCTCCGTGAACTGAACCGGCTTCCGTTTGTCTCATGGCGAATTTTTATAGCGGGCTATGATGTCATATCGGTCCTGAACTATTGCGGCAGCTCAGACCCGCTATCTTCATCGGAGGCAAGGCGGCGTGACACGAGCTCCTCCGTTCGGTCTCTTTGATACCGACCGCGGTGGAACCCTACGCAGCGAAGACCTGGGCAGCGCGGCTCGACGGTTTGGCGACTGGCGCGACGGATGGCCGATGAACCTGGCCAGCAAACGCTTGCGTTCGGCCGGTGTCATCGAACCTGAAATGCTCCAGCAGCTCGAATAGCGCGGCGGCCTCGCGAGCAAGGCTGTGGCTGGCCGCCGTCTGCTCCTCGACCATCGCGGCGTTTTGTTGCGTTCCCTGATCGACGCTGTTCACGGCCTTGTTGATCTCACCGAGAGCGTTCGACTGCTCGCGTGCCGCTTCGACAATCGCGACGACATTCGTGTTGATGTCGTGGACCTGGGTCGCGATTTCCTGCAGCGCGGAACCGGCTTTCGTGACAAGCGATACCCCGCTCTGGACCTGGCTACCCGACGCGGTGATCAGCGTCTTGATTTCCTTGGCGGCCTTGGCCGATCGCTGCGCGAGCTCGCGGACTTCCTGCGCGACGACCGCGAATCCCTTGCCCGCTTCGCCGGCACGGGCCGCTTCGACACCGGCATTCAGCGCCAGGAGGTTGGTCTGGAACGCGATCTCATCGATGACACCGATGATGTTGGAGATCTCGCGAGAGGACGTTTCGATCTGATCCATGGCGCCGATCGCGTCGCGCACCACCTGCCCGGAATGCTCTGCATGTTCGCGGGTGCGTGCAACGAGTTGGCCAGCCTCCTCCGCCCGACGACTGGAATCCTTGACCGTTGTGGTGATTTCCTCGAGCGCAGCGGCGGTCTCCTCGACCGAGGCGGCTTGTTGCTCGGTGCGTTTTGCCAGCTCGTCGGCGGCGGTCCGAATCTCGCTGGATCCCGCGGAGATCGCCCTGGCGTTGTCGGCGACAGTCGCCATCGCGCGCTTCAGCTTGTCGGAGGCGGCGTTGAAATCGGTGCGCAAACGTTCGAGCGAGGGGATGAACGGTTTTTCGATTTGCTGCGCCAGGTCACCGTCCGCCAGACTGTTCAGGCAGCCCGCGAGCTGTTCGACGTTTTCGACCCGGGCCGTCACGTCGGTCGCGAATTTCACGACTTTGAAGACTCTGCCGTTCATATCGAAAATCGGATTGTATGAGGCCTGGATAAAGACCTTGCGACCACCCTTGCCGAGCCGCATGAACTCGTCCGCCATCAAATCCCCGCCTGCAAGCATCTTCCAGAAATTCCGATAGTCGGGCGACGCGGTATAGGATGGTTCGCAGAACATCGAATGGTGTTTGCCCTGGATCTCGCTCAGAGAATATCCGAGGGCGGACAGGAAATTCTCGTTGGCGGTCAGGACGTCGCCGGTCGGCGTGAACTCGATAATCGCCTGCGCCCGCGACAAAGCCTCGATCTTGCCGGCATCTTCTGCAACTTTCAGCTTCTGGGCGGTGATGTCGGTGGCGATCTTGACAACCTTGACCGGCTTGCCACGGCGCGTGACAGGGTTATAGGACGCCTCGATCCAGACTTCCTTGCCGCCCTTGCCGATGCGCTTATATTGCTGCTGGTCGAAGTTGCCGGCGGCGAGTTTCGCCCAGAACGCCTTATAGTCTGCCGATTTCACAAATGCCGGTTCAACGAACATGCTGTGATGTTTGCCGATAATTTCTGATAGCTCATAGCCAAGCGCCCGGCAGAAATTGTCGTTGGCAGTGAGTATCCTGCCGGACAGATCGAATTCGATCATGGCCTGAGACTTAGAGAGGGCAGCAAGTACCGCGCATGCATTGGCACCACGATTGAGAATATTCACTAGGCGACCTCCCAAGGATACTTACCGGACCGAAGGTCGCGGCAGAGCGCGAATAGTTGCATACGATGTTTAATCTTCATTTAAACATGGAACTGGCATCCATCAATTATGCCCGCTTAAAGCGCTCGAAGAGAAGGAGGAGATTGTATCAACAATCATGTGCCGCTCGATAAGGGCTTCCATGTTGCGATTGAGCAAAGACAGCAGCAGGTCTTTTGTGACGGCCCGGGTCTCGCTTTTTCGAGATAGAGCGGACGCCACGTGAGGTCGAGATCCTGGCTTAGGTCTTCGTGCAACTTGACTATCTCCTGCCGGGCCGCTTCCAGGCTATCGAAAAACTGAACGGTGGTGTGCCCGTGCAGCCAGTGCGCCTGGTCATCGGCAGTCGCCTGAGAATAGGTGTAGAACGTATAGGAAGTTACTGACATCATTCCTCTCCCCTGGTTTGTCTGTCACGTTTTCAGATCAGCTTTCTTCTGATTGCGAGGGCGGTGAGATGGGCCTTACTGCGAACGTCGAAGCGCTTCATGGCCTCGCGGAGCTTGACACGGACGCTGTTGTACTTGACGCCCTCCACGTCTGCGACTTCCTCCATCGTCATGCCGACGGCGATCCATCTGAGATAGGTCGCCTCTTTCGGATCGAGCCAGGCGGCATCTTCCACTGTCGGAGTGGTCTGAAGGAAAGAGATGCGGGCGTGGAGCTGCCCGACGGCGCCCGCGGCTGCGACCGCGTCGATCTCACGGTCGAGGTCGATCGCCGGCCTTTCCGACGCCAGCGTGAACATCGACATCGATCCGTTGGCGGTCTTGATCGGAATGGTGATGCCGGAGCGGATGCCGAAATCGGCCGCATGCGCGTAGAAGGCACGCTCTTCCTTCGATAGCCGCGATCGTTCCTGTTCGCCGGACCAGGCAAAGACGTGCTTCCTGGATTTCGCGCGCTTGACGACCGGATCGAGCTTGTCGAAGTTGTTCTCGAAGTAAGCCGATCGCCAGTCACGATGATAATTGGTGACCGCGATGGTGTGTTTGTGCTGGATATGGAGATAGGCATAGCCGGTGAAGCCGAAATGTTCGGCAAGGTCGGCAAGGCCATCCTTCAGGATGCACTCGTCGCCCTGAATTGCGGCAAGATCGGTCAACTTGTCCAGCCAGTGCTGCATTCCATACCCCCATATGCTGGTGTGCGATGCCTACTCTAACGTTTGCTCCCAGCAGCCGACCGCCGGGCTGAATCTGCTTTCATCCTCTTTTACCCAGACAACTCAGGCTGAGCCGAAGCATTTTTCCACGAGGCATACATGCTCCAACGCTTCACGAATATCCGTACTATCCCCCTGTACATGCTATCGAGCCGGGGAAGCGGCACTTGCGTGCAGTTCACTCGACGATCTGCATCTCGCTCTGACCAGATGCGGCAATGCTCGCCTTGCGGTCGGCAAATGAGATCTTCAATTCAGCAAAAGCATCGCCGTGTTGCCATGAAAGCACCAACGCTCCGGCATCAGCAATGGTGGCCTTGAGCGCTCCACCGAAGGCGGGATGGGTGTTCCTGAAACGGATCAGATTTGAAAGGCGATGGAAGAGCGGCGTCTCAAGGGCCGTACCGATTTCGTCGTTGCCGTAATAGTGCCGGTTAATGTCACGCCCCACGCCCGTTTTGGCGAGCAGGTCCATATCGTTTACACCGCCCAATAAACCGACATAATAGACTTGCGGAATTCCTGGAGCAAAAAACTGAATTGCCCGAGCGATGAGATAATCATTATCGTTGCGACCAAGCGCGTCATAGTAGGTGCAGTTTACCTGATAAAGGTCCAGATTCGATGCAGCGGCCCCCGTCGCCTGGCGGCTCTGGCCATCCGATCGCCTATGGATCTCTTCCACAAGATTGTCGATCGCCTGGGGTTCGAGGAGGCCCGCCCGGCCGTCGCTATGGGCACCGACATCTATAACGCCGATCCCGTCATGGGTGTCGAGAACGGTGATCGCGTTACGGGGGCTTATTGCCAGCCACTTTGCCAGCGGCGTGGCGTCTCCCGTAAACAATGCATGCAAGATGAGCGGTGGTAGTGCGAAATCATAGACCCGGTCGACCTTCTTCGCGATCTCGATTTGGTCACGATGATAACTATGAATCTCAACCAGAACCTCCATGCCGCGGTTGCGGGCCTTTCCAGCCACTTCTTCGAGGAATGCGTAGGTATCGTCGATCATGAAGCAACTGCTGCCCGCTTTCTTGATCGCGTATCCCGCGGCGTCGAGGCGGATCGCCGTCACATTCGCCTCCGAAAAGCGATCGAGGATCGTTTCGAGATAGGTTGTGCCTTTGGCGCTGTGGACATCGATGTCGATCTGCTCCGGTGTGAAGGTTGTCCAGAGCATCCGCTGAGTACCATCAGCCAGGGTCACCTTCGAAAACGGTAAACCGGGGCGCGGTCGATAGATCCTCAGAAGGTCTTCTTCGGTGGCGCCATCGGGAAATACCTTATCGAACGTCATGAACATGTCGGCAAATTCGGACGCCGAACCCTTGGCAATGAAGTCCGTGAATGCGCCGGATTGCGATGAGACATGGTTGACGATAAGATCGGCCATGATTTCCACGGATCCCGACAAAGCCCGCACATCCTCCCAGTCGCCGAGGCGCGGATCGACGATCGTGTGATCTGTTGGATCGAATCCGGCATCAGCGCCATCGATCGGATTGAAGAAAGGCAAGACATGGACGCCGCCGAACAGGCCAGCGAACTTGCCATCGACCAGTTCCTTCAATTGCCTGAAACCACCTCTGGTCAGGCGGTCAACATAGGTGATAAACTGCACTTTGTTTTGCATTTCAATTTCCAGTATGTGTCGTCTTACGAGGACGAGTTGATTTTCTTTCACTCAGTCTGCAGAGCCGCCCGCGATGAGACGGCTCTCGCCCAGTAATCCTTGCTCGTCCATGATCGGGTGAGCAACCGAGACGATATGCGCGTTGATCCGCTTGAGATCACGCAAGATGTCGAGGTGAAGCGAGCTGGTTTGAAGGCTGTCGGTGCGCCCGTCGCGCAGACGTTCCAGGTGGCGCTCGGAAGACTGTTTTTCCATGTGCCGGACTTCGACTTTCCGCTCCATGAGCTGACGCGCGAGATTGATGTCCCGGGTGATAAGGATTGTTTGTGCGATCCGGAGATTATCGACGGTGAGCTGGAAGAGTTGTGTTAGTTCGGAGAAGCCGTCATCAGAGAATTTCAAACCGTGGGCGATCTTCTTCGTGACCTCGGGCAGCAGACCTTTCTCGACAATATCCCCGATATGTTCGAGGTTGATGGCGTAGTCGATGATGACGATCGAGCGGCGGCCTTCGTCTTCCGACAGTCCAGTACGGCCGAGTTTCGATAAGTAGACCTTGACCTCCTGCTGTAACCGGTCGACCTGGCGCTCAAGCTGCGCAATATCCTTCAATCTCGCGGCATTGTTCTGCTGGAACGCGTCCGACACTCTCAAGAGCATTCTTTCGATCAGGTCTCCAACGCCAAGCACTTCGCGTGCAGCACTCGTCAGTGCTACGACTGGTGTTGATAGCTCATCCGGATCGAGGAATTTCGGTGTGTTGTCAGCCTGTTCGGACGCGGGGATGAGGACCCCCATCCGCCGTGCAAGAAGGCGGGAAAACGGCATGGCCAGGAGAGCCAGGCCGATATTTAACGCGAGATGCGCGTCCACGGGAAGTTTGGACGCTGGGACCGGCAACATCGAAAGCCAGCTGGCCAAAATATCGGCCACTGGCAGGATCAGCAGGCAGCCGATTGCCCGGACAATCAGATTGCCTAGTGTGACCCGCCTGGCCGCCGCCGATGCTGATAACGACGCGATCACCGGAGGTATTGCGCCACCGAAATTGGCTCCAAGAACCAGCGCTACGACAAGCCCGCCAGAGAGGATTCCGGTGGAGGTCAACGACAAAATCAGAACGACCGCAGCCAAGCTTGAAGATGAAGCGAATGCGATGGCCGCGGAAAAGATCATCGCGACCGGCCAGGCGTTTTCAAGCAGGCCGATAAACGCTGCGAGCGCCGGCGAATGGCGAAGCGGCTCGGTCGCGTTGCTGAGTAGGTGTAGTGACAGCAGCATCAGCGCGATACCGAGCAACGCTGTTCCGGCGCCCTGCCTGGAGGTCGAACCGCCTCGATAGAGAATGATGCCGACGAAGAGTAGGGCAGGGGACACCCATTCGATGCCCGTTGCGACGATCCAGGCGGTGACCGCCGTTCCGACATTGGCGCCGAGGAGGACGACCTGCGCCATGCGAGGCTTGATAAGCTCTCGTTCCACAAACGAGGAGACCATCAGCGCCGTCGCTGTAGAACTCTGAAGCGCGACTGTGGCGACGAACCCTGATAGAAACGACCGGGCGCTGCTTTTCGTGCCGGAGGCGAGGCCCGTTCGCAATCTGGCCCCAAGCGCACGGGAGGCTCCGTCCTTCACCTGGGCCAGGCCGAACAGCAGCAACGCGACGGCGCCGCAGAGATTTATGAGAACGATTATCGATTCCAGGTCGCGCCTCTCGCTAATTCTGTTGGAAGTAAGCCTTGATCAGCGAAGCGGCTGCTCGCAACAGAGATCGGCCAGACGGGTGCCGTCTTGATTTGTCTCGAGAGGGAAGCGGTTCTCGTCGCAGACCTTGTCCAGCTTGCGGTTGATGAGGGTGCCGGTGGGCGAGCAGGGAGGAGAGCTGCCCACCGGCATCTTGCCCGCGCCGTATCGCAGGCAAGATGAATTCCAACTGGTTTCGTATTGTTGTCGTGCGGAGTAGCGCTGATCCGCGCCGGTTTTGTTGACGGCAGTTCGACATCGAATGAGTCATCACTCCTCCTAGAAGCTTACGATCTTGGTGCGGTGCGAAAGTGAGCGATTTCGATCACACTAACAAAGGCTTCCGCTTAGCTACCCGAAGCTTCTTGATCCCCAACAATGCGTAATCACTTGTAATGTATCGTTGCGATGCAACAAAACTGTCACCAAACTTTCATTTGACGAAGAACGATTACGCTCATAGTGTGAGCGATATAGACCATTTCTTGTTGGAAGGGAAGCGTTGGTGTTCAACTCGACTCAGGACCGCCAGGCGAAAATCGTTGAGCTTTTGCGCGATGAGCAGTTTTTGGCTATCGGCAGATTGACGGAGCACTTCCAGATTTCGGTGGCCACTGCGAGGCGCGACTTGAGCGAACTCCACGAGGCCGGACTCTTGCGTCGAACTCACGGCGGTGCGGTCAGCGTCACGCAGGTTACACAGGACAAGCCGAACGCTGCCCGCGCCGTCTGGAATCGGGCGGAGAAGGCGGCCATAGCCGGAGTCGTTGCCGGTATGATCGTCGAGGGTGACACGGTTCTTCTGGACGCCGGTACAACTGCGCTGGAAGTTGCCAAGAAACTCGCTGACCGCAGAAACCTCACCTTCATCTCGAATGGTCTCGACATTGTCGAGGAATTGACGAGAGGGGAGGGCAAAAGCATCTATTCGGTCGGGGGCGAGTATACCGAAACGAACCGCTCCTTCCGCGGCCCTTTGGCGGAGCAGTTTATCCGCCAGTTCAATGTCGACAAACTCATTCTCAACGCGGCGTCGATCGATGTTGATCGCGGATTGATCTGTACGTCGTCGCCCGTGAACGCGAGTGTCGCTCGCGCCATGATCGAAGTTTCGAGCCGCGTGATCGTCGTCGCGGATCATTCGAAATTCACAAAATCGAGCCTCTCGGTGACGGCCAGGATCGAGGATGTCGGCGTGATCGTCACCGACTCTGGAACCCGAACCATCATTGAGACAATACCGGAAAAGCTGCGGAAGAAGTTCGTTGTTGCGAACTAGGTTCGACGGCCGCGCGCGAATTAAAGCCTCATTCAACAGAGCTGGGAGGAAAACCACATGCTTAAGACCAATCGCAGGAATTTTATGATGGGCACCGCGGCGATAGCGGTCGCTTCAACTGCCGGTGCGAAGTTCACCTTCGCGCAAGAACGCCGGGCGCTTCGCCTGGGTGTGAACGGATTGCCGAACTCGCTGGAGCCGGTCAATGCAATCAGCAATGTCGGCCCGCGTATCGTCAACCAGATATTCGACACGCTGATAGCGCGCGATTTTTTCGCGAAGGGAGCTCCCGGCAATGCCATCGACCTCGTTCCGGCACTTGCCGAGAGCTGGGAGCGCATCGATGAGAAATCGGTTCGCTTCAAGCTGCGGCAGAAGGTCATGTTCCACGATGGTGTTGAACTGACCGCGGACGATGTCGCATACACCTTTTCTTCCGAACGCCTTTGGGGTCCCGAAGCGATCAAGAAAATCCCGCTTGGGAAATCCTATTCGCTCGATTTCGATGAGCCCGTGGTCGAGGACAAATACATAGTCACACTTCGCACAAAGACCCCGAGCTATCTCATCGAGACCTTCGTCGCATCCTGGATGAGCCGCATTGTTCCCAAAGAATACTACAAGAAACTGGGAGCAGTAGATTTCGGTAACAAGCCCGTTGGAACAGGCCCGTACAAGTTCGTGGAATTTGTTGCCGGTGACCGTGTGGTGCTGGAAGCCAACGACGCCTACTGGGGTCCAAAGCCGACTGCATCGAAGATCACCTACCAGATCGTCGCAGAGCCAGCCACACGCGTCGCGGGTCTGATCAGCGGTGAATACGATATCATCACTACCCTGACGCCGGACGACATTCAGCTGATAAATAGCTATCCGGACCTCGAAACGCGCGGGACGCTCATCGAAAACTTCCACATGTTCACCTTCAATATGAACCAAGAAGTTTTCAAGGATAAGAAGCTTCGGCGCGCTCTTGCTCTGGCTGTCAACCGGCCAATCATGGTTGAAGCGCTCTGGAAGAAACAAGCATCTATCCCGGCCGGCTTCAATTTCCCGAACTATGGGGAAACCTTCGATCCAAAGCGTAAGGCCATGGAATATAATGTCGAGGAGGCCAAGCGTCTCGTCAAGGAGAGCGGCTACGATGGAACGCCGATCACCTATCACACGATGGGCAACTATTATGCCAACGCCATGCCTGCGTTGATGATGATGATCGAAATGTGGAAGCAGATCGGTGTGAACGTGGTCATGAAAACCTACGCACCGGGTAGCTTCCCCCCGGACAACCAGACCTGGATCAGAAACTGGTCCAACGGCCAATGGATGACCGATGCCTACGCCACGATCGTCCCCGAATTCGGGCCGAATGGTCAGGTTCAAAAGCGTTGGGGTTGGAAGGCGCCGGCCGAGTTCAACGAATTATGTCAGAAGGTCACGGTTCTGCCGAATGGCAAGGAGCGCTTCGACGCCTACAATCGCATGCGGGACATTTTCGAAGAGGAGGCGCCAGCCGTCATTCTCTATCAGCCGTATGACGTTTATGCCGCGCGCAAGGATGTCCACTGGAAGCCCGTGAGCTTCGAGATGATGGAATTCCGCAACAATCTCAGCTTCGGCTGAACTCGTTAATCGAGAAGGCGGCGCGCGCGAGGTGTGCGCGTCGCCCTGGAGGAGCCTAAGTTGTCAAATCTACTAACAGTTCGCGACCTGGTCGTTCAGGTGCCGGCGCGCGATATCACAATCATCAACGGTGTCAGTTTTTCACTGGATGCAGGGCAGACGCTTGGACTCGTCGGGGAGTCGGGCTGCGGAAAGAGCATGACATGTTACGCAATAGCCAAGGCATTGCCGCGAGGGATTTCGCAGACGGGCGGAACTATTGAGCTGAACAGTGGACCAAAGGCTGATGGCAAGCCGGCTATTGCCATGATCTATCAGGACCCGACCAGCAGCCTCAATCCGGTTCATTCGATCGGTTATTATCTCGAGAGCAGCCTTTATCGCCATCAGGGTCTGGAGGGCAACGATGCACGGCTCGAGGCCATGCGTCTTCTCGAACGTGTCGGTATCGACCGCGCCAAAAGTCGGCTGCGATCCTATCCTCATGAGTTCTCGGGCGGTATGAACCAGCGCGTCATGATTGCCCACGCGCTCGCTGCGAAGCCCAAGCTGATGATCGCCGACGAGCCCACGACAGCGCTCGATGTCACGACGCAGGCGCAGATCCTTCATCTTCTGGAGGAACTCAGATCTGAAACAGGCATGGCGCTTTTGATCGTGTCGCACGATCTCGGCGTGATCGCCCGCCTCGCGGATCGTGCGGCGGTCATGTATTGCGGAAAGATCGTCGAAACGGCGCCGGTTGCGGAATTGTTGGAGCGTGCAGCGCATCCTTACGCTCGCGCCCTGATCGGCTGCATGCCAACGATCGATGCGGACGACCTGGAGCCGCCAGTACCAATCCCGGGTTCTGTTCCTCTTCTCGATAACCTGCCTGCCGGATGTTATTATCACCCACGCTGTCCCCGCGCGAGCGAACAATGTTCCGTGAGCTTTCCCGGGCCTGTCAACGTCGGCGCGTTCCATGACGCGGCGTGTTACCATCCGGTGAGCCCATGAGTGCGCCTCTTCTTCAGGCCCGCGGGGTCACCAAGGTCTTTCGCCTGAAATCCGGGCTTTTCGTAAAGCCATCGGTACATGTGGCGGTTAATTCAATTGATCTCGAACTTGCGCCGCGTGAGCGGGTAGGTGTGGTCGGTGAATCTGGGAGCGGGAAATCGACACTCGGTAGACTTCTGCTCGGCTTGACCTCCACCACCGAGGGAGAGGTCTTGTTCGAAGGACTCGCGCACACAGATCGTAGCGCGCGAGACTGGTCGACGTTCCGAAAGGAGACCTCCCTGGTCCAGCAAAACCCGCTGTCCGCCCTTAATCCACAAATGACGATCGGCGAGCAAATCGCTGAAGCCGTCTGGGTTCACCGGGTTGCCAACCGCGCGGGCGCGCGTGATCGGGCGGCAACCATGCTGGACCGGGTCGGCCTCTCGAGCGCGATGATGAACCGCTATCCACATCAGATGTCGGGAGGGCAGCGACAAAGAGTTGTTATTGCCCGAGCTTTGATCCTCGACCCCAAATTGGTCGTATTCGATGAGGCGGTATCTGCGCTCGACGTCTCTGTGCAAGCCCAGGTCGTTGCGTTGCTTCGGCAGCTCTGGCAGGAGCTTGATCTGGCGTATGTGTTCATCACC
Source organism: Agrobacterium arsenijevicii (assembly GCA_000949895.1). Taxonomy (GTDB): domain Bacteria; phylum Pseudomonadota; class Alphaproteobacteria; order Rhizobiales; family Rhizobiaceae; genus Agrobacterium; species Agrobacterium arsenijevicii. The sequence goes on along the minus strand of JWIT01000027.1, from coordinate 28,925 downwards.
CACGACCTGCGCATCGTTCGCCATCTCGTTGATCGTATTGTCGTGATGTATCTTGGCCGCGTCGTCGAAACCGGCGATATCAAATCTGTCTATGCGTGGCCACGCCATCCCTATACCCGCGCATTGCTTGCCTCCGTCCCCACTATGGACCCGACGGTCCGCAATATTGAACCACCGATCAAGGGGGAACTCGACGCTGGCAAGGTAATGACTGGCTGTGCCTTCCGGTCACGCTGTCCTTTTGCAATCGAAAGATGTGCGAAAGAAACGCCGCTGCTTCGGCCTGCGGGCGGGCAACTGGCAGCGTGTCATAGAGCGGAAGAGTTTCCGAGATCTATAGTCGCGCAGACTGATCCGGCGCAGATGATGGAGGTGGCGCGATGATTAGTTTCATCCTTGCACGCCTCGTTCGAGCGATCATTGTCATGATGCTGACCGTGACGTTTGTCTTCATCATTCTCAGGTTGGGTGGAGATCCAGCTCGGGCCATGTTGGGCGAGAACGCGACGCCAGAGGCGCTGGCAGCATTCCGAACAGCATGGGGCCTGGACAGATCCATTCCTGAACAGTTCCTGATCTATCTCGCCAGCGCGCTCAGAGGCGACTTCGGGGTATCGGCAGCCGACGGTCGTGAGGTATTCACCGTCATCGCCGAACGTATACCCAAGACATTGACGCTGACGATTTCAGCATTCGTGCTAAGCGTACTCGTCGGTATCCCGACGGGAATCATTGCAGCAGTCCGCCGCGACAGTGCCGCCGACAAATCCGTCATGGCAGGCGCTGTTCTCGGCTATAGCGTACCAAATTTCTTGCTCGGACTGACGCTCATCTTCGTGTTTGCCGTCTGGTTTCGTGTGCTGCCGAGCTCGGGAAGTTCCACCTGGCAGCATGCGATCCTGCCCGTTGCGACATTCGGTCTTGTCAATGCGGCTGCGATTGCGCGCTTCGCACGTTCCGCGCTGATCGAAGTTCTGGAACAGCCCTATATCGCAGCGGCTCGCGCCGATGGTATTCCCAAGTGGGAAGTGGTTATCCGCCACGCGCTCCCGAACGCGGCGATCCCGATGGTGACCATGCTGGGTTTCGTTGCAGCTGGCTTGCTGGGGGGGTCGGCTATCGTAGAGACCGTATTCGCCTGGCCCGGGCTTGGTAGCGGTTTTGTTCGAGCAATCACGCTCAGCGATCTCAATGTCGTTCAGGCAATGATCCTTCTCTTCACGGCGTTCATGGTCACGATCAACTTGATCGTCGATGTTCTCTATGCGGTGCTGAACCCGAAAATCAGGCTTTAAAAAATGGCTAATACGACACTCTCATTACCAAAGCGGCAATTCCTGAAATCTGCCCGCCGCATTCCGATCAGTATCTGGCTATGCCTGATCTGGATTGCGGTTGTCGTCTTCGTGGGCATCACGGCGCAATGGTTGGCACCGTTCGACTATCTGCAGCAGTCACCTCTGGCGCGATTTGCGCCGCCGGGTGCGCCGGGACATTTGCTGGGAACTGATTATCTCGGTCGTGACGTGCTCAGCAACATTCTGGTCGCTACCCAGACGTCTTTGATGATCGCTCTTGTCGGTTCTCTCATCTGCGCGTTCATCGGTACGACCCTCGGATTTCTTGCGGCACATTTCGGTGGCTGGGTCGACAATCTCATTATGGGCTTCGCAGACGCGAAGGCTTCCGTGCCCTTTATAATCTTCGCGCTTGGTGTCCTGGCGTTTCTCGGGTCAAGCCCGCTGATACTTCTTATGCTCGTTGGTGTCGCATCATTCGAGCGTTATGCGCGGCTGACGCGTGGCCTCGTCTTGAGTGCGAACCAGGAGGGATATGCGGAGGCGGCGCGCATCGTCGGCGTGCCATCGCTTCGGATCTATGTGCGCCACGTCCTTCCAAACATTGCTGGACCGCTCATCGTTCAAATCACCCTGAATTTCCCGGATATCATCCTGCTCGAAAGCGGATTGAGCTTCCTTGGGCTTGGGATCCAACCGCCGGAAACGAGCCTTGGGCTGATGGTCGCAGACGGCAGAAACTATATCGCGATTGCCTGGTGGCTCATCGCGTTGCCCGGCGTTGTTATTGTTCTCACCACCCTGTCCATCAGCCTGCTCGGCGACTACTTGCGCGATCGCTTCGACGCGCGCCTGCGATAAACGAAAGGAATGAAAATGAACCCTCTCAGAATGACACCGGAGACGATCCGCCTGGGCGGCCATCGCGGCCACAGCGCCGGCGCCCCCGAAAACACGCTCGCGGCGTTTCGGAAGGCGTTTGAATTCGGCGGACGTAACGTCACATGCGAAACCGATCTCGGAATTACCCGCGATGGAGAACTTGTGCTGATTCACGACAAGACCGTCGACCGCACAACAGACGGTCACGGCATCGTTCACGACATGACCTATTCGGAGTTGTCGAAACTCGACGCAGGGAGTTGGTTCAGTTCGGAGTTTGTCGGAGAGCGTGTGCCGCTACTTAAGGACGCGCTTCAGCTCGCCCGTGAGCTTGGCATTATCTATCAGCTTGAACTGAAGATCTACGACGCGAACGACGTCTTCTTCCCAAAGTTGAGGACGCTCATCGATGAATTGGGCTGTGCGGATCTCCTCCAGTTCTCTTCCTTCGACTACGTTCAGCTGAAGGCCGTCAAGGAAGCAATTCCCGAGGTACCGACCGTTGGCCTGATGCATTCGCGCCTCATCGATCCAGCCGCCCTTGCCCGTCAGGCCAATCTCGATGCCATGAACATCGAGATCTACCATTTCGCCAGCGGTGAAGCCCGCCAACTCCACAACGAGGGATTTGCCGCTTTTTGCTACCTACCGACGGGGTACCATGAAAAACTCGCGCAGTACGGCGTGGACGTGGAAACGCAGGTCGTTCAGTGGGTTCGTGAAGGTCAGTTGGATCAGTTGCTCGGAGACGACGTCGCACAGGTCGCCAGGCTCAAGGACCGTGCAAATGGCTGATCGGGACACATCGACATCTCACGCAGGAGAAACAGCTTCGATTGTGGAAGAGATCGCGCGCAAGGCAGGCGACCTTGCCCTCGCTCATTTCCGCTCCCTATCGAGCCTGTCGGTCGAGACCAAGGGACATCTCGATCTTGTGACGAAGGCGGACAAGGAGGTCGAAACATTTCTTATCGCGCAGTTGCGGGAGGCGTTTCCCGCAGACGGCATATTTGGAGAAGAAGGGGGCGAAATCAAAGGGCGTTCAGGTCGTATCTGGGTGATCGATCCGATTGATGGGACATTCAATTTCGTCCGCGGCGGTCAGAACTGGGCAATTTCCATCGGTCTCTATGAAAACAAGCGTCCTACATTCGGGGTTATCTTCGCTCCAGTCCGAAACCTGATGTTTGTTGGAGGGAAAACGGTGGAGACGAAGCTCAACGGCATGGCGGTCAAGCCACTTCCGCCGCTCGATATGTCGCGTGCATCGACCGGGTTCAGCTACCATCCTTCGGCTTCGACAGCGGACAGGCTCGAAGTCATCCGTTATATCTCGGATGATCTCAATATCAGCTTCCGTTTCTGCGGCGCTGCGACACTCTCGATGGTCGAGGTGGCCATGGGCGAGACAGATGGCTACGTTTCATTGGGAGACTCGACGTGGGACGTTATGGCAGCGTTGCCTATTTTGAGCAATCTGGGTGTTGCGGATACGATCGACTGGGACAGGACCGACTTGTCGGCCAAACTCCGGTTTGCTTGTGGCAGCCACGACTTCCTGGAGAAGGTGAAGCCGTTGCTCGATAAAGTGGCGCTGGCCGCATAATGCGGCGCGCCTCTGACAATAACGGTCACAGATCGCCACTGGTCGACGCGGACCAATGCGGCGCGATTTGCGTACGCTCGACAAGCCTTGTTAACAGCGAGATGGAAGCGCTTCTGATCACCAGCCGCGAAACTGGCCGCTGGGTAATCCCCAAGGGCTGGTCGGAGGGCAGGAAAAAGCTTCATCGAGTCGCACGGGAGGAAGCTTGGGAAGAAGCCGGCGTGCGGGGAAGAGTCTGCAAAAACCCGTATGGTCACTACCGCTATGACAAGAAGGTATCACATGACGAATTCATCCCTTGTCTGGTTCAGGTTCACCTGCTGACCGTATCGACCCTGAAGGATGATTTCCCCGAGAAAGGACAACGCCAGATCAGGTGGTTTTCTCCGGAGGAAGCTTCTGGATTGGTTATCGAGCCGGAGCTCAAACAACTGCTTTTAAAGCTGCGACAGCAGTGACCCACACAATTGAGGACGACATGGACATCGAACTTCTCAAGAAAACACCCGACCTAAGAGCCATAGCAGATATCCGGCTGGCGACCCTCGAGGACGGTCCGGCGCGTGGCCAACGGCTGTTGATCGCTCGAAATGCAACAGGAATTGCGTTCGAAGTGGCGTTGGATCGCGGCTTCGATATTTCCAGCCTTTCGTTTAGGGGGACCAATATTGGTTGGAACTCGCCGATTCAGATGCGTTTTCCAATGGTTGATCCAGGCTCCGAAGGCGGCTGGGCTTTCATGCGCAACTTCGATGGCTTCCTTGTGACATGCGGGCTCGACCACATCAGCCGTCCTCTGGAAGTTGATATGGCCCACTATAATCATCCGCACCTGAAGACGAAAAGCATGCCTCAGCATGGCAGAATCTCGACCGAAAAAGCAAGATTGGTCGGATATGACGTCGACCCAGAATCCGGTGAGATCTTCTGTGAGGGGATCGTCAGGCAGGCAAGTGTCTTCGGCGAAAACCTGGAGCTGAGACGGAGGATCACTTTACCAGTCTTTGGTCAGGTGCTGCGGATTGACGACACAGTGACAAACCGGGGGTTTCGCCCGTCTGGACATGCAATAATCTATCACCTGAACTACGGCTATCCGTTTCTGGATCAGAACCTCGAGATCACGGGTCTTCCTGAGCTCCTTGCGGCAAAATTGGTCGTGGATCCACCTCGGCCAAGTGACGATTACGGCGAATACGTCGACTCGGTCGATAGCCTAGAGATTCCGGAAGCGGATCCGATCGTTGTCAGCAACCGTGAACTCGACATATCCGTCGGCCTGACGTTCACTCGCGACCAACTGAACAAGCTTGCTATCTGGAGAGCTTATCAGTCTGGAGTGTTTGCGCTCGGCGTCGAACCCCGCACCGACCTGGCACAGGACAGACCTTTGCTTCTGCCTGGCGAAAGCTGCAAGAACTCGTTGCAAGTTGAACTGACCGATTGCTGTTGTTCCAACTAAAGGAGCTGGTAGGGCCTCAAACGGGGGACAGGAAATGAAACGCGTCTTGATCGTCGGTTGCCCAGGTGCTGGAAAATCCACGCTTGCGAAGCAACTCGCCAAGATCACCGATCTTCCTCTCGTACAGTAGCTCGACGCGCCGAGCACGCCGAGAAACAGTTCCGCCTCGCGGATCTCACCGGTCTTGCGATCGACAATCGGCACCTTCTTGCCGGAATAATCAACGAAGACTTTGTCGCCGGCGATGTGTTCCTGGCGCATCGTCGGTGACAGGCGCTTCTCAAAGCCGCGGAACAGCTGGCAAAAACGGCTATATCCATACCCATCCGGATGGGCGCTGCGGTATTCCTCCCAAAGAATCAGCAGCGTCACGCCTGGCTTCTTCAGCTCGATTGAAAGCGGTCCCCAGTCGGGCTCTTGGCGCAGTCGCTGGCCCCGCTTGACGCCGGGGTGAACGAAGAGCTTGGCCTCGAGAACATCGTCTGTCAGGCCGCTGGCGAGGGCCCAACTCAGCCCTGCCATCGCAGCCCGCTTCAAGTTGTCCTGCACGGTGCTGCGAGCAATGCCAAGCATTACAGCGATCTCGCGGCTACTCGTTCCGCTACCCGCAAGCCGCAGCATTTGTCGTATGTGTCGCATGGTCAGCTTTCTTTTTGCAGGCATTAAATTCCCCTCGTGGATATCGAGGGGACACATGCCAATGTTGCTGACCCAGGGGAACTTGAGTGCCGGAAACTGACCGGCTATTGATAGGAATGGTGGCCGGCTTCAGATCGGAACGGTGGCCGGTCAATGATTGGAATGGCGGCCGGGTTCAGAGTGGAATTCGCACATCTAACTTTTGTGCTTAAAATGGACAATGCCTTTGCGGCAAACTTAGGCGCAATCCCTACAGCTTTCCACCAATTCCGCGACGGACAAAGTTGGTCGACGGTAGCCTGCGGCCTGTGCGACGAGGGCCTCAAGCACCAAAGCCGGAAATATAATTTCGACCATATTACAGATGAAACGAGATTCAAATTTGTCGACATATCTTTTGTTGCTACGTTAAACCGAAGGCTTATTATTGAAGCTAAGGCTTTGAATTCCCATACGGTTTACGTCGATTCTGGTATCGACTTCGATGAAAGTATGTAAAAATGATCACGAGCAGCATTTCTGGGACCGACCAGCAGTTTCAAAACGCCACGCAGCCAAAAGAGCTCGATCCTGATGCTGTTCCTGTAAGCAGGCTTGATTCTGAAGGCCATGAAATTTTTGCTGAATGGCGACCTAAGCTCCCGTTCCTTCGGAGGGAGGACGGCGTCTTTTTGGTTCTCCGCGCGGATGATATCTTTCTGCTGGGCACCGATCCTCGTACGAGGCAAATAGAAACAGAACTCATGTTAAATCGAGGCGTAACCCGCGGCGCCGTTTTCGACTTAATCCGCTACAGCATGCTCTTTTCAAACGGCGAGGTCCATGTGAAACGGCGCTCAGCCTTTGCGAAGACCTTTGCATTCCGGATGATCGACGCGCTACGCCCGGAGATCACGAAGTTAACGGAGCATTTGTGGGACGATGTACCGAGAGTTGACGATTTTGACTTTGCTGAAATGTACGCGTCGAAATTGCCTGCGCTAACGATTGCCAGTGTACTTGGTTTGCCATTTGGGGATGCACCTTTCTTCACACGACTTGTTTACAACGTTTCGCGCTGCTTAAGTCCTTCGTGGGGAGAAGACGATTTTCCGGAGATTGAGGCTTCTGCCGTCGAGCTTCAGGATTATGTCCGGGCAGTGGTAGCGGATCGCAGCCGACGTATAAGCGATGACTTCCTCTCTTGCTACTTGAAAGCGGTGCGGGAAGAAGGAACGCTTTCACCCATCGAGGAGATCATGCAATTGGTGTTTCTCATACTCGCCGGAAGCGATGCAACTCGTAACGCGATGGTGATGCTGCCGACTCTTTTGCTGCAAAATCCTGTTGTCTGGTCCTCTCTATGCCACGATCAATCCGGCGTCGCGGCCGCAGTGGAGGAAGGGCTTCGCCTCGAGCCATCAGTTGGGTCTTTCCCGCGGTTGGCGCTCGAAGATATTGATCTGGATGGGTACGTATTGCCAAAGGGAAGTTTCCTAGCCCTAAGCATCATGTCCGGCCTGCGGGACGAGAGACACTACGAGCATCCTCAGCTTTTTGACATAAAACGCAAACAAATGCGCAGGCACCTCGGATTTGGCGCGGGTGTGCATCGGTGCCTCGGCGAAGCTCTGGCGCGGATTGAATTGCAAGAAGGACTTAGAACACTTCTGCGCCGCGCGCCGAACCTTAGGGTGACAGGCGACTGGCCACGGATGATAGGTCACGGGGGTGCACGGCGCGCCACGGGGATGACAGTCAATCTGGGCGTCGATCGGTGAGGTCACCGTTCCGTTCGGTTGACGGAGATGACGTTGAGTATCACAGCCAGGATTAAATGAACCGGGAGAACTCCCAATGCAATTGGCACCAGTGGATCGCGTAACCACAATCGACGACCTTACACTTGATCCCTATCCGATTTATCGCCGAATGCGCGCGCAGACCCCGGTGGTGCGGGTCGCCTCAGTGATGCGAACGTTTCTGACCAAGGCCTCCGATACGAAGATGGTGAAGGATCAGCCCAGGCGCTTCAGTTCGGATGACCCCAACACGCCAATGAAGCCGGCCTTCCAGGCCCATACTCTAATGCGCAAGGACGGCGCGGAACACGCCCGCGAAAGAATGGCCATGGCTAAGGCCTTTGCTCCCAAAACGACCGCGGAGCATTGGGCGGCGATCTATCGGGACATTGTAAACGAGTATCTTGATCGCCTTTCCCGCGGCAGCACAGTAGATCTGTTCGCGGAGATCTGCGGCCCGGTGGCTGCCCGTATCCTGGCTCATATCCTTGGAATTAGCGAAGCATCCGACGCAGAAATGATACGTTGGTCGCAGCGGCTAATTGAAGGGGCGGGCAACTTCGGATGGCGGCCTGAGCCTTTCGAGCGGGCAAACGAAGCCAATGCGGAGATGAACCGGCTCTTCGACAACTTGGTCGAAAAGCACCGGGCGGAACCGAACCCCTCGGCTTTCGCGATCATGGTGACCGCGTCTGATCCCATACCCATGAGCCAGATTTACGCCAACATCAAAATCGCCGTCGGCGGAGGCATCAACGAGCCTCGCGACGCTCTTGGCACGATCATCTATGGATTGCTGACCAATCCGGAGCAGTTCGAGGAGGTTAAGAGGCAGCAGTGCTGGGGGCAAGTCTTCGAGGAGGGCGTGCGCTGGGTTGCTCCGATCCAGGCGAGTTCGCGCCTCGTCCTGGAGGACACGGAAATTCGCGGTTTTCTTGTCCCGAAGGGCGATACCGTGATGACCATCCAAGCCTCTGCCAATCGTGATGAAGATGTCTTTGACGACGGAGAGCGCTTCAATGTCTTCCGCCAGAATAATGCGCACCAGTCCTTCGGCTCGGGGCCGCATCACTGTGCCGGTGCGCAAATCTCGCGTCAAACCGTCGGGGCGATCATGTTGCCTACGCTGTTTGAACGTTTTCCGAACATGACGCTGACTAACCCGGACGCGGTGCAATGGCGCGGCTTCGGCTTCCGCGGACCGATTAGTCTACCGGTTACGCTTATATAATCGTAACCACTGTCGCTTGGCATTAAGCCGTAGAAAGGGATCAGAACAAGATTAGTGCGAAATCGTACGTTTGGCCGGGAAAGTGATGATCGAGATGGATATCCGTTCCCAAAACTGAGTCTTAAATAGCATTTCACCCTAAAACTTCTTATTCAGCACAGGCCGCAAACTACGGGAAATATGCACGAATTCGGTTAGACCAGATGAGCGATTTTTGGCGGTAAAGCCGCTAGGTTTTCCTTGCTGAGCCAATATTGGTTTCGAAGGGAAAAGCCATGGAGAAAATAGTTTATGTAGGCCTCGACGTTCATGCTGACACGATAGCTGTCGCCATTGCTGACGACGGTCGGAATCGAGAGATCCGATTTCACGGTGTGATTGAAAATACTGCAGATAGTGTTCTAGGTCTCACCAAGCGGCTTGTTGCCGCAAACACCCAACCCATCTTCTGCTATGAAGCAGGCCCATGCGGATACGGTCTGCATCGCTTGCTCACGAAGCTTGGATTTGATTGTGCTGTCGTCTCTCCGGCCATGATCCCTCGTCGTGCAGGCGACCGGATCAAAACCGATCGACGCGATGCGGAAATGCTGGCGCGGCTGTGGCGAGCAGGCGAATTGACCCCGGTCTGGACACCGGATGAAGAACAGGAAGCTATGCGGGATCTGATCCGAACCCGCAAACAGTCCCTGGATGCGCTGAAGATTGCAAAACAGCAGCTCCAGAGCTTTCTGCTGCGGCATGGCCTTCGCTACAATCGACCTACTTACTGGACCAAAATCCATTGGCGCTGGGTCAATGAGCTGCGCAAATTCCGCTTTCCACATCAGCAACTGGCTTTTGAGGAACTGAAGCGAACCATCCGCCAGATCGAAGAGCGCATCGCCACGTTGGATCAGGCCATTAAAGATGCTGTAAAGGATTGGCGTTTTGATGCACTGGTCGATGCCCTGCGATCATTGCGCGGCGTCAACACGATCATCGCTGCGACACTGGCCGCAGAGATCGGCGACATCAACCGCTTCGACAATCCACGCCAGCTCATGGCCTGGTTGGGGCTGGTGCCAAGTGAGCATTCCAGCGGCAGGACAGTCAGACGGGGGCGCATTACAAAGACAGGTAATGCCCTGGCCCGAACCATGATGGTTGAAGCTAGTTGTCGTATCGACACCCACCTCGAGAAAGACATCCTTTTTTGAAGCGCAGTCAGCATCAGCCTCAAGAGATTAAAGATATTGGCTGGAAAGCGCAGACGCGATTGTGCAAGCGGTACCGGGACCTTTCAAAAACCGGGAAACCACAACCTCGTGTTCTGACCGCTATTGCGCGCGAACTTGCTGGCTTTATCTGGGATATTGCCCGGCACGTGCCGATCCCAGCATAGCCCGAGACGTACCGCACCTTTCTGCCTGTGCAGCATGCTGGAGATGACGGCCAAAGAACAGGGAACCCTCGACTTACGTTGGGATAGATATCCGTCCTTAGAGAGAGGCAAGCCCGCATCGAATATGGTCAGGCGGTGAAAATCCGCGGATGAGAGTATGATAACCATCGGTTCGGATCGCCATCTCCAGCACCGTGCACAGGCTGCATCAATTGACTGACCTCGCGAAAACGGGGTAGTTTAAATGCGCCCGGAAAACCTAAATCGCTCATGAGAGCGTACGATTTCGCACTAATCTTGTTCTGCCCCCAGGAATCCGACCGTTTCGACGTGGTTCGGTATCTTATTCGAGAATCGAAATGTAAAGATTCTCTTTATAATCAGTCAGCCTGCAGCATGTGCGTTAGGAGAAAAATCATGCTATAGTCTGATTAATATTACTCTATAAGATCGACCATAAGCTATTTTCTTATATCATTCCGCCTGTGGCAATCGGAATCGCTTGGCGCTTAAACGTGAGGGTGACCATCTACGGCGCTAAGACACTACTCCAGCTTTGGTTTCGGAAAATGACTACTTCAACATCGTGCATTTTCACCAGGTCAATTGAATCACAGGTTGTTAATTGCAAAAGTAATACAATAAAAATTGAGGCTCTCTCTTTATCACAGTAGGTTCCGACCGATTGAGAGAAAGAAGGAGCATGCACGATGGAGCCCAGCCAACGAAGCTTAAGTGATGAATCCGAAGCGTCCCGTACGGAAGTCCATTCTACATCGACAAATAGGGATATGCCTCCCGAGCTTTTGGCTAAGGTGGCAACTTATATTCCTACCCAGGACCCGGTAGAAACGGCACGAAATCTTGGAAGCCTGGAACGTACAGGGCGTGCAGGTCGTGAAGCCGTTACAAGTGATCCCGTCGGAAAATATCACGCGCGAATGAAACGAATTGGCGCCTCCGCCAAAACCGTGTTCGATACGGTCATTCCCGGAAATCAATTACCTGAGTGGGAGACGAACCGACCCTCTCCGACGGCCAGAACGCGAGCCGTTGGCCCAATTCTTAAGTTCCAGTCTGAAGCGGGAAAATCGAGATTTGTCACCAATATACTCAATTTGCCTGAATCTGCTCAGTGCGACGCAATTCTTAGTGTCATAAAACACTTGAATGATCTTGGTGAAGCAAACAAGACGCGACTTATCGAACGCTCTATCGAAATTTTGCGGCTAGAACCCCCTTTGACCTGGAATATGGGCCAGAAATGCCCTGCGGTCGACGTGCTGGTCCAAGGCGAAAAGTACCTAAATGCGGATCAACTGGCTCGCATACAACAAGAGAGGAGCAGCCGTCCGCGACTGTCTCCCCTGTTTGGCCGAGCCATAGCCGATTTCGAGGTTCAAAAAACCATGGACGCAAATCCTAGACGATATAGGGACGCGGCGGGGCCTGAGGTCAGAGCTGTAGACACAGTAATTGAGACAATTGAGAGATATAGTGCGTCGTTAGCAAGAGGCGGTCCAAATGCAGTGGGACTCCTAACGACGAACGAAAGCTTTGAGAAAAATATCAATGAGGTCTACAACCGTACGCGAGCCGAGCTAGACGCTTCTTCACGTGACAGAAGTCGCTCTGGACTATCGCGATAATTTCCTGGATCCACCGCGCTGTTGTAAGTTGACACATCGCATCGTCTTGCCGCTGACGGGACTTTTGGGGACGTCTTTAGTTGAACCGCCCCATGACGCGAATGCTGTTTGATCCCGTATCACTTCCCTCACAAATTCTGAAGGGACATCAGGTCTCGAATGTACGGCCCCATTTGTTTCAAATGAAGCTTTCGCCGGCGTTTCTGAAATCCTTCTGAAAACGTCCGACCCTACGTTCGTCTGCAGGGGCCGTGTCAACCGGACGTGATAGGGATGGTAGACGCAGCGGTTTTTCCGGTTTCACGCTGCGGCCTAAAACGCCTAGGTTAGAAAGCATTACCTATCCGGCCCCACCCCTCTGGTTGCGATCTGGTGCAACACGGTGATGCAACGTCGACTGCACTGAACTAAAAAATGCAAAGGGATATCAATTGAGCCGATCTTCCCTGAGTGCAGCCTTTGGAAAAGAGGACGGTTTCGGAGCCTTGTCCATGCGCGGAAATAAACAGGCGAATACGGGGCCTGAAAATTCTCAAAGTGGCGATAGTGCAACGGCGCGGCCCGCCTCCGGGGTTGCGTTTTGCTGTCCGTGAACTGCAATGTCTCGAAGCACCGGAGCGCGTGCGAATGAGCGCGTGGATCACCTCATGGCGCTCGGAGCTTCAGGGGAATCCGCCGCCCTCAACACTTCATACCAAACAGAAACATGGAGATGCCGAAAACGCCATCCTAGTGGAATCATCGTCCGCGCTGAGAGATTGCTTCTCATCAAGCAGACGGGGCGACTGCAAGGCAGGGCTTGCTAGGCGACTGACTCCTCATCTCAAAGCTCAACGTAACAGCAATTCCATAGTATCGGAATGGCTTACCTTCTTTTAGTCAATCTAAATAGGATCACCTATGAAACTTATGCTACCGACCCTGTTTGGGATACTTTTGGCTACGGCTGCAAACGCTGCCAATGATAGTCATGTACTAGCAACCTTTCCCGAGATTGCGCTTGCACTGACTACCGGCAAGCCAGTGGACGTTATGGTCGATTTAAGTTTGTGTACTCCGGGGACCGACGATACACCGCCGACGAAGACGCGCGGAGGCATTCGCATAGATGGGTATAGAATCACTTCTGACGGCACCCTCGCTTTTGCGGATCAGCACTTTACGATTGATCGTGACGGTAAGCCTATTCTTCAGTTTCTTCGCTACCAAATCCGGTTGGACGGTGACGCCGAACTGACTATGGTCGTATTCAACATGCCAAGCTACGAGAGAAAAGGTACCAGCTTGGCCTACAAGTGCGCGATCAGTCACGGGTTGAGTTTCTTCGCTCCATAGTGATCTCTGACTCCTGTGTGACGCCAATCAGAGTTGGCTTAATCTGCCCGGCGAGGCAATTTGCAGGTGGTGGTTCGAGTTATGAAAAAGGTACTCGTCATAGCGCAAGCGCTCGTTTTAAAATAAAGGCGCTGGCCATGCGATTGATCTTGGCTGAGCGGGCGCCGATCGCCTTGGCGGTATCGCGCCAGGTTGCGGTCATGGTCGCGACCTCTTTGATTATCGCGCGGGCCTGCGGCAGCGTGAGAGCGCGAAAAACTCCGACGCGGCTTCCAGCAGATCGAGCGAGCAGGTGCCCTCGTCGAGATGGATGTTCGCCGTCAGCTCCCGAGCCTTCAGATCGGTCGGAACGGGTTTGAGGTCGTATGCCGGCGAGAGCGACCAGTCCGCCTTTCCCAGTCACAGGAAACCGTGATTGCGCAGGTGATCGTCGACATTGGAAATCAGCACATGGAAGACGACACGCCGATAGAGGACATGGGCGTCCGTCTTACCTTGGGCGCCGTGTTTAGCAAGGGCATCGACGATCTCCGGAGAGCTGCCGCGCTCGCCGCCCATCGTCGCCATCGTCGACAGGAACGGGGTGCGGATCGCCCCTTCGCGATCGAAGCGTCGCGACAACATGACGGCCTTGCCGGCGAGGTCGATCAACTCGTGCCGAGGAGTGGCGATACCTGCCTGGCCGGCCAGCCGCAGCGCGATCTCTTCCCAGCTCTCCATGCTGTAGTCGTTGGTCTCCTTCGGGAATTTCGCGATTGAGAGTCGACCATGTTGGTCGATGACCGAGGCCTTCGGGCAGGCATCGCCAAGGGAGGAGCCTGGGGCAAAGATGAGCTGCAGGCCTTCATCTTAGCGGCATAATTGCGGGTGATAGCAATGAAAGCTCAATTCATGAGGTTTCTTTCCGCATCCTTCAACGAATCCCTGCCTCGACGAGGGTGCAATCTCAAATGTATCGTGAAAGCGGTTCGGCCGACCAGGCCCAAGTGGTAGAGCCGGAGCCATATTGGAGGCTGATCTACGAAGGGAGAAAAGCAGCAGACTGGCATCCCACAAGGCTCTCTCGGCGTTGGATGCAATGCCGAACGAAAAACTCATTTTCCGCCTGAATTGCTCGCCGAATTCGCGACGCACTTGCCATTCGGCAATCCATTGGAAACGGCAGATAATCTCACGAATTTTTCAGCTCGCAAGTCGCCAAGTGCGGGTGCGGTTTAGGGTAAGCGCGCAATACCCCGCACCTTTTTCCGTTGAATGAGCTGAGGCATTTGGTGTCCACCTAAAATGAGGTGGACGCCAAATCATGGAAGATGATCAGAAACTGCGTGTGAGGCTTATAGGCCGGAACGGGCGACGTCGTTTTGATCCGGTATCGAAAGAGCGGCTTGTCGCAGCCTGCCTTGAGCCGGGGGCATCGGTATCGAGACTTGCGCTCGAACATGGGGTCAATGCCAACCTCCTTTGGAAATGGATAGGCAAGTGAGTACTGACCGGCCCAATGCGCTTCGGACCGAGGAAGCTAAGCGCTTGAGCACCGAACGTCCGGTTTAAATGCGCAAAAAATGTCGCCAAGGTTGTACTCATGATCCGGACGCCAAGGTTTCTTGGATAGCAGGTCGCATATTTCGCATGAATCTTGCGATCAGAGCGGATGTTCATCGGACTTCTTTTGGGGTATTGGCATTTTGCCCTGGTCGTTGACACTATCGCCACCCCGTGTCAGCGATACGCCCTGTCACCAACTTAACCTTTGGTGACAGGGCTAATATTCAATAGATCCCCCGACCCTCAATTAGTTTGGCTAAATAGAGCACAAGCTGCGCTTGGCGGCTGGCCATCAGTTCTTTTGAACGTTTTCGAACGGCGCCTGCTCAAAATTGCGAGCTTCGATCAGCGCTTCAATAATCGCAATAGTCAGGCGCATGGTACAATAATCGGTGCTCCATCGATGACCTTCGGATGTCGAGCGCAGCAAATCCAGTCCCTGGCCGACACAATCTCCTCGGCCCGATTAATCGCCCATTCCATAAAGGTTTTTGAACCTGATCGTTTTTCCCGATAACCACAACTATCCGTGTTGCCTCCGCATTTCTAGGACGGGAAGAAAAACAAGCAGTTAAGGCGCAGCGCGTCGTCCGCTGCATGCCGGGTAACGCTATTGCTCTAAGATCACGCAGCACCAGTTCCACACCTTGCTGCTTTCAGCGAAGGCACCGGTCCGCGACGCACAACCGACCTCATCTAGCTTTAGATCAAACAATATCAGATGCACCAACCTGCCATTGTAAAAATAGGGTTCCTCTTCGTTGCTAATTGCGTTCGCGTTTCTTGTAAGGAGATGGAGCCGCTGGCCGATAGCGGCGCGAACAGTTTCTGCAATCCGACTGGGGACCTATTGACGTATCGTGGGAACATGAGTGCCAGCCGTCCAAGACAGCCCGTTCATGAATGATGCGAGGGGCGAGCGCGGCAGAATGGCCAGCCCCGCTCAAAGATGTTTTCAGCCAGCTGTTCAACACGGTTACGACGAACCGATCCTGTGCAGCACGCCTTTATAGCGAGCTCCTGAGCTTGAAAAGCGATCTGGATGACTCGTATCGATCCGTTCTCTTTCGAGCAGTGAATCCGGTAGCCGTCGCAAAACACTACTGAGCAAGCGAGCGTGGAACCGGAAAGTCTAATACTTTGCTTGTGTAACTTTCTACCAAGGTACTAAACGGCGTGCCGTCAGGAAGTTTCAGCACAGCACGATGTTCGAGCAGGAATGGCGGCAGGGTAGGAGATCCCCTTCCAGACGCAATCAAGCCGTCCATGTCCCAGCCTTCTGATAGAGGAGACCAGAGTAACTTGGCAGATAGATTGGTGCGTGTGAAATTGAGAGCCAGAACGGCTCTGCCAAACGCGATATCGCTGGTATTCAATGCCTGATTCATCTCGGCCGTTAATCTTGCCGGCACATACCAATTGTCGGCCTCGGACAAGACGCGGTCGCCGCAGACTAGGCGAACGCGGCGATAAGCGATCGGCTCGTCGGGTCCGACGGTCAGTAGTTCACGGATATGATCATCGGCCGGCTTGGCTTGCCCGCGCACACGCTGAGCTAGGATCTTGGAACCTTCCGGTGCGAGCTTGTGCCCGGCGCACCAGCGGTCAAGGGTCAACGTAGCACTGGCGTTACTCAGGAGATTGGCATTCAAGGTCTGGAGAACCGCAAGCGCTTCCACTTGAGATGCCGGCGTGTTCAACCACTGAGACCCTATAGACGGTTCTTGCGCAATTGCGATCTGGGTGCCCAGCACGATGGAGGCCGCTGCAAGTGCGGCGATGCGAAAGCATTTCGAAGGGCATAATGACACGGAGAATGAAATCCTTTGTGGAGCAAATTTGATGGGCGAACCCTGCGGTCAAATTGCGTTGATTTTGGGAGGCGAGCGCGCGTTGTCAGCATATATGATACCGGCAGCAAGATCTGGCCTGCGCCTTGGGCGCACCGTATACCGGTCAGGTTCCCGATTGACTTTCTTACCATCTTTTGATGTTCCTGCCGCGCAGGTTCGCACCTGTTGAAGCCTAGGTGCCCGAGCCGTTCTTTGCTTGCGTCACATCGATGTTGTCCATGATATCCTCCGTCCACTCGCCGACCTATAGTTGGAATTTGCAGGTGTTGACGAGTGAGATACCACGTTGGTTTTCGTCCAGCGTGGCGACAATTTTCATCATGGCACTTGGAAATCCAATGGACTTGGGTTTCAAACCAGGAGCGCGGCGGCTGGTTGGATTTCTCCCAAATCTATCGAATCGTTATTCTCACTTGCGAGTCAGCGCTCTTGGTCTTCCCCCTCGCGCGTTGCAAGATGCTCGTATAGCTGGATCGGATAAAATAGTTCGCAACCGAACGCAAAATCCAAGAGCAGTTGCTCGAAAAAGGACCTCTTCGTCGAAGTCGGGCGCTGCTGCCGGTCGGGCGATAGTTGTAGATCAGGCAGGGATACGCCGTCGATAGTTGCCAATCGCAGATGCGAGTAGCCCAGGCGCTTGTCTGATTTCTTTTGGTGCCCCATGTCATCGTACTCCTTATGTAAGCTTACCGACGATATGTGCAGTCCATCAGCAGTATAATGATTACAGGAGACCAAAGATTGGTTTCAAATGTAACCGAATAAGCCTGCTGTACGTAATGGCAATCGGTCGATATCAGTCGGCACAGCCACTCGTCTTGCTGAGATGCAATGTCGACGTGTAACCAAAATGACTTTGATGGAAGTCGACTTTGAAGCCTGACCGACGCCGGCTAATCGAAATCTGCAACTGCTGGAACTCGGAAGCGGCCAAATCCCTCGAGGACCGAGCGCCGGCCGAGGTGCTTCGAAAGAAATCACTTACTCAAATAAGATGTGCGAATAGCTTTGGCGCGCCGCATGTCGCGCTTGGAGGTGACGCCGACCGATGCTGCGCCGCCGATGGCCATCCAACGCGCAGGTCAAATGATGAAGCGGCGAATCACCGAATTCGCGTCAGCGTGACCGGGCAAACAGGCTGTCCTGCGCCATCTTCTGGCCACTGAGGAAAATCGCGCTCCTGCGAGAGCGCATGTTCAAGATATTCATTAGCTATGGCCTCTATGAGCTCTACGTGCCGCCCTGCATCAATATTTGGCAACTGGCTGATTGCGAGATCGTGTTTGCGCGCAAAACGAATTGCGCAGCGATATCCGTCGATATCTTCCAAAATCGGTCGAGCGGCAGGGTAGTTCCAGAGTTCCGCCAACTCCTCCAACAACGAGGGGCGATCTTCCCGGATGGCAAACATTTCCGCAACGCGTTGCTTGGCTCGGGTGAGAAAGGCGTCCGAATCCCCAAGACGTAGCCGCTTGACATGCCATTGAAAACCCGATCTCCAAAACGGACTTTTAGCCATGCAATTGAGAAGCGAAATCGACCCGCCCTCGAGAATAAGACCCTCTTCGGACTTCCGCCAATCCACTTCGAATATGAGTCGACGATGGGCACTCTCAGCGTCAAGGATGCCCTCGGTGAGGGGGCGGGAATCCAAATATATTCTCCGCGTTGATTGCAATTCCGATTCCAAAGGTCTTCCGCTACCTGTCGCGATTTGAGGACAGCATTGCACACGATCAAGGGCAACCACCGGCCACCCGGTTTCTTGTGCGATTTGGATCGCCATGTCCGTTTTGCCGCTGCAAGTCGGTCCGTAGATGAGATGGAGTAACATGTGCGCCTCATATAAATTTAATGGGATATCCCATCTGTTCCAAACCAGATTTTTCAATTCGGATTATGATGTTTTACTGCATGATTTTTACCAGCTTTACGCAATCTGCTGAACTAATATCGCGCTACATTTGTAATCGTACATTTTTGACGTTGCCGGCTCATTCGGCCATGAGAGTTTCCATCCCGTTGTCCTCCTGAACAATTGAGGAGTTTGGCCCCGACACCTGCTTATGGTGAATGCAGCGGACCCCGTTAACGCAACGTCGAAAAGCGGATAGGCGATTTGAGTAGGGAAGCCACATCGGCCGCGCGGTATGCTCCGTCAGCACCTGACAGTTCGTGTTGCAGCATTGCTTGGTCACTGAAACGAAAAATACCGCTGAAGAATATTTAACGGATATGCACACGAAAAAGCCGGTTGGGTCTCATATGCGCTGACGTCCTGGCTTCGTTTCGAAGCCGACAGCCTCTAAGGTGGTACGAACACAGACCTAATATCCGCTAGTGTCCGCGGCAGCCGCCACGGCAGTTCTCGCTGCGCATAGCATAGCAACTTGCCCTGTCGACGCATGATCAGCCATATTGTTAATGTCGACGATTTCATTTTTCTCGGTGCAAACGGCGACATCCCGACCATATCGATCCTACCAGCCACCGCGCGGCGTCAAAGAACACCTCGGCAACCGGAAACATCCATTGGAATGCCGAGGCTGTGTTTCATTTGAAACACACTGAGTCGACGTTTGTTGCTTCAAACCCATTTACAAACCCTACTGTGCGGCCTAAGGGCCACCGGGGTGGGACTGAGCGCTGGTACGAGGACGTAAGTGCGGATGAATGGAAGGTATTCACCGTCTCGGCAAGATTTCAAGACAGGCGCCAAGCCTTGGTCTATCCTGGCCTTGGTAGTTGCTGCAATGATTTTTGCCTTGATGGCGATTACGTCTTGGCAGGACAATGAAACCAATCGGTCGATCCTGACCCAATTGCAAGCTATTAACATCGACAGTGCTTCGCTGCAGCGGGATGTACTCCGCGCGGAAGCGGGTGTGGTGGCGAACTACCGGCCCATTATCTCCAGGTTGGGAGCTTTGCGGAAGAACCTGGAAAATTTGAAGCGACTATTTAAACAATCTCATCTTGTGATCGGCAATGATTTCTCTCAACTGCTCGACAAGCTAAAGGTGTCTGTGGATACGACCGACGCGGCCGTTGCAGCCTTCGGAGCGCAAAACGTGCTCCTGCAAGATTCGCTTGCCAGCTTCACTCGCGCGCTTAGTATTCTTCCCAAAATGTCGTCGACGGATCAGACGGTCGAAAATTCGAACGAATTGGGCAGCCTGATGCTGCAGTTTGTGCGTCAGCCAAGCCCAGCACTCTCGTTGGAGATCAGTCACGAACTCGACATGCTCCAAAAAGCTAGCGGTGGGGCTGAAGTTCCTATCCGTATACTTGCACGCGAGGGTCGCGTCATCTTGTCGCTTTTGCCCCGTGTGAACGATGCCGTAAACATGATTCAGACCTCCGACACCGCTGAAATTGCCGAAAGATTGGAGCGCAAGTGTTTGGAGGCCTATAGCTTGCAAAGCGTGAGGGAGCAGCGGGCACGGATCTTCTTGGGTTCCGTTTCGGTGGGCCTTTGCATCTACATCATCTCACTGGTCTATAGGCTGCGTCGGAAAACGGCTTGGTTAACGCGGCGTTTGGATTACGAAGAGGTAATCAAAGAGATTGGGGTTTGTTTCGAGGGGGGAGGGGCCACAGCGTCGTCCCTCAATTCGTCCGCGCAAGCTGCGCTTGGAATTATTCAACGCTTCTTTAATGCGGAATCGTGTGCACTAGCATTGGTGGACCATGGTGACAGGTGGGCTGTCGAAAGTTTCGCTGCGAAGCTGCCTGAGCCCGTCTGGGAGGACCTCGCGCTACGCGAGATGGTTTCTCTTGCCAGAGCGGATGAGCGTGCGTCAGTATTCCGCATCATGTCGACGCGAAAGGTCAGCTGCCTTCCTCCGGAGACTCCGGGCGTTTCTATGCTGCTGGCACACAAATCTACGGATCAACTGATAGCGATTTGTTCCCTCGGTTACCAGGGCTATCGTCTGAAATCTTGTCCAGGCGAAGTTCAGCTTCTTGAACTCGCCACCGCCTGCCTCTGCCACTATATCGATGTTCGGCGTAAGCAGACCGAATGCGATATTCTGGAGAGGCGATTAGAGCATGCGGAACGTCTTCAGTCAGTTGGTACACTTGCTGGTGGAATAGCGCATGAGTTCAACAACATTTTGGGAGCAATCCTCGGGTACGCTGAAATGGCGCAAAACATGCTGCGTCGGTCATCTGTCACCCGAAGACACATTGACCAAATTATTTCGTCGGGTGACAGAGCCAGGCTCATTATCGATCAGATCTTGACTCTAAGTCGAAAACTAGAACGCGTGACAAAGCCGTTCAGTGTCTCCGAACTCGTAATGGAAATTGCTCCCTTATTGCGTGTTGCATTGCAGCGCAACATCGAGCTGAAGTTCAAGTTTGACGACAAGAAGAGCGTAGTCGAAGGAAGCCCGCTAGAGGTTCAGCAGATGCTGATGAATCTTTGCAAGAACGCTTCCCAGGCGTTTACCGCCGATGGTCAAATCGACATCATCGTTAGCCGAATTTTTGTATCTCGACAGAAAGTACTGGCGCATGGTGTTATGCCAGCTGGCGACTATGTTCTTCTTTCTGTCAGCGACGACGGTGAAGGCATTGCCGAAACTGTGCTCCCCCACATTTTTGAGCCTTTCTTTACAACACGCTCTTGCAGCGGCGGCACGGGTCTAGGTCTTGCTGCCGTGCACGGTCATGTCAGCGCGCTTGCAGGATATATTGACGTTACTTCAGCCGTAGGGCGAGGGACGCGCTTCGACATTTATCTACCTCCTTCCTCGAAGAAGCCCGTCAGCCCGGACGCGTTTTTTGGGCCCTGTAAAACACCGCGTGGCAACGGAGAAATTGTGGCATTGATTGAGCCAGATCCTGTCTTGCGGGAGGTGTACGAAGACAAGATCGCCGCTCTGGGCTATGAGCCGGTGGGCTTTAAGACATGTGCAGACCTTTGCAATTGGATATCAAAAGGCAAGCAAGCCGATCTGGTTCTAGTTGACCAATCGTCTCTTCCCGAGAATCAGAGTGCTACTGCTTTGCACGCAGCCTTCAAGACGGCGTCCATCATCATTGGAGGAAGTGATCTTAAAATGTCACTTTCCAGCGATGACATGACGTCCGCGCTTTTTCTGCCCAAACCTATATCCTCCAGGACGATGGCCTACGCGATTCGTACCAAGATCAAAGCCTAGAGTTGAGGATGTTTTTCAGGAGACTCGACCAGGGTAATCAGCACGTCTGTTCGGCGCGCCTATAGCTATGGTTTCTCGCAATCGCTTTGGGCAGTCGGTTGTGGCGGTGCGTCTTCTGAGACCCGAAGGTTGGCGATTATCTGCTGGAGGTCTTCGATACCGTCTTCGAAGAACAAGACATATGTTCGCTGAAGTCGGACATAGGATAGTCGGCATAGGCGGATACCCTCGCCACGCAAATGGCGCGATCGACACCCTGATCGGAGCCTGCGAAGTGCCACAGTTTATTGAAACCATCCCCCGTTCATTCCGCCCTGGAATTTCACTTCGACGGCATTCTAGATCCTCGCCGTTGTCTTAGAGAGCCATCTTTCGTCGCCGCACCCTTAAGTGCATGGAAAGCCGTTTTCGCTTCAAATGAAATCGAAAAGAAGAAAACAAAAATCCTAGAGTAACCGACCCTCCCGATAATCGTGAACATCAGATGACAGCATTTCTTCCGACCGAAGTGGCTGTGTTGGTTATGAGCTTGGGGAGATGGGGAATGTTGAAGGCAACAGGGCCGCTGTCGATTATCTTACTGGCCTCCACGTGCCCGTCGAGCGGTGCTGCCCCACTTTCATTTGCTGAGTTCAATAATTTTGCACGCGAATGCGCTCCATCCGTTGCTCCATCTACGCTTGCAGCGATCGCTCAGGTCGAAAGTCGCTTTGATCCGCTTGCTGTGCATGACAATACCACCGGCGAAACGCTTCACTGGCAGAACCAGGCTCAAGCAACGCAAGTCGTGATGGACCGTCTCGAAGCACGGCATTCGCTGGATGTTGGGCTCATGCAGATCAATTCCCGGAATTTTTCCGTGCTCGGTCTGACACCTGACGGAGCCCTTCAACCTTGCACGTCATTATCTGTCGCCGCAAACTTGCTTGGGAGCCGCTACGCTGGCGGCAACACGGCTGACGACGAGCAATTGTCGCTTCGTCGGGCAATCTCCGCCTATAACACCGGTGATTTTACGCACGGCTTCGCGAACGGCTACGTGCGAAAAGTTGAAACGGCCGCTCAACAGCTCGTCCCCTCGTTAACCGCGCGTCCAAAAGATGATCGTGAGAAGCCGGGATCCGAGGAAACATGGGATGTTTGGGGGGCATATAAGCGTCGTTCCCCGGAGGGCGGAGCTGGCGGATCATCCGGTCCGCCTCCGCCGCCAGACGAGGACAACCGCAAATCCGAAGACGACGATCAACTCTTGTTCGACTTAAATCAAGGAGGTCCGCAATAATGCGATGCTTTGAAAGATACCGTGTACATCTGAATCGCCTCTCGCTCTCGAACGCGGTGATGCGCATGGTATCCGGCTATGCGCCGAGCGTGGTCGGTGCAATGGGGTGGAGCATTTTCTCCTCTGGGCCGGCCGCGGCCCAATCTGCAGGTGGCGGCACTGACCCAGCCACAATGGTTAACAACATATGCACGTTTATCCTTGGTCCGTTCGGCCAGTCACTCGCTGTTCTTGGCATCGTGGCCATCGGAATCTCCTGGATGTTCGGTCGCGCTTCACTCGGTCTCGTTGCCGGCGTCGTCGGCGGCATTGTCATCATGTTTGGAGCCAGCTTCCTGGGCAAAACGCTGACTGGAGGTGGCTAATGAATGATCGTCTGGAAGAAGCAACCCTTTACTTGGCGGCGACACGGCCCGCATTGTTTCTTGGCGTGCCGCTGACGTTGGCGGGGCTACTCGTGATGTTTGCCGGCTTTGTCATCGTCATCGTTCAGAACCCGCTGTACGAAGTCGTTCTCGTGCCCTTGTGGTTCGGAGCGCGGCTTGTGGTGGAACGAGACTATAACGCGGCCAGCGTCGTTCTTCTTTTTTTGCAGACGGCGGGAAGGAGCGTTGATGGTCTGATTTGGGGCGGCGCAAGCGTTAGCCCAAATCCAATCAAGGTTCCCGCGCGAGGGAGAGGAATGGCGTAATGCTCGGAGCAAGTGGCACAACCGAAAGGTCTGGCGAGGTCTATCTACCCTACGTCGGGCACCTCAGCGACCAGATTGTCCTTCTAGAAGATGGATCGATCATGACGATGGCGCACGTAAGTGGCATGGCCTTCGAACTCGAAGATGCCGAAATGCGCAATGCACGTTGCCGTGCATTTAATACGCTCTTGCGCAATATCGCTGATGATCATGTGTCAATATATGCTCACCTCGTACGTCATGACGATGTGCCGCCGTCACCCGCGCGACATTTCCGCAGCGCTTTTTCCGCCAGTCTGAGCGAAGCTTTTGAGGAGCGCGTTCTCTCCGGCAAACTCCTTCGCAATGACCACTTCCTTACGCTGATCGTGTCTCCCCGGGCCGCGCTTGGCAAAGTGAGGAGAAGGTTCACCAAACGCTACAGACAAAAAGAAAACGATCTCACAGATCAAACCAGGAACCTGGAAGATCTCTGGCATCTTGTCGCTGGCGCTCTCGAAGCGTACGGCCTGCGTCGTCTTGGTATTCGTGAGAAGCAAGATGTGCTTTTTACGGAGGTTGGAGAAGCTCTGCGGCTGATAATGACTGGTCGATTCACGCCGGTTCCCGTCGTTAGCGGTTCGCTCGGCGCCTCGATCTATACCGACCGAGTTATTTGCGGCAAGCGGGGACTCGAGATCCGAACACCAAAAGATAGTTATGTGGGATCTATTTACTCGTTTCGCGAATACCCCGCAACGACGCGACCGGGTATGCTCAACGTGCTACTGTCTCTCGATTTTCCGCTTGTTCTGACGCAGAGCTTCTCGTTTCTGACTCGCTCGCAAGCCCACTCGAAGCTCAGCCTCAAGTCCAGCCAAATGTTGAGTTCTGGCGACAAAGCCGTCACCCAAATCAGCAGATTATCCGAGGCGGAGGACGCACTAGCGAGCAACGAATTCGTTATGGGGGCGCATCATTTGAGTCTTTGCATATATGCAAATGATCTCAATAGTCTTGCAGATAGAGGTGCCCGCGCCCGGACGCGATTGGCGGATGCGGGAGCTGTTGTTGTCCAAGAGGGCATCGGCATGGAGGCGGCTTATTGGTCGCAGCTGCCAGGCAACTATAAGTGGCGCACGCGTCCGGGAGCGATCACATCGCGCAACTTCGCTGGTTTAGTCTCATTCGAGAATTTTCCCGAGGGATCCGGCTCAGGTCACTGGGGCAACGCGATTGCGCGCTTTCGTACCAATGGTGGAACCCCTTTCGACTACATCCCGCACGAGCACGATGTCGGCATGACGGCGATATTCGGTCCCATCGGGAGGGGTAAAACGACGCTCATGACCTTTATCCTCGCGATGCTCGAGCAGAGCATGGTCGACCGCGCGGGTGCGGTTGTCCTCTTCGACAAGGACCGCGGCAGTGAGCTGCTGGTTCGCGCCACCGGGGGAACATATTTGGCGCTCCGTAGAGGAGCGCCGAGCGGATTGGCGCCATTGCGTGGCCTGGAAAATACAGCGGCTTCACATGATTTTCTGCGCGAATGGATCGTGGCGCTCATTGAGAGCGATGGCCGTGGAGGAATATCCCCCGAGGAAAATCGCCGTCTGGTGCGGGGTATCCATCGGCAGCTCTCGTTTGATCCCCACATGCGCTCAATCGCGGGGTTACGCGAATTTTTGTTGCATGGACCCGCCGAAGGGGCGGGAGCGAGACTCCAACGCTGGTGCCGTGGCAATGCACTAGGCTGGGCGTTCGACGGCGAGCTCGACGAAGTAAAGTTGGATCCTTCGATTACTGGTTTCGACATGACGCATCTTCTCGAATATGAGGAAGTATGCGCTGCCGCCGCAGCATATCTTCTGCACCGCATTGGAGCCATGGTTGACGGCCGTCGGTTTGTGATGAGTTGCGATGAGTTTCGCGCCTATTTGCTAAATCCTAAATTTGCGGCGGTCGTCGACAAGTTCCTGCTTACTGTCCGCAAAAACAATGGGATGCTGATACTGGCAACGCAGCAACCTGAGCATGTCCTGGAATCGCAGCTAGGCGCCAGTCTCGTCGCGCAATGTATGACGAAGATTTTCTATCCTTCACCCACGGCAGATCGATCGGCTTACATCGATGGACTGAAATGTACTGAAAAGGAATTTCAGGCGATCCGTGAAGACATGGCAGTAGGTAGCCGGAAGTTTCTGCTTAAACGAGAAAGCGGAAGCGTCGTCTGCGAATTCGATCTGCGGGAAATGCGCGAATATGTCGCCGTACTTTCGGGGCGCGCCAACACGGTGCGCTTCGCGGATCAGCTTCGCAAAGTACAGGGGGACAACCCATCAGCCTGGCTCAGCGAATTTATGGCTCGTTACCACGAGGCAAAAGATTGATCAAAGGTGGGGAACTATGAAGATCATGCAACTTGTTGCTGCGGCCATGGCCGTCAGCCTTCTTTCGGTCGGG
Organism: Agrobacterium arsenijevicii; assembly: GCA_000949895.1. GTDB lineage: Bacteria > Pseudomonadota > Alphaproteobacteria > Rhizobiales > Rhizobiaceae > Agrobacterium > Agrobacterium arsenijevicii. The sequence goes on along the minus strand of JWIT01000027.1, from coordinate 2,674 downwards.
CCCGCGCGGGCGCAGTTCGTTGTCAGCGATCCGGCGACGGAAGCTGAGACGCTGGCGACGGCGCTCGAGACTGCGGCAAATCTCGAACAGACCATAACGATGGTGGCGATGTTAACCTCGGCTTATGGCGTCACCGGCCTACTAACTTCGCTCAACCAAAAAAATCAGTATCCCTCGACCAGGGACTTGGACACGGAAATGTTTTCGCCGCGAATGCCAATGTCGACCACGGCACGTGCGATCACCACCGATACAGATCGCGCCGTAGTTGGTGGCGACGCTGAAGCGGATCTGTTGCGATCGCAGATCACCGGTTCCGCAAATAGCGCGGGCATTGCGGCTGACAACCTGGAGACGATGGACAAACGCTTAACAGCGAATGCCGAGACCTCGACACAGCTTTCTCGCTCTCGCAATATCATGCAGGCAACCGTTACCAACGGTTTGCTTCTCAAGCAGATCCATGACGCAATGATTCAAAATGTACAGGCGACCAGCTTGTTAACGATGACCACCGCGCAGGCTGGCCTTCATGAGGCGGAAGAGGCGGCCGCTCAACGTAAGGAGCATCAAAAGACTGCGGTCATCTTTGGGGCCGTCCCCTGAGACTGGGCGACTTATTCGTGCCGCCCATCTGCACATTTCAGGATGCGAGTTCATTGTATCCGACATTCTGCGACAAGCCAGTCAAGGTCAGGTCCAAACGATGAATTTCACGATCCCGGCGCCGTTTACGGCCATTCATACGATCTTCGATCTAGCCTTTACGACAAGCCTGGACACAATGCTTGGGACGATCCAAGAGGCGGTGAGCGCGCCATTGGTCGCCTGCGTCACTCTTTGGATTATCGTTCAGGGTATTCTGGTCATGCGTGGCGAAATCGACACGCGCGGCGGTATCACTCGGGTGATCACGGTCACCGTCGTTGTTGCCCTTGTCGTCGGGCAGGCCAACTACCACGACTATGTGGTTTCAGTCTTTGAAGAGACGATTCCAAACTTTATTCAGCAGTTTAGTGGCAGCGGCCTGCCTCTGCAGACCATTCCCGCTCAGCTCGATACAATGTTCGCCCTAACCCAGGCTGCATTTCAGAGAATTGCATCTGAAATCGGCCCGATGAATGACCAGGACATCCTTGCTTTCCAGGGGGCTCAGTGGGTCTTTTATGGCACGCTCTGGTCTGCCTTCGGAATCTACGACGCCGTCGGAATTCTCACGAAAGTGCTTCTGGCGATCGGCCCTTTGATCCTCACGGGATATATCTTTGATCGCACGCGCGACATCGCGGCAAAGTGGATCGGGCAACTTATCACCTATGGTCTCCTACTTCTCCTGCTAAACCTCGTGGCGACAATAGTCATCCTAACCGAAGCGACTGCACTCACGCTTATGCTTGGTGTAATCACCCTTGCCGGTACGACCGCGGCCAAGATCATTGGTCTTTACGAACTCGACATGTTCTTTCTGACTGGTGACGCACTCATTGTCGCTTTGCCGGCAATCGCCGGCAACATCGGAGGCAGTTATTGGAGCGGCGCGACCCAATCTGCCAACAGCTTGTACCGTCGCTTCGCTCAGGTCGAGCGTCGTTAGGTCCCGCAAAAAATTCACGTCGGTGGAGAACTCTATGAAATATTGCCTGCTGTGCCTGGCTCTCGCTTTAGGCGGCTGCCAGACAAACGATAAATTGGCGAGCTGCAAAGGCCCAATATTCCCGCTGAATGTGGGGCGATGGCAGCCTACGCCGTCAGATCTTCAGCTCAGCAACGTAGGTGGTCGCCATGAAGGGGTCTGAATACGCCTTGCTAGTAGCGCGGGAAACCCTGGCTGAGCACTACAAGGAAGTGGAAGCTTTCCAAACTGCGCGTGCGAAATCAGCGCGGCGCCTCTCCAAGGTCATTGCAGCTGTCGCAACCATCGCGGTTTTGGGGAATGTTGCGCAAGCCTTCACAATTGCCACCATGGTGCCGCTGATCAGGCTTGTGCCGGTATATCTATGGATACGGCCGGATGGCACCGTTGACAGCGAGGTGTCCGTCTCCCGATTGCCTGCAACTCAAGAGGAGGCCGTCGTTAACGCCTCACTGTGGGAGTATGTTCGGCTGCGCGAGAGCTATGATGCCGATACCGCCCAGTACGCCTATGACCTGGTCTCGAACTTCAGCGCCCCAATGGTGCGCCAAAATTATCAGCAATTCTTCAATTATCCCAATCCAACTTCGCCTCAAGTCATCCTCGGCAAACACGGCAGGCTAGAGGTCGAACACATCGCTTCGAATGATGTTACTCCGGGTGTGCAGCAAATTCGCTATAAGCGAACCCTCATCGTTGACGGCAAAATGCCGATGGCGAGCACTTGGACTGCTACGGTTCGTTATGAAAAGGTGACCAGCTTGCCCGGCAGATTGAGACTGACCAACCCAGGAGGCTTGGTTGTCACCTCCTACCAGACATCGGAAGATACCGTTTCGAACGCAGGCCACAGCGAACCATGACGAAAAAAGCATTTCTCACTCTGGCATGTTTACTTTTTGCGGCGATTGGCGCGAGGGCTGAAGACACGCCAACGGCGGGCAGACTTGATCCGCGCATGCGTTATCTCGCTTACAATCCCGATCAAGTGGTGCGCCTTTCAACGGCGGTTGGAGCCACTTTGGTTGTTACTTTCGGGGC
>JWIT01000024.1 GCA_000949895.1 Agrobacterium arsenijevicii | reverse complement strand
GCGACAAGACCTCTCGCCGCATCGCTCTCCTGCATACGCTTGAGCAGTGCTGCGAAGTGTTCCGGAGCAAGGGTGAGATAGTCGCGAAGTGTTGCGAGGTGCCTGCGTCGCAAAGGCTCCGCTGCAACGATCTTGAGCAGTAATCCGGCAATAAGAGCTTTTGCTTCCTCGTTCCAATGCGCCTCTCCCGCCGTTCCCGGCTCGTCGAACACGAGAGCGTCGGCAAGGGTACTGGCGTCTTCCGCGACATCGAGGCTGTGGGGATCGAGCATGGCCAGGGGATTGAAGGCTGCCGAGGGTCTCCCGGTGACCCCGAAAGGATCGAGCACATGAACCGGGCCGAATTTCTGGCGCGCACGGCCAGTGATCCTTGCATTCTCGCCTTTTGGATCGACGCAGATCACGGAACGGTCGGCGGTCAGCAGGTTTGGGATGATAGTGCCCACGCCCTTGCCGGTACGCGTCGGCGCCATTGTGAGCAGATGGGCCGGGCCATCGTAGCGCAGAGGCTTGGCCGTTTTCGTATCACGACCGATCAGGAGGCCGGAGCCGGATGAGGTAAGAGCAGCTATCTCCTTGTCTGTCGCGAAGCGGGCGGAGCCATGGGTTTCTGCGTCACTATCCCCGAAATGCAAAATCAGCGCGCTGGTGATGAACCGGAAGGTGATAGCGGCGAGCGCCAGCAGGGTGACGAGATCGGGAATGATGAAGACAACCGAGCCGCGCCCGAACCCCATTTGCTCGAGGAAATGACGGCCACCCATGCCTATCACAAACGTGACGATGATAAGGATGAAGATAAATCCGAGGAGCCGTTTCCATATCCGGAAGGGCATGGCAATCAAAGCCAGGAATGCCCAAAGCGGATCACGCGCGGCGGCGCGCATCATATTCTTGAATGCGCCCCGGGCAAGTCGCGATCGGTTCATGGAGCGCCCTGCGCGCTGTCGCCATTTTCTCCCGTGCCCGGCTGTACTGGTCCGATCAGATCGGCAAAGAGCGCCTTGTCATTGTCGCGTGTCAGAAAGCCCGGTAGTTCGCGGCGCAGCCATTCACCGAGTTGCTTGCTGAAATCCTGATCATTCGAGGTCTCCAGGTGATGCAGAACGAGCGACCCGATCAGGACCTTGCGGCGCGTATCGTTGTTGCGCTCGGTTTTCGAGAGCCGCGCCTTGAGTGCCGAACGTTGCGCATCCAGTTCAGCCAGGCGCTGTTCGATGGTTTTCCTTGCCACGATTATTCCTTTCGATTGCGGTCGCACCGAAACTGCCGGTTTTGAATACGGCTTCGTTTCAGGAGGACAGACCAGATTCTATGAGGAGATCGACATAGTGATTGCGAGAGTAGTTCGGACCATATGGTTCATGACGCTGCGGTGGCTGTTACCTGAGCTCAGGAGAGTTTGTGCTACCGGTGAAGCTCAGTCGCTGGCGTTCGCGGCATGTTCCAGCCTGGCGATATGTTCCTGGCAGACCGTGTTGACGAGATCGTAGAGGATGGACGTTCTGGCAGTCAGCCAGGTCAGAGCCTCCTCGGTAATTTCGTAATGGTCGGAGTAACGGGCCTTCACATAGGCTTCGTTCAGTGTGTTGAACCATGACTGAAACCGATGGTGATCCCGCGGCCAGGCCTCGGCGAGGCGGATATCCTGACCCTCTGCTAGCCCTCGCAAGAATTTTAAATTATGGCTCGCAGGGCTGTAGTTGGTGAGGGTCAAAAGCAGCGTGGAATAGGCCTGCTCTATGGATTGGTGCAGCATGAAAGCTGCGCTCTTTGCGTTATGCTTCTGCAGGGCAAAGAGCGTGTGGTCTATAAAACTGTCAACGACACCGAGGCGGCTGGCGTAATGTCTTTTTGCCAGCTCATATGCCTGTTGCCCCGTAAGGCTTTTGGGCTCGGCGAGTTCCCTATCGTCGAGTTCGTAGAGAGCAATGCCGTCACGTCGGATATCGCTGAAGAAATATTGCCCTTCCTGTAAGAAATTGCTGATTTCGCGAGCGCCATGGGCAATGAGGCTCACGGGCGTCTCGATCTCCTTGTCCCACATCAGCCGGTCTGTTGTCTTGTCCCAGTATTTGGGATCGGCAAGTTCCTTGTTGCTGACGATGACAAGGATATCGAAATCCGAGCGGTAGCCTTTGGACGTATGCGGTTCATCCACCCAGGTGCCACGCGCGTAAGAACCGAACAGAATGATTTTAAAAATCCGCCCATCCTTCTTGGCGTCAGACTTCGAGCGCTCCACCAGATCAGCAAACTCCTCCTGAATAATTCCGACGACACGCGCGAGCTCGCGTTGCTTTCGTTCCGGCAAATGCTCAAGGCTGGTCTTCATGTCTGCTCCGTTTCTGGACGGTATCCTGTATGGGCCATTGTAAACTTCTTTGAAACTCCGATTTTTGGTAGCCGCCAATCGATTGCCCGTCTTACCGGACTATCCACATGCGCGTTGCCTGCGCCGCTCCTGTTTGTCCAGCCGCGCCTGCAAACTCACTCCTCCTATCGTCCACCTCTCTTGTCCCCTGTCCCTAATCCGTCGTGCGATCGGTTTGCGCATATCGTTCTCCCTGGATTGATGCGTCTGGCACCTATTCAAACACGAGCAATGACCGATTGGCGACCACTACTTTTAGTAGTCGAAATCACCGCTCGATGTTGCTAGCGTTGCCACCGGTAAACAGACAAGGGCGCACTTACGACTTGCCACGCAGTTGAGCGCTGAATTTCCCCGTTGAGGACCGGAGATTTCGTTTGGCGATTTATCATCTCAGCACGAAACCTGTCTCGCGGTCATCTGGCCGCAGCGCTGTGGCATCTGCCGCCTACCGTTGTGCCGTTCTACTCGTCAATCAGCGCGATGGCCTTGTGCATGACTTCACCCGGAAAGAGGGTGTGGAGCATAGTGAGATCGTGCTGCCGGAAGGCGTGTCAGCCGACTGGGCTTTGGATCGTTCGACGTTGTGGAATGCCGCCGAGTTTGCAGAAAAGCGCAAGGATGCCCGCGTCGCTCGCGAATTCGAAATCGCACTTCCGCATGAGCTTTCACCAGAGGGGCGACTGAGGGCTGCGCGAGCCTTTGCCCAGGATCTGGCAAACCGCTATGGCGCTGCCGTGGATTTTGCAATCCATTCGCCAAGTGAGCATGGTGACGTCAGGAACTACCATGCGCATGTGCTGATGACGACGCGACAGGTTGGCGAAGCCGGCCTTGGCGAGAAAACTTTTCTTGAGCACAAGAACGCACGGCTGTTGGCAAATGGTATGGCGACGACCGACATGCAGCTTCGCGATATCCGGCAGTCATGGGAAGGCATCGCCAACCGTGAGCTTCAACGCGAAGGCCTGGATGTTCGCATCGATCATCGCTCACATGCGGAGCGCGGCCTTGAGTTGTCGCCGACCGAACATATGGGCGTGCATGCGTCGCAGATGCAGCAGCAAGGAATGGCAGTCGAGCGCGGGCGACTGGATGACGAGGCAGCACGGCAAAATGCCGCGCTGATCCGCCAAAAACCGGAACAGGTTTTGTCGCTGATCAGCAATGAGAAGAGCGTGTTTGATCGGCACGATATTGCCAAAACCTTGCATCGCTATATCAACGATGACGCACAGACATTCCAGAACGCCTTTGCGTCTGTCATGGCATCGTCGGCATTGGTCGAGCTTCAGGTCGAGCGGGTGAACGGTGAGACGGGTGAGATCGAGCTTGCGCGGTATTCGACGCGGGAGATGGTCGAGATCGAGCACGCCATGGTCGCGAGTGCAGACCGGATGGGGAGGGCATCCGACCATGGCGTTAACCGACATCATGTCGATCGTGCGATAGAAAAGCAGGATAACGCCATTCGGGCAAGTGCAGGTGATGTTTCAGCACGGCTTTCGGACGAACAGCGTCACGCGATCGAGCATATTACGGGGCCTGAACACATCGCGGCTGTGGTCGGTTTCGCCGGCGCTGGAAAGTCCACCATGCTTGCAGCCGCTCGTGCGGCGTGGGAGGCTCAAGGCTATCAGGTCCACGGTGCGGCGCTGGCCGGAAAGGCAGCCGAGGGTCTTGAGGAAAGTTCAGGCATCCAGAGCCGCACCCTGGCGTCATGGTCTTACAGTTGGGACAATGGTCGGGGTATGATCGGCCGCAGTGACGTGTTCGTCATCGACGAGGCCGGCATGATCGGGAGCCGGCAACTCGCCCGCTTTATCGGAGAAGCGGAAGAGCGCGGCGCAAAGATCGTTCTTGTCGGCGACCATGAGCAGCTACAGGCAATCGGGGCCGGTGCACCCTTCAGGGCGATTGCCGAGCAGATTGGCCATGTCGAACTTTCCGACATTCGCCGCCAGCACCATGATTGGCAGAGAAAAGCATCGGTTGCCTTTGCGACCCACAAGACGGCCGAGGGCCTCGCCGCCTACCGGGATCACGGCGACATCCACTTTGCGGAAAGCCGCGACGCGGCGATGGCAGAGATTGTGCGTGATTATCTTGCTGACAGTGCCGAGCGTCCGGATGGCAACCGGGTTGCCATGGCGCATCGCCGTGCCGATGTGCGAACCCTCAATGCCGCCATCCGCTCCGAACTTCAGAACAGACAAAGGCTGGAGCGCAGCCACGGGCTGAGCGACGGTGGTGACCGTGGGGATGGTGAGGACGGTGGAGAACGCGTGTTCCAGACCAAAAACGGCAAACGTGCCTTCGCCGCCGGTGACCGGATCATCTTCCTCGAAAACAACCGCGACCTCCGTGTGAAAAACGGCATGCTTGGCACAGTCGAGCATGTCGAAAGGGGCCTGATTATCGCCCAGCTCGATGGTCGAGGCGGCGATAGCGTCAGCATTCCCACGGACACCTACCAGGCGATCGACCACGGCTATGCGACGACGATCCATAAAAACCAGGGGGCGACAGTCGATCGCGCCTTTGTGCTGGCGTCCGGCACCATGGATCGGCATCTGACCTATGTCGCCATGACCAGGCATCGCGACGGCGTGCAGCTCTATGCTGACATCAAGGAGTTCGCCAGTGCGGGCCGGCTGGTTGACCATGGCGTTGCGCCCTACGAGCATAATCCGCAATCACGCGACAGCTATTTTGTGACGCTGGAAAATGACAAGGGCGAGCGACATACAGTGTGGGGCGTCGATCTCAAGCGGGCCATGCAGCAGGCGTCGCCCGCGATCGGGGACAGGATTGGTCTCCGGCATGAAGGAGCCACGCCTGTCACGCTTCCGGACGGCACGCAGGCCGAGCGCAATGCTTGGCGCGTCGTCAAGGGTGACGAACTGGCCTACCGGCAGCTGACAAGCCGCCTGTCGCGTTCCGGCGCGAAGGAAACAACGCTGGATTACATCAGGGACTTTGCCGAGCGGCGCGGGATCGCAAGCGACCCATGGATCGGGCAAGAGCTTGGGGTAAGAAGCGAGATCGAACTTGCTTCCGCCCAAGATGAGCGTCAAGAGTTTTTGTCCCGTGCGGCCCATCCGGTGCGGGAGCAACAGGACCGGCCATCAGAGCGTGAGCAGGTTTACGAGGAACGTGCCGGCGATCTGGCCGGCCCTGTTCGCCGCGAAGATCGTCGCAATGCGTTCGCCCGAAAAAATGATGGCGATCGGCGGGACGACCGGACAGAAGACAATAAAGGATATCGCCGCATCCGGTGGTCCGACCTCATGTCGCAAGACGGCGCCGTCCCTGCCCCCACAGAAGCTGTCGGCCAACGATTGCCGCTGGAAACCGGTAAACCAGCTCCGCTGGTGCCAGCGATCACCCGTTACGACCACACCATCGAACAGGTGGCGCAGAACAGAGCGATGTCGGTCGTCGAGCAGAGGTTCGATACGGTGGAATCTCTAGCGCGGCACGTGTTCCGTGATCCGGCCGAGGTCGCGGCAAGACTGCGCACCGCGATTGCCGAGAAGGAAGGCAACGGCAACATCATGGCTAAGGCCATGGCCGAACAACCCGAGCGGTTTGGGGAGCTACGCGGCAAGTCGGGGATGTTCGGGAACAACAAGGAGCGGAAGGAGGCGCTACAATATGCCAAGTCTCTGTCTGCCCATATTGGCTACGTCTCCGAGGCATGGGAGCGCCGGCTTGGCGAAGAGCGCGCGAGCGAAAAATGGCAGCGCGAACAGCGTGACGTGATCGAAGTGCCCGGCCTCACGCCGCGTAGCGCCGAGATCATTGCCAAGGTGGAGAAGATGCCGGTCGAAAAGCGGAGCAAGTTTATCGCAGAGCTGCGATCGTCACCTGAGGGGCAAGCCACGCTTGATGAGGCAAAGCTGGTCGCTGACGCGCTCACGCGGCGGTTTGGTAATTCCGATCCTCGCAGGTTCGCCAAGGAGCTGGAGGCACGCCCGGAGCTGACAAAGCAGGCCGAGCAGATCAGGACGATCGCCCGCATGGTGGATCGTACACGCCATGCCAAGCTCAGCCATGACCACGCGCTGAAACAGCAGTTCGTCCGGTCGCAGGGGCTTGGGTTGAGCCGATAGTAGGCCAGTCTTTGTGCCCGATCGAATTCCCGTGATGGCTTAGCTTGCCAGTCCGACTGCTCTTGAACGGATATGAACCTACGATCCGCTTTGCGAATTGAGCTAAGTATCTGATTGAAAATTAAATCTGCAGTGCAGAGCGCAACGTGGCCTATCTCGAGAAGCGGATGAGCCGACGGCGGATTTCGCCTGATGGCAAGCGGCACCGGGGGTGATTTGCTAAGCGACTAAGGCCGGAATGCAAATGCTCGAACTGCACATGGCCGCCATCGGCGAACTGATCAATCACCCACAGCACACCGTGCATTTCAAGCCTCTCGGCAGTCGCAAACTCTTGAAGCACTCCGTCACCCGTAAGCAGTCCCCAACCCCGAGTTTGCGCTAGCACGAATGCAAACGTGTCAGGAGCAGAGAGGCGAGCGTGGGCACGGTTGACCTCGGTGGCCCTGCGAACCTCAGCAGACGTCAGAGGTTCTACCCTTAAGCCGAGTCGCACGAGCGTCTGTCCCATTTCGCCGACCAAATTGCGGGATTCTAATATTCTATTCTAATCCTGTCGGCGACATCCTGAGATTTTTTGATTAGGCTCGGACAAGCCGAAAAGACGGCGGTCCCAGCACTTCAAGTTAGTTGTTTTTGATACTTGTTTGATTTTTTCATTCCCTCGGAATGAATTTCGTGTTGATTTTTTTTGCGGCCATCATGGATAAGTAAATACAACTGAGCCGAGTAGATGGTGGACGCATATGCGTGGAAGATATAGTCGCGAAAGGTCTAGATTTCGAACCGGCGGCGCAACGCACGTACCCGCTATCGACAACTGGTTAAACCACAACATTATCTCCGTACTCAATAGAAGTGCGCTGGTGAAGATCGTAGGCTTCGCGATTGCTTCATATTCGCTATACAGCCTTTACATCACCAACGAAGCTCTTCGGGACGAACTCAGAGACCGGATCGATGAGCGGGAAATGAGAGCTGATGAGAAGCTTCTCCGCGCTGAAGAGAGGATTGAGCGAGCATGGAATTCCCTGCTTCTGCGCTCAGGCGGGAATACAGGCAAAGGCGAACACATTTCCTTCCTTATAAAAAGTGGGAGAAACCTTGAAGGTGTTGATCTTTCTTGCGAGGCAATAGGCCAATATAACAATGAAAATCGTCGTTGCATTAAAGAGCCGATCTTTTCCAATGTCGATATCGCACAACCCGGAAGCATGGCGCGCGTGACGCTGGAGTCGATGTACACTGTGGTGAAGAGTGTAGGCGCAATTCCCGTGATCTCGCAGCCCCCAAATCCTGTCCAGGCGGAGCTTGGCAAAAGTACATTTGTGGGCTTGAAAGCGTTGAGTGCAATCTGGAATTTCGACAAGCTGAAGGGCACTACCTTCTTAGGAAGTGGCTTGGACGAGAATTTCTTCTATAATAAACCCGTCGATCTGAATATCGGCTATTCAGATCTGTCATTCTCTTACATGACGACAGACATAATCACTCCAAATGTCTTTAAGACGAACGTGTCCGGCGTTGTGTACGAGATTGACACATCCGACGCGTCAAAAAGGTTCGGACGTCTAGTCCAATGGAACGCCGCTGGAAACTGGGCGTGGGCTGATGTCCCTCCCCTGCAGTTTTCCGAAGATGGTCTGGCGGCGTCTCCGGCCGGGTTGTTGCGAGGGATAGTTCTTTGTGATCCAGCGTTTCGTGAAGACAAAAGCGCGGTTGAAATTAACAGCGTGGGTACCGGCTATACGGAGCGGCAAGATGTGAAGGGGCATCTCCAACATAGCGGTGATCGGGGTTGCGCGCATCAGCTCTCTCTTGGCGATGCAGCAAAAAAATTCCCCAATCTCTATCCCATAGACGAGCTCGCTGGCGAGTAGCTGTTTCTGCGCTTGATGAAGTTCTCTAGGCTGCGTGTCAGAATTTAAACGCCACGACAACCGGCGGAATAGTCGCTGATAATGGGGACGCTCTCAGGCGCCCCCTCTTGAGCGAGGGCGAATTTTCCTGACAATGATCTCAGCAGGTAGAAAGCTGCAAGCAACTGCCGCACGTAGTAGCCTCCCTTTTGCGTCCGACCGCCTCTTTCCGAAGGATGGTTCGTGAAGTAAAACACTTCAATGAAAAACAAGCTTGTCCACGAAGTCTGGCTCGATCCCGAGCCAGACGGTCAACTGCTCCCCGGCCTTTGTCTTGCTGGCCCAATGGGAGACGGCTTCAGAGCGCTCCTTAATAAGGGAGCTGTAAGGCTGGTGAGATAACTGGGCATAGCCACTGTCAATGACGTTTTGGGATTTAACTCCGCGGTTATCGTCGCCACTGTCGGAGCAGGGCTATGCGGCACATATTGGGGCTGCAGATGCTCGGCCATGAAATCGACGAACGCCCCCAGTTTGGGTATGATCTGGCGGCTGGCCGACCAGAGCACATTGAACTGATCGGTCTCGGTCATGTGTGTCCTCAGCCAGGAATCGATCCACCGCACGCGATTTCCCGTTACTGCTGGATTTGCTGTTTGCAGCCAAAACCGGTGAATGTGATGCGGTGGGTTGTGAATTTTCCTGCAAGGCAGCAGCGCGCACCTATGGGATCAGTCGTGCTCATGTCACGGCCCTACTGGCAAAGACCCAGCGACTGAACATTTTGAACAGAAACAGCTCCAGAATACTTCTCACGGATCTAACATTGCAAAATGTGCAACGCGATCTGGCCTACCAGCAGGCATTTGTCGTTTTATGGTCGGAGGTATTGAAAAGGTGACGGATGCCCCATTTGCAGCATCGCGGCCAAACCGGCAAAGGTGCTAACTCCGACTACTCGTCTCCAGGAACACCATAGGACGGTGCATCCGATGGGTTGAGCGCCCGCGTCACATAAACATCGGCCTGCGGCTTATAGATTTCCCAGGCACGGGCGACGGCCTCGACCGGGCATCCCTCATCGAGCCAGTCGATACGCAATTCCGCATAGGGCCAGCTTTCACGATCGACGATCAACAGTCCGGCAGAATGAACCGGGCCCGCTTCACCACCATTTTCAACGGCTGCTTTGAGAGCCGCAACCAGCCTGTCGCCGAGCGGACCTTCGGCGATCTCAAATGCTTGAACCATCGCCGCCGGGATTCCGTCATTTGCCAGCAGGTTTCCACCGGCCGCACAGTCCTTGCCGGAGGCGGACGTCCATATTCCCAAGGCCTTCGTGCCGGAATGAATTGCCGTATTTCCCTTCGCATCTATTGCGAGAAGCTGGCGATAATCTGGAAACGCGTCGTGATCCCGAGCGCTTGATACTGCTTCTGCGGCACCTACGCCCTCGGCCAGACGTCGCAGCATCAAGTTTCCAAGAGCCGGATTTGTGACGTTTTGCGTTGCGACGGCGCCGACACCGGCTTCAGCCCAGACGCACCGTGCGGCAACGGCGGGAGACGACGAGGAAATAGCCACCCCGAACTGGCCGGTATCCGCGCAACGCGCGATGATGGAAAAAGTCATGTCGAACTCCTGTTTTTCAGAACATGCGCTGCACTTTCAGAACCGCTGTCACGACGGATCGGCTCTTTGAAAGGCTGACCTTGATAGATCAATCGGGAATGACGGCGGTGGCGTCGATTTCGACTAGCCATTCGGGGCGTGCAAGTGCCACGACAACGAGGCCTGTGCAGACCGGATAGACGCCCTTTATATATTCGCCCATGGTCCGGTAGACCGCTTCGCGATGACGTACATCGGTCAGATAGACGACGAGCTTGGTCACATGCTCCATCTTGCCACCGGACTCTTCGACCAATTGGCGAATGTTCTGCATGACCTTGTGGGTCTGCGTGACCGGATCGTGGCTGTCGATATTCTTTGCCGTGTCGAGATCCTGCGGGCACTGGCCGCGCAGAAAAATCACCGTGCCGCGTGCGACCACCGCCTGGCAGAGATCGTTGTCGAGCCGTTGCTCGGGGTAGGTTTCCTTCGTATTGAACTTGCGAATGCGGGTATGTGCCATTCTATTCTCCATCGGAACGGGCAAATGAAATTGTGACGCCGTGTTTCAGGGACGTTCAGCCTTGCGGCGAATACGCCATGTAGGTGTCCTGAATGGCGATGTGATCGGCGACGTGTTTGGCATCGTGCCAGACGCCCCAGATGAAGCTGGAACCTCGACCCGAAAGCCACGGCAGACCGAGAAAATAGATGCCCTTCTCCGCCGAGACGCCACGCTGGTGCTTCGGCCGGCCCGCCTCGTCGAAAGCACCCACCTTCAACCAGCTGTAATCGGAGCTGAACCCCGTGGCCCAGATGATTGTCGTCACTCCCGCCTTACCAAGATCGAGTTCCCGCAGCGGATTGGTGACACAATCGACCGCAGGCCCGAGAATGCGTGCGTCCGGTTCCTGCGGGAGATTGAGACCGTTGCGGGCGACAAAAGCATCCGCCTCATCCAGCAGCGAAAGATAGTTTTGGTCACCTCGGTCGAGATTGCGGGCGAGATCATTGCTGAAAGTCAGCTTGCCATCCGTATAAGCGCCGGTCATGCCCACCAGCACCATGCCCTGCGCGGCAAGACGACGAAAATCGATCGTTTCGCCACCGCGCGCGCCACTCACCGCAATGGTGACGTGCTCGGCACCGGCCGCCTGCGCCTGCGCGTCCCATTTGCCGAGAACACCGAGCCACCAGACGAAATCCCGGCCGCGATAGGCGCGTGGCGGACGATCATGGGGACCGACGGACAGATAGACCTTCCGCCCGGCACGCATCAATTCTTCGGCGATCTGCACCCCGGAAGAGCCGGCGCCGACCACCAGCACCGCGCCTTCGGAAAGCTGGGCGGGATTGCGGTATTCGCTGGAATGGATCTGGTCGAGGCCGCTTTCGCGCGGAACCAGCGGTGGAATATTCGGCTTCTGGAAAGGCCCGGTCGCCGCCACGACATTGCTTGCCTCGATGACGCCGCCGGAGGTCTCGACGCGAAAACCCGGACGGCCTTCAAGACGCTCGACACGGGTAACCTCGACGCCGCAACGCACCGGCGCATCGTTCATCCGGGCATAGGCATCGAAATAATCGGCCACCTCTTCCTTCGGCACAAAGGCATCGGGATCGCCGGAAAAATCCATATTCGGAAAACGGTCGTGCCAGGCCGGGCCGTTGGCAACGAGCGAATCCCAGCGCATCGAACGCCAGCGCTCGGCAATACGCCCCTTTTCAAGCACGACATGGTCTATACCGTTCTTGCCAAGGTGCTCGCTCATCGCGACGCCGGCCTGCCCTGCCCCAACGACAAGCGTATGGATTTTTTCGACTGACATTATTGGCCCTTCCCTCTCTTCGCCGGGATCTGTTGACCGCAACGGCTGCTTGGCTATCGATCTAGCGAAGGGTGGAGCTTCAGAAAATTATGATTTCCTGCAGCACTGGTTAGGATCGCCAAAAGCAACGGCTTTTCTTGCCCCAGACGCTACAGGCTATTGCCGGAAGCGTGGTTTACACTTTAGGAACTGGTAATCTTAAGAAGGGCGACTTGACCGCGCCCAATTGGCAAAGGGCTTTCGCATTCACTGCCAGCCCCCGCGCACATGCTACGTAAGGGCTGCACATGCGTTTTACGCTTCGCCAACTTGAATATTTCATCGCCACCGCCGAGGCCGGCTCGATCACGCTCGCCTCCGAGCGCATCCGCGTTTCGCAGCCATCCATCTCAACGGCGATCTCGCAGCTTGAAATCGAGCTCAACACCCAGCTCTTCCTGCGACGGCACGCCCAGGGCCTTTCGCTCACCCCTGCGGGGCAGAAGATACTGGCGCAGGCAAAGGCCGTCATCGAACAGGGACAGAACCTCTATATCGCGGCGTCCGAAGCCTCGGATCAGGTCCGCGGAACGCTATCGCTGGGTTGCCTGCTCACTTTCGCGCCAATGCTTCTGCCGGAAGTCAGCCATAGTTTCAGGGCCGCCTTTCCCGGCGCGCAGGTGAGACCGACGGTCGCGGACCATAGCGTCCTTCTGGCAAAGCTCGAACGGGCTGAAATCGATGTCGCCCTTTCCTATGACCTGTCTATCCCTGAGGGTTTCGAGTTCACCGTGCTGGCGGAATTGCCGCCCTATGTGCAGGTGGCGGAAACGGATCCTCTCGCAGCACTTTCCGCCATTACGCTCAAGGAACTTGAAGAGCGGGAATTCATTCTGCTCGATCTGCCTTTGTCGCGGGATTATTTTCTCGGCCTCTTCGCCGCCGCCGGCGTATCGCCCAACATCGTCGCGCAGATCCAGCATCAGGAAGTCATCCGCACGATGGTCGGTAACCAATATGGCTATACCCTGGCCAATGTCCGCCCCAAGAACAAGGCGGCGCTAGACGGCCGCCGGCTCGTCGGCCTTCGCCTGGCGGGCGAACACAAGCCCATGCGTATCGGCCTCATCCGCATCGGCCAACAGGTGGCCACACGCATGGTCCGCAGTTTCGAGGACCATTGCAAGGGCCTGATATCGAACAGCTATGTACCGGGCATGGAAGCCCCTGATCTGAACATGCGTCGCAGTGTTTCCGACTAGAATGTTCTTTTGCGCATTCTCCAGACGTAAAAGCGATTCCGCTTTTACTGGAAATGCGTCGCCGCCAGGCTCGCTTTTTTCTAAGCACCAGTTCCGAATATCTTATTTTTCTTTTTGGCCGCGCAATGAGACTGTGCGCGCCAATTGCCGGCCGCGCTCCGCTGCCGGCCCATTTTCTACGGAGGCTCCCTTGTCCGATACGACCATGTTCACCGATCAACCCGCAGACGCGAACGACGGAATAGTCGATGCAATGACCAATCAGGAAAAGGTCGATCTGCTGTCGGGCTTCGGCATGTGGAAGACGGCGGGCATACCCGAACATGGCATCAAGCCTGTTATCATGACGGACGGCACCTATGGCGTGCGTTACTCCATTCCCCAGATCGACAGTGATGAGCGTGGCGGCATGGACCTCGATGCGTTCCTGTCCGTCGTCAACCAGCGGGCCAGCGATGTGGCCATCGCCTGGGGCGAAATGAAACCCGCCACCTGCTTTCCCAACGGTTCGGCCATGGGCAACAGCTGGGACGAGGCGCTGATGCAACGCCTTGGCACATTGCTTGGCAGGGAATGCCGGGCGATGGGCGTGCACCTTCTGCTGGGACCCGGCATAAACATACGCCGCACGCCGCTCGCCGGCCGTTCCTATGAATATTATTCGGAAGACCCGCTCGTCACCGGCAAGCTCTCGGCAGCCGTGATCGAAGGCATCCAGTCGCAGGGCGTCGGCACGTCGCTCAAGCATTTCGCCTGCAACAACTCCGAGGTGGAACGCACGACGATGGACAGCATCGTCGACGAGCGCGCCCTTCGCGAAATCTATCTCAAGGGCTTCGAGATCGCGATCAAGCAGTCCAACCCCTGGACGATCATGTCTTCCTACAACCGCCTCAACGGCGTTCAGGCATCGCAGGATCCATGGCTTCTCGACGATGTTCTTCGCAAGGACTGGGGTTTTGAAGGCGTCGTCGTCTCCGATTGGCACGGCATCAAGGACCGCCCCGCCTCGCTGATGGCGGGCGGCGATCTCGACATGCCTGAAAGCCCGCGCCGCAAGGCCGATCTTCTGGCAGCGCTCGATTCGGGCGCGGTCCCCGCCGCGACAGTGGACCTTTCCTGCAGGCGCATGCTGGATTTGATCGCGCTTTGCCATAAGGGCGCCGAAGGTGCGGTTCCCGCATATACGGCGGACGAACATCACGCCGAAGCGCGTGCGATGGCGGCTGCCTCCATGGTGCTGGTGCGTAATGAGGGCCTCCTGCCGATCCAGCCACAAATGCGACGGATCGTCGTCGTCGGCCGCGATGCCGGCACGCCGGTCATTCAGGGTTCGGGTTGCGCCACCACCATTCCGACCATGGTAGATCAACCGCTGGAGCAGTTGCAGAAGGTGCTAAGCGCCGAGCAGACGCTGACCTTCCGCACGGAAGCGGATGCAGAGACCCTCGAACTGGCCGCCAGCGCGGACCTCGTACTGGTCTACACCTCGACCGAAGGCGCTTATGACGGTGAAGGTTCCGACCGCACCACATTGACGCTGGGTCCCGGACAGGACGAGATGATTGCGGCACTTGCAGCGGTCTCTGACAAGGTCGCGGTCATCATCGCCTGCCCCGACGCAGTTGAAATGCCATGGATCGAGAAAGTGGGCGCGGTGCTCGTTACCTTCTATTCCGGACAGGCGATGGGCGGTGCGGTTGCCGACGTGCTGACCGGTGCCGTCAATCCATCGGGCAAGCTTTCCGTCACCTTCCCGAAGCGCCTGACCGATGTTCCCGGCTTCCTGCACTATCCCGGCGAAAATGGTCAGCATGTCTATGGGGAAGGCATCCATGTCGGTTACAGATCCTATGACATGCGCGAGATCGAGCCGCTGTTCCCGTTTGGCCATGGTCTCAGCTACACCACATTCGCTTACGCCGACCTCTCCCTTTCCGCCACTGAGATCGGCCTCAATGACGCGATCGCGGTTGCATTTACGGTTACCAACACGGGCGATCGTGCCGGTGCGGAAGTCGCACAGCTTTATCTTCAGGCCCCGGGCAAGAGGCTGAAACGTTCGCCGCAGGAATTGAAGGGCTTTGCCAAGCCTCTGCTGCAGCCCGGCGAAAGCAGGCGGATCGAGATCACGCTGAAAGGCTCTGATCTGGCGATCTGGGATCCGGCCCTCAAGCGCTGGGTGCTGGAAGGCGTCGAGGCGCGCCTCGTCGTCGGGGCATCCTCACGTGCTGCGCAACTGACCGCCGATCTCAAGCTGAAACCTTCGGTCCTGCCTTTCCGGCGTCTGGCCTATGATACGCAGCCCGCCTATGTGCTTCCCAATGCGATCGCCTGCGAAGGTATCTGCGCTTATCTCACCGCCCGTTGCAATATCTCGCCAGAAGATGCGATGCGGATGCTTCAGCATTGCTCGAATTCCTTCTTCGGCATTTTCACCTCGCTGGAACGGCGTCTGCGCCTTTCTATCCCCGAAGCCGAAGTCGCTCATTTGATCGAAGAGATCAATGCCGCGATGGATGCGACGGAGGCAAGATTGTGACGCCGACGGAAGCCTGGCTGGCGCGTCTCATCGCCCATCCCACCGTCAGTTCGGAAACGAACCTGCCGCTGATTACGGAAATCGAAGCCGCGTTGCGGAAAGCTGGAGCAAACTGCGAACGCTTTCCGGATGCGACGGGCAAGAAGGCCTCTCTTCTGGCCCGGTTCGGGCCTGACGTCGCCGGCGGGCTGATGCTGTCAGGGCATGTCGATGTGGTTCCCGCCGCCGGGCAGGACTGGACCGTTCCGCCGTTTGAAATGACGCGCGGCAACGGACGGCTTTATGGCCGTGGCAGCGCCGACATGAAAGGCTTCGTCGCCTGCGTCATGGCATTGGCCGAGAGGATGGGCACGACAGACCTGACGGCTCCGCTGTGGATCGCCATCTCCTACGACGAGGAAATCGGCTGCGTCGGTGTGCGGCCGATGATAGACGACATTTCGGCACGCGGCATTTTTCCCGACCTGATCGTCGTGGGTGAACCCACCTCCATGCGGCTGGGGCTCGGGCACAAGGGCAAGATGGCTTTCCACGTCTCGTTTACAGGCTCACCGCGTCATTCGGCGGAAGCGCCGCTGGCCCTCAATGCCCTGCACATTGCCACGGATTTCATCACTGGCCTGCGCCGCCTGCAGGATGAAATCGAAGCCAAAGGTTCAAGGGAAGAGGGTTATTCCGTTCCCTACGCCACCGTGCATGTCGGCAAGCTCACCGGCGGCACGGTCGTCAATCTGGTGCCGGATCGCGCCGAACTGTTCATGGAATGTCGCATGCTGGCGGCGGACGATCCGCTGGCGCTTGCCGACAGCATCCGCAAGTCTGGCCAGACAGCTCTGAAACCCCATAAGGCCCGTTTTGCCGAGGCCACACTCGACATAGAAAATACCGGCAGCTATCCGGGATTGTCGACCGAACTCGACAATCCCGCTGTCGCCGCGTTTTCCGCGTGTCTGCCGAAGGATACGCCGCAATGCCGCCTGAGCTTCGGCACGGAAGGCGGACTTTTCGCCCAGGCGCTCGATGTTCCCGTTGTGATATGCGGTCCCGGCAGCATGGATCAGGGGCACCGGCCCGATGAATTCATCGACGAAACGCAACTTGCCGCCTGCGACGAGGCGCTTACGAAGGCCGTGGAAAGGTTCTGCCGCAGCCATGGCCAACTTGCTTCGCATGTCCCAAAGCAGATGCACGGAAAATTGTAATTTACCGAAACCGCTCGGTTGGCAAATGTAGGCTGATAAAGATCAAAACCAATAACGGAGGGTACAATGAACAACAATTTCTCGCGCCGCACATTCATGAAGGCAACCACGGGACTTGCCGCCGTAGCTCTGGCCGCGCCGACCATTCTGAAAGGCTCGCGTGCATTTGCCGGTGAAACGCTGGTCGTGCGCGACATGGGTGGCGCATTTTACGAGGGTTTCAAGGTCGCGTTCTACGACACTTTCGCCGCTGAAACTGGCGTCGTGATCCAGACCAACACCAACGAGCCGGATCCCATCCCGCAATACAAGATGGCCGTCGACACCGATACCAAGCTGTTCGACGTCGCGTTGATGACACCGGAACATGTCCTGCGCATCCGCCAGCTCGGCGACAAGTATATGCTGCCGCTCAACATCGAGGTCCCGAACAAGGAGGACTTCACTCCGAATACGTTCGAGCCTGACTTCGCGGGCGTCGCGATCTTCGCGCTTGCCATGGGTTATCGCAAGGACACTATGAAGAAGGTCCCGACAAGCTGGGCCGATTTCTGGAACGTGGAGGCCTTCGAAGGTCGCCGCGGCCTGTGGCGCAGCCCCGTCACCACGCTTGAAATGGCGCTGTTGGCCGATGGCGTTCCGCTCGACAAGCTTTACCCGCTCGACGTCGATCGCGCCTTCAAGAGCCTCGACAAGATCAAGTCCAAGATCAACATCTGGTGGACCTCCGGCGCCCATGCGACACAGCTCCTCAAGGATGGCGAACTGGACATGATGTCCACCTGGTCGACCCGCGCGCAGGCGGCAATCAATGCCGGCGCACCGGCAGGCATCGTCTGGAACGGCGGCCTGTTCAATATCGACGGCTGGACCATTGCCGGTAATACCGAAAAAGCCGACCTTGCCCGCAAGTTCATCGAATGGTGCCTCGATGCCAAGCGTCAGGCGGCCTATACCGACCTCCTTGCCTGCGGCCCGACCAACATGAAGGCCTATGATCACCTGAGCGCGGAAAAGGCCGTTCTCCTGCCGACGGCGCCCAACAACATCAAGGGCCTAACCGTTCTCAACGCCGCATACTGGGCGGAGCATCAGGATGATCTTACCCAGCGTTTCGAACAGTGGATCCTCAGCTGATTTTCGACCAGACCACCTGAATTCCCGGCTTCGCCTTTCGGCGGGGCTGCATTTCTGACAAAGGGTGGCCCGGTTCCGCTAAGGTGGAACGGGCCATTTCAACAAACGGGAACTCCATGGCTGAACTTTCCGCCGCACAAACACCTGCCAGCCGACGCCCGACGCTCGACAGCCTGTGGCTCTCCACGCCGGGTCTCGCCTATATGGCGCTGTTGCTGATCCTTCCGGCCGGCGCGCTGATCTGGCAATCCTTCGTCGACCCTAAAACGGGCGCTTTCGACCTTTCCGTCTACCGCCAGATGTTTTCAGCCGGCGTCTATGTCAAAGTCCTTGCCAACACCTTTGCGATTGCCGCGCAGGTCACCATCGTCTGCCTGCTGGTCGCCTACCCGATCGCGGTCTGGCTAGCCGGCATGGAAGAACGCCGGCGGCGCATGGCAATGTGGCTTGTGCTCCTGCCGTTCTGGGTGAGCCCGCTTCTGAAGAATTTCGCGTGGATCGTGCTTTTGGCGCGCAAGGGCATCGTTGCACAATTGCTCGTCGGCATGGGTTTTGATACTGAACTCAACCTGCTCTATGGCCGGGGCGCCGTCGTCTTCGGCATGGCCCACGCCATGCTGCCAATCGCCATCCTGACCATGCTTCCGACGATGCTTGCCATCGACAGCCGTCTCGTTCCGGCTGCCATGACCATGGGGGCGAGCCGCAGCCAGTCCTTCTGGCGAATTTTCGTACCGCTCTCCATGCCGGGCGTTGCTGCCGCCGGCCTGTTGATCTTCGTCATGGGCCTCGGCTTCTTCATCACGCCAGCGCTGCTCGGCTCGCCCAACGAGACCGTCATCGGCCAGATGATGATTACCCAGGTGCAGAAGCTCTTCAACCTGCGGCTCGCTGGCGCTCTTGCCGCCCTGCTGCTCGCGGTCACGCTGATCACCATCGCACTTTATGACCGCTTCTTCGGCATGTCCTCCGTCTCCGGCCACGGTGCTGTTGCAAGGCGCGGCGGCATCATCGGAGCCATCGGCGGCATCGTCATCGAGGTCGGCGCGGCGGTCAGCGAGTTTATCGCCCGCCTGCTGCCGGCACGTCTGGGCCGCGGCGCATTCACCGTGTTCGTCTGGCTGGTGATTGCGATATTGATCGTGCCCGTGCTCGCCTTTCCGCCAATGGCTTTTTCCGGATCGACCTTCCTCGAATTCCCGCCCAAGAGCTTCTCGCTGCGCTGGTTCCAGGCCTATATGGGATCGGACCAGTGGATGGGTGCAACCACCCGTTCCGCCATCATCGCCATCGTCACGGGCGTCATCGCCACCATCATTTCAGGCCTCGCCGCCTATGGTCTGGCCCGTTCGCAACGGAAAGCCGGCGGGCTGATCTTTCTCTCCTTCATGCTGCCCATGGTGGTGCCGAACATCGTTATCGGCGTCTCCCTGTTCTACGTTCTGGCCAAGGTCGGCCTGATCGCGACAAATACCGGTATCGTGCTCGGACATACGCTTTCTGCCATGCCGATCGTCTTCGTCATATTGCTGACCACCTTCCGCAGCGTCGACTGGCGTCTGCTGCAGGCGGCGGAAACGCTCGGCGCCAGCCGCTGGCAGCAGATCCGGCTCGTGCTGTTGCCGCTCGTCAAGGGCGGCGCGGTTGCCGCCTTCCTGTTCGGCCTGCTTCATTCCTTCGAGGAACTGACGATTGCGCTGTTCGTCGGTGCCGGTGTCAAGCAGACGCTGCCGAAACAGATGTGGGACGATATCATCCTCAGCATTTCCCCGACCCTGGCCGCGGCCTCGGTCTTCATCGTGGTGGTGGTGACGATCCTCTTCGTCATCGCCGAAAAGGCAAGGCCCCGCTGACATGCGTGCGCCAGCTTCCCTCCTCACGACCAAAGGAATTTCTCCAGACATGTCAGCTACCTCTGCCGCCACGCCCGAAATCAAGCTTAAGGTAAAGGGTCTCGCCAAGATTTACGGCGCGACCGTCGCCCTCGATCACGTCGACCTCGAAGTTCGCAAAGGTGAACTGCTGACGCTGCTTGGACCATCCGGATCAGGCAAGACCACCCTGTTGCAATTGATCTGCGGCCTGCAGGAACCGAGCACCGGCACCGTCGTCATCGACGGCAAGGACCAGACATACGCTCCGGTCAACAAGCGCGACATCGGCGTGGTCTTCCAGAACTATGCTCTGTTTCCGCATATGACCGTGGCCGAGAATGTCGGTTTTGCGTTGAAAATGCGCAGCCTTCCCAAAGCCGAAATCGACCTCAAGGTAACGAAGGCGCTCGAGACCGTTGGTCTTGCCCACGCCGCCGGCCGATCGCCCTCGCAGCTTTCGGGCGGCCAGCAGCAGCGCGTCGCGCTCGCGCGCTGCCTCGTCTATGATCCGGCCATCATCCTGATGGACGAGCCGCTCGGCGCGCTCGACGCCAAGCTGCGCGAGGTGATGCAGATCGAAATCAAGCGCATCCATCGCGAGACGGGTGCGACGATCATCTTCGTCACACACGACCAGCAGGAAGCGCTTGCCCTTTCCGACCGCATCTGCCTGATGAACGACGGCAAGATCGCCCAGCTCGGCACGCCACGCCAGATGTATGAAGCGCCGCAGAACCTCTTCGTCGCAGACTTTATCGGTACCTCGTCAATCATTCGCGGTACGGTGAAGGATGGCGCCCTGCAAACTGCCATCGGCACGCTGCCTATTCCCGGTAACAGCCCGGATGCGGGCACGAAGGGGGCCATCGTCGTGCGCCCTGAAGCCATCACGCTGGGTGAAGGATTTTGTGAAGGGCGCGTTCGCGAAACCGTTTATGGCGGCTCCGAACTCCGGGTCATCATTGATGCCGGCGAGCAGGAGATTATCGCAAGGGCACCCGCGCAGGCAGGCGATGTCGAGGTGGGAACAACAATCCGTTTCGGCTGGTCACCTGAATCCGCACGTTTCCTCGGCGACAAGGATTGATCCCCATGGCTCCTTTGCGTTTTCTCTACGATTGCGACCCGGGCGCCGATGACGCGTTGGCAATGCTTTTCGCTCTTGGCCGGCGTGATGCGCTGGAGATGATCGGCGTCACCTGCGTTGCCGGTAACGTCGGCCTCGAGCCGGTGCTGAACAATGCGCGGCGCATTCTTGAACTGGCCGGCCGACGAGACATTCCGGTCTATGCCGGTGCGGCGCGGCCGATCATGGCCACCAGAGGCAGGGTTTCCATCATGCACGGTCAGGATGGGCTTGCCGGCAGTACACTGCCCGCACCGATCATGCCGCTCAGCAACGGCCATGCGGCAACGGAAATTGCAAGGATTGCGAGAGCGGAAGGCAAGCTTCATATCTGCGCCACCGGCCCGCTGACCAATATTGCACTCGCGCTTCTCCTTGATCCGCAACTGTCGGAATTTGTAAGCACGATCACCATCATGGGCGGCGCGGCTTTCTGCCCGGGCAATACGACACCGCTTGCGGAATTCAATTTTGCGGTCGACCCCCATGCCGCTTCCATCGTTTTCGACAGCGGCATACCGATCACCATGCTTGGCCTCGACGTCACCCGTCAGGCTGTCGTCTCCGACGGGATGATCGCAGAAGCAATCGCCATTGGAACGCCGGCGGCGAAAGAAGCCGCCCATCTCCTGATCAATTATGGCGCCAAGGATCCGTGCCTGCATGATCCAAGCGCAATCGCGTGGATGCTGGCGCCCGAGATTTTCGAAACCGTTTCCGGTCATGTCTCCATTTACACCGACGCCGGTCCGGCGGCAGGACAGGTGATTGCCGCCATAAGCGAGCGGCATCTTGCTGGACGGGCAACCAATGCCACGATCGTCACAGGTGTGGACGCACAGGCCTTCGAACGCCTGTTCCTCGATGCACTGAAGAACACCTAGTCTTCTGACGCCATGGAACCGCCGTTCTTACCGGCCTTGAACCAATCAAACGCCGTGAGGTGTTTGATCGCCGGATCGGCATTCCAGCGGAAATTTCGGTCCGGAGGGAATGCAGCTCATCTCCCTCTCGCATTGGCCCCCTACTGCTACCCGGGCTTCGAAATTGCTGCAGCCGCGGTTGGGTCTCGGAGGGTCCATTGACCTTAGCTCAAGTCAATATTGATCGTCGCTCCTGCCTGTCTGAGCTCTTCTAAGAACCAGTTCGGATCCATCAGCTGCTCGGGAAAGTAGAGGCTGGGGGGAACTGCTGGACGCCCTTCTAGCCCAAGAGTTGTTGAAAGTGACAAAACGGCACTGAGACCCGTCAACGTCGCTTGCCCTCTCGTAAATTCCAGAGTCGAGCGTCGCACCGTCGGTCGACCGTCTATCTCGCCGTCGATTTCGAGGATCAATTCGGTTCCCACATCCCCTCCACGCAAACGACTGGAGGAAATGCCGCTGGCAAGATCGAAGCGAACCTCCTGCGCGCCCGTCGCAGCGTGGAGGCTGACGATGTCATAGGGTGCAAAAGCTGCGGCCGAAAACGGTCTGCCATCTATTGCATTGATACTCCTTTTGGCGTTGTCACCACTCAACCAGACGCGGCGCCCACCTTTGAAACCCAGAACGCTGGAGGCACCTTCCACTGCCATTTCCATGTCCTCCAGCGCGGCAGGCCCCGTTGGGTCGAGGTCATCCACGATTGCTCCAACCTTGATCGAATGTACGACATCCAGGTCCTTCGACGATGCTATCGCCAAGAAAATCGATGGTCCGCCATGCCAGTGGCTGGAAAGTACTACGGGCGACGCATCGGGACGACGCATAAAATGGGCCATTTCCGCGCCGACTTCGATTAGCCAGTTGCCAATGCTCAAGTAGGGGAGCCGCATGTCCTGCGCAAAGCGCAAACCGTACAGGCCAGCGTCCGGCGCCAGCATCACGACGGCAGAGACCGGGATGTCCGGATCAAGCCCAAGCCGCGGTTGTGCTGTATCGACCTGTACCGCGTCAGCCAGGCCGACATCTTGGGCAATGGAGTATGCTTTTTCGACATCTCTCCCGCCGATCAGGATTGGCAGCTCCGGGTGCCTTTTGCGAAAGAGACGAACCATTTGTTGTCCGACAACACCGGAGCCACCCACGAATAGAATTTTTGCCGTCATCAAATGTCTCCTATCGATGCAGATGCGATGTCCGCTCGGTAGAGGCGGAAAGATTGAAATTTATCCGGCGATCCACTCGACGTCGGCATCAGCGCTCGGCCGTCGGGAACCGTTTTTGCAGCCAAGAAATAGCAAGCCTGTTCACTTCGTCGGGCTTTTCCTCCGGCGTCCAATGCCAAGCATCGGCCACGACATGCCTATCAAGCTCCGGCACGTAGGCATCCATGCCGTCCGTCATGCTTGGCCGGAGAACGACATCGTTGGCAGCGGACATTATCAGAGATGGCACGCGGATCGTCTGGTCGACACTCAGACCCGATTTCCAGTTTCGCGTGATGTTGCGGTACCAATTAATGGCCGGCGTAAAGCCTGTACGGTCATAATGCCTGACGTAAAAGTCAAGTTCTTCGGAATTGAGGACATCCTGACCATAGAATTGATCGGGCGTAGGCTGCCCGTAATATTCCATGTTTTTGAATGCGACTGGGAGCTGGTCCCACCCGGCGGGTGTGCCGAGATCCTTGCGCAATGCCCCACGCAACGTGTCACGTGGATTACGATTCATTATGGTGTCGGCCAGGTCTCCGTCCTGGAACATCAGCACGTACATCCCGGGGCTGTAGACTTCTCGCATTTGGGCAATGGGGTCGTGTTTAGGATCGGGGATGAACTTGCGACCCGTCTGCAACACTGGAGCCACGAGATCGGGATGCAACCAGAGCATCCAATGTGGAATGTGCGGTGTGTTGAGTGAGATTACGCCGGCAGTGCGGTTCTCGTGGAAAAGCGCCATTTGCCACGAAAGCAGCCCGCCCCAGTCATGGCCCATGAAGACCGCTTTCTCGATGCCGAACGCGTCAAGGAGACCGACAACATCTCCAGTCAGATGGGCGATATCGTAGTCCTCGACGGCTTCGGGCATATCACTGAGGCCGTAGCCGCGCAGGTCGGGAACGATGACGCGATAGCCTGCGGCGGTCAGTGCAGGGATCTGGTAGCGCCATGTGTATGCCAATCCCGGAAAGCCGTGCAGCATGACTACCACCGGCCCCGATCCCGCCTCGTAGACTGCGAGGTTGATACCGTTGGTGCTGATCATGCGGACGGGTGGCATGAGGGGTGGGCCAAAACCCTGGCTGCCCATGGCGGGAAATGCAGAGACGAATGTCGTTGCTCCAAATCCTGCGAGCAGCGTTCTACGCGTGAGTTTCAACAATTACAGATCCTTCGAGTTTCGTTGTGCGTCTTCCGCGACCCTCCCGTTGGGCAAACCGACAAAAGCCTGCAAAATAGAGTGGAAGTCGCGACCAGAGCATGTTACCTTATGTAAGTTACTAATAGTAACATTGATGAGTTGTCGATAGATGTCAAGGTAGGAATTCCGATTGTCTAAAAAGATGCCCAAAGCGGATCGCCGCGCCCAGTTGCTCGAAGTGGCTCACAGGATCGTGCGACAACAAGGAACGGATGCATTGACGTTGGGAGCCCTTGCTGAACATGCGGGGGTAAGTAAGCCGATCACTTACAATCATTTTGAGACTAGGGCGGGGCTCATGATCGCCCTGCATCGGGAGATCATGGATCGTCAGGTGCAGGCATTGGCTGACGCGATCGATCAGACCCCCAGGCAACTAGAAGACGTCGCGCGCGTTCTCGCTACGACGTACATGGATTGCTACAAGACCGTGGGGCCGGAATGGCACGCGATCGGAGCAGCGTTGAAGGGTGACGCACAGATGGATGCCTATCAGCGAGAAATGATTGACGGCCATGCCGGGTTCTTTTCAAAGGTGCTGATACCTCTTTCAACACTAGCCCCTGAGGTTACGCAACGCCGTTGCGTGGGCATTATTGGCGCGGGCGAAGCCTTGTCGGATTGCTTGGTCCGTGGGCAAATCAGCAGAGACCATGCCGTTGCAGACTTTACCGATCTGATGACGAATTGGCTATCCAACACAGGACCCAATCCTGACTGAACGAGGCGTCGCCGCGTCATGTTGGCATAGCGCTGGTGGGATTTGGGCATGTGCTTGTTGACCGTCATCTGCCCGGATCGCCTGATATGGCCAGGTAATCCGCTTGTGATCGACAAATATCTCGACCACCCGGTGGATCAGACGCACATCACCAGTCGACCGATCAGGCGGTATTGTACAGAGTAGAATGTCTTGTCGACCTCGACATGGTAGTCGGGATGGACCTTCGCCGATTTCCATTCCGCATAGTCGATCGGCGTTGCTGGCAGCGGCGCAAACGCCTTTCTCTCCACCTCCTCGAACAGGTCTTGGCACGACTTTCCGATGTGGCGCATCGGCCGGTTGGCATGGCCCTCTCACCCGATGATGAGGAGGCAATCTGCCTGAACGCCGCTTGCGAAAATCAACCTTGAATCCACGCCCGAGGCTGTTCCGGAATTAGTGAAACACGCAGCCTACAGATGAAACCGTTTAAGACTTTGTAGGCAGCGGAGATGGCGGTTAGATAAGATCTGCAAGGCGGGGCTAATGAGGCGCAGACAAGCAATTGGCTTCTCCTGCGGTATAAGAGGATGGCCGGATAAAAAATCATAAGTCTACGAGAGCGCATCAAATTTCATCACACCCTTAACTCTCAGAGAGAATTGAATTGACGATCAAGTTTTCTACGCCGCTCTCGCTTTTCAGCAGCAACATCGTGCTTAACACTCTCAGTCGCCGGTTTTATGAAGCATGGCTGGAAGCACATCCTACTCGGGAAGAAGTCGATGCCCTCTTCAGCAGTGTTCGCAATGAATTGATGAATGTCCACACGGATGGCTCGTTGAGTGAAATTGACGAGCTGCATCTAGTTGAAGCCCTGCTCAGCGAATTAGAGGTGTTCATCAATCGAGAAATTGGTCCATCCGTTGCACGTTAGAGCACATTAACAACAGTGGCTCGTCGGGGCGTTCGTCAGAGCTACCTGCACCGCTTTGTTGACGTTATTGCTAAAGCCGCACTGGGATCCGCTTTGGTATCAAACAGGGATAATTGGGCGAGATCACAGAACCGCTGCACTTAAGAGCCCTACTTCGCCAATCTAACGAGGCGATATAAACTTCCCGATCGGGAATATTTTTTACATTACAGATATTACCTTACCGATCGGGAAGAACGATATTGAACTCCATCAAATCTTCCTGTACGGTAAGCTAAAATCTGGAGATGATGGATGTTCAAATCTGCTCATGACTTCGGCACTGCGGTCAGGCAAAAACGTAAAGGTCTCGGCTGGACCCAGATAGAACTGGCCACTCGCTCCGGCACAGGCGAGCGCTTTATAGTCGAGCTTGAATCGGGCAAGCCGAGCTGCCAGCTTGAGAAGGCGCTCATCGTAGCGCGCACCGTCGGCCTGGAGATCGGGGACCTCAAGACAGCCCAGCCGTCACCGACCACAGCCGACGACGATCTGGGATTCCTGCCGAACTTCGGTGATGGCCGATGACCACCATCTTCTACGAGACCCTACCCGTCGCGCATATGAGCTTCGAAGGCGAATGGCGGCTAGAATACGAGCCATCCTGGCAGGCGCGCCGCGCAGCCTTCCCGGTCTCGCTCACCATGCCCCTGCGATCGGGGACTGTCGGTGCAAACACGCTGCTGCCCTGGCTCGCCAACCTCCTTCCCGAAACCCATCTTGCGGAAATCGGTCAGCGGCTGAAGGTATCGCCGCAGGACATCGTCGGGCTTCTCGAGCATATAGGCCGCGACACAGCAGGGGCACTATCTATTGGTGAACCGCGCAAGACCGGCATCAACCTTCAGCCAGTTCCCGACGAAGCCGCTCTGGAGCGCATTCTCAACGAGCTTCCCACCAAACCCTTCCTTGTCGGCGAGCGTGGCGTTTCAATGTCGCTGGCAGGCGTGCAGGAGAAGCTGCCTGTTTTCGTTAGTGACGATGGTAATATCTCAATCCCGGTCGACGGAACCCCATCAACACACATCATCAAGCCGGATACGCGACGCCTTGCCGGAAGTGTCGAGAATGAAGCCTTCTGCCTCGCACTTGCACGGGCCTGCGGATTGGAAGCAGCCGAAGCCACGATCGGCCAGGCTGGCAAGCGGCGTTATCTGCTGGTGAAGCGCTATGATCGTTTCACGGACTCCCAAGACCGGATTCGCAGGCTCCATCAGGAAGATCTTTGTCAGCTGACCGGTCATTTTCCATCCCGAAAATACGAGCGATCGTCGACAGGCCAAGGCGTGACGCTGAAGATGATGTTTGACGCCATTAGTGAGATGGTCTCGCCCGGCGATCGTCTGAAACTTCTGGATGCCGTGATTTTCAACGTTCTGATTTGCAACTCGGACTCGCACGCCAAGAACTATTCCGTGCTGATCGGCGCAGGCGGATCGGCAAAGATGGCGCCTCTTTATGATCTGATGTGTGCAGCGGTATATCGGCAGGTCGACCAGAGCCTTCCGCAAAACATTGGCGGCCGGTTCATCGCACCCGATTTGCGCAGCGGCGACTGGAAGGCGCTCGCCGACAATATCGGCCTGAGTCCTGCTGCAACATTGCGGCGTGTGGCGGAATTGACCGAGCTTGTTGCCGATAAATGCAGCGAGACCGCTGCAAACATCTCCCAACTCTCAGGCGATCCGACACGCGTGCTCGAACAGGGCGATCATCATATCCAGAAGCGGTGCAAACGTATTCGACAGCAGCTTTGAGCGGAAATCATTTTCCGGACGGGTTGAGAACGCGGCAACAGCCGTCCCTCTCGAGTCGACTATCAATTTTGGTGTCCATGAACGCTCCGTTTCGGATTCGAGCGGGCAAGGATTACCGCTTGTCAGCTACGCTCGAAGAGAACGCCCTTAAATGTATCACAATAACAATATCTTTGCGCCATCCCTCCAGTTTCAGATGTAATCTATCGTATCGCCTAGAGACATCGGCAAACTATCGAGAAATAAAAACGCACTTGTTAAAGTGGTATTGTTTCAGCCGTAGTCAAATCCATCACACAGCAAGAACAATTCATGAGAGAAAGTATACTTCACCACGCGACTGGCGGGACATTCTTATGGATAAAGCAATCCACTTGAGCAAAAGGCAATATACGAAAATCTTGGGTGAACAGATTCTTCTGGATCGTCCGTTACGGTTTGGGATCTTGGCCGAAGCAGCTACACCATCCGCGCAGATCGAGACAACAGAAATCCTGAGCACGCAGCAGATGCGACAGCCTTTCGAAAATTCAGAACCTAGCGTATCGCGTGAAAACCGCCGATCAAGTAAAATCCTGCGGAGTAAAAGCGTCTCTGGCGCTGCTATCTCCCCCTACCTCCTTCTTTTTCTTAAGGACATTTGCGCTTTTGTCGCTATCTCCACCTTCGTCGCCGCCACATGCCTCTTTTCACAAGAGATTGCCCCAAACCTATCTGAATTAGTGAGGGGCTGGGGACCGTCGGTATAATGGCTCCCATAAATCTGCGGAAACGATCCCCATTTGTTTCAATAAGGTGATTTCGCGATACGCTTCGGCACAGATCGAAGTGTATTCTTCTTTGTCCCAAGACATTTCGGCCCGTCAATGTGGCAGGCGGCACCCCTCCCAAGGAGGAAGGAAAACTATCGTGCCGCATCAGCCGAGCGACAAAGGTTCGCCGTCAGCTATTGTTACGGCCTTCGTAAAGCCCATGCCACGGTTGCTCTTTCGTGCGGAGCGAGGGGGACGCCGCCGAAAAACCCCAGCCATCATGCGCAAAGACCTCACTTGCGAGAACTTGCCAGCTATCGGGGTCCGTCGCCGTCAAAAGCGCGCCGGAACGTTTAACCGTGCTGTAGGATGAACCATCCAGACATGCGACATGGGCTCCGGCTTCCGTTGCGATCAGGGTTCCCGCAAGATGATCCCAGGGCGTCAGCCGGTCCAGCATCACGAAATGACCGTGGCCACGCGCGAAGGCACGATACATATGGGCCGCGCATCGATGGCTGGAGAACATTTTGGGCTTTGCCAATCTCGCCAGAATATCGGATTTGACCGCGATCGGCAGGAAATCGGTCGAGACATAACCCACCATTTCAGGCAATGGGGCCGGCTCGGAGACGAACAGACGTTGTTCCGTCCCGTCAGCACGGATCAAAAATGCGCCACTGCCCTGTTCAGCCATGATCCAGTCGTCGTTCATCGGGTCATAGATCACGCCGGCAACCGATTTGCCCTGGCGAACGACAGCGGCCACGACCCCGAAAAGCGGCATGCCCGCCACGAAATTCGCCGTCCCGTCCAACGGATCGACAACGATCGCCGTTTCGGCATGGTCAAGACGATCGAGAATCCCCGGATCCCTTGACGCACTTTCCTCACCCACGAACAGAACACCCGGCATCATGCTTTCGATTGCCTGTTTCAGGAACTGCTCGGCCGCCTCGTCGGCCGCCGTGACCAGATCGGTCGCGTCCGCCTTCGCGCGGACGTCCAACTCCTGCACTTTCTGGAAGCGCGGAAGGATTTCCTGCCAGGCAGCCTGACGGACCTTGTTGGCGAGTTCACGAAGATCGAACTGCATCGGCGTGTCTCTCTTTCTATTGTCCACGGGTTAGAGCATTCCCGATGAGCCCCTGTTCACTGGAAACGCTCTAACCTTTTGTTTTAACACATCGCCCAGACGTAAAAGCGATTCCGCTTTTACTGGAAATACTCTAGATCGCCGCAGTACTCCTCGCGATTTTCGGCTTGCTTCCCTCGATATAGGAGCGAAGCGCCGCCATCTCGTCGGTCTGGATTGAGGAAAAACCCGCCCGAAGCAGTCGTCCCCAAATTGCATCGGGATCGTTAAGCGCCGCAGTATCGGTAAATCCGGGCGAGGCGACGGAATCGAGCGTATTGACCCAAAGCGTGATGCCGGCGTTGTGGAAGCGTTGCTGGATCGTGGCGACCTGCGACAGCTCTTTGAACGAAGCCTCGCAGACGAACGGTTTTAATCGCAGGGCGAGTTCCACCTGTTCGTCGGCATTGTCGTGTTCCAGATGGGTCCGGGCAATGAAGGGAACGTTCTGCGACGTGATATTCGCCCGGATCCAGTCGAGGTCCTCTTCTGTCTTCAAATCTGCCCAGAAGTCGACCTGCTGGTCCACATCCATCTCTCTGGCAAGGCCCAAAACTTCCGGGATGACATGACGATGCTTGATATCGAGGTGGATGAATATTCTGTCGCGCGTGAGCTCGAACACCTCCCGCAAACTTGGAAGTTTTTCATCGGTTACAGGATTGCCCGGCCCGCCATCGCGATTGCGCAGGGGAAGCGACGTCAATTCTTCCAACGTCATCTGCTCCGGCTGTTTGTCCACCTCGGTCATGCGCTCCAGCGTATCGTCATGGAGAAGAACGAATTCCCCGTCCGCCGTGCGACGTATGTCGATCTCGACGACGTCATATCCCGCTTCGATGGCCCTGCGGATTGAAAGAAGGCTGTTTTCCGGGGCGTCGCTCCAGATACCACGATGGGCGACGATGGCGCATTGACGGTGCAGATCTGCCATATACTCGAAATAGGTCATCTCTGTTCCTTGGTTGCGGCGCTGAACACGCCGGAGATCGCCTTGCCGGACTTCGCATTGAAGAGATGCAGCCGTTTTGGGGGAAATGAGAGGAGCAGCTCACTGCCATCAGGCGCTTCAGAGCCGAATGGCGTTGCGATACGAACGGTCGTGCCTGAGAGTTCAGTGGCGACGATGGAATGAGAACCAAGATCCTCGCGGTAGCGGACCTGCGCCTTCAGACCCGAAGCCTGCGCGCCGTTTTCCGCTATGACGTCCTCGGGGCGAATCCCCAGCTGGAACTCTCCCTTCAGGTGGGATTCGGCGACAGGCTGGCCATCGGACAGGCGCAGCACCGAACCGTCGCCGGTAACTGGCAGGATGTTCATGGGTGGCGCGCCGATGAACTTCGCGACGAAGACCGAGGCCGGATGATGGTAGATCGCTTTGGGCGTGTCATATTGCTCGATCTCACCCTTGTTGAGGATGAGGATCCTGTCGGCGAGCGTCATGGCCTCAACCTGATCGTGGGTGACGAACACCGTGGTCGCGCCGATCCGCCGATGCAGCTCGGCAAGCTCGATGCGGGTGTCATGACGCAATTGCGCGTCGAGGTTCGACAACGGTTCGTCAAACAACAACACCGCTGGCTCACGAACAATGGCCCGACCGATCGCCACACGCTGGCGCTGGCCGCCGGAAAGCTGCCCGGGCTTGCGATCGAGATAATCGGCAAGGCCCAGCATTTTAGCGACCACCTCGACGCGAGCGCGTCGTTCGGTCTTGGTGAAACCGGCAATCTTCAGGCTGTAGACAATGTTATCGAACACCGTCATATGCGGATAAAGTGCATAGTTCTGGAACACCATTGCGCAGCCGCGTTCCTTCGGCTCCAGTTCCTGAACTTCACGGTTGCCGATGATGATTTTGCCACCACTCACACGTTCAAGACCCGCGATCATTTGCATAAGTGTGGACTTACCGCATCCGGAGGGACCAAGGACCACCGTGAATTCCCCGGCCTTGAACTCAACGTCGAGCTTTGGGATGACTGTGACGGCGCCATAGGATTTGGTCACTCCGTCGAGCCGGATATTGGCGGCCGCAATATGGATCGCGGAATCTATGGCATTCATTGTCATTTCTCCGAAAGCACGAGGCCCTGAACGAGATACCGCTGCAGAAGGGCGATCATCATCAGGGGAATGATGGATACGAGGATGGCACCAGCCATGATCAGCGGATAATCCGGAACCGCGCCCTCGTCGGGCACGAGGCGCGCCAGCCCAACAACCGCCGTCTGGGTATCAGCGGTCGAGGACGCGACCAGCGGCCACAGATACTGTGTCCATCCAGAAAGAAAGGTGAGCACAAAGAGCGAAGCGAAGCTGGTGCGCGAGAGCGGCAACAGGATGTCGAACAGGAACCGGATTGGCCCTGCACCGTCCATCCGGGCGGCCATGAACAGGTCCTTCGGCAGCGTCAGGAAGAACTGCCGGAAGAGGAACGTACCCATGCCATGTGCGAGAAGAGGCGCGACAAGGCCAAGCCGGGTATTCAGAATGCTCCATTCCATATGAACAGGGGCGCCGAACACAATGCTGATCAGATCATTGAGTCCGGTCGCATCAAGCACAGCGTTCAAAGGAGAGAACACGTTGGACGCGACCTGATAGGTGGTCACGAAGCGCATATCGAGCGGCAGGATGACGGTGGCAAGGATCAGGGCGAAAACGATGCCCGCCCAGCGCACCCGAAAATAGACAATCGCATAGGCCGACAGGAACGACAGAATACAGAGCCCAGCCGCAGTTCCCGCCGCAACGACCAGGCTGTTTATCATCTGGAGCGGGATTAGCGTATCGGTAAATATCCGCTTCATGTTGGCGAAAAGATCGCCGCCGAGAGACCAGACGAGACCGTTCTGAAGCATGAACTCATAGGAGTGTGAGGCTGTGGTGAGCGTCAGATAGAGCGGACCGACGATATAAGCGCTACCGATGATCAGGATCAGGCTCGCGAAGATATTGATGGAGCGTGCGTTCTCGATCATGGCTTAGCGCTCGTAGTTGATGCCCCGGCCGAGCAGCGCGAACTGCAAAGCGGCCACAAGAATGAAGAAGACCATGAGTATCGCAGTCTGTGTGGAGGCCCCGGACAGATCATAGCTGCCGAACCCATCGAGATAGATCTTGTAGACGAGAAGCGTCGTGGCACCGCCGGGCCCTCCCTTGGTGATCGTGTCGATGAGCGCAAAGGCCGAAGTGACGCTTTCGGTGAATTCCAGCACAAGCGTCAGAAAAAGCTGCGGCATTATCAGCGGCAATTGCACATCGAAGATTCGCCGCCACGGTCCGGCACCGTCCATGGCGGCTGCTTGGACGACGGTATGCGGTATGGCGCGCAGCCCCGCGAGGAGGATCACGAAGTTGAACGGGATATTGCCCCAGACATGCGCCGCAATCAGCGTGACATAGGCGTCGAAACTGTCAAAACTAGGATTCCATATACCGGGAAACATCTCGTTCAGCGGCGTAAGCACACCGACGAACGGATTGAAGATGAAGGAGAAAACGAGGCCAATCGACGCGCCGGCGATGCCCTTTGGCCAGACAAGAACGTTTCTGGCCGGCAATGACATGCGGATTTTGCGATCGGCGGCAATCGCCAGGATCAGCGGAACGAGAACCGCCAATGACGAGGCCGTTGCCATGAAGATCAGCGTGCGCCAGCTGGCCTTCCAGAACTCCGGGTCGGAAAGGACGCGCACAAAATTGCCCCAGCCGACAAATTCCGAGCCGCCGCCAAAGGGACGCTCCAGGAAAAAAGACCAGTAGAACGCCTGAAACACAGGCGCATAGAAGAACAGGATAACAAGTAACAGCAGCGGAGCCGCGAAAATCAGCGGCAACCATCGATGCCGAAACATGGTGGATTCAAGAAACATGACAAAACCCCGGCCTATGGGAGTGGTGTGGGGCGTGCATACGCCACACACCATGACTGCAGATCAGGGTAGCTCTACGCCCTTGTAGGTCTGCTGGAAACGACGCAGCAATTCATCGCCACGCGTCTTGGCCTTGTCTAGCGCCACCTGCATGGTCTGCTGGCCAGAAAAAGCCTTCTGGGTTTCCTCCGTCCATATCTGCCGGAACTGGATATAGGAGCCAAGGCGGATGCCGCGGGTGTCAGGCGTCGCAGGTTCGCTCATTGAGCCAATGCCGATTGCAGCGGTGGCGAATTTGGGCGACTTCGCATCCGGGCTCTTGGCGATGGCGTCGAGCACATCGTTGGTGACAGGCACATAACCGGTTGCAGCCGAAAACGTCATCTGCTGCGCCGGCTGACGCAGGAAGTTGAGGAAGGCCTTGGCACCATCGACCTCCGCCTTGTCATGCCCCTTCATGATGTAGACCGACGCGCCGCCGACGAATGTATTGTGACGTTTCTCACCCGCATACATCGGCGCCATGGCGACGGTGATCTCGTATTTACCTTCAAACGCTTTCGTGAATGTCGAATAGGAGCCGGAGGATGCCTCGATCATCGCACATTCGCCCGAACTGAAGGCTGCAACGAGATTACCGCCTTTGGTATCCGCGTTCAAACGGACCAGACCTTCATTGCGCCAGTCGACGAGATTGGCGAGATGCTTGGCGGCCAGAGTCTTGTTGAAAACATATTCCGCGTCGAGCCCGTCATAACCATTGTGCTTTGAAGCAATCGGCTGGCCATGGCGGGCGGAGAATTGTTCGAAAACGATCCATGGTTCGGCGTTCGTCACAAATGGGCAGGCGCTACCATTGGCCTTCAGTTTGCGTGCAGCCTCGATGATTTCTTCCCAGGTCTGTGGAGTCTTGGTGACACCGGCCTTTTCCAGCTCGGTCTTATTGGTGTAAAACAGCAGTGTCGATGCATTATAGGGCTGGGCGAAGAGCTTGCCCTTCGATGTTTCATAATAGGTGCGCGCGCCTGCAATGTAGTTGTCCCACTTCACGTCCGGCAGCTCGTCCTGAACCGGCACGACCGCGTCCGACAGCATCATGTCGAGCGTCCCGGCATCGAGGACCTGCAGAAGGATCGGGGCGTTTTTGGCGCGATAGGCGGCAATCGCCTTCTGCATCAGAACTTCATAATTGCCCTGACCGACACAGTTGACCTTGTGATCGGCCTGTGCGGCGTTAAACGCGTCGCATTGCGCCCTTATGGCGACTTCGACGGGACCAGTATTGCCATACCAGAATTCAATATTTGCAGCATGCGCGGATACCGCACCAGCAAGAAGCGCGGCCGTAGCCGTAAGTGTGAAAAATTTCATTGTGCCCTCCGTTTAAGACATCGCCGAGCCCTCCTCGGCGATAATGGCGATGCCTTAGTTACTCAGGAAGGGTAATAATAATATGACGAAATGCAAGAGCTTGAACAACAAAAAGATCGAGGCTACAGGTCTATGACGGACTCCATCGTCCGACCTATCTACTCGCCATCAGTGAATTGCAGGAGAAATCATATGGGATATTCACCGGAAGCTCTGATCGCCCCACGCTTTTTCAGGACGACCGACGATGCGGTTGCCTCCCCCAACGAACGACGCCTTCTCAGGGTAATTTCGCGCAACGCGGGCATATCGCGAACGGAGCTGACCGGCCTGACTGATCTTGCGCAACAGACTATCCACCGGCTGCTGGACCAATTGGCGGATCGGGGAATAGTCAGTCTCGGCCAACCCAAGCCGGGTCTAGGAAAGGGCCAGCCGAGCCCGATGATTACACTGGATGGTCGCTACGCCTGGTGCTGCGGCATGTCGGTCAATACCGACGTGATCGACGTATGCCTCATGGATTTCTCAGGGCAGGTCCTGGCGGAAACCAACGTGCAGCTTCGAGAACGCACCGCCGCTGAGGCGCTTGAGCGGGTCCGTGACTGGGTATACGAACGGCAGGCGGCGCTGGTTTTATCGACCGAGAACTTCTTTGGCATTGGCCTTGGAATTGCGGGTTACCATGTGAGTGGCACCAGCTTCAATGCTTCCCTCCCCCTGCACGAGTGGTCGCTGGTCGAGCTAGGGCCACTCCTGACGAGCTACTTTGATCGACCGGTCTGGGCACTGAATGGCGGCAAGACCGGCACGATCGCTGAAGCAATGTTCGGTGTCGGCCGTTACATCAAGGACTTCGCCTATCTCAGCTTCAACTACGGCTTCGGTGGTGGCCTGATATGCAATGGTGAACTCCTGCATGGCGGCAACGGCAATGCGGGGGAGTTTTCGCAAATGTACGATGACGACGAAGTGAACCGACGGCCTGCTCTTCAGATCATTCTCGAGAAGCTGAGATCCCATGGCGTCGACGTTCCGTCGATCACCTTCCTCAGAAAACACTTCGATCCAAAATGGCCCGGTGTTACCGAGTGGGTGGACGAAGTTACCCCGGCCTATAATCGCCTGGTGAACGCCATCTGGGCCGTCTACGATCCGAAAGCGATTGTCTTCGGCGGACAGATCCCACCCGCATTGGCGGAGTTGATGATCGAGCGCACGCAGCTGTTCGGAAAACCCCGCTACGGGGTCTGGCGGGCCAGCCCCAAACTTATCGTCTCTGAAATAAAACCTGACGCGGCCGCCATGGGCGCGGCGGCGACGCCGTTCAAGTTGAACTTTTTTTAGACATTGGAGCGCCTTTAGCACTTGGAAGCCCGATTTTAGTCATGAGATCTCGATGACTATCCCCTCAATCGTTATTATTGGGTATGTTGAGGAGGATACCGCAGGCCTTGCAATGGACAGCGTCGGTATCATGTCTCTGTAAACTGCATTGCGGACACGGATGGCTGACCTTGTAGGGTCGGACGACCGACTGAGCAAGGCGTACAAACAACGAAATTCCGACGATCATGGTGACGACCGAAGTGAGCTTTCCTACTGGCCCTGGCAGCGTGATATCGCCGAAGCCTGTCGTTGTCATCGTCGCCACTGTGAAATAGAGCGCGTCGATGAAGCCTGACAAGCCTTCCTGACGGTACAAGAAGGTCGTGTAAACAAACCCTGTCACCGTAAAAAGAAAGACCAGAAAATTAAAGCAGGCCCCGGTGACATCAAGTTAAGCGGCGTAGCCAGACCGTCAATGTCGGTGGAATGGCCCCCAACGAGGATCTTCCTCGCGGCGCCATCCCGATGACCGGGCATAATCCAGGTAACGATACCAGCGGCCACCGTGAGCAGCGTACCACACATAAGAGCCTCACTTTGCCGATCTGACGAACGGTCTTGATCTCAGGCCGTTGCGGCGGGGAGCTTCCATCCCGGCAGCGTGATTACCCTATATTCTCAAATGTTGGATAGATCGACTACTTTCATGTCGTGACGCCTTCCTCACCCACTCAATCAGCGTATGTGCCGAGCAGCCAATCCTGGCGGCTATGGAAGAGACTACAGCCCACCGCGAGGAATGTTCGGCTCATGTTCCGTCATCATTCGCACGGCACGAGCGCGGGCTTCAAGAGAGAATGACGCGTTGGGGTCTTCGGCAAAGCCGGGGTGGCTCAGACTGTCCTGTCAAAGCGGGTTGCAGTTCAGTCCCACAAATGAATTTTTAAACAGAGAAACAGACATACTAATTTACATTACAGCCTTATATTTCCTGCGCGGCAGAGTCCCCACATTCTGATACGCTAATCCAAATCTGGAAGCCACGAATCCAAAACGGCATATAATCCGCCCGGCGGTTTCCTGATCCGGAATGCATTGCGAATACGAGATATGGCCATGGCGCGTGATCCGCCCGGGTGACACATCCTGTTTCGATACCCTGCACCTGCAGATACGAGCTTACCTGGCCTACCGCACCTGCAGACGGCGGCCGCTCATATCGGTCTTCCCGAAAAATCGCGCAAACATGCTCAGCTGATCCTGCACCGCCCCAATGCTCCCGATGTCGGCGATCAATTGTCAGAGGCTGCCGCAGGCATAAATATTCGGGCATTCCCTTCCAAAAAAAAATCCATCGACACTCACAGTCTCATCAATCCAAAGCACCCATCATCATTCCCCTGAATTCAACCATTCCCGACGCAATGTCTTCCCCATTCGTCTCCACGCATGACAGCCTGCTCGCCGACGAGCTCTCTGAAGGCATCACCTATTATCGCTTTCAGCGCACTGCCGGCTGGGAGACCGCCCACCCGGACAATTCCGCAATTCACTCGATCCTTTCCTTGATGAAGGACAGGGGCGCTTTCACCGTCATTCGCATCGCCAACGCCCGGACCAAAACCGTCAGCCCCTCCAGTGGCGTGGAGACCTCCCTGGAGATCGTCCGCGATCTGAGGGGTCCCTTTGTGGCCATCAATGGCGGTTTCTTCATTCACCTCCCCAAATTCTTCCGCGGAGAAGACGGCTTCCTCCTTCCCGATGACAAGGTCACGCAGACCGTCGGCCCCACCAGTGCGACCGAGCTTACCGGGCAATATGTGGAGGTTCCTAAGGCCTATGCGGACCATTTGAAGAAACGCGAGATGACCGACGGCAGTTTCTACTACGCCGGCCCTTCCCTGGGGCGCCCCCTGGCCGTCACGAAGACCAGCTTTGACCGCATCAACACCTCCGAAGGCCGCTTTGACTATTTCGCCAGAAACCCCGAGGGCAACACGATTGCGAGCCCGGTCTGGGCTTCACTGCGGGAGTGGGAATTGCAGCGCCAGGAGAACGAAGCGTCCAAGGACTTCCAGGCTGCGACGACAATGCGCACGGAAACCGAGGACACGTACCTGGCGGAAGTAATGAAACGCAAGGCGGTACTCTCTGATGGCACCCTCCAATATGCCAGCGCCCCCCCGGCCAATGAGTTCGTCAGAGGTTGCTGGGCGCAGGAACCGGGAAACTTTTCCCACGTCAATGAGCCAAACGAGCGCGCCGGCATTCTCCGAGGCGAAGGCGCCTGGTACTTCTTTACCTACACCTCTCAGCGGAAGGAAGGCGTCATCATTGACGCGTTCGGCGATCTCGCAAAGGCATTCGCCGCGCACTTCGAGAAAGTGATCCCAACTGGCGATGAAATCTGGGCGAATGATGGAGGCCCCTCCATCGGCCTCATGTTTGTCGATCAACATGGCGCTATCCGCTTGCTCGCTCAGGGTGGTCTGGCCGAGCAAAGCGTCCCCATTCCGGTGGACGTGAAGATGATGCGACAGGTTCCCAACATGGTTGCCGCCTGGCACGAAAGCATCAAGGAGGAAGCTTAAGCGGAGGTTCTGACTTTTGCCCGGTTTGTGTTTTGAAGGTTCAACACCTTGATGTTTATCCGGTGGCTTCAACTCCACCCTTATTTTCCAGATAGCTGCCTGAATTGATCATCGATTGATGGAAATCGTCATTCACATGTGAATACAAGCCGAATTACAATCGCCTGGCCATTAAAAATAACTCCTAAAATGCTGAAATTCATTTCCACTATCTCCCCATCGATCAAAACGAACTGCCATCTATCCTCCCCACCCAAGCCCAACTCCTCCATTATCGTCTCCCGGTCGCCTCCTCGTATGAAGGAGGCGCTTCGGCGGGGTGTCCGTCATTATGGTGCTCGATGATGACCATCATGAACTGACCGGTGTTTTCGGAAGCCGTTGCAAGTTGACGCTGCCGGGCTGCTTCCCGCCTGGCTTCCTCTCTCTCGTATTCCAGAAGGATTTGGTTCGTAGTCGTCAGGGCGGCAGCCTTCTCCAGGGCGGCTACCTTGCAGAACGGTTTGTCGTCGGGCGAGGCGGATGAATAACATTGCTCGAGCGCATTCAGCTCATCTTGGAGTTTCTGAACTTGTTTTCGCGCGACATCGAGGTTGATCGCGCATTCCAGATCTGTCCGACGTTCGTTCGGGATCGCCGGAACGATCTGTCCGGCGCCGGGCATTCGCATGCCGCTTGAGGTCATCGTGCAGTTGAGGATGGGTGAATTCTTGAGATTGTGCGCTGGTGATGTGGATCGGGAATGAGTGAACTGGCGAACCAATGTCGTACAGGCTTCTTCACCGGCTTTTCAAATGAATGTCGGTGGGTTCTCGGGCGCTGCGAAAGCCCGTTCCCAAAATATCGTCCTGCTGACCAAGCTATCATATGATCCGATCATACGATTACCCCGCACGGAAAGATTGCCGCTCCAGTCATCAGCCAATCGCCGGGCTCGAAGAAGGCACGCGGTCCACACAAGCGCCCGATGAAACCCAATATCGACCTGGTGACCAAATATCGGCCCGAATATCTGCAGATACGAGCCTACATGTCCTGGCTCATTGGTCCGTCGGCCGCCGATCCTCATTTCCGCACGTCCGAAAACCTGCTCAGCTGAACATCCATTCCATCGATGAATACGAGGTGCATGCACTGCGCCTCCGCACGGTTGCCCGGCCAGCGTCGGACATGGCCCTCCCCGGCAATCCTCGTCATAGGCGCAAGAGGCATAAAAGGCGGCAGGTTCCCGATATTGGCCTTTCGATCAACCAGAAACCCAACAGATCATCAGACCAAAGCCTATTTACGACAATCATCATCCATCAACTTCCGTCACCATGGCCACGCCCGCTTCCAACGTTCAGGGCACGCTCCAGAAAGTCTGCGACTTTTTCTATCGCAACGCCTTCCTCAAAGCCAACGCCGTCGAGAACATCCGTCAGGGGGAGGGCTATCATGTCCACCAGCTACTGTGCGCCTATCTCGTCCATCACGAGACGGGCCTTGATCTCCCTCAGGAGATCATCGATGCCGCCGGCGACTTAACGCCCGCACTACAGGAAAAAATTGAGGCCCTCGGCCTGCTCGCCGGGGAGTGCAAGGACATAGAGCGTGCGATCGGGGAAGAATGGGCGGCTCTTCCCGAGGCCGCCAAGGCCCACATCAGGTCCAACGCGCGCAAGACCCGCAGCAAAATTCAGGCTTTCAGCGATGGCATGCCCTTGTGGCAGAGCATCATGCTGAGCGCCATGACCGGAGGAGCCATAAGCTGGGATGTCTGGTCCGCCAGCAACGTTCCGGACACTTCCCTCTTCCCGCGGGTCATTCCCTTTGCGGTCGGGACCATTCCCCTGACAATCGGTTTCCTGATTGCCCCCGGAGCCAACTGGCGGCAGTTTTTCAACGCCGTTTTCCAGGACAAGATCTTTCTCGGCATAGCCCAGCGCATCAATCTCACCACCGGCATCCATCACGACGACTTCTATCAGGACAAGCCACGCTACATTACCTCGGTCGGCGTGTCGTCCGTCTTGCTGATGCTTATGTTCAACCTGCCCCAGAAGATCATCGCCATCAAGCAGAACATGGACACAAACAAGGCTGGGAAGATGCCTCTGCCCGGAGATGAAGTCGCCGAGCTGCTGGCGATCCGGGACGCCATGATGACGAAGTCCGAGCGCCTGAACCAATATCAGAAGGCCCTGAAGGATTTGGCGGAGCAGCACATCGTCTCGCAGGGATTGGAGGATGGCCTGACAAAAATCAGCGGCAAGGCCCACAGGACCTCGGAGCTTCT
This sequence comes from Agrobacterium arsenijevicii, assembly GCA_000949895.1. Classification (GTDB taxonomy): domain Bacteria; phylum Pseudomonadota; class Alphaproteobacteria; order Rhizobiales; family Rhizobiaceae; genus Agrobacterium; species Agrobacterium arsenijevicii. The sequence continues at coordinate 64,911 of JWIT01000024.1, read as the reverse complement.
GCGCCGGACCGCAGGTCAGTACGTCGCCGAAAAACAACCTGATTTCGTGAAAAAGTCCCAAATCGTGATGCTGTGGGATACCTTTCTGGGTTTCATGTTTTACTCGGCAAGGGAGAATGATGCACAGATCGGCGCGCTCATTCCCTACGCGTCGTTCGCCAAGATGAGGATGCTCGAAGTCCTCCTCACGCACACCCAGAGCCTGCAGGACATGATCAATCTCTTCGCCCGCTCCGGCGCGCTGGCGCTTCTCCAGCTCACATCGGTTTCGGTCGTCCTGCAAAAGAAGGGCCCGCGCGCGTTTGACAACGTCAAGCTGAAGGCCGGAGTTACCGTGGCCCTTTCCACCATCAATCTCACGGTCATTCAGTATGGCCCCGCCATGATGTTCGCTCTCCAGGATGCAGGCACGGCATTCGCACGCTTCGCCCGGAAGAAGTGGCAGGACATGGGGGACGGCGAGTTCTTCGACGCCATCGACTATCCAGATGACGAACCGGAGGATGAGGTCTTCCACGATGCGCTCGAGATCTTCCTGAACCCCGACCCCACTGACCGGACAGAGGGTTCCGAGCCCGACGAGTTCTTCGACGCCCGCTCCACCTGGGAGGCCGTCATGGACATCATGAACGATACGGAACGCGCTCTTGGGACCACGGCCTAGTGCAGCAATGAGTTTGCCGAGAATGGGAGGTTTCCAGGGTCTTTTCAACAAGGGCCGCCCGGGCGACAGAAGATAAGCGGACCAATCAACTGGCCGATGTCGAAAATAGTTCAAGTAGTTTTTATCCAAGTATTCTAGAGTGATTTCAATTGAATCCTTCTTTCGCGCAAGCGCGCGCCACTGAGAAACGCGATCTGAACCAAAGTGACTACAGGTGTATGTATCCTGCCGTGCAATAGAGTTTGGCCGCCGTTCCATCGTCGAAATTCGCTCGCCCCGCGGCCCGCGGGGCGGAAACCGTCCCCGGCCTGTCGTCATCAGCCTGTTGCAAAACATCACTAGAGGTGTTGACATCAATTAATTTCCATGATGGAAATTAATTGGGAACAAATAAAAGGGAGTATAATAGATGATTCGCAATACAGCATTCGCCGTGGCGCTGGCCACGACCGCCATGACGACAAGCCCCGCCTGGGCGGCTGACGTAACCCTTCGATATATGAGCTTCGATCCTGTCCAACTGGAGCAGGAAAAGCCGGCCATCGCGGCGTTCGAGGCGGCAAATCCAGGGATCAAGGTTCAGGCTCAGGCATTGCCCCAGAAAGACTACTGGCCGAACCTGTCGGCGCTGGCAGCCTCGGGCAGCCTGCCGGATGTGATGATGATGTCGTCGGGCTACATCCAGCAATGGGTCGAAGCGGGCAACCTCGCGGACCTGACGTCCTTCACCACATCCCTCAACCTGGCCGGTTATACCGAAAGCGCCGTTCAGGTCGCCCGGATAAAAGGGGGGCTGTTTGCGGTCCCGCAGAGCTGGCAGGGCCCTGTCCTCTATTACAACCAGGATGCCTTCGACGCTGCCGGCCTGTCCTACCCGACAAGCGGCTGGACATGGAGGGACTTCCTTGCGGCTGCGCACAAGCTCACCATAGACAAGAACGGCGACGGGAACCCCGATCGATGGGGATATTCGGTCTTCGGGCGCTACGCGCAAACGGATGGATGGGTCTACCGCAACGGCGGCCGCTACCTGAATGCCGATGCAACCGCCTTGCAGCCCAATCCGCAGGCGATCTCCGCCCTTTCGTTCCTCACCGATCTCGTTGTAAAGGAAAAGGTCGCCCCGCCACCCAAAGACATGGAAGGCGTGCGTTATCAGGACATTTTTCCTCTCGGCATGGCCGCCATGTGGGTCGATGGCTCCTGGAGCATTTCGAACAATCGCACCGTCATCGGCAACAAGTTCCGATGGGGCATCGCCGAGATCCCGCTCGGTCCCGATGCGACGCCGGAAACCACCCGCGCCTATGCCTGGCCAGACATGCTCGCCGTCGGCGCCACGTCCAAGAACCAAAAGATCGCGACCGCCTTTATCAAGCACATGACGGACGGCTCGCGCAGCGCCAAGGACTTCCGCGGCGGCAAGGTGCCGGCCTTCAAGGAGGTCGCAGAGCGTGCAGAATGGCTTGAACGGGACCAGCAGCCGGGCAACAAGGAAGTCATCCTCAAGATCGGCCAGCAGCAGCTCTATACCGGGTTCTCCAAGAACTGGGACGCCTGGAGGGGCTACGGAGCGTCCGGCTCGGGTGGTGTGAACGGCGAGCTGGATGAGGTCTTCAACGGGCGCAAGTCCCTGAACGATGCCGTCAAGAGCTTTGTCGACTACGGCAACGGCGTTCTCAAACGCTAGGCAAACGCCAACAACTCCTTAAATTTTCGTTGCCGGGAAAAGAGCCTCTCTTTCCCGGCGCAGGAGAGCATTATGCAGAGTAACGCCCGCGCGTTCCCTTGGATCGCCTTTTTCTTCCTGCTGCCAACGCTTGTCGGCCTGACGGTTTTCCGTCTGGTGCCCGTGGTATGGGCGTTCATCATGTCGTTCACGCGATGGCAGATCTTCGACCAGCCCCAGTGGGTCGGTCTCGACAATTACATCCAGATCCTCACCTCGCCGGCGGCGGCGAAAGTCTTCCTCAACACGGCATGGTTCACCCTTCTCTACGTTCCAGGCGCGATCGCCTTGGCGACAGTCCTTGCCGTCCTGCTGAACAATGCATTGCGGATATCCGCGTTCTTCCGGGGGGCATTTTTCCTGCCCTACATCACCTCGACCGTCGCGGTCGCGCTGGCATGGCGGTGGATTTTCTCGACCAAGTTCGGAATCCTGAACAATCTCCTGCTCTGGCTCGGCGTTTCCACGCCGCCGGCATGGCTGGCCGATCCAACCTGGGCGCTTCCGGCCGTGGCAATCGTCGCCATATGGAAGGACAGCGGCTTCTACATGCTGCTTCTTCTCGCAGGCCTCCAGACGATCGACACCTCCGTCTACGAGGCGGCAAAGATCGACGGCGCCAAGAGGATTCGGCAGTTCTTCGAAATCACCATACCACTTCTGTCCCGCAGCCTGTTCTTCGTGCTGATCATCGCGCTCGTCCGGTCAACCCAGACCTTCGAGCTTACATACGCCCTGACGGGCGGAGGGCCGAACGGTGCCTCCAGCACCCTCGCCTTCTTCATCTACGAGAATGCCTTCGTGCATTTCCAGATGGGTTATGCCTCCGCGCTGGCATATCTGCTGTGCTTCGTGGTCGGCTTCATCACACTTACCAATTTCTATGTACGCCGGAGATGGGTCCATGAATAAACGGTCGCTCCTTGCCGCCCTCTATGGCGTGCTCGCAGTCTATGCCCTCGTGACACTGTCTCCCTTTCTCTGGATGCTGATTACCTCGTTCAAGGAGCCGGCGGACCTCTTCAGCCTGCCACCGAGCTTCGTCCCGACGCAGTTGCTGACCGACGCTCCCTTCGCCAACTATACGTCGGTGCTCACCGAAAGGGATTTCACGACGTATTTTGTCAATTCGCTGATCGTCTCGACCTCGGCCGCGGTGGGTCAGGTTATCACCTGCGCCATGGCGGGTTATGTCTTCGCGAAAGTCCCGTTTCGCGGGCGGAATTTTCTTTTCGCTGTCGTGCTGGCAACGGCGTTCGTCCCAAACGAGGTGACAATCATCCCGGAATATCTCCTGATGCGGCAGCTTGGATGGATCAACACGTTTCTGCCATTGATCGTGCCATCGTTCCTCGTCGGATCGTTCGGAACATTCATGTTACGCGAGTATTTCTCAGCACTGCCGAACGACTTCGCCGAGGCCGGACGCATGGATGGAGCATCGGCCTTTCGGATCTTCCGGGATATCTATCTCCCGCTTTCCGTGCCGGCACTCATTTCAGTATTCGTGGTCGCCTTCATTCATAGCTGGGACGAGCTCCTTCGCCCGATCCTCTATCTGAACTCACCCGAACTCTACACCGTCCCGCGCGGCCTCATCAGCCTGGTGAGCGAGTTCGACGCCCAGTGGACCTGGTTCATGGCGGGGTCGGTCATTTCCACCCTGCCCCTGGTGGCGATCTACATTCTTGGCCAACGGTACGTCATCCAGGGATTCGTCGCGGGCGGTGTGAAGTAATGATCGATATGAAAGGCTCTACTATGCAAGCTATCAGAAAAGAGACCGTGATCCTCGCTTCCGGACTTAAGGCAAATATTGTAGTCGTTCATGCCGAACGATTCCAGGTAGAGCCATTCAACGACTCGCCGCCGGGCGAAGCCGTCGCATCGATTGAAGCTGCCCTAGCGTCGGCAAGGCTGGGAGCGCCGACCTACCAGGTTCCGCCCCCGGAACGCCGCATCGAAGATAAAAGCGTGGTCGAGCTTCAGGGAAAAAAGATGGAGCTTTGGGCTGCTCGCTCGGCGGCCATGGCCAGACAATATAAGAATGCCGGGGCGTCCGCCTGTGAACTCTGGAGCGACAGACGAAGCTCCACACCCTCGAAATATCCCATCCCGCTTGCCTATACCGACTACATGCGCCTGCGCAGCGCCAGTCTCGCCAGGGATGAAATCTTCTCGAACGCCAATTACTTCCTCTTCGAGCCAAGGGAGCTGGATACCCATTTCGAAGCCTATGGCGACCCCGTGGGAATGGTCGCGACGGCGGGCGTAATCCAGTACCCTCCCCAGGTTCCCAGAGCGTGCCTGGTCTTCGATGGCAAGGCGAGCGCGATCAGGAATCTCTGCTTTACAGATGTTGCCGTGACCCTTCCCGACGGAACCGTTCTTCTTTCCCATGCATCGGGAGCGTTCCAGGAGAAGTCGGCGGAGCCGGTCGCGATAGCACGCTACTACGGTACGATCGATGGTCTGACGCCGCGGGCCGAAAGTGCCGTCGAGGTCGCCGTCGTCGGACGCTTCGCCGTGGCCATGTCCCGGGGCGGCGGCATGCCGGTTCCAAGGACGGGGTGCGTACTGCGCTTTTCAGATGAGCCAGAACGGGGCCTGCTCGAAGCTCTCCGGCAAGGGCAGCCAGTCTCGTATTCCATCCGGAACGGCACGGTCGTGGAGGGTGTGCAAGCCGGTCCGCGTCTCGTGAGAGACGGCGTTGCGTTTAGCGACGACGCAGTCTTCGAAAAGGAAGGGGTCTTCATAGAAGGGGCCTCCGGAGATCTGACCCAGCCATCGCCCTACAATTGGAAAGCGGATTGGCATGAAACACGCGCTGCGAGGCTTGGCGCCGGCATCGATGCCAACGGCGATCTTTTTCTCCTCGCCGTGGAAGGCAAATCTACCTATGCCGCTCGTGACGTAATCGCACAGGGAGCGACGTTGTTCGATATTGCCGAGCTGTTGCAGCGATACGGTGCGATAGAGGGCATGCATCTCGACGGTGGAGGCTCGGTCCAGTTGTTTCGCCCCTTCGGAGGCGCAATCCTCAGACCGGGAAATTTCTGCCGGGGTTATGAAGACGTAGAGGCGGACTATGACCGGCCTGTGCCGTTGGGACTAAGGTTGAAACTGAGAAAAGCGGGGTGATCTTGTGACGTTTCATCGAGAGCTGAACGAGCTTCAACTTCAAACGCTCGAGACCGTGATTTCAGGGACTGCGCCGAGCCGCTTCGAGCTGTCCCACCAGTTCGGCGTTTCCCCGCAAACCATGACGCGTACCGTCAAGAGTCTTGTCGACAACGGTTATCTTGATGAACAGGCGGAATCGACCGGAACCCGAGGCCAGCCGTCCAGAAGACTGGTCTTTCGAGCGGGAAGCCTGCTCGTCCTCGGACTGGTGCTGGCAAACGAGCGTCTGGTGGTGACGGTCGAGGATCTGGCCGGCGAGCGCCTTTACAAAAGGGAGGTAAGCGGGGATTTCCGCGAACCGGACCGGACGCTGGACAAGGCAACCGCGATGATCACTGAAGCGTTCACAACCGTCGGCGCGACGGAACATTTTGTCGGCATCGGGATCGCCGCACAGGGTTTTTTCATCGAGAAGGGCCGCCGGGTCATTTCGATAGGCAGTCCTCTCGCGTGGTCGCGGGTGAACCTGAAGGCACATTTCGAGACGTGTTTCTCGCTCCCCGTGACCATCCAGAACGACGCCAAGGCAATTGCGGTCGGCACGATTCGCGAAGGCCTCTCAAGGCGACACAGCCACTATTTTTGCTTCTATCTCGGAGGAGGCGTTGGCGGGGCCCTGGTCCACAACAATGAACTCTATGAAGGGGTCTCGGCAAACGCCGGCGAAATCGGCAACTTCGTTCCGAGGAACGATTTCCGGCCGACGATCGGGAATTTCCTCAAGGTTGCAAATCTCGAAAGGGTCGAGGACTGGCGCAACGACGGAGAGCTTCCTCCCTCCGTAGGCGTTTGGTGCAGGGAAGCCGGCGCCTCCCTGACCCTGGCGGCCCAGATAGCCGTCAGGACATACGATGTCGACAGGCTGTTTGTCTGCTCCTATATGCCTGGCCCCGTTCTCCAGGCGATCTGTGCGGCCATCCGGCTGGAGCCGATCGGCAGCAACCTGCTGAACCCGGAGGATGCACACCGGCTGCTGCGATGGCCAATCGTCACCCCGATCAACGAGACCTCGCTCAACCGCGGCGCCTGTGCGCTGGCCGGATACCATTTCCTGCGCAATCCGCGAAACCCGCAATCATAATTCGCACATAAAAAGGGGAATTCCTATGGCACCAATTTCGTTACGCAACATTCGGAAATCCTACGGTGACCTTCCGGTCATACACGGGGTGGACCTCGAAATCGGCTCCGGCGAGTTTGTCGTGATCCTCGGGCCTTCCGGATGCGGAAAATCGACCCTTTTGCGCATGATCGCCGGTCTGGAGGATATCACGTCGGGCGACATGGCGATCGACGGAAGGATCGTTAATCACATGGAGCCACGGGAGCGCGGTTGCGCCATGGTCTTCCAGAACTACGCCTTGTACCCGCATATGACCGTCGCCGCCAACATCGGTTATGCGCTGAAGGTGGCGGGAGTACCGAAGCCCGAGCGCCAAAGACGTGTTGAGGAAACGGCAAAGATCGTCGGTTTGACCGACTATCTCGGCCGCAAGCCAGCCGCGCTGTCCGGCGGTCAGCGGCAGCGGGTGGCGATGGCAAGGGCCATCATCCGCGAGCCGGCCGTGTTCCTGTTCGATGAACCCCTGTCAAATCTCGACGCCAAGCTGCGGGTGGTGATGCGCGCGGAAATACGGCGGCTACACCGCCAGCTTGCCGCCACATCCGTTTTTGTCACACATGATCAGCATGAAGCCATGACGCTGGCGGACCGCATCATCGTGATGAACGGCGGACAGGTGGAGCAGGTGGGCACGCCGTCCGAAATCTATCACAATCCGGCGACCCGGTTCGTGGCCGGCTTCGTCGGCACGCCGGCGATGAACCTGCTCGAAGGTAACATCGCCGCCGACGGCCGGTTCCGGGACCCCCATGGCACCGACATCAAGGTCCGGCCGGAAATATCCGGACAATATGCGGAACAGGCGGTCGTCTTCGGCATTCGCGCCGAGTCGGTCCGTCTCGTGGAACCCGGCACTCCCGGCGCGCTGACAACCTATGCGGAATTCATCGAGGAGCTTGGATCGACCCGGATCATCCATGCGCTGGTGGGCGATGCCGCATTCGCGGCGACGGTCTCGCAGGACATCCGCATCCGCCCTGGCGAACAGCTCGGTTTCGCGTTCGACCCCAAGGACACCCATCTCTATTCCGCCGATTCCGGTTTGCGGATCGCGGCATAAATCTCGAGGGCGCCTTGGGCCGGTGATCGGAACGTTCCGCTTCGCCGCCCGGGCGACGTCGCCCCGACAGTCGCTTCCTTTGCAGTTTCTGAGTGAGATGACACGCAACGCCGAAGAGTTCGCGCTTGAGCATCAGCGGCGGCCTGCGTGTCAATCAGCACCGAACATTGACCCCTTTTTGGAGTGAACCCCTCGGGCTGGACCACGGGATACGGAAAAACTGATACACTCTGCGGGCCTCAATCGGAGAAGGCTCATGAAGTCCCGAGGACCATATCGTCGGCATTCGACGCCGTTCAAGTTGCAACTCTGCCAGGATATCCGAAACGGCGTCATCGGACGGCTACAATGGTCAGATGGCACTCACTCTTCCACTGAGCGTGGACGATGTCACTGGCTGTCAAACCTCAACCGATTGCAAATGTAATAGTGCCCTCTTCGTCTGCCCTCACGCTCATCGGCCTATGCGATGGATCACACTGCTGGCCTCGGCCTTCTTGACCCATTCGTGCAACGTGGCTGGTGAGCAGTCAATCTTGGCGCGATAGATGAAACGACAGCCCACCGCTACGGGTGCTCTGCTTCGTGATCCAGCACCATTCGAATGGCACGCTCACGGACTTCGGGCGAGAATTTGTTCATAGCCTTGCTCATATCTCTCATGAGTTGAAGCCTCCGGCAAATCCGGGGCGGTTGATTCCGCTCAATATTTTACTGAGCGGCCCGCTACCACACCGACCCCGCACTGACGCATTCGTGCAGGTACTGATACCCGGGGTTGCGCCGCCGGGATTATGCACGGCAACAGGGACGTTACATCGGCGCCTGCCTGCAGTACCCCCAAGTGACCGCAACCGAAATGGCGCTGCGCCGTCTATTCGTTACGCCCGTTAATCTGCACGCCCGTCTTTCCGAGGAGATCTTTCGAGTAAAACTGCTCGCTTTTCGTTGACGGTGAATGATTCTCTTGTCGCAATCCTCAGCAATTTTTCCGCTTCCCGATAGCTCATCGCGCCATAAAACTTATCCCGGACCGCGAGCGCAACATCTTCGGTCTTGAGCCCTTCATCCGTTCCCCGCAATCCGGTAGCGGCTTTGGCAAGCACTTCGGCTTCAGATGCTTTTTTAAATTTCCCCGCGATCTCACTTCTATAGTGATCCCATGCGCTCTTATGCGCCTGCCCGTACGCCGCTGCATCCCGCATGCAATGAAGATCAATATCCTTTTGCTGTGCCTCAGCGCTCACACCCGGCTTCTCGGAGACAGCTCTCTCCTCTTCGGCGCGCAGAAAAACACGTCGAAATTCGGCTCCTAAAACCGGATCGGCTTGCGCTTGAGTTGAGATTCTGGGGTCGAGAGCGCCAATATGGCTTTGTAACGCCTTATCATCCTGCAAATGCTCTCTCAGGTGCAAAAAAGCCTTTGCGGCCGGGACCTGACCACCCTTTCTACGCTCCAGTATCTTAACGGATGCGTCAGCAATGGCCTCTTGCTCAGCGCGATCGAACTCCCTGGCATTCACCGCAAAACGGTACAACATTCCACCCTGGGATTGCAGATTTGGCTCGGCAACGTCCTTGAGGCCTGCTCTCAGCAAGGCGGAATTGTAGTCGGGATCACTAAATTTCATAACCGCATAGATGTCTTCAACGTGACCGTGAAGATAACCCCTCGTCCAACTTTCCGGATCACCTTTACCGTCTCCGGCCGAATAGTCGGAAAGATCATCACGCTTTCGTTTGATATGCGCGCTTTCGATAAGACGCCGTGTAAGTTCGACAGCATGAAGGGTTGGCTCCGCCTTTTTTAACTCCGGTAAAAGGTCTATCGAGGCATTTAGACTGCGGTTTAGGACGCGTAGCTTCGTCAACTCACGCGTCCCCTCCTCCAGCGAATTCAAGCCGACATAAGCACCAATCAACCCAAAAGTTTCTGCCGGGATCGCGTTAATACCCGTCATTCTGAGGCTGGAACCGGCGGCGGCCGTTGGATGATCCTGGGTGGCATCCCCGGCATCGATCGTCGCACCTTTATGCCGCAGTCGTTTGATCGGACGGTGATCTACGTGCGGATCTTCAAATTCCAATTTCTCATTTCCAAGCCGTTGCCGCCCTTCTTCAACTACCTGCTCCTGCGAAACACCTGGTTGCGCAGATGCTTCGCCCGGTGCGGTGATTCCCGCGGGCTGGTCGAACCATGCAGGGCTGTCGACAGGTTTTCTTTCGTCTACGAGCGCCGAATATTTTCTTTTATTTGGCTTGATTGTCCTGTCCGTGAGACATGCTCCGCATACCCGGAAAAGTCATCTTTTTCTCACGAAACGGTGCAGCTGTCCTGATCGGCTCGGCTACAATTGAAACCAAGCCTTGCTTGATTTCATACCACGATCGCCCACGGTCTTCCTCAGGACGGCACGCTCATCCGTGGATCAAAGACCGAACCCGGAAGATCTGGACCGTTCACCTGCAGCGCCAGCCTCGCGCGTGTCCAAAGAGCCGCGCGCAGGCGGGCGGGCGGCGGCGGACGCCTTCGGCACGGTGCCAGAAGCACTGTCGGCGTCACGCGCCAGTTCCAGCCTGAGTGGCTCATCGTCCCATATGCCATCGGAAATAAAATGATGGAGACGATCATATTGCCCCGCCGCCAGGCGGCCCGCCATCGGCTCGATGCTCTTGCAATCTCCGTTACGGATGAAATACGAAATATCTTGCTTCGATAAATGTATCGATTACTTGATTGCAGATCCGCCATGACTGACGGAGAAAAACCGTTCCAAAGCAAGCAAGACGGGCATCGGGATTACAGCCAGCCCTCATCCGGGAATGGCTCGTCCGGGCAGGGTTATCAACTAGCTGCAAAATGGAGATAACATCACAAAGTCTCCTCCCTCTGCCCGACCACCGCGGAGGAAATCTGTGTCAGCTGAAGTTTTCAATGGCGAGTTGGACACCCGTTTGGGCCATGAAAATTTTGGAGTATTCACATGTCCTTTTGGTCAAAATTGAAGGAAAAGTATCGAGAGAAAAAAAGCTCCCTGAAAAGGGAGAACGAGAAGTCTGCCTTCGAGGAACCTCGACATCAGCGGACCAAGAACCTTATTCATGCTGAGAACGCCGACATACCACAAAATATCTTACCGTCCGCTGGCCGGACGAAGAACCTCATTTATGCCGAGAACGCTGTAAAATATGCGGAGCAAAAACTCTTTTTGGGATCCACCAATCGCCCCATCGACGAAGCACAGGGACACGCTCTTTCCGGCAAGCTGGGAGATAGCAATACCCGGCAACGGTTGCGTAACCAGTTTAATGCAGATCTTGCAGAAAACCAACCACCCGGAATGTCGGCGGGAGCCGCTGCTCTGTGGCAGGCTGACCACGTCGAGGCGTTTGGCATGGGAAACTGCGGCGAGCAATCCCTTGCCGCTTTCAAGTACCTCTTGAATCATACCGACGCGAAGGAGGTATCCATTCTTTTCGTCGGGGACAACCATGACCTCCTTGTGATTGGTGCCAGCCCTTCCGAGTTGGCGAGCTCCAGATCTGCATGGGGTAGCTACAGCCTTGACAGGGCCCCTCCACTGCCGGAGCAGGCGGTATTTTGCGATCCCTGGCGTCATGAATGGTTCCCTGCTTCCGAATGGCCCAATAAGATCAAGCCTATCCTGCGCGAGACTCAAGTTGCAGATACTTCGGAATCTATGGACGATGACGAACGGGAAATGTGGGAAGATGCAGGCATTTCGATTGGGATACGCAATTTTTCGGAGAACTGGAAAGAGATAGGCATCTGGATTAAAGCCTCCAGACAAGAGGACACGATCGCTGAATATCAGGAATACCTGCACCGGCATCCAGATGCGGTAGCACCGCATAAAACGAGCCGAGCTGCCATAATTGCCGCCGCCGAAGCTCGTATCGACAACATTGAGGCATCCCCGGCAAAGTCTGCGGTCAAGCAGAACCAACGCGTCCACGTTGAACGATTGCGGGATAGAGAAATGTGCCGGTAAAGGATGGATACCGAAAGAAGCGCTTTTGACAGGAGCGTGAACGACCGCAATTTCCAGCAAACTGTTTCGCCCTGTTTGACCACATTCAAACTTCGCTAACAGGATTTCCATCGGTCCAATTTACGCGCCGCGCACCATCCGACTTGCCATCCTGTGTCGTCGTTTCGAACAAGCTTTCAGTGCGGGATAAAGCGGCGACTGCCTCAACGCCCCTGACCAGACCTGTCCCGATTGGCGTCTCTGAGCTGCTGCCTCAACATGGTAGATGATTTTTCCACGGCCTTTGAAACTCTCTGCAGAGAATCCATTCTTGCATGTTCGGCAGGCAACCTTGCGGCATCGAGTGGCGGCAAGCCTACGTTTTTTACGTCGTCGAAGGTTTTGCGGAGGTTCGCAATTTCCGCGTCGGATGCCTTGCCTACAGCATATTTCTTATGGCTCTCCATTCCTTTGGAGAGGGCTTGCTTTAACTCCGGATTATCGCGCGTGAGGTTATTCAGCTTTGATTTGTGGTCCTTTGTCAGATAGCCCCCGGCGCGCGCTTCAACAAGGACATCAACTGCCTGTTTTCTAACCTTCCACTCGACAGGAACGTCCATCCGGGCGAAAGTCGTAATTGCATTATCAATGAGAGCTGAGAGGGCCTCCGGCCCAATTTCAGAAAAATGCCCCGTCATCCGGGAAGTCTGAGTTGTTTTTAATGCGGAACTGTCAGACTTCAGTACTTCCACCGCAGTCATGTTTGCTCCAGCCTCCCGAAGTTGTGTGCGGATGCTTTCCCGGCGTTCTTTTTCGCGCCGGGCGAGCAGGCCACTTAATTCTGGCCAATGCGTCGTAAGATCGAAGAGATCGGACAGGTGTTCTTTTGTCAGGTAGCCGCGTGCTCTGGATTCAACAACGACATCGGCCGCCTCATGACGTCCTTCTATATTGATCGAGTAACCCTCTGCGCCGTGCTCCTCGAAATCGACCCTGGTAAGGGGATGCCCTCTGTCTCCAAGTATTCTGATTGCTTCCTTGATGAGACTTGACCGATCATTTTTGGCAACGTCGTCAAAATATGGCGTCATTGCGCTGATCGTCTCAGATCTCACCACGCTATCTGGAATTGCGAGTATCTTCGTAACGAGGTCAGAGTTTTCCGCTGAAGATCGAAGTTTGAGAATTGGCCCCACGGCTTGCACGTGATCTACCGCAGGGACTGGCTCCAGTTCTGGCGGCAAGTTAAATACCTCCCGCTGAACCTCTGGAAGTTCCTCCTTCACAACAGCCGCATAGTGATCATTTGCAAGCGACCGCAGATAATGAATTCGCGCTTGAACCCTGTTTAGTCGGGACGATGTTTTTGCAACCGCGTTCGCATGTGGTGAAAACGTCCTGAAATCGTCCAGTCTGCGTGCTGTCTCATGGATATCGTCCGAGACCATATACATCCCGACCTGCTCCACGAGTTCAGACGGCAGGCGTCTAAAGAGATATGGATCCAGCTGCTCTGTACCGGGTCCAGATTGATGAGCCGGGAGACTTTCAGCTTCAACCTTACTTCCATTTGCCATGATCATCGCTCCTTTTGTAGCAACCACACATGAGGCCATGAACGAGCTGGCTTTGTGGGAATACTATTTGGCGCATGGCATCGTCCAAACCAATATCGTGTTTCATTTGTAACGCCCAGAAGCGGGATTTCCGGGTACAATCATATGTCCGTTCTCGAAAGTGAACCTTGACCCGGACTGGACGTCCACACCCTGCCTGGACGGGAAATTCAGGGCATGGTCCGATCCAGATTTCTTCCGCTGCCCTGCGCCACTGACGCTCGCCGTTTTGTTCACGGCATCCGTTTCAAGCGAGAGACCCGGTCACGTTCGTCGCCAGGTGCTCACCAATAGCGCTCGTCCAACTTTTCGTTCACCTTCTCCATATGACGAGAGAGGCCGAGAACCGCGCTCTGCTGTCAATCGCGCCTGAATGCTGTAGTGGGCCGACGCTTCGGAGAATGTAGCCAGAAAGAGCTGTCTCAGGAAATTTGAGCCGCCGGGATAGGTGGGATTTCTGTCTGGCTTCGGCCAGGACGACCGCGCCGGAACCATGTGTCGCCTGCCGCCACCAGAGACACACTGACGCGGGAGAACGATTTTTGTCCGGTGCGTCAGGCAAACCGGGCGCCCTCTTCAATCTAGTATTCATATCCGAACGAACGCCGGTTGTGATGCCGGAATATCGTCCGATTTGCCGATCAGCAAAGCCGCTCTCTGGACCCCGCAATACATCCTGACGAACGACAATGCCTGTTACAGCTGTAGCGCAAATACGCTGCCTATAAAACTCAAGTGGTGATAAATTTTCACCCTGTTCCAATGCATGATCTTCGCTCGTTATTGACGACAGCGGAGCGACCATCAGACCGACCCGGGACAGTATAACGCCCGAATACTACAATCTATTCCTTTTAAGGATAAATAATATGACCAACGACCAGAGATCATCACCTGAAGGCTCAACCAGGCGCGGCCTTCGAATTATATCCTCCACCGCAAAGCAACTTGCAGACGATGACGGCAGCGATGACCACTACGATGGCGAGCCGTTTTTCGAAACCAGAGAGGACGAGGAACTCGCATCTCTGATGGAATCTCTGGAGTCTCCGAAAAACAATACTGAGAAATAAGCGTATTATATAGATTTTTATCAGGGATATTATTATGGTTGAAGAAGACTATAAAGAACAGATTGCCGCATCTATTGCAGGTGATCGTGATGTTAGATTGAAAGCAAATAATAACGCAGGGCTTTTTGTCTGTGTCCCCAAGGATGATAAAGGCATCATTTGGGACGCGTTGGCTCCGCAAGATTTTACAAAAAAATACGGAAATCCCACGCACAGGGATCTCGACCATCTCCTGATCCTCAAGAGGGATACGAATGGGAATTATATTCCGTCTCAACTGTACGATAAAACCATAAAAGCCGGGTTGGCACGGGAAAAACTGGCCAGTAAAAACGGCCAAAAGCTGACCAAATCCGAAGACATGGCAATTTTCGTCGAAAGCCGAAACATCGCAAGGAAGCATTTAAGGCAAGACGGCGTGCCTATTCACTTCGATCCCCCAAAGGAGCCACAGGGAACATGGAAAAACGCCCAGGGGCAGACATTACCGAAGTACAGGCTGGAGGGAGAAAACAGGGAATTCAAGACGCCCGCCGGGCTTCGTGAACAAAACTATGAATATATACATCCGAAACCCACGGGAGCGGCTGCGCCCGATGTTCTCCTGCATAATGGCTACGCGGGTATCCTCGTATTCCGGCAGGAAAATGACGGCCTGCATAACATTGCAGCCATGAAGGAACAATTTGGTGCAACCCATGTAGCACTAAAGTCAGAGAGCAATTTTTACCACACCCCGGAATACATCAACTCCCGCCCGGACTGGAATACGGCCGAACACAGATTCGGAGGCTACCTTCGTGAAGGCCATATCAAAAATCTGCCCGAAATTATGGTTATCACCCCGGATAAACGCATTTATCCGGCAGAAATGATTCTTGAGCAGCATCCTGACTCTCTCCCGGCGATGAGGCTACGTTCCGGTCCGAGCGCGGAGACCGACGACTTTGCTATCAACGTCAGAGATCGCCGTAACAACACCTATCTGCCGATCGAAATAGCCCAGACGAACGAGTCCGGACACCTCGCGGAAGCATTGGACAGGCTGGAGGCGGCCAGCGCCACGCGGATCCACAAAGGGCCATGGGTTGAGACCGTGGAGAACGATCCGCACACAATGACTTCCAACGCAAGAAACGCCATGTACGACAGATATGAAAACTCCCCCCATGGCTGGGTCCAGGACGGGCAAATTCTCTATCCGTTTCATGACAAGCATATCACCGTGCGAGGCGAGGCATTCAGAAAGAGCTTTCCCGACGACAAAACCTTCCTGGCGACCGAGGGAGAACAGGGTGGTCGCAACGGAAGTTTTCGCAATATGGCCTCGATGGGCCCCAATTCGATCCCGCCCGCCGCATGGGAGGAACTCAACGCCATCAGGTCTGAGGCTGTAGCCGAGTCGAAGTTCCTCCACTTCGCCAAGGAGATAAAAACCGAGCCTACGGCAGCTATTCCTGGCGCAGGGATCAAAACGGAACCGGATCAACGGGTTCAAGGCCTGACGCCAGAGAATCCCGCCCCAGCGACCAGGGCAGCAACCAACAGCAGAATGGACATCCAGAACCGATCTCCGTCCAGAGATCATGATGGGGATCACGACATCAGTTGATGGATACGAAGAACAAGAGCAGGCTCGCTGCTCCTTCATTTACAACCAACACAGAAACACTCATGGCCCGCGAGGAGCATCGCGGAACGCGTCTTTCGAATTACGAAGCGCCGCTCATGAGTTAACGCTCCACCAGGAGGATTACAATGGCTCGATTCTCTTCCAGTACCCCCGACCTTGTCCTGGGCAAACGTTTCGCCAAACGATTGAAAGAAGCAGAGAAAGAACTCTCGGCAGCGTCGACAATTCGGGCAGACGAGGCCGACGCTTTCAACGATCGCTACGGACAGGAGGGAAAGGCACCTCGCTACGCCGAGGAAGCCGCGCTCCATGATCTTGCCGGACCAGAGGGCAAGGTCGGTGTCATGTACCAGAGCTTTCGAAAGAAGATCATGTACGAGCCCGACCAGCCCGATGTGATGATCCGCAGGAAAAAAAAGTGGTGGGGTAAAAGAGCAGAACAGCATGTGGAGGACATTCCTGGAAGCAAGGATGCCGAAGGGAATCCACTGAAATATGTTTCCAGATATAAACTGATGCGTGGCAATAGGACGCTCATCGATAGCCGATATGACGTTGATGGCAAGCTCCTGAAAGAAACAGTCAACCTCAGCAATGGGCGTGCAAAAGAACAATGGGATAGGGACACCAAAGGAAGATTGATCCGCACACGTTTCTCGACCGAACGCTTGCGAGACGGTATCCTGTTCAGTCCTGTTACCGAAACGATGTCCGCACTCAAAGACGGTAAACGCATAGTCACCCAGCAAAAAGGGCAAAGGGTAAACACATTCGACCGGGATGAGGCCACAGGGAAATTAACTCCTACGGGCAGGAAAGGCTTCTTCGGAGAAAAGAGCGTGTCGTTCAAGCCTGACGGCAGCATTGCAACCACACACGCCAAACGCGGAATACTATACACTGAAGACGTCCAGTACAAAGGCGACCGGCTTAAACTGGTGACGACCAAAAGATTTCTCCGCACCAAAAAGGTTATTCCAGTTGAATTAACAATCGGGGAAATGGAGCAGCAGCGACGGCTGAGAGAAGCCAAACAACGGGCGACCACGGAAAACGTCAGACCCGCCCCTCCTCACCAGGAGATGCAAGACAGATCCGCAACCTCCACCACCGCGCCGCCTCCTCTCCTCCCCCGGAAGCCGACATCGTCCGTGGCCGCCGAGCACACACTGACGAATATTCCTCTTCCCAATCCTCCTCCTCCCATTCACAGGCTCGGTTCTCGTTCACCCTCTTCAGAGAGAGATCAGACCCAACCTCCGGTCACGAAGCCATTACCCGATCACTGGCAAGCTGTTCCAAAGCTTGGCGAGAGATCAAAAACGTCATCAGGCGATGTGGCAGACAACGGCAAGAAAGCGCTGATGGAATCTCTATCGATTCCACCAGCAACCTCAAACCGGTCGGCAAGCAACGACGGAGGCCGTTCGACGGGCGACGACAAAGGCAAGAATGCGCTGACGGAATCGTTAGCGATTCCACCAGCAACCTCAAGCCGGTCGGCAGGCAACGACGGGCGCCGTTCGACGGGCGACGTCAAAGGCAAGAATGTGGAGATGGGATCGCTAGCCCCGTCGGCAGGGACCGTAAGCCGTTTCGCGAACCGAGGTAGTTTTGAGAGGGCTTATCCCTCAGCGGACAACGCTACAATCCCCAGAAAGCCAATACCGGAACGGGCCCGGGGAGAGGATTATGGTCGTTAATGAGAAAGAGCACATCAGATAGCTCATTTATGGAAATGAAGCCGACGATATTCTCTTCCAATATTTCAGTTTTATAAAGAATTCGCATATTTTCAGGTGGAAATAGTCATCATGTCAGACGCAAAAACTGCACAACTACCCGGGCTTAATCTCCAGGGGAATACAGATCACGATTCCGTAAAAGCGGGGATGGATCAGTACAAAATAGTGAGCGTCCGTCTGCGAGAGGAAGAATTCAAAGCCTTCAGTGAACAGGCAAGCGAGTTCGGTCTCACCAACAACATGGCTTTGCGTGTCGCGGCGCGCCGCATTGGCGGCTTTATCGAGGTCGATACGGCCACCCGGGAAATACTTGAAACTGTTCTGAAATCCATCAGCGACATCTCGCGCGATATCGCCCGCATGCATGCCACCAGCATGCAAAGCGGCGCTGTGGACATAGCTGAATTTACAAAATTACGCGCGGAATTCGGCTACGAATTCGCCCGGCTGGATGCGACCCTGATGTCCATTCTGAACATTGCGGAGCGTCGCCTGGACGGTCGCCTGCGGCTGCAGGAAGCCGCAAAATGACATCGGCATATGGTGTTACGTTCCTGACATTACCGAAAGGACTTAAACGATGGCCGCTCAAGCCATAGTCCACGTCGTGCGACGAGGTGGCGCGCGCAACATCAAACGCATCTGCTCGCAGATGGAATATCTGACCCGAAAAGGAAAGCTGCAATTACAGTTTTCAGAACGCCATGGCGCCGGATTCGTTCCATATAATGAGCTTCCCGATTGGGCACGGCGCTGGGGCGAGCAGGCAGGCAACTACATCGATGGCCAGCAGGTTGGTGATGCCGAACAGCATATGACCAGTCATATTGTCTTCAGCCTGCCTAACGGTACTGACGAAAACGCGGCATATCGGGCAATGCGTAATGCTGCGGAAGATGTGTTCGGCGCCACCATTATTCGCGAAGGTGACCGAGGTAATACGCATGAATTCGATTATCTTACCGCTTTTCACACCGACAAGCCTCACCCCCATCTGCATGTCATCGTAAATAGAAGGTCGCTGCAGAGGGATCCCGATACGAAAAAGCATGAATGGTTGAAGATCGCGCGCCGAAATACCAGGATAAACTATGCCATCATGCGTGAAAAATTTGCGTATCGGGCGCAGCAGGAAGGCATAGACGTGGAAGCCACGTCGCGTCTCGAGCGAGGCATCGAAACGCCGTCATTGACGAATGAACAGTTCCGCATCAATGCCCGCCGAGCCGTTGAAGTCCGCGAACAGTGGGATAATTTAACGGTGATTGCTGTCGACCCTGCATCACCATCCCGTTCCCCAACACCAGAACCCGTCGCAGGCCCATCGACGCAAAGACCACAGGGCGCCGGATCCGCAAGCGGCCAGACTGGCGGTGGGACTGGCGGTGGCGGGAATTTACGACCGGACATCGCCACAAGCGGCAATGGCAGCACGCATTCCCGTCATCATGATAACGTGCATCAGGCGCTCGAGGCCGACGCTGCCGCCACCGCACGTCCCTCTTCCACAGGCACAGGCGTCGAACCGACGAATAATCCGGCGCAGGACGAAGCCAACCCCGGAACGTCCGGCGGTGGCTCTGAATCGCACAACAATGTCATAGACGCCCATCGCAGCAGGGATGCGGAGCGACAGCGCCGCGAGCGGACAAAACGCCACCACGCAACCCGCGAGTTGGAGGACCCCGAAGGCGATCGCCTGCGTCGTCGCATTCCCGAGAATTCCTCTCTCTCTCCAGAACAAGAAGACGTTCAATCCGTCGCACCCCCTCGGGAAAACGATTCCGCCAGACACGCGGATCTCTCACCGCCACCGGCCGCTTCCGAAGACCGGCCAGAAGCACCTGACAACTCACCCTTGGAGCAGTTCCAAGTCACGTTCCGCGTTACCCCAGATGGCGGAGGGGGAGGCCCATCGGGGAACGCCGCCGAGCTTCCGGATGAAACGGCGGCTCAGGCAGCAGCGCGCAGCGCCGCCGCAAGCGCACGCCGACGCGGTGATGATCTGGACCGGGTGGTCCGCACGCGCGGGCAGAAAAGGGCAGAGGAGGCCCAGCGCATCGAAGACGGTCCGATCTCGGGCAGGCTAAGGAGTTCCACACGCCCTCCACCAGACAGAACGCGTTGATTGTCCTGCAAAGCGATCCACCGATTGAGAGCAGGAATGCTGCGAAAACGAGCGAAATAAACACCGAGGAAGGGCAGCGCTTCGACAAGGAGATTTTATGGACGCACATGGCAAGTGGAACACGTTGATACTCGGAGTGGTGTTCTCTCTCATCTTCGGCACGTTTTTGGCGACCATCTATGCCGCATTTCAATACGGCATCAACGCCCGCACTTTGCAGAACTTTGATATTCTTTCGCTCTGGCACGAACTGCCGTTCAACAAGGGTTATACGACTCCCGTGTTTAAACGGGGATTGATGATCATCGCCGCTACAGGCGTCGTCCTTCCCCTGGTCATGGCCATTGTCCTGCTCCGCAAGCAGGAGCACCATGGTACTGCCCACTGGGCCCATTTCGGCGATCTTGCGCGCGCGGGTTACATCAAACGTTACAGGCAGGTAAACGGACCGATTTTCGGAAAAACCACAGGGCCACGCGGCTTTGGACGTTATCTCACGAATGGCGACCAGCCACATAGTCTTGTTGTGGCTCCCACCCGCGCTGGCAAAGGTGTCGGTATCGTCATTCCCACCCTTCTGACCTTCAACGGTTCCATCCTCGCACTCGATGTCAAGGGTGAGCTGTTCGAGTTGACGTCCCGTTCCCGGCTCGCACGTGGTGACCGCGTTTATAAATTCGCCCCCTTTGACGAAGCCGGGCGCACCCACAGCTATAATCCGGTGCTGGACATCGTCAACATGCCGCCGGACCGGCGTTTCAGCGAGACCCGACGCCTCGCTTACAATCTGATCGCAGCAAAGGGCAAGGGATCGGAAGGCTTTATCGACGGCGCCCGCGATCTGTTCGTCGCCGGTATTCTTGCCTGCATTGAAAGAGGCACGCCCACCATCGGCGCCGTATACGACCTCTTTGCGCAACCGGGCGAAAAATATAAGCTTTTCGCACAACTGGCTGAAGAAACGAAGAATGTCGAAGCGCAACGAATTTTCGACAATATGGCGGGCAACGATACGAAAATCCTGACTTCCTATACCTCCGTCCTTGGTGATGGCGGCCTCAATCTGTGGGCCGATCCGATGATCAAAGCGGCAACCACAACGTCCGATTTTTCCATTTACGATCTGCGACGCGATCCGACATCGATTTTTCTCTGCGTCAGTCCCAACGATCTTGAGGTCATTGCCCCCCTTGTCAGGCTGTTTTTCCAGCAGGTTGTTTCGATCCTGCAACGGAGCATGCCCGGCAAGGATGAAATCTTCGAAGTGCTTTTCCTGCTCGATGAATTCAAGCACCTCGGCAAACTGGAATCCATTGAAACAGCCGTGACAACGATAGCCGGTTACAAGGGCCGTTTCATGTTCATCATCCAGAGCCTGGCAGCGCTTACAGGTGCCTACGAGGAGTCGGGCAAGGAAAACTTCCTCAGCAATACGGGGCTTCAGGTCTTCATGGCGACCGCCGATGACGAAACACCGACATATATTTCCAAGTCCATCGGCGACTATACCTATCGCGAGCGTTCCACCTCCTATAGCCAGAGCAATATTTTCGACACCAACGTGCAGCTTTCCAATCAAGGCGCGCCGCTTCTGCGTCCTGAACAGGTGCGCGTCATCGAAGATTCCAAGCAGATCGTGCTGATCAAGGGCCAACCGCCCCTGCGAATGGATAAAGTCAAATATTACTCGGACCGCGTTCTGAAACGCCTGTTTGACGCCCAAACAGGCCCGTTGCCGGAACCGGACCCTATCGATATGGACCAGTTTGCAACGCAGCCACTGAATAAAACCTTGGAAAATGAACCGACCGTATCGCCACCGGCTAACGCTGAAGCGCCCCCGCCGTTCTTTTCAGACGATGCTGCCCAGACGCCGGCATCATCGGAAACAGCCTTTTTTGCACCACAGGAGGAGCCTTCCGGTGGTGGAGGTGGCGAGTCTCTCGATTTTGCGCCGGAAACGGCCGTGGAAACCGTCACCACACCAAAACCAGTACCTCAGCCCCCACGTCTGACGGAGCAGGAAATGCAGGCGCTGAACCAGCAGCGCCTCATACTCGACCGGATCATCGCCCTGCAAAAAGGTGGCGCGCATCATCGCCCCCTCTCTCCGGAGCCGGACACTCAGCTCGATTACAGCTGAAACCGTAATATATTTTCCTATCTTTCAATATCTCTGTACATTTTATTGAACCCAGCAGGAGGCCTGCCATGCGGGATAACGCCGATTCAACAGATATTCATGTTCCTATTTCCTTGAAGGAAATAGAGAGCCGACGCGTTACTTATTCAATATTCGAGAGTAAAAATGAATTGCAAAATACAACTGAACACGATGAAGTTCCGGAATATCTGAAATCCTATCAAAAGGCCCAGGCCGCCGCCCTGCTCTCCCATTCGGCACCGGCCGTTCACCGACAGAAGGCAAACGCCGGCCACAACGGCGATTTCGCGGTTTCCGGGCAATCCCTCCCGCACAAAACGCCATGCCCCTCCTGCAATTCGTGCGCGCGCGTTCGCGCCTGCGCTCCGGTTTCAAATACCGCGCCGGCACCGCGAAAGACGGCCTCGATTTTCAAACGCCTGGCCAGCCGATTGAAACGGTTCGGGCGAAAAACCCTGTCTGGATTTAATGAGACGCCAGTCACCACCGGCAAGCCCTTAACGCATGCCGCCGCAATTGCAGGGACCAGACGCGAGGCTTCAGGCACAGGACCGGACGCGAAAGCATTGCGCCAACGATAGGGAGGACACCGAAGATGCCGATACAGACGGAGCGCAGTGACCAATCTCACGCGATGGACGCCTTTGCCGCTGCGGCAAGGGAAGCCAAGCTTGCGGAGGATGTGTCCGCCGACCGTCGGGGCAAGGCGGCTGAGGAGCTGATGGCCGCTGGCTGCGAATTATTGGCGGTGGAGGGAAATCGTCACCACGGCAACGAACTGTCGCCGCATCTCAAAATCCATCTCGACAGAGTATCCGCCCATCTGGCTGATCATATCGGTCAAGGGCCTGCAATGGCAGACAAACGTCGTGCCGTGCTGGCGCGTGCGCTGCCATTTGCATCGGAGCAGAAGCAGGGCGCCACCACCGACCTGCAACTCGCCACGGCACTCAACACGCCATCGCGAGGCCGTCCGCTTCAGCTGTTGAATAAAGATGAAACCCGCCCGGTCGAGAGGCGGTTTTCACGGGAATTCACCGGCGCTGGCGCGCGCAATCTCGTTGCGGCGCTGAGCGATTTGCAAACCTCGTTAAACGTTCACTCCCGAAGAATGGAGTCCGTTTTCGATCTGGAACACGTTCACCGCGATGTTCCACAACCCCCTCGCTCCCCGTCCTTCATTGCGGCGACACCCGACAGCGGACGTATATGGGCAAGCCCTGCTTATGGAGGGGATAGGGAAAGCATTTCGCCCGGCTCCAGCCCACCACCAACGGCTGGCAGGAAACGGGAGCGATCGTATGACAGCGATACGTCTCTCCCGCCTCTCCGTAGAGCAAGAATGGACTCTCCAGATTTTAACATCCACGAGGATCCAGATGCCATTCCCGCGCGAAAAGCCAACGGAAACGACGAGTGGCAGTCTTCTCGCCAAAGGCGCCAAGGCTTTGCGATATATGAAGACCCGCCCCATTCAAATCCAGGGGCGTTGCAACCGGTGGCCACAGCCATAGAGTTTAACGCGGATCACGATAAAGAGAATGCCCCTCCCGAACCCGAAAATATTCGAGGCAGATCCAGAGACCGCGATTTTAGTCGTTAGTCCCGAGGTCAGAAAACACTGATTATTCGGTAAATATATTATCAACAACTCACATAAAACCTAAATATTAAAGAAATTATACTTTTGACTTCAATAAAGGAACGACCATGAAGCTCATTACCTTCTGCTCATTCAAAGGTGGAGCGGGCAAGACAACAGCCCTGATGGGATTGTGCTCGGCGCTGGTGGCGGAAGGCAAAACCGTTGCGCTGTTCGAAGCCGACGAGAACCGCCCGCTGACCCGCTGGCATGAAAATGCGACCCGGCGGGACACCTGGGATCCTCGCTGCGACGTGTTCGTCGCCGACGAATTGAGCCTGCTCGAAGATGCCTATGAGCATGCGGAGGCGCGCAACTTCGATTATGCGCTGGTCGATACGCAGGGCGGGTCAAGCGAGCTGAACAACACGATCATTGCCAGCTCCAATTTTCTGCTGGTCCCCACCATGCTCACGCCCCTCGATGTGGATGAGGCCCTGGCGACCTATCGCTACATCATCGAGCTGCTGCTGGGTGAAAATCTGGCCATCCCCACGGCAATCCTTCGCCAACGCGTGCCGGTCAACCGGTTGACCAGTTCGCAACGCGCGGTTTGGGAAGTTCTCAATTCTCTCCCTCTCACGGAGAAGCCACTTCATGAGCGCGATGCTTTCGCCGCCATGAAAGAGCGCGGTATGCTGCATTTGAGCTTGAGGAATGCCAGCGCCGAGCCAACCATGCGCCTTTCGCTGCGCAATCTTGAGGTGGCGATGGAGGAGCTACGAGGCTTGAGCCAGTTCGTCCAAAACACCATCGGCAACTGAAATGGCTATTCACAAGCCAAGTCTAACCGTGACAGAGGCGCGGCGCCTGGCGAAGATCAATTCGGCGCTGGGGGAGGTCGATGGCGGCCTGCCCCAAGCGGTCTTTCCAAGAAAACTGGAGGTCCCACCGGCGACAGTGAAACAGGAGATCGCTTCGTTCTCTCCACAGCTCAAATCGCCATCGCCGCCTGTGGCCGCAGCAGAAAACCCCGCACAGCCGGAGAAGGCCAAAGAGCCGGCGCCTGTCCAAACAGTCGCGGCGCCAACCGTGGTACCCCGCACTGTTCGCAAGGCATCCCCTCTTCTGGTCGCCGCAGCTTATGATTATTCATCGCCCACCGTGGAAAAAGTACAAGTCTATGTTTCCGCGCTTCAACCGGCAACCGGCGTATCGGCCATGTTTGATACGTTGCTGAACAACTACCCCTCCAGAAAAGCCCTGCAGATGATCTTACGCAGGGCTTTGCATGACTATGATCTTGGTTTGGAAAGCGGAGAGTTTCTGAAATACGCGTCCGGCTATGACATCAACCCGGCAACCGTCGAATCCCCGATCCAGACATCGCGCATGATGCCCAAAAAGGCTCTTGCACTTGCTCGAGAGCATTTCGATCCTCTCGGGCTGGAAAGCACCCGCGCTTTCGGGCGCAAACTGGCGACCGCGGCGCTGGCTGCATTTTTTGCCCGGCATCGACATTAAACAAATGGGAACAGCAAAAAAGGCGTAGGATGATGGCAAATATCGATACCGGCAATGGACCCCAGGCGACCCCTCAAGATGAGGCGTCCCCGCCTAAACGCGGGCTGATGTCCGGCCTGAAAGCCATGGTGAAACGGGTCAGCAATACATGGTCCCGCTCGTCCCAGACCATTTCCCCACCGCACGCCGAATATACACCGCCCGCACCACCTGTTGCCGACCAGAGCCAGAACGTCTCCAAACCTCAAGCCGAGACGAAACGACAACACCCGGTCGCTGAACCAATCAAATTGGAATATGCCGATAAAATCCCTCAAGCATATGTGCCTCATGAGGAGAACCAGGAGCGGCTTCGGGGGCAGTTGCGTGGAAAAATGCAGACCCTTGATGAACAGCTGGCAGCCCGCAAGGAAGCGGCCGCACTCGCGAAAGTGAAGGAAATCCGGCCATCCGGCGAAATCATATACAAAGGCACGCCCTCCCTATCGCCAGGTGATACGACTTACCCTGGCAAGCGCCCCCCGCCGCCCCAGTCCCGAACCCCTTCTGTCGACGCAGGCGTGCCACCGCTTCCTTCCCAAACAGCTCAAGCACTCTCCGCGAGATCGGTCAGGGCAAATGAAATTCGGAAGGTCGATATTCCGCCGTCAAAAAAGAGTGAGAGCCCGCGCCTGTCTCGAACGCCTTCCGCGTCGACCATCAGTTCCACGGCATCCTCAGTCTTTTCCAGCACCAGCAAATCGAGCGCCGGAACAAGCGCTTCGTCCATCGACAACGTTGCGTCGCGCTCTTCGCCGGCCGGCGTTTCTTACGTCTCCCAAGCATTCTCCGCGAGATCGGTCAAGGCTGCTGAGATTCGGAAAGTGGATATTCCGCCATCAGTTCGGCCGGAAGATGTAAGAATTCGCCCCTCAACCGAGTTGAGCAGAGCGGGAAACCATGAGAACACGCGGTCGGAACTGAACGAAAGAAGCCGAACGCGGGAAACCAGCAGGTGAGAATATCCCGCTGCCGCATTCGCAGGCAGCCGCTGGAGCACGTCCGGTTTAAACGGAATCGTTGGACGTGCTCTAACTCTTTGTTTTTACAAATTTTCTGGACGTAAAATCGCTGCGCACTTTTACTGGCGATGCTCTAGCGGCTTGAAAGACGGGCTTGCGGGGTTTCCCCCGCGGCCAATCATGAGTTCCAGCGCGCCCGTCAATCTTGAGACGGCAGATAAACTTCCAGAACGCCTCTGGCGCCGTTGCGCCGTCCAACCTGGACGACGAGGTCGATGGTGCGTTTGGCGTACAGGATCACCTCGCTGTGGCTCAGACGCACACCCGATCGCATCACCATCAATGCGAGGCGATCGAAAGCAAGCGCGGGGCTGTCGGCGTGGATCGTCGTCACCGCGCCTGGATGACCGGTATTGATCGCCTCGAGAAAATCATAAGCCTCGACACCGCGGATTTCGCCCAGAATAATGCGATCGGGCCGCATTCGCAGGCAACTTTCCAGAAGCTTGGAAGGCATTCTTGCTGATTTATCTTTGCGGTCCGCGATCAGAGCCACCTGGTTACGATGGTTGGGAAAGAGTTCCGGCGCATCCTCGATGGTAATCAGCCGTTCATTCCGGTCCATCATCTCAATGAGCGCGCGCGCCACGGTGGTCTTGCCTGACGAGGTGCCGCCTGCGATTAGAATGTTGAAATGCTCATCGATGGCCTGGCGAAAGAGACTTTGCAGATCGCCCGTGTTCGCCAGTCCCGCAATTTCAGCGTGACGCCTGCGGCGCTCATCGTCGACGCGTATCTGTCGACCGCCGATGAAGCCGATATCCGCGCTGGTTAATGTACGACTTAGATATTTGCGGATCGACAGCGACACACCCTGCTCAACTGCCGGATCAACCACGATCTGCACACGTTGCGGGTTTCCCCAAACATTCACGCGACCCGACACGATGGGATTGAGAGCGCCCAGCGTATTGCGCGTCTCGCCGGCCAGCGTCGCCCCCAGGCGTTTGATCGAATGGGGCGACAAGGTGACATCGATTTCCGTCATGAAACCCGCGCCAGCGATTTCAATAAAGATCGATCCGTTGGGATTGATCACCAGTTCATTGATGCGATCATCGGTCAGATACTCTTTCAGGGGGGCTAGATATTGCTCGACATAGGAAATTTCACGCGAAGGAGCCAATTCATTCATCGGAACACCAGATCACGGTTTACGAAAATACGGATTTCCTCTCCTTGCGGAACGCGAATGACGGGCGGCAAATTAAGGTATTTCTCCAGAACCCCACTCGTCTGTTCACCGAGCGAGTCGCCCACGGAGCTGGCGAGGGCCTGCCCGTTGCCTTTACCGCTGCTGCTACCGCTACCGCCAATATTGATCGTCGTACCGCTGCTACTTGAATCTTTCCCACCGATGCTGTCGGCGATCATTGAGGGAGCGATCGTAATGGCGCTGATGACCGCAGCAGCGCCGAACTTGGTCATATAGCGGTTATTGACATTGCCCATCGTCCCGGACCGGCCGAGCCTGTCCGTGCCCGTAGAGCCCAGCGCCACCGATTTCCCATCCGGTGTCACCGCTCTATTCCAGGCGATCAGCACCCGTTTTTGGGCGATATCGACGTCATTGTTGAATTGGCCGATCAGAATGGTGCCCTGCGGCATCAGAATTCGGGAGCCATCGAACGAGAATACCGGCTCCATAACCTGTGCCCTGAGATAACCGGGAAGCTGGGTGTCAATCGCCGTTTCCAGAACGGCGGACACGATTGTTCCCTGAACAATGGTGCGGGACGGATCCGTGAGATTGGTGGAAACCGAGGTCTGGACCACCGACGACGCTGCCGACTTGAGGAAGAGCTGGTTCGCATTCAGCTCACCCTCGGGTCCCATTTCTCCATTGTGACCGATCGCGGCATAGGCGCTTGCGCCCTCATCAACAATAACGGCATCCGATTCGCGTTGCGCCTTGTCCAAATCGCGGCGTTCCTTGAGCTCAGTCTCGGCAAGTTTCGACTGCTCCTCAAGCTGACGCCGCAACGCATCGGCGCGCGTCGTCTCGTCGCGCAGGCGTGCATTCTCCTCGGCAAGCGCCTTGCTCTGCGCCTCCATTTTTTCGGTCATCGTCTGGGTGTATCGCGCCAGCAGCTGTTGAACTTCCGAGTTTGACACACCTGACGGTCTGTTTTTCCCCATTTCAACAATCTGCGCCTGCATTGCCTTGAATTTTTCGTTCAAGGCCGCGCTAGGATCGACCTCTTTTACCTCCGGTGCCGGTTTGGCGGGCACGATGAAATCGAGCTTGACCTCGTGGTTCCGATCTCTGCCAACCTCCATATCCACTTGCGACGCGCGTTGAGCGTCCTCATTTTGACCGAAAATCTTTTTGAGACCAGTCGACCCAAAACCAATCGCAAAGACAAGCACACCTCCGCAGATCATCGCTACGGACATAATGAGCTTCTTGTTCGCTCGGGCAGGTCCCTGTTGACGCTGTCGACGGGCTCCTATCAGTTCTTCGCGATCGGGTACCGAATGACCGCGCGCATCATTACCCGCTCGTTCGTTATCCTGGAGATCATTAGATACCATTGCTAACCTCCGTCTTCACCTTGCCGCGACCCGATGCCTGCACGGCTGAGCCGAGGCCAACGCAAACGACCTCATCACCGATACGCAGCACCCAATAGGTGCTCGTACCGTCCACGATGACGCGGTCGCCATTGGTTCTGGAATTAATAAGTTCTTCCTTGCGGTCAGCACCCACCTTGAAAATTGCGGGGCGGGGGGAGTTCTTCGGCAGGAAAA
This sequence comes from Agrobacterium arsenijevicii, assembly GCA_000949895.1. GTDB lineage: Bacteria > Pseudomonadota > Alphaproteobacteria > Rhizobiales > Rhizobiaceae > Agrobacterium > Agrobacterium arsenijevicii. Next base: position 35,883 of record JWIT01000024.1, on the reverse strand, counting down.
ACGTTGTCTGACTGCCATTGTCCTGGACCCAGGCGGGGCGAAAGGCGGCGACCCCGGACACCATGTAGTCCGTATTAACCGGCGTTGCGTCTGGCGCGGGGGTCGTCGGAGCACGTTTCTTGTCCGCAGGGTAGGTAAAGACAGAGCGGAATACGTTAGGGGCACCAGCCTTGGCTGTACCCGCCGAGTGAAGGTCGAACGAATAGACGCGCTTGTCGGTGTAAATCGTCATATTCGTATCACCCGCCTCGACGATGGGTTTCACGCTGACGACATTACCGCTCTTAAGCTTCACAACCTCCCAGCTGGTACTATCGCCAATGAGAATGGCCTGAACCTCCTCCCCGCTCGCAAATTGCAATGCCGTCACCGATTTGAGGTAAAGTTCAAGCCGATAAACCGCATTTTCATTGTAGGCGTAGTGCCGGATCCGCGGATCGGAAGCAGACACTGTAGCCGTGACCGGAGTTGGCGCAGCGCCAGTGACCGGGGCGGCAAAGGCGTTCTGCAAGCAAATAATTGAAACAAGCGGAACAATTAAATATCTGATATTAAACATAAAATATCCTCGTTATCTCATCCGGCCAGTTCGGCGTCGATGCGATAGGAAACCACGGTAAAGCCCAATGGATTTTTCCAGACCGCTTGCAACTTTGCATTTGCGTCAGGCTGGAACACGAAGCCGACGGTCGCCACGAAAGTACGCTCGGCGGTCTCTCTCCCCTTTTCCTCGCGGTATTTTGTAATTCGTACACGAGCGAGATCAGGCGCATTGCGCCGCGTCGACGGGCTGATGGAAATAGACTTGACGACCACGCGAACCCGGATTTCGTTGCCGTAGACCGTCGGCGGATATTGTTTGGACGACGCGCTCCACAGGGACGCAAGCGTTTCCGCAGCGTTATCCTTGGATCGTGTCATGACGTCAGGAATACGGGTTTCATTGTCCATCGGATCAAATGTCTCTCGATCCACCACGTAGGAAACCAGCTCGGCCTGGCGCACCGCATCCTGCTGGTCAAGCGTGGCGGGGCGCACTTCCACCACCTTCTCCGCCTGACCCGTTGTCTTGTCCACCATGACGACGAAGGGGCGCGTCTCATTAAGTGGCAGGATCACCAGCAAACAACAAATGGAGAGAAGTGCCAAGGCGACCGAGCCAATAGCAATCTTTGCCCAATTATTGCGCTGCTGGCGCAAGGTGAAGAAAAGTTCATCCTCAAAGGCGTGATGAGTGTCGCTGTCATTCATGATGCATCTCGTTATTCAAAAGATTTAAAAATGATCAGGGGCGATTCAGGTTCTGTTGCTCCGGCGAGTCATTGGGGGAAGGCGTTTGGGCGGACGAACTGCCTTCGTGGTGACGCCGAGGCGCTTTCTTCTCGCCTCCTGCCCCTTGAATGCGATCAGCAAGCCTGTCGTCGCGACGTGCCTGGCGCAGGCCAGCACTCTGTCTGAAGCCACTGATGGCAGACATCGCGATTCCAGAGGGTGATGCGCCTGCCTTGCGGGCACTGTTGGCAACACCGGCACCGTCTCGAGCGCGCTGCCCGAGGCTGTGAAGCCTGGAAGAATTCCTCATCATGCTCCGCGCACTCGCAGCACTTGCACCAACCACCGCAACCGAAGAGGATGCGAGCGTGCTGGCCATGGTGGGAAGTTGCGACAACAGGATCAGCGCCGCCGCCATGATGAAGATGAAGGCGAAAAAGCGATCCTTGTGCTCGGCCGACGCACCCGACGAGGCGAGAATTTCACCTGCGACATAAAGAATGATCGACATCAGCGCCGTGACCAGAATGGGCAGCACGACGAAGCCCACCAGGAACCGTAGCCAACTGTCAAAATACTGCTTGGTCTGCTCCATCATCAAGAGAACGATGGCAAGCGGGGCAAGGCACATGGCGACGGCAAAACCGATCTTGGCAAATGCCAGGACGACGGCCGCGATGGCGGTGAAAACCCCCGCAATGATAAGAATGAGCGCGCCCAAGAACACGTTCTTGATGGACCCGCCAATGTCCCAGATGGAGACATCCGATAGATACTTGCTGGAAATCCACGTCAGCGCATGGGTGAATTCGTCCATCGCCGTGGCGCTGTCGGTGATGCGCGCCGGGTCCAGAATCTCGGTAGAAATCGTTTTGATGTTTGACAGGGATGACTTGATCAAAAGTGTGGAGTAGTCGCTCGGAAGCTCCACAAATATATTATATATTCCTTCGAAATTTACCCAGAATGTTCCCACCGAATAAATTAATATAAACCTTAGAAACCATGCAAAATACACAGCCATACTGACTGTTTTGAATTGAAGTATGTGGTTCAGCGCCAAAAACAACAGTGCAAGTACGGCCATAGAATTCAGAAGGATACGCATGGGGGTGGCTATATCGTTGAATACTTCTTCAACGTAGCCGATCATTGTCGTATCGATCGATGTCGAAATGTAAGTGATCAGACCCATGTATCACCTGTTATATTCTTCGAGACCTTTGAACGGCGATTGTTTTCCCATCTCGCCGCCGAGGATCATGAAATAGGTGCCGGCCATCGAGGCCATGGCGGACTGGGTCCGTAGGCTTTCATTGACTTGCTGGGTCAGCTCGATCATCACGCGGGTGTTGATGTCGACGCTCGTTTTCAGATCCAGGCTGTTTTCAATGGCATTGATATAGCTGGGGATCCTGTCCATGCTCATATTTGCGCGCTTGTAGGAAACCTCCGCTGTCGAGGCTGCGATCGCACCCTGTGCGGCCGCATTTGCGAGAAAGAATTTGCTGGGTGCGCCATCGTCCTTGAGCGCAAACGCCTTTTCAAGCCAGAAGTCTCGCCGAAATTTTTCCAACGCATCACTTATCGCCTGGGGTTCGAGGGGCAGACCATCCAGGGCAGTCTTTGCCATTTCATTGAGGCCAAAACCACCCGTACGTTCCTCCCCCCTTTCCGGCTCATTATGGAGAGGGATAGTCTTCACGCCGTTCTGCGCGTCGCGCATTTTTTCCAAGGCAGTAGTCTGTGTAACGATCGTGTTGAATAATTGCGTGATCCCGCCGCCGATCACCCGGGAAAGCTCGACCATCTTCATCAATTGCCCGATCGCTACTTCGTCATGGGACAATTGCGCATCGTCTGGAGCACCGGGAATGGCGCCAATGATGGGATCTGCCAGACGCTCGATTATCTGCTGCGCATGAACGGGCAGTGTCGCGGCACTGACAGACAGCAATGCCGTAAAAGACAGCAGTGCGATATATCGTGTGTTGGTCATGCCTGTACTCCTTCTAGTATAGTTTGAATACCTTGAGGTCTTTCCCATAGGCAGGCGCAGTTGTTTTTCCGCTCTTCGGGAATGGTCTGGCAGGAAACGAGACCGGTAAGACATAAAATCAGGACAAGTATTTTCCGCATTGCTAAAGCATCTCCGTGTAAAAATCCGGCCTGTCACGCCAGCCGGCGGGTGCCTTTTCGCCACGTCCACCTCCCAAAATGTCGAGCGCTTTGCCCAAAGCGCCGAGATCCATATCAAGGACCACGCTGTCGGCGCCGGACTTCATCAACACGAAATGATTGTCGACATTGCTCATTTGCAGAAACGAGGTTTCCGTCGGCGTCAGGTGAAGCGGCGCCAGCTCCGCTTCCGTGTTGAAGGCGCTGGGATAGACGAGCCGTGTTACCGCGCTTTCCAGAATGGCGTCGCCCGCGCGGCTGTTTTTAATGTGGGATACCCGCTGCGTCAGGAGAACGACAGCAACGTTCTTCTTACGCATGGTCAACATCCAGTCCTTCAGACGGGACTCGAAATACGGATCGTCAAGAAGCTTCCAGGCCTCGTCCAGCACCAGAAGTGTGGGGTGCTCGTCTTCCACAAGCCTTTCAACCCGGCGAAACACATAGCTCAGCCATGCAGTGCGAATGGTATCGTTTTCGAAGATTTCGGAGAGGTCGAAGGCGGTGACGCCGTCATCGAATGCGAGGGGATCGAGGCCCTTGCCTCCAAACAGCCAGCCAAACTGGCCGGTGTCGTCCCAGCGTCCCAGACGATTGTAAAGATCGCCATCGTCGTCAGTCGCACGCAACTGACTGCGAAACTGCTCGAAATTCTGCAATCGCCTGTCCGCAATGCAGTTGGATTGGACAGCATCCGTCAATGCCTGAATCTGCACGGGATTGAGCCGTTCGCCGTCATTTTCAACCAGTGCGGTCAGCCAGTCCGTCAGCCATGCCGCGCCACGCGTGTCCGCTTCTGCACGCATGGGGTTGAACGCTGTTTCCGCGCCCATGCGCACGGCGGAATAATGGCCGCCCATCGCACGCACGGCCATTTCGAAGCCGTTATCCTTGTCGAACAGGATTGTACGAACATTCAGCCTCTGCGCCTGACTTATCAAAAATGCCGTGCCGAGCGTCTTTCCGGATCCGGTCTGGCCAAGCACCAGCGTGTGTCCAACCGTTCTCTGGTCACGTTTGCCCGGAAGGTGGAAATTGAACCGGAATGTCTCTCCGCGTGCCGTCGGAATGATCGTGACAGCGTCGCCCCAAGGGCATTTTTCGGGTGGATTACCTTTCGGCAGGCCATGAAGCGCGCAGAGCTGCGCAAAATTCTGCGACGAGATCATCGCCGGGCGGGTTCGGTAGGCAAAATTACCGGGATGTTGAGCGAAATAGACGGCTCGCGCTGAAAAGCTCTCACGCACAATTGCCGCGCCCGCATCCTGCATAGCGCGGGTTACGTAAGCCATGGCCTGTTCGAGTTCGGCACGGCTGTCGCAAAACAGGGCGATGCTGCAATGGTGTTCGCCGAAGACCACCCTGCCCGAGGCCACATCATCCTCAGCCTCTTCCAGCTGCGCCAGCAGCGATACGGCGGCATCCTCGGCGGCGCGCATCTGCTTGCGCACCCGTGAAATCTTACCCTGCGCCGAAATCGGATCTATCGGGGTGAAACTCTGTGTGACGACGGTGTCATACGGCAAGTTCAAACGATCCAGAATGCCGGGATACGTTTCGTTGGGATAATCCTTGACCGAGACAATGGTGCCGAAACGCACGCGACCCGCGCCATGGCACTCGAAGACCCGTCCGTGGAAGCTTATTTGCGACGTCGCGAGGCGATCCGATACCGGTACAAATTTCGCCCCGGGGATAAGTTTGATATCCGATCCGTCGATGGCGGTGCGCAGCAGGCCCAACCATCTGCCATCGCTGACCTGAAGCCGGGCAGGCTTGGCCTCAGTGATGCCGACCATGCAGGTCTTGATCATTTGATCCAGGCGGACAGCACGCGCCGCGATCTCTTCGCGGCTATAGACATCCTTTCCGCTGAAGAGCGAAACAAACTTCGTGATACGGCGGGGCGGCCGAATGACGAGTGTTACCATCGTAACGCGATCGCGCAGCCCCACAGTTTGAAGGTAATTTTGCCATCGGCGGTCGATCTCCTGGTTAAAGGGGTGACCGGAAACGGGCGTTATTCGCGGCTGAGTTTCCACTGAAATCCGATGAACGTAATACCCGACATCGGTGCGCTGCTGAGCGATGAAGCGCGACAGCGAATCGCACAGTTCGACAGTGTGGCGCGTGTCCATCGTATCGGCATTGATACCTTCCACAGCAAAAGATGCCATAAGGTCGCCGTTGCGCAGCATCAGCGTCGTATCATTGACAACGCTCAGATAAGGCAGGTCACCAACCAGCATTTCACTGCGTCTGATCGACTTGTCGGTCGCGTTCTTCATGGCATGGGTTGTGGGCGCCTCAAGCACGGTACACCACTCCTTCTCCGGTAAACAGGCCCGGATGCATCCGCGTCTGCTGAACCGTGGCGATGAAAACGTTGATGATCTTGGGGTCATAGGCGGCCAGACCGCGCAGGGCCGCATAACCGAACCCTCCCATCAGGACCAGGTACAGAAACGATTGCGAGATGATGAAACCAAGGATAGTCGCCGAGACCAGCACCACCAGATACATGATGGGCAGTCCGGCAAACGTGACTTCGCGTGTCAGACCGATGAAAAGCGGCGTATTTTGCATTGTGTTGCATCTCCCGTTCCTGGAGCTCGACCGCCTGGCCGAGCGTTTCCGGCACTCTTTGCAGCCTCGAGTTTCCTACAAAGCTCCGAGACTGCCGACGAAAGTTGCACCGCCAAAGACAATGGCGATGCCGAGAATGACGGAGATCGCAAATGTCCAGTCCATTCGCCCGAGCATGAACACGAAACCGATGGCGATCACCGCGATCGAGGCGCAGGCGACACCAAGCGGCCCCGTGAGTGCCTGAACAATGCTGTTGATAAAGCGGGTAATGCCGCCAAATTCCTGCGCAGCGCTCGGATGAGCCGACAGCAGCATATAGGTCGTGGCAGCAAACAGCAGGCGATACGTCTTGATGTTGCGTTGGAGATGACGACGGATGAACAACATAATACCCTCTCTAATGAATTGAACTTGATCTCTACTTATACGGGAATAAAATCGGCTTTCAGTGCCGCGTCTTCCGCGTCGCAACCCGTTGCAAGCCCTGTTTTAAAGATGTTCGCGACATCCGGCGGCGTCAGCTCGATGTCAGACTGCAACGCTACCGAATGAACGATATCGGCAACGTATTGGCGCGTTTCACGGTAGGGCGGGATGCCCCGATATTTTTGCACGGCACCGGGTCCGGCATTATATGCGGCGAGCGCCAGCGTCGATGACGCGAACTGGTCGAGCATCTGCGTGAGGTAGCGTGCTGAGCCTTCCAGATTGTCCCGTCCGGCAAAGACGTCGCATACTCCCATGGCACGGGCGGTGGCGGGCATCAGCTGGCCCAGGCCGCTTGCCCCGGCATGCGACACCGCTCTCGCATTAAAGTTGCTTTCGCGCTGGATCATCGTTGTAAACAACTTCACGAAAGATTGCCGGTCCAACCCCGCCTTGGCAACGCCGGCATTCCGAGAAAATTCGAAAGCAACCTGTGTGGCCAGGTCACGCATCTTGTGCTGCTCGGCCGAAAATCTCCGGGTTAACACCTGTGGTTTGGGCAGCGGCGTTTCTCTGCCATCACGCATACTAAACGATGTTTCATTGGCGGCCTTGGCAACCCTCAGATCAAGATCCAGAAGAACCGAACTGTCGCGATCGGCAGGTAGCGGATCGGCCCCTACAATCACATGCGATGCCGCCACGCGGGGCCGTCCCCCATCCGGCGCCGTCGCCTGGTCGAGGGACGGCGTGCCCTCGGGCACGCCGCCATCCATTGTCGCAATCTGTCCATTATCCATTTGTTCAAAAACAGCTGAGCGGACATCGCTAGGTTGACCGATCAGCAATACACCTGAAATTGCGAATATGCAGCATGAATTGGTGATATTAAATTCGAAATATCGAAGTTTAATTAAATATTTCACGCTCAAAATCCTGATATATATTTAATTTATAGCCACATTTTTATAATTAACTCGTCTGTAATATTGCACCTATAATCCCCCACAACCGTTTCATGTCAACACGGACTTCGGTTGCAGTTGTAACGGTTCTGTAATTTATCGATTTCACGATTTTTTTGCGGCCCTCCTTCCCTGCGCAAAGACGGGAAAAGTCCAACAAATACGGGGAGTTCAAATCGTCGGAGAAGCGTGGAGCCGCCAGCCGCTCTCGTCGCACCCTCTTTTTTGGCATGATGGCATGCACATCACGACGGTTGTCTCGCGCGCCGCGCACACATTAAGTTTTGGTTATGCCTAATTCGTTTGTAACAGGAGCGACCATGCAAACCATTCTTGTTGTCGATGATGATCCTTCGATGAGAAACCTCCTCGTCGACTATCTTTCAAAGCACGATTTTCATGCGTTCGCCGTCGAAGATGGCTTCCAGCTCTCGCAATATCTGGCGGCCAAGGTCGTGGATCTGGTTGTCGTCGACCTCAATCTCGGCGAGGAGGACGGGCTGGAGATCGTTCGCAAGCTCAATGACAAACCCGATCTCCCGGTCATCATCATCAGCGGCGACCGCCTGGAAGAGAACGACAAGGTGGTGGGGCTGGAGACGGGCGCGTCTGATTACATCACCAAGCCATTCGGAATGCAGGAGTTTCTGGCCCGGGTGCGCGCCGCGCTGCGCGGGCGCATCGATCGCAAGCAGGCCAATTCCAACGCGATTTATGTCTTCGACGATTGGCGGGTAAACACCCGCCACCGCAAGCTGCGCGATGCCTCCGGCGAGGAGCTGAAGCTGACATCGACGGAATACAATCTGCTGATGGCGTTCCTGAAATCACCCAAACAAACGCTCTCGCGCGAACAACTTTTGATTGCTTCGCGCGTCTACGACCAGGAAATATTCGACCGCAGCATCGACGTGCTTATCCTGCGCTTACGCCGGAAGCTGGAACCCGATGCCTCCAATCCACGCTACATCAAGACAGAGCGCGGCATCGGTTACCATTTCGACGTCGACGTCCACATCGAGCAGCCGGGCCAAGGCGGCATGGGTCGCATCATGTCGAGCTATAAAGGCTCCCAACACACCTCCCCTCATTCGTAATCACCACGCCGCCGCCGGAAATCCGGTGGCATTCATCAGCGGAAGCGATACTCCCCTGAGAGCATTCCCCCACAACCTATTCGGTAGGACAAACCATGACAGATGCAGTACGGATGAAGCGCTTTCTTAACATAACGGCCACGCTCGCCCATCAACTGAACAATGATCTCGCGGCAGTCCTTGGATATGCCGAGATTTTGGCCGATGAAACCAATGAAGCTGAAGCCGCCAACACCTACGCGATGGAAATTCTTGTCGGCGGACGTAGTGTGCGATCGACCATCGAGCGATTTCACATGCTTCACCGTCTCGCCAGTGCCGAGGTCTTCCCGTTTGATGCCCGCCAGGTCATTGAGCGGACGCGAAACGCCCTGCTCGCTCGGCCTATCCCAGGCCTGAGATTGGCCGTAGATATATCCCACGTATCCCTGACGCTTAGCGGAAACCCGAAAGACCTGGAGCCTATTCTGCGCGAATTATGCGATACGGCTATCGGCAGTATCTCATATGCCGGCACTCTCCATATTGCGTCCGATTTTATCGACGTGACCTCGCCAAAACACCTGTCTCACGGGGTACTATCGGAAGGGGAATACGTTCGGATCACAATTCAGGCGACCGCAGACGGCGTTATACCGGCAGACATTGAACCGGCCGAATATGCGACCATCAACGATCATCTGCGACCTGGAAAAATCAGCGGTGAGTTGATCGGCGCGCGGTCAGCGATTTATCTGATTGATGGCGTGCTGCATACACTTAATCAGCCCAATCGGTACAGCCAGACCGAGATTTACCTGCCTAGCGCATAACCTGCGCTTCTAGTTCATTATCAAAGAACTGGGCCAACTTGCCCACCTTATATGTGCCTTTATAATTGATTCATATTACGCCAACCCACGATAACGCCCGTGGTGCGAAATTATACCGATGCCGGGCCTACCCAAGAGACCACTTGCCGCAAGTGGCGGTTTTACGTCCGGAAAATGTGTGAAAATAAAGATATGGAGCGTGTCCGACGACCGTTTAAACCGGACGCGCTCTCATTCGACCAAACGAGGCTTAATCGGCTGAGCGGCAACCGCGACTTGGATTATTTACCCACCATTCAGCGTTTTCCAACCGGATCAGCGCGATGAGCGTCATATCGCTCGCTCCAATATTCAAGTGCAAGCAGGATCGGCTCCAGGGTGCGCCCTGTCGAACTGATGCCATATTCCACCCAGACATGCGGCTGAGACGACGCCCCGCGCACGACCAATCCACGCCGTTCAAGATCCTGAAGCTGGCGCAAAAGGTTCTTGGGTGTTGCCAGCGGCATGCAACGCCGCAATTCGGCAAAACGCAAAGGCCCTGCCAGCAGATGCCACAGAATGATGAATTTCCAGCGCCCCCCGAGCAGGGTTGCCGCTCCATCCAGCGAATCCATTTCTACCCTTGTTTGATCATTCGTTACAGCATATCGCATATGGCGCTCTTCCGTGTTTCATCAGCCATCATTTAATTCAGGCTGGAAAAGTAAATTTCATGTTGTTTATGAATATACTTTACGAGTCCGCCGGCGATTTGCAATTTTCAAACAGTTATATCTGTAATAGATGGATATTTTCGACGCTGGATAATATGGCTTTCAAAATCGGCCTCCGGCGCTTATGCCTCGACCCGCCCTTCCATCACCTGCGAGGCGACCATGCTGCGAACCGCAGCATGGATACTGTTACGATGACAACGCTCATGCCAGATGAGCGACAGCTGGTAAGATGGCGGCGGCGGGCCTTTTTTCGGCAGGAATGTCTCCAGATCAAATCGGTGAGACAGGAACCTGGCTGAAGGAGACGGCAGGACAAGAACGGCGTCGGTGTCGTGAACCAGTCGCGCAGCGGTGTGAATATCCGGCACGGTTATGGTTTCTCGCCCACGCGGCCGCAGCGCCTCCAGCCCGTCGCTCACCTCCCCGAACCCGGCATTAAAGACCGTACCAATCCTCACCGAGAGAAAGCGGCCAAGTTCGGCATAGGGTATGGCGCCTTGCAGCGCGACGTGTCCCTTGCGCGCCAGACAGAGCGAAGGGATCGGCGGCAACGCGCGACAGAAGAAGCCGGGGGGCGTGTCCTCTGCCTGTCCCAATGCCAAATCGATCCCGCCATCCGACATCTGGCTGAGAATATTGGAGAGACGAATATGGGGAAGGAAAATAGTGGTCGACGAGACTTCGCGGAAATAGGCTGTGAGAGTTGGAGCCAGAAAAAACGCGATATGATCGGGCATGGCGACGCTGAAGCGTTCGGGCGCGATAATCCGCTTCGAAAACACCTTGTCGATATTGCCGAGCGCCGCTTGAACCTTGGGCATCAGCACATTCGCAAGCGGCGTCAACACGAAGGAACGCTGGTTGCGGATGAGAAGTTCGTCCTCGAACAATTCTCGCAGCCGCGTCAAGGCCCGGCTGGTGGCAGGTTGGCTCAACTGCAGGGCATTACCCGCATGCGTAATATTCCGGTGCTGTAACAACGCGTTCAACACCACTAGGAGATTTAGGTCAAACTGCCCGAGATCAACATTGTCCGTATCATTTTCGGTCCATAGAGCGAGTTTGGCAGCCATGCGGCTAATCTTCCCGCTCGACCGCGCGCAAGGCGGTGACCGAAAGATGGTCCTGCGCCATCGCATCCTTGACCGACGCTCTGAGTTCATTAATCGTTCGGGTGCGTTTATTCTGGCAGGCGTCAGCAAGCCATGCGAGCGAGATCCTTTCAGGGCTGATGGGGACTGGGGGCAAGACGGCCGATAACCGCAGGCTCCTGGAAAGCCAGCCGGCGATGGACCGGGGAACGGTCAACGCAAGCTCGCTCTCGGAAACCATCAGTGCGGCAGCCGTCACATCTGGAATCTCGATCATATTGGATCGCCGGATGCCATGGCTATACAGGGCCTCACCCAGCTGAGGAAAGATTTCCCTGCCATTCTCGACCAGACTGATTTGCTGAAGCGACAGATAGGTGCCCTGGCTCGGTCGCGCTCCACCGACCCCCTGCCGATTATAGCCAACGAGCGTGACAAATTCCTCTTCCGCCACGATTTCGCTTTCAATATCCGTGTCGGTCGAGGGGATGCCGCCAAGGGCGAAATCCGCCGTGCGCAAGCGTAGCTGAGACACGGCTTCGTCTGCGGACCTGTGCGTCGCAATTTTCAGGAGCTCGTTCTCGCGGCCGCTAAATTTGAGGAAATAGGGCAAGACCGCAGGCGTCAATCCACTGCTGATGCTCAGCCGCGTTTCCGCCTCCATCGGCCGGGAGGATATCAGATCCCGGATATGGAGCATGGCCGCAGGCAATACGGTTGCGAGATAGTCGCCATAGGCCGTCGGCTTCAAACCGGTGGAGCTGCGAACCAGGAGATCGTCACCCAGGAGATCTCGCAAACGTCCAAGCGAGCGGCTCATGGCGGGCTGGGTTTGGCCGAGTTTTCGGGCCGCATGGGTCACATTTCGACAGTCCATGAGCGCTTCGAGAGCGATCAGCAGGTTCAGATCGATACCAGACAGCCTTCTGTGCAGGGAGGATTGGTCTTCCGCTTGCGCGGGTTCCACCGTGTCTTCCCCGTCATCCCCCCCCTGCCAGTCCGTCATGTCGTTCCTAACCTTGACGATTCACCCACCATTGCATGATCAGTCGCACGGAAAATAATCAACCCTGGCCGAGTCGTTTTAATTGTATTACTGATCAAGAGCCTTGCATTAGTTGCAAGGAAATCAGGTTTTTGCAACCCTCGTCTTTGGCTACTGCAATGACAGCACGACCTCGCCTCGAGCACGGCCAACGCAGGTTAGCACCAAGCCATCCGCCAGGTCGTCGTTCGACAAACAATGCCCACCATCCATCTCGACTTCGCCTGAAACTGCGCGCATTTTGCAGGCGCCGCACACCCCTGCCCGGCATGAATGGGTAAGATTGACGCCATTTGCTTCGGCTGCTTCCAATATCGTTTGTCCCGCTTCCGGCGCAAACCGCTCACCGCTATGCTTGATCTCGATATTCGGCCCGCCCTTGGCGGCAACGGTTCGAGCCGGAGGGGCAACGCTCGCCGGGGGTGACAGGATGGCGCGCGGCGTGATCGCTGCGGGAATAGGTTTGGGAGCCTCAACGCTCGCCACTGCGGTCGAAGCGACGAAGGCAGTCTTTGGAGGTGGAGGCGGAGCGGGAGGCGATGCAGGTGCAGGTGCAGCCGGTGCCGCTTGGGCCACTGCTGCTGCCGGGCCAGCGGGTCCGAAACTTTCCTGATGATAATGCCGAAGCGGAAAATCCATTTTCTGTAAAAGAGATCGAGCAAAATCCATGAAGCCTGGCGGTCCGCAGGTGAACACTTCGCGCTTCAGGTAGTCTGGGGCATAGCCGCGCAACAAATCAGCATTCAGAGATCCGATGGGACCGTTCCAGGGCAGGCCCGGAGACGGCGCACCGGGCAAGATCGCAAGACGCAGCCGCGAACCCAACCGTGTGCTGAGATAAAGCAGTTCCTGATGGAAGATGATATCCGCCGGTGTACGTACACTGTTGATGAAAACGACGTCGGTGGTGGTTGGCGTATCCGCCAGCCACCGCAGCATGGACATGCAGGGCGTGATTCCGCTGCCGGCGGCCAGGAACAACATTTTCGGCGCCATATGGTCAGCGCATGTAAATTTACCCGCCGGACCGCTGACGGTACATTCCATCCCCTCGGTCATGTTTTCAAACAACCAGTTCGACATCCAGCCCATCGGCACCTTCTTGACGGTAATCGACAAAAGGTAGGGTCGCGACGGTGAAGAAGAAATGGTGTAGCTGCGCCGCAGGATCTGACTGTTCAGATCAATCTCAATCGTTACGAATTGCCCTGGTTTGAAATGAAACAATACCTGCGGTTCAGCCACAAAATTATAGGTCTTGGTATCGTGGGTCTCCTGAACAATCGAGACACAACGAACGCGCGTCTTACCTGCCTGCCAGAGACGGATTCCCGCAGCTTGCGCCGGGGTCGGGGCCGAAGTGGGAAGTGGAGCCGGAGCCGGGGTTTGAACTGGGGCCTTGGCTTCGGGCGCGCGTGCCACCAGTGCAGGCCTCGTAACCTCCGGCTGCTCGAGCTCAGGCTGCAACGCGGGCTTTCGCAGATTGTCTGGTACATGGCCCACAATCCGGTGCAGCTCCTTGCGCGCCTGCGCCTTCGCTTTCTGATCTCCCTGAAGAAGTTTTACGCCGTAAATCCCTCCCTCCAGTCGCTCCAGGAAGCGGCTGAGGTCCTTGCGCAGTTTCTTGTCGCGGGTCTCACCAACCAGCAGGCTCACATGCGCCATGGCTTCGCTGATCGACGCGCTGGTCACCGCGAGACGGCCATCCTCATAGGCGCTCCAGAAAGTTGAGTATTTCTCCCGCAGCTCTTCGAAAGCCTCGAGAAGATCAGGATTTTCGCTCCACGCCGTCTCCTTCAACAGGGTCTGAAAACGGCGAACTTCCTGGGCGGTAATGTCTTTTTCCACATCGGCCACATACACGAACATGGAAAATGCAATCCGGGCAATGTAAATGGAGGCGCTTTGCGGCTCAACGGAAACATTCGTATTCATAACAATACTTTCTTTATTTAAAAATATACAATCAAATATTCTTGTTTGCCGGCTCCGAATGGATAACGTGGCCGTTTCGCGCCGAACGTTCACCGACCTGCAGGTTCACCGCGCAAATTTCGACCTCAGGGCGAGCTGGAACATCGAGCAAAACGGAAATCTCGCTTTCCGTTTCTGGAAAATAGGGGGAATCCACCGCCCCCGGGGCGAACCTGAACAAGTCTCCGGCTTCATACGATACGCCAGGCACGAAGCTCATACCGGCCGGATCGAAAAGCCTGACCAATCCGGTATGCACGAGGAAAAACCGTTGCTCGCCGGTTCTTGCTTCCAGTCGGTCGCCTCGACGGTATCTTACCGCGCGGGACTCGAGTGCCAGCGCAGAAAGCTCTGCGGGATTTAGCCGGCGCAACTTGCTGTGGCGCGCGAGAATGGCCAGACGGTGAATTGGATGAATGTGAACCATATCCCCCGTCTCGATCTCGTTATCCCAGTCAATCACCACGCATGGAGCGTTCGCCTCGGCACTCCCGAAACGAATGACGCTTCGTCTCGTGACTGCCACAGGTTCATTGTGAACCCGCGAGCCGTTCACAAAAACGATTGCGTCATCCACACGCATGAGGCGGACTTCGCCGTGCTCCGCCTTGAGTTCGGCGTGGTAAGTCCACATTGCGGGATCTGAGATGCTGATGTCGTTGTCGGCAGCCCGGCCGAGTGTGACGGCACGCTTGTCAAGGCGTAGGATTTGGCTGCCGCTCGCCGTATTTACGGTGGCGCGGAGCGTTACAGCCGCCCCGCCGGACTGCGATGGTGTTGCGAGCCCTCCGACATGCTTGGCGACGGCGTAAAGCATGGCATGCTGCCGCGTATCCGCCTCTTCCAGCAAGCCCCGCGCCACGTTCTCCACCAGCTCCGGTGCTATATAGCTGAATACCGTCAGGCCGATAGCGCGGATGGTCGGGTCCTCCAGCGTCAACACTTCGAGGAGGTTCTGCTCGATATCGCGGCTGCTGGAAACCGCGCGGTGGTGGGCTGCATTCTCCGTTTCCCCCGCGCCCTGCATTTGCTGAAGCCTCTCCAGAACATCCGGCGGGAAGACCTCGCGCCAACGCATGTCGGGATCGGAGGGTACGGGTTGACGCAGCATGAGCTTAAGGCGCGGCCCGGCAAGGGCCGCCAGATCATCGGCTATCCGGCACGTCTCAGGCGTATCAAGGAAATTGCGCAGAAGGGCAAGCGCGGTGCCGAACAAGACCTGCTCCCGCTCCTCGAGATAATCGAGCAACACATCCGTCAAGGAGCTGCCAAGCGGATCGTACACTTCCGCCCGTTCGAGACACAGGCGCACCGATTTGTGCCGGACAAGCGCCTCAAGGCTGTCTTTCATCTCCTCACTGACGATACCACCGGAAAACAGCGCCGCAAGGGCAGCATCATGTTCGCTGTCACTCACCTGCAGGCTTTGCCGCATGACCGTCAGCATGGACTTTACCGCTTCAAGCGCCAGGATATTGGCCACCGTCTGGCCCTTTTCCATTCGCTCAGCTACGGTTTTTTCCAGAATGCTGCGATACTGGGCAATAGAGGTGGCCTTTTCCTCAGCACTCAGACTGACCTGGTTCATGTTTGCGTCATCGCAATATCCGAGCGCATCGAGAAGATCGTTATGGTCTTCTTCGGTAATGTTCAGTTGCCTACGGAAATCTTCAAGCAATTTATGAGATGTTTCCCCCCCCGTCGTGCCCTTCGCAACCTGTTCTTCCAGCATTTTGCTATACGCATCCAGCTTTTGTTGCTGCGAAAAATTGGGAAGAACCTTTGCAAGGAGATAAATTTCACTTGGGCGTAGATTTTCAATCTTCCTGTCATCGGGAAAGGACGAACCATCCAGCTTCAAGGTCTTGAGCTGTTTCAGCAGGCCGGATGCCATACCTTCCTGCTGATAACGTTCCGGGGTTTGCAGGAGGACTTGTCGCAGCCAGATTGTCGTCAGAGTTACGATGGCGATATCGACGACCCGACCGGCAAGCGGCGGCAAAAGGAGAATATTGGGGCGTCCGCCAAAGAGATAGAAAGCGTTGATGGAAGCCCAGGCGCTGATGCTCAGGCAGTGATGAACGATAAGCTGCTCCGTCATACCCGGATCACGCGAGCGGATTTTCCGGTACAGCGCCTCAAGGCCGCGTCCAAGAATGAGACTGGCAGCGCAGGCCAGCCCCAGCACCAGGGGCGCAGACAGCATCTTTGGAATGGGAATAAGGTATCCGAGAATAAAAAGGCCGGGCTGCAGAAGCTTCGCGTGAATGCCTTCCTCATGCGTCCATATGCCTGAGAAGTAATAGTCCCAGCTTCCGGCATACAGATAATAGAACCCGTAGAACCCAATTATCAGCCCAAAAAACATGTAATAAACGTTGCGGCGCGGGATGGCCGTGACGCCGCTCCAATAGGAGCGCTGCAAATCTATATCACCGCAATTGGCCTTGCAGGCGACACATGCGCTGACGTCACCCTTCCCGCTTGGTTTGCGGCACATGGACTGGGGCAGCGCCGGGCGAGAAAAGTGTGGGTTGCTTTCCAAAAGCCCGCCCGGCTCGGTATAGATTTTTTGAACGACGTTTGCCGGGCAGAAAAAATTACACCAGGTTTTTCCACCCCAGAGCATACCCGTCAGCATGGCGGCGCCGATCACGGATAAAAGTGCGATCGCCAGCGCGTAACGATCAGTGTTGATCAAAAGAAGGCGGGCGATAATACCACAAAACAACAACCCGAACTGCACGTACCAGCTGTTACGTTCCAGCCAGCCGTCACGCTTGATAAGGGGAATCGTTAGCTTTATAAGCCCGGTTCGACGTTCCAGCGTACTGCGGCGGCGGCGAAGACCGAGATATGACGGAATTTGCGACGCGAGCGACAGGGGGCAGATACGACGCCATGCCTCATGTCCAAACACCATCAGGAAAAGCGGCAATATCGGCACGATCATCGTCCAAAACATGCGGCTGCCCATGGAATATGGCTGATTGGGCAGCACATGGCCCTGCACCATAACGGGGGTTGAGCTGACGCCGAACGGACCGGTGGTGTCCGGGTGGGTCCATTGCGCCGAAAATGGATCGTAAAGAAGAGAGGCGATTAGCACCAGCCACGCAAATAACAACAAGCTGCGTATACTCAGCATTGCTCGTTCGGGGAAGGATGAGAACATACAGTATTTCCTTAACGCCGACCGAGGCGGGCGGTGCTCTTGATCGATGACAGCAGCCTTCTCGAAGGCAGCATCGTGCATCAAATCAAAGCATGGCGAATACACAATACTCGCCACGAGCATATCGGTATGCGCCAGGCGTATGGTGACACCCTGCCACTTTTGCCCTAAAGCTGGCGGCATATCGCGCTCAAGATCTAAGAGACCTGTAAAAATGAAACCCCATTGCCAGCCAGACACAAAGCTAGTGGTCTTGCGGCTGAGAATATCAGAGGGCTGCAAAACGGTGCTACTAAAGCTTGTGCGCTTCGGCTTTCTCTGTTGTGCGATGGCTATGGCGGTGCTTGGCTCGGCAGCGCACGGACAGTCAGTGGACATCGGGGAGCCGATTACACCCGTGCCTCAGCATACAGAACTAAACGCCCCAAAAGTGCAACTGGGAAAAAAGCTGTTTTCCGACAGTCGATTGTCAGGCGGCAACGGCGTGGCCTGTACCAGCTGTCACCTGAAGCAATTTGGTCTGACGGATGGTCGCGCGCTTTCGCCCGGCTTGCCAGGCTGGCCTGGCCAAATAAATACGCCTACCCTTTATAATGTCAGCCTGAACGCGCTTTTCAGTTGGTCTGGCCAGATTAAGACGCTGTATGATCAGGCCGACGGAGTGATCGAACGTACAATGGGTGGACATTGGCCGGAGGTGATCGCCACATTGGAACGTGATAGTGAAGTGACCAAAGCCTTCGATGCTATCTACGCCGACGGTCTGAAGAGGAAAAACGTTGTGGACGCGCTCGTAGAATACGAGCGCTCCCTGAACACGCCGGACGCCCCCTTCGACCGCTATTTGCGCGGTGAGGAAAATGCCATCAGTGCGGAGGCAAAGGCGGGATATGGTCTGTTCAAAGACTACGGCTGTGCGTCCTGCCATCAGGGCGTGAACGTCGGCGGCAATATGATGCAGGTTTTCGGCATATTCGGAACTCCGCCGGGCACTGAGAATGGCGCAAGCACCCACGGATCGGCGAAAGCCACAGGCATAAGCGATAAGGAAGCGGTTTTCCGGGTGCCTTCGCTGCGCAATGTGGCAAAGACAGCCCCCTACTTCCATAATGGGTCGGCCCGCACGCTGCCCGATGCCATCAATGTCATGGCCATAAACCAGCTAGGTCGTGATCTGTCCACCGAAGAAGTTGCTCGGCTGGAAGCTTTTCTGGAATCTCTCACTGGTGAACACCAGGGATTCCCCGTGGGCAATTCGGGACAATGACAGGACGACCGAATGAAGATTTCTGATTTTTTCGACGATGCCTCAGACCGTAACAGAATCCAGCGATTTGCAAGTTCGCGCAAGGGGTGGATGTGGTGCGTTACGTTAGTGGTCCTGCTGTCAGGCTTGCTCAGCTCCCTCGTTTGGTACGCCCAACGACCAGGCGAAGCACTGCCGGCGTTCCAGCAAGGTTTTGAAGAGTTACGCAGCCTTGAAGCCCGATGGAACTCGGAAATTCTGGCGCTACAGCTTGGAATCACGCCGAATTACGACAATGTCACCCTCACAGCGCGCGATCTTGAGCAGGGGCTGGCGGTTTTAACAGCGCGAACAGCATCAAATCCTGAGCTCGCCGAGCTTTTGGAGAAATTACGCAAATACCAGTCCTCTATCGCCCAGAAAAACGTGTTGTTTCAGCAGGTAAAGGCGAGCCATGCCATGCTGCGTAACGCCGTATCCGTGCTGCCTGGGGTAATCGCCGAATGTTATGAACATCCAGGCGTGTCGGCTGAGGCGACTGGCCACAAGCGTGTGTCCGACCTCATTACGGAGAGCGTGAACAGTGTCATGAGCTTCTTGACGTCGCCCACCCCTCTGCTCCAGGGGGAAGTGAACGAGCGACTTTCGAGAATACGGAGTGCGGCTCAAACGACCGAGACCGGCCTTGCAAATGCATTAAACCGTCTTCTGGCGCAGATCGACGTTGTGGTGCGTGAGCGCGTCAAGGGCAACAATCTCAGCCTGCAATTGAATGCAGTCGCAACGGATGCGGACGCTAAAGTTATTCTGGAGCAGGTCCGGGAGCTTTCCGTCGGAACCGAGGCGACAAAACGCGCACTCTGGCTCGGCGTTATTTTGCTCAGCACAGTCCTCTTCATCATATTTTTGATCCTCGTATACACGCTTTCCCGGCGGTTCCTTAAGCTCAAAAAAGATAACGCCATGCTTCAGCAAGCGAATGAGAACGTGGAAGAACAGCTTATGCAGTCGGCGAAGCTGTCCGCACTGGGCCAGATGGTCGCAGGCATCACGCATGAGATCAACACGCCCCTTGCTTATGTCAGGGCCGTGTTCGAGCTGATCCGCGAACGCCTGACCTCCGAACCCGCGCAGGCCCGGGTTGCCGATGAAGAATCGCACGAGGAAGTGGTGATGTTGCTCAGTGACGGTCTGCACGGCCTGGACGAGATCGCCACCCTTGTCCGCACCATGAAGAATTTCAGCCGGCTAGACAGAGGCGCGATTGAACCTTTCTCGGTGGAGGAAGGGCTTGAAAGTGCGTTGCTGTTGGCAAAACCAAAGCTGAAATACGTGGCGGACATCAAGCGGGACTTCGATTCCATTCCGCCCATCATGGGATCTCCGACCCAGCTTCGGCAGGTTTTTCTCAACCTGATCGTCAATGCGGCTGACGCTATCGCGTCTACCAACCGCCGCGGAACTCTGACCTTGCGGACGTTGATAACATCCTCCGACACGGTGCAGATCGACATTTGCGACGATGGCCCCGGCATTCCCGAAGAGAATTTATCCAAGATTTTCGACCCATTCTTCACCACAAAGAGCGTCGGTGAGGGAACCGGAATGGGTCTGTCTATTTGCTACCGCATCATTGAAAACCATGGCGGCACGATCGCCGTCAATTCCTGGGTTGGAAAGGGATCCGTCATCACTCTTATCTTGCCGAGGAAGGATGCGTCTTTCGCATCAGCAAATACCCCAAAACTATCGCACACCAGCGAGACATTGCTCTCAACAGGCTAAGAACAACGGCGGACCTGTCTCGCGACCGTGAGTTGCGCAGTCCATGGAATTGAGGTTAGTGATATGAATGATAAGCCTGTACTCCTGTTCGTCGATGACGAGGAGCGGATCGTAAAGCTGCTGAAGATCATGTTCCGCAGCGAGTATGAAATTTACACGGCCACCAGCGCGAGAGAAGCACTCGCAGTGCTGGAGACGATCCCCGTTGACGTGTTGATCAGTGACCAGCGGATGCCGGAAATGACGGGCATTCAGCTTCTTTCGCAGGTGCGGGAGCGCTGGCCGGAGACCGTGCGTCTTCTGTTAACCGGCTACAGCGACCTCGTCGCCATCGTCGGTGCGGTTAACGAAGGCGAGGTTTATCGTTTCATCAATAAGCCATGGAACCAGGCCGAACTCCGGGCCGTTATCGCCGAGGCGGTGGATTCCGCTCAAAGCGCTCGGACAATCCGGCAGACCGTCGCGCCGATCTGGGGCAACGACACCAACACGCCCTTCAGCGTGGCTTCCCAGCTGCTGGCCATCGAGGGCTGCGACGCGGACCGCCAGGAAGTGGTGGAAATGTTCAGCTATGACTACCGCGTGCACGCTGCCCGCAGCCTGAAAGAGGCGATCGACATCCTGACGCATGAGCAGATTGGCGTCATTGTCTCCAACGCCGAGGTGGATGGTGTCGATATTACCGACGTCCTTGCCGAGATCGGGAGAATTGACCCCGCCATCACCATGGTGGTCATGACGGAAAAGCCGAGCAGCGAGACGATCATCAATCTTATCAACAGCGGCCGCATCTACCGTTTCGCGATGCAACCCTTGAGCCCCAACCTGTTTCGTCTGGCCGTCCATGCGGCGATGCGCGAACATCACCGCCGCCTTGCCGACCCCCGCGTCGTCAAGCGTCGTATGCTCCTGGAAGCATCGAAAGAAAGCGACTCGGACGGCATGTACAATAGTCTGGTTCAGAACCTTCGCCGCTTTACTGAAGTTTCAAGGGCGACAGCGGAGTGAAGCGCTCGGTCTCGACACTCTGTCACAAATGACGGTGACTTCTCAATGGAGCGGATTGCGATCCAATTGATCCGTCGCGATTGAGTATATATTCAAACACCATGAGACGCGGGCTATGCCCGCCCTTTTTGCCGGAGTTGGTGCGCGCCTTACGGGGTAAGGCCGCTTTTTCTGTTCGGTACTCGCGGCGCACAAGATTGGCTTTCGCGACCGGATGCTTTTGCCCCTGTCCCTCACGGTGAAACTTCCGGGACCGATTATCGATATGTCCAGCTCATTGGCTGGCAGCATCAGCAATTTGGGGACGATCGCAACTCTTTAAAGGTTACAGCTGCAACTCTCCCATAGCCTGACCGCCGGGCCGGAGCGCGGACAATCATCATCACATGTCTGGCCGCACAGGGCAGGAAAGCAGACGGGTTATCGCACTCTTGTCGCGTGCTGGACCAGCGCCTCCATAAGCCCGACTAAAACGGGCAGGCCCGCATTACAAATGCAACGACATTGAAATTGATGAGGCGGCGATAATGGCGCTATCGTCGTTCTATTGTATTCACGTTGTTTGAGCAGGCAAATATGAAAAAAATCATTACCTTGGCAATGGCTATTAGTGCTTTGTCTTTTTCTTACGGCCATGCCGCAGATCTCATTGATCCACCCTTGATTTTAACGCCACCTGCCGAAAGCGGCCCACCGAAACTCGGCTGGGACGGTGGCTATGCTGGTGCAAATATCGGGTTCAGCAACCTGCAGGGCCTCTTTACGGATAGCTGCGGCTGCGAAGACTTTGGCGAGGCTACGGGCAGGCAGGTGGGTTTGTTCGTGGGCCGCAACTGGCAAATTGCAGAGCGGAGCTGGATAGGTCTCGAGGGCGATATCAGCTATAAGTGGAACGAAATCCATTTCTACGGATCCCGGGTGGGAACCGATCTTGCTGGATCCGTTCGCGTGCGTGTCGGCGAGGAAATTGGTAACGCTCTCGTCTATGCGGCTTTCGGATGGACAGGCGCAAATATCTATGTCGAAAATCCCAACGACACCGCCTTCGCTCAGGGATGGACACTGGGAGCGGGTATCGACTGGGCTCTGAACGACACCACCTTCCTGCGAGCCGAATATCGCTTCAATAATTATTCCCCCACCACATTGGCCGGTGTCGACGTCGATTTCGATCAGGATGTCATCAGCATCGGCATAGCTCACAGATTCTGATCAGCCAAAGATTGCCTGCCCGTCCACACATGCTTGCTTCTGCTAAATTCTAGCAGGGGCCTTCGCGGGATCGCGCTGAATAATTTGAAGGAAGCCTTTTATGATAGAACCGACCAATACCCCGTTCAGCATCAAGATGTTCGACACGCTGTACCATCTGGAAAGTGCGAACACATCGGTTGTCTCTCCAAAGGAGTCCGATAGCGGCGCCTGGGAAGTGCTGGACCTGTCTAAAGAAAAATTCATGGAACTTCATACCGACCAGAGTTTTTCATCGGAACAGTTTTTCCAATTGCTGGGTGCTATGGAAATCGCATTTAATCTCGGCCTCCGTGAAGGACGGGAAGAGTGCCAGACGGCGGCAATCTCGTTGCTGCAATCATTTGACGACGAGGTGATCGTGACTGTCCTCAATAATTTGGCGGCCGAGAACGACGAAGACGATGAACAGTCGACGCCTGATAAGGTCTTACTCCCTTAGACCCAGCGAAAACATATTGAAGAATTAATTTGAGCGCCAATATTTCTGGGATTTTCATGACGCGTTTCCACTTTTATGGCCGTTTCGTCTACCGCACAGCGAATACGGGTCTGAGGCCCAAGGCATGCCGTACGACCATAAACGATGGTTGGGCAGAATGAGGGTCCTGGTTCTCTACGCACATCCGGACCGTTCGAGTTATGGCGCCGCTCTTCACCGCGAGACGCTCGACGGCCTCGAAGCCGCGGGGCACACCGTTGACGACTGCGATCTCTATGCGGAGGGTTTTGATCCGGTACTCAACTGTCGCGATCGCATCGGCTATTATGACACCGCATACAATCGAAAGCCCGTAGAGAGCTATGTCGACCGATTGGAACAGGCATCGGCGCTTGTCATCGTGTCGCCCGTATGGACGCTGGGCTTTCCCGCTATCCTCAAGGGCTATTTCGATCGGGTCTGGCTTCCAGGCGTATCCTTCACACTGGTCGATGGGCGCGTAAGAAGAAAACTCACCAACATTGTAAAGCTCGGCGCAGTCATGACGTATGGGGCGCCGCGCATGAATGCCTTTCTTGCCGGCGATCCACCGCGCAAACTCGTAACCAGGCTGCTCCGATCTCAGATCAAGCCTATGGCGCCAGTAAATTACGTCGCCCATTACGACATCGATCGCTCAAGCTCCGAGAGCAGAGCTCAATTTCTGGAGAAGGTAAAGAATTCCTTCGCGGCGTTTTGAGCGAGTAACATCCACAAATGCCAACTCCCCTACCCTCAAATTTTTTTTTCTTTCATCCATATCTCAATGATCTGACCATATGTGTAACGGTTCTCCTCGCAGTAATCTCTAAATCGCTCAGAGACGCTGATTGGCAGGCGAACCGAGATTTGCGTCGAAGGCTCCTTCCTTCGGCGCGAGGACATCACCTTGGCTTCCACGTCTTTGCTTGTGAAGCCGGTTCGCTCGGCTGCGCGATCGGCGGCGGCAATCTCCGTTTTGGTCGGCTCATCGTCGTCAGTCGGGAGCGGGATTTGCGATATGCCGGAAAGGCTGAATCGATTGCTCATGCGGCATCCTCCTTGCGTGGCGTCAGCATCGAATAAACCTCCCCCGCCAGCTCCTCCGCATTGGCAATGGCCTTATCGACACCCGATACCCTCGATGGGTCCAGTTCGTGAACGGCGACCCGGTCCAGGAAGATAGTGCGATATGCCTCACGGGCACGAAGCTGGGTTTGTAGAATATGCACGTCCTCGTCTTTTGCGAACTGCTCGAATTCTTTGTGGATTTTTGATTTGAACGCGTCGGATCCGGGCGTCTCCATCATGACGCAGGCATAAGGCACCGTTCGGCCTATGCCTTCCATTTCATCACGAATGAGCTTGATGGCCTCAATCGCCTGGTCAATGTCCTCGGGGCTGGGACGGACCGGTATAAGCACGAGATCGGCCCGCAGAATGACACGGGAGAGAACGAGAGCCGCGCGGCCGGGAGTGTCGAGGATGACGATTTGGTTGCGCGACCTCAGGTCCTTGAGCACCTCAAAGAAGTCATCATTGGATATATCCGCAACAACCTGAATATCGCATTTGGTCAGAACAGGCAGCTCGCCCTTCCTGCCCTCTTTCCATTTTCGCTGCGATTTTTGCGGATCGTTGTCCATGATCGCAACAGAAGCCCCGCTACGATAAAATGTCGTTGCGAGCACATTTCCCAAGGTGGACTTGCCCGCGCCGCCCTTTGGGCTCATGACCGCGATCGTTGGCATTTTTTTCCAATCCTGTTTGCCGGCGTCATCAAGCCGATACGACGATGCATCAATTTTACTTAACCCGCATCGCCATATACCAGTAGCATTTAACTGCAATTAAATCAACTCAACTCGCACTAAATGCAGTCAACACAAATCAGAAGCACTTAAACCGCTTCAAATGCATTTAACTGCATTTGGTACCACATAAAGTTATCCCACTATCGCCTTGGATGCGGGATAGGCTTGTGATGTGCTGAAGAAGCCTCCGGAAAAATGCTCTGATGTGGCTGGGAAGAATACGTCGCTGAACAATAAATCAAACGCCGGCGAGCTTTGCCATGTTTTTCAGAAAGAGATGCAGGGCGAGCATGGGCTAGTCGCGTAGGTCGTAACAGCCGCATTGTATCGAATTGGTGTACCAACGGTACGCTGTTATTGCGGATTGGTCCGTGGAGCAACATCCTACATTGTTATTGCAGACATCTACCTCTCTTTGAAGAGTCAGTTGAGAAGTTCCCCGCGGGGAACTCAGTAGTAAGGGGTTTTTTCAAAACCAATCGTCGTGAGCTACTCATTATAACGACGCAATTTAACGTCATTTGGGGACGCACACTTCCGCTCGGATCACCTGAGGGTTTGACCTGAAGGAGGTGAGAAACCTTTAACTAAAGTTGCAGACCCAACTGTTCCCCGCGGGGAACGTGGTTGAACGTCTCGCTTCAGCAAATTAATCACACCCAATTCGTGCTATTCAATCTATGCCGCGGGTCTCAATGAATCCAAAAATCGCCTGTCCTCAGCTTCTCCGTCTGTGAACGGACATGTATCTGCTCGGCGTGAGTATCCCGTGAAACCAATTCGACTTCATCCAAACGTCCCTCTCAAAACGACAACCTCGCCCCACCACGTTGGCCGATAACTCTACGGTCCTTCCCTTCCCTCCCCTCGCCTTGATGAATCAAAGGATCCCGCTCGTGAAGGTGTCTTCGCCTGTCCTGCCATCGTTACATTCTTCTTTGATAGGAGGCGCTATTTACTCTCAATAAAGCCATCAGCATCGGACCAAGCGAAAACTGACCGCGCTGGGCCTTAGCCGTAAGATCTCTAAGATATCCTCCTGGGCATTGTATCGCCTCGGCTCTCTGCAAAATGCAGGCCACGACAGCCGAAACGTTATCTACACCCATCACGGCGCATGCTGCTTGATAGGCTGATGGAGTAATGCTCAGCATAGCCACCACAGTCGAAGTGGAGACGGCCAAATCGCGCCAGCTTGTAATTGATCCTTGTGGCCCATAGTCCAATATGCTCGGGCACGCTTTTAGTACCATTTCCAGAGGGTACGCTTTTACGGGTTTGGTGGCGTTCAGTTCTAAATCATCGCCTGGCTTGTTCGTTGCTGCTTCAAATTCGGTATAAGATTCAGTATCTGTATTCTGTATGTGGTGACGGATTTCGCTATCATTGGTGACGGTTTTTTCTGAAATAACTTGAACTTTCAGCTTGTTAAGCACCTCAATGCGAAGTTGTTCAAGATTGTCCAGAATAATTGTAATGATTGGCAGGGTTTTTGCGCGGCTTATCTCGCTTACGATTACATCGTAACGGCTTTGTGCTGCCGCCCAATCCCCACGGACGCCTTCGTTAAGGGCTGTAGAAATGAGCATGCGTATATCGCGCCTGCAAAGGGAGATGCGTTCCTTGAGCGCTTTGACCCTCTGCGCCGTCGCCGTAACCTCGGCAGCGACCAGCGCCAATTCTTCCGAACGTGCGAGCAGGGGAGATAAGTCGAAGCCGTAGGCGGTCTCGATAGCTCCGGAGCGGCTCTTCCGTGCGTAACGTTTGCCATTGGGGCTGTCTTTGCGGTGGATCAAGCCTTTGGTGACGAGGATGGCAAGATTTTCCCGTAAGGTCGTTCCTGCAATTCCGTTTGCACGTGCGGCCAACTGTTCATTGGAGGGGAAAACGATAAGGTTCTCGCCGCCAGTTAACTCTGATGAGGGATGAAAGGACAGGAGCGCGCTAAGGACGGCAAGTGCTCTATCGCGCAGGCCGAGGGTGGACCGGGCGGCGCACACGTTCCGATAGACCTTCCATTTGTCTATCGCGTGAGCAGCCGAGATCTCGGAAAGTGCCAGTTGTCCTTTTATCATGGCGAGCGGCATTGCCCGCCGCCCGAAGGGAGTGGTTACCTCAATACGCATTTTTTCACCTATCAATAGGCAAAAGAAATTCGATCACCAAAACGATGCCAAAGACTCTTGACTGACTTACGTGAAAATGCGATTCTCTGTCTTGCTTAAGGATGTGAGAAGGGCTTCCACGACGGAAACGTTTGGGGGCCTTTTTCTTTTGCGGGTTATCCTTCTTTGTTGATTTTCTCTCGCATCAGAAACTCTTGATGCAACGAAGATAGTTTCTCGCCGAGAAACTCGACAAATTCAGACGGTACGACTTTCGAAAACGCCAGTTTAGTGCCGGATTTTGAGTAGGTTATCGTTGCCAGTGCGGCGCCGTCTAAAATGATCTCGTTCTTGGCCGTTGGCTCCTTAACTGGCGCTGATTTTGCGTTAAGCGCGGCCAGTGCGAGGGAAAAACGCTCGCCGCCGGCGACATCGCTTGCCTCAAGTGCCGACTTGATAACATCCGCACTGTCCTCGCGTGCAATCCAGCATTTGTGAAATTCAACCCACCTGCGTCGCCCGATATCGGGGGAGCGTCCGACAAGTATCAATGTTTCCTGAGGGATCGAGTCGGCGATTTGAAGCATCTCTGAGACATGCGATTTGCCCGTGGAGAGAGAGGCGGCGATCGTATCCCGCTTGTAGCCCGCTCGTTCCTGAAGCAAGGCAAAAACACATTTTTCAATGAACGAGAGATCGTTACGATTGGTGTTTTCTTCGCCCTGGAAGATGATCGCTTGCTCGTCGGTCAGATCGCGTAATATTGCTCGAAACTTGATACCGAGCTTCTGTGCTGCAGCCAATCGTCTACGACCGAACACGATCTGATAAGGCTTGTCTCCCGTTTTTGAGGGGCGGACAAGGCCAGGCACTATCTGGCCGCTTTCCCTCATGGAGCGAATGATTTCTTCAATCGCCGCTTCGTCATAGGATCCGTCGAAGCGATCCTGCAAGGAAGACGGCGCAACCTCATCGGGCGCAACCTCAATAATGCGCTCGCCTTCAGCCAATAGTTTTTCGAGCGCCTCGCCTTTCTCATGAATCTGGCGAACGCCAGCCGCGACCTTCAGAAGGTGAGGGGAGGCGGTTTTATGCGCCGCATTGGTTGTCTGGCGATCTTGCTGAGCAAGAAGATTGGTGAATAGCTCATGGGAATCTTTTCTGCTCATTCGCGTCCCCATGCCGTCCAGAGTAGTTTCTCAATTTCGCTATTCGCAGCGTTCAGGGATTCCATCGCCCGGTCATAAGTTTTCGGAGACGAAAAGCGCGAGCGCTGAACTTCATAGAGGCTTTGTTTCCAGGTCAGGGCGTCGGCCACAGCCGTGGATTTCATCACCATGTTCAACAACAGGTCCTCGCCAAAAACCTGGCGCATCAGCGCTGTCATGTTCGCCTGCGGGTGGTCGTTCGGCTCAAATTTGGTGACAAGGAATTTTGCGAAGTCCCAGTGGGCTGCCGCTCCCATGTCGCTCAGTATCTTCATGTAGGAGCCGGCGAGTTCCAGAAACTTGCCGGTCGAATCGACGTCCAGCATATGCGCCGGCACCGGGATCAAGACACCAGTTGCCGCAGTCAGCGATGACAGGGTAAGGAAGTTTAGGGATGGGGCGGAATCGATCAGGATGACGTCATAATCCTCCGCCACCTGTTCCAAAGCTTGGGAAACCCTGAGCAGAAAGCTGGTCCCGCCGCTCTTGCGCATTTCCAACGCGACAGCGGTTTCAAACTCCGTCAGTTCAAGGCCGGCACAGATGACGTCAAATCCGGGAATATGCGTTTTATTAATCAGCTCGGCCGTGGGCCTCTGCTCCTCGAATCGGATTGCTGCGTACAGGGTGTCATCCTGACGGGGATCGAAGTTCGGCAAATTGCCGTGCAGACTGGTTAATGATGCCTGTGGATCTAGGTCTACTGCGAGAACACGATAGCCCTTCAGCGCTAGATAGTGTCCCAGGTGAATCGTTGTAGAGGTTTTGCTTGAGCCACCCTTGAAGTTTGTCACCGCGATTATCTGGCATTCTTCCCCTGAAACACGCCGGGGGTTCATCCACTTCTTGCGGCCTTTCTCAGCCAGCATCAATCTTAGTTCAAGGATTTGTTCCAGCGAATACATACGGCGGCCATTAACGGTAACCTCCGGTGCCGGACCCTTCTCTTTGAGAACGATCTGGCGAATGTAAGCTTCAGAAACATCCAGAAGCGAAGCGACTTCGGCCGACGAGAACTTTCTCATCTCCCGTCTCGCATCCGGGGGATATTGTGCAAAGGTGAGATTCTGCAACGCAAGATCGAGCTTGCTTGCGAAATTCTGCATAAAATCAAGGCTGCTTAAATGTCGGTTCACGATTCTATCCTCATCCGCTTGGAGGAACTAAGCGCCAACAGCGTTAACGAATCCTTAATTCTCGCATTGTTTCGCAAAAAAACGATACTTCTTCTTTTTTGCGTAGTTACACCGATACATCGATTCGCATTTTGTGACAAACTACATCGCGTTTCAGTTGTCATAATCGGCAATATTTCGGGTAATGCGCAGGGGCAGGAGAGGCCTGTTCAAAACCTCTGATGCTCAGCTATTTGGCGGTAAAGGGGTGTCTAGTGCCGAACGATGGCGCTTAAACGAATAAGGATGCTGGAAGCTGACAGATTCGCTTTGCAACAGGTCCCTTGGCTGACCAATGAGGTCGAGTCCGATGCCTAAGCCGCGAGTGTCGCCTCTGAAAGGTTGCTGGACGATCTAAAGCGTATCGACGCTCCCCGATTATCCACCCTGATCGCGAAGCGGCTTATCAAAACACTGTCACTCACTAAAACGCAGAAACCGTCCAGTCTTCCACACGCAAGCCAGGTATGCGATCAAACTCGCGCCGATTGTTTGTGACCAGTATCAACTCCATTGAACGCACATGACCCGCGATCAGCTGGACATAAGGACCGATTGGGGTTCCGCTGCGAGCAAGCTCGGCGCGTAACTGGTCGGTATGACTTGTGGCTGAAAGCACCTCCAGCCGAGCGGCAAAACCTTCTATGACGGACAGGTTTCGTTCTGGAGCTACCGACTTCTCTGCACCATAGATTAGTTCCATCAAGCTGACGGAGCTGATGCGCAGTTGACCGGAATGGCGATTAAACGCTTCGCGCAGAACGCCTCGCACTCCTGCACGGCTGGCTGATCACGTTCGCTCATGAAATCAGATGTGACTGCTTCGCCTTCAAACCAGCTGTCCGACGCCTCACCCGCAGAAGCGATAATCCGAGTCCGGCCGGCGGCAACGATATCGACGCGCTTCATGTCCTCTGGCAGAGCGACGGCTTTGGGTAGCCGAACCGCCTGGCTGCGATTACTTGAAACACTGCGCCGCAGGCTCAAACGCCAGAAAACGACATTGAGATCATGCCCGACTACATCGCACGTCGTCTGGAGCTGGACGCGTTTGAGCAGGTGACCGGCGGTTTAGTGGACCAAGGCTTTATCCCCGGTTCAAAACGGTGGAATGCAGTCGAACCGCTTCGAGTATGCTTCTTTGGAGGTCCGGTATCCGTAAGACGACAAATTGCGAAGATTGCGAGGGAGTGGCATCAAGTCGACGTTAAGGTCCGCTTTGATTTTGGCGACCTGAATAATCCTCGTTTGTGCACACGTAACGGCTACAATGAGATACGCGTAGGATTTGCGCACAAGGGATATTGGTCGCTCGTTGGTCAAGACAGTATTATAGTATACGGCCAACACGAACAAAGCCTGAATTTGGCTCGATTTGACGTATCGCCACCGGCGCAAGAGGAGTTTCGCCGAATTGTTTTACATGAATTCGGTCATGCATTGGGTTTTAATCATGAGCATCAACATTCACTCCAGTCATGCGAGAGTGAATTCAATTTCGATGTGATTTACAGCTACCTGAGTGGACCGCCAAACAATTGGAGTAGGGACACCATCGACCATAATATGCGTGGACGAAAGTACCATGAGGGGGATATCGCCACGCGATTTGATCCGAAATCAATCATCACTCCTGACGAACAGAAAGTTGTTAGAGAGAGGCTTCAGATTTTGAGAGCGGATTTAGGCGAAAAGGAGAAAATCATTGGCCTGATTCGCCCAGAATACGTCGATGTCGATCTATTCTACTGCCGCGATCAGGGGAAATCGGCGCTGGTAACGGAAGCGTCTGAGCTTATTGCCACCCAGGGGGCGATTGGCCGCCTGCGCAATCGAGCAGTACCTTTTCCCGAAAAACTGGACGGGGAGCAACGTATTAATATCGTAGCAGACCAACAACATCCGGAATGGGCTGAAGCCCAGCGTTTGGGGGCTCGTCTTGAGGAGTCAACCAAGAGCAAAGTCAACATTGTTGCGAACCAGGGCAACACGTCTCCTTGGTTACTCAGCATCGTCGCTTGTGAGTAGCCTGGCTTAAAGCGAGCTGACGGCCGTCTGCTAGGCTCAATTGCCTTTAGTACGACGGCCGTTAACCCGCTTGTCGATCATCGAACGATTTGATCCTTTAAGGCTTTGGAAGAATTGGGCTTCCGGCGTGGCTTGGATGTTTTTCTCCCCGTTTATCTGACCTGTACTGCCCCTGTTCCACGATGAACGTGGAGACATGCGGTTTTGAAAAGGCACTCCACTCCAGGATATCAGAAACCATTTTTGATCGTCGGTCAGAGCCTTATTGATTTCAAGAATTACGCTTGGCTGGCAATCCGGGATTATCGCGACAGCGCGGATATCCCTCGCTCTTCCCGGCTACGGCTTTCAATCATCGCCGCGCGCGCAGATCTTGCGTTGGATGTTTCAAGAGAAGAAAGGTCACGAGTCAATGCGTTGGCATTTCGGAGAGACGCATCCTGCGCTGCGCGCGCATGCGCGACAGGCACCATTGCAGAGGGCGGCGGCGCACGTATTTCAGGCGAAGGTTCTTGTTTGCCTTCACCCATTATTTTGTTGGAGACTCTCTTTAGAATGCCCTTGAACAGATCTCTAAAACGTTGCTTCTCTAGCTGGGGCAGCCTGCCTTCTTCGCGATCATTTACACGATGTTGTTCCGCTTGCATTGGTATCGGCGGTGCATATGGTTGTCGTGCCTGAAGCGTCCGGAGAGGTCCCCCACGACGCGAATACGGCACCTCTGGGCTTGACGTCGGCGGATGTTTATCGACTGCCGACGAGTTGCCTGTATGGCCATTTCTGGAATTGTCATGGCTAGCGATGCGGGTACAGGCTTCCTTGAAGTGGGTATAAGAATAATTTGGCGGTCTCGGTGTGGATCCGGGACCGGAATGAAGTTCCGGCGGCGGCCAGTTGCCATTTTGTCTTGCTGTTGCAATATGTCGCTTGATTTCTTCATCTGAAGACCCATGGCTTCCGTCGCGGTTGATCAAGCGTATATTTTCTATGGCTTCCGCCTCATTCAACTCTTTTGTGCTGAACTCGTATCCTGTCGACTTCGCTTCATAGTCAACGCGGTCCCTAACATTAAGATTCAGATCGGCAACATGACTGTGCCAGTCAGCCCCTGGAACATTTATGTAATACCGTTTCATTGCGTCTGGGCCAAACGTCTCTGTTAGAAGCTCTTTGGTGAGCTCCGTCCTTTCGTTCACCCTTGCCTTTGCCCTTTGGGCGGGGAGCTCGGTTTGCGTATTTTCTGGGATGCCCTCTGCTTTTCGGCGGCTGTCGATTCTTTGGTCGATCAATGCATCAGGTATGTTGCGCCTGAGGAACTCTTGCTGCCCCCACAGTTGATTCGGAATATTGGCGGCAATCCTGTCTGCCTCCTCTTGCGCGAGACGTCTTTCGTATTGTTCTCTTTGTATATCAAGCGGGCCCTTGTTCAGATTCTCCCTCATAGTGCGTCTGATATCGTCCAGCGACAATTGCTCTCCACTCATGAGAAATTTATCCTTCAGATACATCCAGAGAGGACATTGGAAGTGACTATTTTCCGGAAATATTAATTGTGTGAAATGCTTATTTCATCTCATTTTTCATGGGTTGTTACAGCTGCAACTAAGATTAATGTTTTTGAATGGGAGCGCTTCTCCGGTTTTGATGTTAGGGGTGAATGCGATGCAACGTTCCATCATATTGGCCCCTGAACATTAAAGGGGCACAGATATACGGTAGCCAACTTCAATAATCGAATGACGGCGTTTTCCCCGGAGATTGATTGCGTCCCATAGGCGAGGTTGTAGAAACGCGGCAGTCTTCTGCTTCGGTCGTCTGACGCTAACGGGCGCTTTCCATGGCTAGCAAGATTACTGCATTTTCGGAGAGAGCTTCATAGGAATGCGCGCCATCGCCTGGATAGCGATAATAGTCGCCGGGGCCGATGTCTGCGGTAGCCCCTGCCGGGCCAAGGCGAACCGATCCGCTGACGACGATTATGTGCTCGATGGTCCCTCTGGGATGCGGCTCGGCGTTGCGTATCGATCCGCGCTGAAGGGTAAGGCGATAGAGATCGCGTCGGCAGGCTGGAGGGCATTTACTTAGAAGCACCGTAGAAAAATCCGAACTGTCCGAGTTGAGTTTCACCCCCTCGTCGGCCCGGATCAATTGGCTATGCGAAGACGCGCTTTCGAACAGAAAGCTGAACGGAATTTCGAGTGCCGAGGCAATCGCCCACAAGGTCTCAATGCTCGGATTCCCCTTGCCTGCCTCAAGCTGTGACAGGGTTGATTTCGCCAGATTGGCCCTAGCAGCGAGAGCGGAAAGGCTAATGCCCGACTGTTCTCGCTCCCGGCGGATGGCGCTTGCTATGAGGTCTGTCGGATTCATGGCTACCGTTCGCTATAATGATATATCGTTCGACTTGACGAACGAATGCCGAGCGTTCATTATATCGAACGATGTTCGACAATCAAATACAATAGCGCTATAAGACGCAGCATCATTCACGAATTCCAGGCTGGTGTCCGGGATTTGCGCCGCTGCCATTCTGGTTGGGGAAAAGCGTTGATCATGGCAACACCCTCACGGCCGATGTCGGCAAGCGATTGGGGTCAGCTCCTACTCCTGGGCTTTCTTTGGGGCGGTTCCTTCTTCTTCGCCCGCATTGCCGTGGCGGAGATTCCACCGTTGGCTCTCGTCCTCTATCGCGTATCGATCGCCGCGATGGTCCTGCATCTATGGTTAAGACTGCGCGGCATTTCCTTCGCGCCTGTTCTCGCCAAGCCCGGCTCCTTCTTGTGCCTCGCCCTGCTCAATAATGTCATTCCCTTTTCCCTGATCTTCACCGGGCAAACGGAGATCGGCGCTGGCCTTGCATCCGTGTTTTACACAACAACGCCCCTTTGGACGATCCTCGTTGCAAACCTGCTGACGTCCGACGAAAAGCTCTCGGCCGCCAAGCTTGCCGGGGTTGGGCTCGGAATCGCCGGGGCGGCCGTCATGATCGGTCCCGGCCTCCTATCCAATCTCGACGGCCCTGCATGGGCGAAATTCGCGGTTATCGGCGCGGCCATCTCTTACGCCTTTGCCGTTGTCTACGCGAAGCGCTTCAAGGAGATGACACCGACGCTCGTCGCAACCGGACAGCTTACCGGCGCAACAGTCCTCATGGTGCCGATCGTCTTCCTTTTCTACAGTCCTGCGGAAATTATCACGTCGAGCGCACCTATATGGATGGCCGTGCTGGTGCTCGCCGTCTTCACTACGGCCTTCGCTTTCATACTATATTTCAACCTCATTGCCTCGGCGGGTGCAACGAACGCATCCCTGGTAACGCTAGTCGTGCCTGTCAGCGCGATCATGCTCGGCGCGGTGTTTTTGGGGGAACGGTTGGAACTGTTCGAGTTCGCCGGGATGGGATTGATCTTGGCCAGCCTGGTCATCATAGACGGCAGGCTTTTCCGCCGCTGAACTTGTCGATCGATAGAGATCCGTTTGCAACTGATGCAGGTCGGGGTTTCAGGGGGACGGTTTTATTTTCCGATTGTTTTCCTCTGATTGCCGGCTGCGGTCCCACTTTTTTAAACATATATATTTCAATGAATTACGGTTGGCGCTACGGGGCGTTCCGCAGGGTTGCCGGGTTTTTCATTTTCCCACTCATCCCCGGCCTGTCTGCTTGTCCTATACTGGCTCCGTTCGACATGGATCACCGGATATATCCCGGTTCTGTGAGGGATGCGGGCACCGATTATGAGAGATGACGTCTCTTTCATATTCAGGGTCTGGCAAAGGAAGCCTTCAGGCGATGAACCGGAGGGGAATTGGGCTGGGTTGTGGTGAGCCTGTTTGTTTCTCTGAATGGTGTTGTCGGCTGGATAGGCTCTGACATGGACATAAGCCGCTGAGGCGGGGCACTGATAAGTGTCATTCATTCTGAAGGCGGCAATTTTCAGTGCCCCGTTGAAATGCCATCGAGCTGAAAGGCGGATGGAAAAGAGAGATGAAGCCATAACATGGTCGCAACGGCGAGGTGTGAG
This sequence comes from Agrobacterium arsenijevicii, assembly GCA_000949895.1. Taxonomy (GTDB): domain Bacteria; phylum Pseudomonadota; class Alphaproteobacteria; order Rhizobiales; family Rhizobiaceae; genus Agrobacterium; species Agrobacterium arsenijevicii. The sequence continues at coordinate 438 of JWIT01000024.1, read as the reverse complement.
AGGAAAGGTATGTGCGATGGATATTGACATGGGGTTTACAGCTATCACGGCGGAAATCGTCTTGCTGAGGTGGAGGAAGGCGCAAGCCGATTTGGCACCTTGGTGGCCACCCAAACATATATTTATGCAATAAATAGCGCAGAGACATATAAAATATATGTTGCGATGAATTAAGTGCGCGCGACCGAAGGCGGGTGGGAGTCCGTTGGCAAATTGACTTTTACGGACCTGCAATTTTCGTATTGTGGGGCGATTGCGCGTGAATATACGAGTTTTGTGTCGAATTTGCTGATCCAGATGGAGAATCGTTATGCATAAAAACCATATGAGTGAGATAGACTTGATTGGAGCGGAGTGCGAAACAGGGCGGCGATCGATCATAATAACAATATCAAGATATTGTTATTATGATCGATCGCCGCCCTGTTTCGCACTCCG